>CP133317.1:0-1667859 GCA_050920655.1 Candidatus Rickettsia vulgarisii | reverse complement strand
AAGATAGTTCATTAGATAAAGGACCTTTCGTAGTAGATAATTTAATTGAAATGGCAAAAGGTAAAGTTGGAACAATTAAAAAAACTTCCAGCTATGAACAATTAGCAAAAGTTTTAATCAAGAGTTGCATGCTCAACATACTGAAATAGTTACTCCAATTACCCAATTATCAAAAAATGAATTACAAGCAACAAATGAAATGGTGAAAACAACAGAAAATTTTTTAGATGATCCAACCGTAAAAAAGAATAGGACAAGTATCAACAATTAATCGAAAATAAGGCTAAAGAACATAATTTACTTCTAAAAGAAAATCGAGATACATCTAATTTAAATCCACCTGTCATTGGATCAAAAGAATATGACGAATATATGAAAAAAACAATCAAAGCTCCACAATCTACTAAAGAAAAAACCTACAAAATATTACGTACTGCTACTTCAACTTTAGATCTAACAAAAATAACAGCTTATTTATCTAAAAAGATTTCTGAAATTGAAAAAGGCATAAATAAAAGTAAAGAAATAGGCAGTAAATTAAATAAAAAGAATTTTCTTAATAAACCTACAACTATATCTACCAATAGACAAACTACTAAAGCAGCAAAAAATACTATTTCGAAATAAAGATATAAACCAATCTATTTAAATTAAGCATCTTATTCATTTAGATGCTTAACTATTTCTTCCGTAACTTTCTTAGCGTCACCAAAAAGCATTAAAGTATTATCATTATAGAATAATTCATTTTTCTATGCCTGCATAGCCAGGCGCCATAGATCTCTTAATAAATAATACTGTCTTTGCTTTTCTACATCAAGAATCGGCATACCATAAATAGGACTGGCTGGATTATTTTTAGCGGCTGGGTTAGTAAATATCATTCGCGCCAATAACTAAAACTATATCAGTATTAACAAAATCACGATTAATTTCTTCTAGTTCAAATACTTTTTCATAATCAATATTAGCTTCAGCTAATAAAACATTCATATGACCCGGCATTCTTCCAGCTACAGGATGAATAGCAAATTTTACATCAATATTTTCAGCTTCTAGCTTATCTACCATTTCTTTAATTATATGCTGCGACTGAGCAACTGCCATACCATAGCCTGGAACTATTATAACAGAATCAGCATTTTTTAATAAATAACCCGCATCTTCAGGACTACTTACTTTTGCTACTTTATCGCTATTATTATCAGCAGAAATATTTTTAGGTTGTTTTAGAAAAGCTCCAAATATTACTTTTACTAATGACCTATTCATAGCCCCGCACATTATATAGCTAAGTATAGCGCCACTAGCTCCTACTAAAGCTCCAGTAATAATCAACAGGTTATTACCTAAAGTAAAACCAATGCCAGCTGCTGCAAAACCAGAATAAGAATTTAGCATTGAAACCACCACCGGCATATCAGCTCCACCAATAGGTATTATTAATAATACTCCAAGTAACAAAGCTAAAAATACAATAGCATGGAATGAAATTAACTCTTCTGTTCTAATAAATTTTATTACTAAAACTAATAAGATTACGCTAATTATTAAACACACATATTGCTGGCCAAAGAATTTTATTGGCGAACCACTCATTAACCCCTGTAGCTTAGCAAAAGCAATACATGATCCACTAAAAGTTATCGCTCCTATAGTTACTCCAATAGAAATCTCTATTAAAGAACTTACCAGTAAACTACCTGAAATTCCGATAGAAAAATTTTCTGGCGATAATATATTAGCGTACGCTACCATTACCGCACTTAAACCTACAAAAGAATGAAATCCAGCAACTAATTGAGGCATAGCTGTCATAGCTATCTTTTTTGCAATAAAGCCACCAACTATTCCGCCTAATAAAATTATTAATATTACTGACATCTTATTAGTAAAATTTGGCAGATAAAAAGTAACTATCAAAGCTATTACCATACCAATTATTCCAAGCATACTACCGATACGAGCTTGTCTTGGAGATGAAAGAAACTTTAATGAAAAAATAAAACAAACTGCAGATACAAGATATGATAGTTGAATAGATTCTAATGATAGGTTCATAAATTACTTCTATAAAAGTTTTTTACATATACTAAAAAATATATTTTGTAGCAAATGACTCTTAAAGCCTGTTACTATTAGCTATCCAAAACGGAATTTTCACGGATTTTGATATCATTTTTTATACTATTGAATGTCATTTCATTCCTAACTAAAGACATGTATCATAAATGCCATCACAAGCCACATTTATGTGGCGTGGCAATCTCATGAGATTGCCACGGTTGGTATCGCAACCTCGCAATGACAGGTGTCTAGGACTCACAACCTAAAATTTAAAACCTATACCTATTGATACCACTAGTGGATTCATTTTGATCTTAGATGATACAGCATCACTATTTACTAAAGATCTTTTATAGTGAACTTTACTTGTTAAGAAATACTGTCTTATATCAAGGTTAATCAAAGTATCATCCTTGGCATAGAAATCTACACCTGCCTGCAATACTGGGCCTAAACCATTTTTTATTCTAAATGATTTAGATCTAGTAATCATATAAGTATAGTGACCACCAGCTCCAACATACGGTCTAATCGCTCCAAAAGGCGCTATGTGATACTGACCTAATACAGTAAATGGAATAAAGAAAAGATCTCTCTTTCTAGAAAGACCAGTAGATGTGTTACCGTTATTATTTGCAACGTTAGTTAAAAGTTGATTTAGGACGTAAGACATTAATCCCAACTGATAATTCCGCAGCAAGATTGCTAGAAAAAGAACATTGAGATAGAAGCGTCTCCACCATAATTATATCTATTTACAAAATTACCTACTCCCACAGAATTTGCAACAGTAGAGCTCGGCTGACTCTTAGGTTTGCCATCAACGCTAACTAACGAACCTCTAGCTTTAAATACTAAATTTCCTTCATTTTTCGTAATAATTTGTCTCATTATCATAAACATTTGAGCACTCACTAGCAAAAGTATTAATACTTACACAACCTACAAATAAAAATAACCCTAGTTTTTTAATAGTTCTTAACATAATTACAACCTTTCCTTGCTTTTAATATATTGATGTATATTATACATACTCTTCATTATTAGAAAATCAAACGATAACTTATAAGTTTTTCAAAGCTTATTACTATCCGTGACAATAATAACACTGAAATATATTTTTACTAATATAAATTTATAAAAAATTGTTGATTGAACAAAAATTTGATAATGGGTATTATGATACTGTTTCATAAATTCACTAGATCATGAGGCTTCATTTAATTACTAGAAACAATTAGGTTTAGTATAATGAATAACAAATTAAATAACTATTTTATTGGAATATCTTGGTTTGTATTAAGCTTATTAGTAAGCTCTTCCAATGATATAGTAGCAAAATATCTTGGTATTAGATTACATACTTTTTGAGGTAGCGTTTTTTCGATTTCTCTTTAGTGCTTTAATATTAATACCTTTTATTTTTTATTTTGGTAAACAAACTCTTAAAACAAATCGTCCTCTTATTCATATAGCTAGAGGAGTTTTATTATTTTTGGGTATGACATCGTGGACCTATGGCTTAAGTATTGCTCAGTAACTACTGCAACAGTTATTGGTCTTTCTACTCCTCTATTTACCTTAGTTTTAGCTGTATTTTTCTTAAATGAAAATATTATTTGGCAAAGATGGACAGCAACTATTGTTGGATTTATCGGTATCATTATCACTTTAAAACCACACGCAGCAGATTTTAATCCTCAAGTATTATTTCTTGTATTAGCTGCTATATCATTTGCAATGCTAGATATTATTAACAAAAAATATGTTATTAAAGAATCTATGATAAGCATGTTATTTTTATTCTGCTTTAGTAACTTCTGTAATTTCAATTCCACCATCAATTATCTATTGGCAGACTCCAACTATTTCAGAATTTATTTTACTATTTATTCTAGGATCTAGCGGAAGTTTAATTTTATTCTTTTTATTAAAAGCTTTCTCTTTAGTTGATGCTACCGCTACAGCACCTTATAGATATATTGAATTAATATTATCCAGTATAGCTGGTTATATAGTTTTCTCTGAAATTCCTGAATCTAGTACTTTATATGGAGCTCTAATAATAATCCCCACTACTTTATTTGTAATATATTCTGAAAAAAGCATATCACAGATAATAAGAAAGTCGTAACCGTATGAATAAGCGTAAATTAGTTTTTGCTAGCGGCATAGCAAATGCCTTTGAATGGTATGATTATGCCTTATTTGCTCATTTTGCTCCTATTATAGGAGAAAAATTCTTCCTGGAGTTACTCTAGCTCATCATTATTACACGCCTTTTTGCATTTGCAATTGGTTTACCTAATGAGGCCTATTGGCGGTATATTCTTTGGCGTACTTGGAGATCGCTTTGGTAGAAAAACCGCTTTAAGCACTTCCATATTATGCATGTCCCTTCCAACAGCCTTAATAGGAATTATTCCTACTTACAATGAGATAGGTCATATTGCTACTATATTAATGATTCTAGTTCGTATGCTTCAAGGTTTATCAATGGGTGGAGCCCTTACAGGCTCAATTTCATTTGTTATTGAACATGCTAAAACAAAACATCGGGGCTTTACTGGTAGCATTTCAATGGCAAGTATTTGCATAGGAATATTATTTGGTTCATTAGTTTCAAGCTTAATTCAAAGCATTTTATCTGCTGAACAATTTAATGACTGGGGATGGAGAATACCATTTTTACTGGGAATATTTATTCTATTTGCTGGCTTATATATAAAGAAATATACGACAGAAACTCCTGTTTTCCAAGGAATTAAAGATGGCGGTGAAGTTTTAAAATCCCCTTTTAAAAAGGTTATTTCTAAATATTGGTTTGATATATTAATATCAATATTTATTAATTCTACAGGATCGGTAATATTTTATCTTCAAGCTATTTATCTAATGTCTTTTTAAGGATAAATCGTGGCTTCACAGATGGGGAAGTTAATAATATAACAAATTTTTGCTATATTATCATGGCTATTGCTAGTCTATGTTCTGGCTACCTATCCGATGTAATTGGTCGAAGAAAAATGTTCGTAGTAAATTTACTAGTAATCATACTAGTTACCCCATTTCTAATGAATATCATAGAAAATAGTAATTTTTACTTTATAATTATTGCCCAAATTATATTATCAATTTTAGCCGCATTTTATATTGGACCAGAACCAGCGTTACAGGCTGAATTTTACCCAACTAATGTCCGAAATACAGCTTTATCACTATCATATAATACAGCAACTAGTATTTTTGGCGGCACTACCCCATTAATAGTAGAGTATTTAGTACAACAGACTGGCACTATTACTTCGTCTACTTATTATGTAGTTGCCTGTTCTATTGTTAGTTTAATATCTTTGTATTTTTATAAAGATAGAGCAAAACATAAAGCATCTATAAAATAAGAAAAAATTTTATAGATATATTAGAAAAACTATTTATAAAATAACTTATTAAACTTAATATACTAATAAATAAATTATGACAGAAGTAATAGCTAAAGACCAATTAGAGCAATTTATAAGCCAAATAGAAGGACTTGAAGAAGAAAAAGCAGAATTTATCAGAAGCAATAAAAGGTATATTTACCGCTGCTTCTTCTAGCGGTTTTGATAAAAAGGCAATGAAAGCTATTTTGAAACTAAAGAAAGCTTGATAGAAATGAGCTAGCTGAACAGGACGCTTTGTTAGATTTATACGGACAAGCTCTTGGTTTATAGTTAATTCAATAAGACAGTTATTAAAGATGTCATGCGTCAGTTTATTTCAGCATCTCTCTAAATGTATAAAAGATTCTGAAACAAGTAACATGTTGCATAATTATTAGCTTATAGTGAAGTGAAACAGAGAGGGATGTCATTCCTAGCTAAAGGCTGTGGAATCTAGGGGTGACGTTAGCGTCATCCCGAACTTGATTTGGGATCTCATAGATGCTGAATCAAGTTCAGCATGACATTATTGATATCTTCTGAATTCCCGCCTTCGCGGGAATGACATCGATAATGCATAAAAAATGATATTATAAATTTCCGTGTAATAAAGCTAAAACAAATTTAAGAAAAGAAATAACTTAATTTACCCTTATTAAACTTAAACTATAAAATTTTTAAACTTAATATTTTAATTAAATTATGCAATTATACCCTTTAAGATTATTACCCGATAAAATCAATTTTGATTTTATGAAATTTAAAAAAGTAAGTTATACCATATCCATTCTTCTAACGCTTATTAGCATTATTTGGATAGGTAAGTTTGGCTTTAATTTTGGTATAGATTTTATTGGCGGGATTGTTATAGAAGCGCGCGTCGACCAACAACCTGACCTAGCAAAAATGAGGGAAGTTCTTAATAATCTTAAAATTGGAGAAATAACTTTACAAACTTTTGGCACAGAAGGTGATATATCCATAAAAGTTGGTAGTAGTAATGAGGATTCTTTAAGACAAAATATAGATCTTATAAAATCAGCTCTCCAAGAGCAATTTCCTTATAAATTTGAATATCGTAAAGTAGATTTTGTTGGTCCACAAGTTGGGAATCAATTAATAGAAGCTGGTATAACGGCTTTAGCATTAGCTTTCATAGCAATAATGCTTTATACTTGGATTAGATTCGAATGGTATTTCGGACTAGGAATACTTGTAGCTCTATTGCATGATGCCGTGTTAAGCTTAGGTTTCATGAGTATAATGAAACTAGATTTTAACTTAAGCACAGTAGCTGCAATACTTACTATAATAGGCTATTCTGTAAATGACTCAGTTGTTATCTACGACAGAATAAGAGAAAATTTACGAAAATCACATCAGAAAGTAATGTCCCGAATCATTAATAATAGTATTAATGAAACTTTATCTAGAACAACTTCAACAGTAATTACTACTTTACTTGCCAATCTAGCTCTCGTTATTTTTGGCGGAGAAGCTATTTATAGCTTTAGCTTACTAGTTTTTGTTGGGATAATAGCAGGAACATATTCTTCTATCTTTATATCTGCTCCTATCTTAACATTATTTATTTCTAAAAGTTAAGTACTAACTCAATCAAGCAGAAATTAGTTTAAAATATAGCATATTTTGATGTCATTCCCGCATATGTAGGAATGACATCTGCATGTTAATTATCAACTTTTTCTAAGCAATACTATAATTTTCTTCAAAAGTTGACCCTTGCCCTATAAGGTCAGATCCTTCTGCTAATTGTTGATCTAAATTGGTTTGCTAGATTCTTGATTGATGTTTTGTGAATCATTTAATTTTAAATCTTTATCAAATAAATGGCATGTTTTAGGATCTAAAAAACTAAAGACTTCTTCTCATAATGTTCAATTCTTGTTTTTATAGAAAATAAAAATTCCATAAAAAGATTTTTTATTTTAGAAGGTTCTAAATTAGAAGTATTATCTATTTTCTTATATTTACAAAATTTTCTAAAATCCCTTTCTGATATTGATGAATGATTAATAAATTGTTGAGCAACATCTGATGCTTTTTGGTTGTCACATATCTTGTTATACGAATCTTTAATATGGTGCAAGTTATCAGCCAATAGGTTATTGTTAATAAATTTACAGAACTTATTAAATAACTCATTATTACTTTTCTGCTTCTTGAAAAAATCGCTTATTTTTTCAAGATCATATTGCATATTATCATGTCAATATTTACCTTTGTCATAAGATAATCAGATATAATATTATTATGCTTTAATATGTCTACATGACCGTAATTTTGTATATTTTCCTTAATAACATTATCATCAATACAATCCTTATATGGGTAATTTTTGTTTATAAATTGTTTAAAAGCGTTCTGCCCCACTTTTGTTATAATTTTTTAATTCTTTTATAGGCTTATTATCAAAGTCATTAGGATCATAAAAAATTGCAGGACTAAAACCATGAGATATTAATTCTTTATTAAGCCTAGTAATAACTGCTCTACAATTCCCATCTTTAAATATATGTATATTTTCTAAATCTTGAGCCATTTGTAATATGACCTCAAGTTTATCATTACTATCCGATATTTTCTGTAAATAATTATTAATTAATCTAGGCAAGTATTTTTCAACTTCTTTAACCGTCCAGTTTGTTTTATTCTCACCTTTTGTACAAATCCATGGAACATTTAGAGATTTTGTTAATTGCTGTATATCTAAAGCACGTTTATTAATTAATTTTTCCTTATCTTTATTATATTTTCCAAAAAACCTAACGTCTTCAACTAAAGTAGATTCCCACAAAAATAATAAATGATCTTCATAAGGAAATGTTTTTATGAATTTCTTTCAATAAATCTAAGCTCAAGGGTTTATCAATATTTTCTTCTGTAAATAACCATTTCCAAGCATCTTGCATATATTTCAAACTACTCGGTTCTCTAACTATACCCAATCCAAATAACCATGTTTAGATTCCTTCTCGCCTTTTCGCTGAAGCTTACCATCTATAAAAAGTCGCCAAAAATTATCTTGATCCAAACTTTTTGTTATATCCTCAATATATTTACTTTTACTCATGTATATATCCAGTCCGTTAAAAACGGACATAATATATTAATATGACAATTTTGTAAACATTATTTAAGTTTTATGAATATTGGATAATAAATAAAGAAATTTATCAATTGGTGCATTCGATTGGATTCGAACCAACGACCTTTGTCTCCGGAGGACAATGCTCTATCCAGCTGAGCTACGAATGCTTAATATATAGTAAATTATTAACGTATAATAACTATAAAATCATCATGCAAGCCATCGTAGGTGGTGTGGTGTTGTTGTGTGGCCATCAGTTTCCATTACTATCACAAAACCTGTTCGAGATCTATTGGATGCTGAAACAAGTTTAGCATGACGTTTTATATTAACTTCTATATAGGACGCTTACTTATGTTCGCAATGACATATACTTACAAAAAAATCATACCCTAATAATTTAGACTATATTTATACTAAGTGTAATTGATATAAAAAGAATATTGATAGCACATGGGGCGAATAACGGGGTTCGAACCCGTGACCTCCAGATCCACAATCTGGCGCTCTAACCAGCTGAGCTACATCCGCCATAATTTTACTTATAGTTAAGTGATTTGAATTTGCCTACGTTGTCACTCATCACTCTCCTAGTTTTCTAAGCTTCGCTCCTCGTTCCTAGTATACAAACTCAACTGACTTAACTATAGCGCACAGTAAATTATTATTTCGTACAAGTCAAGTACATACTTCATTAACCTGAAGAATTGTTAAAACTATTGTTATTTTTTATAGTTAATTCAGATGGATTTGGAACTAGACGCGACAAACGAAGCCTATATATTAATAGGTAAGCGAGAAACAACAACATCCCAAATCTATATCAATAACTATAAATTAAAAGATTGTCCTAGATACACTTCCTTTACTCTAGGGCTAGAAGCTATTTGTTGAGGAGTTCCTTCTAACAATACTCTTCCATCATAAATAACATAAGCTCTGCCAACTATATTTAAAGTATCTCTAACATTATGATCAGTAATTAGAATTCCTATATTACGATCACGCAGGTGGGCGATTAAATTCTTAATATCTTCAATGGCAAGTGGATCAATACCAGCAAGCGGCTCATCAAGCATAATAAATTTAGGATTTAGAGCTAAAGTTCTTGCTATCTCCAATCTACGTCTTTCTCCACCAGAAAGACCCATTGCTGGGGAATTTTTTAAGTGATAAATAGAAAATTCTTTTAATAAATCTGACATTTTTTGTTCTATAATTTCTTTATCACTATTTAAAACCTCCAACATTAACCTTATATTATCCCCTACAGACAACCCTCGAAAAATTGATGGTTCCTGAGGTAAATAGCTAAAGCCAAATTGAGCTCTTAAATAAATTGGCAAATTAGTTATATCATGATCATTATAAAATAACGCTCCACTATCTGGCTTACTAAGGCCTATGATAATACTAAAACAAGTAGTTTTCCCCGCGCCATTTGGTCCAAAAAGACCAACTATCTCTCCAGCTTGTAATTGCAAGGAGACATCATGCAAGATAACTCTTTTATTATAAGACTTTGAGATATTTTTTACTTGTAATATGTCTATCATTTTACTAAATTTTTAAAAATCTACATTATTTAGTTGCTGCATATAATAAACTAATTTATCAGTTTTTATAATATGCTCATCTTTTTGTATTACTACATCACCTAGTAATATTAATTCTTTCTTCTTTACAAAATATTCTGCAGAATTAGCCATTAATAATTCTGCAGAATTATTTTTTTTACCAGTAAGTTTTGACGACATAATTATCCGATCAATAGTTTTTTATCATCAACTATTTTATAATAAATTTCTAAATTAGTTGTTTTAATCATTAAATCATCAAACCATAATATCACTTCTCCAGTAAACTCAGCTTGTTTCTTAGCTTGATTAATAACTAAATTATCAGAGTTTATATATAGTTTATGTAGATTATTCTTCTGTTCATCTGCTACTGCCAAGCAAGTTACTAATAAACAGCAAAAAACTAATAATAATTTTAAATTATAGATCATAAATTAAAAATCCGATGTCTCAATAACTGTAGATACATTACCTTGAAAATTAATAATATTATTATCATCCATAGACTTAAAATTCTCAGATTTAAGTGTAGAATTTTTATAAAATAATATTACCCCTGCATTACTAGACGCTTCTTTATTTAATAAGTTTAATTCAGCTTCCGGAGTTTTTAATGTACCTTCCCCTAAAAAAAATTGTACATTATTTTGTAATGTCAATATTTGAGTCTCTTCATTCAATATACCATTATCTGCGTTAATCACTAACTCCTCTTTTGAATTCATTGCATATTTAGCGTCAATAATTTCTAATAAATAGTTATTATCCAATGTTCTAATCGCTTGGAGACTATTAATTTGATATGGTTTTAGCTTGTCATTTAGACCTTTAAAAGTAGAATTTAAAATTTTTATTTCATATTTAGATTTATCATGTTTATCAGTAACCTGTTCACTAGCACTATTTGTAGGTTCCTTTAAATTATTATTAGATGTTTTTAAATTCATATAAAAATAATATATAACTATAGAAATTCCTATCAAAGTTATAATTTTTAGCAAACTTCTAAAACGCCTATAAGAGGAAATAGTAAATTTACTCTCTCTAGATAAAGGTGTATAATTTCTAATTAACTCAACTTTAGGAAGACGTTCATCTCCTTTCATCAACTAACCCCTGCTCTCAGTACATCATGAATATGAATCACACCAACAACTTTATTATCTTCAACCACTGGTAAACTAGTGATAGATTTTTCATTCATTACCGCTAACGCTTCTCCTGCTAATTTTGAAGAAGAGATAGATTTTGGGTTTGCGGTCATCACATCAACAGCAAATTTCATACCAACCTGGTCATTAATATGTCTGCGTAAATCACCATCAGTTATAATACCAATTAAACTAAAATCATCTCCTACCACTATAGCACATCCTAAAGCCTTTTGATTCATAACTAATATCGTATCAGTAAACGACGTCTTTTCATATACTACAGGCATTTGATCATCTACTCTCATTAAATTTTCTACTTTTAGAAGATTTGTACCAATTTTCCCTCCTGGGTGGTAGACATGAAAATCTTCTGCCGTAAAACCTTTTGCTTCATGCACCGAAGTAGTAAGGGCATCTCCAAGTGACAACATCATTATTGAAGAAGTTGTAGGAGCCGCAATATATGATGACGCTTCTTCTATTCTCGGTATCAACAATAAAAATCACTATTTAGTGCTATAGTAGATTTTGCATTCATAGTCATAGCAACAATTTTTATAGAGAACCTCTTACAATATTTCATCATATCAAATAATTCTCTTGTTTCACCTGAATTTGATAACATAATAACTAAATCACTCTCTGTTACCATACCAAGATCACCATGACTTGCTTCAGCTGGGTGTAAATAAAATGCAGCTGTACCAGTAGAAGCAAAGCTTGCAGCTATTTTATGAGCTATATAGCCACTTTTCCCTATACCTGTTAAAATAACTCGCCCCTTAAAATTAATTATATGCTCTACAACATTAGAAAAATCATTAGATAAATTATTTGATAGTTCAACTAATGCTTCAGATTCTTTTAATATAACACGTTTAGCAATATTATTATGATGTTGCATTAGGCCTCTTTTAAAATTTCATTTAATTGATGATTAAATATTAATTCACTGCAACCATAAATATGGCACAAATCGTTAATATCGGAAAATTTGCTTATTTTAATATAAATAAAATTAATTTGATATCATTTTATTTGAAGGAAAGTAGAATATAAAAAAGGAGCCAATGGCTCCTTTTTTATGAAATAAGATTTATTTATACAATAAATTATATATCAAATCTTACACCAGCGATGATATTATGACCTCTGTAACGGATCTTGCTTTTCTCTTGACCTTTTTTAGCTTTAACTTTACCAAAATCAGACCATCTGTATGATAATTCAGCTGTTACACCATCAACTACTTGAGTTGAAGCCCCGGCTGTTACTTGATAAGCAAAATTGTTAGCTTTCTTAGATTTCCCTTCTAATAATTTATTTCCATTAGCTGAAACATTTACTTTCTCTTTCACTTGAGCCCAACCAATACCAGCTCCTGCAAAAGTTTTTACTGGTCCTGAATCAAATAAGTCAACATAACCATTTAGCATTAAAGACATTACTTTACCTTTAACTTTTGCATTTGCAGATTGTCCAGCATCAGTAAAAGATTTTTTAAGTTGTGGATTTGCTAAGAAACCAAGAGTTAAATCTACTCTAGCTTTATCCATAACATTATAACCAACACCAATAGCAAAGGTACCTGTAATTTTTGATTTGAATTTTATCTTATCACCAAATATAGCTTTAGCTGCTGAAGGTGTATTTAATTTTGCTTTTTGCATGAATAATGCACCAGCTTCACCTTTGATATAGAAACTTTCTTCCGCAAATGATGTAGCAGAAGCTAAAATCGCAGTACTTATAGCTGCAATTAAAAGTAATTTTTTCATATTATCTTCCTTAAAAGTTTAAAAAGTTTTGAGTTTGCATTATAGTAACATATAATTTTATCCACAACTAATTTTATAGTTTTTATGTTATTTTTGATTAAAAATCTTTTGAAGTAACATAATTGTTGAAAAAATATCACACACACCAAAAATTAATAGCAGGACTTATTGTATAATAAAAAAGGAGGGCGATGCCATCCTTTTTTAACTTTTTATAACCTTAAGATAATTACATGCTAAATCTTAATCCAGCTATGATATTATGAGCAGCATAACGAGTTTTACCACCTTTTTTACCATCAACTGCAACTTGATTTCTTACATGTTTTGTTTTACCATAATCTACCCATCTGTATGATAGTTCACCTTTGATACCTTCAGCTATATCAACAGAACCACCAGCACTTAATTGGTAAACAAAATTATTAGCTTTTTTTGTAGCACCAGCAAAAGTAGTTCCTGTAGTAACATTAACAGAACGGATCTTCTCTTTTACTTGCCCCCAACCAATACCAGCTCCTACGAAGGTTCTAAAAATACTGATTTCCCATAAATCATAGTAACCATTAACCATAACAGACATTATATTATCACCTTTATGTCTTAAGCGATGTAAATTACCTGTTGCTGAATCAGTGAAAGTTTTCTTAAATTTTGCTTCAGTTAGGAAATCAATGGTTAAATCTGTTCTAAGATTATCCATTACATAGTAACCAACACCAACACCAAAAATTCCAGAAGTACTTTTACCTTTCATTCTAGTACCCCAGTATTTGTTTTTTGCTCTATTTAAGAAACCTACTCCAGCTTCTACTTTTCCATAGAACATACCAGCGTTGCTAGCAATATTAGCGCAAGGAGCAACTACCGGTGCTTTCTCTTCACATTTATGGCAAGCTAATGAAGAAAAAGAAGTTAAAAGAGTACTTGTAGCTGCTGCGATTAAAAGTAATTTTTTCATAATTTATTTCTCCTTATATTTTTATTAAATAAAAGTCTATTATTAGTACTTTATTGTTTAATAATTAAGCGACCTTATTTATAGTCACCTAAGAACTTAACACAAACTTACTTTTTTGACTAGAAAACTTATAACACGAGTTATAAGTTTTCGTACTCTGTGACATAAACTTACAATATGTAATATACCAAATCTCACAATGCAAAGTTTATATCATATTATCTTCCTAGAGCTAAACAAAAAATGTCAATTAATGCTACATCTATTTTATGGTGTGATAATATAACCACAATCCTACTTTTAATACTGAATGCTCTTATAGTTTCATATATTTTTCAAATTTATTTTTTTCGTCTTTATACTTGTCAGCATCTGGTGGCGGAGCTTTTTTAATAGTAATATTCGGCCATTTCTTAGAAAAATCTTTTGCTCTCTCTACCCAATCAATCAACTCTTCTGATTCAGGCTTAATAGCTTTAACCGGACATTCTATTTCACATACTCCACAATCTATACACTCATCAGGATTAATAACTAACATTAATTTCCCTTCATAGAAACAATCTACCGGACATACTTCTACACAATCTGTATACTTACATTTTATACATTCATCCGTAACTACATAAGTCATAATATTACTACTATTTTTATTTATTTTATAAATGCTGAATTGTCTAAACCCTGTTATATGGAAATTTATAATGCCATTTTCATAATATCAATTTCATGCTAGATATGGGGAAATCATTGCTCTTTAA
This sequence comes from Candidatus Rickettsia vulgarisii, assembly GCA_050920655.1. GTDB lineage: Bacteria > Pseudomonadota > Alphaproteobacteria > Rickettsiales > Rickettsiaceae > Tisiphia > Tisiphia vulgarisii. The sequence goes on along the minus strand of CP133317.1, from coordinate 1,653,021 downwards.
GCTTAGCTATTAATACAGATAATCTAAAGGCTAGAACTAGTAAAAAATATAAGATTACACTTGAAAACATCAACATTAATGGCAATAACATTGATTTATGAATAGTTGGGCTACCCAATCTTAAAACACTTGCTGGCTGATGCAAACTATACCAAATATTTACTGAAAACTTTACTATAGGTATGTTAATAAAGCCAATTATCGCAATTGCAGAAGCTGGTTTTTCTGCCCGCCAAATATTATCTCCACTATTAACAACTATAATATAACTTAAATATAACAAAAATAAGACTAGCATTGAAGTAAGTCTAGCATCCCAAACCCACCAAGCTCCCCAAATAGGTTTACCCCATAACGCTCCGGTAAACATACTGATCATACAAAACACAGCGCCAATAGGAGCGCTTGACACTGTCATTAAAAACGACATTCTTGTTTTCCATATTATATTACTAAAGCTACAAATAGCCATAAAACTATAAATCGCCAAAGCCATCCAAGAAGCAGGAACATGAATATACATAATTCTAACTATTTCACCTTGCTGGTAATCTGCTGGGGAAATTATCAAGGCTTGATATAGACCTATACCCATTGTGATTAGCATCAGAGCTAATAATATTGGAATTATAAAACGTATCCACTTACTAAAATAATAAGGATTTAATAGTTTAAACATCGAGTAACTTGATTAATTATTTTTAAATATTGATTATAAAATAATTCATTATTTATTTTATCTACTTTCCAATTTTCACTTTCTACTTCAACTATATTAGCTTTTAGGCTTTGATAAACCAAAGGATCTTGCCCTATATTTAATACTAAACATTTACTATTTAACTGGCTTAACATCTTCTCTAGATTATTTATATATTTAAGACTTTTTTGATTAGGACTATATAATTTTGCTACATTACATTTATCATCAAAAAAATACTCTAAACTATCAGTAAGTAAAATTACATCTTGTAAAGATGATAATTGTTGGTTCTTAATTTCAATAAGCCTATCTATTTGTTTTTTGATTCCTGAAGATTTTGTTTAACATATATACTTAAATCAGGAAATTGCTCTATTAATATATTAGACATCCTCTCCAAAATAATCTGAACATTGTATAAATCAAGCCAAATATGCCAATTATTATAATGATTATCTTTAATGAGATTTAATCTAGGAAAATCACTAACTCTAACAATATTCTTATTGTTTTGACTCATTAGTTTACTAACAAAACCATCAAACTCTTCATTGATATATAATACAATATCAGCATCTTGTACTTTTTGCAGATCACTAGGTTTCAGATTATAGTGGTGCGGACAATCATTATTACTGGCAATAGCAACTACTTCTGCTTGATCTTTTACCAACATGGATACAATACCTGCTAGCGGAGTAATACTAGTAACAATTTTAATTTTGCTATTGGCAAAAGTTTGGCAATTAAATAATAATATAATTGTAACAAAAAACTTTTTAATCATTATCTTTTAACATTTGTAATAAGCCTTCTTCATCCAAGGTAAAATTACTCTCTATCCATATCATTTTTAACTTTTGGATAACAATACCAATATCTTTACCTTTAATATTGAATTTTTGTAAATCATGACCTGTGCATGGAAATATTGGTTTTTGACGCTGAGAATAATCTTTAATAAACTGTTTTACTATTGGTAAATCCAATTTTCCAAGCGCTACAAGAATATTTAAATTCTGCAAGTAATCTTCATTTTCTAACCAATTTTCTCTTAAAATATATTTATTAATATCCTTCTCATTAAGTAATTTAATTATGGAAATAATTTTAGTTGCTTCATGTTTAGAGAATTTTAAGTCTATTAATTCTCTATATGTTAGGTTATTAATATGATAAAATAAAAGAGCATACTTATGACTTAGGTCTATAGAGGTAGAATTTAAAAAATATTCTTTATTAAACTGATTAATAGGAAATATTATTTGTAATATTCCTATATCGAACATTTTTTGTAGAATATTGGGACTATTATCAGAAATGAGTAATTTATCCATTTCCCATTTTATTCTTTCTCGTGATAACAATTGAATATTATCTTTAAGATCGACACAAGCTTTTATTCCTTCTTGGTCTAAATCTTTTGCGTAATAACAAGAAAAACGAAAAAATCGTAATATTCTTAAAAAATCTTCTTGGATTCTATCAAACGCTTTTCCTATAAATACAAGTTTTTTATCTTGTAAATCCTGCACTCCATTAAAATAATCATAAATTTTATGCTGAAATGGACAATAGCTTAAAGCATTAATAGTAAAGTCTCTTCTAGCAGCATCAACTGCAAAATCATCAGTGAAAGCGACCCTGGCGCGCCTACCGTCTGTATCAATATCTTTTCGAAGGGTAGTAATCTCAAACTTCTCATCACCTAAAAGAGCCGTAATTGTTCCGTGCTTTTTACCGGTTGGTATTACTTTAATACCTGCTTCTGATAATATCTTTTCTGTTTGTTCAGGTAATAAATCCGTTGCTATATCAACATCATTATTGATTTTACCAATAATTGCGTCTCTAACCGCTCCTCCAATAACTCTGGCAGCTCCTCCACCATTTTGTAATATTGACAAAATTTCCTTATAATGGTTCGAAGGAATATTTAATTCTTTTATCAATATACCTCTTGCATAACCTATTCTATTTGGTGATTTTGTCGTCAAAACTCGCCTCCGCTCCTCAAATACTTTTTGTATGTTCTGGCGCTCAGCTTCATTTTTCCTAAAAATCCCTCAAATATTTCTAAATTATGCAAGAGGTCTAATATACACATAAAACCGTAAAAATTACTTACTTTTAGTCACCGCATCATATTTTTGCAGTTTTATCAATATTGATTCTAAATCTTGCAATCTAAGCATACATGGACCATCACTTGGCGCATTGTCTGGATCTTCGTGTACTTCCATAAAAACACCAGCTATTCCAACACTTACTGCTGCTCTAGCTAATATTTCTACATATTTTCTCTCACCGCCACTACTATTACCAATACCACCTGGTTGCTGAACAGAATGAGTCGCATCAAAAATTACTGGCGCACCGGTTTCCATCATAATCGGCAAACTACGCATATCTGATACTAGTGTATTATAACCAAAAGACACTCCTCTTTCTGTTAACAGAATATTAGTAGCGCCAAATGCTTCAAGCTTAGCATGAACATTTTTTATATCCCATGGCGCAAGAAATTGACCTTTTTTGACATTAACAATTTTATTAGTTTTTGCGGCAGCAGATAATAAATCAGTTTGTCTACATAAGAAAGCAGGAATCTGCAATATATCTACTACTTCCGCAACGATTGCGCATTGATTTTCTATATGAACATCGGTAAGAACAGGGCAATTAAATTTTACTTTTACTTTAGATAACACTTCTAGGCCCTGCTCAAGACCTATACCTCTTTTACCATTTATTGAAGTTCTATTTGCTTTGTCAAAAGATGATTTATAGATAAATGGTATTTTCAGCTTTGAAGTAATATTCACTAACTTTTCAGCCATGAATAAAGAATGATCTAAACTCTCTATTTGACATGGCCCTGCTATCAAAACAAATGGCTTGTCATTAGCAATCTCAATATCATGTAAGCTTATTATTTTATGCATGGTTACCATTTAATTTATTAGTAAAATTTGTGTTTTATTTAGCTATTGGCAAGCTAGTAGTTTCTGCTGGCTTACCACCTACTTGATCAAGATTCTCGACTATTCCAGAATCTTTCTTAGAAGAAAGATTTGCCAAAACTATAGCATTTACTATAAAACAAGCTGCTAGCACTACTGTGGTTTTAGTTAGAAAGTTAGCTACGGTTCGACCGGTTACTACTCCCATGTTATTGCCACCTATGCCACTTAATCCGTCACTGCCTGTTTTTTGCATTAAAATTACTACTATTAGTAATATCGCTATTACAATATGAACAAAAAGTAATATATTCATCATTTTTATCTAAACTCATTATTTAACATTTTCACTAAAACTTGATAATCCAGCGAAGATTTACCAACCAAAACACCGCCAATCTCTTGTAAATTTAATATTTGTTTTATATTATCTAAATTTACAGATCCACCATACACTAAGCTGACATTATTTGCAACTTGGCTTTGTTTAAGAAAGGAATTAATAATATCAAATACCTCTACTAATTCATCTTCTTTTGGAATATTACCTATTCCTATCGACCACACTGGTTCATAAGCTATAATATAATCCTTACTTAACTCTTGATAGTTTTTAGGTAAAGATTCTACTAATTGTCTCAATAAAAATTCTTTATAAGTTTTATTTGTTCGCAACTCCAAATTCTCTCCAATACATATAATAGGAGTAAGATCCGCTTGAAAGCAATTTTCTACTTTTTGCCTTACTAGTTGATTAGATTCATTAAATAACTCGCGACGCTCACTATGGCCAATTATAGAGTAATTAATGTTACTTAATTTTAATAAAGAGCTAGAATATTCTCCAGTATAACTACCTTCTCCTTGATATTTACTTACATCCTGGGCGCTAAATGTTAAGGATTTAAATTTATCTGATAAATAAGATAAATAGATAGGTGGTGTGGCTATAATAAGGTCATTATAGCAGTTTTGCTGAACAAGTTTATTACAAAAAGTAAATGCTTCCTCTAGGCTTAAATTCATTTTCCAATTAGCAATAATTAGTTTTTTCATAAAATAACTTGCAGATATTAATGTACACAACTATTTTATTATCAGCTGAAATTAAAAAATGCAATTATATATTTATGCTAAATAACATTAGAAAGACCGCCAATAGTTTTGTAATGAAAATGCTCCTAGCAATGATAGCTTTCGCATTCGTTGGATGGGGAATTAAAGATGTACTGCAAGCAAGCAAGAATTTTGACTTAGTTAAATTCTCCAATGCAAAAAATATTACTGAAGATGACTTCCTAAGAGCAAAAGCTGAACAAATTCGCTTATTACAAAAACAAACAGGCACTAATCTAAGTGAAGATCAAATAAAGCAATTAAATATTAATAATTTTATTATCAATAAGCTTGTTAATGATAGTATCCTAAATTATTTAGTTCACTATTATGATTTAGATTTAACTAATGATACAATAGCTCAATTGGTAAAAGACTCTCCTAATTTTAAAAATGAACAAGGTATTTTTGATTTAGCATTATTCAAAAATTTCCTTAAAAATTCTTATATTACTGAAAAAAAATACTTAATGGATCTTAAAGAGCAATCCTTAAAAAGCACTTTAATAACTATCTTTTTAGAATCATTCCCAGTACCTAAGACAAGTGTTGAAAATATAGTTAATCATATGGCAGAAACAAGAGATATTGCTCTTATACAAATGGATCTAAAATATTCTTCTAAAAATGAATCAATAGCTTCTCCAACCGAAGAACAACTAAAAGATTTTTATAAAAAAAATCAAAATCTATTTGAACTACCAGAAAAACGTAGCATTTCATATATAAAAACCTCAAATGCATCATTACAAAAACAGATTAATAATAGTAATGAAGAATTATTAAATTTTTATAATGAAAATAAAGAAGAATTTGCTAATAAAAAATTTACTGAAGTCCAAAAAGAAGTTGATAAATTACTACAAAAGCAAAAAGCTGAAAAAGCCAAACTTTTATTAGTTAAAAATTTAGAAGATGATATAGCGGCTGGATCAACTTTAACAGAAATATCTGAAAAATATGAATTACCTATACAAAATATAAATTATATCACCTATCAAGACTTGCTCAATAATTCTGATATTGCCCAAAACGCCGATAATATCTTTGAACTAACTGAAGGGGAAGTATCATACCCTATGGAGCAAACAAATTCTGAATCCTTTATAATTGCTGAAATTAAGGCAATCCAACAAAATAAAACTCAAGAATTTGCTTTGGTTAAAGATCAAGTAAAGAAACTTTTATATGAACAAAATTTAAAAAATTCAAATTTTAAAAAATTTCAAGTCTTTGCTAATGACTACAAGCCAGATAATAATCTCCTTCAAGGAACATCCTTGAGTAATGCTCAGTTAACGCGATCTGAACTTCGAGAAAATAGTCAGCTGCCAGCAGAATTGCTATTGGCTATCTTCCAAACTAAAGTTAATTCTAATACCCATGTCTTTCAATCAAAGGACAAGGCATATTTTGCTTATATAAAATCAATACAAATTGATAAAGCGAAAAGCAAAAATATTGAAAAAGAAAATATTGATAATATTATTCAAACTATCATAAATAGTATTATCGATGAATTAATCAGCTATGGTATTAAGCAAAATAATATGACTATAAAAGAAGTAAAATTATAGAATATCTAATTGGTAATTGCCTATCTAGGTCTTGTTATATAAGGAATTCATCATTTTTACACTATATGTCATTCCTAGTTACGACCTAGAAGAAAGTATCAGTGACGTCATGCTGAATTTATTTCAGCATCTATGAGATTCCGAAACAAATTTGGGATGATTAGTAGTGCTGGATTCCCGCCTACGTGGGAATGACATCGGTTTTGCTATACCTTCTATATCATTTAACTTTTATCTCCATGAAAACTTACACCGAATTGCTATGACACTAAAAATAAATGACATCCTTATCTTACAGCATATAGATAAGTCACTTAACTATATTTTTCTTTCTCATTATCAAACAAGCAATATTACCATTGCATTGTTCTAACGCTATATCTAATGCTTTTTTGCAATCATCATTAAGGGAATTAATATTTATTCCTCTAATAATCAAGAATTTTACAATATAATAATTATTTTGTTCTACCGCCACATGGAGAAGCGTATTCCCCCCCTCTCCTTTTCTTTGTAATATTGGATAATTATCCAATAGACCTCTTAAAGACGATAGATCATTTTTTGTAATAGTATCAAATGCCATCATTACATTACATGGCATAATATAAATAGTTCGAAAATTACTACTATAATTTTTAATAAAATTATCTATTTGTTGCTTTTGACCTTTTCTTTTGTCTCTATCATAAATTTGCTTAAATATATTAACAAATTTATACATCTCCATTTGCTCTATTCTTGCGTCATCTGTAAGCTCTCCTAAGACTATATCATCATTAGGCAAAAGCAACATCTGCGTTTCATTATTTATAAATTGCGTTAATTCTTCAGATATTTCTTTTTCTGGAATATTTTTTTCTACTACTGGCTTTGGTATAGTTGTTACTATTGCAGGCTCCGGCGTTTTCTTCTTATTCTTCTCCTGCTCTTCTACCTTTTTTTCACTTTTTTCTTTATCATTCTTCTTTTCTTCTATAACCGGCTTATTATCTTCTACAAATACCGGTATTGGTGTCTGGCCTTTTACTTTTGTAGGTATTTTAGAATTATCTAATAATAATTTTTTTGGAGAAGAATCATTCTGCTCAGTAGTTTCAGTTTTAACATTATTTTTAGATTCTTTATATGTAGAAGGAGTAACCTTTTCCGTTGGTAATAATGGTAAAATATTTTTATTATTGTCTTTCTTGTCTAATAAAGGTTTAGTCACTTCAACTTCCGGCACGGATACAGGCGGTAACACTAAAACTGGTGTTTGTTGGTTAGCAGTAGTTGTATCTGAAATAGGAGCTGTTCCTTCTTTCTTAATCCCAGCAGTATCTACTTGGGGTACTTTAGCTTTATTTAATGGAAGCACAGGCGGTAATACTGGAATAACATTCCCCTTATTATCATTTCCTACTTCGTTTTGCAACGATGGCGCCGCTGGTGAAATAGCATCACTTTTTATTGGTTTAACGTATGGATTTAGATCATTCTGGACTTCTGGTGGGAGAGACGGTATTACAATATCTTGATTATCATTCTGTTGATTAATTTGCCCTTGCGTTGGCACTGAATTAACAATGCTTTCTGTTTCTGAATTTTCTAAAATAGGTAACTTTTTGTCACCCAAATTAATAAAACCATCCGCATTCTCTGCGTTACTACTACTCTCTTTCTCAGTTACTGGAATCGTTTGCTGCACTGGCTTTTCTAGCGCATTATGATCAGATTTTTCTGAACCAAAAATTCTATCAAAAAATAAACTTTCCTTTTTTGATTCTTCATTATTATTTATCTTGTTATCTTCTTGCTTAGGTAATGCAGGAGGAAGGGGTGGAGGAGCAGAATTAGCATTATCTATTATTAGAAAGTTAAACATTAAAAATATTAACAAAATATTTTTAATGTTTAACTTTGATTTAAAAAAAATAATATTGATACCTTTTATGTCTAAAGCTAAAGTAAAATACATTATTAATCCCTACACATATTTTGGTTACAAAAAGTAAATTCTTCTAATTTTTAAAGTACGAAACCACGATAATTATTTTTGACTTTCTGGCATTAATTTTTGAATTTCCTTCTCTACTAATTCCTTCACAAGCTCTGGTAAGTTTTTATCTAACCAACCACTTAATTGTGGTTTTATTATTTCAACTACTAAATCTTCTATAGTTTTAATTTTTGTTGTATTTTTACTTATTTCTCCTTTAACAACTTCTGAAAAATTTTGTAAAACATTTGTCGTCTCTGTTACTGATTTATCTGATATTAAAGATCCTGACAATATTTTTACATTCTCTTCTCTACTTAAATTATCTCCTATCTTATTCTCTAATGCAACTTTCTCTTTAATTTCCGGCTCAACAAATATATCTTTTAATTCTAAAATATCATCATTATCGTCACAGTTATTAATTACTTGCTTCACAGATTTTAATATCTCTTCCACGGACATTTCCAAACTTTTTTTATGTTCTATAGTCATAAAATTAAGTACCTATAACAAGTTTTGTTTTTAAACGTTTAAACTCTTCTTCTGGAGTGAAATATTTTACTTTTAACTTTAAACTTCTTGCCGTTAGCTCACCAATGAATAATTTCATCTGATAAGCAGCCAAAATGGCATCTCTATGAGCATCAACTTTTGCTATCCTTGCATTATATAATTTCTCTTCAGCAGTTAAAACATCTAACATTGTTTTAGAACCAACTATCTCTTCTTGCATAGTTCCATCATATGTTATTTGAGCTGCTTCCACAGCTTGCGTTGTTGCGATAATCTTGGATTTTGCTACTTCAAATCCTTCCCAACTACTAATAACGCCTGCTTTTACTTGCCTAATTGCATCATCAAACTGAACAACCGCATTTCTAGTATTATTTTTTGCTGTTCTAATTTGCGAATATTCAGCGCCACCTTTACTATAAATTGGCACATTAACCGATAATGTTGTAGTAGTACTTCTAGTATTATATTGTTGAAGAGTTTGGCTCTGTGAATCATAAAAACTTTTACCAAATTGCAATTTTAAACTTACTGTAGGTAAAAGCTGGGCTTTTGCTGCTAATTCATTAGCTTTTTGACTTTTCATAGCATGCTTTGAACTATCTATATTAGGATTAACATTTATAGCTCTTTGCATAAAATTTTCTTGCGAATTTGGTATATTATCTGGCAATTCTGGCATTCCAATATCTTGAGCTTCTATACCAAATACCCTAACAAAACTGGCTTTCTTTGCCTGGTAATCAGCATATGCTGTTAGCTTATTAGTTTCAGCTGTTGCAAGACCGGATTTAGCAGTAGCTAAATCTATCAATGTGGCTTCCCCTAATTTTAACTTTTCTTCAACAGTGTCAAGTTGTTGCTTGTTAGTCTTTAAACTAATTTCTGAAATATTATATTTTTCTTGAGCTTCATAACAATCAAGATAAGTTTTTATTAAATTTAATAATACTCTTTGTTCTTCCGCATAATATTTAGCTCGTGACGCTCTAAAAGCTGACTGGGCAGATTTCATACCGGCAACACTACTACCCCCGTTAAATATTGGTTGATCTATTATCCAAGCCCTTTGTTTAGACTTACTATGGACAGGAACACGTGGAGCAAGCCTACTTTCAGGTTTATTCTTACTATCTTGATAATTAATATTATAGTTTACTCTAGGCATAAAATCAGCAAAAGCTTTTGGAAACTGCTCTATTTCATTTAAAAAATTATTTCTAATAGTTTGCAACTCATTATTATTAGTATAAGCACTGGTTAACGCCTCATGTAAATCTACTGCAAAAGCGGAATAATTTAACAAAACAGCACTTGTAAAAAAAACAAATTTATTCATATAATGATTTTGACTTTTAAATATTATTTTTATAGTCAATATATTTATATTGACTATATGTTAAGGAAACTTATAAATTTCTACAATAAGTTAAAGATATTTTTCTTTAAAACTTTAAGCTATTGTGATAAAGCTAGCACGTAAAATAGCAAACATTGGCTTTAAGAGCAATATAACTATTGTTTTTATTTATAATAATATACAATAATGCAAAATTCTAATTTTAAATCTTAATATTTTATTATGCCTAATAAAAATTTATCGCTTTCAAGAATATTAAACTCTTCTTCTACTTTATCTAATAATCATTCTTCTTTAGAGCATTTAAAAACTGATATTAAAAGAAACTTACAAATCTTTTCTAATAATGTTAAAAATCTAAAAAAGAAAATGACTTATTTAGAAAGTATTTTTAATGATTTAGAAGATCAGGAAAACAATACAGAGATAGCAAAAGTTTTTAAGGAAACAATAGAATCGGCTATAGACGAGCTAGACAAATATCTTAATGAGCAAGAAAAAGCAAAAGAGGAATTTTATTTACTAGAAGCTCGTTTTATTGAGCATATAATACAGATTATTTTAGCCGTCATAGAATTTCAAAGAAAACTTGATAAGTTATATCCGGATCTTTCAAAAAAGATAATAGATTATTTGGGCAATTTTTTAGTTGCTTTATTAGCTACCCAAATGCCTATAGTAGCTTTGGCTATTAAAAGTAGCAGTATATTAGATACATTAAAATCTTATATTAGTACCGAAGGTCTTACAAATGCATTAAATAATTGGAAAGACGCATTAACAAAAACTCAAACAAAACTTACTGAAATTAAAGAAGATAAAGTCTTAAAAAAACAATTCTCTTCAGCAGAACAAGTAGCGGAAATATCTGAAATAACAGGAATTTCTACAGTAGCAATATCAGAGCTTGGGTTAGAGAATAAATCTCTTAAACAAGTTAAAAACGCAATTTCGCAAAACCCAAAAACTATTGAATCATTAAAAGAAATCACCGAATTATCTAAATCTATTCCTAATAACAAAGATAGTATAATTGAAACTATTAATAAATTGGCTACAGAAATTATCAAAATTTTAGGAGATGTTTTTGGTATAGATGAAAATTTGAAAGAAAATATTAACAAAGAATTATCTAGCACAAAAGAAAATCTTATTCAGGCATCAACCACTAATAAAAATATTGGGGAAAAATTGGAATATTGTTATAAAGCAGCAAAAAATATATTCAATATTTATAATAAAATAGCAGAAACAATAAAATCAACACCCAATAATGACAAAATAGTTGAAAATATTGGTAATTTAATCAAGGACAGAACTAAGAATATTCTCCCTTCTATTTTCTTGAAAAGTCTTACATCATTGCCCCCCAAGTTAAAATCCTTATCTAAAATAATAAAAATTGAAAATGTTTTAAAAATAGCTTTTGAAAAAAATACTACTAAAACACTAGAGTATAATAAAGTAAATTTAGAACAAAATACTTATAAAAATTTTCTAGCTTTTCCATAAATCATCACTACAACTCCCTTATTACAGGAGTTACATTTTCAATATTTATAATATACATGAAAATACAAAGAATCCTGTTGCCGCGCTTGGAGAGAAAATCTATAAACAGCTAATATCCCTCCTATGTATAACGTTATTTATATTCTAATCTTAGTATATTAGCGAGTGGCAAGACCTGTGATATTGAATTTGTGAGGACTAGCTTGCGCAAACCGACATTTAGCATAGCTTTATACAATAAGCTGGTGATATTGAAGACTTAAGTGTCATCCTGAACTTGTTTCAGGATCTCTCATATATTATAGATGCTGAAATAAATTCAGCATGACATCCTACGTCACCATCTTATTGCATTAAACTATATCTAATAAGATAACATTCAAATTATCCTTGAAAGTAAGGGCATAACTATTTTGTAATATTGCAATTTTAGAATTATTAGAAAACTTGTAAAAACTATTAAAATAATCGAAGAAAAATGAGGGAAAAATATATCGAGAAGTTATTAAAAATACTTCTCGATATAAGAAGTTATATAAAAATATTTTCTAAAATAGTTTTACTTCATGTTTTTTATTTTTTGAGATAATCTACTGATTTTACGAGAAGCCGTATTTAATTTAAGAATATTTTTTGTAACACCTTTCATTATTTCAGATTGAGCAACTACTAAAGCTGTTCTTGCTGAATCTTGAGAACCATTAGCAACTTCATGCAATACTTTCTTTATATATGTCTTAATTCTGCTTGATCTGTTCTTATTAATTAAGGTCTTTTTAATTGTTTGTCTAATTGCTTTTTTTGCTGATGAATGATTAGCCATATTTTCCTTATCACTTAATTTTGTTCGTTATTTTTATGATCTTCAACTTTTGGAGTCAAACATCCCTTACTGCTTATATCTCTATCAACAAATTCAATATAAGCAACTGAAGCCATATCACCATGACGGAAACCAGCTTTAATTATTCTAGTGTATCCACCTGGACGGTCAAAATATCTTTTACCTAAAACACTAATTAATTTCTCGGTAGCAACTTTATCTTTAATTTTAGAAAGAAGCATTCTACGAGTGACTAAATTATCTTTTTTTGCTTTAGTAAGCAAAGTTTCTATATATGGTCTAAGTTCCTTAGCCTTAGGTAAGGTAGTTTTAATTTGCTCATTCATCACAAGCGCTACTGCCATATTAGCAAACATAGCTTGTCTATGGCTACTTGTTCTGTTAAGTTTTCTACCTTTAATTTTATGTCGCATTTCTATTTACCTTTTAATTAACATGAATAGCTAATTATTTTATATTTTTAATTATTTATGGTATTGAAAAATTAATTCCATTGCAATAAGTAAGAGACTTATTAGTCTCTCTTATCTTAATATGGATCTTCGTAACGCTTATATAATTCTTCTGAATTCTCTGGTGGCCATCCTGATACATCCATTCCAAACTTTAAATTAAAGCCAGATAATATTTCTTTAATTTCGTTTAAAGATTTTCTACCAAAATTTGGTGTCTTAAGCATTTCAGCTTCTGTTTTTCCAACTAAATCGCCAATATAAACTATATTTTCATTTTGCAAGCAATTATAGGACCTAACAGATAATTCTAGCTCAGAAACTTTTTTCAATAAAATAGGATTAAATGATAATTCTTCTAATTTGTCTTGCTTATCTTCTTCTTGTTCTTCAAATGTAATTAACAACTGTAGTTGATCTTGTAAAATTCTAGCTGCAAGAGCGATAGACATTTCTGGAGCAATACTACCATTAGTCTCAACAGTCATAATTAATTTATCATAATCTGTAACTTGTCCTACACGAGTATTTTCAATTTTATAGGTAACTTGCTTAACAGGACTAAATAAAGCGTCTATTGGTATCACACCTATTGCTAAACCTGCGTCTGAACTATTAACTGCTGGAACATAACCTTTTCCTGTTTCGCAAGTTAATTCCATATTAAGTTCTACACCTTTTTCTAAAGTACAGATTACATGATCTGGTGTTAATATCTCAACTTCGTTACTCCCTGTAATCATACCTGCAGTCACAACGCAAGGACCTGTAGCATGTAATTTTACATTTTTCTTTTCAGAAGTATGCATCCTAACAACTACTAACTTTAGATTTAAGACTACATCAACTAAATCTTCTTTAACGCCAGCTATAGCAGAAAATTCATGCACTACTCCAGGTATCTTTATTGAGGTTATCGCAGCTCCTTGAAGAGATGAAAGTAAAATCCTTCTCATAGCATTACCTATAGTCAAACCTAAACCTCTTTCTAAAGGTTCAATAACAATCTTCACCAAATTATTATTTCCACTCGGTTTGTCATAAACTATCTTGGAAGGCTTTATCAATGAGTTCCAGTTTTTATTTAACGATAACATTTTTTACCTATGATTATACTCTTCTTCTTTTTGGCGCTCTAGTACCATTATGTGCTACAGCAGAAACATCAAGAATCGCTGTAACTATAAAATTCTGACTAAAAACTGCTCTCATTGCAGACTCTCTTTGAGCCCCTGCACCTTTTATTCTAATTGAAACAGTTTTCATACCATGTTCTTTCGCAAGCTCTGAAGCCTTGTCTACAGTAATCTGAGCAGCATAAGAAGTTGCTTTTTTAGCTCCCTTAAAACCTTGAGTTCCAGCTGTAGAAAATGCTATAGTATTACCCTGCACATCAGTAAAAGTAACAATAGTATTATTAAATGTTGTTTTTATATGTACAACACCAAGAGTGATATTTTTTTTCTTTTTCTTAATTTTACTAGTAGTTTGACTCATTATTATACCATATTACTTTGTGACTTTTTTCTTGCCGGCAATTGCGATAGCTTTTCCTTTTCTTGTTCTAGCGTTGGAATGAGTATTTTGCCCTCTAACAGGTAACTTTCTAATATGTCTAAGTCCCTGATAAGACTTCATATCTTTCTTCTTTTTAATGTTAAGGTTTACTTCTCTTCTAAGATGACCCTCAACCTTATATTCTTTTTCAATAATATTACGTAAAGTAATAAGTTCCTGATCTGTTAAATCTTTAACTCTTTTACTTTCAGATATTCCTGATTTTTGACAAATTTCTTCTGCAGCATGTAAACCAATGCCATAAATATATGTCAAGCTTATTACTAGCCTCTTGTTTGTCGGAATATTAACACTCGCTATTCTTGCCACAAATAATCTCCAAAATTTTGATACTCACCAAAAGGGAATAATATAAAAATATCCCGTAAAGTCAATTTATTTTTAATAGTTTATCCAAAACCAAACCTATATCCTTCCTGCTTTGATTTGCATCTATTGTATATAACTGATTATTATTTTTATAATAATCAAGTAAAGGATAAGTTTCAGCCTTATATTCTTCTACTCTTTTCTTAACCGTTTGCTTGTCATCATCCTTTCTATGTACGAACTGATCTGATCCACAAACACCACAAATATTATCAATTTTAGGCTTCACAAAAAATTGATTATAAATTTGCCCACAATTTGCACAAGTAAATCTACCAAGAATTCTTTGTATAATAGTTTGATCATCAATATCAAAAAATAACACTTTGACGATCACTTCCTTATTTAAAAAATCATCAAGAAATTTTGCTTGTTCCAAATTACGAGGATATCCATCTAAAACACAACCTGTTTTATACTCACCCTGAGACAAAAACTTTTTTACTACTTTATTAACTAAATCCGAAGGTACTAACTTCCCCTCAGACATGTATCCTTGGACTAAATTACCTTCTTCACTACCTGATCCCACCATGTCTCTAAATATATTACCAATAGATACGTGCGGTAAATTCAGCTTTTCCGCTAATAATTTTCCCTGAGTTCCTTTCCCTGACCCTGGGGGGCCCATAAGTACTATAATCACTTTAAACTCATTTATAATTACACACCACTAAATATCTTTACGCTTACAACTTAAATAGTAAGAAAAATGTAGAACACCTAGTAATATTGTAAATAAAACTGCTGGTGTAATTACAATTATAGATTTCTTTGCTGATAATCTAATCTTATCTAACTCTCTTTCTTTTGCTTGCAATCTTTGCTTATTTAAATCTTCTTCTTTATACTCAGAGAATGCTTTAGTTGAATCTTTACTTAAAAAATCATTATAATAATCTGCGTTAGAACTATAAGCTATGTCATTATAATTATTAGAATTTTCTGGATAGAAAACCCTAATAATATCAGGTCCAACTACGAATGCTGCAATTATTAGTACCACAGCGCAAATAAAAGAAACCGACAATAAATATAACTCTAATAATCTATTCATTATGCCTACCCGTATAATTGCAACCTTAACTCTTCAATTTCATTTTCTTAATTAACCCTTCATATCTACTACTATATAAATAGGTTTGAACTTGGGCAAACGTATCCAATACAACATTAACAACTATTAAAAAGCTGGTGCCTCCTAAAGCAAAAGATACTGCGTATTTATTCATTAGCATTTCAGGAACAACACAAATAAAAGTAAGATATAAAGCGCCTATTACTGTTAATCTAGATAGTAAATAATCAAAATAATCTGAAGTATTTTTTCCTGGTCTCTTTCCTGGAATATATGCTCCATATTTTCTTAAATTATTTGCTGTTTCCTCTGAATTAAATACTACAGCTGTATAAAAAAAGCTAAAGAATATTATCAAGGCAACATATAAAGCTATATATAAGGGTTTGCCATGCCCTAAATGAAAAGTTATTAAATTCATAATCTCTAAGTTATTGCTAGAAAAATTAGCAATAGTTACAGGAAATAATAGGATCGAACTAGCAAATATAGGAGGTATAACACCTGAAGTGTTAAGCTTTAGCGGCATATGAGTTGCATCTCCGCCATAAATTTTATTGCCAACTTGTCTCTTAGGATATTGAACTAAAACTTTTCTCTGAGCTTTTTCAAAGAAAATTATCATGGTGATTATTAAGACAACTCCTAAGCAAATAGCAATAGCCACTAAAGGAGATAAGCCACCATTTCTTGATAATTCAAACATATTGATAATAGCGCTCGGTACTCCAGAAACTATACCTATAAATATAATCAAAGATGAACCATTACCTATTCCTCTGCTTGAAATTTGCTCACCAAGCCACATTAAAAACATAGTTCCTACTACTAAAGTAATGACAGTAGTAATTTTAAAGAATAATCCTGGTATAATAACCACTGGCCCAACATTAGTGACTGCATGCTCTAAGCTAACGGCAACGCCATAGGCTTGAAAAGCGGCTAATAGCACAGTTAAATATCTAGAAAGTTGATTAATCTTTCTTTTACCTGATTCACCTTCTTTCTTTAAATTTTCTAAAGGCTTATAGGCTATAGACATTAATTGAATGATAATAGAAGCAGTAATGTAAGGCATGATTGCCAAAGCAAAAATAGACATTCTACCTAAAGAACCACCTGAAAGCATGTTAAACATGCCTAAGATACCTGACTGATTTTGCTCAGCAACAGCATGTAGCGCAACTGAATCAATCCCTGCAATAGGAATAAAAGCCCCTAATCTACAAACTACAAGAGCCATAATAGTAAAAATAACTCTACTAATTAAGTCTTGATTAGATTTTTGCGAAGAATTTAAACTCATAAAATTATAAGGTTTTACCACCAGTTTGTTCAATAATTTTCTTAGCAGCTGCTGAATAACCATCCAACTGTAGAGTAATTGGAGTATTAAATTCCTCACTACTTGTAGAAAGCAATTTCATTAATTTCTTAGTATTTTTAATTAAACCTGCTTCTACTAATTTTTCTTTTGTTATAGTTTCAGCACTATTCAAAATATTTTCAGCTATTAAGAATTCTATATCAATAATGTTAACAACATCATATTTTTCAGAAGTTGGGCAGTTAAATCCCCTTTTTGGTAGTCTTTTAATGATAGGCATTTGACCACCTTCAAAACCTTTAATGGCTACACCAGATCTAGATTTTTGTCCTTTAACACCTCGTCCACAAGTCTTACCTTTTCCGCTTCCAATACCGCGCCCTACTCTTTTTTTTGCTTTTTTAGCGCCATAATTATTAGATAACTCATTTAACTTCATTTTAACAACTCTAATTTATGTTTTCAACTTTTAACAAATGCTGCACTTTTCTGACCATTCCTCTAATAGATGGCGTGTTTTCTAAAACAACAGATTTATGCATTTTATTTAAACCCAAACCTATTAAAGTTTGTTTTTGATCATACTTACGTCCGGTAGTACTAGCTGGGTAAGTTTTATTTGCTTGTTATTTATATCTTCTTTTTGTTTTTTTACTAGGCATAGATTCCTACAATCAAATTTATTTTTGTTAAATGAACAATAAATTTTATAATTCAAAAGCTTTCCCTTTAAAAGGGCCAATCATTACTCTGATATTACTTCTACTTTTCCTTTTATAGATTTTGTTGAGAGTTCATTAATTTTCTTTCCTCTTCTCTCAGCAATATTTTTAGGAGAAGCTAATCTCGATAACGCATCAAAAGTTGCTGCAATCATTGCGTAAACATTACTTGAACCTAAAGATTTTGCGACAATGTCATGAACTCCTAATGAATCAAAGATAGCTCTCATTGGACCACCAGCAATTACACCTGTACCAGCTTTTGCTCTTCTTAAAATAACTTTTGCTGCTCCACTTTGTCCAATTACATCATGGTGAATTGTTCTACCTTGATATAAGGGGATACGCTTCATATTCTTTCTAGCATCTTGAGTTGCTTTGGCTCTTGCTTCAGTTACTTCCTTTGCTTTACCGTGACCATAACCAACTTTACCAGCCTTATCTCCAGCTACAATACAAGCAGAAAAAGAAAATTTTCTTCCACCTTTTACTACCTTGGTAACTCTGCTGACATCTACTAAAGTTTCTGTTAATGCTTCACTTGTATTTTTTGTAGCTTTAGACATTCTTCAAACCTTAATTAAAATTTAATTTTTTTCTTGCTGCTTCAGCCAAAGCTTTAACAACACCATGGTATCTGTAACCACCTTTGTCAAAGACAACTTCCTCTATTCCTTTTTCAGAAGCTCTATCAGCTATTAATTCACCTACTTTTGTAGCAGAACTGATATTGCAATTTGATTTTTTCAATTGCCTAATTTCTTTATCTAAAGTAGAAGCTGATGCTATAGTTATAGATTGCTTGTCATCAATAACTTGCGCATATATATGTTTCCCAGACTTAAAAACAGATAATCTAATTCTATCTGAAACTTTTGATATTTTAGACCTGACTCTAGCTTTTCTTACGTCAAATTTTACCTTTGCACTACGCATACTTAACTCTTAAATTTTATTTTTTCTTGCCTTCTTTTCTTTGAACATACTGACCTTTAATCTTAATACCTTTACCTTTATATGGTTCAGGCGGTCTTTGTTTAATTATAATAGAGGCAAACTGACCTAACTTCTCTTTATCAGCACTTTCTAATATAATTTGGTTTTGTTTAGAAACATTAACTTTAATGTTCTGAGGTATTTCAATTTTTGTATTATGACTTTTTGCAAGAGCTAAATTTAAATATTTATCTTTTACAGCTGCTTTATAACCAACACCGTTAATTTCAAGTTCCTGAACAAAACCAGTTTTCACTCCCTTAACCATGTTATTGATAATACTTCTAGCTGTACCCCACATAGCTCTTGCTTGTTTGCTTTCAGCTAGTGGCTTAACATAAACCGCATTATCTTGCAATGAAATTTCTATGTTCCCACCAAAGGTTTTTGTTAATTCTCCTTTAGGACCAGTTATACTAACCTTAAGCCCATCAATCTCTATTTTAACTCCTTCAGGAACTGAGATTGGTAATTTTCCAACACGTAACATTTTAATACCTTAAAACACTTTACAAACGATTTCACCGCCAACATTTTGAATGTGAGCTTCTCTATCAGATAACACCCCTTTAGAGGTAAAAAGAATATAAATACCCATGTTATTATAATATCCTTTTAACTTATCAATAGCAGAATAAACTCTTTTTCCTGGCTTTGATACTCTACTGATTTCACATATAGCTGGCTTTCCAGTAATAGAATATTTTAAAGAAACTTCTATTTCACTTATATTGCCTTTATTAGAAATTTCATAACCAGCAATATAACCTTCTGCTTTTAATACATCTAAAATAGCAGCCTTTTTCTTTGACCCTGGAACTAATACCGTCATCATTCTGCTTTTTTGACCATTTCTAATTCTAGTTAGCATATCTGCTATACTATCTGTCATTGACATACAATAAACCTATTTTTTACCAACTTGATTTTGTTAAGCCTGGAACTAAACCTTCTCCAGCTAACTCTCTTAGCTTATTTCTTGATAAGCCAAACTTTCTATAAACTCCTCTCGGACGCCCTGTAATTTCGCATCTATTACGAACTCTAACTGTAGCTGAGTTTCTAGGTAATTGAGCTAAAGTCATTACTAGAGCAAACCTCTCTTCCAAAGATAAAGTTTTATCATAAATTTGTTTCTTTAGTTTAGCGCGTTTATTATATAAACTATTTGCTAACTTCTTTCTTTTATTATTCTTTTGTATAGAACTTTCTTTAGCCATTTTTTTTCTTCTAAATATTAATTATAAAAGGGCAAGTTAAAACCAGAGAGTAAAAATTTACCTTCTTTGTTAGTTTTAGCGCTTGTTACAATAGTAATATCCATACCACGAATTACATCAATTTTATCATAGTTAATTTCTGGAAATACTATTTGCTCCTTTACACCAAAAGTAAAATTACCTCTACCATCAAAGCTTTTACTTGAGAAACCTCTGAATTCTTTAATACGAGGCAGAGCAACAATAACTAATCTTTCTAAAAAATCATACATTCTATCTTTGCGCAAAGTAACTTTACAGCCGATCTTCATCCCTTCTCTTAGCTTAAATGTAGCTATAGATTTTTTAGCATCAATTGTTAAAGGCTTTTGCCCAGAAATTAATGTCAAATCGTTTATAGCGTTATTAATTACTTTAGAATCAGCTACAGCTTTGCCAACACCCATATTGATTACTATTTTTTCAATTCTAGGCATTTGGTGCTTATTTTTATAAGCAAACTTTTCTTGTAAACTTGGTACGATTTCTTTATTATACAATTCCTTAAATCTAAGTAACATTACTTACCTTCCTTAGCTATAATTTCTCCCGATTTCTTAGCTATTCTCACTTTAGAGCCATCTTCTAATATTTTAATAGCTACCTTAGTTTGAGAACCACTTTTAGGATCAATATGGGCAATATTAGAAATATGTATTGGTAATTCTTTAGAGATAATCCCACCTTCACTTGTTTGGCTAGCTTTAGTATGCTTTTTAACAAGATTTATACCAGATACTATAGCTTTATTTTTTTCTGGAAAAACTTTTAAAATTTTCCCTTTTTTGCCTTTATATTTACCTGTAATAACAATAACTTCATCACCCTTTCGGACTTTCAATTTAACCATTTATAATACCTCCTCTGCGAGAGACATAATTTTTACAAATTTCTTTGCTCTAAGTTCTCTGGTTACTGGACCAAAAACCCTTGTGCCAATCGGCTCACCTTGCTTATTTAAAAGTACAGCAGCGTTAGAATCAAACTTAATTGTACTACCATCAGCTCTTTTAACGCCTTTCTTTGTTCTCACAATTAAGGCCTTATGTACATCACCTTTTTTAATTTTTCCGCTTGGTAAAGCTTCTTTTATAGATATTACAATCACATCTCCAAGGTTTGCTATCATGTGATAAGAGCCACCAAGGACCTTAATACACATAACCTTTTTAGCACCTGAATTATCTGCAACATCTAAGATGCTCTGCATCTGAATCATAACTTACTTCCTACTGTCCGATTTAATAACGCAATAAAATAAATAATATATACAATAAAGTCAAAGGATAAATATTATTTACCTTCTAATACTACCCAAGACTTTGTTTTTGAAATAGGACGACTTTCTATTATGCTAACTTTGTCACCATCTTTATATGTGTTTTCTGGATCATGAGCAGCATATTTTTTAGAAACTCTTACAATCTTTTTGTATATAGGGTGTTTAAATCTACGCTCTACTTTTACGTGAATTGTTTTATCACCTTTTGAGCTTATAACAACACCTTCCAATACTCTTCTTGGCATTTTTCTATTCTCCAGTTTTTGATCTTTTAGTTAACTCAGTATTAATACGAGCTATATTTTTTTTCACAATAGAAAACCTACTAGTATTTTTTAATTCACCTAGTGTTTTTTGAAATCTAAGGTTAAAAAGTTCTTTCTTAAATAAGATTACCTCTTTATGAAGCTCTTCTGTAGTTCGCCCTACTAATTCTTTTGCTACCAAACCAGATTTACTCATAACGCCTCACTATCTTTGTTCTAACTGGCAATTTTGCGCTTGCAAGCTCTAATGCTCTGTTTGCTATTTCTTCTGAAACACCTCCAATTTCAAACATAATTCTACCAGGTGATACTCTTACTGCAAAAAACTCAGGGGAACCTTTACCTTTACCCATTCTAACTTCAGCAGGTTTTTTTGACACAGGCAAGTCTGGAAAAATTTTAATCCATAATCTACCTTGTCTTTTCATATGACGAACTGCAGCTTTTCTTGCTGCCTCTATTTGTCTTGCTGTAACTCTTTCTTGATCTAATGATTTTAAGCCAAAAGAACCAAAAGCAAGCATTGTACCGGCCTTAGCTTTCGATGCAACTCTTCCTTTATGGGCTTTTCTGAATTTTTGTTTTTTGGGAGCTAACATTACTTTTCTTCAAAATTAATTATGTTTTTTTCTGTTTTCAACATGATCACCTTTATAGACCCACACTTTCACGCCTATAACTCCATAGGTAGTCAAAGCTTCAGCGGTAGAGTAATCAATATCTGCTCTTAAAGTATGCAAAGGAACTCTTCCTTCTCTATACCATTCAGTTCTAGCAATCTCTGCGCCAGCCAAACGTCCTGAGCAAGCTACTTTTATTCCTAAAGCTCCTTGCTTTAAACAAAACTGAATAGCCATTTTCATAGCTTTTCTAAAAGACACTCTTTTTCTAAGCTGCATAGCAATTGTTTTTGCTATTATAGGAGCATCTATATTTGGCTTTTTAACTTCATGCATATTAATATACGCTTCTTCTAAGCCAGTAATCCTTTGAATATCTTTCTTTAATTTATCAATATCATTACCACCTTTACCAATAATCACTTTAGGATTTTTAGCAAAAATATTAATAATAATATTTTTATTAGAAGGTCTTTCAATTAATACTCTGCTAATTTGAGCTTGCGTATAATTCTTATTGATTAAATTTCTAATCTCTAAATCTTGAATGAAAAGAGTTTTGTAATTTTTTTCTGCAAACAGTACAGAATCCCAACCTTTTATTAAAGTTGGACCTACTCTAAAACCATGTGGATTAACTTTTTGACCCATATACTATTTCCCCTCAACTTCAGTAACTGTAATATATAAGTTACTAAAAAATTTATTGATCCTTGTTGCTCTTCCTTTAGCTCTTGGCATTACTCTTTTCATTACCAAAGCTTTACCAACAGTTGCAGATGTAATAAATAATGTATCAATATCTAGATTATGATTATTCTCTGCATTAGCAATAGCAGATTGTAGACATTTCTTTACATCTTTAGCAATACGTCTTGGTGAGAATGTTAGTTGTACTAGTGCCTCAGAAGCCTTCATATTTCTAATAGCAGCTGCGACTAAATTTAATTTTCTTGGACTTACTCTAAGAGATCTAGTAATCGCTGTAGCAGAATTCTTTTTTACCATATTTATTTTCTCTTAACTTTTTTATCTGCACCATGACCATAATAAGTTCTAGTAGGAGAAAATTCACCTAATTTTCTACCAACCATTTCCTCAGTTACAGTCACAGGTATAAATTTGTTTCCATTATGTACAGAAAAGGTAACTCCAACAAAAAATGGCAAAATTGTTGATCTTCTAGACCAGGTTTGAATCATTTCTGATTTACCGGAATCTATTAATTTTTGCACTTTTTTTATTAGATAACCATCTACAAAAGGTCCTTTCCAAACTGAACGCGCCATATATTACCTAATTATTTTCTTCTCTTAACAATAAATTTTGAAGTAAGTTTATTCTTACGAGTCTTCTTACCTTTAGTTGAGAAGCCCCATGGAGTCACTGGATGACGACCACCTGAAGTTTTACCTTCACCACCACCATGAGGGTGATCTACTGGGTTCATCGCAACACCACGAACATGTGGTCTCCAACCAAGCCACCTATTTCTACCGGCTTTTCCTAAATTAATATTTTTTTGGTCAGGATTTGATACAACCCCTACAGTAGCTCTACAATCTAATGGAATTAATCTAAACTCACCTGAGCGAAGTTTAATTTGAGCATAACCAGAATCCTTACCAACTAAATCTACAGATGTTCCAGCTGATCTAGCTATTTGCCCACCTTTACCAATTTTCATTTCAACATTATGTAAAGTGGTTCCAACAGGGATATGTTTTAGCTGTAAGCAATTACCAACTTTAATATCAGCTTCATTGCTTGATATAATTCTATCGCCAACTACAAGTTTTTGTGGAGCTATAATATAGGAATAAACGCCATCGTCAAACTTAATTAACGCAATAAAGCAAGTTCTATTAGGATCGTATTCAATTCTTTCGACAGTAGCAAACACATCTAACTTATTTCTCTTAAAATCAATTAAACGATAAAGTCTTTTATGCCCACCACCTCTATGCCAAGAAGTTGTACGACCAAGATTATTTCTACCACCAGTCTTAGTTAAGCCTTTAGTCAGTGACTTATGAGGCTTACCTTTCCAAAGATGAGATCTATCAACTTGAATTAACTCTCTAAGAGAAGGGGTAATTGGATTAAAAGTTTTTAAAGCCATTTTATTTAATCCCTCCACTAAAATCGATAGTATGATCTTTTTCTAAAGTTACGATTGCTTTTTTCTTATCTGACTGCTTACCAATCATACCTTTAAATCTTTTCTTTTTACCTTTAACATTCATAAGGTTAACTTTTTTAACTTTCACCTGAAATATTTCTTCTATAGCTAATTTTACAGAAGATTTTTCAGCGCAATCAGCAACATAAAAAGTATATTTATTTTGTTCAGATAAAGTAGTTGTCTTCTCAGTTATAAGCGGATTTCTGATTAGATCATAATGTTTATAAGATTTCACTTTAACCTCTTTTCTAAAGCATCTACAGCTTCTTTCGATAACAAAATATAATCATGACGTATTATATCATAAACATTTGCAGCAATTTGCGGCACAGAAACAATATTAGGAATATTTTGCGCTGCTAAAGAGAAATTATTATCAAGATTATCACCATCAACTACAAAGTAACTTTTACCTTGAAAATTATTTAATAATTTTACAAGATTAGAAGTTTTTGCATTGTCTAATTTTAAAGAGTCTAGTACTAACAATTTTCCTTCTGCAAACTTACCAGATAAAGCATGTTTTAAACCAAGCTTTCTAACTTTTTTAGGTAATTTTGTTGCATGACTTCTAGCAACAGGACCGTGAGAAACTCCACCGCCTCTCATCTGCGCCGATCTTAAAGACCCTTGTCTTGCATTACCAGTACCTTTTTGTTTAAAAGGCTTCTTTGTTGTACCAGATACTTCTGAAACAGTCTTGGTCTGGTGAGTACCAGCCATTCTTTTTACCAACTGCCAATCAACAACAAGTTTAATAATATCTTCTCTAATATAGTCTATCCCAAATATCTCACTGTCTAAATCTATATTTCCAACAGCCTGATTTTCAAGATTCATTAACCCAGCTTTCATCATATATTTATCCTAATACCACAACAGTTTTTTTGACAGCATCCTTAATATAGATATAAGAACCTTTTGAACCAGGAACATTACCGCTAACCATAATAATTCCTTGCTCTTGATCAGTATTAACTATTTTTAGATTTTGCACAGTCACCTTAGTACATCCCATATGACCAGCCATCTTTTTGCCTTTAAAAACCCTACCTGGATCTTGTCTACCACCAGTAGAACCATGAGAACGGTGAGATATAGAGACACCATGAGAAGCTTCAAGTCCTCTAAAATTATGTCTTTTCATACCACCAGCAAAACCTTTACCAATACTGATCCCGGTAACATCAACAAATTGACCTATAGAAAAATGATCAACTTTTATCTCTGAACCTACCTCAAGCATACAATCTTCAGAAACTCTAAATTCCTTTAATTTTTCTTTTGGATTGACTTTAGCATCGGCAAATACTTGCTTCATTGATTTAGTAACTTTAGATAATTTTTGATCTTTTATCCCTATTACTAAAGCGTTATAACCATTTTTTTCAACAGTTCTTTGCCCAACTACTTGACAATTTTCAACCTGTAAAAAAGTCACTGTAGCTCTTTCACCTTTTTCATTAAAAATCGATGTCATACCAATTTTTTTAGCAATTAAACCAGTTCTCATCACTCAACACTCACTAATTTAATCTCAACATCAACGCCAGCAGGCAAATCAACTTTTTTTAATGCGTCAACAGTCTGAGGAGTTGGATAACTAATAATCAATAGCCTTTTTTGAGTTCTAATCTCAAATTGCTCTCTTGATTTTTTATTAACATGGGGAGATCTATTAACAGTAAATTTTTCAATTTCTCTTGGTAGTGGAATCGGACCGACTACATCAGCACCAGTTCTTTTAACAGCTCCAACTATCTCTTTGGTACCATGCTCAAGAGCACGATGATCAAATGATTTCAGGCGGATTTTGATTTTCTGATTATTATTCATTATATACTGACCTATTATAAACAGCAGGATAATTATAGTAAATTATATTAAACTATCTACACCGTTGCTCGTCGCTCCTAGTATCTAATTTCTATATACACCCTAATAAAAAAGCAGTATATTTATTTTAAGTCAAATATACTGCTAATTAAATTATTTTAAAATTTTGGTAACTACACCAGCACCAACGGTTCTACCACCTTCACGGATAGCGAAACGTAGACCTTCATCCATAGCTATAGGATTAATTAAGACAACTTTTAAGTTTACGTTATCCCCTGGCATTACCATTTCTTTACCTTCTGGTAAATGAATTTCTCCAGTTATATCAGTTGTTCTAAAGTAAAACTGTGGACGATAATTGTTAGTAAACGCTGTATGACGACCACCTTCTTCTTTCTTTAAAACATAAACTTCAGCTTCAAATTCAGTATGAGGCGTAATACTTCCAGGTTTAGCTAAAACTTGCCCTCTAGAAACTTCTTCTCTTTTTGTTCCACGAAGTAATATACCAACGTTATCACCAGCTTCACCTTGATCCAATAGCTTCTTAAACATTTCAACGCCAGTACAGGTTGTTTTTTGAGTTTCTTGTATACCAACAATCTCAACCTCTTCACCAACTTTAATTACACCTTTCTCAATTCTACCAGTAACAACAGTACCTCTTCCAGAAATAGAAAACACGTCTTCTATTGGCATTAAGAAAGATTTTTCTGTATCTCTTGCAGGTTGTGGAACATATTCATCAACTGTATCCATTAATTTTAGGATAGCTTCTTTACCTTCAGGCTTACCTTCTAAAGCTTGAAGAGCGGAACCTTTGATAAATGGTATATCATCACCAGGAAGACCATATTGTGACAATAATTCTCTTACTTCCATTTCAACTAAATCAAGTAATTCTGGATCATCCACCATATCAACTTTATTTAGGAATACTACCATAGCTGGTACACCAATTTGCTTAGCAAGCAAAATATGCTCTCTAGTTTGAGGCATTGGACCATCAGCGGCAGATACAACTAATATCGCGCCATCCATTTGAGCAGCACCGGTAATCATGTTCTTTACATAGTCAGCGTGACCAGGACAATCAACGTGAGCATAGTGTCTCTTATCAGTTTCATACTCAACGTGAGCAGTACTAATAGTAATACCCCTCTCTCTTTCTTCTGGCGCTTTATCAATCTCATCATAAGCGATAGCTTGAGCACCACCCTTCTCTGCTAAAATTTTAGTTATAGCAGCTGTTAAAGAAGTTTTACCATGATCAACGTGACCAATGGTTCCTATATTTACATGGGGCTTTTTCCTTTCAAATTTTGCCTTTGCCATAATTTAATACTCCACAATTTAAGATTTTAATACAATTTATTAAATAAAATTTAGCCAATTTCCAACTATTTTCTCACTCCTGGAGCGGGTGATGGGAATCGAACCCACGTGACCAGCTTGGAAGGCTGGGGCTCTACCATTGAGCTACACCCGCGTATTTCACCTAAATAGTGGTGGAGGAAGAAGGATTCGAACCTTCGAACGCTTACGCGGGCAGATTTACAGTCTGCTGCCATTGACCACTCGGCCACTCCTCCGAAGAACTTACGCAACTATTGAATAGTGCAACTAAACGAAAGCACAATACAATGATTTTGTACAAGTGGCAAATAAATTCCCTTGCTTTTATACAAGCAATTTATAATGAGACTAAATATTTAGCACTCAAAACGTTTATCGGTTGTAACTTTCTATAATAAATAGTAGCTTGTGTCAAGAATTAATTATTTTAGGTTCTAAGAAGATGAAAAATAAAATTAAGATTTTAAAAGATTTTCACTATATATACGGGAAGCATACGGTATTTGCAGCCTTAAATAATCCAAAACGCAGCATTAAAAATATATTATGTACTGAAGAAATTTTTAATGCAAATAAAAAATTAATCAGTAATTTTTCATATGAAATTACTAAAATGGACTCTTTAAATCGTCTTTTTGGTTTTAATCAAAATCATCAAGGAATAGCCGCAATAGTAAAAACTATTTTTTCAAATCATATTGAAGATATTGATTTAACTAATTCTAATTGTAAAATTGCCATTCTAGATCAGGTAACAGACCCACAAAATATTGGAGCAATAATTCGTAGCGCCGCTTCCTTTAATATTACTGCAATAATATTACCAGCTGATAACACTCCTGATGAAAATGCCACTATCGCTAAAACAGCATCGGGAACTTTAGAGCTGGTACAAATTGTTAAAGTCGTAAATCTTAAAGCATCTATAGAATATTTAAAAAAGCAAAATTTCTGGGTTATTGGCCTTGATGGGCAGGCGTCAGAATACATAAACAGTAAAATGTTATCTGGGAAAGCCGCGATAGTACTGGGATCAGAAGATAAGGGAATTAGACGATTAGTTAAAGAAAATTGCGATTATCTAGCAAAAATACTAATCTCAGATAAAGTAGAAAGTTTGAACGTCTCAAACGCTGCTGCTATTGCCTTTTATATAGCTTCTAGTACGGTAAAATAATAGATAATCCTTGACAAAAATAGAAGAAAATGATATACTGCTCTTAATTAACCGTTTAATCCGGGGATATTTAGATGCTTACCATAGACACCAATGATACTATTGAAAATATAATCAATCTATTTCTTGACAATCCAGATAGCGCTTGGACAGTAAAAAGCCCAAAAAGCTCTGATTCTAATGATTTTACAATATTTTGTAATAAATGTAGGGAAATTATTAACACTTTTTGAAGATGCAAGTTTGAGCGATATTATAATAAGTAGATTACCTCAACTAAAAACCTATAATGGTGGCAATCCTTATAACACAGTTGGTTGGGATGCATTATTACATCATTTAGCCAAAAATTTTGGTAAGCATCAGATAATATGGAAAGCTATAGATAAATGCTTATTATATCATGCTAAAGAAAATGGTGTTGAATTTCTATCTCTTTCTAGAGGTTGGGATAAGGATACAAATCAAGGGGCTGCCCAAGGAGACCAAATATTAAAAATCTTGCTAAAACTAGAAAATAATCCTGATATTCAGCTTACTAATGAAACAAAAAAGGCAGTATTTGAAAAATTATTAAGTCAAAATCTATATAAATTGCCAAAGTTATCTGACTAATAAGAATGCTCAAAACGCTTATAGCAAACATATAGATTTCGTTACCAATACAGGAAAAAATTCTTTATCGGATCTTATTTCAAAATCCGGAAATAATCCAACTTTTAAAGCTTACATAATGAGTATTACAAAAGAATCAATACCTGAGTTTGCCTCAAAAACTCAAATTGAAGAACATTTATCTTCAGTAAAAAATACTCTAATCAAAAAATTTGGTAATGAGTTTTACAAGGATTATTTAAAAGCTTTAAATAATAAAGAACCCTTAGATAAATTTTATAAAGAAATTAACAAGAAGTTTATTAATAAAGAAGAAACAGACCTAGAAGAAAAGGAATTATATAATGGTAATATCGAACAATATGCTAAAATTTATGTAAATTTGCATAAGATAGATAACAACTCTAGCAATAAAATGCTTAATGGCTTTTTAAGGCAAGTTCAAAATGATTCTCTACACAACAAATCCTTTATCCGTGTTATAGATCTTATAGGCGATAACATAAAAAAGTTAGGTTGGAATAATGATCAAGTAAAAGATCTAGGTAATAAATTTATAGAGCTTGCTAAGAAATTGTACC
This sequence comes from Candidatus Rickettsia vulgarisii, assembly GCA_050920655.1. GTDB lineage: Bacteria > Pseudomonadota > Alphaproteobacteria > Rickettsiales > Rickettsiaceae > Tisiphia > Tisiphia vulgarisii. Next base: position 1,622,747 of record CP133317.1, on the reverse strand, counting down.
AAGAATAACCAAAAGACCCTGTAACTGGAAACCGAGAAATTAAAAATTTTAATGAGATCTTTAAGAATATTGATAAAATTTTAGATAACGGCAGTGACAAGGATACAACAACTGAAGAAGCTTTTGGGAATTCTACTAATGCATCTACTAATGATCATAATACGCAATTACTTAAATTTCTTGCAAAAAGCACCCGATGATCAATTATTAAAATGTCTAGATGGACCTAACGGTGTTAATAATAATGTAGAGCCTGAAAAACTTATACAAAATCTATTTAATGTATCTTCTGATCTATACAATTCTTTTTTAAGGCAAGAAAAATCCTCAGTAACAACAACTGGTAATACTACAGAGACATATAATTTTGATTTAGATTAGTATAAAAGATTGGTTTTATAAAAAACGTCATTACGAGGAAGCTTTAGCTCCCATGGCAATCTCATGAGGATAAACTCCGTAAGAATCACCACGCTTACATACGTTCGCCCGTAATGACGAATTTATTTTAATATTTTTATTTTCGGCCACACCATCCCACGATGACTCGTCATGACGACTACTATAGCTCATAAAACGGTTATGAATAATAATCTTTAAAAAGCTGCTTAAAATCCTAACAATGTCACACTGAACTTGTTTCAGCACCTAAGAGATCCCGAAACAAGTTCGGGATGACGCATGTATCCATCTTATATAGAATTAGCTATATTCCTACACCTTAATACCACAACTCAAAACTACAATTATATAACTAATTTAATAAGATAGTTATTAAATTAAGCTATAACTATCTACAACATGTTATGCCCACCATTAACACATAAAGTCTCGCCAGTAATAAATCCAGCGTTTTCATCTACTAAAAACTCTACGGCTCTTGCTATTTCTTCAGTATTACCTAACCTCTTCATAGGAATTGACGATATTATTTTATCTAAAACTTCAGATGGTACTTTTTCAACCATTTCAGTCATAATATAACCAGGGGCAACGCAATTAACGGTAATATTTTTTAGCACCGATTCCTTAGCTAAAGCCTTAGTAAAACCAATGATCCCTGCTTTAGAAGCTGAATAATTAGTCTGCCCTACTTGTCCAGTTTGAGCGTTAACTGAACTAATATTAACAATTCTTCCGTAATTTTGCTCTCTCATTTGGTTAATAACAGCTCTACACATATTAAAACAAGAGCTTAAATTAACATTAATTACATCATGCCAATCTTGTTCTAACATTTTATGAAGCATCATATCCCTAGTAATACCAGCATTATTAACTAACACACTGACTGACTGACCAAACTCCTCTTCAATTTCTTTTACTGCTTTAATACATTGATCGTAATTCCTTATATCCCATTGCTTAGTCTTAATAGAATGCCTTATATTCAAATCCTCAGCCTGTTGATGATTACTGCAAAAATTAGCAATAACCTCAAAGCCTTTATTTTTTAGAGCGAGAGCGATAGATTTACCTATTCCTCTTGTACCTCCAGTAACTATAGCTAACTTTGACATAATTTTCCTTACATACATTATTATGAATAATTTTATCTATGAAATAAAAATGAACAACAGAAAATATTAAAAATTACTTAAAATGAATGTATTATTTATTAAGAATGCCCATTTTTATAGACTAACAATATCTTTAAGATATAAAGTAAAAAATATATTAAATAATTTAATAAGTATGACCACATATTTAATTGAAAATAATGTTCTAAAAAAAAGCGCTAACAATGTTATTGATAATTCAACTATATGGATTGACTTATTTAATGTTACTGATGAAGAAGAAGTAACAATACAGAATCTGCTTAATATCGATATACCAACACCTAAAGATATATCTCAAATTGCAATTTCTGAAAGATTATACGTAGAGAATGACGCTTTATATCTTACCGTTACTCAATTAGTATTTTTAGAAAATAATTTTCCTGATACTCAATCAATTGTATTTATTTTACATAAGAATCGACTAATAACTGTTCGCTACATTGACTTTAAACCATTCAACAATTGTCTTAATAAATTATGCAAGAAGCAACTTCCAACTAACTATAATTCGGATAATATTCTACTAGCATTATTTGGTTGCGCTGTTACTGAATTATCTAAATATTGTGCAATCTATTACTATTGAAATGGATGTATGCGGAAGAATAATTTTTGATACAACTTCAAAATCAATAAATTATAGTGAAATATTAGGAAAAATAGGCAAACAAAGCGATTTATTGTCAAAATGTCGTGAGAGAGCCTTGTTTTCTTTAACCATGGCTTTGCAATATACTTTAAAATCCTCACCATTTAAACAAAGTAAACATGTTACCGACTCACTAAATACCTTACTAAGCGATATAGATTCTATTATTAACTTTTCTCACTTTATATCAGATGAAATAGCAAGAGCTCTAGATGCCACGTTAGGAATGATTGCAATTGTGAACAAAATGATCTTATTAAAATTTTCTCAATAGCTAGTATCTTTTTCCTTCCGCACCTACTCTAATTGCAAGTATATATGGGATGAATTTCGAATTTATGCCAGAATTACATTCATCTTATGGATACTCTATAGTATTACTAATAATGACTATATCAGTATTAATACCTTATAGATATTTCAAAAAACGTAAATGGTTATAAACAATACAATATAATTTAAGTCAATAAGGTATTGACTGAAGACTTAAGTCATCCGTCAGCTTGTTTCAGAATCTTTTATGAACCTAGAAAGATGCTGAAATAAGTTCAGCATGACACTCCTAATGACGCCTTATTGCATTAAACTAGGTGAGAGCACAAGTCTGTTTCAACGATAACAGCTAGCTAGATTGATTTATGCAGTCTATTCATTAACAGCTTCAACTGATATTACTTCTGGAACATAATGTTTTAACATTGATTCAATACCATTTTTTAAAGTAATGGTAGAACTAGGACAGCCAGAACATGCGCCTCTTAACTCAAGAAGCACTACACCATTTTCAAAGCCTTTGTAAATTATGTCACCACCATCCATAGCAACAGAAGGACGGACTCTGGTATCAATAATTTCTATAATTTGTTTTTCGATTTCTGATAATCCTTCAATATTGTTAGCGATAGATTGATCATTATTATCAAAAACAGTAAAACCAGCGGTAAAATGATCCATAATGGTCATTAATATCTCAGGCTTTAATACTAACCAATCCCCTTCTTCCTCTTTAGTTATTGTAATAAAATCACTACCAAGAAATATGGATTTTACATTATTTATAGCAAATAATTGAGTTACTAGCTTACTTCTACCTTTTACCTCATCAATATTACTAAAATGCATTGGTTGATCAGGACTAATCGCCATATTTGGCAAAAATTTTATAGCATTCGGATTTGGAGTAACTTCAGTTTGAATAAACATTGCGAACCTTTTGAGGGAAAGTTAGATGATATAATTGGAATGTGGTACCCGCGGCCGGACTTGAACCGGCAAGGGATCGCTCCCCACGGATTTTAAGTCCGTTATGTCTACCATTCCATCACGCGGGCAAGAAACTTATTTAGACAATGTCATGCACATTAATAAAAATGACAAGAAAAATCAAGTGTTTTTATAAGTTTTTTTAATATTGCTAAATACCTCTAATATACTTAAAGGAATGAAACACAAAATAATTTGATATTAGACAGCTATTTACAATGGATAATTTAAGTATTATATACTTTAGTTGTTTAAATCAAAAGTTGATATTCGTGATAAAAAGACTACTATTTTTATATTTACTCTTAATTATACATAACGCTTACTCCTCAGCTTGGTTAATTAATAAGGGTAAATATAGATACATACTTACCACTAGTAATATTGATAAAAATTCAAAACATCTAAAGCAAATAAGAACTAATCTTCACTTAAAACTTGAGGAAGAATTAGAATCTTTAAGAACTGAATTGAAATTGATTAACAATAAATCTTCCGCTCAATATAAAATATTATTTCAACATATCAAAGCCCTAGAAAAACAAGTTCTTAAATTAATAGCATATCAAGATCATTCAACCAAAACTTTTACTATAGAATATGATATTAATAAAAATCATAATTTAGGCATTCAACTCTTTTACAAAAACTACGAAACTCAGGATAACAAACATCAATCTACAACTTAATATTGATAGAAATATTAGCATCTATTATAAAATTAAATTATTCAAAAATAGAACCCATATTATTTCAGCTCAACCTCAAATATTCTATTATCAAAATTTTGGAAACTATCAGCAATTCTCATATAAATTATCCTTATTATTTGGAAAATCTAGAAGATTAGGTCCTATTTCAATATTCTTTGAAAAAAGTTTTACCTTTGGGAAAAACTTGAAAACAATTTATGAAGGTAAAAATTATTACACCCTTTCTTCTACTATAGGCTTTAAATTAAATAATAGCATAATACTAACAAACTTTCTTCAATATAATTTTAGGAAAAATCATAATTATATTTACAATAAAACGCTCTATCGTCAATTAATAGTTGCAAAACAAATTAAATTTGCTAATTTAAAAAACAAAAGATTAATCAATCAAAATTATAAGGTATCAGGGGTAAACCTGATACCTTATAATATTTTCTATATGGATCGATACATGATAAATATTAAGAATATTTTTTAGATATTATTGAAAGGGAAAAATTAATTACAGTATTACAAATATCTCTGATTAAAATTAAACTAATAGAGTTAGTTATTGAAAGAGATCTTATAAAACTAATAATCCAAGCTGCAATTATTAATAATGAAAAAATAATCTTACATCACCATCACTTATTTCCTTTATTTTTACCAGAAAAACCTTATATCACTATCTATGATTATTCAAAAATAGACCTATATACCAAATATGGATATTTTATTTATGAAAGTTTTAACCATAATAAAATAATTGTTATAAATGATTTAACTTATTTAAAAGAATTAGTAACCCTACATTATAATTACGTAATTAAACTAGTAAGGAAACAAGATTTTTACCAAGTTCTTGAAAAAACTTTAGTCATTTAAACACTATTAAAGCCAAATATTTTCTTGAATTTTCTACAAATAAGGTGGCAAAAAATATTAATTACTAAGTCAATAACTATATTTCTAAAGTAATATATTTTTCTACCTTATTATATTTTAGATATTTTTTTCACATTATTAATATTATATGTTATTTTTCACAAAATATTCTGAAGTTTATATTGTTTAAGCAATCCTTGCTTTTTTCCAATCAATATTTATTCCATCTTGACTCTGGTATTTTTAAAGACGCTAAGGAATTACCAATTTATACAATTTTACTCCCTTTATACAAAGAATCAGCTAAGTTATGATCAATTATTGGCTATATTAATAATATTAATTATCCTAAACATAAATTAGATGTAAAAATTATTGTAGAAGCTGATGATCATACAATGATTAATGAGAATATTTTAGATAATTTACCCTTTTACATCCATTTAATCAAAGTACCATTTAGCCTACCTAGAACAAAACCTAAAGCTTTAAATTACGCTATACAATATTGCAAAGGTAAATATGCGGTAATATACGATGCAGAAGATAAACCTGATTCAGATCAATTACTTAAGGCAGTAATGGCATTTGCGCAATTACCTGAGGAATATGCATGTCTACAAGCAATACTTAATTTCTATGCAAATGAAAATGAAAATTTGTTAACTAAACTCTTCAGCATAGAATATTGCTTATGGTTTGAATATTTTTTAAAAGGATTAAGTATTATGAATTTACCAATACCATTCGGTGGTACAAGTAATCATTTTAGAATAAGTGTATTACAAAAGGTTGGGTTTTGGGATGCATATAATGTAACTGAAGATGCTGATTTAGGAATTAGACTAGCCACCTATAATTACAAAATTCATATATTTAGACTCATATACACTTGAAGAATCACCGATAGATATTACAAATTGGTTGAATCAAAGAGCCAGATGGATAAAGGGCTTTTTACAAACTTTTTTAGTATTTCTAACCCAAAAAGATAAATTATAAAAAATTTAACTTCTGCCAAATAACTTCAATTTATATTTTTATCGGCTTTTCTTCTTATAGTTTTTATAGCTTACCTTTTCTAATAATAGCAATTAAAGTTAATAAGCTTAGTATACTAAATTATTTATGGCTAATTAATATATTATTTGCTCTTCTCTATCTTTATTGCGCAGCATTTTTTATCCTATTAAACAAAAGACATAAAATGTCTAATTTTCAAAAATTAGACATCAGCGCATTACTTGCTTTGGCCATTTTATTTTTTACTTCATACTTTAGCAAGCTATAAAGCTATTTGGGAAATAATTTTTACTCCATTCAAATGGAATAAAACTAAACATGGAATAAGTTCCCAAAAGAACCAAATTTAATATCAATAAAAATGTCTTTCAATAAATAATATAGTCAAAAACCATATAGTTAACAAACAAATCCATATACCGCCTCTAATATCATAAGTCTGTTTAACTAAAGATCTTATTGCCTCTTCAGTTTTTTTAGTCTCTCTTATAGTTTCTGACCTCATAGCTATAATATAACCAGACATGGTCATAATTTTGCTATTTAGTAATTTTAATTCCATATTACAACTTGTATCATTTTTTGATGTTTTCTCATCAAAATTATTTTGCATAAATAAACTCTGTCCATAATCACAACCATACAACTAAATTGACATACCAATAAAATAGTTTAGATTGCATTTTTAATAAAAAAGTTACCAGATAAGTTAAGAATAAAATTGCTTCATACATATATTTTATATATACTTAGAAGGTATTTTTTTGTTGCATAAGTTTTTTTTAATCAAATATAATTTATTAATTATTTAATTCTTAAGTTCAACCATTATGAATTTGTTACAAGTTGAACTTATAACGAAAATAATTTAATTACTTATATATTAGTATATATTAAAAATTTATACTATTTTGACTGTAAAAAACCTTAATTTAACTACTTTATAATGGTAGTTTTTTGTTGTCAAGAAAAAATCCGTTTCTAACGGCAATAAATTTTAGAAGCTTATTTATGATGGAAAATAACAACAACTGGACTGATAACATTAAGAATTTCTTGAATAAAAAGATACAAGAAGAAGGTTTGTCTGTTAGCCAATTGGCGAAACTTACAGATATTCCTGGAACAACTATGAGAGAAATGCTTAATAATAGACGCCCAGAAATAAAAAATATAGTTAAGATTGCAGACTACTTTAATTGTTCCATTGATGAAATTTTATTTAATAAACCTCCATCATCTAGGAAAAATCACAATGCTGAACCAACATACAATAAATTATCTTTAAAAGAATTAAACACTAATCTTAAAAAATTTGTTCAAGATAAGCTAAAAGAAAATAATATAAATCAATATAATTTGGGTAAAACAATTGGCCATAGTGATGATGTAGTTCGTCGTTTTCTACGAGAAGATGGCAATAATGAGAAAATGCTCAGTACGGATGTAATTGTTGCCATAGCTAAACATTATAATACTAGCATAGATGAAATGCTTGACAGATCATCAAGCTCTACAAAACGCCAGGAATTAGGAAAAGAAGCTACTAAAATACCTAATAATATATTACAGGAAGCAAAAAATATTGGTAAATCCGTTTCAGGGACTATAACTGCCGCAGATCAAAAGCCTGTTAAACCTCATAAGCATATAACTAAAAAACCTTCTATCACCCCTACAGGAGGTATGTAATAATATTTATATAATATATAATCTTAATGCAAAATCCTATTAGCAACTTAAAATCTCTATTCTTATCTCATAAAATCAATGGTTATATAATACCATCTAATGATCAATACCTGAGCGAATATACTCCAGAAAGCTCTAAACGGTTAAAGTATATAACAAATTTTAGCGGATCAAATGGCCTTGCTATAATTTGTCAAAATAAAAGCCTATTCTTTACAGATGGTCGCTACTTAGAACAAAGCAAATATGAATTAGATCAAAATATTTTTGATATTTTTGATATAAGCCAATTATCGAATTTTTTATGGGATGATTATTTAAAAGCAGATGATTTATTAGGATATGATCCAAGATTATTTACTAACTCTAGTGTAGGGATATTTTCTAAAATTGCTACTAACCTACTTAAAATATCTGATAATTTAGTAGATAAAATTTGGATTAATAAACCTGCTGAACCTGCATCAAAAATATATCTTTATGATACAGAATTTGCAGGCCTTGGATATCAAGATAAAATTGCTATGTGTCGTAATATATTGTCTAAACACCAGGCGGATACAATGATTATTACCGCTTTAGATTCTATTTGCTGGTTATTAAATCTACGAGCATGTGATATACCGCATTCCCCTCTTCTTCTTGGCAAAGTTATAGTAACTAAAGATAATTTATATTTAGTTACTAATCCAGATAGAGTAAGTAGTAATGTTAGAGATAATAGACCTGAAATAACAATCATAGGAGAGAAAGAATTTAGTAGTATATTAAATTCCAGCAATAAAGTTCTTGTTGACGAAAATCGCACTTCAATTCACATCATGGATCTACTCAAAGACAAAATTATAGAGAAAATCACTGACCCTTGCCTATTACCTAAAGCTTGTAAGAATGAGATTGAAATTAAGCATGCTATTAATTTTCATATTAATGATGCTGTTGCATTATGTGAGTTTTTTGGATATCTATTTGAATCATTAAATAATCTAGAGAATCATACTGAATATACTCTTGGAGAAATTTTAACAAATTTCAGATCAAAACAAGATGGCTATGTTATGGATAGTTTTCCAACTATCTGTGGTTTTAAGGAAAATAGCGCAATAATTCATTACCATGCAACAAAATCTAAGGCAAAAAAAATTACTGGTAAAGGTTTATTATTGATTGATTCTGGAGGTCAATATAAAGGTTGTACCACTGATGTTACGAGAACATTTTCTATAGAAAAACCCACAAAAGAACAAAAACTCCGATACACTCAAGTGCTTAAAGGACATATTGCTTTAGCAGTAATCAAATTCCCAGCAAATGTTACTGGTTCCAATTTAGATGTTTTAGCTAGGCAATTTTTATGGAAGGATTTACAAGATTACCAACATGGTACTGGTCATGGCGTTGGTAGTTTTTTAAGTGTCCATGAAGGACCACAAAATATTAGTTTACGTAGCAATATTATTCTGAAACCTGGCATGATATTATCTAATGAACCTGGTTATTATAAAATAAATCATTTCGGTATTAGAATAGAAAATTTAATGTATATTAAAAAAAATTCTGAGTCTAATTATTTAGAATTTGAAAATCTTACTTTAGTTCCGTATGCAAAGGAGTTAATTGATTATAAGAGCCTAAGTAAAGATGAGAAGGATTATATTAAAAAATATAATCAAAAGATTAAACAACTAATATACCCTTTATTATCAACTAGAGGGAAAAATTGGCTGGACAGTCAATTAAACTAATATTCATTAAATAAGCAAAATGTCTAAAAAAATACTCTGTTTTTTTATTGCAATATTTATAAACCATATGACTTATGCAGAAGAATATTCCTATCAAGATGCACTTAATAAATATTACAAGTTAAACCTATCCCAACCAACAACAGAAAACGACGGGCGAATCCAAACCCTTAACAAAAAAGGAGCAATGGCTCCACAGTTAGACGAAATTACAGATGAATTTATAAAATTTTCAGAAAATCATACAGTTCTCGAGATTGGGGGAGCGTATGGAAAAATTATGATAGAAACATTAAAAAGATCTCCTAAAGTAATTTATCATCTAAATGACCTTGATGAACGCCATCTATTTATTGCTGCTCATAATTTTGAAACTGCTAAATTAGATCAGTCAACTTCAAATCAAGTTAAATTTATATCTGGAGATATTACTAAAAAATTAACAACACAAACTAAGTATGACTCTATTCTTATAGCCCGCGTACTGCATTTCTTTTCTCCTAATCAATTAGAACAAGTTATTGCTAACATATATAATCTTTTAAAACCTAAAGGTAAAGTTTACATAATAGCAATGACGCACTATGTTAAACGTTATGAGAGCTTTATCCCTGAATACGAAAAAAGACTATTAAATAAAGAACCGTTTCCTGGTTATGTAGAGCCCTTAAAGAACTGGGGGAATACTGAAGTAACTAACTCTAACCAAATTGCTTCAATGACTGATGAACCTTTCATGTTTCTTGATGAAGAAGTATTAAGTACATCATTTAAAAAACATCATTTTAAGATAATTAAATGTAAGAAAGTTGAACTAACTTACCAATCAAAATCATGGTCATTAGATGGTAGGGAAAATGTAGTTATAGTAGCAGAAAAATTATAAAATTACCTAACCCACGTTCCATTAGGATTCTGCTTATAACAATCTATTTTTGGAGTGGATTCAGTAGATTCATTAATTGTTTTAATTACTAAATCTATATTATTCAAAGAATCATATATTATAATCACTCTTTGAAAGCGACTAATATAATTTTTATTACTAAAAATTTCTTCTATATCAAATGGCGCAACTATAATTAAAACACTAGCTTTATTAGGATTTTCCAATTCATGAGTTATATATACCGGTTGTTTTTCTGGTAACGGATCAAGCTTACTACCATGGGGAATAAATTGTTTTTTTGAATATGTCCATATTAACTTATTAAGCGACTCCTGCATTTCAAGATCCGAAGTTAAAACTATTATTCTAAAATTGCTAAGATATGATTTTTCTACTAAAAGACATATTGTCTTATAAAATAACCCTTCGGCTGTATGATATATACTAAATTGTTGCATAATAAACAGACCTCTCTTAAATCTAGGTTATAATTATATTTCTCTGTAATATATTATAATTTAAAAAAGTAACAAATAAATTATAAAAATTTACTTCTAAAAAACTTGCCATACATAAATCATTGATGTAAACTACCTCTTCTATACGATTTTAAATAAATTTAATGTTTGATCATTTAAATATTTTTTTCTCCTGTCTTCGAATGTCCCTAAGGGGCTAACCATTATTGCTGCCTTTTTTAGGCAATCTCTTGTATGAGATATCCTCACAATCATTCAATCTCTAGCTAATATTTTTGATTCGGAGAAGAACTATGTCGTATATTATTAATATCGTCCCTATTTTATTATTTTTTTAATCTTTGTTGGCAGTGGCATATATTTTACTGTTATAGATATACCAAACGCTTTTTATCAACTTTCTCCTTTAACTGCTATCATACCGGCAATAGCAACCGGATGCTACTACATAAAGGTAACACTCAACAAAAAATGTACGATTTTCTAGATAGCGTACGTCACCGCGACATTATCACTATGTGCATTATATTTTTACTTGCAGGAGCTTTAGTGAGGTTACTAAAGATATTGGTAGTGTAGAGTCTACAATAAATCTAGCTACCTCATTTATACCATCTCAATTTCTATTAATTGGTATATTTTTAGTTTCAGCATTTATATCAACAGCAATTGGCACTTCAATGGAAACCATAGCGACTATCGCCTCAATTGCTGTTGGACTAAGCACTCAAGCAGATATATCAACTGCTTTGAGTATAGCAACTGTAATAGGAGGCGCAACGTTTGGGGATAATTTATCTCTTATTTCAGATACTACTATTGCAGCTGTAATGTCTCAAGAAGCAGATATGGGGGGGAAATTAAAATTAAACGCTAAAATTACTTTTATTGCCTCTATTTTTACTATTTTAATATTATTAATTAAAAACAAACGGTAATATCGCAATTAGCAATAAAGAATATTCTATATTACTGGTTATGCCTTACATAGTATTAATTTTACTTGCCGCTATTGGCATAAATGTATTCGTATCACTCTATAAGTATAATATTTGCAGGAATAATAGGATTCATATCAAATCCTATTTATAACTTTTTAATCTTTAGTCAGGATCTTACTAAGGGATTTGCAAGTATGAACGAAATTATGTTGCTATCATTAATGGTTGGCGGCTTATCAGGACTTACTAACAAAAATTTTATAACAGAAACAGCAGAAAAACTATCATCTTTAATTAATGCAAAAAATGCTGGTACAAAATTATCGCAAATAATTATTGCAAAGCTAGTCAGTATTTTTGATATATTACTTGCTAATAATACTATTGCGATAATTTTTAGTGGTAAGACTGCTCAACAACTTGCAAAAAAGCATAAAATACCTCCACATTATAGTGCTGCTTGGCTTGATATATTTTCTTGCGTATTTCAAGGTATTATACCATACGGAGCTCAAGTACTTCTTGCCAGTGCAATTGCAGGAATATCACCGATTTCAGTAATGCCTTATGTATATTATTGTTACATATTATATATAGTCGCAATATTGCATATTATCTTTATTAAAATAGAGAAGGTATAATTTTTATCTCAATTATGGATAAGTAATCTTATCCATAATTTGTGATAGTTATTAATATATACTGTATTAATCTAGTACCAAATCTTAATAATTTATCTTAAATTTACGATAAAATAAAACTTAACCATTGATTACTAATTGTCTAATAATATAAGCTATATATATGTAAAAAATATATATAGGTTGTTATGACATTTAATTTACCAACTTTTAGACATTCAACAAATTCAAATGATTGGAGAAAAATTGAGATTTTTGATAATTTTTTTGATGACATAAATTCTTTGCTTGCAGATCCTATGTTCGGTAAAGGTAAAAAGCTTGTAACACCAAAAATTGATATATTTGAGGATGAATCTGGTTATCATTTAGAAGCAGAATTACCAGGTATTAAGGAAAAAGATATTCAAGTAGATAATCATATTTTATCTATTAAGGCTAAACAGGAAGAAAAAATAGAAAATAAAGATAAAAACTATTATAGACGTGAAAGATATTATGGTGAGTTTCAACGTTCTATTCACCTACCTAATAATATTAATCCAGAAAAAATAGCAGCAGATTTTAAACATGGAATATTACATATAACTATTCCTAAAACAGGAAAAGGAACTGCAAAAAAAGTTGCTTTAAAAGCTAATGGGAAAAGTGAACCAAAGACTATTAGTCAAAAACCTATCGTTAAAAAAACTACTCCTAAACCTAAATTAAAAACTAAAAAGTAGTTTTTAATTTATATAGGTAATTATCTTAAAGATCCGTCATGGCGAAGCAAGTAGTAGTATACTGATTGTAAAGCAAAGTTGATGTTATTCCTAGCTACGGCGAGAATCCAGCACTACTAGTCATCCCTAACTTGTTTCGGGATCTCACTGACGCATGACGTCTCAATATTTCTGGATGGCCACGGAGCCTTACGGCTCCTCGCCATGACAATTGGACAATAGTTTTCATCTCCATACAACAAAGCCACTGACTAACACGTTGGCTCGTGATTAAGAATTAGCCAAATTTACAACTACACTACAAATCCAAATAATTTCTTTACTTTATCTAGAGTTTTGCTAGCTGGAACTTTTGCCCTATTGGCTCCATTTCTTAGTATAGTTACTAAATAATCTTGATTTGTCATTAATTCATTATATTTAATATTAATTGGCTCTAGAGTAGTAATAATAACTTCCGCTAAATCTTCTTTAAATTTTGCAAACCCGCTACCAGAATATTGAGTAACTACTTGCTCAATATTCTTCCCTGATAAATTTGAATAAATATCAATTAAATTACTAACTTCCGGTCTAGTAGCATGATCATAGGAAATCTCGGCCAAATGATCCGTTTTAGCTTTTTTAATTTTCTGATAAATTTGATCTTTATCATCACTTAAATTAATACGAGATAAATCAGATGGATCAGATTTACTCATTTTCTTTTGCCCATCTTTTAAGCTCATTATCCTTGCTCTTGAACCTATAATCAAAGGCTCAGGCACTTTCAAAACTTCTTGATTAAATTTTCTATTCACTACTCCAGCAATATCTCTAGTAAGCTCAATATGTTGTTTTTGATCATCTCCAACAGGAACAACATCAGCATTATATAATAATATATCAGCAGCCATTAATACCGGATATGAAAATAAACCGAGTCCTGCATTTTCCTGATCTTTTCCTGCTTTGTCCTTAAATTGAGCCATACGCTTAAGCCATCCTATAGGTGTAACACAATTTAATATCCAAGCAAGCTCAGCGTGCTCTGCTATCATACTTTGAGCAAATATAGTTGTTTTTTCAGGTTTGAGACCAGTCGCTAAATATATAGCAGCAGTTTGCAATATAGAATTATTAAGCTCTGAAGGAGAACGATCTATAGTAATAGAATGCATGTCTGCTAAGAAAAAGAAACAATCACATTCTTCTTGCATTTTAAGCCAATTAACAATTGCTCCCAAATAATTTCCTAAATGTAAGGATCCAGTTACTTGGACACCTGATAATGCTGTTTTTTTCATATTATCTCTCCTAAATTTTAGTTATATAAAATTATTTGAGGAAGAAGCAATTTTATGCTACATATTGTCGTATATATATAATAAAATGCTATATATCAATTATTAATTAAAATAAATTATCTATGTTTTGGCGATTAAGAGTATTAATGTTTTATGCATTGCTAGCTATTTTTACTACTATATTATTTGCTATTTGCTATATACCAGTTACATTTTTCAATATAAACTATTCTATAAGATATAAAATAGGAGTTGCTTTTTCCTATGCAGTTATATGGTTTGCTAGAATTTGTTGTGGTTTAAAATACCAAGTCTCTGGCTTAGAAAAATTACCTAAAATTCCATCTATATTAGTATCTAATCACCAATCATTTTGGGATCAAATTTTTATGCAATTAATAATCCCAGAACATTCATGGGTATTAAAAAAAGAACTATTTAAAACGCCTTTGTTAGGATGGGGATTAAAGATGGTTAAACCAATTGCTGTTGATCGCAATACTAATCTTTCAGTAGCTCAAATTTTACGAGAAGGACAAGAAAAAATTAAAGAAGGTTTATGGTTAATTATTTTTCCTGAATCTACCAGAATTAAACCAGATATAAGCGTAAAATTTAAGCCAAGCGCCGCTAAATTAGCTTCTGTAGTTAAAGTACCTATAGTAATGATGGCGCATAATGCCGGCGTTTACTGGCCGAAAGGTTTTTGGATATTAAAGCCTGGCACTATTCAAGTAAAAATTATTGACGTTATTTCTGCTGAAGAAGTATCAACAACTGAAGTTAGAGATTTAACTGATAAAATGGAACTAATTATCAATACAGAAAAACAAAAATTATATGAACAGACTTTAAACGTTAAATAGAACCAAAATTATTTACCTTACAGACAAACCTGAAGTAGGAAAATATACTATAGCAAAAGCTTTATCTAAACATTGATTGATTTAAATGATGTTTATGATCAAACTCCTCTCTTAAAGATTGAAGATTCTAATTTTCTGGAACTAGATGTAAGTGAATTATCCGCTGATCTTACAACAGAACAGATTTTAGAACATGTTAGGAATGTAAGCTAGCAGAATTTATTTTTAGACATTCCTAACTAAATATTGGGATACTATAGACTTCCTTCCATACTCAACTTCAATAGAAGTCTAGAAGATTTAATAAAACTACTTACTTTTAGTTTGTTTATTCGATTTATCAGCTAACGCTGATGTATTATTAGGTTTAGGGCTCTTATCACCTGGCATAAACTTGAGTTATAGAAGTCAAGATTTGATTTTACAGGCACTATAAATTTTGCACCTGATTGTCAGTTAAATTTTGACTGTCAGAGGAGTATTCAAGATACAAGATTTCATTATTCTTTTCAACAGCTAATTTCTTACTATCTTGAAAAGTTTGCATAGGAGTTTTCCCATAACAATATTTTCCTGAATGTGGTCGCTCATTATTGAAATGCTCTAACCAAATATCAAGATCTAATTGTAAATCGTCAAGTTCAGTATAAATCTTTTTACGCATAGCTGCATCAAAGAATTCTTGTTTCATTGTTTTATTAAAACGCTCACACATACCGTTTGTTTGAGGAGAATATGCCTTAGTTGTAGTATGTTCTATACCTTCTATGCTAAGAAATAACTCAAAAGCGTGATGCTCTATATTTCCCTTATATTCTGACCCACGATCTGTAAGAATACGAAGTATTGGTATCCCTTGGGTCTCGTACCATGGTAACACGCGGTCATTAAGCATATCAGCAGCAAGTAATAGCTGTTTTATAGTTTAGCATCCGCTACCCTAGTATAGCTATCAATAAATACCTGAGAATAAATCTTACCTATCCCTTTAAAATTTCCTACATAGTACGTATCCTGACATCCTAAATAACCTGGATGCTGAGCCTCAATTTCTCCATGAGCTTCTTTTTCATTACGACGCTTCTCTAGCACTTGTAATTGAGCTTCAGTAA
Source organism: Candidatus Rickettsia vulgarisii (assembly GCA_050920655.1). GTDB lineage: Bacteria > Pseudomonadota > Alphaproteobacteria > Rickettsiales > Rickettsiaceae > Tisiphia > Tisiphia vulgarisii. Next base: position 1,606,288 of record CP133317.1, on the reverse strand, counting down.
GAACAATACCATCCTGAGCCATCTTTGCTTCTAATGCTTTAAGCCTTTTACTGATATTGTTTAAATCATTACGTAACCAAATTGACCTCACTCCTCCAGGTGATACAAGAATACCAGTCTTTTTAAGCTCATTTGATACTCTTAGCTGACCATATGCTGGATATTCTATTGCCCCCATTATCCATTACTGCTTTCTCTATCACTGGATCAACTCTATTCGCTATTATTGGCTTTCTTCGACTAATTTCATACAATGCTTCTTTGCCCCACCAGTTTCATACAGTTCTTTAAATCTGTAATAACTATCTCTACTATTATCCCATGGCTTTACATGATGATATGCTACCAAGGCTCTTAGCTAATTCAAGTAAACCTAATTTTGGCTTTATTATTTTTTGGTGTAAATTCATTGTGACCTTCCATTTTTTTATCTGTATTTTTAATACATTATTTTTTATTAAATGTAAGATCAAATGTCAACTACTGCACTATATCTATTATAACTGTAGTTTTATATTATGCTTTTCCTGATTTTTGTCAGGGAGGTTTTGTTGGCGTGGATATTTTTTGTTATTTCTGGGTATCTAATTAGTCTTATCTTATTCAAAAATTTTGATAATAATAATTTTTATATTTTAAATTTCTATATACGTCGTATCAAAAGAATCTTTCCAGCTTTATTACTAGTTTTATTTTCTGCATTAACTAGGATGGTTTTTATTAACTAATATAGAGTTATATACCCCTTGCTAAGCATGTTAAATCTAGTGCAATGTTCTATATTAACTTTGTCCTTGCAAGGGAAGTTGGATACTTTGATATTAATACTCATCTGAAACCTTTGATGCATCTATGGTTTTAAGTATTGAAGAACAGTTTTACATTATTTGGCCATTATTTCTTTATTTTTCTAATAAGGTTAGGTTCAACAATATATACATCTGTATAATAATTATTATATTATCATTTTGTATTAGTAATAATGTTTTAGAGAAAGACGCCGTAGACGCTTTTTTATTTACCATTATGTCGATTTTGGGAGCTAATTAGCGGATCTTTCCTTGCTGCTTACATTTTTAATAATAAGGCTAAAAAGATTATAAACCATAACTATATAAATAACATTACTGGAATACTAGGTTTAATAATTATTTTATATAGTATTACTTTCTTTAATAAGCTTACTATCTTTCCTGGATAATGCCCTTTTACCAATTGTAGGAACATGCCTCCTGTTAATATCTGGAGAAGAATGGGTCAATAAAAGACTATTATCTAATAAAATACTTATAGGTTTAATAAGCTATCCTTTAATATTTATGGCATTGGCTTTTATTATCTTTTGCTTTTATTATAGAAGATAAACTAAGGATATGTATTACTTTATTGATATTACTAATTAGTGTTTTTCTGTCTTGGACAACATATAAATTTGTTGAACAACCTATTAGGTTATCAAAAGATAAAAAGAATCTAGTGTTTATTTTAATAATTTCTTTATGTTCTACTATTTTTATCTCCAACTACATCATAAAAAATAATGGTTACCCTTCCCGTCAACCTAATATTGAGAATAGTTTATCCTTACCAGCTAAAATGAATGAGAATTTTCTAAAACTTAAGATTAATTGTTCATCTGCGCTTGGTAAAAAATTCTCTAATACACTTAAAGACTCATATTGCATGTCTAATAGTTTAAACCCTGAATTTTTGGTTATAGGCGATAGTCATGCTGTATCTTTTACTCATAGCGCTGGGGTAGAAAAAGATTTAGATATAGCAATGATTTATTTATCTAGCCAACCAGCCTTTTTGAATTATGTTAGTTATGGCACTTCTTATAATAAGAATCAACGAATAGAAAGATATTTAACCAATATATAGATACTTTCATAAAATATCATAATAGTATAAAATATATTGTTTTGATCAGTAGAGGCCCTGCTTATTTTTTAGGTAAAGGTTTTGGAATTGAAGAAGAAGATCCAGAATGGCAAGGTTGGATATTAGAAAACATACAAAAGAACAAGTTTGCTATTTCAAAACAAAATGCTTTTGTTGAAGGATATGTTGAAACGATAGAATATTTATTAGCTCAAGGAAAGAAAGTGATCTTTGTTATAGATTTTCCAGAACTAGGTGTTGAGCCAACATCTTGCTTAAAAAGAGTAGTTAATATATATCAGAAAGAAATATCAAATTGTTTAGTAAATAGGAGAGTAGTAGATGAAAGACAAAAAGAATATAGGGAATTAGTCAATCAGATCCAACAAAAAGTTCCATCTTTAATAATTTATGATCCTATAACAGCTTTTTGTGATGAGGAAAAGTGTTACGGTAAAAGAAATGATATAATATACTATAGTGATAATAATCATTTAAATTTAGAAGGATCAAAATTATTAATTAATCATTTTAAAAATTGGTTTTTTGATGAAAGACGACTTTCAGAAAATCCAAACTTTTAAATAATAATAATTACTATCTAACTTTTGTACTCAAAAAATTATATGAAATTTTATATAGAAAAAATTTACGTCATTACTAACCTATTAGGCTTTTTAATTGCTGGTATAAGTGGCGTGGCAATTAATATATTAATAGTAAGACTTTATAATAGTGAAGTACTAGGATTATTTCATCAAGTAGTAGCTATTTTTTTTATTTTATCACAAATAACTACATTTGGGGTTCATCTATCTGTACTTTCTAATATACCTATTTCAGATCGTAAGGAAATTATTTTTATCTCTGCATTTTTTATCGTATTGCTACTATCAATTAGCTTATCATTATTATTATTTGTGGTACTAAAATATATTTTAGTAGCTTTTAATTTTAAAGATTTGGCCAAAACTCTTTATTTTATAACTCCTTCTCTTGTATTTTTTTCATTAAATAAGGTAATGATTAATACTCTCAATGCACAAAGTAGATTAAATTTATTTGCTGTTGCAAATAATATGAGATTAATGCTTATGATTATAGGGGTGCTACTTCACTATTATCTTAAGTGGCAAATATATGAAATATCATCTGTACTTGTTTTTTCAGAAATTATAATATTTCTATTTCTTATTATAACTCATTTGAGTTATTTTACAATAAAAGCATCCTATAAAGAAATTTATCATTGGAGTAAGTTTCATATTTCTTTTGGTAAATATGCTTTATTTAGTGGATTAATTATCGAACTTAATACAAAAATTGATATCATTATTTTAAGCATATTTGTAGATCAAAAATCAATAGGAATATACTCATTTGCTGCAACTCTAGGCGAAGGTTTTTATTTGCTTATATCCGTATTTAAAAATTTAAATTCAAGTAATGTCTCTAAGCAACTATTTAACTCATCAAATCTTTCTCCTGAAAAGAAAAAGGATCATAGAAAGCTTATTCTTAGTTTTATTTACACAGTAGGTGTTATAAGTATCCTTGCATATCAGCCATTTGCTTGGCTCACTACTAGTGATAAATTAATAATGATTAAAGGTTTTTGGATATATATCATATACGCGATAAGCCTTATTATATCTGCAAAATACTTACTAATAGATAATATTTTTATCCTAGCTAAAAAACCATACTTGGATAATAGAGTCAGATTAATGAGTCTTTGCAGCAACCTTTTATTAAGTCTTATCTTAGTTCCATTTTTTGATATATATGGCGCTATTTTAGCTCTTGCTTTCAGTATACTAATTAATACAACGGCTATAAGATATTTTTATCATAAAGTTTAAAGAGATAATTGAGAAATTTTAACTTATACCAACCTACTTTCTTTAATATTAAGCCCTTGTCCTTAATATGCTCGTTTAGTTTCCCTATTTCCATATCCCACCATCTTAGTTCTAGTAATTTTTCTATAGTTCGATCATCAAATCTTTTTCTTATAAGTTTAGCAGGACTACCTCCAACTATATTATAAGGATCGACATCTTTGGTTACAGTAGAGTTTGTGGCAATAATCGCTCCATCGCCAATTTTTACTCTGGGCATAAAAGTTGTGTTATAACCTATCCATACATCATTACCAACGATAGTATTATCCTTGACTGACAAAAAGACATATCCCTTACATCCCATAATAATCTATCATCATATTCTATGGATTTTGATAAGTGATTACCACTAAATAACTTAAAAGGATAAGTAGAAATTCCACTCATAGTATGTTGAGATAATTGCATGAGAAACTTAGTACCCTGAGCTATCTAACAGAATTTGCCGATAATTAATTTATCCCCAGTAATTTTACCTCTATGGTATAAAACATTTCTTTCAAAATAACATCTTGGATATCATGATAATAGGTATAATCTCCGACATTAATATATCGCTTATTCTTAATTATATTTTTTAAGAAACAACAAGCTTTGCGCGCATAACCATCAGTATCAAGTATAAGATAGGCAACATCAGGATGTGGAATATGTTTTGATAAAGTTTGAAATATTTCTAAATTTGGCTTGATTATTCCTTTAAAATTATCAGATATTGTTTGATAATTTACAATATCAATTTTAAATGGTAAATCTGATTTTTCAAAATCACTGTCAATACTAGACTTATCACCTAGTCCTATATTATCCATAAATACCAGATTAAAATCAGACAAAGGTTTCTGTGTTCCTTTTACTCTTGAATCAAAAGCATAAAAACTATAATCATATTTTTTAAGAATATTTCTTACTATTTCAAGGTGGCTATCTTCCATGTATATCATAGTAAATTTAAACCTATAAAATTAACTCAAATATTTTTCCTTTATGTAATCTATAAAGATCCTGGGTTCAATATTACCATAGCCTGTTGCGTCTTTAACTAAATCTTTAGTAGTTTTGAGCGAGCCAAAATTTCTAATATTTTCATTTAAAAACATATTTAAATTATTGAAATTACCTAATGATACTTCTTGCATGAGACTAGGAGATAATGTTTTAGCTTTTTTCATTACCATACTAGCAATAATTAACCCATTGGCATAAGCCGGAAAATACCCAAAATTACCAACATTCCAGTGAATATCCTGCATACACCCATTTTTATTAGATGTAGGAATAATACCTAGATATTCTTGCATTTTCTTATTCCAAACTTCCGGTAATTCTTCTAAGGTCATTTGATCGTTAATTAATGCATCTTCTATTTCAAATCTTAAAATATTGTGCATTAGATATGTCACTTCATCTGCGTCTACCCTAATAAAACCTGGTTTTACTCTAGTAACTAATTTATAAATATTATCGCTAGAATATTCTGGCCCAGTTAAATGAAATTCATCTCGTAAGATCTTTGTTAAACATTCAATAAACTCCTTAGATCTACCAACTTGCATTTCCATCAATAGAGACTGACTTTCATGGATAGCCATACCTTTAGCTTTACCTACAGGTTGATTTTTATATTTATTAGGTAGGTTTTGCTCATATAAACCATGCCCTACTTCATGAATGATACCCATAGCAGCTGAAATAAAATCATCATATCTATTAGTTAACCTAATATCGTGAGGAGTACCACGGCATGATGGGTGCGCAGATTGATCTATTCTTCCTTGATTAAAATCAAACCCTAACACTTCAGCAATACGGGAACAAATAAGATATTGTTGTTCTGGCGCAATATTAATAGGAATAGTAGTGTCGAGACGTTGCTTTTCCGTAATCTTTTGAATTAAAGCTGGTATTTCTCTTTTAATGATCGAATAAGTTTCTTGAATTTCTTTGGTAGTTCTTTCTAGATCATAAATATCTAATAACGCATCATATTTTATACAACCTAAATTATCAGATTTAATACTGGCTATTTCTTTAACGCAATATAGAACTCTTTGTAAATATGGTCTTAATTTATCATAATCATTATCTTTCTTGGAAGAGCACCAAATTATTTCACACTCGGTAGTTGCTGCTATATAACTTCTTTGTAAATTATCATCAATATAGCTAGCTTCTCTAATAGTCCGTTCTATTTCTCTAATATTCGCCAATTGCCACTGATCTAAGTTATTTTCTTCTTTCGTCTTTTGTATTAAGTCCGATATTTTTGCTGATTTTAACATGTTGTTAGCAATAATTGTCAAATTTGCTATCTCATTGCCTCTACTTTCTGCCACTCCTTTTGGCATATAAGTTGTAATATCCCAATATAAAAGATTGATCACGTTATTAATCTGACCAATAGATTCCATTTTTTTTTCTAGCTGCAAATAATTTTTCATATAGATACTATTATTAACGGTTTTATTTAGGTTATAATTTATGGTTTTTTTAACCTATTTACTATTGAGTATATTTCTTTTTTACTATATACCATTGCAAAATTTTCATGAACTATATCCGTTACACTTTTTGCAGTCCATCCTTTGGATAAATATAAATTTATCATCTTTGTTAAATCATTTACTAAATTATCCTTATTAATTTCTAGAGAAGTACCTGAAATTAACAAAACTATCTCTCCTTTAATGACATTATTTTGATAGAAATTTATAATATCTTGAATCATTCCAGATTTTATCTCCTGATGCATTTTAGTAAGCTCACGAGCTATGCATATCTCCCTATTACCTAAAACATTAAAAGCAACTTCTAGAGTTTGCAATAACCTAGCTGCAGTCTCAAAGAAAATTAACGTGGTATTAACCGTTGATAATTCACTAAAAATTTTCTTTTTACTTGCGATAGTTCTAGGCAAAAATCCAGCAAATAAAAAACGATCAGTTGGTAATCCAGAAATTGTTAAAGCAGTAATTACCGACGAAACCCCAGGTATAACATCTATATGATAATTAAATTTTTGTAAATGTCTAACCAATTTATAACCAGGATCAGAAATTAATGGTGTTCCCGCATCCGATATTAAACTAACCACTGTCCCGTTGTTAATGTATGCTTTGATTTTCTCCCTTTCTTCATGGGAACTATGGTCGTTATACACTTGTAATTTTACTTTTATGTTATGTTTTGCTAGTAATTTGCTTGATATTCTAGTACCTTCACAAAGAATAATTGTAGAATTTTTAAGCGTTTCTAAAGCTCTAATGGTTATGTCTTCCAGATTGCCAATCGGCGTTGAGACTATATACAACCCTGGTTTAAATATCATAATAAAGAAAATTCATTAGTTTAAAATTATGAATATCATAAAACAAAAATTTCTAAATACCATAATTTCATTCATTTGTTGTATTATTCTACTTGGATGTCAATCCAATAGGGAAGTAACAATACCAGTAGAAAGAAAAAAAACTATTGAGATTGCAATATTAATGCCTTTGACAGGAGACAATGCCGCAATCGGACAGCAATATAATAAACTAATTAAAATGGGAATAGAAGACGGTTTACAATCTTATGTTCATGTTACTTCTTATGACGGTTCAGATGAAAAGCAAGTAACTGTCTCCATGAATAAAATAATCAACCGTAAAACAAAAATTATTTTAGGACCATTATCTGCAAATCTTACCGCTATAGTTGCAAGCAAAGCAAAAGAGCATGACATTATCGTAATTACTATGTCCAATAATCCAGCACTAGCAGATATAGATCTCTTTGTATTTGGGCACACTCCATTAAAAACAACTTACAAAAATAATCAATTATTTTGTTAATAATGAATTATAGTCATTTTTTTGCTCTTCTACCGGAAAGTCAACATTCAAAGAATGTTAATCAGATAATTCAGGATACATTAACTCAAAAAAACGCCTATTTTATTTAGTTTGTAGTGAATTCTATTCGAATCTACCTGAATCAATAAATAAGGCTGTAGCAAACATATCAAACAATGTCGATAATTTAAATGAACAATCAGATATTTTAAAAAAAGCCATTATTTATATTTCTGATGATTCGAAGAATATCAATCTATTATTTGATAGTATCAATAAATATAATTTAGATAAAAAAGCAATAATAATAGGTGATAATAGAATTGATATCGATGATCCAAGACAAGTAAATATAATTATTTACAGGTTCATTGAATATTTTAAATAATAATATAGTAGAAAGGGCTAAAGATATAGGAATTAATCACATGTCCTTTATGCATGCTATAGCTTATGATTTAGGAAGAATGACAGCTAAATATATAGGTACTGATTCTAGTAAAGAAAGATTCCTAGCAATTATTAACAGTAAAATCCCATATGTTGGGGTCTCTGGCAATATTCATTTCGTTGATTCAATAGCTCAAAGAGAATATAGTATAATTAAGAAGGAAAATAGTGTATATTCTACCATCTTAAACAACTAAGAATATCTATGAGTATAAAAATAGGCAATATTGAACTTTTGCATCCTGTTATACTAGCGCCAATGTCCGGTGTTACTGACCTGCCATTTAGAAAATTAGTAAAAAAATTTGGCGATGTATTAACACCATCTGAAATGGTTGCTAGTAGAGCAATAATTGTGGAATCAAGGCAATCATTACAAAAATGTTCTATTATTAAAGATGACGCTAGTTTATGTGTTCAACTTGCTGGATGTGAACCTGATGTAATAGCAGAAGCTGCTAAAATGAATGAGGATATAGGAGCTAAAATTATTGATTTAAATTTTGGTTGTCCTGCAAAAAAGGTAGTAGGAGGTTATTCCGGATCTGCTTTAATGAGAGATGAAAAATTAGCTGCAAAAATTTTAGAAGCTACAGTAAAAGCTGTAAAAATCCCAGTAACTTTAAAAATGCGAACGGGATGGGATGATACTAATAGAAATGCCCCAACTTTAGCAAAAATAGCTTGTGAATCTGGGATTCAAATGATTACCATACATGGTAGAATAAGATGCCAATTTTATTCTGGAAAAGCTGATTGGCAATTTATAAGACAAGTTAAAGATGTCGTCAAAATTCCTGTTATTGCTAATGGAGATATCACCTCATACGATAAAGCCAAACAATGTTTACAGGAATCTGGAGCAGATATGGGATAATGGTTGATAGAGGAACATATGGCAAGCCATGGTTAATTTCCCAAATAGCCCATTATATTAAAACTGGAGAAGAGCTTCCAGCGCCACCAATTAAAGATCAATTATCCATAATACTAGAACATTATAATTCTATGCTTGAATATTATGGCAAAGATACTACTGTTCCCCTAGCTAGAAAACATATTAGTTGGTATAGTAATGGACTACCAAATTCAGCGGAATTTCGAGGAAAAATTAACTTACTAGCTGATTCAAATATAGTTAAAGAAACTATTCTAGAGTTTTATAGTCAATTGGTATGAAGCTAATAATTTAAATTTCTATTCTGAAATTAAAACTAAAATATAAAAAATCTTGAATTTATCAAACAATAGATTAAGTTATTAATAACTTAATCTATTGTTTATATGGAAGACATCAATTGCTGGCAAGAAAAATTTATCCCATGTCAGTATTCAGACAAATTACTTAACAAGCTAAATTTACTTAATAGAAAAATTCATTCTCCAGTTGATATTAACGAGGTAACTAAAGCTATTTATTATTTTCACAAAATAAGGGATATGTAATATATATTAAATTATTTGATAGGCTTCATAATATGCAGACAATAGAGGCTTTACTAATTACTAAAATTATGAAAATAGTAGAAGAAACTTTATCACATTTTATCCCTTTTTCTTTAATGCTTGGTATGTCAAAAGTAGCTCAAGAATTAATCCAACTCTGTATAAAAGCAATCATTATTGCGCCGATAAAGGAACAGGGATTAATTTTATCTCCTCATTAGGTATATATTGCCTTTCTCTTTTTCTAACTTCCAGAAATGATTTAACCCAAAGGCATAACCTATTGTTACAGGGACAAGAATTATTAATAACCCATAATAACCAAAATATTTTGTTAGGTACACTAAGCCAAAAGAACTAACCAGATACATTAAAGCTCGAGTTAAGGCAAAGATCATACTTGTATATGTAAAACGTTTAAAGATCGGGAAGTTGAAGCAGCTGTAAAACCTGCTGGAGCAATACAAACAAAAAACGATTGAAATAAAAATACATCTAACGGTGTTGAAATATTTAGAAATATTAAAGGACAAGCAATATTAAAGAGAATTAGAAGTATCAACTGAGAGCCCTAAGTATCTTCAATGGATATATCTTATAAGTCAAATATGCCAAAATTATTCCACTTAATAGACTCCCTATTGAAGTAATGAAATTATGATGAATAATTTGTTCACTACTATACCCATAGTCTTTCAAAATATTCCCACAATAAACATATGCTACGTAAAAATATAATGGCCATGTACATTCAATTAAAAAATATGCTATAGAAGTTTTTTTGCTAACTTTTAGCTTAACAGCTGGATGATCTTCTAGCTTATTTTTATCTATTCCAACTTTTTCAAAAACTTCTTTTAACTGTTTCTTAGCGTCAGCAAAATCTGGAGCTTCTCTTAAGTAGGTTCTAGCTAATCCTCCAACTACAGCAATTATCATACCAAAGAAAAAAGCAGCTCGCCAATTAAAGCTACTACTAATAACTAATGATGCCACACCCAAAGCAAGAACGCCTCCTAAAACGGAAAATACACTTATTAAAGAGACTGCTAAATACTGGGAAGGGGGATTAGTACTTTCAGTTATGTAAACTTTTGCTCCGACTATTTCACCCATAGAAGACATACACTGCATAACTCGACATATAGTTATAGCAATAGAGGCATAAATCCCTATTTGAGCATAGGTTGGAAGAATAGCCATAGTAAAGCATGTTAAAGCCATCATAGTAGTCGTAATTACAACTGTAGTTTTACGGCTGATGTTATCACCTATCTAACCAAATAATAAGGCGCTAAAAGGTCTAAAAACAAATGTTGTACAAAAGCCTAAAGCAGAAAGAATCTGGGCAGTGTGAGGATTAGATTGAGGATAAAATAACTCATTTAGTAGTACCGCCATGAACATATAGCATTAAGTCAAAATATTCTAAAAAAGTACCTATAGACAATAACCCAACGGCTTGCTTCTGTTCTCCTGTTAATTTCTTCTGTAGATAGACCACTTTTCCATCAGGTCTAATATATTGATATTCATCCATTAATATAACCTTAAAAAATTTACTGATAAAAAACCTAGCACTAAAATTAAAATTATTAACTACTAATATTAATTTTTTATAGAAAAGTTAATATTTTGGGAATTTTCTTTGTTCAAATAAGGATGTACTATTTTTATCATTTGGTTTAAAATAGCCAATTACTAAATCTATTCTTAATATGAAAATTTAGATTGAAATAACACTATTGAATTGACACATTTCACTAATTAATATCTAATAGCTATTAGTGATTCTTAACAAAAAATGACGCTAAAAATGACAGATACAAAAGACAAAAATAATAAAAGCGAGAATTTTCCTCAGTTAATGAATATATTAAATACGCTAAAAGATGCATTGCGTAATACCTCAATCACTAGCTCAAGCAATATAACATCACAAATCCAACAGTTATTAAATGAATACGGTGATAATCCAAAAGCTAAAGAAATTCTTTCCTCTCTTTTATCTGCCGCTACAGAACGAGACTCAAAAGTTTCTAGAAACAAAACTTACTTTATAGAAGAGAAAAATATTCAGGCGCGAGAAGAAAATCAACAAAGCTTAATAGATATTATAGACAAAGTAAAATTGACGGCCTTTCATGAAAAAGATTCTACGTTAGAGGAAGAACATAAAAAGTTTAAGCTAAATATGCAAAAATATTTAGCAGCTAAGAAACATCATAATGATCTAAAAAAAGAATTTCTTGAAAGAATGGAAAATGGAGAAGAGATAAGCGACGAAGATCTTAAAAGATATGCGGCAGGGTTACTAAAAACACCGGAAGAGCTTAAGAAAGATTACGAAGAAAAGCAGGCTTTATATAAACATAATGATGAAGTTAATAAACATTATGATGAGGTATCTGCTCATAAAACCGATCTGGAACAAAGAAAAAATAAGTTAGAGGAAGAAATTAAACTAGAAGAAGCTAAACCTCCTTCTGCTCAATCACAGGGACTAAGTGAAAAAAAAGCATCGTTACAAAATTGCAATAAACAACTAGCAGAAATTGCACCTATTCATGCAAGAGCTGCAGTGTGCAAACAAGAATCAAATACTGAGATTGAGAAAGCACGGAAAGAGGAAGTAGAGAACAAGGAACTTCGTGGTAATTTACTAAAGGCAGCTGCAAAGACTCAAGATAAAGGTAAGGAAAATATATTAAAGCTATTTGCTGTACTAGATGATCAGGAAAATGCAGATAAAAACAATGGGGTAATGAAAAATCCACAGCAATATCAAGATTTTCTAAATATTCTTGCTTCAGATAATGATAAACAATCTAAAGGATTAAATGAACAATTAATTTCATCTAAACCCCAGATTTCTAGTGATTTAAAAAAACAAACTGCATCTATCGTGGATAATATGAAGCAGAAACTAAGCAATGGATCTCCTAAACATAATAATATTCCTCACAACAAGAAGATTGACGATCCTGCAAAAAGTCAAAGCAAATAAAATAAAAAGAGATAATTATGACAACAGATGAACGCCGTTACCTAGATACAGAAAATACTATATTAAGAACACCTAATAATTTATATAATAGCGCTTTAAAGGTCATAGGGGGAATAGCAAATAAAGCAATTCTAGATAAAATACCAGATGCTTATAAGCTGGTACATTCGGACTTACTTGAATCACTGACCTTTGGTAAAGGTGAAGCAGCTGCTGGACTTGCTTATCTTTATAGGACAGGCTCTGGAGTCCAAAAAAATGAACATAAAGACAAATTATTTACTGCTATAGGTAGTAAACTTGGTGATGAGACTTGTAAAGGATTAGTATTAAAAAGAGACCATGGAGATGTTGAAGCAGAGGCAAATAATTGGATTAAAACAATTAAAGAAATTGAAAAAAAATACCCAAACAAGGATGCTGAAATAACTTTTTCTATGTCTAAAGAAGTTAAAGAAAAAATTAAAAATACAAGATTAATATCGAATATGCAAAAACAACAAGGAAAAGAAACTTCTTTTACTCCTTCACATACACCTAGCACTTCTAAAACCACCGCAAAAACTCATAAATTAAATGCTATGAGGCCATTCGTATTTTAAATTTCTATTATGACGATTATATGTATATAATCATTCAATTTTCTATCTCATATAATGTTCCTAAAAATTTACTATTTACTAGTTAAATTCTAAAATTATTAGTTGAATTAAATATTATTGCCTGATAAGATATTCTCTAAAATAGTTAATAAATTTACTCAATAAATATAAAAAAGGTTATAAATATGACCAAAATAGATGAACGCCGTTACCTAGATAAAGACAATACTATATTAAGAACACCTAATAATTTGTATGATACTGCTTTAAATATTATAGATGGAATAGCAAATAAAGTTATTGTAGACGAAGTATCAAATGCATATAAACTAGCATGTTCTGATTTATGCGAATCACTGACCTTTGGTAAAGGAGAAGCAGCTGCTGGACTTGCTTATCTTTATAGAAATGGTTTTGGAGTAGCAAAAAATGAATATAAAGACAAATTATTTACTTCTATAGGTAATAAGCTTGGCGATGAAACCTGTAAGGAATTAGCGTTAAAAAGAGACCTTAGCAAAGTTGAAATAGAGGCAAATAACTGGGTTAAAACGATTAAAGAAATTACAAAAAAATACCCAAGTAAAGATGATGAAATAACTTTTCCTATGTCTATTGAGGTTAAAGGAAAAATTGAGTTAATCCTTACTGAAAATACAAAGGATATTTTTCAAGAGTCTAAAATAATCTATGAATCCCAAAACCATACTACATCAAAAACAGCTAATAATTTGTACGAAGATTTTAAAGAAAAACAAAAGCTATTTAAAGATGAGATTAAAAAGGGAAATTTAACGTCAGAAACGATACAATCTCTACAAAAATTATGTCCCGATGCAATGTTATCATTTATACATGGTAAGGTTGAAGCAGCACAACTACTTCTACCTATCTATGCTGCCTTTATTACAAAACAACAAGATAAGGATATAGAATATAATTACCTGCTTCTTTCTGCTACATGTATAGAGTTAGATAGTAAAGCTAGAAAACATAGAGATTACTCAGAAATTCTCAAAAAAAATGAGAAATATAAATCAGATATTGAAAAGAAAGCAAAAAAACTAGCTCTGCACATTAGACAACAAAAAGAAAATACAAATGAGGAAATTAATGATAAGATGGAGATTGAAGCAAATAATATATTTAATGATTATTTCCACAAGGATCCAATAATGAAGCATTTTTCTTCTGATGTTACTCAAAAGGATTTTAACCAAATTAGTGATACGCATCACTGTGTACCTATGGAACAGGAACATAGTAATTATCCAAATGACTATTCTAATAATCTCAATAAGGTAGATATAACAGGAGAAGGTTCTAGCTCTTGTTTTAAATGTATCCTTATGTAACATAGAACTAAAATGATTTAGGGAATTTGCTCCTCAAATCATTTCTTATTGAGTCACCGGACTTAGATTAATTAACTCTTGCCAAAGTTTTTTCAGCTCATACTCATAGGCTATAATATCTGATTTAGTCCAATTAAATTTTCTAAAAATATTATAGGCTTTATAAAATGATAATTTATTACTTACACTACTAAATAATTCTTGCTCTTGCTTATATTTGTTATGTCCTGCAGTATCCAAATTCTGCAACTTCATGCATCAAATTAGTCCTTATTTGTATTTCTACATTGCGTTCCAAAAAGCCATTGCATACTACAATATGTAATGATTGATAGCCATTATTCTTAGGGTTTTTAATGAAATCATTATTCACTAATATATTACCATAATATTGATTATGAATAACACTTAAGCTATTGTAACAATCCTCTTTACTATTTACTATAATTCTAATGGCAATAGTGGTCAGATAAATTTTCAATATTTATGCTTTTTCTAAACATTTTGTTCAGAATAGACCAGGGATCTTTTAATCTACATGAGATTTTTGAGATAATCTGATTTTCTAGTAAATTTAGGTAAATTATATTTGTAATATTTATGGTTTTAATGTCGTTAAGTTTCATATAGTTTGTTCTTTATAAATTTTACAGCCACTATTAATTTAAACAGTAAGCTGTATAATTTCGCGCTTTAATTGTGTATCAACATATAATATTAATTTATAATTACAACAAAAATTTTATATAATTATTGTAAAACGACTTAATTATAAATTTTGATTAAAAAATAAACTTAAATTTTAATTCTTGCTCTAAAATAACCATTAAATCATTATTAGTTTTTGATTGCCATTTACCTTCTTTATAATAAAAATGACAAGGACCGCTAATTGGCGAGGATAACCAAATTTCTTTTGCGGCGGAATGTTTATTAATAACATACACCCCTTGGCTAGTAGTAAGATTTAATATATCTCCTTGAAAATCAATATCAATATGACCTTCTGGATCTTCTTTCTCAATTATTTCAGCAATCATAGCAATAGTTTTGCTTGCTAATTTTGCAAATTTAGTGTCATCCATCATTTTTAAAACCATTATTTCGAGCTATTATAATAATTTTGTACGTGCTTATTATGATCAGTAAGATTACTAGAGAAATTATGCCCTCCTTTACCATTAGCAACAAAAAATAAATAATCTGTTTTAGCAGGATTTACTACTGCTTCTATAGATTTTTTACCAGGACAAGCAATAGCTCCAGGTGGTAAATTAAAAGCATAATATGTATTATAAGGAGATTGGATTGCTAAATCATTTTTAGTTAAAACTCTCCCCAATTTTCTTGTCCCAAGAGTTATAGCATAAATTGTTGTTGGATCCGCTTGCAGTTTCATACGCTTTTTAAGGCGGTTTATAAACACTGACGCTATTAATGGTTTCTCAGAATCCAAGTTTGTTTCTTTTTCTACAATCGAAGCAAGAATTAATACATCAAGGCGAGTTTTTAACGGTGAGTCAGGTGATAATTTTTCCATGGCTTTATCAATCTCTAAAGACATTAATTTTCGCATTTTACTAATAATATGCTCTTTTTGATCACCATATGAATAATAATAAGTGAAAGGCATTAAAAATCCTTCTGGTATTACACCTAAAATCTCTCCCATTAAACGTTCTTCACCATTAATTTTTTCTACTATTTCACTAACCATCACTCCTTCTGGAATAACTAGCTTATGAATTATTGATTTTCCACTAGCAAGTATCCGTAAAGTTTGTATAGGAGAAATATCAGGAGTGAAGGTATATTCACCACTTTTTATAGGATGCTTTAATGAATATATTTTAGCAATAGTAGTAAATAGCCAAGGATATTTTATGATTTTATTATTATCTAATAATTTAGATACTTGTTGTATTGATAATTTTTGCTTAATTATAATGTCTTTATTTTCCTTTAATGGACCAGGAACGAATAGATAAAATATACCAAAATTGATCCCACTAACTAGCAAACTCATTATTGTAGTGATAAGAGTCAATTTTATCTTCAGTATTTTTTTTAACAATTTAATCCTCTAAGATCAAAATTTTTACAATACACTTCTAATATTTGAAAATTAACATAACAGAGCATACTAAGTCATGCTGAAATAAATTCAGCATGACATTTTGTTAGTTCTAGTAAAGCAACTATTCATATTGAAGAAATATATGTTACAAAATTTATATATTTTTCACCTTAAAACTACGTCGATGATATGGAGAAAGACCATATAAATTTATTGCTTGTAAATGCTCTTTAGTACCATATCCAGAATTTTTATGCCACAAATATTGTGGAAACTCCTTAGAATATTCTAACATTAAGCGATCCCTAGTAACTTTAGCAATAATAGATGCTGCGCTTATAGAAAGCGACAAATTATCACCATTAATTATACTTATAAATCTAGAGTCAGTAAATTTCATATTGCCATCTACTAATATTGTACTTGGCTCAACTGATAAATTAGTAGCCGCAATATAGCAGGCCTTTTTAGTCGCTTCCAATATATTAATTTTATCTATTTCATCTTGATGAACTATACCAACAGACCAAGTATAATCTCTAATAATTTGTTCATATAATGATTCACGAACTTTTTTAGTAAGCTTTTTAGAATCTTTAATACCATTAATGATTTTTGTTTGATCGACAATAACCGCTGCAGCTACTACCGGTCCAACAAGTGGCCCTCTTCCCGCTTCATCCACTCCAGCTACTGGACCTAAATATTGCCGCTCTAGTTTAAATATAGTCATAAAAATTTTTCTACTAATAGTTTATTTATTCTTAACACCTGTTTTACCGCTATTTACGTAAATATCAATAACTTACAGCTAATTCTTAACAATTACATTCTAAAAAATAGCCACTAAAAAAACTTTTTGCACTTTTGCTTCTAAAACCTGTTACTATCAGTTCTACAAGGTGAAATTTTAGTGAATTTTGATAGTTTTTTATTGGTTTTATAAAATTTTAAATTTACACTTAGTTACCATATAACCTCATCTAAAAATAATATCTTAAAATATGTCTAACGCTAAGATATTTTTGTGTTAATAAAAGCACAAGAATATCATAATTTTACTTATTAAACTAACCTTAATATTACTTAGATAATCACCTATATAGTAAAATTAATAATACCAAACCGGGGTTATCTAATATATTTTAGAAAATAATTCCAAAAATATAAATAAATTACTTACTGAAAAGAAATTTAAAGAAGTCCATGATATAATTTCTCAAGAAAATAAAGATAAAAAGGACGCTCTACAATATCCTTATGGGCCTTTGGAGAAAAATAAAGAAACTAAATTATTTGAAGAAATTATTTACGAAATAATAGACGACCATACTAATAAAACTAACAATATAACTTTTCAAGAAGGAGTTATAAAACGAAAGGGAGAATCAATAAATCTTCAAGATTTATTAGATAAAGTGAATTTTACCCATGTAAGTATTGCTAAAGAAGACATAGCAAAATACACTAAGATTCAAGGCGGCACTCCAACTTACAAGGCTTTTCAAGATGATATTCAAAAAAAGGCAATGTTCACAGCAAATAGCTAATTTAAGCAATCTAGAACATGGAGAAATGATAGCTATTTATGAATATACAGGTGGTGAATATGGTAATATGAATGATATCCTAAAAGGTAAAAAACTTTCGGATAACGAAATTCCAATGACGCTCTTAAATATTGCAGTAGCTTCAGTGGGTTAAATAAAGTTCCAGATGTAATGCTGCCAGAAGTAACTGTTGTTCGTAACCAAAATGATTACAATCTCAAACAGTTAATTGATTATTCTAAAGATCATACTGTTTTTCAGGAAAAAGGATTTATTAGTACTTCTCATAATTCAATAGACGAGCATGGTAGAGTAAAGATTATATATAAAAACGTTGTTAGTAAAAGTATTGCTCCAATCTCAGGATTCGCTGATGGGTAGCCAAGGTGAACATTTATTTATAGCTGAAGGAGCAAATGTCTTAATTAATGAGGTAAAACTGCCAGAATATAAAGCAGCTAAAGAAATATTAGAGGTAACAGAAAGTTATTTAAAAGATAAAGATAAGTTAGGAGGAGCAGTTACTAAAAACAGCAAATAGAAGAGAATCTAATAGATTTAGCAACTGAAATAGTAGATATCACCAAAAAACATGATTTAATTACAGATAAACATCAGCAAATATATTATCAGAAAGAGGAAGGACAAAAATCAAAATTTGATTTAGATATAGAAAACTCAATGAAGGGAGAGACTACAATTAAAAATATGGTTCATAAAGTTCCGGATAATGTTACTAAATCCCTAGGTTTGGTATCAACTAACTATTATCTTGATCAAATGATCTCAAAAAACCTTGAAATGATAACGAATGTTGATAAGGCTATAACACAAGCTAAACAAATTGGCAAAGATTTAAAAAACAAACAGGCAGCTAAAGCTGGGCAACAACCGTTAAATAAACCTATGATGTCTCAAAATAATCAAAGAAATAATAACCAAAAAGGTATATTTTAGCTTAAAGTTTTATTGTATGAAACTAGAATACCCTCTGTAGTATAAAAAATGACCTCAAATTCTTATCCTTATAATTAAGTTAAAAATAACTTTACCTGAGCTAAGCATGCAGCTACCGCTGTTTCGGCTCTAAGTACCGTTGCTCCTAAACTAAATGAATAACAATTATTTACTGAAGCAAGAAGCTGTAATTCATTTTGGGAAAATCCCCCTTCAGGTCCTATTAGAACTGATATATTAGGCTTAATATATTGTCTTAGTTTTAATAAATCATTACTCTCATCTTCATTTTCATTAGCGTATAATATAGGATTATTAGAATTTTGCTTAAGGAAATTACCAAGCGTAATCGCTTGCTCAAGAATAGGTAATACTAGACGCTCAGATTGTTCAGTATATTCTACAATGCATTTAGATAATTTCGAGATATTAATATTGCGATGTTGAGATCTATCTGCAATTAATGGAATAATTTTTGTTACACCGAGTTGTACAGCCATATTAATAGCATCAAGCATTTTATCATTTTTAATTATAGATATAGCTAAATTTATTTGAGGTTCTGGAGAGATTTTCCTAGATATAGAGGTAACATTGGCAAATAAATTATTTTTTGTTATATTAGTAATTTGCGCTATAAACTCACCGTCTACACCGTTAAAAACTCTAAAATAATTACCTGATTTTAATCTTAATACTGTTTTTAGATAATGAACCTTATCTTCTGGTAAATCTAATGAATGGCTTTCAATTAATTTAATATTGGCGTATATTCTAGGAAGATTGGAAAATTTCATAATAATGAGGAATTGGTTAAAAAGTCGTTATAGCAAGGAGTTGTAGGTGTTATATGGAGATAGAACGTATAGTTAACTATCATGGCTAGGAGTCATAAGACTCCGTGGCCATCCAGAAATACCTTAATACTACTTATGCTTTTTTAAATATTTTACTGGATGGCCACGCAATTGCCAAAGGCAATCGCTCGCCGTGACGGTTTTATCTCCATCAACAAGCCTTACGACTCTTCGCCATAACGATTAATATTTTTATTTTATAACTATTCAAGTTAAAGAAGTATAATATATGAGTGATAAAGATAATAATACAGAGAAAAAGAACAAAAAGAAAACTCAAAGGAAATTGGTGGGTTTAAAGGTCAAGAACCTACTATCCACGGAGATTGGCAGCATAAAGGTAGAGTAAGCGATTTCTAATGCCACATTTTCACCAAACTAAAATATTATCATATGATACCAAGGAATTATTTAATTTAGTACTGAACGTAGAATCGTATCCTGAATTCATACCATGGTGCGAAGCCGCTAGAGTTATTTCTAAAAATGATAATCAAATTATTGCCGAATTAGTAATAAAATTAAAAGCTTTCATAGAAAAGTACCAATCTAATATTACCTTTAACTCAAGTAATCAATTATTTACTATTGAAGTTGAGGCAATTTCTGGACCTTTTAAATATTTAAAAAATTCCTGGAAATTCTCTAAAATAGATATTGGTACTAAAGTAGAATTCTTTATTAATTTTCAAATGAAATTAACAATACTTGATACGCTAGTAGGAATGTTCTTTGGTGAAGCTACAAAAAAAATGATTGACGCTTTTGAGAAAAGGGCTCAGTCTTTATTAACTAAAACAATTCAAAATAATAATGACTCAAAAAAATACTTTATTAATAATTGATGGTTATGGATTTGTATTTAGAGCGTATCATGTTCAACCACCTCTAAGTTCTCCAAAAGGATTGCCTGTAGGAGCAATTTACGGATTCACTTCAATGTTGCTTAAATTATTAAATGATTTTAAGCCTAAACATGCTGTAGTAGTTTTTGATTCTGGCAGTAAAAATTTTCGTCATCAAATTTATCAAGCATATAAAGCAAATAGACCAACTCCACCTCAGGATTTAATTGATCAATTGCCACTTGTTCGAATTGCAGCAGAAAGTTTAAATTTTGTTACACTTGAAAAAAATGGTTATGAAGCTGACGACATTATTGCTACTCTTGCCCATAAAGCTTCAAGCGTTCAAGAAAACACGATAATTATTTCCGCTGATAAGGATTTGATGCAGCTAATAAATGCTCATACTAAAGTGTATGATCCGATAAAGGCAAAATATATTTCTGAAGAGAATGTAGTAGAGAAATTTGGAGTTTCACCTGACAAAGTACGGGAAGTAATGGCTTTAATGGGCGATTCTTCTGATAATATTCCAGGTGTCCCAAGTATTGGGCCTAAAACTGCTGCAACACTTATTAAACAATTCGGTTCGGTAAAGGAATTATTAAATTCTCTTGAACAAGTTACTAATGCAAGGCAAAGAGAGATTTTAACTAAGTCAAAAGATTTAGCTTTGATTTCTTGGCAGCTTGTTGGATTAGAAAATAATGTTGATATTGATACAGATTTAAATCTATTTAATTGGGTAGTCCCTGATAGCGCAAAAGTTACTGATTTCCTAAGAGAATACGGATTTAAATCTTTAACTAAAAGAGTAGAAAATCTATTTAATATTGAAATTCCTCAGGAAAAATTACCTATACTTAAGGAATCTATATTATTTTCAATTCAAGAAATTCTTTTAAAAGAAGAGTTTAATAAGCTCATGCATGAGATTGAAAGAATTGGAGTAATAGGTATTTATTTATTAGAAAATCAAAATCTTATAATCTCAGTTAATAATCGTTGTTATAAATTTTTTGTTAAGAAAAAAGATACCTCAGACCTATTTTCTTATAATTCTTCCGAAGAAACTACTAGTCCATTTTTACCTGAAATTATTAGCATTCTAAAGAATAAATCTATTAAAAAAATTATTTACCGATTAAAACCATTATTGAAATTCTTTGGTAACCAAATTCAGTCAATCGAAGATTTAGAATTAATGCAATATGCTATATCTGCCGGAAAAGCTCAGCAAGATTTATCCGAAACAATAAGAAAAGCCAATTCAGAAAGTTTAATTGCAGAAATTATTAGTGGATTTAGTAAAAACTACTATAAGCTATTATTGGAATTAACGGATAATAATTCTTTAGCCTTATATAAAGAAATTGATTTACCTTTATGTTATATCATCAACGAAATGGAAAAAGACGGTATTAAAACTGATGCGCCGTATCTTAGAAAATTATCAAATGAGTTTGCTCAAGAAATCACTACCTTAGGGCAAGAAATTTTTAAGATAACTGGTAGTCAATTTAATATTGCTTCACCAAAACAATTAGGAGAAGTATTATTTGAAAAAATGCAACTGCCTTTTGGCAAATTATCAGGGAAAACAAAATCTTATTCTACAGGCGCGGAAATTCTTGAAAAACTTAGCGAAAATGGCTTTATTATAGGTGATTTATTATTAAAATGGCGTCAATTAACTAAACTGAAAAATACCTATACTGATAGCTTACCAAATCAAGTAAAACAAGATAGCGGTAGAATACATACCACATTCTTACAAACTTCTACAACTACTGGTAGACTTAGCTCTCAAGAGCCAAATTTACAAAATGTACCAATCCGTTCTAAAGAAGGAAATAATATTCGCAAGGCTTTTATTGCCGAAAAAGGACATAAGCTAATATCCGCTGACTATTCACAAATTGAGCTAAGAATTTTAAGTGATATCGCTGACGTATCAGAGTTAAAACAAGCTTTTATTGAAGGAGCTGATATTCATAGTAAAACAGCTTGTAATATCTTCCAAATAGAAGAGAAAGATTTAACAGCAGAATACAGACGTAAAGCAAAGGCAATAAATTTTGGTATTATTTACGGTATCAGCGCTTTTGGCCTTAGTAAACAATTAAATATTTCTCAAACTCTAGCTGCTGAATATATTAAAAAATATTTTGAAGAATATACAGCTATTCAAAAATATATGGAAGACACCAAAAATTATGCTAGAGAACATGGATATGTTTTAAATCTTTTTGGCAGAAAATGTTTTGTACCTTTAATATCTGATAAGAATCACGCATTAAAGCAGTTTGCTGAAAGAGCAGCTATTAATGCCCCAATACAGGGAACTAGCGCTGAGCTAATTAAAATAGCGATGATTGAAATAGACAATCAGATTAAGAAATTAAATCTAAAAACTAAAATGATTTTGCAAATTCATGACGAATTGCTCTTTGAAGCACCTATTGATGAAGTAGAAAAAGTAACTAAACTAATAAAAACTACCATGGAAAAAGCACCTAAACTAACGGTACCGCTTATTGTAGAAACCAAGATTGGTGATAATTGGATAGATATGAATTAAGAATCATGGGAGGATAAGAATATAGCAGTTAGTATATACTAACTACTATTTAAAAACTTGGGAAAAAGAATTACTTCTTAGCTTCTTCTTTTTTTCCTTCGACTTCTTTTTTCACTTCTTCAACTTTGTTTTTTGCTGCTTCTTCTACTGTTGTTTCTTCTTTAGTAGTTGTGGTTGCAGCTGCAGCGAAAGCAGAGATAGAGAAAGCTACAGTTAAAATAGCTGCTAGTAAATTTTTCATAAATATAACCTTAATAATTAAATTTTTATATCAACACATTATAACTATGTAGCGTATAATATTCAAGGCAAATAAATATTTATTTTACTAATTATTTCAAATTATTTGATTAATAAGAAAATTCTGTGGCATTTTAGTTATGGGTAGTAGATTCTTCTTTGCAAAGCATTTGATAAGTTTCACAACTCTTTAGCAAATTCGCATGATTATCTCTAGCAACTAGCATACCGTGATCAATAACCATAATTTCGTCGGCTTGCTGAACACTTGCAATACGATGAGCTATAGAAATAATTGTTTTTCCTTGCATTACTTCTTGTAGATTTCTAAGAAGTTTTTGTTCGTTTTCATTGTCCAAAGCGCTCATTGCTTCATCTAAAAGCAAAATTTCTGGATTATAGAGAATTGCTCTACTAATGGCTATTCGCTGCTTTTGTCCTCCAGATAATCTGATACCTTTCTCACCAATTTCTGTATCTAATCCTTTTGGCAGATTTTTAGTAAAATCTATTATTCCAGTAATTGTTGCAACTCTGATTATCTCCTCTTCACTAGCTTCAGGTTTTACAAATGCTATATTTGATTTTATTGTTCCAGAAAAAATGCTAGCGTCTTGCGGAACATAACCAATTAATCGCCTAATGTCTTGAGGTACAACATTTGTGATATCCTGTCCCATAATTTTTATTATTCCTTGCTGAGGAAAATAAAATTTTAACAATAATTGCATTATAGTACTTTTCCCAGACCCTGATCTACCAACTATACCAATAAATTGCCCTTTTTTGATTGCAAAAGATAAATCTTGAAAGATTGTGGCATCAGGACGTGATGGATAAGAGAAGTTTATGTTACTGAATTTAATTGCAAATTTAGAAGAGTTAATGACTGATATGTCATCCCCGCGTAGGCGGGGATCCATAATATCATTAGTCATTCTGGACGTAGATTCAAATTTATTAGATCCTGAAACAAGTTCAGGATGACAGCTATTCCCATGGATTCCCGCCGTAACTAGAATGACATCGTGATGCGCATCATAATCTATCAGAGCAAAAACTCGTTCCGAGGCTGCTATAGAAGAATGCACCTCGCTTAATAGCTCAAAAATACCACCACTGCTTAAACTAGCAACTAGAGCATAATAAATAAAAGATAGCATTTGCCCAGAAGTAAGATTACCATTTAATATATCTCTACTGCCCACCCATATTACTAAAGTAATTGAGAATAGGATAACAGCTATAGCTATAGCAAAAAAGATTGAACGAATTTTTAAACGATTAGACGAATATTTCAAATAATCAGCAATTTGTTTCTCGAAATGAGATATTTTATTAGATTGCTGATTAAAAGCTTGAATCACCGCAATATTGGTTACACTCTCTTCTAGATTAGCAGTAATATCAGCTTGCATCTCTAGAGTTTTTTTGGATAGAATTTTAATATATTTGCCAAATTGTATTAGTGGAAATAATAATAATGGTATAATAACAACGGCAAGAAAAGCAAGCTTAGGACTCTGATAAAACATTAGAATAACAGCGCCAATAAGCATTATAGAATTACGAATAAAAAAGGATAAAAAGTTAATTATTAACTTAGATAGCAATTCTATATCTACGGTTAAACGAGAGATAATATCGCCTACTTTTAAATCTTCAAAAGAACTAATTTGAAAATTAATTATCTTACTATAAGCTTCTTGCCTAATTTGATTTATTATTTTTTCTGTAACATTATTAATAAAATAAGAACGAAAAAAACTACCTATACTAAAGATTACTATTAGACCAACAAGAAATAATATAGATTTGTTAATCGCAGAATAATGGTGATTATTTAAACCATTATCAACCAATCCTCGAAAAGCGCTACCAAGCCCTAATAGAGAAAGAGATACGCATAATAACGCTATCATAACAATTGATAGATCTATCTTATAAGATTTTAAATAGCTTATAAGCCTTAAAGGAACAGAGATTTTTTGTATAGATTTAGTTGACGAGGTAAGCATTAAAATGGGTTAATCAGGATTTATATTATAGAGCTACCAATAAAACTTTATAGCAAAAATTTTGTTGCATAGAGATTTATACATATCATTTTCATACTATTGTCAGCACATCATTATATAATTCTATTTCTATGCAATAAGGATTATACCAAACTAGTAATAGCATATTATATGTTTATAAAATCATAGCAAGAATTATTTTATTATTATAATTTAATGCAATATTGGTGGTAATATTGAAGATTTACGTCATCCTGAACTTGTTTCAGGATCTTTTAGATGCTGTGAAATAAACTGACGCATAGCATCTTTTAGTTATCACCTTATTATTGCATTAAATTATACTCTAGTTCTGTAAACAAAATTAAGTCCTAGTTTGGGTAGCATTCATTGCTAAACTTGCCGAAACAAATTTCTCTAAATCACCATCAAGAACACCTTTGGTATCAG
The DNA here is from genome assembly GCA_050920655.1 of Candidatus Rickettsia vulgarisii. Lineage (GTDB taxonomy): Bacteria > Pseudomonadota > Alphaproteobacteria > Rickettsiales > Rickettsiaceae > Tisiphia > Tisiphia vulgarisii. The sequence continues at coordinate 1,580,229 of CP133317.1, read as the reverse complement.
AAGTTTCATAATTAGTACGTAAGTCTTTTACCATCTGATATGGTTGCAATACGTAAGATCTTATTTGATGCCCCCAACCAATATCAGTCTTTGAAGCGTTTTGTTCATCAATATCATCATTACGTTTTTTCATCTCAAATTCAAAAAGTCTTGCCTTCAGCATTTTCATAGCTTCAGCCTTATTTTTATGCTGAGACCTACCACTTTGACATTGAGTTACTATCTTGGTCGGTAAGTGAGTAATTCTTACAGCTGAATCAGTAGTATTTACGTGTTGTCCTCCAGCTCCAGAAGATCTATATGTATCAATCCTTAAATCTTTCCCCCCTATTACTATTTCTATATCATCGTTAATTTCTGGATATACCCAGCTACTAGAAAAGCTGGTCATTCTTTTTCCAGTAGCGTTAAAAGGCGAGATTCTAACTAATCTATGTACTCCTGATTCTGTTCTAAACCAACCGTAGGCTTGATAACCATCAATTTTAATAGTACATGATTTTATTCCAGCTTCTTCACCATTAATAAGGTGGATTATTTCTGTCTTAAAACCAAGTCTTTCTGCAAAACGTAAGTACATTCTCATAATAATTGACGCCCAATCATAACTTTCAGTCCCGCCAGCTCCTGCGTTAATCTCTAAAAAGCAATTGTTGCTATCAAACTCTCCAGAAAATAAACATTCTGTTTCAAATTTTTCAGCAATAATGGCTAAATTTTGTAAATCTTCTTGAATTTGCTGTAAAATCTGCTGATCGTTTTCTAGAAGAGCTAATTCTTCGAGTTCTAAACATTCAGTAAGTTTAGATTGAAGATCATTAAAAGAATTAAGTTTTGTTTCCAATATTCTTTTTTCTTTTAAAATACTTTGAGCTTTTTCCTGATTATTCCATAAATCAGGATTTTCCGAAATAGTTTCTAATTCCAAAAGTCTTTTTGTTAAATTATCAACGTCAAAGTGACCTCCTGAGCAACTCTAAAGACTGCTGTATTTTTATTACATTATGTTCAATTTCTGCACGCACTATAATTTTCCTACTCTAAAATAAAATTTTGTTATATATTACGGTAAAATTTTATACTGCTTAAAAGTAGTTGATATAATATATATTCCATAGATGTCATTTCTAGCTACGGTGGGAATCCAGAAGACATAAAAACACTATTACTTACAATTTGTATATTGGTATAGTAAAAACTGGATCCCCCCGCCTTCGTGGGAATGACATCTGCGAGCTAATACAACTAATATTATACGACAATATTAAATTTTAATATAAAACCTAAATATTATACTAGAAATTATACTAGAAATACCATGAATAATCAAAAGTTTATCAGAAATTTTTCAATCATTGCTCACATAGACCATGGAAAGTCTACTTTAGCTGATAGACTAATTGAATATTGCGGCGGACTTACCGCGCGTGAGATGAGTAAGCAGGTTCTTGATTCAATGGATATAGAGCAAGAACGCGGCATCACTATCAAAGCTCAAACAGTTAGATTAACTTATAAAGCAAAAGATGGTAATACTTATTACCTAAACCTTATGGATACTCCTGGTCACGTGGACTTCTCTTATGAAGTAAGTAGATCTCTAGCCGCTTGCGAAGGATCTCTATTGGTTGTTGACAGTAGCCAAGGTGTTGAAGCTCAAACTCTAGCAAATGTTTATCAAGCCATTGACAATAATCATGAAATTATTCCAGTACTAAATAAAATTGATTTACCTGCTAGCGATCCAGATAGAGCTAAGCAGCAAATAGAGGACGTTATTGGTATAAACGCAAGTGACGCCTTATTAATCTCTGCTAAAAGTGGTATAGGAATTGAAGAAACTCTTGAAGCAATAGTCCATAGACTACCACCACCTAATATTAGTAATTCAGATACTTTAAAAGCGTTATTAGTTGATAGCTGGTATGATTCTTACTTAGGTGTAGTAATTTTAGTAAGAGTAATTGATGGTATATTACGTAAGAATATGTGTATTAGAATGATGGCAACTAACTCTAGTTATAATGTTGATAATGTTGGATATTTTACCCCTAAAAAACATATATCGGACGCATTATATCCTGGAGAAATAGGATTTTTCACCGCTTCCATAAAACAAGTAGCGGATTGTAAAGTCGGTGATACAATAACTGATGATAAAAAGCCTTGCACTGAAACTTTACCCGGTTTTAAGCCTCATTTACCAGTAGTGTTTTGTGGTTTATATCCTTCTGACACATCACAATTTGAACATTTAAAAGATTCTTTAGCCAAGCTACAACTTAATGACGCAAGTTTTGAATTTGAAGCAGAAAGCTCCACTGCTTTAGGATTTGGTTTCCGTTGTGGATTTTTAGGATTACTACATCTTGAAATAATCCAAGAAAGATTAGATCGTGAATTTGATCTTGATATGATTACTACAGCTCCTAGCGTGGTCTATCAAATTAATATGACTGATGGCAAGCAATTAGAAATACATAATCCAGCCGATATGCCACCCGTTCAAAATATTGATTCAATGTTAGAACCATGGGTTAAAGCGACAATATTTGTTCCTGATGAATTCTTAGGTAACGTCTTAGCTTTATGCACCAATAAAAGAGGCGTGCAAATTGAGTTAACTTATGTAGCTGGTAGAGCAATGGTAATTTATAGGTTACCATTAAATGAAATAGTATTTGATTTTTATGATAAATTAAAAAGCTATACTAAAGGCTATGCAAGTTTCGATTGGGAAATGGATGGTTACGAGGAAAGCGATTTGGTAAAGCTAACTATCTTAGTTAATAGTGAACCAGTTGACGCTCTATCTACTATAGTTCATCGCTCACGAGCAGAATATAGAGGTAGAGAATTATGCAAACGCCTCAGTGAATTAATTCCAAGACAATTATTCCAAATTGCTATTCAAGCTGCTATTGGTAATAGAATAATAGCGAGAGAAACTGTTAAAGCTATGAGAAAAGACGTATTATCTAAATGTTATGGTGGCGATATAAGCCGTAAACGTAAGCTACTAGAAAAGCAAAAAGCTGGTAAGAAAAGAATGCGTAACGTTGGTAATGTCGAGATTCCTCAATCGGCATTTATTGCTGCTCTTAAATTAGGAGATGATTAGGATTGAAAAGTAATATAGACACCCTTCCTACGTGATATTGTTACGTGGATAGAAATAAGTGAATGATAGTATGCTGGTGCAAGATAAAGAAGAATGTCATTCCCGCGAAGGCAGGAATCCAGAAAACATAAAATAATTACGTCATTGAGAAATGCGCCCACAACCGTAGCAATCTCATGAGATCACCACGCCATCTACGATGGCTCGTGATGGCGGGCTTTTTAATAATTACTGGATTCCTGCCTTCGCGGGAATGACACCTTATAAGCAAACTTCATTAACCACTTCTAAGGAATGTTATAAATTTAGGACAAACTGACTCAATTGGGTAAAATATAGAAATACAAAATAATATGAAAAAATTATCATTTCAGCAAATTATACTATTATTGCAAAATTATTGGCAAGATTATGGTTGCGCTATTTTACAACCATACGACTCCCACATGGGAGCTGGTACGTTTCATCCAGCTACAGTCTTAAGGTCCCTAGGTACTAAACCATGGTCTGTAGCTTATGTTCAACCATCAAGACGCCCTACCGATAGTAGATATGCTATGCATCCTAATAGAATGCAACATTATTACCAATTTCAAGTTATTTTAAAACCATCTCCTGACAATATCCAAGAACTATACCTTAAGAGCCTTAAATGTTTAGGCATTGATCTAAAAAAACATGATATAAGATTTGTTGAGGATGATTGGGAATCTCCAACGCTTGGAGCCGCAGGGCTTGGTTGGGAAATATGGTGTGATGGTATGGAAGTATCTCAGTTTACTTATATGCAGCAAATTGGCGGCATTTCATGCCACCCAGTTCCAGGAGAAATCACTTATGGTCTAGAGCGTTTGGCTTTATATATTCAAGGAGTAGATCAGGTAAAAGATCTAGATTGGAATGGTCAAACAGGAGAAAAAGTGTTAACATACGGTGAAGTGGATTTTGAAGCTGAAAGACAATTTTCTAAATTTAATTTAGAATTAGCCAATACCTCTATCTTATTTCAGCATTTTATTGATAGTGAAAAACAGTGTAATGATTTGATAGAGGCAGATTTACCATTACCAGCATATGATTATTGTATTCAAGCTAGCCATCTTTTTAACTTATTAAACGCTAGAGGGGTAATTAGCGTAACACAGCGCGCCTCATACATACTTAGAGTACGAGAACTTGCAAAAAAATGTTGCCATAAATGGTTAGAACTAGAAGGAAAGGCAAATTAATATGAGTGAGCTATTATTAGAGCTATTTAGTGAAGAAATACCAGCTTTAATGCAAAAAAACGCTGCTGAAAGCTATAAAAATATTTTCACAACTATTTTACAAGAAAATAGCCTGCTTTCTAAACTCGCTTATGCTGAGGGATTTAAAGGAGACATGGAAAGCAGAACCACAGCGTACTTTGGTGTACGCGAGGATTCGAGTACCGGATCGACGCCCAAATCACCAATAGAAGTAGAGTTTAAGAATGAGGCTAATGAAATAGCTTCAGATGTACAAGTCTATATTGGACCAAGAAGAATTGCTATTCATGTTCAAAATCTTCCTAAGATTATACCAGCAAAAAAAACCGAAATACGCGGTCCTAAAACATCAGCTCCAGAAGCGGCGATAAATGGTTTTTGCTCAGCAAATAACATTACCAAAGAACATCTATCTAGATCATTAGCACAAGGAAATGAATATTATATCTTCACTAAAGAAGAACCTGAAACCGATATAAGAACAATCCTTCCAGAATTAATTATTAAAGCCATATGTAAGTATGTTTGGCCTAAATCAATGAAATGGGGAAGTTATGATATAAGTTGGGTTAGACCATTACAAAATATTCTATGTATATTTGACGGGGAAATATTGCCGATAAAATATGGTCATTTACAATCTAACAACATTACTTTCGGTCATAGATTTATTAGCCCTAACCCAATTACCGTAACTAATTTTATTGATTATCAAACAAAGCTACAACAAGCTAAGATTATCGTCAATCAACATGAACGCAAAGAATTAATTAGAAACCAATTAGCAAATATAGCAAAATCTCTTAATTTAATTATTAAAGAAGATGAAAGATTATTGGAAGAAGTAATAGGACTTGCTGAATTTCCAGTCGTAATGGCAGGAAAAATACCTGAAAAATTTTTACAATTACCAAGTGAAGTACTTACTAGTTCAATGAGAACTCACCAAAAATATTTCAGCAATTTTGATAATAATGGTAATTTTGCTCCTTATTTTCTGTTTGTTAGTAATATGACTGATGATAAAGATATTATCATTAGCGGTAATGAGAAGGTCTTATCAGCAAGATTATCTGATGCCCTATATTTCTACAACCAAGATTTATCTCATAGCTTGGAATCTAGATTAACAAAATTAGAGAAAATTACTTTCCATGCTGGTCTTGGTAATATGAAGCAAAAGATTGAGAGAATTATTAATCTTTGTAGTTACTTAATGCCGGAAAATCAAAATACTCAAATAGCAGCTAAATTATGCAAAAGCGATCTTACCAGTGAAATGGTTGGCGAATTCCCTGAACTACAAGGAATTATGGGGTATTATTACGCTAAAGCTGAAGGATTAAATGAACAAGTGGCTCAGGCAATAAGAGATCATTATAAACCTCAAGGTCCTACAGATAGCTTGCCGTCATCAGACGCGGCAATAGTTGCTATTGCTGATAAATTGGATAGTCTGGTAGGTTTAATATTAGCCGGTGAAGAACCAAGCGGCTCAAGAGACCCATATTCTCTCAGACGTCAAGCTTTAGGTATTATTAGAATAATTTTAAGCAATAAGTTAAGAATAAATATTAAGCAGCTAGTAAGCCATGCTATTTCTTTGTATGAGAATATTTTAACTCCAAAGAATCAGCTGCAACTAATTTTAACTTTCTTAGAAGAAAGAGCAAAATATCATTTCAAAGATAATTTTAATAACTCACTGACTAATGCCGTAGTTAATTTTGATATTGAAGATGACTTAGTAATTACTGAAATGAAACTAACTTCATTACAAAAATTTCTAGCAAAACTAGATGGCGATAATTTGCTAACTATTTATAAAAGAACTAATAATATATTGGCAAATGACAATATAGAGGGGGAAGTTAACCCTAGTGATTTTATATCTGAATATGAGAATAAGTTATTTACAATTATAAAATCAATTTCTAAGCAGATTGATAATAATATTAAAGAAAAAGACTTTACCAAAGCTTTTAGCTCTTTAGCAGCAATATTACATCCAATTGATGAATTTTTTGATAATCTAATGGTTAAAGATAGTGATCCTAAAATCGCCAAGAATCGCCTCTTATTGCTGAAAATGGTAAGACAATTATTTGATAAATTAGCAAATTTCAATGTGTTATGAGTAATATACATAAGGCTGCTGAATTTATCAAAACAGGTAATCTAGTAGCTTTCCCTACAGAAACTGTATATGGGCTTGGGGCTGACGCTACCAATGAACAAGCTTGTCAGAAAATTTTTCAAATAAAAGGACGCCCTAGCATTAACCCTCTAATCGTCCATGTCGCAACTATAGAGCAAGCTAAAACTATCGGTGAGTTTAATGATGACGCAATTAAACTAGCAAAACTATTTTGGCCAGGTCCCTTATCAATTGTTGTGCCATTAAAAGCTGATTCCAAAATAGCCAAATCAGTATCGGCAGGTCTTTCAACAATAGCGTTACGTATACCATCAAATAATATTGCCTTAGAATTAATCAAACAATCTAATAAACCAATAGCAGCGCCAAGCGCTAATCCATCAGGTTATATTAGCTCAACTAGCTTAGATCATGTAACAGAACATTTTTTACATGAACAAGAAGTATTTATCTTAACAGATGATCTAGAAAAATCTGAGTATGGTATAGAATCAACTATAGTAAATACAACATCTGGTAATTTAGCTATTTTAAGAGAAGGTTTTATTACTCTAGAAATCCTAGAAGAAACCCTTGGCAAAAAGATAGCAGTATCATCAAGCTTAGCTGAAATTAAGGCTCCTGGAATGATGAAAAAACATTATTCTCCAAAAGTCTTTGTTAGAATGAATGCAGATAATTTACAAAAAGGAGAAATTGGCTTAAATTTTGCTGATAGTAAGCTAATAGGCAAGTTTTCTCTTAACTTGAGTACAACTGGGGACTTAATTGAAGCGGCTAGCAATTTATATTCAGATTTAAGAAAATTAGATCAGTATGCGACAAAGAATAATATCCAAACTATCGCAGTTGCCAAAATTCCTGAAGTAGGTATTGGCGCAGCAATTAATGACAAGCTTAAAAGGGCATCTGTAAAATGACTTCTATATTTAGTAAATTAAAACAAGCATTATCTAAAAGTTCTAATAAAATAAGCTCTGGAATTGATCAAATATTCTATAAAAAACGCTTAGATGAAGAAACTTTAAACGATCTAGAAGAATTATTAATAACTTCAGATATTACCCATTCAGTAGCCGTAGAATTAATAAGCAAGCTAAGATCTATCAAATTTGACAAAGAAGTATCTCCAGAGGTAATTAAAGAACAGCTAGCGAAAATTATTGTTAATATCTTAGCAAAAAATACCAAGCCTTTTGAATTACAAGATAAAAAACCTAATGTAATTCTAGTCTGCGGCGTTAATGGCTCCGGAAAAACTACTAGCATAGGAAAACTTGCTACACTATATATACAACAAGGTAAACAAGTAGCTATTGCTGCCTGTGATACATTTAGAGCCGCAGCAGTTAACCAACTAGCTACTTGGGCCAATAGAAGCGGAGCAATGTTCGTCACTGGTGAAGAATCAGCTGACCCAGCTAGCGTTGCTTATACGGCTATGCAATCAGCTATAAACAATAATATTGATATATTATTTATTGATACCGCTGGAAGATTGCATAATCAAAAAAACCTAATGGATGAACTCGGCAAAATTATTAGAGTAATCAAGAAAATTGATGATACAGCTCCCCATCATAGCATCTTAGTGATAGACGCAACTACAGGACAAAATGTTTATAATCAAATAGAGCAATTTAACGCTATTGCTAACGTAACTAGCCTAATTGTCACTAAATTAGACGGTACTGCTAAAGCTGGGGTGGTAGTAGGAGTGACTCAAAAATTCAATCTACCAATATCTTACATAGGGATAGGCGAAAAAATAGAAGATTTACGACCATTCGATCCTAAGATGTTTGCCAAAAGTTTAGTTGATATCAGTTTAGAATAAATACATTGTTAATTAGATATAAATGCGTCATTGCAGGCGGAGGACATTACTCTCGTGTATAGTTAGTATGTCATCCTAGCTACGGTGGAGGTCTAGAAACAATTACTAGTCATTCCGGACTTGATCCGGAATCTATTTTAGATGCTGAACCAAGTTCAGCATGACAATTGAATTACTCTGGATTCCCACCGTAACTAGAATGACATTCTTCTTTATTTCACTATATGATGCTTTCTATAGATTCTCTCTAAATAAAAAAGGGTCGGTAATTACCGACCCTTAATCTAATATAAAACTAAATTTGTCTTATACTTATTTTACTTTAGTTACAGCTCTACGGTCTTTTGCCCAAGCTGCTTCACCGTGACCATGACCAGCAGGTCTTTCTTTACCATAAGAAATTATGTCAATTCTATTGCTTTCAATTCCTTGGCTGTGTAGGTAATGCTTTACTGCTTCAGCTCTTCTTTCACCTAAAGCTAAGTTGTACTCTCTTGTACCTCTTGGGTCACAATGACCTTCAATAGTAGCTTTTACATGGCAATGCTTTTTTAACCAGCATGCTTGCTTATTTAAATGCTCTTTCGCATGATGAGAAAGATCTGATCTGTTATAGGCGAAATATACTTTATCACCAACAGTTTTTTCAAATTCAGATAGCATAGAGCACTCTATACCATGTCCCATACCAGAATGTTTTTTTGTACTATTGCAGCCAGAAAGCAAAAATAATGCTACAAAGGCTATTGCAGATTTTTTTAGTAACATAACAAACTCCTTAAAAGTTTAATTGATTTATATTAGTTTAACAAAAAATTGCCAAACTCCCCATTCCTGCATTATATATCATACTATTAAGACTTAAAAGCTTAAAATAGCTCTATTGTCAAACTCCTAAGCTCTGTATGTGGTAAAAATATCGTTTTGTTGCTGTTTTTATCAAACTAACTTATAAAAATTTGTATCTATATTAGCATTTTTCACATTTTTCTGTAGTTTCTTTAGAACGCCATTAATAGAATAATCTAGAAGTATAGAATCATATTCTATTATTATTCCACCAATAAGCTCTTTATCATTATCATAATTTATAACAATTTTTTGTTTTAAACTATCTTCCAAATATTTTTGCAACCATTTTTGTTCCTCTTCTTGAAGATTTTTTGAAGAAGTTACTTTTACCATTTTTATATTGCGACTTTTATTAAGCAGATCTTGATAATAAGCTACTACGTTGGATAAAACCGACATACGAGAATGCTTCAATAATAAAATAAGGAGCTGTTTTACTATAGGCTCAATATTAAAATTTTTAGTAATAGACTCGATTATTTGCAGTTTATCCTTATATTCAGTTATCGGCGAATATAAAATATTTTTGACCTCTTGATTCTCTTGAACCAACCCATCAATAATCTTAATCTGCTCTAATATCTTATCTGCTAATAGATCATTGTCTACATTTTCAAATAATGCTAAGCTATAGTTTCTTACTAATCTAGTATCTATCATCAAATTTAATATCTGTGTTATAAATGTATTTAAAATATTTTACATATCTTACTTTATTATTCAGCGTTCTCTCATTATGGATTCCTAATAAAGCAAAATATAAACCATGGGAAATATTATTATTTATATATTTAATAGTTTCTTTAATTAGCAATATAACTAATATAATTGGCTTTTTATCAGTTATATTATTTTATTATTTAATAAATACCTACTTAAAATGTAATTCTAAATGACAATATATTTTATGGATTTTAATATTTGTCTTTAGTTTATCCTTACAAATGTACCTTATACCAGGATTTTACAATTTACTAGTATATCATCTGAACAACTCACTCCCGATGCTATCCTTATCTATGTACTTAAATTTTGATAAAACCGTATCAGGATTAATTATTATAGGCTTAACTTTAAAACTATCTAATAATTGTCAAGAATGGAAGGATTTATTTAAACAAGTAATTTACAAATCCCCAATTATTATATTAATAATAGCCTTATCTATTATATTCAACTATATTAAATTTGACCCTAAAATTCCATCATATTTATGGATATGGATAATTAACAATTTATTTTTTGTTTGCCTTGCAGAAGAGGGGTTTTGGCGAGGTTTTGTTCAAAAATCGCTATCTAAGATTAAATATCAATATTCTGAATATTTTGCTCTATTTACCTCCGCCATTCTTTTTGGTATACGTCATTATTATGGTGGAATAAAATATATAATATTGGCAATTGTTGCTGGAATAATTTATGGTTGGATATATATAAGTAACTAAAAAAATTGAAGCAAGCATCTTAATGCATTTTATATTAAATTTACTTCACGTTTTACTTTTTACTTATCCAGCATTAAAATAACTCTAAAATTGATAAAATTTAATTATTTATGAATATTACTTTTATAGGCGCTGGCTATGTTGGATTAGTATCTGGAGTGATGCTAAGTTACTTAGGTCATAATGTAACTTGTCTAGATAATGACGAAGCAAAAATTGCTAAACTTAAAGATGGTGTTTTGCCAATTTACGAACCTGAACTAGATAAATATCTATCAACATCCGTTCAATCTGGTAAATTAAAATTTACAGATACATATAATCAAGAATTACAAAACGCAGACGCTGTATTTATAACTGTAGGCACTCCTCCACTTCCTTCGGGAGGGGCTAATTTATCTTATATTTTCTCAGCTCTAGACAATCTATGTAAGTGGCTTAAAAATGATTGTTTAATTGTTATCAAATCAACTGTCCCTCCAACAACCTGTAACCAAGTTATTAATTATTTAAAAGAAAAAAACTATAACTTCCCTGTTGCGTCAAATCCTGAATTTCTTAGAGAAGGAAGCGCAGTATATGATTTTTTAAATCCTGATAGAATATTAATTGGCACTAATAATAAATTTGCGGAAGATTCATTACGAGAAATTTATCAACCGTTAACTAGCAAGAATTTTAACTTAGTAGCAACTGATTTAGTCACCTCTGAACTCAGTAAATATGCTTCTAATTCATTTCTAACGACAAAAATCGCTTTTATTAATGAAATGGCTAATTTATGCGAAAAAACAGGAGCAAATATTAAAGATTTATCTTTTGCTATGGGGCTTGATAAAAGAATAGGCAAAGAATTTCTTAACGCAGGTCCTGGGTTTGGCGGTTCATGTTTCCCTAAAGATCTTCTAGCTCTTAATCAAATAGCTAAAAATTATCAGCTAGATTGTAAAATCGTTAATTCCGTTATAGAGAGCAATAACCAAAGACCTTACGATATAGTAGAGAGAATTTTTCATATAATAAAAAATAATTCTCCTAAAACTCTATCCTTTTTAGGATTAACCTATAAAGCTAATACAGATGATATTAGATTCAGCCCTGCCATTGGAATTATCAAAATTCTCCTTGATAAAGGAATATCCATTAATGCTTATGACCCTATGGGCAACAATCATACCAAAAAATATTTAGAAGATTTAAATTATAAAAATATAAATTTTGCTGATTCAGCAATTATGACATGCCAAAACAGTTCCGTAATAATAATCGCTACAGAATGGCAAGAGTTTAAAGATCTAGATTGGGAAATTATTAGTAAACAAGATAAATTGCCTATAATTATTGACTTAAGAAATATTCTTAATCCAACAAAAATGAAAAATTTAGGATTTAAATATTATTGTATTGGTATGGCTGATGAAATGTAATTTTGTTCATTTAAGAACTCAAAGTTCATACTCATTTCTAGAAAGCGCGCTGACAATTGATAAAATAGTTGAGTTAGCGCGCCAGCACAAAATGCCAGCAATTTGTTTAGCGGATAGAGGTAACTTATTTGGTTCGCTAGAATTTGCTCTCGCTAGCTCTAAAGCTGGAGTGCAAGCTATCAATGGAGTTATCGTCAATATTACCTTTGATAAAAAAGAATTTTCTGAAATTTTTTTGATCGCTAAAGATGAAATAGGTTATAAAAATTTACTCCAATTAGTCAGCGACAGTTTTACTAAAAACGATCGAAAAATCTGCAACCACATCACTTTTGAAGATTTAGTAAAATATAATGAAGGGTTAATAATTCTATCTTGTTATATAGATGGAATTATTGGCAAAAGTTTAATTGCTAAAAAAGAAGATTTAGCTATTTATTGGGCAAATAAGCTAAAGAATATTTTTGGCGATCGTTTTTATTTTGAAATAATGCGACATAATTTAACTCAAGAACAATCTATAGAAGAAAATTACATAAAAATAGCTAGTGACCTTGGGATTCCAATAGTCGCTACCAATAAAGTATTATTTAGCGATATTGGCATGCATGACGCCCATGATGTATTATTATGTATATCTGCTGGTGTTCCTAAAGAGGTAGAAGATCGTAAAACGGTAAGTACTGGTTGTTATTTTAAGTCACCAAAGGAGATGACTGAACTTTTTAAAGACCTACCTGAAGCAATAGAAAATACCCTAAATTTAGCTCAGAGATGCTATTTCATGGCTCATTCTAACCCCCCTATGCTACCAAGTTTCTCAAGCGCAGATATTGATGAAGAACATCTAATCAAAAAAGAAGCTGAATTAGGATTATTAGCGCGATTAGATACTAAATTTAAGTCTGAAAATATCCCTGAAGATCAACATGAAGCTATTAAACAGCAATATTTTGAACGTCTTAATTATGAGCTAGGCATTATCTGCCGAATGGATTTCTCTGGCTATTTCTTAATAGTATCCGACTTCATAAAATGGTGTAAAAAACAAGATATTATGGTTGGCCCTGGTAGAGGTTCAGGAGCTGGATCAGTAGTTGCTTGGTGTCTATTAATTACCGACCTTGATCCACTAAAATTTGGTCTATTATTTGAACGTTTCTTAAATCCAGAACGTATCTCTATGCCAGATTTTGATATCGACTTCTGTCAAGAACGACGAGAAGAAGTAATTAATTACGTACGTTCCAAATATGGTGATAGTAAAGTCGGTCAGATTATTACCTTTGGTAAAATGCAGGCAAAAGCTGTAATCAAAGACGTTTCTAGAGTTTTAGGTCTACCTTATAAATATGCTGAATATTTGACTGAATTAGTACCATTTAACGCTATTACGCCAGTTACGTTAAATCAAGCCATTAAAGAAGTAAAAGAGCTCAACTCCGCAGCCCATGGTAGGGGATTATATAATTTAGAAGGACAAGAAGATTTAATAAAGCAAGTATTAGATACATCTTTAGTACTTGAGGGACTGCACAGACATGCTTCAACCCATGCCGCAGGAATTGTTATAGCAGGTAAAGATTTAGTAGAAATCGTCCCTGTTTATAAAGATCAGAATTCTGAGATGCTGATCGTCCAATATTCAATGAAATATGCTGAAATAGCAGGCTTAATTAAATTTGATTTCTTGGGACTACAAACGCTTACCCTTATCACCAAATGTCTAGAATTGCTAAAAAAGCAAGGCATTAACGTTGATTTTAGTAATATGACATTTGACGATAAAAAAACTTTTGAAATGCTTTGCGCAGGTAAATCAGCGGGCGTATTCCAATTCGAAAGCACGGGGATGGAATCTGCTTTAAAACGTTTAAAACCTGATTCTATTCAGGATATTATAGCTTTAGGCGCCTTATATAGACCAGGACCTATGGATAATATTCCAACCTATATTGCCTGTAAACATGGTTTAGAACAGCCAGATTACTTACATGACATGCTTAAACCTATTCTAGAAGAAACGCATGGGGTAGTAATTTACCAAGAACAAGTATTAGAAATTGCTAAAACAATCGCTAATTATACTTTAGGCGGAGCTGATCTACTTCGTAGAGCCATGGGTAAAAAGATCAAGTCTGAGATGGAAGAACAAGAAGAAATTTTTGTTAAAGGCGCCATGGGAAATAATATTTCTAAAGCGCAAGCTCAGTCTATTTTTGCTACAGTAGCTAAATTTGCTGGCTATGGTTTCAACAAAGCCCACGCTTCAGCGTACGGAGTAATATCCTACCAAACAGCTTATCTTAAAGCAAATTTTCTAACTGAATTTTTAGTAGCTTTCCTAAATCTTGAATTAAATAACCACGATAAAATTAATTTATTTATCCAAGAAGCAAGAGATAATAATATTGCTATTATCCCACCAAATATCAATATTTCTAGCGGCTATTTTAATATTGTAAGTGATAATAGACCTCTTTCGAAACTCGCTACTGATGAGGGATTTGAAGGAGACACGGAACGCAGGACCGGAGCGTACATAAACGTACGTGAGGATCCGAGTACCGGATCGACGTACAAATCACCAGCAGAAGTAGAGTTTCCAAAGAGGTCCAACGAAGTAAAATCTATAGCTTACGCTCTAGGAGCGATTAAGAGCGTTACCGTTAATTTTGGCAAGATATTAGAAGAAGAACGAACAAAGAATGGAAAATTTAAAACTATTATAGATTTTATGGAACGCTTGCCATTAAAAGCTATTAATAGAAAATTATTAGAAAATCTTATTAAAGCTGGTTGTTTTGATGAATTAAATAATAATCGCAATCAATTATTGCTAAGTATTCCTAAACTACTAGCTTACGCATCTTCATATCATGCTGAGAAAGAATCTAATCAATTTAGTTTAATTAAAGTCAATTCTATAAGTAAAGATGTATTAGTTAAAACCGACGATCTTAATCTTGCCGACACTTCATTATATGAGTTTGAAGTATTAGGCTTGTTTATTACTTCACATCCATTATCACGATATCATGATTTATTATCGTCACTTAATATTATGACATCTCTTAATCTACATGGCGATATACCAAATGGATCTAGCCAAATAAAAATAGCTGGGGTAATACAAAAGAAAGATTCTCGAATGTCGGCTAAAGGAAGATTTATAACCTTACAATTATCAGATCAATTTGGAATTTTTGAACTAACTATCTATAGCGAAGAAATCCTGAAGAATTACGTTCATTTGCTTGATGTTCAAAGTTTAGTAGTTGCTCATTGTGATCTATTCAAAGACGCAGGAGGGGTAAGATTAATTGCTAAAAGCTTTGCTACTTTTGATGAATTAGTAAATGAACGAAAATTAGAGATGAATCTCTATCCACAGAATCATTATGAGTTAGAAGAGATTGTTAATTTACTTAAAACACGTATCACTCAAGAGAAAAATACTATAAAACTCAATGTTATGTTAAAGGTTAGCAATGATAATAATTTCACTGCTAAAATAAATTTACCTTCTGTTTTTTATTTTGAAGCAGAGGATTTTAAGTTTTTAAATCAGTTTATGGTCAATTGATATCATAAAAACTGACAATAAAAACCATGATGGTGAGTTCATGTTGGCGTTGTCACATGGAGTAAAATGAGATAACCTATATATTGGATGTCATTCTAGCTACGGCGGGAATGACATAGGGTTTATAAAAGACCTTAATATCAACTATTTTTGGCAGTACCACGAAGTAAGTTTTTATTTCTCCACAGGTATTTATATTCTTGCCATTGCTCAAAACCACCCTTTATTTCTTTTACTTTATACCCTAAAGAAGTAAATTTTTTACAAGCCTTGGCAGCAGCATCACAGGTTGACTCATAACAATAAACATAATTCATAACATCTTTACATAAACCTGGGTATATTCTATTTCTGTTCCATTGAAATCATTATATTGATTAATTGGGTAAGCTGATAGCAGTAGGAATATGTCCTTGTACATAATCTTGAATACTTCTAACATCCACTATAACAATATCTTGCTGCTGTTGAATCTCTGAATAAACTTTATAAGGATCTATAGTATATTCTAACTCTTTTTCAAAATATTCTTGATCATTGGTCATAGCTAGAATCTTTATGTTGTTTATTTTCCTCAGGACGAACAATAGGATGAGTTACTAGCTCATATCCATAATATTCTCCTATCTCACGTGTATCGTGAGGATCTTGCACGCGTGGTGGCGGTGGGACAACAAAAGCTAACGAATAAACGCTATAAAATATAACTACAATTACCGTCAATATATTTGGTATTAATTTTGTCATAACCCTACCAATTAATATATTAATTGGGCAGCAGGTTGTAAGTAATAATTAAAAACTCCTTAAATAAAATTTAAGTTTGTGATGTAAATTCAACTTTTTATAAGCAGCAAAACCGTTTATAAAATTGTTTGCAAATTTGGAATTTTACTGTCTTCTATACACTTCGCCAACCCTTCTTCCTTTTTAAAATTAAAGAAATAAGACAAACTAAACCCATAAGCTATCATTACTGGTACAAATAAAAACCATATCCCTTGATTACCAAAATATTCTACTAAATAAACGAGACCAAAAGAACTAATAACATGCATAATGGCTCTGGATAGAGCAAAAGAAAAAGCAACAGCAGTAAAACGCTTAAATACTGGGAAAGCCTTATAAAAAATAGGAGCGCCAGGATTATCTAATGGAACAAGTATAAATACTAATAATTGTATTAGCAAAATATGAAAATAACTAGTGGCGTTATCTAACAAAAAAGGACAGGCTAAAACTAATAAAAAAGCTATATAATATTTTACTCTTAAAATCTTTAAAGGATATATTATACATGTTAGATAAATAATAGGTAATAAACATATTAAATCACCAATTG
This sequence comes from Candidatus Rickettsia vulgarisii, assembly GCA_050920655.1. GTDB lineage: Bacteria > Pseudomonadota > Alphaproteobacteria > Rickettsiales > Rickettsiaceae > Tisiphia > Tisiphia vulgarisii. The sequence continues at coordinate 1,563,211 of CP133317.1, read as the reverse complement.
TAACAATCAAATTCTGATGTATCACTTCAGCTGCCGTAAAACCAAATTTGGTTTTTAAAATATTAGAACAATGGACAAAAACAAAATAAAAAGCTATAGGAGTTGTTAATTGAACAAAGAAAAGAGCTATAGCTGTTTTTTTGTTAATTCTTTCTTTCATTACTTTTTTATTAATTGATATTTCAGCCATTCCCCTTGGATCAAAATCATGAGATTTCCAGACATTTGCTAAACGTTTCTTAGCATTAGCAAATTCTGGCGTTTCCCTTAAAGCTGTTCTAGCTACCATTCCAACGACTGAAATAATAGCACCAAACCAAAAAGCTATCCGCCAATTAAACCCTGTAGTCACAGAAATATTGGCTACCGCTAACGCTATAACTCCTCCTAAACTAGCAAAAACACATACTAATCCAGCTATAGGGTAAACTTTCGGAGGCATTATAGTTTCAGTTAAATAAATTTCAGCGCCTATTGCTTCTCCCATTGAAGATATGCCTTGAATAATACGACAAATTGTTACCGCCCAAGCAGCAGTTATACCTATTTGTTCATAGGTTGGAAGATTTGCCATTAATACACAACAACTAGCCATAGCAAAGCTAGTAATTACCACTGTTGATTTTCGCCCTATACTGTCGCCTAACCTGCCAATTAATAAAGCCCCAATTGGACGAAACGCAAAGGTCATGCAAAACGAAAAAGCACTGAGCAACGAAGCAGAAAATTGATTGGCCGTTGGTTTAAAAAATAGATCATTTAGTAAAACTGCCATATGAACATATAGCATTAAATCAAAATATTCCAAAAATGTCCCTAAAAACAACAAACCCATTGCCTGTTTTTCACATCTTCTTAATTGATATTCTATTAACTCCATATTAGTACTTTGGTATAAAATAATAAAAATTTAATTTTTATTATTTTATACCAAAAATTATTAATATACAACTAAAAATTAACGTTGTTTAATTTTGTTTGTTTTTAACTGACTCCTTAACAAATCTAACAAATAAAGGATGTAGATCAAATATTCTAGATTTTAACTCTGGGTGAAATTGTACTCCCACAAAATATGGATGTTTCGGCAATTCTATAATCTCAGTTACATTATTATTATCAGGGGCGTAACCACTAAATATTATACCAGCCTTTTCAAATTGTTCTTTAAAGGAAATATTAAAGGCGTATCTATGTCTATGCCTCTCAATAATTTCAGTTGCTTTATAAATTTTATGAATAAGAGTATCTTTTTCAATAACAGATGGATAACTTCCTAGCCTCATTGTTCCACCTATTTGTTGATTTGTCTCTTCTACTATACCGTCCTTAACCCATTCAGTCATGCGACATATTATATTAGTTCCTGTTGTTTCAAATTCAGAAGAAGTAGCGTCTTTTATTCCTAGAACACATGTCTTGCATATTCAATCAATGCTAATTGCATACCAAAACAAATACCTAAGAATGGTATTTTATTTTCTCTTGCATATTTTATTGCTAAAATCTTACCTTCAATATCACGTACCCCAAATCCTCCTGGTACTAGAATACCTGAGCAATCCTCTAGTTTTTCTTTAACATTTTCTACTGTAACCTCACCAGCATCAACCCATTTGATATTTACCTGATATTGATTATAAACACCAGCATGCATTAATGATTCAATCAAAGATTTATAGGCATCTTTGGTTTTCATATATTTACCAACAATAGCAATAGTAACATTTGCTTTTAAGCTAGAAACTTGTTTTACAATATTATTCCATTTTTCTGTATTAGGAGTGGCTTTAAGAGCAATATTAAAATGCTTTAACCTTGCTTGCATAAACCTGCGCTTCTATAAGAGGTAAGAGCTTTATAAATATTTTTTTGATCTAAAGATTCAATCACTCTATCTTCACTTACGTTACAATAAAGTGCTATTTTTTGTTTAGCGCTATCAGGAAGAGATTTTTCTGATCTTAACAAGCAATACATCTGGCTGTTGTATACCAACGCTTCTTAATTCCTTTACAGAACGTTGCGTTGGTTTTGTTTTAAGCTCTTTTGCAGCTTTCATATATGGAACTAAAGTTACATGAATAAAAGCTGTATTTTCTTTGCCAAGATCATTACGAATTTGGCGAATTGCTTCTAAGAATGGTTGAGCCTCAATATCCCCTACTGTCCCACCAATTTCGCAAATAACAAAATCTTCTTTTTGAATATTAGAAGTAATAAATTTCTTTATTAAATCAGTAACATTAGATATTACTTGTACTGTTTTACCTAAAATATACACCCTGTCTTTCACCTGATAATAAATCTGAATATATTTTACCAGCAGTAATATGATCAGATTTTAAAGTATCCACCGCCGTGAAACGTTCATAATGGCCTAAATCAAGATCTGTTTCTGCTCCATCCTCAGTAACAAAAACCTCACCATGTTCATTCGGTTGCATGGTACCAGAATTTAAGTTAAAATATGGGTCAAGTTTTCTTAAACGTACTTTATAACCATATTCTTGAAGTAACGCTCCAATAATACCACTAGCAACACCTTTACCTAAGGAAGAAACTACTCCTCCAGTCACGAAAATAAATTTTGTCATTTTTACTATTTATTGATAATTGAAATAGAGTAAATTAAATGATGTAGACAATTAGCTATGTTATAAAAGTAACCTTGGAACTATATAGCTATGCATCATTAACCCCTTACTTGTAAGACGAAGATTATTCTCTATATTCTTCGCCACTAAACCTAATTTTTGATAATAAGCTATTTTATCAATATCTAAAATTTCTGATAATTGTTTGCCTATTCTTTTTTGCATAATATCAAGATTGATACCTTTTTCAAGACGTAATCCCATCATTAGCATTTCTTCAATTATCTCTTGCTCAGATAATTGATTAATACTTTGAGTACCAACCCCTAGATCATTAACCGTTTGTAACCATTTATCTGGTTTATGCCACATCATTATAGAGTTTAAATTATTTGAAATATTAATCCTACTATGAGCGCCAGGGCCAATACCTAAATAATTATCATATTGCCAATAGGCTAAATTATGCTTACATTCATTATTTTTGGTAGCGTAATTAGATATCTCATATCTATTATATCCTTTAGATTCTAAATATGAATTTGTCCACTCATACATATCAGCCGCAATATCTGATTCCGGAATAACAAGATTCCCCTCATTAAATAATTTATAAAATAAAGTGCCTTTCTCTATTGTAAGCTGATATAAGGAAATATGCCCTGACGCCATCTGCATGGCTTCAATCAATTCTTTTTGCCAATTATCTAAAGTCTGATTACTTCTTGCATAAATTAAATCAAAAGATACCTTCTCAAATAAACTATTAGCCTTCTCTATAGTTTGAATTGCTTGCTTCTTATCATGCTGCCTACCCAAAGCTCGCAAATCATCTTCAATTAAAGACTGAACACCTATTGATACACGATTTACTCCGGCTGTTCTAAAATCTTGGAATTTACTTGCCTCAAAGGAAGTAGGATTAGTTTCTAAAGTAATTTCTGTTTGCTGATCAATTCTTCCTAATTTTGCTATTTTTTGAATTATTCCATCAACAACAAATGGTTTCATCAAAGATGGCGTTCCACCTCCAAAAAAAAATAGATTTAATATATTTATTACTGATAAGATCTTTAAAATATTCGAGCTCACGCTCATAAGATTTTAACCATATATCATGCTCTATTTTTTCTGAAACATGTGAATTAAAATCACAATATGGGCATTTTGATAAACAAAATGGCCAATGTATATAGATAGATAAATGATTCATGAATGATATTGCAAAAATTAGCTAATGATTTAATTAAAGCTGGATGTCATTCCCGCGCCGCGAAGGCGGGAACCCAGTTCTTTCTATACTCATACAAAATCTTATAGTAGAATATAATTTTATATCTCCTGGATTCCCGCCTTCGCGGGAATGACATAGATTTATAACTTCTGTAGCAAATCTATTATCATATCTTTTAGTTCAGGTAGCTTACTAGTATCCACACCTCCTGCTTGAGCAATAGTTGCTTGTCTACCACCCCCTGTTCCATCTAAAAATAATGAAATTGATTTAGCTATAGTACCAGCATTCACCTTGTCAGTAATTTTTTTACTTACTGCAACTGTAATAGATAATTTTCCAGTATTATTTATATAAACAATCACTAAATTATCTAATTTATTAGCTATTTGTTCCGCTGATAAACGCAATATTTTATTATCAAGATTGTTAACCAATTTATAAATAAACTTGATACCTGACAGATCTGCAGCTTCTTTATTAATCTGTTCAATATTCAAATCAAGCATCGAGACTTGTAAAGACATTATTTGATCTGACAGTTCTTTTTTACTAGTAATTAGATCATTAACTTTATCAGCAACTTCATTTTTACCGATTTTTAAAGCAGTAGAGATATTTTCTATAATAGCGTCATTGCTCCTAATTAATTTCAAGACAAATTCGCCGCATACCGCTTCTATTCTTCTAATACCCGCAGCAATCGCACTTTCACTTATGATCTTAAACATCCCAATATCACCAGTTCTAGCAACGTGAGTACCGCCGCATAACTCTAGAGAGTACGAACCATCTTTAGCCTCATCCCTACCCATTGATACAACCCTTACCTCATTATCATATTTCTCGCCGAATAAAGCCATAGCGCTCGATTTAATAGCTTCGTCTTTAGACATTAAATTTGTGACAACTTTTGAATTATCCATAATAATTTGGTTTACTTTATCTTCAATCAAGATAATTTGTTCTTTAGTTATGGCTGTTCCATAACTAATATCAAAACGTAAACGATCACTTGCTACAAGAGAGCCTTTTTGAGTAATATGTTTACCTAGTACTTCACGCAGTACCGCATGTAATATATGAGTTGCGGAATGGTGAATTCTTAAATTTCTACGATATTTAGTATCGATGATAAAATCTGCCGTATCTCCAATTTTAACGCCTATCCCTTCTTCTAAAATACAAATATGAGCTATTATCCCACCAAGATATTTTAAAGTGTCTACTACTTTAATTTTACAATTAGCGGTTTTGATATATCCTATATCTCCCATTTGACCGCCAGACTCACCATAGAAAGGAGTTTGATTGCTAATTATAGTAAATTTATCGCCTACATTATCTATAGTATTAACTAAAACATTATCCTTAACTAAAGCTAATATTTTACCTTCTACTTCATCTAAAGAATATCCTAAAAACTCAGTATTACCGAACTCTGACTGAATATCAAACCATAATTTATCAGTTTTAGATTCATTAGAACCTAACCAAGATTTCCTAGCTCTTTCCTTCTGCTCTTGCATCTTGTTATTAAAGCCATCAATATCAATTGATACTTGTTTGTTTTTTAAAATATCCGCAGTTAAATCAACTGGAAAACCATAAGTATCATATAATTTGAACGCTACTTCTCCTGAAAGAACAGAATTTTTGCTTAAATGCTTCGTTTTATCGTCAAGTAACTTAAGGCCTCGCTCAAGTGTAGCCTTAAATCGTATTTCTTCTTGTTCTAAAATACTACCGATAAACTCTTCAGCTCTTCGGAGTTCTGGATAGGCTCCTCCCATTAAATCCACTAATTTAGGAAGTAACTTATACATTAACGGTTCCTTGCTACCAAGTATATGAGCATGTCTCATACTTCTACGCATAATACGTCTTAAGACATATCCTCTACCTTCATTTGACGGCATAATACCGTCAGCAATTAAAAAAGCACAGGCTCGTAAATGGTCTGCAATAACTCGATAAGAAAATTTAGCTTCCCCTTCTATTTTTACTTTTACTATATTCTCTGCACTTGCAATTATTTCCTTAAATAAATCTATATCATAATTATCATGAACATTCTGCATAACAGCGCTTATACGTTCTAGCCCCATCCCAGTATCAATAGATTTTTTAGGCAACTCTATTCTAGTATTGGCATCTAGTTGCTCATATTGCATAAATACCATATTCCAAATCTCAATGAAGCGATCTCCATCCTGATCTTTTGTTCCAGGTAGTCCTCCTGGAATCTTATCTCCATGATCATAAAAGATCTCTGAACACGGACCACAGGGTCCTGTATCTCCCATCGACCAAAAATTATCATTAGTATTAATTCTGATAATTCTATCTTCAGTTAAATTAGCTACTTTTTTCCAATAGGAAGCAGCTTCATCATCAGTATGGTAAACTGTTACATATAATTTTTCTTTAGAGATTTGAAACTCTTTAGTCAAAAGATTCCAAGCATGGTAAATCGCTTCTTCTTTAAAATAATCGCCAAAGGAAAAATTCCCTAGCATTTCAAAGAAAGTATGATGCCTTGCTGTATAACCAACATTCTCCAAATCATTATGCTTACCACCGGCTCTCAGGGATTTTTGACTAGTAGTTGCCTTGTTATATTCCCTAACTTCCTGACCTGTAAAAACATTTTTAAATTGTACCATCCCAGAATTCACAAACATTAAGCTTGGGTCATTATGAGGTATCAAAGAACTAGCTGGTACATGGACATGATTATTTGCAACAAAATAATTTATAAATTTACTTCTAATTTCTTCAGTGGTAAGCTTAGTCATGGATGTTCATTTTTTAGTAATTTAATGTTAATAATTAAAATTTTTAAAGTATTAACTAGATTATAGTTAAAACGATTATTTATGTCATTCTAGCTACGACGGGGATCCAGAAAATATCAATTATGTCATGCTGAACTTGTTTCAGCATCTAATAGATCCCGAAACAAGTTCGGGATGACACAGCATGCACCACTGGATTTCCGCCGTAGCTAGAATGACATAAATTTTGTATAGCTATTATACCAACTATTTCTAGACAATGCAAAATCTTTTATACTTAAAAGATTCTAATCAGTATAGTAAAAAATTTAGGATTTATTAATTAATTCTTATGCCTAATATATTTAATTTACCAAAAATTAAGGAACATATAATACATATACTAAAATCCTTTAGATATTTTTTATATAGACGCAATATTATTATTTTAGTGAGTGACAAAGGTACTTTTCTTTTCGCTATCATTAATAAAAAAATTGTAGATAGTTTATTTATCCCCTTAGAAAATCGAGACAATTTAAATCTATATAATGATTTTTTCCAAAGATTTAAAAAATTTTATGTTTTTCTTTTATTAAATAATTCTGAATGTACTCTACGTCATGAGATAATTCCAGTACTACACTCAATAGTAAAAACTAACCCTGTTGGAAAATTTATAGAAGAATATTTCCCTAAAGATAATATAGTAGGATACAGCATTTATAATATCAATACCAAATCAAGCGAAACTTGGGATACTTTAATAGTATCTAGTGATTATACTCCATATTTGAGTAAGTTAATTGACTATATAGTGGTAGATTCCGAGTTACAATTTAGCGGTATTTATTTCTTGGCTTTAGAGCTAAAAACAATCATCGACAAAATCATTACTAAAGCTAACGAAGGAATTTATACTGAATATTTTCAAGTTTTTGTATGCATTTTGAAAGGTAGCGGTATCAATCTAACTATTAAACATAAAAATAATATAATTGAGATACAAAGATTTGATTATCCAGCCGATAAGTCTGAGTTATATATTCAGGGTATAATTGAACAAGAAGTTAGTGATTGTTTAATAAATTATAAAAATAATATTGAAAATTTAAATCTCAAAGTCTGTATTATTATTATAGCTGAAGAAAATTTTAAATTATTAGTAGAACATTCTCGATTTGGTGAACATAAATTAATATGTAAGTCCTATAATCAGCTATTAGGAAAAACCTTTAATGAAGGTGATAAATTTGCAGATCCTTTAATTATAAAATTATTTAATGAACAAAAGGCTCATTCAGCATATAATAAAAATTTGAAACTTATCTCTAAACTCAATATTTTTAACTCTTTGGTTTTTAAACCACTTAATATTATAATTATATTTTTAATAGTTACAGCTTGTATTACTAAAATAAAAACCTTAGAAAACTGCAAAAAATTAACCACCTTACATTCACATTATTCTAGCGCTGAACAAGAATATTACAATGTAAAACAAAGATATCCTTATATTCAAAATACTATTAATTTAGCTGATTTGTATATTTTTGAATCATTATTGCAAACACCTACATCAATACCATTTGATTTATTGGAAAAATTTGTTAAAGAATTGCCTCCTAGCTTATTTTTAGAAGGTATAAAATGGGGAAGATTAGATATAGATAGCACTTTATTATCCCCAAACCCATATACAAAAACTGAAATATTTTTAAAATTTATTATTGAAAACACAAATATTGAAGATGCTATGAAGATTTTAAAACAACAAATTGATGATAGTACAAAAATCTTTGGTAGCGTAGATATTAATATTACAATATTTAATGATCAAATAGTTAATTTATCTAACAGAATTGTTATACCTTTATCGATAATAATTTCTAAAAACGGAGGATAAATAATGCTCAGAATTTTTATTATTCATTTAAAAAATATTATATTTTTTAAATTAGTGATGTATTTTCTAGGCATCTCTTCATTATTGTTTTTATTACAGATTTTTAATCAAGATTATAAATATTCCATTAAAAAAACATATCAAACTGAGGAGTTATTAGCCCAAGAAACACTCAAACTTTATTCTATAAAAAACTCGAAACATAAAATATTAAATACATATGTTAAATACAAGAATCTATTATCAATGTCTTATAAGCAAAGTTGCTTAGAAAGAACAAAAGTAATGAACAAAATAACAAATCTTTCAAAAAAATATAATCTGAACGAACCTATTACAACAAGTATTAAGCAGGAATTTCTTAGCAATATCAAACCACATATAGGTGGAGAAAAATATGGGGTAAAAATACGAAATTATGATCTTAAAATAAAATTTGCTACTCAAGATTTTCTAACTTTTGGACAAATTATTAGAGAAATTTATGCAAATATGCCAGAAAATACCATTATTTTATCTATAGAAGTACAAAAAGAAGATATACTAGAACCAGATATTATTTATAAATTATCTACACAAAAAGCTCCGGATATGATATTTGCAAAACTTACAATGAGAATTAGAGAATTAGCGCTAAATCAATAGAAAACGCAAATTATGAATGATAAGTTTATTGACAGTTTTGATGCTGCAGATCTTGCTGTAGCCGAAAAAATAATTAGTACTGCTTTTGTTAACAATTTAACAAATCACGCTTGTGTAACACTTGCTCGTATTATAGCTATTGATCATAAAATTAGATTAAAATCCATACCAAAAATTAGAATCCATTTAAATGATTGTATATACAAGTTAAAATCTTTCTTAGGCCAAAAGGTTTTAACAGACGATAGTTTTTCTACAATTTTAACATTGTTTGCTGTTGCAATTTCCCCTGAAACAACAGATTTTCAAGATGATAATATTTTACAAAAATCAGAAAATATTATTATTGATACTTTAATCAATATTCATTTTCCTAATGTAAATACTAAAGAAAAAAATAATTTAAAACTAATTCTCAAAAATTTATTTTCAGCAAAGAACTCTTATGAAATAATAAATCTTATCCAAACTGAACCAGAAATATTTCAAACAACAGTAATGAGCGCTCTAAAAAAACATCAAAATCTTATAGAAATAAATCAACAAGTTAAATCAGATTTTGACAAAATAGTAAATATTGCATCTACTCATTATAAAAAAATTGAAATATTCCGACAAGTAACTAGCAAGGTAATTACAGCTATTTGCACTGTAGCTGTTGGAACTATTACCGTCGCAACAGCAGGAGCATCCTCCGCTCTAATGGTTGTACCTGCTGCTATTTTAGTAGTAAAATACACTCCAAAAATTGGTGAAACTATTGGAGAAAGAATTTTAAGTATTGATAAATCTGTAATAAATGAACAAGAAAAAATTAACTTGTTAAAAACTAATATAAATAAAAATAATAAGGAATTTTTATATAAAGAACAATTATTAGCAAAATCTGAAATAGACAAAATAAATCAACTAAATACTGAAATACAAGCATCTAATATAAAAATTGATAATATAAATAATAAAAACTCTATATTACATGAAAATATGGCTAATAAAAAGCTACAACAAAAAGATAAATCCATAGAAAAAGGAAGATAAAATATGCTCACTTGGATATTACTTATTTTGGCAGGATTATTTGAGATAGGTTTCTCTATATCATTAAAACTATCAGAAGGTTTTACAAATATAAAACATACTATAGGCTTTATAGTTTTCTCTTTATTAAGCTTTTTTTGTCTTAGTAAAACCCTTGATAAACTACCCCTTGGTACAGCTTACCTTATTTGGACGGGTATAGGAGCTATAGGAACAGTAGTCGTAGGAATATTATATTTTAATGAACCATGTTCCTTAACAAGAGTTTTCTTTATAGCAACTATGGTAGTTTCTATGATAGGATTAAAATTATCATAATAAGCTTCCTTTAAAACTCTAATTAAATTAATTTATTACAAGATTAACAAATGAAAAATATTATTTTATCAATCTTTATAATATTTCTATTGTGGGTGGTTGGCTTTGCTTATTATATTTATACAGTTGAATCTTACAAAATCAATAATAGCACTACAACTGACGCTATAGTATCTTTAGATGGTAGACAAAGAATAGAAACTGGCATTAGTCTATTAAAAGCCGGTTACGCTCCTATATTATTTATTGCTGGCATTGAGTCAAAAAATCAATTAAAAAATCTCTTATCTGAATATAATGTTAAAACTAGCCAAGTAATATATGCAAATAGCAGCTATGCAGGAAAAGATGATATCCAAGAAGTAGTTGAGTTTATTATAAATAATAATATTCGTTCCATACGATTAGTCAATTCTTCTTATGATATGCCTGTAGCTATAAATAATATAACCAAAACTACCCATAATATTATTATCGTACCTCATCCGATACTAATAGAGCACAATAAATATAAAATATTATTTAATGAATATAATAAATATTTAAAAACATTATTAATTGGAAGCTTCCTTTAAGTTATATTTTTCATTAATATATAGTATTAGCATTAATTAATTTATATTCTGATGAGTTCAATTTATCATATTCTTGACAAAGTACCTGATATTCACCCAGCAGATATGCAAGTGGAATACGAGCAGTTAGCTAAGCAATTAATTAAATCAGGAAAACTTAGAATAGATACTGATACTAGCTGTAATTTTGCTAGATTCTCAGATCCAAGATCCAATCTCAGTTTGATGGTAAGTAAAGAAGAAATAACAGATCCAACATTAATTCCTGAAACTAATAAGTTATTTAAATCTTTATATGGATCATCCCTTACTAATCAAAAGCTAGCTTTTATTTATAATGACTTAAAAAAACAAATTCAAAAATTACAACCTGTAAATCCACAAGTTACTGAAAATTTAGCGCGAATCTTTGTACAATCAGCTCATCCTATAGTAATCAGGTGGTTGTTATATGATAAAGTCCAAGTTTTTATCACCTATTCTCATAATATTGGTGACATGATGGATATAGTTGACTGGCAACAAGCTGGCTCCAATAGCGGTATGCAAAGTACTGATGGAAAAAATGTAGCTATTTTTGTTTCTTGTGGAGGAAATCCATTTGCTGAAAATAACAAAGACTACCCAACTTATGGGGATGGGTGGGCAGCAGTTGCTAGAATGCAGATTATCGCTGCTCAAGAACTAGGACATTTTGCTGATATAAAAAGAGATTCTCATGGCAAACAAATAAGTCGTCATTCCGCAAATTTTGCTGGAACAAAAGCAACTCCTCATGTTAAAAATGCTTGTCGGAACGATATTACTCACTGCAACAAATTATTTACTGATCTTTTATCTTTGGGTATGAAACAAATGATTACTTATGAAGAAAAGATAAAATTTTATAACAAAAATAAAATTAAAGGAATAAGAGTATATACTGCAAAATTTTTGGCCTTTGTCAGTAAACATAGATTCTTGTTAAATGCCAATAAGAAAGAATTACTCTTTATACAAAGATTTAAGAAAGATCAATATATGGGATTAATGATTAAAGCAATGATTGAGGACATGCTGTTTAATCTAGCGCCTGTTGCTGATGTATACAAACACAGTAATCCCGAAATCGAAGAAACAATTGCTTGTATTGAAGCATTGGCAAGGGTACCTCAGCAAGTTATGAAATGGGGGTATTTAACAACCATGGCAACAATGCAAGGACTATATAAAATCTATTATAATGAAGTTATCACATCCTTAATTTCTAATTATGAACAAATGACTGGAAAAATTTATAAACGTGATTTATCAAAGCCAAAATCTTTGATGAGTTTTTTTAAGAAAAGAGAAGTAACTTTCAAACCTGTTAGAGAAATATAAATCTGTTGAATAATTTAACTTTTATAATAATAACCCCATAATATATTTGTCATAATAATTATTATTAATTTTTAAAGCTCGTTTTACTGTCCCTTCTATATCACAAAACCCAATTTTTTATATAGAACTATAGCCCCTTTATTATCAATTCGTACTTGTAACTGTATTTTAGTAATACCATGATCTTTTGCCCAACCTATAGCAAAATTCAACATGTTTTGAGTTGAGTTCCCCCAATAATTTTTACAGACACTAATACCAATATCCACTATATGTATTAATCTTTTTTTACTAGAGCGCTGTAGAAAAAGTTGGGATACTATTTTAGTATTAATTTTTCCTAATAACATTAAATTTAAATCTGACCCTATACATTCCTTAATTATAATTTTTTCTTCTTCTACAGAAAAAGGAAATTCATTTTCTCCAAATGTAAGAAAATCTGTTTGCCCTCCTACTTTATTAAGAAAATCAACAATTTCTGCAGCATCTAATAACGATGCTTTATCTATAATAAGATTTTGCTTATTTTTTAAAGAAACTTCTTTCGGAAAACCCATAATAATAAATGATTTTAGATGAAAATAGGAATTAGAATTAATTATATAGCAATATTTTTTATTAAATAACTACATTTAATAAATTGCAATAACCAACAATAATTATTTGCCAAAGATAATTTTATAGAATATATCAAGTTTGGCGTTTGGTTTCTCCTTAAAATAAATTAAAAATATGAGTAAGGAAAAAATTCTTGAGTTATTAACACAAACTAAGCAAGCACTAAATTTAGCAAATTATCAAGAAGCTTTTAACATAATTAGAGATGCTAAAAGAGAATTAGCCGATATTAACTCATCAGACCTTAATAAGAAAACTTTAGCAGTTGAAGTTTGCCTTGTAGATGTTAGTTGTGACTTATATTTTAAAAACTATCAATCATATTATGGAAATCTGAAAAAACTCAAAGAACTTCATGCAAATGATCCTGTAGGGCTCTTAACATCTCTTGATAAATTACTAGAAATATCTAACAAGGAAAATAAAAAAGCCAAATGTAATAATATCAATAACTAGTAAATATTAATGGGTTTTTCACCTAAATATATAACTTATTAAATAATATAGAATAGGCTATAGACTTTTGCCTTTCTCGATGAATTTTCCAAAAATTCTTGATAAGTTGGGGGAGGGGGGAGTCCTTGCATCCACCTGTCATTTAACCAATCAATAGCTATAGCAGTAAAATGAAAATGCTCACCTATCAGCTGCTTAAAAAATTGTCGATTCCGTAAGTCATTCTTATAACTCCCTTTCAACATTAATGTATTAGGATGCAAATGGTATACAACACCTCGCATAGCGCAAGAAATCCTTAGAATTTTTTGCTCCTGCAATATCTCACCTGTTTTAACAAAATGCAATATACGTATAATAATTTGTTTTTTTATTACCTTTATCTAAAATAGAGAGTTTTGAACATATTGCTCTTAACTCAGAAACATGAAGAAAATTTAAAGCTTCTTTAAGAATACACTGATTATCTTGATTAATTGTCATATTAATTTTATTTTAACTACATAATAATACATGAACAGCAGCAAGATAATCCGCTTTTACCCTCAGTTTCTTTTTCATCACTACCAATTAGACTAACATCATCACGTTCCGTATATGAATTACTTAATTGATGTGAGTCAAAATTACAATTTACTAACACTTCTATAGTATGGTGTTGATCTGCTCTATAAAATATTCTACAGCTTCTTTTTTACGCTAACATCTGTTTCTTGTTCATTATGATATTTTAATTTATTCTCATTAATAACTTTAACGTATTCTTCCGCTAGATCAGTTAATGAGAAAGTAGTATGACTATCATATTGTGGAACCAATTTTTGATATATAGCCATATATAATTGTCCAATTCCATATTTATCTCCTAATATTATTTTATCATCTAAATTTGTTATTATTCTATCTATAGATAAGCTAATTCTAAAGCTGCTTCATATACTCCAAAAATTAAAGCCTCCTGCAAATCCGCAATTATCTCAGGTATTATTTGTTTAAAAGTTGGTGAGTTACGTTCTGATAATAGCTTATACATTGCATGTGAGAAAACTTTAGAAGGTGTACGGGGTATGAGATTGCCTTTAGTATCATGAATATATAACTTTCTTACCATAATTATCAACCATATATAAGTTTATCTAATTTTCTGGCCTAAATTATTTTACTTCATTAATATTTAAAAAGCGTCACAATGAATTAAAACAATTTCTATTATTTCCAATAATTAGATTATAATAATCTTAAATTTAATAATTTAAAAGAATATGACGCAAAAGCTAATCAAAGACAAAGGGTTTGTTATTATTTTATCTTCCCCATCTGCTGCTGGTAAATCAAGCTTGGCAAAAGCATTGCTAAAAATTGATAACAACTTAAAACTTTCTATTTCAACCACAACTCGACCACCAAGACCTGGTGAAATAGATAAAGTAGATTATTATTTTAAAACCACTGACGAATTTAATGAGCTAATCAAACAAAATGCTTTTCTTGAATATGCTAATGTTTATGGCAATAATTACGGAACTCTAAAAAAGACTGTAACAAAATATTTAGATAATAATTTAGATGTATTATTTGACATAGATTACCAAGGTATGCAGTCAATTAAAAAGATATTAGACCATGTAGTAACTATTTTTATTCTGCCGCCAGATCTTAATATCTTAAAACAAAGAATTAAAAATAGAGGGCAAGATAATAAAGAAACTATAGAATTACGCATGAAAAATGCTGCCAAGGAAATAGAATATGCAAGACATTATGATTATGTAGTTGTTAATGATAATTTTGATATTGCTCTTAAAACCATTCATTCCATTATTATTGCTGAACGATCAAAGAGATTGAGAGTTGATTTAGATAAATTTTTGTCTAATTTAAATAATCAATAACTAGACTCATTTCACAATCATACATTTATATAACCTTTAGGTCTTATATTATTTATCTTGACTTATCTGAATTACTGTACTACTATAGTAGTACAGTAATTCAGTACTAAGGTAATTTAATGGGAGATCATCATAATAATAACATAAAAGATTTATGTAAAATTTTACTATTACTTAAAACAGAAAAGGAAGTTTATAACTTTTTAAAAGATTTATGCACTCCAGCTGAATTAAATGCTCTTTCCGAACGATGGCAAATATGCAAATACCTAGACCAAGGTTTATCATATAGAGAAATTCATATTAAAATAGGAGCAAGCTTAACAACAATAGGACGAGTAGCAAGATTCTTGAAAGATGAACCTTACCAAGGTTATGCAAATTTGCTGGAAAAATCAAAAACAAAAATGGAAATTTAAAATGAAAAAAATATCAACGTTATTGGTATTTATTTGCATCGCGATGAATACGTTTGCAACAAGCAATATGAAGAAAGTATTTATTAATCAATTAGTAGAATACCCAGCTCTAAATATGACGACAAAAGGAATTATTGATGGATTAGAGGATGGTTACAAACAAGGAGTAAATTTAGATTTACGAGTTGAATCAGTACAACAAGCAAATCCTGTGTTAGCTTCACAAATTGCGGCAAAATTTATTGCTCAAAATGCTGAGATGTGATAGTAGGCGTTGCAACTATTTTAGCGCAAAGTTTTGTGAAATACGCCAAGGAAAATAAAACAAAATTAGTATTTAGTTCCGTTACTGACCCAATTAAAACTGGGCTTGTTCAAAATCTTAGGAAACCAGGCAATAATACTTCAGAAGTTTCTAACTTTATTGAATTAGAGCCACAGATAAAATTGTTTAAACAAATTCAACCCAACTTAAAACGTTTAGGATTTCTATATAACCCAAGTGACACAAATTCTTTAAGTTTAATTACTAAATTAGAAGAACTCTGCCCAAAACTAGATATTAAATTAATATTACAATCTGCCAATAAAACTTCAGAAGTGGCTCAAGCAGCAACTAAATTAGCAGAAAATGTTGACGCTATCTTTATTAGCAATGACAATACCGCTCTTTCTGCTCTGCAGGTAATTATTAGTGCTAGCAATAAAGTTAAAATACCTATTTATGTAAGCGATACACAGACGCAGTAGAATTAGGAGCTTTAGCAGCATTAGGTCCTAATCAATATAAAATAGGTCTACAAACCGCTAAAATTATTATTTGAAGTTTAAATGGAGAAAATTTAGGTGACATTCCAGTGGAATTTCCAAATAGTACTGATTTGTATCTTAATGAAGATGCTGCAGAAAAAGTTGGTATTAAATTTTTTGATAATCTTAAATCTAAAGCTACTAAAATCATTAGCAAGAGTTCATTATGACTTTAAACGAAATCATAATGAGTGTAGAAATTGGCATCATATTCGGCATAGTCGCTATTGGAATATATTTAACGTTTCGTGTTATAGATTTTCCAGATTTAACTTGTGATGGTAGCTTTGTTTTAGGATCTGCAGTTTCTAGTATATTAATAAAATCAGGATATAACCCTTGGATTACTACGATTACAAGCTGTATTTGCCGGTTGTATTGCAGGTATTACAACTGGAATATTATACACAAAATTTAAAGTTACCAATTTGTTAGCTGGAATATTGGTTAGCTTTATGCTCTATTCTATAAATTTACATATTATGGGGGATATACCTAATATTGCTCTCTTTGATAAAAAGACAATATTTTTACATTCAACAATATTTATATTAATTATAGTCAGCTTAATATCTTGCCTTATTATTATTTATTAAATACAAATTTCGGCTTAGCTCTCCGTGTCCTTGGGCAAAATAAAAGATTAGCTCAAAATAGTGGGGTAAGTATAACGATAATGACAATAATAGGCTTAAGCTTAAGCAACGCTATAATTGCATTTGGAGGCTCTTTATTATGCCAACACCAAGGCTTTGCTGATGTTGGTAGTGGAGTAGGAACAGTAATTGTAGGGCTTGCATCAGTTATGATTGGTGAAAAAGTGTTTCCATATAGATCCACCATTAATCAAGTAGCTAGTTGCTTAGTAGGTTCGATTATATATAGATTGCTTATCAGCTTTGCCCTATATAGTGATGCATTAGGTATCACTATCAAAGATTTAAATCTAATTACTGGTATTATGGTAATTATGATAATGTATATGCCAAGGAGACATGTATGTTAAAATTAAACAATATTGAGGTTACCTTAGGCAAAAATACAAAATTAGAGAGAAAAATCCTAAATCAATTAAACCTAAATGTTAAAAAAGAAGAATTTGTAGTAATTATAGGCAATAATGGCGCTGGTAAATCAACTCTATTAAATGTTATATCAGGCTTTATGAGGCCTGATGCTAGAGAGATCCTTATTGATAGGAAAAATGTTACCAATATACCGCAAATACATAGAGCAAATTTAGTATCAAAGGTCATGCAAGATTATAAAATTGGTACAATCGAAAATATAACTATCTTTGAAAATATGACTTTTGCGTTTAAACGAGGTCAACGCAGAAGTTTCAAATTTTTTTCTAACAAGTTTCGTATGGAATTATTTCAAGATAAATTACGTATGTTAAATATGGGGTTAGAAAACAGAATGGATGAATTAGTCAGCAATTTATCTGGGGGACAAAGACAGGCTCTAAGTTTAATAATGGCTATCCTTCAAGATTCTAAATATTATTGCTCGACGAAATAACAGCTGCTTTAGATCCCGCAAATAGCGAATTAATTATTAAATTAACTGATGAAATTGTATGTCAACAAAAAACCACCTGTATTATGATTACACATAATATGGCGCATGCGCTTAAATATGGAGATAAGTTATTGTTATTAAAAGATGGAAATTTTGTAAATGAATTCGACTCAATTACAAAATCAAGATTAACTCAAACAGAATTAGTTACTTGCTTTGGGGAAATTTAATTTACTAAATTGATAAAAAACAGTCCGCCATAGCATAGGCGGACTGTTTTGGCATTATTAATAAGTGTATGTATAGTTAGAAATCCATACCGCCCATACCACCCATTCCTCCCATACCACCACGTGGCATAGCAGGCTCTTCTTTATCAGATGGTTCATCAATAATAAAAGCTTCAGTAGTAATAATTAAAGAAGCAACTGATGCTGCATCTTGCAGAGCTGTACGCACAACTTTTGTTGGGTCGATAATCCCAGCTTTAATCATATCAACATAGCTCATATCTTGAGCGTTAAAGCCAAAATTCTTATCTTTGCTATCGGTAAGTTTACCAACCACAACGGCTCCATCCACACCAGCATTTTCAGCGATTTGTCTTACAGGAGCTTGTAGAGCTTTTTTCACTATATTAATACCAGCTTGCTGATCTTCATTAGCACCTTTTAATGATTCTAAAGCTCTTGCAGCATAAAATAGAGTAACTCCACCACCTGCAACAACTCCTTCTTCTACAGCAGCTCTAGTGGCATGCAAAGCGTCTTCTACGCGATCTTTTCTTTCTTTAACTTCAACTTCAGTAGCGCCACCAACTTTTAATACAGCAACTCCACCAGCAAGTTTAGCTAAACGCTCTTGTAGTTTTTCTTTATCATAATCGGAAGTAACTTCTTCAATTTGCTTACGGATTTGCACGCAACGATTTTCAATATCCGCTTTACCGCCAGCGCCATCAATTATAACAGTGTTTTCTTTAGAGATAGTTACCTTCTTAGCTGTACCAAGCATGCTAATATTAACATTTTCAAGCTTCATACCAAGATCTTCGCTGATAAGATGACCAGATGTTAGGATAGCTATATCTTCCATCATGAATTTTCTTCTATCACCAAATCCTGGAGCTTTAACTGCAGCAACTTTTAAACCGCCACGCAATTTATTTACTACTAAAGTCGCTAAAGCCTCTCCTTCTACGTCTTCAGCTATTATAAGCAGAGGACGACCTGATTGCACTACAGCTTCAAGTACTGGTAACATTTGTTGTAGATTTGATAATTTCTTTTCAAATAAAAGGATATAAGGATTATCTAACTCAGCTACCATTTTTTCAGAATTAGTAACAAAATATGGTGATAAATAACCTCTATCAAACATCATACCTTCAACTACATCTACGTCAAAGCTAAAATTTTTGGCTTCCTCAACGGTAATAACGCCTTCTTTACCAACCTTTTCCATAGCTTCAGCGATTTTATCGCCAATTTCCTCATCGCCATTAGCAGAAATAGTACCTACTTGAGCAATTTCTTCTTTATTGCTTATTTTTTTACTAGCTTTTTTAATTTCTTCAACTATTAAATTAACAGATGAATCTATACCACGCTTTACATCCATAGGATTAAAACCAGCAGCTACCGCTTTATTACCTTCTCTAGCTATTGCTTGAGTTAATACTGTAGCTGTGGTAGTACCGTCACCAGCAATATCAGAAGTCTTGCTAGCTACAGATTTTACCAACTGAGCTCCAAGATTTTGAGCTTTATCTTTTAACTCAATTGCTTTTGCAACGGTTACGCCATCTTTAGTTAATCTTGGCGCGCCAAAAGATTGCTCAACAGCAACGTTTCTACCTTTTGGGCCTAAAGTTACTTTTACGGTATTGGCTAAAATATCTATACCTTGCAACATTTTTGTACGGGCATTTGACCCATGTTCTATTGATTTTCCTGCCATATTATATTTCTCCTTACAATAAAATTATTCAATTATTCCCATAACATCACTTTCTTTCATGATCATCAGGTCCTTACCACCAACTTTCACTTCAGTTCCTGCCCATTTACCATAAAGGACTTTATCACCAACTTTAACTTCTAATGGATGAATAGTACCATTTTCTCCTCTAATACCCTTGCCAACGGCTATTACTACACCTTGCATTGGCTTTTCCTTTGCTGTATCTGGAATAATAATACCACCTGAAGTTTTTTCTTCTTGTTGAATTGGCTCTACCGCAATTCTATCATGCAATGGTCTAAAAGACATTTTTAACCTCCATATATTTGTACTTGATTAACGTACATTCTATATAGTTTTAATTTATAACAGTTCAAGAGATGAAAAGAAAAATTTTTAAATAGAGTAAAAATTATATTAATGACTGTATGCTTATTTTCAAAGAAAAGCCAGATGTTATTCTAACTACCTATTCAAAATACTAAAATGCTGAAAATAATTAGCAGCTTTGTGTAAAAATTGATTTGGCGGATCGCTAAAATCTTCAAAAATCATTTGATCATAAAGTCAATGTGGATTTTGCTTTAGTAATCGCAGTGTTGTTATGTGGAAATGAAAACTATATGGTAATGCACTATAGAAAAGTAAAATTGATGCCATCCCCGCGGAATCGGGGAGAAGCTAAAAATTCGCCCTAACTTTTAAACTGCCTTGATAAGCATAGTATTTCTTAGCTAAGAAAGCGTCAAATCCCACGCCTAACTCTACCT
Source organism: Candidatus Rickettsia vulgarisii (assembly GCA_050920655.1). Classification (GTDB taxonomy): domain Bacteria; phylum Pseudomonadota; class Alphaproteobacteria; order Rickettsiales; family Rickettsiaceae; genus Tisiphia; species Tisiphia vulgarisii. Next base: position 1,542,305 of record CP133317.1, on the reverse strand, counting down.
TCCTATATTTGGTTGTTAAACTACCACCTATTGTATATAACGCTCTTGATGTTTTATATTGTTTGGTTGCCAATGGCGCACTAATCCCTTGTATTGTCGCCGCTATTGTTGGAGATCTTTTGTTAGTAAAATTGTAATCCAAATAATCATGTAGCTCTGGCATTAAGGCTAGCTTGATAAATTCAACGCCACCGCTAGTTCTAAATCCTAATATCCCTTCAAATTTACCGTATGATTTACCCTTCATCAATAAATTTTGGAATCTAGTACCTGTCTCTTGATAGCTAGCATCTCTAAAATATGAATATCTTAAACCTGCTACTGGGCTTAACATCAAACCATTTGCTAAGTTAAAATTATAGCCTTCTATTACCTGACCGCTATATGCTCTTGATTTATATTTTCCTAAAGCTGTTTCTATATTACCATTATATATTCTACGACCAGAACGATCCTTTATTCTAGTATTAGCATAAGATAATACCCCTTCGGTAAACCATGGACTACTTGGCTCATTATATGCTCCATATAGAGAGAAGATATTGGTTAGACCTTTGGTATTATCTCCATATTTAAGATTCCTATAAGTTAATTTATCATAAATCTGTCCATAATATAGACCTACCAGATAAGTATCGTTAATCAGGGTATCTATCCAAAACACCATACCTTGAGCTTTGGATCTATAACCGCTTACTCCACCTTCAGTTCTCTTAATACCCCTACTATATATTGGACTTACCCATAATCCATACGACTTACTATAATCATCACAACCAGCAGAAACAGGAGTCATTCTTTTACTAATCTCACTATTAGTTAAATGAAATGTCGTCCTTGTTTGCTGATGATAATCATTAACTCTTGGCGGAACCGCTGTAATGATTCTATCTAATGTTTCTCTTGCTCTTTCTATATTTGATAAACCAAGATCATTTAATAATATAATTGCGTCACTTAGTTGACCATTATTTAATAATTGAAGCAACTGAACAAAAGTAGTCTCCTGAGTAATAAGCTGATTTTAGGATCAATAGTCCAATCAACCAAATCAGTTATTAATATTTCTTGAGAGCGATCTTCAACATGCAACACTAAATCATTACCTACAGAATACTCAGCGTAACGGTTAGCATCCGAGGCGCCTGTTAATATTATTTTTGATTTATCAACAGGGGTAACTATACCACCATCAGCGTCAATTATTGTATAGAAATATTTTTGATTAGGTAGATCATATAAGCCAGATTCAGGATCAATATTAATTACCAATGAATCAAGTGTTGATAAATCTAGACCTCCTCCAAGTACCGCAATTTTCCCTGATTGTTCCGTTCTTGCGTCATAAGTATCCCTAATTGCATTGTACCTGATGTAGTGGCATTACCATTGTAGTTTAATTGATTTAAGCCTAAGTTGATTGTGGAATTGTTAAAAGTTTGATCGCTATTGATAGTGGTTCCAGTTCCATTGATATTTAAAGTAGCTCCAGCTCATTAAAATTAATAGGACCATTAAAAGTTATATTATTGCCATTAACATTTAATGCGCTGTTATCTGATAGGTTAAAAATGAATTCTCCTCCTGTCTTACTAATTAACCCTTGATCCTTAGTTAAAGTTAGAGAATGACCTTCTTTAATATTTACATTCATATTCATATTATTAATAATAATTGTATTATTAAGTTTAAGTGTAATATTGTCATTTATGTTCAAGTTACTACGACAATAACTATTAGCAGTTATAATTGCATCAAGAGTAATTGGAGCATTAATATTTAAGTAACTACCTTTTAGATTACTCTGTGTAGAAACACTATTATAAATAACTATATTTTTTAATGAACTATAGTCATTAGAAGGCGCAACGTCATTTTCACCTAGATTACCAGTAAGATTAAGAATACTACTATAAGAACTGGAAACAGCAATACTAATAGTTGTTATCTCGCTAGAACCTATTATTGAACCAATAGAAAGTGTTCTATTTTGTCCAATCGTTATATTGCTAATATTGTTATTAGCAACTAAGGCTTGTATAGTAGTATTATAATTAATTACTTAAATATTTTATAATTATTATGTGGTTATATTGCCTAAATTAGAATTAACACACTCCATCTTCACAAGATTTACCCTAATTTTCCTGAAGCATAATAAAGAAAGAATTTGCATTGACTTATCAGTGTTTTGGTTTTTATTTTCATTGTAATTAAATAGGTGTCGCTTATGGTACGTCTTTTTTCTAAGTTCAATATATATTATTTATTTATCGCAATTTTAATATTTTTGGTTGCTGTAAAAATATTTCCTATTAATAAAAATTATATTCTTGGTATTGATGTAGGCGGCACTAAAATTGAAGCTCAGCTTTTTGAAGTGGAGAATGGTATTCTTGCTCAAAAACCAAGCTGGGAAATTAAACAGACCGCTCAAAAGGGGTAGCTCTACATGTCGAACAAGTTGTTGAATTATTTGCTCTAGTTAAAGAGCAAACTAAAAAGATGGGAGGGCATTTAGTTGCTGCAGGTATTGGTAGTCCTGGACGTTTTGATACATTTGACAAGATAAAACCAGGAAGCAGCCCACATCTTGGAAAAATGATACATGACTTTGATAATGTTAATTTAAAAGAGGAATATCTAAAAGCATTAAATGCTAAAGAACACCATTCACTATAGATTTATATGTCCATAATGACGGAAACGCCATGTTAGCAGGTATGCTTGAAGCTGTTAAAAATGGAGCTAACCAAGATTTTATAAATCAGAATGGTACTAAAATTCCAAGGGACAATTTATACAATAAATATATTGCTTTACTTGGTATTGGCCATACTATTGCAAAAATAGGCACTGATGGAGAGCTGAAATTTATTACAGATGGACATGCTAGTAAGCTATGTATACAAGTAGATAGTGAAGATTTACCATTATTAAAGGTTACAAAACAACGTATGGAACAAATTAGCGGCAAAGAAGAAATTGTCATGCTAGATAATAACAAGGTTCGCGCTGAAGATTTATTTCGTGGTCCTGTAATTAATGCTCTTGCTAATGTTAATAATGGACAGGATATTAATTTAAAGCTTGAATCACACAATCAAGCGCTACGTTTAGCAGGAAAATATATGGCGCGTACTATTGCACTTATTAAAAGCGGTAAATCTGAGACGTAGAACCAAAAAACGGCTGGACCGAAGATGATAAGCAAGAAGCCGCAAAAACTGCTATATATCTTATTGGAGGTGGTGTTGGACGCAGCAATATAGAGGAAAAAGTACTTATAAATTTTGCTACTGATGAGCTTCATAAATTGAATATTAATGATACTAATAAATATATTTAACTTTATGGTTTGATTTTTTATATAAAAATTTTATTATAATTTTATTGCTACGAAACTATAAAGAGTAAAACTATATGGGAGAAACTGTTTCAAATGAAGAAGTATGGCGTAATGAACATGGTGAAACATATGAAGAACAGGAAGCTCGTTTAGATAAAGAAGAAGCTATTGTAAAAAGAAATGCAGCTATATTTTCCGTATTTTTTATACTTGGATTTCTAGTATTTACTTATTTTTTTATTTCTTCTATAGAGGAGAAAAGTAAATTACTTAAACAAGAAGAGTTAAATAACGATAGTACCGAAATTAGTGATACTGACGATACAGAAAAAGAAAGCGAATAAATCTAGCTATAATAAAAGCCTATTTAGCTTAAGTATACAAGCTGCCAAGATATTAGTAGATAATAATTAATTATCAATCGATAATAAAAATTGTATAAATGTTTGTATATATTAAGAGATGAATCTATTGGCTTTTTAACCTCCCCCTTTTCTTGCTCTATGCAACATTAAAACTATACCATTCTTTCTCTAACTGTTCTTAAACAATCTTTTTAATCTAATAGAAAAACTAGTGTAATTTATCAATTATTTGTGATATTAGTTAAGCAAACTAATATTAATAAATTAAAAAACATGGAAGATATTAACGTTTGGCAAACAAAATTTGAAAATTGCGCTTATTCAAAAAGATTATTAGATGCTTTTTGTTTTGAATGAATCTTTTAAAAATAAAATTGATCTTCTTGAAGTCAAAAAAGCAATATATTACGCTAGAAAATACCATGGCAGCCAAATGCAACAATCCGGTAAACCATATTATTCTCATCCTATAGAAGTAGACATGTTTGCTAGATATATGGCGATTAAAATACCGCAATATTTCAAGACGGACTTGATAGTTACCGCATTACTCCACGATTGTTTGGAAGATACTATCCTAACTCAACAAATGATAGCTAATATTTTTAATCAACAGATTGCTAATCAAGTTGAGGATTTAACTAGAATAAAATCTTATGGGAAAATTAGTTCAATAGAGTTAGTAAATATTTTATTAAAGCAAAAGAAATATAGTGTATTATTTATAAAACAATTTGACCGACTGCATAATATGCAGACATTATTTGCTAAATCCCCTGAGAAGGCTAACAAAATTATTGAGGAAACTATAGCAATATTTCTTGCTCTTGCGGCTCATTTTAATATGTTGGATCTTGAGCAAGAAATAAGTAAATTATGTATTTTAGCGTCTAAAAAATTTAATTGTAAGCAAAAATCTTTTTCTCAACCTCTTTCTCCTCTAAGGAATTTTTCTTTTTTGGGTAGTTTCCAGCCTCTTTCTCAAGCTTTTCAAAATGAGATAAACCAAATTTATAACCTAAAAGCACAGGAATAGTTACAATTAACATCCCTCCATAACCAAAGCGTTCTATTAGATAAACTAAACCAAAAGAGGTAATTACATACATTAGCGCCCTTTTCCTAGCGCATAAGTTAGACAGGCACAAGTATAGCGTTTAAAAACTGGAAAATGCATATAAAAAATAGGCACTGCTGGAAAATCACTGAGTCCAAGAGATATTAAAGTTAATTGAATTAATAATAATTGAAATGGGGAAGTAATATTGTTTAGCAAATAAGGACAAGATAAAATAAATGCCGTGTATAAGATTAGTTTTATTTTAAGAATTTTTAAAGGATATATTTTATAACTTAAAATAAACTATTAAGAAACAGATAACTAAATGAGCTGAAGAAACAATGAAATTTTGATGAATTACTTCTTCTGCTGTAAAACCAAATTGAGTTTTAAGTATATTGCCGCATTGGATAAACGTGAAATAAAATACTACCGGCCAAGAACATTGTATTAAAAATAAAGAAATAGCTGTTATTTTATTGACCTTTTTTTGCCAAATAGGGCTATTTTTTAATATTTCAATATCTTTTCCTGAATCTTTTGCTACTTGCACTATGCGTCTTTTAGCGTCAGCAAAGTCTGGCGTTTCTCTAAGGGGTGTTTTAGCAATAGCACCAATTAAAGCAACTATTGCTCCTAAGCCAAATACAAGTCGCCAACTTAACCCTAAATGAGTAATAAGTGAAGCAATACCTAAAGCTGCTGTAGCCCCTATAGAACAATGATATTAAGGCAACTATAGGGTACCGCAATGGTGGTTTTATTACTTCTGTTAAATATAGCTCTGCTCCTGTACCTTCTGCCATAGCTGCCATTCCTTGCATAATTCGGCATGCGATCATTACGCATGAGACAATAACGCCTTTTTCGTTATAAGTTGGTAAAAATGCCATGATAAGACAAGCGATAGCCATTATAAGAGTTGTGATAATAACTGTTGATTTCCGCCCTATATTTATCACCAAGCCAACCAAAGATTAATGCTCCAACTGGTCTAAAAACATAGGTAGAACAAAAGTAAACGCTGTAAGCATTGCAGTAATAAAAGGATCAAATTTTGGAAAAAATAACTCATTTAATATTACCCCCATATGTACATAAATCATAAGGTCAAAATATTCTAAAAATGTACCAACCGAAAGCAACCCAACAGCTTCTCTTTGCTCTTTAGTTAAATTAGTTTGCGGAATCGTCATATTGCTAATTTCATGAACATTTGTACCTATACTCATAACACCTACCGATAAATTAACAACAATTAATAATTTAAAATATATTTAACAATTAAAATATAGAACAACAGTTTAAAAAAATAAGCAAGAGAAAATTTATTATGAAATTCTTGATTTCATCGCTTTCCTAGCGATATCAAAATCGCTAAAAGGTAGTCTTTTAGTACCTATGATTTGGTAATCCTCATGACCTTTGCCGGCAATTAGCAGAATATCGTCTTTTTGCAGATTATTTATAGTTTGAGTGATAGCAGTTTCTCTATCTGCTATTTCCATATAGTTAGGGTTAGTTATGCCTTGAACAATTTGCTGTCTTATTGAGCTTGGCAATTCAGTCCTTGGATTATCATCAGCAATGATTATCTGATCAGCTATTTTGCTAGCTATTTCTCCCATCTTTGGCCTTTTACTAGAATCTCTATCACCGCCACAACCAAATATTACTTTTAATGAACCATTTACAGGTTTTATTTTTTTTAGTTCTGATAACGTTTTTTCTAAAGCATCAGGGGTATGAGCATAATCAACAAATATATTACTATTATCTACTTTTTCTAATCTATCTTTAACAGCTTGAACTTCTGATAACTTTGCTATTACATCTTCAAAAGGGAAACCAGTAATATGAACCATCATAGTTGCTATTAATAAATTGCTGGCTTGAAAGCTACCAATAATTCTAGTATTGAAATTATATTTTTTTCCTTGATAGGTAAAATTAATATCCTGCCCATGAACTGATTGGTTTGTATTTGTAATATCTATATCTCCATTAGTTCCAACGGTTAAAAATTTTATATTATGTTGCTGTAGATAATTTTTAATAAAATCTAATTGCTCTATCTCTGAATTTATTATAGCAAAAGCTGATGGCAATAAGTTATTGGTAAATAGACTTAGTTTTGCTAACAGATACTCATCCATATTTTGATGGTAGTCTAGATGATCTTGACTAAAGCTAGTAAAGCAAGCGGCGTGAGTTTTAATCCCTGCTAGCCTTCCTTGGTCAAGCCCATGACTTGAAGCTTCAAACGCTACGTAATTAACTTGATTCTCTGCTAAAATATGTAAAATATGTCTAATTGAAATAAGATCAGGAGTAGTTAAAGCAGGCATTTGATTAAGGGTTTTAGAGATAGCAGGGATATCTTTTGAACATTCAACTCCAATAGTACCTATAGATGCGCTAGAATGCCCTAGCAATGAGCATAATTGTCTGAAATAAGATACTACTGAACTTTTACCATTTGTGCCAGTAGCACTTACTATATGTTTAGGTAATAATGGGTAAAGAATATTAAGCGCTTCTATTAAAGCTGCTCTAGCATTACTTACCAAAGCAATATTGACTTGATTGGTAAAAATATTAGGATTTTCTAGACTTCGAGGATCATCAGTAACTATAAACTTTATCCCCTTCCCTATGACTTGATCAATAAATTTATTACCATTAGAATTTGTACCTTGAAAAGCAAAAAATATATTGCCTTTTTGTACTAACCTAGAGTCACAAGATAGTCCAGTAATTTCATGCGATTGAATTTTATCAAGAAAATAATTAAATGCTGTTATCAATTTGAGCTCGATTATTGTATAGTTCAATTTTTATAATATTTTGCTAGGAGTATTATGTCAAAAACTTCGTTAACAAAACAAGATATATCAATTTTAATAGGAAATGGTTTAGATCATTTTGATACAGCTATTTATGCTTTTCTTGCTCCTGTTATATCAAAAATTTTCTTTCCTAATAATGATCCTATAGTCGGTTTGATATTAGCGTATAGCGTATTTGCTAGCTCAATATTTACTAGACCAATAGGCTCAATAGTCTTTAGTATTATTGCCCAAAAATATGGAGCCGCTAGGGCGTTATCTTACTCATTAATAGGCGTATCAATTACGACTATCTTTATTGGTTTTCTTCCTACTTACGAGATGATAGGTTGGATTTCACCTTGTGCTCTAACTATTTGCCGTATGCTACAAGGAATATTTGCTGAAGGGGAAAATTCTATAGCAAAATTATATATTATAGAAAATAAAATTCATGTTAAAGCTCTAAAAGCTTCTAGCGTATATCAGGTGTCTAGTATGCTAGGGATTATTCTAGCCTCGTTTGTTAGTATGTTATTAATTGACTATCATTTTCATGATTATTGGAGATTATGCTTTTTATTTGGTGGTAGTACAGGAATAGCTGGTTATTACCTTAGACGTTATTGTAGTAAGGAGCCTATCGTAATTAAGCAAAAAATTACAATAGGTAATATTGTAAATTTAATAAATAATAATAAATTAAAAATTCTTTGCGTATCAATAATTAATGGCTTTTCTTATATGACATACGCAATCCTTTTTATAGTAATGAATAGCTTTATTCCACTTATTACTTCAATCTCTTTAGAGACTATGATGGCGTATAATACTTTATTATTAATAATAGACGCTATCCTGTTTGTGGTAACATATCGCTTAATAAAAAACTATGATCCTATTAAGGTAATGATTATTTCAGCCGATATTTTATTAATTACTATCATTCCATTATGGTTTTATTTGGATCATTCTTCTTTATGGTATGTTGTATTAGTACGTTTATGGATAGTAATATTAGGTGTTACCTTTGCTTGTCCTGTAAATATATGGGTTAATAGTTTATTTAATGAGTCAGATAAATATTTACTGTCTGGTATTGGCAGTAGTATAGGTAGTTCTATAATAGGACGCTTCACTCCGGCAATTTGCATCGCTCTTTGGCATTTTACCGGTATATCTATCTCTATAGCTATATATATTGCAGCAGTTTCATTTATTACAATATGGGCATTAAAAATCGCTAACAAAAATTAAGCGTGAAAAAACATCTAATGGCGTTATTTATAGCTTTATATGAAAAATTCCTTCACAGATATTAATAATCAATATATTTTAGAATAATAAGGATCTTATCTAGATAAAATAGTTTTTAAAATACGGAATATAATAAATGATCTGGTCTACAGAAGACTTAAAATTAGCGCTAAAAATAGATATTAATTCAAATATTTGTGGAGAACAGGTTCAATTTAATTCTACCTCAGTAGAAAAAGGAGATTTATTTATTGCCCTTAAAGGTAATAAAGATGGCCATGATTACTCTAAAGATGCTTTAAATAGAGGAGCAAGCGCTGTAATTATTAGTCATAAGATAGAGGGGATAGAAGCAGATAAAGCTATTTTAGTTCCTGATACATTAGTAGCTTTAAAACAAATGGCTGAGTATAAGCGAACAAAATCAAAAGCAATTTTTATTGGAGTTACCGGTAGTAGTGGTAAAACTAGTACCAAAGAAGCTTTAAAGATTATATTAAGTTCTTTTGGCAAAACTTTTGCTAGCAGAGAAAATTTTAATAATAATTTAGGAGTGCCAATCAATCTTGCTTCGCAGCCAGATGATATAGAATATGCCGTATTTGAAATGGGAATGAACGCTTCCGGAGAAATTAGGGAGCTAACAAAAATGGTTAAACCAGATATATCAATTATTACTACAATCTCAGCAGCTCATCTTGAATTTTTTAAATCCGTATCAGATATTGCAGACGCTAAATGTGAAATTTTTGAATCTATGCCGAAAGCTGGTACAGCAATTATCAATATTGATAATCAATATTATCCTCGTGTTTTACAAAATATCAAGAAGTCATCCATAAATAATATTATTACTTTTGGCAAATCTAAAGACGCTGATTCGCAGTTAGCTCTGTATGAGCAAACTGGAGACGAAGCACATTTAAAATATTCATTACAAGGGAATATTTTATATATTACTATACCGTTTATACCAGAGCATAACGCTATAAATTATGCTGCGGCTCTTGCAGTGGCATCTGTTCTTAAATTAGATATTAAGCAGGTTGATTTAAGTAAGATATCGTTAACTGAAGGGCGAGGAAAGATAGTTGGCGCTGAATATAATGGTCTAAATTTTCGGATTATTTGCGATTACTATAATGCTAATCCTGAATCATTAAAGGCTTCTTTGTCGTGTTTAAAACAGCTTAGCGCTAAGAAGAAAGTGGCAATAATAGGTGATATGTTAGAGTTAGGAGTAGATTCGCCAGAATTACATAAATCTTTAGTACCTTCAATTATTGAATCAGGCGCTAGCAAAGTATTTTTAGTAGGAAATAATGTTAAACATATTTACGAATTATTGCCAAATGAAATTGAAAAGAAACATTTTATAAATGTAGATTTATTGATAGAGGAATTAGGAGAATTATTAGGGAGTGATGAATTGATTTTAATAAAAGGTTCAAGAGGTATTAAGCTTAATAAAATTATTCAAAAATTTAAGGTATTGTAATGATATATAATCTTCTTTTTCCTTATATACACACATGGCATATTGCTAATTTACTGCATTATATTACCTTCAGAATGGTGCTTGCTATATTATTTAGCTTGATTATTTCTTTTCTAATAGGACCAAAAATTATTAGATTTTTACAAAATCTACAAAAATATGGCCAGCCAATTCGTGATGATGGACCAGAAACCCATAAATTGAAGATTGGAACTCCTACTATGGGTGGAATAATGATAATTCTTTCCGTTTGTTGCTCAACTCTATTATTCACTGATCTTACCAATAAATATATATGGATAGTACTCTTTGTCTTTATCGGTTTTGGAATAATTGGTTTCTTAGATGATTATGCTAAAATCAGAAAAAATCATCATGGCGGAATTAGTGGGAGAATGAAGCTATTGCTGCAGTTTTCTATTTGTCTAGTTGCTTGTTTATTATTGAATAGCTTGAATGAAAATAATGGTAATGTACTTAGTATACCATTTTTTAAGAATCTAGTAATTAATTTAGGATTATTTTATATACCGTTCTCTATGTTCGTAATAGTTGGCGCTTCTAATGCTGTTAATTTAACAGATGGTCTTGATGGTCTTGCTATAGTGCCAATAGCCATTACAGCCGCTTCTTTTACTCTGATTATATATTTGGTAGGTAATAGTTTTTACGCAAATTATTTGCAAATAATTCATGTATCCAATATTTCTGAATTATCAATTTTTTGCGCTGCAATTGTTGGAGCTAGTTTAGGTTTTTTATGGTTTAACGCCCAACCAGCTGAAATTTTTATGGGTGATACCGGTAGTTTAAGCTTAGGTGGTGCGCTAGGAGCCGTTAGCGTTATTGCTAAGCATGAAATCGTTCTTGCAATTATCGGTGGGTTATTTGTTATTGAAACTTTGTCAGTTATTATTCAAGTATATTATTTTAAAACTACAGGAGGAAAGAGGATATTTAAAATGGCTCCTCTTCACCATCATTTTGAGAAATGCGGTTGGTCTGAGTCAAAAGTAGTAATACGTTTTTGGATTATTGCCATAATATTTGCTTTAATTGGCTTATCTTTCTTAAAATTGAGATAGTAATTTACTTAATTCCTATACCTAAGAGATAGTGATACCTCTAATAATAACGTCACTATCTCTTTTCAAGCATTTTAAAGCAATAGTGCTAATTGCTATAAATTACTCTTCACATCATTAAATTCATCTATATAATGTTATTAAAACATATTATTTAAGCAATATGAGTAAAATATATTCTTCCTCTGAACAAGCTCTTGATGGCTTGCTTCGCGATGGCATGACTATTATGGCTGGGGGCTTTGGTCTATGCGGTATACCAGAAAATCTAATAGTTGCTATCCTGAAATCACAAGTTAAGGATTTAACAATAATCAGCAATAATTGCGGTGTTGATGATTTTGGTCTTGGCATATTACTTAAAACTAAACAAATTAAAAAAATGATTTCTTCTTATGTAGGAGAAAATAAAATTTTTGAACAACAATATATAGATGGTTCATTGAAAGTTGAATTAAATCCTCAAGGAACTTTAGCCGAAAGAATTAGAGCCGGTGGAGCTGGAATCCCAGCCTTCTACACCCGTACAGGCGTTGGTACAATAGTAGAAAAAGGCAAAGAAGTACGTGAATTTAATGGCCAGAAATATTTAATGGAAACGTCTCTCTTCGCTGATCTAGCAATTATTAAAGGTTGGAAAGCTGACAAGAGCGGCAATGTTATTTATAATAAAACAGCTAGAAATTTTAACCCAGTAATGGCAACTGCCGCGCACACTACTGTTTGCGAAGTAGAAGAAATAGTAGAAACTGGTATGCTTGACCCTAATAATATTCATACTCCTAGTATTTTCATAAATAGGCTAGTAGTAGGAGAAAATCATGAAAAACGGATAGAACGTAGAACAACCAGAAAGAGATAAAAAATGGGATGGACTAAAGAGCAAATGTGTCAAATAGCGGCACAATTAGAACTGAAAGAAGGTTTATACGTTAATCTTGGTATTGGTATACCTACTTTAGTAGCAAATTATATTACACCTGATATGAATATTATCCTGCAAAGTGAAAATGGCATGTTAGGTATGGGACCATTTCCTTTCGAAGGAGAAGAAGATCCAGATTTAATTAACGCTGGGAAGGAAACTATAACTTCTATTCCTGAAAGCAGTTACTTTGATAGTGCGGTATCTTTCGCTATGATTAGAGGATCTCATATAGATTTAACTATTCTTGGAGCTATGCAAGTAGCAAGTAATGGTGATCTAGCTAACTGGACTATACCCGGAAAAATGGTAAAAGGCATGGGCGGAGCTATGGATTTGGTAGCAAACGTTAAAAGAATAGTCGTACTAATGGAACATGTTGCTAAGGATAGTAGTAGCAAATTATTGAAAAAATGCACTTTACCTCTAACAGGCGTTAATGTAGTTAACAGAGTAATTACTGATCTTGGAATATTTGATATTACTAGAGACTCTATGGTACTAATTAAAAAAGCTGATGATGTAGGTATAGAAGAAATTAAAGCAAAAACTGAAGCAGAATTTACTGTTGCGTTGTAGTATAAAATCTGTGTCATTTCTATATTCTTATGCCATCCTATATTCCTATGTCATTCCCGCGTAGGCGGGAATCCAGAAAATGTAAAATATTATTGATATGAATTCTTATTGGGTTTATATATTAGCATCTGAAAGGAATGGTACTCTTTATGTAGGTATTACTAATAATTTAGAACGTCGTATTTATTAACATAAAGAAAAGCTAATGGCGCGGTTTACAAAAAAATATAGTGTTCTACTACTCATATATACAGAGGAATTTTATAATGTTAAAGAGGATATATATAGGGAGAAATCTATTAAAAAATGGAATAGATCTTGGAAATTGCGTTTAATAGAAAAGTGAAATCCAAATTGGCTAGACTTATATGAAAATATTATATACTCTGGATTCCCGCCTTCGCGGGAATGACATCAATTTTGCCTCCCAAATGAAATATTATCGTTCTTTTTTGATCCATGCAGCAATATGGAAAATGACACCATCAACATAAACTAATTAATAAAAAAATCTATGAAAAAATACTTAAAATATGCAATCAGAATAATCACTCCATTACTATTTTATAGCGGCGCTACGGCTGTAGCTAGTGATTACCCTCAAACAATCCATGAAAAAGAAATGGAAGATATGGGTTCTATTCTTGGTGGAGAAGGAATAGTATTTAGACCAGGCAAAGTAAAAAACAAATCCACTAAAACAGGACTTAGTCATATCAATAAATATTTATGGCAGGCTTCTATAAATAGCTTAAGCTCTATTCCTCTCGCTTCAGCTGATTCAAATGGTGGTGTTATTGTAACTGAATGGTATAGCCCAAAAGATAAACCAAATTTTAGATTTAAAGTTAATATTATCATTAAAGATAATGTTATCAGCCCTGATGCAATTCAAGTAAGAGTATTTGAACAAACACTAAAAAATAATACTTGGATAGATAATTATAATTCAAATAATCTAGCTATTATTATTGAAGATACCATCTTAAGAAAAGCTAGAGAATTACATATTAGTTCTAAAGAGAAATAGGGTATATTTATAAATCGATGCCATCCCTGCTGTAGCTAGAATGACATCGATTGTATAAAAATGGTATCAAAAATCAACAAAATTTCGCTTTGTAGGGTGCATAGCAATATGCTTTAGGAGCCAAAGTGTAAAAAAATTATTAAGATATAACCGTAACTTATTGAAATTCTAGCATTTTTAAATAGATATCTAAAAACACACCTTAATTACATAATATAAAAATATGATAAACATAGAAAAAAAATGGCAAAAGATTTGGGAAGAAGAACAAGCTTTTGTAACTACCGACAACAGTAAAAAACCCAAATATTATGTACTTGAAATGTTACCTTACCCTTCAGGGAAAATTCATGTCGGACATTTGCGTAATTATTCTATTGGAGATTGCCTAGCTAGATTTATGACATCTCAAGGCTACAATGTATTACATCCTATGGGTTGGGACGCTTTTGGATTGCCTGCAGAAAATGCCGCTATTAATAATAATTCCCATCCTGCAAAATGGACTTATGACAATATCAAGACTATGAGAGACCAATTAAAATCTATTGGCTTTTCATATGATTGGTCTAAGGAAATAACTACTTGCGATCCTGATTATTATAAGCATGAACAAAAATTCTTTTTAGAACTTTACGCAAGAAATTTAGCCTATCAAAAAGAATCTTTAGTTAATTGGGATCCTGTTGATAATACAGTTCTTGCTAACGAACAAGTTGTTGATGGACGTGGTTGGCGCTCAGGAGCTTTAGTTGAAAAGAGACATTTAAAGCAATGGTTTTTAAGAATTACTAATTACGCTGAAGAATTATTAAATGAAATACCTAAACTAACTGGCTGGCCAGATTCTGTAAGATCAATGCAGGAAAAATGGATAGGTAAATCCTTAGGCGCAAATTTTACTTTTAAGATAAGAGGTCATAATCAGCAAGTAGAGGTATTTTCTACTAGACCCGAGACTATTTTCGGTGCTGGTTTTGTAGCAATAGCCTATAACCACCTTATCATTGAGCAATTAGTAAATATTGATGATAAAGTTTCCTCATTTATTAAGCAATGCTCACATTTACATAGCACAGCCGCCGTGGAAAAAGCGGAGAAAGATGGTGTCTTTACTAACCTATCTGTTATTCACCCATTTAATCCAAATATTACTTTACCAGTTATTATAACTAATTTTGTTTTAATGGATTACGGCACAGGCGCTATCTTTGGTTGCCCAGCTCATGATGAAAGAGATTATGAATTAGCTAAGAAACTAGGATTGCCTATAAAACAAGTAGTAGAAGCTGCTAATATAGATTTATCATCAGCAGCTTATACTGGCGATGGGATAATAGTAAATTCTGATTTCTTAAATGGACTAACAGTTCAAGAAGCAAAAGAAAGAGTTATAGAAAAGTTTGAAAAACTTGCTATTGGTAAACGTACTATTAACTACCGATTAAAAGATTGGGGAGTATCCAGACAAAGGTTCTGGGGGTGCCCTATTCCGATAATATATTGCGATAGTTGCGGGATACTACCTGTTCCAGAAAAAGATTTACCTGCTACCTTACCAGAAGACGTTAAATTTGATGGACACGGAAATCCTTTAGATTCCCATCCAAACTGGAAACATACTTCTTGCCCAAAATGCCAGAAACCAGCAACCCGTGAAACTGACACATTTGATACATTTTTTGAATCTTCTTGGTATTTCACTCGTTACTGTGACGCGCAAGCAAAAGATATGGTGAATAAAAACGCCTGTGATTATTGGTTGCCTGTTGATCAATATATTGGAGGTATTGAACATGCTGTAATGCATCTTCTTTATGCCAGATTTTTTACTAAAGTAATGAATGAGCAAGGTTATTTATCCGTTCGTGAACCATTCAAGAATTTACTAACTCAAGGAATGGTATTGCATTCTACTTTTAAAGACCAAAATAATAATTGGCTTCACCCTGATGAAGTAGAAAAACAATCTGATAAATGGGTAAGCAAGGCAACTGGCCAAGAGATCTTTGTAGGACGCATGGAGAAAATGAGTAAATCTAAAAAGAATGTCGTAGATTTGGAATCGATATTAGCTCACCATTCTTCTGACTCTATTAGATTATTCGTTTTATCAGATAGCCCACCAGAAAAAGATTTTGAATGGTCAGCTGCTGGACTTGAAGGATGTTCTAGATTTATTAATAGATTATCTTCTATGGCAGATATATTAATCAACAATTCTAATAGCACTAACAGCCAAGCTACAAAATTAGTAAGATTTACTCATCATACTATTAAACATGTTACTGAAGAGCTTAAATTCTTTAAGCTCAATAAAGCTATCGCAAAAATGAGAGAATTATTTAACGCTTTATCAGATGAGCTGGCTCAACAAACTCCTGATTTTCATGCTGCTCGAGATAGTTTTTATGTTCTAGTTCAACTACTTAATCCTTTTATTCCTCATATTACAGAAGAAATATGGGAAAAATTAGGCAATCAAGAAAGACTTTACAAGAAATCTTGGCCTTCTTTTGATGAAAATTTATTAGTAGAGGATTCTTATACTATCGCTGTTCAAGTAAATGGCAAACTAAGAGCTACTCATGAATTCCCAATTTCTTCAACTGATGAGGAAATTAAGAATATTGTTACTGGACTAGAATCTATTCAAAAATATTTGGACAATAAGGAACCTAAAAAGATAATTATCGTACCTAAAAAGATAATTAATATCGTAGTATAATATAACTTAAAGAATAACGTATAAGATCTTGAATAAATAATAATATTATAATAACAATAGAATTCTGTCATGGCAAGGAGCGTTAGCGACGTGGCCATCCAGAAATGCCAATAACGTCATGCTGAACTTGATTCAGCATCTAATAGATCCTAGACAAGCTGACGGAGGATGACTAGTAGTGCTGGATCCCCGCTTACGCGGGGATGACATTGGAAAGTAGGATGGCGTTAAGGAAGGGAGAAGCTAAAAATTCGCCCTAACTTTTAAACTGCCTTGATAAGCATAGTATTTCTTAGCTAAGAAAGCGTCAAATCCCACGCCTAACTCTACCTTCCTATATTTGGTTGTTAAACTACCACCTATTGTATATAACGCTCTTGATGTTTTATATTGTTTGGTTGCCAATGGCGCACTAATCCCTTGTATTGTCGCCGCTATTGTTGGAGATCTTTTGTTAGTAAAATTGTAATCCAAATAATCATGTAGCTCTGGCATTAAGGCTAGCTTGATAAATTCAACGCCACCGCTAGTTCTAAATCCTAATATCCCTTCAAATTTACCGTATGATTTACCCTTCATCAATAAATTTTGGAATCTAGTACCTGTCTCTTGATAGCTAGCATCTCTAAAATATGAATATCTTAAACCTGCTACTGGGCTTAACATCAAACCATTTGCTAAGTTAAAATTATAGCCTTCTATTACCTGACCGCTATATGCTCTTGATTTATATTTTCCTAAAGCTGTTTCTATATTACCATTATATATTCTACGACCAGAACGATCCTTTATTCTAGTATTAGCATAAGATAATACCCCTTCGGTAAACCATGGACTACTTGGCTCATTATATGCTCCATATAGAGAGAAGATATTGGTTAGACCTTTGGTATTATCTCCATATTTAAGATTCCTATAAGTTAATTTATCATAAATCTGTCCATAATATAGACCTACCAGATAAGTATCGTTAATCAGGGTATCTATCCAAAACACCATACCTTGAGCTTTGGATCTATAACCGCTTACTCCACCTTCAGTTCTCTTAATACCCCTACTATATATTGGACTTACCCATAATCCATACGACTTACTATAATCATCACAACCAGCAGAAACAGGAGTCATTCTTTTACTAATCTCACTATTAGTTAAATGAAATGTCGTCCTTGTTTGCTGATGATAATCATTAACTCTTGGCGGAACCGCTGTAATGATTCTATCTAATGTTTCTCTTGCTCTTTCTATATTTGATAAACCAAGATCATTTAATAATATAATTGCGTCACTTAGTTGACCATTATTTAATAATTGAAGCAACTGAACAAAAGTAGTCTCCTGAGTAATAAGCTGATTTTAGGATCAATAGTCCAATCAACCAAATCAGTTATTAATATTTCTTGAGAGCGATCTTCAACATGCAACACTAAATCATTACCTACAGAATACTCAGCGTAACGGTTAGCATCCGAGGCGCCTGTTAATATTATTTTTGATTTATCAACAGGGGTAACTATACCACCATCAGCGTCAATTATTGTATAGAAATATTTTTGATTAGGTAGATCATATAAGCCAGATTCAGGATCAATATTAATTACCAATGAATCAAGTGTTGATAAATCTAGACCTCCTCCAAGTACCGCAATTTTCCCTGATTGTTCCGTTCTTGCGTCATAAGTATCCCTAATTGCATTGTACCTGATGTAGTGGCATTACCATTGTAGTTTAATTGATTTAAGCCAAGATCTATAGTAGCGTTCTTTAAGATTAAATTTTCGATAGGTGCTAAAGACATAATTGGGGCATCTATAATCAGAGTGCCATTATTAATTGTCATTGTTGAGTGAATGTTTAATTCAGGTGGCAATCTAAGAAAACCTCCATTATTAACATTGATATTAGGTATAGGAGTAGGTTGCCCAAATGGACCTCTAATGGTTAAACTACCTGTTACATTTATAATTTCATTATTATTGTCAAATCCTATATTAGAAGCTATAATTGTTTGATTATTACCAGTCACATTTAAAGTGGCATTTTCCCCTTCTAATGTAATCACATTACCAAAATTAATATTATCTGTTCCAACTGTTAAAGAACTATTTGAAAAAATAGTTCTTTGCCCAAATTCGCTAACTGATGAACCATTTACTTTTAAATATTTAACATTATTACTACTGATAACTAAACCGCTAGAGTTTAAAGAGCCTGTGAAAGATGTGCAGAAAAATCAATCGGCGCGTTAATATCTACCCCACAACCTTCACCTAGAATAATAATTTAAAGCGCTATAATCATTTTCTCCAGGAGCATTTACACCTGCTTGACCAGATAAAAGTAAGAGTAGCAGAATTAGGCATGTTTATTTGCAATGAGTCACCATTACCTATTGAACCTACAGTAACGTGAGTCCCGCTAAGATCAATCTTGGTGTTACTCTGTCCATTATTATTTACAGCTCCTATTACAGTTCCGTTAGTAATATCCAAGAATTGACTATTTGGATTAGTAAAATTTAATAGTATCACCGTTATTAAAAGAAACTCCTACTGGACTACTGCTGTTTCCTGTTAGGACAACCTCCTTAGCCGCAAATGAGCTAGGAATATTTAACAAGCTTGATAATAAAGTTGAAGCCAATAATTTATGGGCCAATTTCTTATTAAATAAAGTCATCATAACCCCAATAATAATATTACTATTTATTAATTTATTCTTAAGTAATAACTTAACTCTATTAACAATTTATGGTATTATATGAGTAACATTATTATCACTGGTAAAAATGTTATACCAGATCGGGTGGTATTGGTGGAAAGAGATATAAAATATCATTATCTCTCATGGTAAAGAACCATAAAGCTTTAGAGCAATCACTCACTATAACATTCCTTTGAAATTATAAGAAGTAGCAATATGGAAATGTTAGAATCAATTAATAAGAAAAATTATATAGATGGTTTTTGGGTAGAATGTCAGGATCAAATTCCCGTTAATAGTCCTTCTACTAACCAACAAATTGGCTCAGTACCTAATCTTTCTGATGATTTAATTGCTAAAGCTATAGATAGTACAGTTAAAGCTTTTAAGAATTGGTCTCAGGTACCAATTCAACAAAGATCTACAATCTTAAAAAAATGGCATTCTTTAATATTAGAAAATATTGATGAGTTAACAAACATCCTTACCTTAGAACAAGGAAAAACATTAGATGAATCTAAAAAAGAAATTCTATATGGAGCTGGTTTTGTTGAATGGTTTGCTGGCAGTATTCATGAGATTAAAGGTAAAATCAGAAATGGTAAAGAAATAAATCATAAAATTATTACTGAATGGGAGCCTGTTGGTCCTATTGCCGCTATTACTCCTTGGAATTTCCCAAATGCTATGATTACTAGGAAAGTTGCGCCGGCCTTAGCAGCTGGTTGTAGCGTAATACTTAAGCCTTCAGAATTTACTCCGTTCTCTGCTTTAGCTTTAGTTAAATTGGCTAGCGATGCGGGTCTTCCAACTGGAGTATTTAATATAATTACAGGAAATGCTAGTAATATTGGACAAATATTTTGCAATGATTTTAGGATTCGTAAATTATCCTTTACTGGATCAACAAGAGTAGGAAAGTTGTTATATCAAAACTCTGGCGTTACTATGAAGCGTTTGTCCATGGAACTAGGCGGCAATGCTCCTTATATTATATTTAAGGATGTGGATTTAGATAAAGTTGCTTCTGATCTTATATCTATCAAAATAAGATCAGGCGGACAATCTTGCACTTCTCCAAACAGAATTTTTATAGAAACAGCAATCTATGATGATTTTGTACAGATTATTCTCGATAAATTCTCTAAGCTTAAAGTAGGAGATGGTTTTGCTCCCGACTCAAATATAGGGCCATTAATTAATAAAGCTGCCGTAGATAAGATTGTAAAGTTACTTGAAGATGCTAAAAGCAAAGGAGCAAAAGTTTTATGCGGCGGTAAATCGCATAATAATTTCTTTGAACCTACAGTTATTCGTGATTGCCAAGATAATATGAAAATCTTTACAACGGAAATATTTGGTCCAGTTTTAGCTTGCTATAAATTTGATAATATTGAAGAAGTGATAGCAAGAGCTAATAATACTGAGTATGGTTTACAATCGTATGTTTATTCGAAAGATATTTCTATAGCCCAAACTGTAGCAACTAGACTAGATTTTGGTATGGTATCAGTTAATGATTCAATGCCGTCAGCGAATATTACAGGGGCATTTTCTGGGCGAAAAAATTCAGGCTTTGGTATAGAAAGCTCAGACGAAGCAATATACGAATATTTAAATAGTAAATATTTAAATATCAAATTTTAAACATTTTTAGATCTATAAAATTAGTAAGGCATCTCAAAAATCATGAAAAAAATCATTTTATTTATATATTTAACAGTTTTTTATATCACCCAAGTGTACGCCGTTGAAAGTTGCTTTTTTGCTAAAGAGAACGATAAAGTTTTAAAAAGCGAAGGAGATTATAATATAAGGCATACTCCAGGATGTGATTTCAGTATTGCACTCTAAGCCTTATGGGATTTGACTCTGGCATATTAGAAAACGAAAATGCTCCTGTCTGGCATTATAAAACAGGTTATGAAACATATTTAAGTTTTTGGAAAAAGCCACACACTCCAAAAACATGGATCTTAGACAGTTGCGTTTGGTATTCTGGTAATATAGTTGAAAAACTTGGATATGAAAAAATAAAAGAATATATAGATAAATTTGAGTTTGGAAACCAAGATATTACTGGCATGAATCGTAAAGACTGGCCGGAGCGTTAATAATATCTGCAGCAGAACAAGTAGAATTCTTACAAAAACTTGTTGATAAAAAATTACCTGTAAGTACGCATGCTTACAATATGACAGAGAAATTATTATTCATACAAGATTACTTTGATGGCTGGAAACTTTATGGCAAAACCGGACTTGGTGAAGGACCAGGAGAAAAAGGATAGGATGGTTATTGGTTGGATTGCAAAAGATAACAGACATATTCCATTTGCAAGTTGGGTTATAGATCCTCAAGATAAGAATACGTCATTTAAAGCAAGAAGCAATGCATTAGAAAAGCTTCTTTGGCTCATTTTAGGATAAGATAGCTTATCCTAAATCAACATATTTATACACTAAAGGATTTATTACAGCCACAAGTACCTTTAGCATTAGGGTTGTTAAAGGTAAATCCTGATTTGAATTTATCTTCTACATAATCCATTTTGCTGTTCATAATATACATTAGGGCTTTAGGATCAATCAATATCCGAACAGTATCTACTTCTATTACTTCATCATATTTATTTTTGTCATCAGCATATTCTACATAATATGTCTGACCAGAACAGCCACCAGATTTAACGCCAACTCTAATACCAAAAGATGGTTTACCTCTTTTAGCTAGCAATAATTTTATTTGGTTAACTGCTCGATCAGTTAGTAATAAAATATTTTTATCCATAAAAATATTAAGATCTTTTACTCTTATAATCAGCAATTGCCGCTTTGATAGCGTCTTCCGCAAGCATTGAACAATGAAGCTTTACAGGTGGCAATGACAATTCCTTAGCTATCTCTGTATTTTTTATAGCTTCTGCCTCTTCAACAGATTTTCCTTTAATCCATTCTGTAACCAAAGAACTTGAAGCAATTGCTGAACCACAACCAAATGTTTTAAACTTAGCATCTGTAATAGTCCCATCTTCAGCAACTTGAATTTGTAACTTCATCACATCACCACAAGCAGGAGCTCCTACTAATCCTGTTCCAACATCAGCAGCATCCTTATTCAGGGATCCCACATTACGAGGGTTTTCATAATGATCAACTATTTTTTGGCTATATGCCATGTTATTCTCCTATCTTTTAAATCCAACACTCAATGTCATTCCCATGTATACAAGAATCTAGGAAACGACCATAACGTCATGCTGAACTTGTTTCAGCATCTATTACGAATCCCGAAACAAGTTTTTTCGGGATAACAATAACATCAATTCTGGATTCCCGCCTACGCGGGAATGACATCGACTTTACTTTTTAACAACACACTATCAGAAATTAATTTAATGCGTTGCCCATTTTATTGTTTTTAGATCCACACCTTCTTGTACCATCTCCCATAAAGGACTTAGTTCTCTTAATTTATTGATCTTTGATATTATTAATTCTACTGCATAATCTATTTCTTCTATAGTGGTAAATCTACCTATGCCAAATCTGATAGAAGTATGGGCAAGCTCCTCATCAACTCCCATAGCTCTTAATACATATGACGGCTCTAAAGATGATGAAGTACAAGCTGAACCAGAACTAACGGCTAAATCTTTAATTGCTAAAATCATAGATTCACCTTCAACATAGGCAAAACTTAAATTTAAATTACCTTTATACCTATGTTCTTTATCACCATTTAAATAAACTTCTGGTATCTCTTTAGTTATTTTATCATAAAATCTATTAAAAAGCTCTTCTACATGCTGATTATCTTTTTCCATATCAGCAAGAGCTATTTCTGACGCCGCACCTAAGCCAACAATTAAAGGAGTCGGTAAAGTTCCAGAACGCATTCCTCTTTCTTGCCCACCGCCATTTAAAATTGGGATTAGTCTTACTCTTGGTCTTTTTCTAACATATAAAGCTCCAATACCTTTAGGACCATAAATTTTATGAGATGAAATACTTGCTAAATCAATATTACACTCATTAACGTCAATTGGCATTTTACCGTAAGCTTGGGCAATATCCGAATGGAAAAACACACCTTTTTCTCGACAAATTTGACCTATTTCCTTAATTGGCTGAATTACCCCTATTTCATTATTTACAGCCATAACTGATACTAGCATTGTTTGATCTGTTATAGCATTTTTTAATGTTTCTAAATCAATTAAACCACTGGTCTGAATTGGCAAATACGTTACTTGAAAACCTTCATCTTCCAAATGTCTACAAGCATCTAAAACGCATTTATGTTCACTAACTACTGTTATAATATGCTTTTTCTTACTACCATAAAATCTAGCTATAC
The DNA here is from genome assembly GCA_050920655.1 of Candidatus Rickettsia vulgarisii. Taxonomy (GTDB): domain Bacteria; phylum Pseudomonadota; class Alphaproteobacteria; order Rickettsiales; family Rickettsiaceae; genus Tisiphia; species Tisiphia vulgarisii. The sequence continues at coordinate 1,518,539 of CP133317.1, read as the reverse complement.
CTTTAATAGCTAAATTATTAGATTCAGTTGCTCCAGAAGTAAAAATAATCTCTTTAGGATCTGCTCCAATAAGTTTTGCTACTTTTTCTCTTGCTACTTCTACGGCTTCCTCTGCTTCCCAACCAAAAGAGTGACTCCTAGAATGAGGATTACCAAATTTAGCGCCAAAATATGGTAACATTGCTTCTAAAACTCTTGGATCCATTGGAGTAGTTGCCTGATAATCGAGATAAATTGGCAATGATTTACCACTTGATATTACTTTTTCTTTTAATTGTTCTAACTTTGTCATTTCGATTAATAATTTAAAAATTATATACTTTCTCGAATATTTCTATAAACTTCTTCACATCTTTAATAGTCTGCTGATAATTAAAGCTAATTCTTAGTGAAGATTTGCATTCGTCATCATTATATCCCATTGCTTCTAATACGTGAGATTTACCAACTTTTCCTGAAGAACAAGCTGAACCTGAACTAACCGCTACTCCATGCAAATCGAAGGCTATTAACTTAGTCTGAGGATCGCTATTTGTTATAATTAAAAGAGTTGTATTTGGTAACCTCTTAACATTTTTAGATACTATCTTAATATCGTTATATTTTAGCAAATTCTCTTCTAAACAATCCTGTAGCATCTTCATCTTTTGATATCTATCATCTACTTCTTGCCCAACTATCTCAGATGCAAGACCAAAAGACGCAATAGCTATCACGTTCTCCGTTCCTGATCTAATATTTTTTTCTTGCCCTCCTCCAATCATCATCGCTTTAAGAGGATGATTTTTCTTAGCAATTAACACGCTACTCCCCTGCATACCGCCTATTTTATGAGAGGAAAGAGTAACAAAATCAATTCCTAATTCTGGGATATTAACAGGGATTTTACCAAACGCCTGTACGCAGTCACTATGAAACTCCGCTCCATATTTTCTTGCAACAACCGCTAATTCTCTAATATTTTGGATAACTCCACTTTCATTATTAGCAAGCATTACTGAAACAAGCTTCTTACTACTTGTACTATTAGATAACAATTTATCTAAATCGTTGATATCAATTATACCATTATTATCAACTTTTATAAACTTAATATTGTTCCTATATTTACTATGAGCAAAAATTGATAGATGTTCGACGCTTGAAATAAAAATCTTGTCATCTAAATAACTATTCATCAACAAATTATTGCTTTCCGTTCCAGAAGAAGTAAAAATAAGCTCATACTCTCTAGAATTAATGTCAATGCCAACGGATTCTGCAATCTGTATTCTTGCTTTTTCTACTATAGCGCGAGCACCACGACCATTACTATGAATAGATGAGGGATTATATACCGCCTCATCTAATAAACTTATTACAAAATCTCTAACTTTAGGATGAATCCAAGTAATTGCGTTATGATCTAAATATAACATAAGTCTATCTCAGATTAAACTTATTCATTATTTGACAATAAGATATCTTCTATGGAAATATTATTTAAATTAATCTCTGATATGCTCAGTAAGACCAAACCATAAATTATTACATTGTACCTTATTTAGCATACAGCCAATTTTTGATTCCTTTGAACATCTAGTCATTTCAATATTTTCATCAACTGCGTCTATATATTATTTAATTTATCAGTAATAATATATCCACCTTTTGGCCCTTTTATCGCTTTAACTAAATTAGCTCTTTTAAGCCTTGCAAAAATTTGCTCCAAATAATTAACCGGTATATTTTGTTGCACTGAAATTTCGGATAAAGTTACTGGAGTACCTAGGGTTTTTGACGCCATCTCTAAAATTGCTGCTACAGCATATCTTGCTTTTGTAGTTAATTTTATATAATGATCCTATTCTATGGCAAACATAATTATAATATCCTACTAATTTAGTCAAGTATTATTTATATATAGAATAGATGCCTTGACTTCTATTACCGTACTGCAATCTATAAATGTCTAATAGGAAATGAAATTGATAAAATTACTTTATTAGATCTGCTGTGAAAATTATTCTCCATAAATATTAATATTTTTTCATTTATAACAAACTAACTCTAACTTAATTGATTTTCTAGTTTATTCTAATTTTTAAGCAAAATTGCTATTTAAAAAAATATTTTTTGCACTTTTGCCTCTAAAGCCTGTTACCATTTACTCTCTAAGGTGGAATTTTGGTGAATTTTGATACCCTAAATTTATATTTAATTATCATGGTATAGCAAAGATCATTAAGATAGCAATAACAACTCTGCTTTCATCATTATTGCATGGAGATAAAAATATTATCAATCGTCATGGCGAAGAGTCGCAATACTCGGTGGCTATGACGGTTAGTACAGACCTCTATGCAACAAGACCAAAACAAGCTGACGCATGACATATGTATCTATTCTATATAGAATTAGCTATAGTTGGTTATACAAGAATAATAATATTAGAATACTTATGACACTAAGATAATTCAGCAATCTCCTACATTTAAGAAATTTCTTTTAATAAACTTTTAACACTCCATTTAGAACCATCATAACTAAAAATCATTTGCTCGCCTTTATTGATTTTAAATAGGACATTATTAATTAAAGCTTGTTGTATAGACTCAAAAACGTCAATATGAGAAATTATTATTAAATTATTATGCTTATTTTGTAATTATATTAAAGAAAAGATAGTATTATATACTCTCTTATTAAAACTTATTTCTTCTTCTGAGGGATCATTAAAATATCTTAAATTTAAGTTATTACTATAAGAAACAGGAAGATTACCATTATATTCACTAATTATCTGAGCTGTTTCTTTGGCTCTATTTAATTCGCTGGAAATAACCTCAGCTATCTTATTAGAAGTTTTTTGCAAATATTTTTCTATATTAACCGCCGCAGCTAAAGCTTGTTCTTTACCATTTGCATTTAACCCATAATTCTCAATATTAGAATCTGAACTACCATGACGCACAAAGATAAATTTTTTAGTTATTATATTCATTTTTGTTCTCTATATTTAAAATAAATTATATTTCAAAATTATCCTTAATGCGAATTCTCTTCTATCTATTAACTATTGTAACAATCTTACTTCCTATCTTAACATTATCTGCTATCGATAAATCGGAAGCAGGCAAAGCTTTTAATTTCTTATCAACAGATTATGTTGAGTATAATAAAGAGCAGCAACTAATTTATGCTAGAGGCAATGTTGAAGTCATATTAGAAGATTATTTTCTAACAGCAAATACTTTAATTTATGACATAGAAAACGACAAACTCTGGGCTGAAGGCAATGTTATGATTAAAAATGAAGAGAATAAAGTAATCTTAGGAGAAACTGCTATTCTGAAAGATAAGTTAAAAACAGGAATAATTTCAGACTTCATTTTATATTTTGGCGACAATACACTTCTAGTATCAAAACTTGCAGAAAGAGTTAGTGATAATCTTTTCTATTTAACAGATAGTACTTTTACTCCATGTAAAATTCTATGTAATAATAAGCCTATATGGCAAGTTTCTGCAAAAAAAACTCAAGTTGACCTTGATAATAGCCAAATGACTTACAGAAACTTATTTTTTGAAGTTTGGGGCGTCCCTATTTTTTATACTCCTTATTTTTCTCATCCAACACCTAAAGCTAAAGCAAAGTCAGGGATATTGATGCCTCAATTTAAAAATAAAGCCTTAGGTATACCTTTATATTATCGAGTATTGCCTAACTTAGATTTCACTCTAATTCCAAGATTTTTTGGTAAATATAATATTTATGAAATTGAAGGGCGTTATAAACCTAATAAAACTGATTATATAACAATAGAGACAAGTTATGGTAAAGTACCTTATAGAACAAAAGAAGGAAATATCTTATTAAAAGACCGTAATATAAACTCTTACTATTTACTTTCTAATGGTACTTTTAGTAGAGAAAATTATCAGTATGGTTTTAGGTTAGAACATACTTCTGATCAGGCATATTTAAAAAATTATTATAAAAATTACACTTCATCTCTAACATCTAAAATTTATTTTCGTAATATAAATATATATGATTATTTCTCTTTAGAAGGCATTTACTTGGAAGGGCTTAATGTAAATGATTCAAGCAATACAAATCCATTAATTTATCCTAAGATAAAAACAAAAAATGTTATAAATTTAAATGAGAGTGAAACCAGTAAGTTAGTAATTGGAAATAATACCTTAGTCTATAAGGAAAGAAATGGTAAAGAATTAGGTAGAACCTCTATTCAAATCTCTTTAGATAATAACTTCTTAACTCCAACTGGTCACTTATTTAATTTTATTATCCGTAATAGAACTGATCTATATTTTATTAGCCATACTTATCTAAATGATCCAAGAGCTAATAAAGTACTGTCAAGAAATATACCTGAAATTCAAAATATTTGGCGCTATCCACTCTCTGGGGCAATTTCTGAAAAATCTACTCTAATGGTTGAACCAATTATATCTGTAACTTTAGGACGCAAACATAATTCTAATAAAAAATTCTCTTTTATTGATTATAATAGATATGAATTATCAGAAAATAATTTATTTCTTGCTAACCATTTTAGTGGAGTTGACAATCATGAATTTGGTAACAGATTAAGCTATGGTATTAACTCTTCCTTATTATCAGGACAAAATTATTTTAACCTATTTTTAGGTCAAACCTATAATAATAATCTTCCTCGTAATTCTATTCATTATCAGGAAAATGTTGGAAAAATATCTAGCAGTTTTTCTAGCAATCTTGAGTTATTTTATAGATTTAGAAAAAATAAAAATTTTGAACCAATTAGAGATGAAATAGGCGGTACTCTCTCACTTAAAAAGCTGCAATTTACCACTTCTTTTATACAAATTAAAAACTTAAAGAAATATTATTCTATGAATAATATGGCTGATGATAAATTGCGACAAATGTACTATAATTTATCGTATCAATTAACTGATACATGGTCAGTTTCTTATGGCATGAGACTGAATGCCCCAAAAACTAAATTATCTATTCTTTCTCAGAGTATCAGAGTGACATATCAAAACGATTGTGTTAGAATATCCACACAGCTTTCTGACGATTATATGGTAGACAATAGGAGGGGGATTAAAAAAACGTCTCTGCCAACTGTTACTATAGGATTGAAAATATTAAATATGTGAGTTTAAATATGAAAAATTTATTATGTTTAGTCATTATGTTACTTAACATAACTATAGCAAAAGCGGAACTACCTAAAATAGTCGCGTTGGTTAATAACGAACCCATTACTTTAAATGAATTTCAAGCTAGAAAGCGTATGATCAAGGCTTTTAATAATATTAATTCAAATGAAAAGGATGCTCAGCTTAATAAAATTGCAATGAAGACCCTAATAGATGATGTATTATTATATCAATCTACAAAGAATAAACCCTCAGATAACGAGTTAAATGAAGCAATTAGCGAAATAGAACAACATAATAAAATGCCAAAAGGGTATTTAATTGAGTTCTTAAAAAGTAAATCTATTGACATTAATAGTTTTAAATTTCAAATTGGCGCAGAAATTATAAAGATGAATATCTTATCTGGTTTCTCTAAATCTATTACTATTAGCCCAAAGGAAATTAACACTGCACTTCTTGCTACCAATTCAAAAGACGCAGAAATATCAGCATTATCTTTTACTTCTAAAGATAAGAGCGATAAAACTTTAAGCAAAATGCATAATTTGCAAAAAAACATTAAAAACTGTGATGATGTAAAAAAATCTTCCTATGATAATTTTGCTACATTAGAAAATATTAATCAAAAAATAAGTAGATTAAATCCTTCAATAAGAACAATTTTAAAAGATCTAAATACAGAAGAAAAAAGTAATGTTTTTGAGACAAAGGAAGGGTTTAAATTAATATTAATGTGCAACAAAAAATTAGTTAATATTACAAAAGATGAAAATGAGTATGTATTAAATTTCTTAACTAATAAGAAAATGTCACAAAAAGCTCAAAAACACCTAGATGACATGCGTAAGAAAGCGTATATAAAAATTATGATACCACAGTGACTTTAGGTTCTATTGCCCAACATGCGCATAAACATGGTATTACAGCCCTTAAGAAATATAGTCAGAATTTTATTTTTGACTATACTCTGTGCGAAAAAATAGTAAGAGCAAGCGGTCTTAACAAAAATGACATCGCCTTAGAAATTGGTCCAGGTACTGCTGGATTAACTAGGGCCATTCTAGCAGCTAAACCTAGATCTTTAACTGTCATCGAAACAGATTCCAGATGTATTCCGTTGCTTGAAGAAATCAAAGAATTATTTCCTAATTTAAATATAATCCAAGGTGACGCTCTTAAATTTGATCTATTATCTTTAGGAAATGAAAAAATAAATATCATCTCTAACTTACCATATCAAATTGGTACAGAGCTAGTAATTAAATGGTTAAAACAATCATTTTTAGTAAATAGTATGACTCTTATGCTTCAAAAAGAAGTTGTAGAACGAATATGCTCCCCTGTCAGCACTAAGTCTTATGGAAGATTATCGGTGATATGCCAACTATTGTGCCATACTCAAAAATGCTTTGACGTTAGCCCTAAGTCCTTTTACCCACCTCCAAAAGTTCATTCTTCGATAGTTAAACTTATACCTATAGAAAATGATTTTAATGCTGAACTAATCGAAACTATTGAACTAATTACTAAGCTTGCTTTTGGCGAAAGACGAAAAATGATTAAATCATCTTTAAAAAGACTTACCCCTAAGATTGAAGATTTACTAAAAGAATTAAAAATAGACTCTTCTTGTAGGGCCGAAAATTTATCGCCTCAAGATTATTTAAAATTAGTAAAATTATATTTAACACAAAATGTGGTTAATATTTCTTAATAAATACATTCATATTTAATAAATAATTATTACACAATTATTCAATACCTTTGATTTTTCAATGGCTATTTATGAAATATATTGTCTTAGAAGAAAATACTTACTACCATTATATTAAGGGATACTAATATGGAGATGAGAGATGAGCAAAACAGATGAATCTGAAAAAGATCAAATACAACCTAAAATAGTTACTGGTGAAGAAGAATATAAAAATGTAAAAAAATTAACATATTCTCAAAATCCTGATGTTATTGATTATTTAATGAAAACAACTGAAGAGGACTTTAAAAAAAACTAAAGATCTATTGGATAAAGGGACTGTTGTAAATTATAAAGAAGATGATCCTGTAGCACGTTATATGAGGGTAGCTACAGTAGAGCAATTTTTTTCTGATCAAAATACAATTGCACAACTTACTGATCAACAGAAAGATGAAAGAAAAGAACAATTTCGTAAAGATTTTTTAGAAAATAGAGAATATGTGCCAGCAGCAAATTATAGCTTGGATCCAATAGCACCTGAGCAAGAAGTATCAATCGAACAAGAGCAGCAACCTCCACTTTCACGTCAAGATAGCGGAATAGTAATGAACCAGAATCAACAATCTAACCAGCAAGAAGAAGCTGTAGATAGTATCTCATTCCCCGATCAATCTCTGATATCACAACAACTAGAAAACCCATTCCTTCTACCGAAGAAGAAATAGATCCAATAACTAAAGCTATCAGAGAACTTCTAGCTAGACAAAGAGAATTAATAGCTGAACATTTAAAGGAAGATATTAAAGATCCTAAAAAATTCTCTGAATTTGCTAAAGATAAAGAGAATGAAGAAAAAATTAATCAAGCATTAAAAGTTCCAGAGTTAAAAAAGTCTTTGGAAGAAGTAGAAATCTCTGGTTACAAAGATATCCATACAAAATTTGCAAATAGGTTCTCAACAATGCAATGGGCTGATGGCTCAGAACTAGAGAAAGACAATGTTAGCACTAGGTCTCAAATAGTAAAAAGTCCTGATAACAAAGAAATTGCTACATTAACTGAATCAACTCGCAAAGTAACTCCCCCCGATATAATAATAGATAGTAAAGGTAATAATGTAGAGCTTAAAAGTTACCGAACTATTAATTTCCCACTAAAATTAGATAATAACGATACAATGCATTTATCTTTAGCGGTAAAAGACCAAAATGGTAAAAATATTGATAAAAATAAAGCCGTCTATTTTACAGCTCATTATGAGAATGGAAAACTACTTGAAGTAAGCTCTCCACCCCCTATAAAGTTTAATGGTAACGACCCTAAAGCTGTAGGTTATATTGAACAAAACGGCAAAATTTATACTCTGCCAGTAACTCGTAAAAAATATCAAGAAATGATGCGAGAAGTAGCTATAAATAAAGGACATGGCATTGATTTATCAGTAGAACAGAAATTAACAAAAAGCCAAACCCTTGAACAAGGACCAAAACAACATCTTGAAGCGAAAATCACTGCGCCACCATCTCCACCAAAACAAGAAAAAATAGCTAATCTAAAACCTGTTAATGATAGAGCACTTCCTGATAAACTTCCTGAAGAGTTAACTGGAATACCGGCATTAATGAGTGAGATACGAAACTTCAATAAGAATTCACTAAACAAAACTGATAAGACTTTAGAGCAAGATAATAAACTGAAGTCTCCTCAACCGCAAAACCAAGAACAATCTAAATCAAAAAATGAAGATGTGCTTGTAGATTTATCAGATAATTCATAATGCAGTACAAGCTGCTCAAAGCAAAACAAACGATCCTGCAGATAATCACAACAAAGTGGACAACCTAAACAACAAGACGAATCAAAAACACCGAAATCTCCTCAGCTAAATACTAAAAATCAAGAAACAAAAACTAATACAAAGCCACCTCAAGGGACTTTTGAAATTAGCGCTAAAGCAAACTCTCGTGAACAAGCTGATCGAATAAGAGCGGTGTTAGAACAAAATGGTGTGAAAGTTAGTGTAAAGGAGCTAATAGCACCGTCTACCCCTCAAATAAATGTTTCTACCTCTAAAGACAGAAATGATGAAAGAACTAGATAAATTCTAGACGTTGTTGCATAGAAATTATAGAAATTATATATCATTCCAGCTTAAGCTGGAATGATACCCTATTTCACTTTGTTGTATGTATTACAAATGGGTGTAATTTTCATGTAACATAAATACTAAAAAAGTAACAAGCATCACCTACATTAGAAGTGCTAAAAATAACTATTAACAAACTCATCCTCTACTATATTTTATTTTATACTTTAAATTGAGTAGAAGAAGTCTATTGACTTTAATTCTTAAAATACATATACTTCTTTTCCATTAGCTAAAGAAATTGTGAGATACAAGAGTGACAAAAATTATTAGTTCTAAATATAAGACAAGTAGGAGACTTGGAGTAAGTCTGTGGGGTACTGGTAAGGACGCTTATAACACCAGAAATTACCGCCCTGGTCAACATGGTCAAAATACCATGATTAAAACATCTGACTATGGTTTACACTTAAAGGCCAAGCAAAAACTAAAATGCCATTATGGTCGTGTTAATGAAAAACAATTTAGGAATATTTTTGCTCTTGCTCTAAAAATGAAGGGCAATACCGGAGAAAACTTTGTCGGTTTATTAGAAAGAAGGCTTGATGCTGTTGTTTATAGAATGAATCTTGCTCCAACTATCTTTTCCGCTAGACAATTTGTTACACACGGACATATTAGAGTAAACGGCAAAAAAGTTAACATTCCTAGTATGAGACTAAAAGAAGGTGATGTTATTGAGTTGCGTGATTCAGCAAAACAAATTCCTGTTATAGTTGAATCAGCAACTAAACAAGAGAGAACTGTTCCGTCTTACTTATCATTTGATCCAACTTCATTATCTGGAAAATTTATTAGAACACCAGTAATTTCTGATGTTCCTTATCCATTTGAACCAGAAGTACATTTAGTAGTTGAGCTATATTCAAGATAATTTTTAATAATAAAAAGAGGGAATAATATTCCCTCTTTTTATTATTAATCTTAAAAATTAACTCTTATTTTTAGTGTTCCTTGATGAGCAGTATATTTTTTAGCTAGGTATGAATCATAACCGGCACTGTACTCCATTTTACCTCTTTTAGCAGTAACGCTTGCTCCCAAGTTATACAATGTTTTTGCCGTTCTATCTGGTCTATTAAAGAATGGAACAGCCATCCATCAAATATCGAATTAGTTTTTCCTTTCTTCTTGCTCAGAGAACTCGTGAGATTATTGTATGAGCTTCAGGAGTAATAACTATATTCTCTCTATCTATATTTGTTAAAATCTTTCCTCCAATAATTCCTTCTGTCTTATGGCTTAACTTATTAGAAACGTGAGTATTTAAAAAATTTGTACCTGTTTCATCATAACTACTATTCTTATACCTACTATGTCTGATTCCTATTGTTGGAGTTAAAACCGTCTTATCATTCAACATTGCATTGTAGCCTAACAATATCTCACCTCTTAACGCTCTATATTTATAGCTGGACAAGGCTGTTTTAAAAATTCCTAATTCATTAAACTCTTGCTGTAGAATACATAGCGGCTCCTTGAACAAACCATTGATCTTTTAGTTGTTGCAATCCATATATACTAAAGATCCAGTCTTTTACTTTACTTTTTACTCCCAGCATATAATCTTTAAGTTTTACGTCTGTTCTAGTTCTTGCTACCGCTAAACCAATTGTTGTTAGATCATCATTTACTGTAGTATCAGCCCCTATTATTCCACCTTGAGATCTTGTGCTATACCCTTCTAAACCTCCTAGCATACCTTGACTTGATCGACTATAATATGGACTAAACCATACTCCATATTTTTTGCCGCTAATATCGTTATCACAAGATGCTACAGGAGCTAATGGAACATTTTGACTCAACATTCTATTATTAACCTGATCGCCAAAATTATTCATAACATGAGCAAGAATTTCATTTATCTGTGGATCTGCATTATTTACTATGTATCTTAATAATTTACCCCTTTCTTCTGAATCTGTGAAATCTCCAAGACTATCCCACAAAACGCTTCTTTCACCTATTTGAGTTAATAATGATACATTCTCAACATCAAAGTCATCTCCTCCCGCTAGTCTAATATCAGCTATAGCTTGACTTTCTGCATCATCTTGACGATATAAATGAATATCCCCATTAGAAATTTTTAACAAATAAAGCACATAAGGTTTATTTGTCCTTACTAATATTGACGATATATCTTCACTAACTGATAGATTACCATTTGTTTTTACTAAGGTATAATCTTCTTCTGTTTAAGGGAATGAGGCTTTATCATCAATAATAACATTACTAAATAGCTGTCCGTCTTCTGTAACTGGCGCCTGAATATCAATATGCCCTAAATTTTTTCCGATGTTAAAACAGTATTAATAGTATCTCCACCACCCCATTTTGGAGAATTAGAACCATTCAAAGTTAAAGTATTTGATCCTAAATTTTAGATTACCTACTTATAAATCACCATGGTTGGCAATATTATTCTTGATATTTACTTCTTTTAATCTAACTTCCTTTGATCCGGGTCCATATATATCACTAACTTCAAGATTTGCTGTGCCTTGCAAGTTTGTTGTCGTTGTTACAGATGAATATAGTTTTGCTCCTTCTTTTACAGTTAAAGTAGCATTTCTATCAAGCTGAATATTGACTAAATGATTTGAATCATAACCACTATCAAATAGTACTATCTTTTGATAATACTATTCTTGGAGCTTTTGTTGCATCCTTTGATCCATAATTACTATTAACGTTTATTCCATCTTAATTTCATGCTTGGATCTAATGTTAATTTTGATGGACTCACTACGTTACTGAATCTGATGTTCTTGAATGAAAAATTACTTCCTATTACATTAACATCATTACCTACCAATTCCAATGTCCCTATCGGCTGTGGAAAATTTGCTAGAATTCCAGGTGTAGAAGGTGAAACTGGTGTAGAGGAAGTGGTAATAGAAATTGGATCATTATTAACCAACTTCATTATAGCGTTAGTAGGGATAGCTATAGCTCCTGTATTATCTATTTTAAGCCCTGTTATCCCCCCCCAAGCAGCATCAACCATTACTATCTAAAATTAAAGTACTATTATCACCCATTCCTATCCCTTCTGAAAGAATAGCAGGACCTATAAACCGCCCTGTAGTAGCACCAGGCGCAAAACCACCTGCTAATAAATGTCCTAAGTGATTACTTTGAGTCATTGGTACATTAACTGTACTATCACCTTGTAAAAAGTTAAAACCTGTATTATCTACAAGTAGGAGCAATTAGAGATGCTGCCGTAACATTGCTATTGATTAGATTTAATGCACTATTTGACCCAAAAATTATAGATCTCGCATCAATAACGCTGTTAGCTGCCACATTGATGTTAGTATAGTTAAAATTACTATTAAATGTTACATTACCTGTATTAGTCAATTTAAAGTTGAGCTAAGACCATAATTTATATTGTAAGCGTTAATTATTGTTCCACCAACCGTTAATGTCTTATTAGCTGGAATATTAAGATTATTAACATAACCCCGATTATGGATAAGGAATAGAGAGGAAGGAAGGTTGCAAGAGTTATTAAACCTTATATAAATAGGGCACTGAAGGAGTAAAATAAAGGTTTAATAACATGTGTAAATATACTACAATATTTTGTATAGTCGATGAATTTTGTAAAATTTATGAGAAATGGGTAAAACATCAATTGCTGAAAAGTAATAAGCAAAGATTTAGAGAAGTTAAGCTTTCCTTAAGTGAAGAACTCTCAATAATGATTTTTTACCATTTTAGTGCATATAAACATTTAAAAGCTTATTACCAAAACTTTATTATTAATGGTAATTTGTTCAGGAATCCACCTTGTTATGAGAGATTTGTTCAGCTTATTCCTTCATTATTTCTGCCATTGATTGTGATGTTACATTACTTAAGTGGAAAAAGAACGGGAATTTATTATGCAGATTCCACACATTTTGCAGTATGTAAAAATATCAGAATTAATTCTAACAGAACTTTTAATAATCTTGCAAAAAGGGGACGTAGTTCTGTCGATTGGTTTTTGGATTCAAGCTTCATATGATAATCAATGATAAGGGAGAAATTATTGCTGTTAAAATTACCAAAGGTAATGTTGATGACAGAATTGCATTTGAAGCAATGGTTATCAAAAAAGGTCTAAAAGGTAAGTGTTATGCTGATAAGGGGTTTATTTCAGAAAAAATGTTTACAAAACTTTATAAGCAAGGTTTAATAATAATTACCGGTATAAGAAAGGATATGAAAAACTATTTATTACCTCTTTTGGATAAAATCCTTTTAAGGAAGAGATTCATTATCGAAACCATTTTTGGCTACATAAAAGAGAATTTTAATATTACTCCTTCCAGACATCGATCACCTATTAATTTCTTTACTTCTCTATTCTCTGCTCTTATTGCTTACCAACTTAAACCTAATAAACCATGTATTTCTTATCCATAATCGGGGTTATTTAAGCCGTGAGAAGCCATTGCTATATTCAGCATTGCGCTAAGCAACAGCACTTAAGCTAACTGCTTGTTGAATGTCCGCCTCTTTAATTCGTTCCTGAAATTCCTCATAACTTAAAGGAGAAGCATTTATTTTAGTATTAGTAGCATATTTTTGAATATCCTCCTTAGAAATAGATAAATGGTTAAAATTAACATTATCCAATAAGTTTTTAAGATTTATTGATTCACCTTTTCTATTTAATAAAATTTGTCCATTTTTTTTGAGAAAGTGATATTTTTAGTGTTATTTCCATAATCTTGAATTATATCGTGAATGATTTCTTCAAATATTTGAGTTCCTTACTTTTATTTAAAGGACCATATTGGTAGGACATAGGTTTATCTTTAGAGACGTTTTCGAATGCTTTTTGCAAATTATTTTCTTTTAATAATTTTTCTACTTCATCCATATACTTACTCCTAAAAAATATTTCTCTAAGTATAAATTATATATTAAGGTCCTTTATAACCTATCTATACAATTTTATTGTACAATAAATATTAAATAGTTGAAAGATATTAATAAAATTGAAACACAAAATTTAATATTATATAATTAAAATATAGATATTTTAAATTCTAGTTCATATAGTAATAAATGCTTTAAAATGTTAATTATAAAAAGAGAATATTATGAAAGAAAAGCCAGGTTATGATATAGTTTTAAGTCAAGAATCTTTGGAAAAAATAATTTCATATAAATGATATAATCTCAAAAACTATAGAGCCAGGAGGGTATCTAAAAAAATCCTTAGATAAAATAATAAAGACAGGAACTTCTCTTGAAGAAATATATAATGAACAATTTATAGAATTATTATTATCCACTAAGAAGCCAAAAATTTTTGCTGAAAGTGAAATATTATGTAATGGTACAGATTGGAATCGTAAAGAATTGCAAATATTAGGCGATATAAATATCACTATGCCTGTTAAGGTATATGATAATGGCGTATGGTCTCCATCTGATAAAAATTTCTCTAAACATACAACACCTCTAAATGCTGAACTATTATTTACTCCTGGCGCATTACTGCAAGGTAATATTATTAAAGGACATGAGGTTCCAGGAGTAACTCCCGATTTTGAAGAAGTAGTAACTTAGTAACTGGAAGTAAAATTAATCAGGATAAATATAATAAATTAGTAGAAAGAAGATTACCCCCTATTTTAGCGCATGCTAACGAAAGCGCTAAGAAAGTGGAGTATCTGCTATAGTTACCCTACCAGGCATAGGATGCGGTGCATTTGCAGGTCGATTTAAAGGAAAAATGGGAGAATGTTTAAATAAGGCATTACAAAATATTATAGAGAAAAACGCAAATAATTATTCTAATATTTCCTGTATATATTATGACCCTTTTGATGAACGCACTAATCAAGAAAAAAATATAAATGGTATAAAATACCGTGTTAGACCTGCAAAAGACAATCCAGGTAAAGCCCAATTATCTAATCCTACAGATTTACCAAGAACCAGGTGATAATTTCTCAAATTTTAAACTATATAAAATTGTTGCTTGGGATCATGTGTCTTTTCCAGGAAATGATTATTTCATAGGTAGTAGAAATACAGATGATGGAGTTGCTGCTGCAGCTACGAATTCTATGGAAGTAATCACTAACATAAAAGGAGAATATAAGGATGGTCATTACCTTCCCCCTAGTGGAAATAAAAATTGGCAACAGGTGGTAAAAGCCAATAATACTCACTTAATTGCAAAAAATAATGTGAAAATTGTAACGTCTGATGGCTCTTATGTAGAACTAAAAGAATTTGAAAAAATATTCCTCAAGGACAACAATTAACGCAAACAAGTAAGGAATTAACCAATTTAAATATAGAGAAAAAGGACCAAGCTATTATAGAGATCTTGAATACTGAAGTACCCACTATTAATCATACTCCCCCTTCTAACAAAAGGGATACCTCACCTAATAGGTATAAGTAATGATTTAAAGGAATTTCAGAAGCTACTAATTAGTGACAATGTAAAAACTATTAACATTACCATAACTATAAAAATACTAGCTGACTGGTTATGTAGAGATTTTATTTTATGTAAAGCTCCTTTCTCTAGGATATCTAAAATATTATAACTCTCTCTTAGATAATGATATTCTTCTTGCTGTGTTTTTCTTTGTTGATATTTAGAATATAGATTACGTAAAGCATTCTCCATAATACGGAATAGATCCATATTTATACTTCTTGTTGAACGCCTAGATACCAACCTATTAAAGATTATTGCTAATATAATGGCTACGAAAATTACAGTTAATTCTTTCACCACTTCCATCATACCAATGCCTGCAACTTCCATTGGATAAGACAAACCTATCAATTTTAAAAATTTTTCTAACCAAAAACTAATTATAAAAGTTACTGAAAAAGCAATAAATAAGCTAGCCTTACTAAAAATATTTAATTTAGGAGAAAAGCTACCTTTAATATTTTTATATTTCACAATAGTAAATACTGCTAAGCAAGTGATAATTTTTAGGGCAAAAATAATGTAATAACTAAAATCTTTGCTTAAATTAGACATTATAAAAATTTTAGTAGTAAAGCCAGCTAGAGGTGGAAAAGCGATCATTAAGAAAATACTTAATATTAAACTACTACATAATAAAGGACTCTTTATTGAGATTAATACCTTAATTTCAGAACAATCTTCTATATTCTCCTGATCCATTAATATTGCCATATATAAAGCAAACAAAGCTTTATATATAATATTAACGAAAAGAAAAGCTGCTATACCAAAAATTGCATGCTCATGAGTTAATTTCGTACCTATAGCTATTAGCATAAAACCAAGTTGCGAAACGGTAAAATAGCATATTAATCTTTTAATATTATTTTCGATACAAGCGTATATGCCACTATAAATAATTGTGATTATTCCAAAAAATTTTAAAATTTCTAAACCAGCAAATAATTTAACTATCATCATAATAGATACTTTACTAGTAAAACTGGTTAAATATATTAATCCTGAACTTGAAGAGTTAGTATAGCTATTAACTAACCAACCAGAGAAAGGCGGTACGGCAACGTTAATAAGACAGCCAGAGAGCAATAAAATATAATAGATATTTTTACCTTCACTTTCCATTAAACTTGTTAAGGAAGTAATTTGCGTGCCCGCATCCTTGGTAATTATATAGCTAATCCCTATTAAGATTAAACTCCCGCTTACCAAATGGGTTAGAAAATATTGTCGAGCATTTATCATGCTATTTTTATAATGACCATAAAAAATCAATAAGCCAGCGTAAATTACCATTATTTCTAATGAAACAAACATTAAAACTAAATCGCCAGCAAATAAGCAAATTAGAGAAAAAATTAAATAGAGACTCCCTACTAATACTTCAGATTTTCTATTTTGACCCATTGCGTATAGATTAGTAACTAATGCTACAATAATAAAAGCTACCGATATTAATTGATTCTCATAACTAAAATCAAAAGAAAAACTATTATTAAAAATATTAAAAATCATATTTATATTCATTATGAGCTATGTTGTATTGGTCTTGCTGTGATAGTCTTAATTATTAAGGTAGTTACTATAATGTAATCGTCATGACAAGCCCATTCTAATGAGCGTGGTTATCCAGTTTCCATTACTGTCATGCGTCAGCTTGTTTCGAGATCTTTATAAGATGCTGAAACAAGCTGACGCAATGTTTATAGGTATTTCTGGATGGCCGAGTCGCCTTGCGTCTCCTCGCCATGACATATAATATACTATATATTCACTCCCAATTTACCCAATATAGATCAAGAATTTTTTAATATACATCTGGATAAAATAAAAGAAGATTACACCACTAGCGCAAATCATTAAACTAATTCTCATGAAAATAGGTAATTTATTTTCTATAGATATTGATTTACCAGTCTCATCTATAGGTTTATATATCAACATTAATAATTTTGCTAAATAAAGAGCAGAAAATATAGTACTTAAGGCTAATATTATCATCACTCCTATTTGATTTTGCTCAGCAGCAGCAAGCATTATATAAAACTTACTAATAAAACCGCCAAAAGGTGGTATACCTATCAAAGATAATCCGGCAATAAATATTATAAAAGTGGTTTTTGGCATCTCGTAAGCAATAGCCGTAAGATCAGAAACCTTATAGGTTTTTTTCAAACTATAAATACTACCCATTCCATAAAATAAACAAATTTTGGTAAAAGCGTGCGAACATAAATGCAAAATAGCGGCGCCCATAGATTTTGAAGTAAACATAAAGGCGCTAAGCAATGCTATAGCTAATTGATTTATAGTAGAATATGCTAAGATTTTCTTAATATTATCACTTTGCAAAGCTCTTAAAGAGCTATAAATTATAGTAATCAACGGCAATAAAATAATGAAATTAAATTCAAAGAAAATATTTTGCAAATATTTCAGACCAAAAATATATATTAAAACCTTATATATACAGAAAAGCCCTGACTTAACGACTACTACCGCATGGAGCAAACTACTTACCGGATAATGCGCTACCATAGCCGCCGGCAACCATTTATGTAATGGACATAAAGCAGTTTTTGCTATACCAAAAATAAACGTTAATAATAAAACTATCGTCTGATTCTTAGAAAAATAATTGTCTATTATCCCCTGCGAGACAAAGTTTCCATGACCTATTTTGGCATAAATAATCATAATAGCCGGTAAAAATAATACCGCCCCTGAAATCAGTAAGATTTTTAGATATTGTTCGACGCCAGCTAACACTTTATCACCTCCGCTATGAGCAATCAGAGGGGCCGTTGATAAAGTTAATATCTCATAAAAAATAAACATAGTGAAAAGATTTGCAGACAGGCCAATCATCACTCCTGATATAACACTTAAATTTAGAAAAAATATAAAGCGACTTGAATTATCAATATTATTAATTTTTATATATTTAATGGTATAAAGAAGAGCGCAAATCCACAAAAAACTTACTAAAGTTAGAAAGATTAAGGTAAGAACTTCTAAATGAAAACCTATAATAAAATCACCAAATAAACTTACCGATAACTCGGCTCTTATTCCTTTCAAGAATAACCAATCAATCATTAGTATATTAATAAAAAAGAAGCTGCTAATTGTAATTAATAAATAATTACGAATCTTGTTATCATTATTACTAATAAAAGGCGTAAGTAAATTTAATATAGCTAGTGATATAGTCGAAAAAATTAATAAATTTGGAGCAATAGTAGGATACATTGTTATCCTCCCAATATATTATTATAAAAAGCCTGTAATTGGCCCAAATATAATAACAATAAAATTTGCGTTATACTAATAAAAACCAATCCATAATATTTTATATTAGACGATATTACTCCTTGGTTATAACTATAACCCTGTTCAAAAAATAATTTTTTAAAGATTTTATAATTATAAAGAAAAGCTAGACAAGAGCTTATAATAATAACCATAAACCCTAGCCATTGATTTTCGGTAATAAATAACTCAAAAATTGTTAGCTTAATTATAAACATACTAGTAATTGGCAAACCTGCGCTGCATATTAGACTAAAAGAAACTAATACTTGCCAGAATATTCCAAGATTCTTAAAACTCTTTAAACTATAAGATTCTCTATAAGCAATTATAAATAATAAAGCTATTTTATTTATACTATCAACAAATATGAAAGGGAAAATTATATTTTTTCCTTTTGGAATTACTAAAAGTAAAAATACATAGCCTATTTGTGAGGCAGAAGAATATATCAAAATATTTCTTATTTTCTCTTGAATCAAAGCAAAATAAGCGCATAAAATTATAGTTGCTAAAGCTAATGGTTTAATTAAATTTGCTAAAAGATTGATAATAATATTATAATCAACAGTAAAATTAATAAATCTAAAAATTATATAGATACCAACTATAGTTGATACACCTGCGATATACGTTAAAATTACAGGAGCTACTGAAGAATAAGCTCTAACCATCCAAAAATGCATAGGAAAAAAGGCAGTTTTTAAAATAGCGCCAACTAAAAAAAAGCTAATCGAAACTAATATTATTTTCGAATTATAATTAGCTACTAGAATCTTTGAAATATCTGTCATATTAAGACTACCTGTGTAACTCAATAACAGTCCAATAGCAATTAATATTAAAGTTGCGCCTATAGTCCCTAGCATCAGATAATCAAAGGCTCCTACCGCTGCCTTACGGTTACTGCCTTGCGCCATAAGAACATAGGTACTAAGAGATGATATTTCAATAAATACATAAAGATTAAAAAGATCATTTGTACTTACAATACCTACATAACCAGCGTGAGCGAATAGCAAAATCGCATAAAATATTGATTGTCTTTTTTTATCAATAGACTCTAATACTGTGGTATTAATTAACTCGTTACCAAAAATCAAACAGAATAATATTACGCAATTAATATAGATTATTATCGGCTGGTTTAAATAACCTAGCCTATATTCAATACCAATAGGCGCAACCCAATTACCAAAATAATATACAAAAGGCAACTCTGCTGATAACCCATAAATACTTAAATATAAGCTTATTAAAACTGATATTATTGCTATTATTCTAGCGAGTTTGACATGGCGAAAAGTTAGTACCGAAAATAACGCTCCAAAAAATAGAGAGATAATTTGCAGAGCTGGAAAATGCTTGATTAATATCATTAGTTATTCGTTAAACTTAATTTCTGATTCTGAGATAGTATTAAATTGCTTAGAAATAAGGCAAATTAATGCCAGCCCTACTGATAAAGTCGCAAATCCAACCACAATAGCAGTAAGCATCAGAACTTGTGGCAAGGGACTAGAATATTTTACAATAGCTTTACTAACTGTAGATGATGATTCTACCTGTACTATTTGTTCCTCATAAACGCTTGGACTACACTGAATAGGGATACTTCCACCTTCAACTTTACCAAAAATAAGGTAGAGAATTAATACAGAACTTTGCATAACACTAAGCCCTATAATCTTATGTACATAATTATCACTGGTCAACATTATAAATAAACCACTAGTGAAAATTAATAAGGTAAAAAAATAGAGAGATTTTGAAAAATGTAGGAATTCAAAAAGCATATATACCTTATTATGGAAATAAATCTATGTTAATGAACAACGTTATTGGCAGGACAGAAAAGGAGATCATTCCCGAACAGGCGAGAATCCAGAAATTATACCTTCATTGCGAGCAAATGTAATGAGCGTGGCATCTTTTATGAAGCAAAACTCATGAGATCACCAAGCCGACTTACGTCGGCTCGTGATGACGAATATTTTCATACCTTGTGGATTCCCGCCTACGCGGGAATGACATCAGTTTTTCCTTATAAACCTAATACCATCGTTTAATTTTTCTATCTACGTAACATTATCACATTATAGAAACCTTAAAGAATAATCTTTCTTAAACTCTCTTAATAAGATTTAAAGGCCTCGTTATACACACAAACTATCTTCTTACCATGACGTATTGATAATTTCTTAAATACTTGCTCAACAATAACCATATTTGGGTTATCTTGGGCAAGACGATAATTTACCATAGATTCTCTAAGAGCTTCATCAACAGCAAAGATGGCTGGTATCTCAGCATTTTTATCTCTAAATTGCAAATAAGTATGAACCCCATCATCAAAAATCTTAATTGGGGCAATTGACTCATTACCACTTATAGAATAGTTAAAATTATATCTTTCTGGATGCGCCAAATCAATTGTACCAGAAGATGATGATGTTCCATAAGTTTGCAAATGATCCCCAGCTTTTTCATCATCTGGATAAATAAACCTTAAATTAAAGACCATTTCTGGGTCTCTCATATCAGTAGTTTCCGCAGCGTATAATTCAAAGAAATAAGTTCTTTTATTAGTAATAATTGTCATATTGGTTGTAGCATCTTGTTCCATTGGCTTGATAAAAATTCTATTACCTGCCGGTACTATTTGCCAAGATGTAGTATCACCCATAGATATACTAACTACCTCTTCTTCTTTCGCTAATTCTATGCTTGCCTGATAACCGTAATAACCGGTGTATTTAAATACATCATCAGGGTTATATACCATAACTCTCATCCTACTATCCACTGGCATCGGTCTAGATTCTCTAACGGCTAATGCAGGATTAATCAGGAATATTGTAATAAGCATTATCATATTTATTAAATGAGTTAACTTAGTACTCATAATATTATTAACGTAAATTTTAGCACTTTCTGACATACTATAATTCGTTTCTAAACGCCTCTCAAATATTTCAAATTTGTATAAGAAGTCTGTCATTACTTGCTTCATTATTTATTATTTTTATCTTCTATTAATTTTAACTTATAACTAGTAATAGCAAAATTAAATCTTGAATTAGCTGGTATATATATATCTATCGGATCAATTTCAAAACTTATCGTTGCTTGCCATACCATATTTTCTAAAATTTCATTAGAAATATTTTTAACCAAAGAGGTAAATATTACATCCGCTTCATTATTTGCTTTATATTTTACTAATACAACATTAACGGAACGTCTTAAATTTCTCTGATAACGCATTACTGGAGATAATGGATTATCAATATTCATGTAATTTGCAAATTGTATAAAAATTATCCTTGTAGAATTATTTTGAACAAAATTAAACTGCGGAGCCAATAAATCATAATCATAGGACTCTCTATGTATCACATAATTTTTAATCATAATATCAGCAATAGAACTAATAGGATCTTTGCTAATATGGTCGGCAGGGATTATTGTAGCATTTTTTAAAGATTTTGCAGCAATTGCATATCTTACTTGCCTGTCTATTGGCAATAAATTATTGGTTGTAATAGCTAAAACTATAAATAACACCAGTATTATTACAGTTAGCAATAATACTACTGATCTTTGAATAAGAGGATACATATAAGTAGAATTATACCAACTTCTAGCGTCAGTAAAATACTCGCCAGATTTAATATAATCCTGTACTGAACTTAATAGTTTATCCATTACTATTACTATAAAATATTCATAGAATTTCAGCTGATTCTAACACATATTATCAAATAAGTTATCTTTATTTATAAAAATGACTTATTCTAATATTAAAAACAGATAATTTGTTGCTACAATACCCAAATTAAGTTCTTAGTAAACTAAAAAATCTCATTTTGTAAAATTAATAGCAGAATATATTCTATATAATCTTACAAACTTCTTCAAAATCTAATCTTGGTAAACGAGCAAATTTATTTTCTCCATCACGATATCCAAGATTACATATAAAATTTACCTTGTAACTTGAATTACTAAAAAACTATTATTGATAGCTTCTTCATTAAATCCTGACATAGGTCCACAACTAATCCCTACAGATCTAGCGGCTATCATAAAATACGCAGCTTGTAATGTTGAATTCCTAAAAGCAGTATCAGAAATAATCTTCTCTGATGACATAAAATAGCTTTGTATTGATTTATTGTAGGAAATAATTTAGGCATTAATTCATAAAATTTACTATCATACGCAAAGAGAGCAGTAACAGGAGCTGTTTTAACCTTTACAATATTAGACTCAGGTAAACATTTATATAATTTTTCTTTCTCTTGCAAACTTTGAACAAGTACTATTCTTAATAGACAACAATTACCAGAGGTAGGACCTAATTTCGCCATATCATAAACTTCTTTAAGTACAGAAAGATCTACTGGCTTATTTAAAAATTTATAACATGTTCTATCTAAAAATACTTCCTTAACATTTCTCATATAAAGATCCTATTGTTAATCTACACTTATTCCTTCTAGTTCTTCTACTTGTTCCTCAATATTTTTTGTGTCCTCTTCCGGTTTTATAACGTCTTGTTGATTATCTTCTTCTGGAATAAAATTATTTTCTAACTTAAATTCCAAAAGATTAGTTGTACCAATAAATATACCTTTGCTAGAAAAGCTAACATCTAATTTAACTTTTTCATATGGCTCTAAATTTTCTCCTTCTACCTTAATTACTTCAGTTCCTGGTAAAACAAGAATTTTATTAACCAACATTTTGATTATTTTTTTAGGTAACGCCCAATTACTAGGCATCAATTTATCAATAAGCCTACGATAATCGGTCAATTCAAAAGATAATTTACCATTTGGCAAACTATCTTTAAAAAGCTGTAGTCCACCTGTCAAATATATTTGAGCACCGTCATCACATAGAAACTTTAAATGATCAATATTAATATTTTTTACAGAACTAGTTTTTTTCTCTTTATCTTCATCAATTTGAGCTAACATAGACAAATCAAGTTCTGCTTTTTTAAAATTTAATAAATTTTCTTCAGAATTATATAATAGATGCGTTTTAATAAACATCTCATTATCTTCTATATTTTGCGTTTTACTTACCAAAAAATTTAGATCAGAGATATTTAAACGTACTTTATTATCATGAATAACTGATAGATTCTCATTATTAACTTCAAGAAACTTTACTATAGATTTTAAATTATCAGTTTTAGAAAATCTGTATATTGGCTTATTAAATTTAATTAATGCAGTAATAAGATCACCTGATTGAAGAATGCTCTCGACTTGTTTTTCATCAGAACTTTCTACTTGCTTTATATTATTCCCTAAAGTTAAATTTGCCTTTTTAAAACTAAAGTCAGGAGTAAATATTACTTGGTCTGTTGATATTTCCTTAGAATTAGCATGATCTATTAACGTTACTTTTGGTTCAAGCAAGGTAACTTTTAAACAACCTGGAAAACCCGAAATCTTAACTTGGTTATATGATATTTTAAGGTTATCTGTTTGCGAATTATCAATTGCATTAATTATATTGCTTTTAATAATATGGGCAGTAGCAAACCATATTAAAACATATAATAGAAATATCGAAACTAAAATTTTACGGATCACTATAATACCCTCAAAAACAATTATACATCAGACTCTATAAGCTTAGTTGACATGACAACAAAAATTACCTACTAAATTAGCTTATTTAATATTACGAGTAGCCGATGGTAAATATACTCTCATTCCATCAAGTTCTTCAGTAATAATAATCTGACAACCTAATCTTGAAGTATGAGTAAGACCAAATGCTAAGTCAAGCATATCTTCTTCTGGCTCTGAAGGTTTTTTTAATTTGTTGTAAAATTCCTCATCTAAAATAATATGACATGTTGCGCATGCCAGAGACCCCTCACATGCCCCCTCAAGATCGATATTATTTTTATGAGCAATTTCTAAAATAGATAACCCTATTGGCGCTTCTACTATCTTCTCTGTTCCTTCTTTATCAACAATAAAATTTATTTTTGGCATTTAATTATATCCCTTTATTTTTTAATATTTTGCCCTTTAAGCAAATCCTTAACAGCATTATTTAATCTCTTGGAAATCAAATATTCAGTACTAACCTCAAAATTTTTAATGGATTCCATTATATGATTGCGGTTATTTGACTTTATTGCTTCTTGCAACAGCTTAACTGCATAATTGACATTTTCTATTTCTTTCTTTTCAAGATGATTTTCTATTTCCTTAATAGCTTTCTCTATACTATATATCAAAGATTTGGTATAAATTACAGTTTCTTGTAATAATTTTTTATTATGATCTTCTTGTGCATGCTGGTAAGAATTCTCTAAAATTTGAGTAATCTCATCTTGACTTAAACCATAAGTTGGCTTAACTGAAATAATATGCGACATGCCACTATTTTTTTCTAATGCCGATATAGATAATATACCATCTACATCTATAGAAAAAGTTACCTCTGTTCTAACCGCCCCCGCTTTCATTAATGGCAGCTCTAATTCAAATTCTGCAAGAGATCGACAATCCTCTACCATTTCTCTTTCACCTTGCAAAACATGCAATTTCATGAATTTTTGATTATCTACAGAAGTTGTGAATTCTTTAGTAACAGATATTGGAATTGGAGTATTGCGTAAAATAATTTTTTCAGTAATCCCACCGTTTAATTCAAGACTAAGAGATAGAGGAACTACGTCTATTAGTAGAGAATTACTATTTGCTGAAGTTAAATTCTCCGCTTGCAAAGCAGCGCCCCATACCACCGCCTTATCAGGGTCAATATTTGAATAAATATCCGTATTAAATACTTGTTGTAGAATTTTTCTAACTAAAGGTACTCTAGTTGCTCCACCGACAAGGATAATACCTGATATATCAGGATTTCCTGCCTGCTCTAAAGTATCTTTAGTAATATCCAAGGTACGATTTATTAAAGGTACGATTAATTGCTCAAATCCTTCTATATGTAATTCTAATAATTTATTCTGGTATTGCTGACTAAACTTAGCCTCATTAGTTAAAGTTTCTTTGGCTTTCTTTGCAAGTTTAGTTAATTCCTTTGACTCAAGCAATTTATATTTAGCACAAAAATGCTCCATCACTAAGTGATCAATATCATCACCTCCTAAAAGATTATCACCACCTGTTGCAATAACTTGCAATATTCCTGTTTGCATGTTTAGAATAGAAACATCAAAAGTTCCACCACCTAAATCATATACTAAATAGCATCCTATATTATTTTTGTTTAAACCATAAGCATAGGCAGCTGCTGTTGGTTCAGCTATTAACCTCAATACATCAAAACCTGCAATTTTTGCTGCAAGCATCACCTCACCTCTCGCTGCATCATTAAAATGCGCCGGCACAGTAATTACAGCTTTTTTAGCCTCTTCCCTTAATTCTTTAGTAGCTAGCTTTTTTAAATAAAGAAAAATCTGAGCAGCAAGCTCAGGTATGGTTAGCGACTTCCCTGCAAATTTTATTCGTAAAATCTCGCTATTTAAGTCAACATACTCTTTTATTAAAGAAAAAAGCGCTGAATTATTGCGTATGTCAGATAATTTTTTGCCAAACAACCTCTTTATAGAACGAATTATTGTCATATTATTATTAACGTTATTGCCAATAACAAACTCTTCGCCTTGAAAACCTATAATTGATGGTATTAACTCTAAAGATTGTTCATCAGCAATAATTTTTGGTAATTGCCCTTGGGAAAAAGCAATTAAAGAATTAGTTGTCCCAAAATCAATTCCTACACCTATCTGCTCTTCGTTATTTGAAGAACTAGGTTCACTAATTTCTATTATTTGCATGATTTTATTTTTAACTGAATATTGCTAATTAAATTCTTAAGATATTTTAGTTTAATAGTAATCTCAAGAGCTGATTGAATATTTTGATTTTGAAACGCAACTCCTAATGATTCTATAAATTGCTGTTGCTCTGTAATTTTATTATTTAAAATATTTTCTAATTCTTTTATCCCTTCAGTTATCTCAACAAGCTCTAAATCAGACCAAATATCACCTAATTGCTCTGGCGACATAGATTTCCTTGTCTCTTCCTCATCCAAAATAATATTATGTAAACTCAATAAATATTCTGCTCGCTTTAAATCATCTTTAAGGGTTTGATATGCCATATTTAACTGAGTAGATATTGCTAAATTACTTTGTTTGTCTTCCGACGCTCTTGCCTTATCTGGATGATATTTAAGCTGCATAACAAAATATTGTTTATCCAACATTTCTAAGTCAATATCATATTTTTGCTCTATATCAAGCAGCTCAAAATAATTACTCATTTTAATAAATCAAGTTTTAAATAGTTAATTATTATATACTAAAAATATTATTAACGATTGTTAGATTAGATGACTATTCTTAATTTAACATAACCTTGATGACCTTTATACTTCTTTTGAATTTACAGTTATAATCAAATTCTATATCAAGATTATTATGTTTAATAACAACACCAGCACCAAGGTTGTAAGCTAATCTTTCAGGTTTTGCTGCATAAATAAGAAAAAAGATAGAACCCTTTCCTCCTAAAGGAGGAAAAAATTTATAAAATAAAAATAGTATTAAAATATATAAATATATTTATAATATAAGCAGCTTAGATAATATAATCTTATTACTAAGAAAATTTTTAGTAGTAGAAATAATTTATTTTCCTAGTTTGGATAATATCTTCATTTTCTAAAACATATTTTTTATACTGGATATGACATACTTGTACAAACAAAAACATTTACTAACTTTATCTATATATTATAATAGGTATAGTTTTAAGATTTATTTTTTATGTAAAAAATAAATCTATCATATATGAATTTAACCTATGTACAGATAGTTTACCCAGCGGCTCTATATTTACAGTCATTGATGACCAAGGTAATGAAGTAGCTGGTTGCGGCTTTTCAGATTTTTACAACACTTCTCCTCCTCCAAGTAGAAATACCTTACAATTTTATATAACAAATAATCAAACACCAATAATTAAGAAGCTTAATGAATCAACAGCGAGTATATTGTATTTATGGCAAATTAATAAAAATATCCTTACAGCTGATAATACACAATGTTTAAAGCTTGATTACACTACTCAAAAACTAGTGTGCCATTCAAATCAAAATCAAGTAACTGTATATTATATTAGACTATTCTATTCCTGATAAAAAACTAGAATTTATTGACAGCCAAATTATTTTTGACAATAATATAGTCTTGCCAAATATTACTGATTCATAACGAATCTTTCTATTTTACTAATGATCAAATATTTTATTTTTCTCATGATAAAAAAACAACAAGACTACCATTAATTCAATTCCTCTCAATGCATTAATAAATAAAAATTATTCGGTATTAACAAGTATTGAAACTCAATTTTCTGGTACTGAACTTATAGAAAACAGTTTCTCATAGGGTACTCATAAAAATATGGTTTTTACATGCTCTAATGTTGGTACTATAATATTATGTTTGATGGTAAACAGTGGAATATAATTAGGAAAGGAGATAGTAGTTCTTATCAAATATATTCTATTGGACATTTTTATGATAAATTTATTACAGGTCATTATCCTACAGGAAAGCTACTAGAATATAACGATAATAATCAGGATTTTGAATTGATTAAAAATAATGGATTTGATCTTATTAAATCTTATATGAATACTAACGCTAGGGAAGCTCAAACATTAGCTATATATGGAGGAAGATTATTTGTAGGGATATGGCCGTGGAGTGAATTATGGTCTTGTAGCAAGAATTCCTGTGACCTAGTTACACGTATTATAAAACATCCAAATCAAGATGAAAATCTAGTTCACCCATATGAAGTAGAAGCTTTAAACCAAGGTGTTGAAGAAAATAGTTTCGGCCAAAGGATCACTTCCATGATTCCTTATGGGCAAGAACTTTTGATATCCACGGGTACAAAAAGTCATGGAATCAATATTCTAAAAGATAATAAATTTATTGAAGACAAACTAAAATCTGATTATGAAGCTATATATAGCTTATACTTGCCTGGAACAATATCAATACCAATATTAATGAATAACAAAAAACAAATATCAATAAAAATTAAAATATATAAAAATAAAGTAGATATTCTACAAAACGATACAATCCTAGGTAAAATGGAAATAAGTACTGATTTAGCTAATAAATTAAAGGGGAAAACAAAAATATTATGGGGAAAGGGAATATTTGGAGATATAAGTAATAATACTGTATGCAGATAATTTTTTAAACTAAATATTAGTTAATAACTTAATATAAATATATCCTTATTAAAAAATAATTAAATTGTAGATAAAGCTAGCTGAAGATAAATTTAAAAAGCTGAAGGAGATATTGGTGGGCGATAGTGGGTTCAAACCCCTGGCCTTTACGATGTCAACCTAAAAGCCTCTTTTATCCTGCTTCTTTGCTTTTTTCTCATACACTAATTTGTAGCTCATAACCCTCATATTTAAGGCTTTTCCTTATTACCAAATAGTTATAGCTTAACTGTAGTAGAGTTGCAGTTATTTGTCAATCTCTAAAAAATATTACAAATTTGAAAATAACATGTGGATATGATGAGCATATAGTGAGTGCAAATTCATGAGCAATTTTTATCTTGTAAATATACCTGGACCTTTTGAATTTGCTAAGAAATTATAGCAACTATTGGTTGTTTAATTGTATATAGTTAGGATAAATAATCATTTTTTAAAGTATAATCCTATTTAACATAAGATTTGTTTTTCTGAGTAAAGCATATTACAGTTTAATTATATATGTATTAAGCTGGGGGAGGATTTATGTCAGTTAAATCACTAATTTTTACTAAAGAGCTACTTCACGAGAATGATACTCCTCGCAGCAGAGCTACGAGGTATCTATCCAAAAAGCTTTAACTGTTTTTGTTGAAATACTTTATAAGAGGGTTTGCCTGAACCTTGATTTTTTACATAATTACGTAATTTCTGCTCATCGCCATGTTTACCTACTGTGCTCATAAAATATCCTTTACTCCAAAACTCACTTCCCCATAATTTTTCTTTAAGATTTGGATATTTCTCAAACATTTTCTTAGAAGTAATACTTTTTATGATTTGAGTTATTTTTGTTGGGCTATACATTGGTATTGACTGTAGTAAAAAATGTACATGATCTTTATCTACTCCTATTTCTAAAAATCTAATTTCATAACGAGCTTCGATGTCTTCACAAATTTTACACAAATAATCATCTAGTTCTTGATTGAATATTACTCTTCTATACTTTGCAGGCGTTACTAAATGATATATTAGTACTGTGACATTATGACTCTTATGTATATATCTGCTTTCTTCCATTCAAGTAGTATATCACGAAGCAGAGCTTCGGGGAATTAAACCCTGAGAGATTAAAGCTCCACGGGCAAAACGAGATGTATATAAAGATACCAAAGAAAAAGGATTATTGTTAATAGTATCATATGGTGGTAGTAAAATATTTTACTTAGGTACAGTACTTAATAAAAAATATCATAGAATCAAAATAGGAGTATTTCCTGATTTATCAATTCATGATGCTAGAGTAAAAGCATCTGAATTAAAGGGTGAGATCGCCAAAGGATATAATCCTGTAGAAGAAAAAGCTAGATTATCCAAAGAACTGACCTTTAAGGAGCTTTATGATAAATACCTTAATGAATATAGTAAAATTAATAATAAAAGATGGAAAGATTATGCCGCTTCTGTAGATAGATATGCAAAACATTTATATCCTAGAAAAATATCTACTATTCAAAAAACAGATATTCAAGAGTTGTTTAATAATTTAACTAAAACTGGTAAATATGGAGCTAATAGATTTCTTGAAGTTTTAAGTCCTGTATTTAGTAAAGCAATAGAATTGGAATTGCTTACTATAAATCCAGTTATTGGGATAAAGAAACATCAGGAACAATCTAGAGATCGTTATTTAACTAGGGAAGAAATACCACGATTTTTCACAGCAATAGCAGATGAGAAAAACAAAGTAATGAAGGATTTTTTCTTAATAGCTTTGTATACATCAGTTCGTAAAGATAATTTACTTACTATGAAATGGGAACAGGTTAGTTTTGCTGATAAACAATTATATCTGCCAGAGACTAAGAATGGTGATCCGCACCGTTTACCTTTACTAGATCAGGCAATAGAAATATTAAAAGCAAGAAAAGAGCAATCTAATAGCATTTGGATATTTCCAAGTGAGAGCAGCAGTAGTGGTCACCTACAAGAACCAAAGAAAGCATGGAATAGAATTTGTAAAAAAGCAGGAATAGCAAATTTAAGGATACATGATTTAAGAAGAACAATACCAAGTTGGATGGCAATGACTGGAGCAAATCAATATGTCATTGGGCAACTACTCAATCATATGGATCCAAGGTCAACTGCAGTTTATGCAAGACTTGCCAATGATACTGCTCGAGAATATATGCAAAGAGCCGTAAATACTATTATAAATATAAAATCTTAAATATATATTAATTAATATTATTCATGTTATAATAATTCCTGTATTAAGTGAGTTCTATAAGAACAGAAAGGCTAGAAGAGGAAAGTAATAAAGCAATTGTTGCAACAAGCTTGGAAATTCCTTTTTTGCTTCTTCTATACTCTTAAGAATTATTGAGTTTTTGAAGATTTTACAACAATGAAGAATTTTATAATTATGAATACTAAAGAAAAAGCTAAAGTACTTAGCTGTTTTGGTGTAGCTAATTATTTTTTAGTGTTAGTTGATAAAGAAGCATGGGATAGTATAACCCAGTTAAAGCTGCAGAAGTTAATATATTTTGCTCAAGGTATTCATCTTGCTTTATTTGATAAAGTGTTGTTTGAAGAAGAGATTAAGGCTTGGAAAAATGGGCCAGTAGTACCAGCTTTACTCTCAATATTTGGCAGCTTTAGAGATAATGTAATTCCTTTGCCCGGAGAAATAGATTTTGCTATTTATAACTTAGCAACAAAAAAATTACTTCACAAAGTATATTCTTTTTATGGTGAACATTCAGCTGCTTATTTACGTCATTTAACACATACACATTCTATTTGGTATGCAGCTATAGAGAAAGCAGATAATACTATTACTAAAGAAAAGATACAGGAATTTTTTAAAGCTAATATAATAAATGATATTAAAGATTATATTTTATCAACTACTAAAGAAGATATTGCTCAAATAGAAAATGCTGAAGATGGCTGGTGGATGAATTATGATAGTGGTATACCTGCTGAAGATATTACAGAATATCTTTTGAAGGTAAAGAAGAAAAAAGAGGGTAACAAAAATTGCAAGTCACTTGGTCTGATGAAGCCCTAGATCGTAGTTACAATTTTGGCAACGTACTAACCCCAAAATAAGTAATTGGAACTATAATGGTTAATTTAAATTAGTTTTATTATTAAAAAGGAATTGAATCGGCACATTTTCACTATTTTCTATAAGGAAACGATAATATTGTTTTGCAAGATCCACAGCATCATAACTGGATAGCAAGCTTTAAACATTCTAGTTTTAACTCCACATCACTTCTAAACATACATAACTTACCAATAATTTATTTCATTAATATTAGCAAAATTACTGCTAATTATCAATAAATTCATGGATAGAGCTATAGATTCTATCTCCAGATAGTCACAGTTTTAAATGAATTACCGCTTTTTTTGTTATGGCTTAAAACTCCACTGGCAATGTAAAAATTAGGATGTTAACGTCATGACTAGCAAAACTCTATTAACGGCAATATCACCTTATTATATGAATAATAATTGTGCTAATCAAAGATTATATTGGTCACTAACTACTTCCTTAAAATATATGGGACTGAGTTTAGATGAGTGGTTCGTGATCTTACTTGGTATAGTACCTGGGATAGTGTTACTGAATAGTGGACATGCTAAGCTTGGTATAATATGCATTATAGCTGGTATTGTACTTTGTTATGCATTTAAAAAGTTTAAGAAACTATCAGAGTATTTTGTACTTAAGAGTTATTTAGTTGCTAAGAAATGGCTATATGCTCCTACTTCTTATCCTAATCTACTTGGTAAAAAGGTAGGTAAGTAATGGATCATTTATTTAAGCAAAGCTCCATTCAGCAGCTAGTTAAATATAATAAGAGATTATTACTTATCACATTGCTGCTTGCAGTTACGAGTCTTCTTGGAATGATAAAAACAATTAGCACGGAAGAAAAATGGTTATTAATTCCAGCCATAGAGCCAGATCGTCGGATGATAGTATCATCCAAAAGCTATCATGAGACATATCTTAAAGAATGGGCAGTGTTTGTAATGAAAGAATTATTTACTACTTCGCCAGAAGGAGTAGAGAGGCAAATAGCTGATATGAAGGTGGTGTCTAGTAATACAGAGCAACTAGATAAGTTTTTTAAGGAACATTTAGATTTTGTTAAGGGTTCTAATATTGCCTCAGTATTTTTTCCTAAAAAAGTAAAAGTCATTGAGGAGGGAGTAATAATTAGTGGAACATTTCGTTATTGGTTTTCCGAGAATAAGCATATAGCAGCTGATAAAACTTATTTATTAACTTACAAGCGAGGAGCTAATCATTTATTATTACTTACAGGAATTAAAGAAGAAGAGGCAAATAAGTAATGAAAAGTTTGAAGTCAGAGTTGCAGATCTTAGTAGTTTTTGTTGGCATAATGCTTATAAGCTTTAGTAGTAATGCTTATGGGACACATTATATGTTACATACTGATTCTTTGTTAGAGCTGCAAATAGCAAAAGATGCGCCAACTAGGATTAATATAGAAGGAGAAAAGATTAATGATATTTTTATTCACCCTAGGGAAGCTGCAGAAGTAGTAGTACATGATTCAGGCTGTTTATTTATTTTACCGCAGCAAGATCAAACTAAGTTTTACCTTACTCTAATTGGAGAAAATGGTACAGTACAAGATTTAATGCTGAATTTTACTAAAAGCAAACCAACACTGATTAGACTCATTAAGTTTGATTTAGAAAAAGAAGTAATAAAGTTAACTAATAACAAGGAAGAGAAGCATCATGAATGTAAAAAACAAAGATGTAATAGAAAAAGAAAATAATAAACAGTATTTAAGGATAATATATCCTTTATTGCCAGTATTATTAATTTTTTGTGTAAATGTAATACTATCTGAAGTTGCTTTAGGAGAAACATTAGAAGGACAATTAGACCGCATTGGTGGGCTCTCTACCGGTAAACTGAAAACTATCGGGATATCAGGGGCAACGATTTTGTCCTCAATCTGGGCAGTAGTCAGGGGTAATTTAAGGCTTGCTGGAGCAATTGTAGCTATTGGTATTATTTTAGGATTTTATTTAGAGTGGGTCTCTAGTGGGATGAAAATCAGTTAGATAATTAGGATATTGATTAAAAGCAATGGATCAAGAGTTCAATAAGCAGGAAGAATTACAAAGTACAGTAGAGGATCATAAATTACCATCTACATTTAGTAAAAGATTATCAGGACTCATAGAGATAATTAAAAACAGACCATTAGTAACTCTAGCTTGCATAGATGTAAAACTTGTGGGTAATTTCCCTATTACTAAATTACCAATGAATTTACAAACTTGATTTAAATCCAAAAACATAAAAGCCATTTTAATGGTATTTTTAAAAGATTTCAATTGTTTGATAGGGGGATATTCCTTAATAAGGAAAATCCTATTATAATGCCCCTTTAAATCGCTAATTTAGTATTACGAGTTTTAGAGGTAAGCTATGTATAAAAAACTTTTTTGTTATTTCAGAATTTTTATAAATGATTTTTCAAACAGCAGAGTAAATTTTACAAGCAATATGTTTACTCTAAAGAACTAATAAAAGCTTCATCAAGACCGGTTACACTAGAAATTAAAGCAATATTACAACCTTGGGATAATAGTTTTTTTGCTATCTCTACTGCTTTATTATATTCCCCTTCAGCTTTTCCTTCAGCTTTTCCTTCAGCTTTTCCAATTTGGATACCTTTAGCTTCACCAATTTGGATACCTTGAGCTTTACCAACTTGTAAGCCTTCAAGAATACCTAGTTCTTTCCCTTCTTGTTGCCAATGCTGTGCTAAACTTCTCATAAGCCTTGTTCCTATTTCCGGATTCAACTTTGTTGATAATAAATTCTCTAGCTTTATTTTATCAGCTTGCTCTATCTTTGTCAAAGTATAATATAATATCATTTCTAGATAATCATAACCTATCGTTATTTTAGTTAATTCCGGTAATATATCTGATATTTCTTGCCATCTTTTTAATAATTCCCTCTCATGTATATGTTTGAGAAAAAATTCTAATATCCCTGACCATATTCTTTGTTTAAACTCCTCATCTGGTATTTCATGAACATTCACTAACTGGTAATCATTAATCCATAATTCTTTTGCTAATTTGTTATTGGCAAATAAATCCCACAAATTCCTTGCAACATTATATTTCTCCTGACCATTATAAAATATCATCGGGTATATTAATGGTAAAGTCTTAGCTTTAGGATTTTGTATTAAATATCGCTCACAAATATTAATCATATATTTAAAAAGCCTAAAAGCCATAAAATGATCTGCTTTTGATTGATGCTCGACAAGTAAAAATAAATATCCGTCTTGTTTATCAAATTTGCATGAGAATAAAACATCAGAGATAGAATCTTTTAAAGAGCTTTCTACAAAAGTGGTATTTTCCATTGCTAAACTAGGAAAATCTATTAAATTTTTAATATTTGGGGGCAAATGTGCATTAAAGAACTCATGGGCAACTAGAGGATTCTCGAGTGCCTTACGAAATATCTTATCATGCTTAGCTTTCTTCGTGCCTTTATCTGGATCACCCAGCAGGTTTCCTTGTTCACTCATATATTTACATTTTTTGAATTGGTAAAATATTATTACACTATAATCTAAACTCTTATTCCTTGATTTAGTTTGATCTCAGATACTTGCTTTAACTCACTTTTTATCATTTTACCTATTTCTGAGCCTGGACTTATATATTGCATTACTTGTTTATCTCTTCCTATGGCATTTAAGTAATCTTCAGGTACGAGATGGCTTTTGCCTTGAAAATCATATACTACTATATCAGAAAATCTTTGATCACCAAGATTATAATTAGGATCAAATTTATTCTGCATAATTTGTAAATCCTTCTGTATCTTCTTCTCTATTGCTGCTATGCAAATCTTGTTACTATAAGCAGTACAAGAATCTATACCTTTTTCTCTGTAGATTTGTAAAGCAGTATCGATATTTTCTGCTGTGCCAAACTTTGCTAGAGCTTTTATTTGCTGTTGCTGCAAATTATTTAGTCCGTTATTATCGTTATTTGCAAATTTTGAAAATAATAATTCTGTAGATTTAATGTGTGATTTTCTATCATCACTTGCTTTTAAGGATGATTTAAGTTCTGTTACTTTGCTAGCTGCTGTTAATTTTGCTATTTCAGGCTCTATAAGCTTGTTTATAGATTCTGCTCCTTGGGATTTTAACATATCGTTAAAATCACCTTTTCCGGTGGTCGTATTATTGCTACCGTCGCTCCTTGCCTAATTAATTCTTCCTGAGCCTTAATTACAGTATTAACTGATACTGCGTCTTTGCCATCATTATCAGCAGCAATTATTATTCTTTCTCCTTTGATAGGCTCATAGTTCCTAATGTTACTTACACCTAAACTACAAAGAATTTTGCCTTTAATACCAGCTTCCGCAATACTTAAAGCTGTCTCTACCCCTTCTGCTATAATCGTTACATTACTTGCTGAATTATTACCATCTTTACTGCTTTGTACATTCCTGCCTTGTACGTTCTGCTGTTCGTTATTTTTATTAATCTCAACAAAAGAACCTCTGATTCTACCAAATGAACGTTTATTAACCTCAATATCAGCTTTATTATTTGTTTCTTTGTTTAAATAAATTGATTGTCCACCGGTAATATTACCATCTTTATTTCTAGCAAAAGCAATTAATGCAGGATAATATTGTTTACTATTATTATCCCACATCATATTGGTTCTAAGATCGTTACTTAGTTGGTATCTTGTTAATACTTCTTTAATTCCACGATGTTCTGATAAATATCTCTTTGCTACATTATTTGGCATGACATATTTTACAGAATCTGATTTTTCATATAATCCTATAGCTCTCTTTATCTTAGATATTTCAGCATATTTCGCTTGTTGATCTTGATTCTTAACTTTTTGATCAAATTGCTCTTTTATCTTATCTTCTAATAACTTGCTATTGTTTAATATACCAACCATATCTTGTAAATATTTCTTAGCTTCTATAAAATCACAATTTTTTTCTCTTTGTACTAAGGTAAATAAATCTCCTCCTCTCCTTTACTAAAATCATACCAGATGCCGGCTTTACTGCCATGTATCTTCATCACTATTTTGCCATCTTTCTCCCAGCGGAGTAACTGGCTATTTGATAAATGCTTATTTGAACTACCAAGTAAGCTTCGTCCTATTTCTTCAGCTTTAAATGATAATTTTTGTTTTAATTCCAGTGCTTTTTGTTTATTAATAGAATTATAATCTATTTTATTCTTTGCCATAATATCCTCTTGTAACTTAACACTGATTGTTGTATCTTGTTTATTACAATTCGTAAGGTTATAAGAAGAGCTTTTTCGCTCTTCTTGAGATTGATGGCTTGTGGTAAAATTTGTACTAGTGCTTCTTAGGATTTCTGCTACTTTAGCAGGTGGTCTTGAGCTTATTCTTAAGTGATAATAGTTATCATTACTGTGTAATCTATCCTTAATATCTTCTACTACCCCTTTAAACCAATCACCTACTTTATCTATAATATTAGGATTCTTATTTTCTTGATCTTGAATCGTTACCAACTCTTCTAAAGTTTTAAAATTAATGCTAGATAGCCTATTATCTATTTTGCTAAGTTGCGATATTAAACTGACCATATTCCTGGTAGCCTTCCTATTATAGTAAAGTTTTACCTCTTCTATATGTCTAGTCATGGCTACATAAGAATTCCTACTATTTCCAGCTAAATTATGTAATACATACCAAAATACTCCATATTAAGGAAGGGTTTGACTTTCTGGGATTTAATATTCGTCAATATAATACCAAAAGTACAAGAAAAGGTGTAACACTACTAGTTAAACCATCCAAAGATACTATAAAATCATTCAAAAAGCGAATAATGATAGAATGGAAAAGAAGTTTCTCATGGGAAATTGATAAAGTAATTGACAATCTTAATCCTAGAATAATGGGATGGTGCAGTTATTTTAACAAAGTTATCTCTAAGAGAACTTTTACTCAACTAGATCGGTGGATGTGGATGCGACAAGCAAGATTTGTTTGTCGAAGACATCCTAATAAATACTGGTGGTGGCTTAAGGAGAAGTATTGGGGCAGAATCAAAGCACGAAATGATAATTGGGTTTTTATGGATAAAAGTAAAGATCTATATCT
Source organism: Candidatus Rickettsia vulgarisii (assembly GCA_050920655.1). Taxonomy (GTDB): domain Bacteria; phylum Pseudomonadota; class Alphaproteobacteria; order Rickettsiales; family Rickettsiaceae; genus Tisiphia; species Tisiphia vulgarisii. The sequence goes on along the minus strand of CP133317.1, from coordinate 1,480,229 downwards.
ATGGAAATTACAATGGACAGCAATCAAAAGGCATATTCTAGTTAAAGGCAAAGCATCTCCTGATAATCCAGAACTTAAGGAATACTGGCAAAAACGTCAAGCTAGTAAACCAAAGTACTTCTTTAAAACCAGACAGATTCTTTGGCGTAGACAAGAAGGTAAATGTCTTGTTTGTTTAGATTTAATAGATAATGGTGAAAATGTGCAAGTCCATCATAAAAGACCTACAAAATGTGGCGGCACTGACCATATTAACAATTTGTGCTTATTGCATACAAACTGTCATAGGCAAGTACATAGCAAGCGAGGTCAACTAATTGCAGCTGTTAGTAAATTGCTTGAGCCGTATGCGGAGTAATTCGCTTGTACGGTTCTTTGGGAGGAAAGCACCAATATGGTGCCTACCTACCCGCTTTGCGACACGATGGCACTAAAATAAAGTCTGCAAGTATATTGCGGCTAGGTTGCATTTAGACCTAATTACTATTATTGCGGTGCAAGGTTGGTAACGATCTTGTGCTAAGCGCAATAAGAAGCCTAACTAAATTACTAATCTGGATGGGAAATAGGGGCAAGGTAAAGTTAAAATTGGTTAAACGAAAGTGAATCTTTGTATGGAAAATATCGTAAATATAAAAGCAGATACTCCAGATAATATCTGTTATAGGGATGAAGCTGAAAAGCTTAACTGTAAGAAGGAATACGCGACCTTCTTTAAAAATGCCAGTTCCCCGGTATACAGAAGGTAACCAACTTAACGCATCTTTAATTAGTGAAACGTGGTAAGCCTATTACTTGGCAACTGGTAGTAGGTAAGAGAGGTCTTAAAAAGCGAATGACACTAAGTCGAAAGACTACAGGAATAAATAACTGGGTGTATAGGCACTATATGCTAATCAGAAATGATGCTGACTTAAGACTGGTGATTTACCCTAGGTAAGTAAACAAGATTATGAATTATTTTGGAAAAGTTAGATGCAAAACGCAAATGTAACAATTAAGACCAATAATAATAACTTTGAGAAAATTTATTGGCATGCAATAAATTGGCAAGAAGTTAATAAAAAGGTTAATAATCTTAGTAGACGTATCTATAGGGCATCTGCAAATGGTAACATAAAATTAGTACGTAGTTTACAGAAATTGATGTTAAAGTCAAGATCAAATAAATTACTTGCTATAAGACGTGTTACCCAAATCAATCGAGGAAGAAGAAGCCCTGGTATTGATAAAATAGTTGTTAATACAGATCAAGAAAGGAATTTGTTAATGGAGAAGTTAGCAAATAATAATCTATCATCTGTTAAACCGATCAAGCGTGTGTATATTCCCAAAAGAAAAGGCAAACTTAGACCTTTAGGTTTACCCATTATTTTGGATAGATGTATGCAAGCTGTTGTTAAATCAGCACTTGAACCATTTTGGGAAGCTAAGTTTGAAGGTAATAACTATGGTTTCAGACCTGGACGTAGCACCCACGATGCAATACAGAGAATTTCTGCTATTGTCTGCCCTGGCACAACCAGGGGATGGATACTGGACGCTGATATTAAAGGTGCATTTGATAATATTAATCATAATTTTCTTTTGAAAATTATAGGAAATTTTCCAGCACGAAATTGGATTAAAGCATGGCTTAAATCTGGCGTAATGGAAGAATATCAATTCACCAAAACAACAGTTGGAACTCCTCAAGGGGGAGTAATCAGTCCCTTACTTTTAAATACAGCTCTTCATGGAATGGAAGACATACTTAACATAACTTATGATAAATATGATCATCTCCATCCAAAATCTGAATATGCTTTAGTAAAATATGCTGATGATTTTATAGTTTGTGCAAAATCTGAAAGCTCTTGTATTAAAGCAAAGAAGATAATTAACAATTGGTTAAATATTAGAGGATTAACATTATCAGAAGAAAAAACCAAAATACTCCATATTAAGGAAGGGTTTGACTTTCTGGGATTTAATATTCGTCAATATAATACCAAAAGTACAAGAAAAGGTGTAACACTACTAGTTAAACCATCCAAAGATACTATAAAATCATTCAAAAAGCGAATAATGATAGAATGGAAAAGAAGTTTCTCATGGGAAATTGATAAAGTAATTGACAATCTTAATCCTAGAATAATGGGATGGTGCAGTTATTTTAACAAAGTTATCTCTAAGAGAACTTTTACTCAACTAGATCGGTGGATGTGGATGCGACAAGCAAGATTTGTTTGTCGAAGACATCCTAATAAATACTGGTGGTGGCTTAAGGAGAAGTATTGGGGCAGAATCAAAGCACGAAATGATAATTGGGTTTTTATGGATAAAAGTAAAGATCTATATCTATGGAAATTACAATGGACAGCAATCAAAAGGCATATTCTAGTTAAAGGCAAAGCATCTCCTGATAATCCAGAACTTAAGGAATACTGGCAAAAACGTCAAGCTAGTAAACCAAAGTACTTCTTTAAAACCAGACAGATTCTTTGGCGTAGACAAGAAGGTAAATGTCTTGTTTGTTTAGATTTAATAGATAATGGTGAAAATGTGCAAGTCCATCATAAAAGACCTACAAAATGTGGCGGCACTGACCATATTAACAATTTGTGCTTATTGCATACAAACTGTCATAGGCAAGTACATAGCAAGCGAGGTCAACTAATTGCAGCTGTTAGTAAATTGCTTGAGCCGTATGCATAGCAATATGCTCGTCCGGTTGTGTGTCCAGAGAAACTGGTATGTTCAGTAGGAGGTAAACCTACTAGATTAAAAGTTAGAGATCTATAGCTAGGATAGCGGCATGGCGAGAAATTAAGATGTTGGAACATATCGACAAACTTATCTATAGGGTAAGAGCGAATTATTAGGCTGCAGCGAGAGCGAACACATAGGTGGCCCCGAAAGTGCGAAGTCCCGAAGGCCGAACTAGCGACCGTAGAGTGAAGGCAATATGTTCAACTGAAAACTAACTGGTACAGTTGAATACTTCGGCGGGGTGGTAGTGGCAGCATGATAATAAGGACATATTAAGTGACTGGAGAAGTCCTCCTCATTCCAGAAAGAAATCTTCTGGAGCAAGGTAGATTCTATAACTAGTAACACTAGGAAATGAACTGAAGATGAGAGGATGGCGGATGGGTGTGTATTAGCAGTGAAGCAGGGTAATGCTTGTGGAGCAAAGGCACCCTACTGATAACATTATTCCAACAACAAGGGAGGTAAAGACGAATGATAAAAACGTCTATAGAATTACAAGACCTGAGAAGGAAGATATATATCAAAGCTAAAGCTGAGAAGCAATGGCGGTTTTGGGGATTATATGTTCATGTATGTAAGAAAGAAACACTAAGAGAAGCCTATAAGCTAGCTAAACACAATAAGGGGGCACCTGGAATAGATGGTGTTACCTTTGAAATGATAGAGTCAGCTGGGGTTGAACAATTTCTGGAAAACATACAAACAGAATTACAAGCCAGAACCTATTATCCCGAGAGGAGAAGGATCAAGGTAATTCCTAAAGATAATGGGAATAAAATGAGGAAGTTATCGATACCAACTATCAAAGATAGAGTAGTAGAAGGAGCACTAAAGCTCATTTTAGAACCAATATTTGAAGCTGACTTCCAACCTGGATCATATGGATATCGCCCTAAACGGACTGCAGCTGCGGCTATAGAAAAAGTTACAGTAGCAGCAATTAAGGACAAGACAAGAGTAATAGATGTAGACTTGCGCTCTTACTTTAACACGATTGCTCACCTTGAGCTATTTAACAAGATAGCAGAGCGTGTAAATGACAAAGATGTTATGAAGCTACTAAAATTAATAGTCAAAGCAGGTGGGAAAAGAGGCATATCTCAAGGCGGACCACTATCACCTCTTTCAAGCAATATTTACCTAAATGAAGTAGATAAGATGCTAGAAAGAGCAAAGAGCGTGAGTAAGCTAAGAGATGGTTATGACCACATAGAGTACGTTAGATGGGCTGATGATCTAATCATACTAATTGATGGCTATAGCAAATGGCAGTGGTTAGAGAGAGCGATCAATATCAGGCTAAGACAAGAATTGTTGAAAATAAAGGTTGAGCTAAACGAAGAGAAGACAAAGACAGTTGATCTAAAGAGTGGTGAAACATTTAGCTTTCTGGGATTTGATTTTAGACGAGCGAAAACTAAGCAAGGAAAAATTGGAATTCAGAAGACGCCTAGGATGAGAGCACGAACCGCCCTGCTAGAAAAACTAAAAGAGATATTCCGTAAGTATATATCGCAACCAGTTGATAGAGTGACATGGCTTATCAACCCGATATTACGAGGCTGGATAAATTACTTTAGAATTGGTAACTCTAGCCGTTGTTTTGGATATGTAAGGGACTGGGTGGAGAAGAAAGTAAGACGTCATTTAATGAAATCACGAGGATTGAAAGGTTTCGGTTGGGAAAGGTGGAGTAGGAGAGACTTGTATGAGAAAATGGGATTATATAACGATTACCAAATTCGATATTACAGGCCTTTGAAAGCAATAACAGCGGATAGGCCATAGGCAATGATAAGAAGTTATCAGGAAAGCGTAATACGGGAAATCTGTACGTTACGTTTGACGAGGCGGGTGATGGAAACGGGGATAACAAAAGCAACCGCGCCATTACTCGACCCTACCTTTGGGGGGGGAAGCACGCTAAGTGCCTACCTACCCGCTTTAACCTAATCTGAAGTTAGGTTAATAACCTCTCCTTGTCGCTTTTCAGCTGCTACTTAAAATAATGGCAATTATCTTCGTTTATATTAATTTTGCTGGTTCGGTAGGCTGGGGATTCTTAAATCTTCTTATCCATTTATTATCGCTTGTAGTCTTTTGTTGTATCAATTATCTGGTTCAGAAAAAATATAAAGGATTTTTTATTGCCACTTAATAATTTGTTGGACTTCTTAAATTTATTGTGCATTCATAACATGTAAGCAATAAGTTTTAGAATATTATACTTATATGGAGCATCTCATAAAACAAAGATTAAAATTACAACAAAAGGAAGCTAAAATTATTACTGAAGAAGCTAAAATTAAAATTATAGAAAGAAAAGTGCGTACTCGTCGCTTAATTGAACTGGGGGGATTGATTGCTAAAGCAAAGCTTGATGACTTACCTACCAATAGTCTATTTGGAGCATTAGTTTCTTTGAAAAATGAATTAACAGAGTACCCCCATGTCAAAGATCAATGGACTAAAATTGGTAGGAATATTTTCGATAATCTTGATTCTTAGCAGCTTTGTTGCATGATCGTGTTGAGAATGCTCATCAGCCGACACGACGAAAAGAGTACCAAACAAAATGCAGTGCATTATGTAAAAACATAAACAAACTGTTGGTAATGAGCTATCAACCTCAAGATATGGTGTTTGGGAGCATTCTATGTTAAAGTTGCAGTTAGCCCGAGTTGGTTAAAGAGCTATAATCGGTGTTTTCAATGGTGCAGCGAAAGCAGCCCGTAAAGGAGCATGGGTTTTGGAGCTATTGGTAATATCATTGATGGCATTATGTGTTTATGGCAGATAAGAGACCTCGTTTAAGAGATTAATTTTTTCACTAAATACTCCAATTTTACATTAACTCGGTTTAATTAATGTAAATGTAGGAGGTTTTATGACAAATAAAAATAATAAGCAAAAATTATCTGTAATCAATCCTGATGCAGCTGGTATTGATATTGGTTCTAGAGAGCATTACGTTTGTGTACCAACTGATAGGGATGAAAAGAATGTGCGGAAATTTGCCGCCTTTACCAGTGATTTAAGAGAAATGGCAGATTGGTTAAAAAAATGTGGGGTAAAGACAATAGCTATGGAATCAACGGGGGTATACTGGATTCCAGTATTTCAGATTTTAGAGACTAGTGGCTTTGAAGTTATATTAGTGAATGCCCGGCATGTGAAAAACGTACCCGGACGCAAAACGGACGTGCAAGATTGCCAGTGGTTACAACAATTTCATAGCTATGGATTACTAAGCGGGTCATTTCGTCCAAAAGATCAAATATGTGAATTAAGAGTTCTTACTAGACAAAGAAACAGATTAACAAAGAATGCTGTAACCCATGTAAGCCGTATGCAGAAAGCACTTAATGAGATGAACATCCAATTACATCATGTGATTAGCAATATAACAGGCGTAACAGGCATGAATATAATAAAAGCAATTATTGCTGGTGAGAGAGATGTAAATAAATTAGCAGCATTAGAGACCCACATATAAAAAGTGATGTTAAAAAGATACAATTATTGACATACAATATATCTAATATACTATAGAATTAGTATAAAACTTTGATAGTAATTTAACGGGGTTTTGAACAATATATATTAATATACTAAAAGCCTAATTAATACTAATTATAGAAGGTAATACTAGAGTAGCATTGCTTCTCTGTTATATTTTTGTCAAAACTTCAGTATTACTGCTACAGCAAGGAAGTTGGCATGTATGTTTTATATGCTGTTAAAATATGGTCAAGACTACGTCGAACAAGGAATGGAGACTTATAAAAAAAATACCAAGAAATAATGATAAAAAATCTGCAGAAACAGGCAACAAAACTAGGTTTTAACGTGGTTAAAATAGAACCTTCTGAAGCAGTTTGTTGGAAGAGTGGAGTGCAGTAATGTGCTCTGCTTATCCTACTACTTGGACGCTGCCAAGTAGAATGATTGACCATCCAATGGCTTGGCTTATAGAAGTTAATGGCTTTATTATTGATATCAGACAAGCACCTTATGATCTTCAAGTTGAAGCTTTTAATGTATATACCGGACGACAAGAAATGTTCATAGCTATTTTGCGTCACAGCGAAAGTTCCTTAACTGAAGGCCTAGAGGTTATTCTATCACAAGTTATTATCACCATTCTATCATTTCTTAACCGAATGCTATTGTAAACGTCAGAACCCCACAACTATTGAAAATTAAAAACAGTTTAAAATTATAACTAATAGTTGTAGTCAGAACCCCTTATTGAGGAATTAGGATATTGGGAACATTATTATAATTGGAACAGACCACATAGCTCTTTAGGCGGTAAAACTCCAAATGAAAAATATATAGAATTGATTTATCAAACTCCACTCCATGAAGAAGTTAGTGAAAAATATGATCCTTCTAAAGAGGAGATGTTAATCCATGGGTACAATAAGAATTTAGCAACAAAAATGTTGAAACGATGTCTGTGAATCCCACAAGTGATACATATGATCTATATGATAATCTCAGATAAAGAAGTATCACCTATTAACTCTGATGAATATGCATCAATATTATCTTGTTGTAAAGTCAGCTCATGGTTATAGTAATGGGTACTTTGATCTTGTTCTTCTTGTAAACAACCATTTATTAAAATATCTATTTTTGACGTTATTCTTAAATCAAGAGATTTTACCTGCACTTTTAACTCTGTATTGTTATACTCTGTTCTTATACTGTCAATAATCTCTACTATATCTTTAGCTGATCTCATATCTGGTAACCTATTTGCTATGTTCTTAATTAGAATTAGCGATATATCTGCACATATTCCAGAATCAACTTGTTGCAAATCAGAATAAATAATATTTACAGATTTAACTCCTGAAGCTATAAGATCCTTCCTTATTTCTTCTAAACTACTACTAAATTCTGATTCTATACCTAATGGATCGACCATGGATACGATATCATGATTCTTAAAAATAACTACAGCATGATCACTACTAGTTCCTTTAATTAGTAAAATACTTAAATATTGATTATTATGACATATAGCTTTCTTAACACTTACTGTATCAAGAATTGCATTAATTTTTAACCCTGTTTTCATCATTAATTGAATATTATAATCAATAGATTCTAGATCTATTCCTTCAGATTCTTGACAAATTACTCCACCAATATCTCGATGTTGAAAATTTAAAGAATCAGCAGGAGCTTTTCTAAATTTTTTACATTCTTCACTTAATGAATCGAATATCTTATTGAAATCCACTATCCCATCATTTGTATATTTTGTGATAAGGGAATCTAAATATTTTGTTTTTTTACCTGTTTCATCAAAACAAAGATCATGCACTATTTTAAAAATAGAACAAGTTTTGGTTCCTGCTCCTTTTAATAACTTATTAGATACTTTATCTAGATCAAAAATTTCTTTTTTAGCTAAAAAATGACTTAAATATTCTTTTTTTTCATGGAAACAAAGTATATGAAAATCTTGTAAAATAGGAGCAGCGTTAGTTCCTGACCAAGATAATATGTAGGACAAATTACACAGAGTAAAACCTGTGTCAGTGAAATCCTCTAAATATTTGGTTTTCTTGCCTTTTTTGTCAAAGCAAATTTTATGAAACTTTTTTAAAGCAGAACAAACATTATCTCCTGCTCCATGTAACACTCTAGATAAAAGATTTGGTGTAAATTCTGCCTTAATAAAATTACGTAAATATTTTGTTGGATTGCCTTCGCTATCAAAACAAATATTATGGAATTCTTCTAAACTATCTGCTGCTTGACTCAGAATACTGCATAAATCACTCGGTCTAAAATTTATCTCTGGTTTAGTAAAATCACTTAAATATTTTGTTGGATTGCCTTCGCTATCAAAACAAATATTATGGAATTTTTTTAAAATAGACGCAGTGTTAGTTCCTGATGCACAGAATGCACAAGATAAACTACTCATCTTAAAGCCTGCGTTAGTGAAATCTTCTAAATATTTTGTTGGATTTCCTTCTCTATCAAAGCAAACTTCATGAAACTCTTTTACAGCAGAATAAACTTTAATTCTTGCTCCACTTAAACTACCTGATAGATTACTTATCTTAAAGCCTGCGTTAGTGAAATCTTCTAAATATTTTGTTGGATTTCCTTCATTATCAAACCAAAGATCATACAAATTTTTAAAAGTTTGTTTAGCTTTAGCTCCTGTTCCACTTAAAATACTAGATATATTAGAGAGTTTTACTTTGTTTTGTTCCAAAGTTTGTAAATATTTTGTTTTCTTTCCATTCTCATCAAACCAAAGATCATACAAATCTTTAAAAGTTTGTTTAGCTTTAACTCCTGTTTCATGTAATATACTAGATATAGTATATAGATTTACTCCGTTGTCTTCTAAAGTTTGTAAATATTTTGTTTTCTCTCCTTTCTCATCAAACCAAAGATTATAAAGATTCTCAAAAGCTTGTTTGGCTTTAGCTCCTGCTCCACATAAAATGCCAGAAATATTAGATAGATTTACTTCGTTGTCTTCTAAAGTTTGTAAATATTTTGTTTTCTCTCCTTTCTCATCAAACCAAAGATTATAAAGATCCTCAAAAGATTGTTTAGCTTTAGCTCTTGCTCCACTTAAAATACTAGATATATTAGGTAAAATTACTTCATTTTTTTCCAGAGTTTGTAAATATTTTGTTTTCTCTCCATTCTCATCAAACCAAAGATTATAAAGATCCTTAAAAGATTGTTGGGCTTTAGCTCCTGTTCCATTTAAAATGCTAGAAATATTAGATAGATTTACTTCATTGTCTTCTAAAGTTTGTAAATATTTTGTTTTCTCTCCTTTCTCATCAAACCAAAGACTATAAAGATCTTCAAAAGATTTTTTAGCTTTAGCTCCCGCTCCACATAAAATGCTAGAAATATTAGATAGATTTACTCCGTTGTCTTCTAAAGTTTGTAAATATTTTGTTTTCTCTCCTTTCTCATCAAACCAAAGACTATAAAGATTCTCAAAAGCTTGTTTAACTTTAGCTCCTACTTTATGTAAAATACCAGAAATATTAGATAAATTTACTCCGTTGTCTCTTAAAGTTTGTAAATATTTTGTTTTCTCTCCATTCTCATCAAACCAAAGATTATAAAGATCCTCAAAAGCTTGTTTAGCTTTAGCTCCTGTTCCATTTAAAACACTAGAAATATTAGATAGATTTACTCCGTTATCTTCTAAAGTTTGTAAGTATTTTGTTTTCTTTCCTTTCTCATCAAACCAAAGATTATAAAGATCCTTAAAAGATTGTTGGGCTTTAGCTCCTGCTCCATTTAAAATACTAGAAATATTGCGATGAACTTGATTTTTATACAGAATATTAAACATATCGCTGCCTTCTGATGAATTTAAAAAACTTTTAAATTCTAAAGATTTAGAACTAGGTGCTATACTTTGAGCAAATTTACTTTTTGCTTTATCAATGTTTATACTTTGAGTCATCTGATCATTAACTTCAGAAGAATTGGTAACTTCATCTAAACCACTGTCTGATTCATCTCGTCGTAATCTTTTTACTTCGACATTTTCTTTATCTTGAATATCTATAATGTCATCTATTTTTCTCTTTTGTGCTTTTTTGTTGTCATTCTGGTAAAGTGGTTTCAAATTTGTTCTAAAATTTATATTTTGATTATCAGATATATTTTTAGGTCTTGAGTTATATGGCATATGACCTCCTTAAATATTGTACACCTATCAGAGCTAGTATTAGTTTTTTAAGTTACTTAAAATACTGGGATGTTAACTTCATGATTTTCTAAAGCCTTTATTAAACTACAGTGTCCATTGTCTGCTTGCATCAAGTGTAGTCTCAGAAAAAATATTCATTACTCAATGTTCAATTCTACCACGGACTAGAATTGGAATAACAAAGATAAAATATTTAGAATGTTTTGTCTACCTTTATAAGAGTAGCAGGTAGATAGCTCTAACATAATGATAGTTTTTTTTATAGCAATTGATGATAACAAATAACATCAATTATAAAATGATACTCCTCGCAGCAGAGCTACGAGGAGTATCATTCCTGATAATATTAACTTAACTGTTTAGTCCTATATTGTGATGCGTGAGTAAGAGGGATAAATTATACTGCATTATTATATAAATTTAATTTTTTATAATTTGCAATTATATTTAAACAATGTGTGTGTAATTGTCCTGTAACATTTGGTATTTTAAGATAAGTAGCAACAGTTAAGAAGACCTGTAGAGTTTCTAAAATTATTTTTCTTCCTTTCTTAGGAGGTTTAGCTCCTACTGTTTGTATATTATGTAATCGATCAAATAATTTAATTAATAGCAATTCTTGTTTCTGCTGCTGATACAATATTTTAACCATTTCTGCTGCACTTATTTTTTTATCCTTTTTAACTCGTGTTAAATCTTCAACTTGATTAGCAATCTTATGGCCAAATTCTTGTATAATCATTTCTTTAGTAAGTAACGTATCTTCAATACAATCATGCAATGCTAGTTACTATAATATCTGTTCTAAATAAATAATCAGAAATCATATATGCTACTTCTAAAGGATGTGAGTAATAAAATTCTCCTGTTTCTCGCTTTTGCCTACCATGATACTTTTTAGCAAAATAAATTGCTTTTTTAATTTTATTAAGATCAACTTTCTTCTTAGAAATCTTACTTGTGAATAGGAGCTTAGTTAATAGTCTTTTGCTGTATCGGCAATTTGATAGATCGTTCATTTTTACTTTTCCTAGCTCAAGATCTATACCTTTAGGTAAATTTAGCTTTGCTATAATAGGACCTATAGTTTTTTGATGATTTTCTTGACTTCTTGCCATATATCCATCCCTACTATAATTTTATTTAAGTGTAGCAAGTGAAGCACAATAATCAAGAAAATCATCATTATTAATTAATACATAATCATCAAAACCTTATCAATATCAACATTATGTATCATAAATCAGATCATCAAGAAGAGGTAACTTAATTGGTATATTACAGACAATAGTAGTACTTTTACCTTTTTCACTTGTTACTTCAATCTCTCCATTTAACTCACCAATTAGACGCTTGACAAAACTTAATCCTGATCCAAGTCCATGATATTGCATAGCAACATCAAATTTATCAATCTTTTCATGAAGATGTTGCCTGATTTCTTTAGACATACCAATACCACTATCATGCACCATAAATTGGCATACCATTTCTCTGTGTTGTTGTTCTAATTCTGAAACGGCTGGACTAATAGCAAACATGTTCACTGTTACCACAACTTTGCCTTCTTTAGTAAATTTAATAGCATTATCTATTAACTGCTCTAACATTGCCCCTATTCGATAAGTATCACTAATTATAGCATTTGTTAAATCATACTGAAAATTACAAGATAAATTTAATCCCTTACGTTGAGCTATTGGCATCGCTTTATCAATAATCTTATTTACCAACTGTTTTGGATCAAACTTATTTAAAACTATAGGAGCTAATCCAGAATTATTCTGTAGATAACTAAGTATATTGTTATAATAATCCAGTAATTCTTCAGCACAACTTACCACACTAGCTAAATAATCCTTTTTTCAGGATTATCTTCTATTTCATAAAGAGCTGTTACTAATGAAAAAATCCCATTACATGGAATCTTTAATCCATGTACCATATTTTGAACCACATCTCTTTTAAATAACTCAGATTCTTTCAATTTATTATTTGCTTCTTGTAATTCTAATTTATATTTAATTATATCAGTATAATTTGTGATCGTCGAGTTAATGATATTCTCTTCTTGCTGATATGATATTAATGTGACAGATATGGGAGATAATTGAAGATTCCAATTTGTTTTAGTAAGATTAGTAATATTATGATTATCTTTTGGTTGATTTTGATTATTAATTGTCATAGCATTTCCTTGCTGTTAAAGTTAAGAAAACAGCTCAGAGGTTAAAGTGCTAAAATTTTGTTGTTTTTAACTTAGCCTCTGAACTCAGAACTGCACCATACAGCTCTCAACAAGGACAGATATCACCACAATTTTACGAAGTACAGAGGATTTAAGAGCTTTTTGACAGATTTTTATACAATTAGGCAAACAGCTGCACAAATGAGACAGTGCTAAATTAATATTGTTTATTATCTCAACTCTTTATCCATTACATATAAATCAAAATCAGCATTAATTATGCTATAAAAAACACCAAAATCTCTTGTAATACAGTATTTTGCTGGTATTTAAGCCTATTTTATACTATAATTTATGGTATAAATATTTTAATCATAATTTCATGTCAGTAAATAACTCAAACAAGGCACAACCATTCTTGCAATGGGTGGGTGGTAAAAGAAAAATAGTTGATCAATTAATTAAATTTATTCCTAAAAAACTAAACAACTACTATGAACCATTTCTTGGTGGTGGTGCTTTATTCTTTCATGTACGAGATAAATTTAAACAATGCTATTTATCTGATATTAACCTTGAGCTAGTCACGTCTTATAACGCAGTTAAGACAAACCCTGATGCAGTTAGTAAATTACTAGACTCACATAAAGCAAAACACTCTAAAGAGCATTATTATCAAGTTAGAAGTAACAATGATAGTAGTGATCCAATAAAAATTACTGCAAGATTTATTTATCTTAATAGATATTCATTTAAAGGTATTTACCGGATTAATATTGATGGCAAACCAGCTCAAACTTTCTCTGGTAGAAATTATAGTAAATCTGATATTGCATCTAGACTAAAGCAATGTAGCAGCTTACTTACTGGTACATATATTTGTGCTATAGATTTCTCTTTCATTGAACCACAAAAAGAGGATTTTGTTTATTTTGATCCTCCTTATCATAAATCAGGTGAGAAGTTTTATACCAGATTACCCTTTGATGAAAATGAGCAAACGAGACTTAAAGATTTTGCTACAGAACTCAATAATCAAGGTATAAAAATAATGATTTCTAATAGTAATACTCCCTTTATTAGAAACTTATACAAAAATTTTAATATTAGTACTATTAAGGTTAAATATTCTATGCCTGAGCACAATAAAATATCTGATGAAGTAGTTATTACAAATTATCAATTACCACAATAGCTTAGTTATATTCAAACTTGATTAATTCAAAGCAATAATCTTGAGTCTTAAAAGCTTCTTCTAGATCTTGCATATGACGATTCCTAACATAATAATCATTAAAAGCTGATATTAATTTGAGGATTACCTTTTTATTGACTATATCTTCCTCTACCACTACTAATTTAGTTAATACACCAAAATCAATATATTGGTTATAACGTTCAATAAGAAATTTCCGTGCCCTGTACCATACTGAATCAGGATTTAATTGTTTGCTTAGCTGCAATAGATAATTTTGTTTTTCATCTTCAGTATTATTCTGCTTCGCTTCAAGCTCCGCAAATGGTATGATTTGTAACTGCCCAATACTACTGCCATAGATCGTTCGTACTTGCTGTAGTATTTTATCTTGTGCATTTTCTGAAAGCGTAATATTTTTAAGCAGTTTTATTTGATACTGATTATTTACTACCCCAATAAATAAGCAGGAGCTTAGTAATTCATAAGCTGAATCAGGATCAAAACTACCAACAATTTTACGTTTTAGCTGAGCTTGCAAGCTAGTATCAAGGCTACTTTCTATCTTATCTAGGTATTGCTCTTTAGCGTTGTTTAAGTCGCTAGATTTAAACTGAAACTTCTCACAATTAGCTTGAGTAGTTTCTCTCAGTTCATGAGCTAAAGCTTTAGCCATGTAATTTAAAAACACTTTTTTATGACCAAAATGGTGTTCTGGGTATTGTTCGGCTAATTTCAATAAGAGCTTGTTAATAAAAGTAAGATTAAATTCTCGATTTGATTTTATCTGTAATAAATCAGCCTCTTCTTGGGTTAATGGATGGAAATCTGTTAATTTCTTTCTTTTGAACCAGCTTTTATGATTAACGGCATTAATTGCTGCATTATTGCTATTTGATGGTGTAGAGTCATATTTTTTAGAGATTTTATTAATAACTGCTTATAGTGTAGTATTAATCCGTGTAGCACCTGTTGTGATATTAGCACTAGAGAAATTAGTATTATCAGCTTGTTGTTGATCATTGGTTGAGCTTGTTATTTTGAATTGTAAATTTGTTTCAAGTTGTTGTTCTTGTAACTGAGTTTGGTTATTATGATTAAATATATTTTTTTCATTTTGAAAAAATGTAGATTTGCTAGATCTAGATTTATTAGATATATTTTTATTATTATCTATATATATTGTCTCATCCAAACTTTTTTCGGGTTGACCTGAAATTTCTTTCGGGTTGGGACGAAAACTTTTTCGTGTAGTGCTAAAATTTTTTTCGTTTTTACCTAAAGATTTATGATTATAAGGCTGGAAATCTTTTGCTAATTTCACACAGGAGTATTACGACATTTGATACCATATTTAATAATGGTTGAGGTAGAAAGATTGATGAACCCAGATTGTTCTAGTTCGAGTAGACATTGTCTTACTCTTCGTTGACAAACCCTTAAGTGTTGTTCAAAGAAATGATAGGTTTCCTGAAGTTCGTCGATACTATCGTTATAGTAGATTTGCAAGCGGAAGACTATTAGAGATAGTAGTTGCCTTGCAGTTTTACTTAATGTTTTACCATTATGAGATGAGAGATTACTCCATTCAGGGGGGATAAAATTACCGACAAAATTGTAGAAGATAGTGGGATTTTTATCACCTTCATCATGGATTACACAATCATGAGTGAAATGTGAGCAGCATATAGTGTGCATAAGACCTCAACTTAAACATCAGTTTAGAAGAGGCACACAAGGCAATTATAGTACTATTTTTCAAAATGCAAGGAGCATATAGTGAGCATACGGAGTATGGAGATAAAATTAGCAGATTAAGAAAAGCTAGGAGATATGGTGGTGGGCGATAGAGGGATCGAACCTCTGACCTTTACGATGTCAACGTAACAGTTCGTTTTTTTAGATATTATCTGAGCAATTTCATAAAAATAAAATGCAGGACTATAGTGTTGCACTATACCTGTTAAAATTCTTATATTCATAGCTATCTCTCTGATGTATGAAGGAATATTTTACTGTAGTTAACTTTGCATTATCTGTCAAATATTTATTCACATATACTAACAACTTATACTGCCAGGAGAATATATGGAGCATTAATACCATCAAATATTATCTAATTTTGGTAATTATTCATCATATGATTTGCTATCATATCCAAAGCATAGCATAGTGTACTTATAACTAATCAATGCTCTTGGGAGGTATATATGTCAGTAAAATCTTTATTCTTTACTAGAGAAGCATTAAATAAGATTAAAGTTCCAACAGAAAAACAAAATATATATAGGGACACTAAAGAAAAAGGATTGTTCTTAATAGTATCATATGGTGGGAGCAAGACATTTTACCTTGGTAAAAAAATTCAACAATTATACCAAAAAATCAAGATAGGGCGTTTTCCAGAGCTATCTATTACTGAAGCAAGAACAAGAGCATCTGAATTAAAGGGTGAGATCGCCAAAGGCTATAATCCTGTAGAAGAAAGAGCTAGATTAGCTAAGGAGCCTACCTTTAAGGAGTTTTATGACAAATATATTAATGAATATAGTAAAATTAATAATAAAAGATGGAAAGATTATGCTGCTTCTGTAGATAGATATGCAAAGCATTTATATTCTAGAAAAATATCTACTATTCACAAAACAGATATTCAAGAATTATTTAATAATTTAACTAAAACTGGTAAATATGGAGCTAATAGATTTCTTGAAGTTTTAAGTCCTGTATTTAGTAAAGCAATCGAATGGGAATTATTAACAGTAAATCCAGTTATTGGCATAAAGAAGCATAAGGAACAATCTAGAGATAGGTATTTAACTAGGGAAGAAATACCACAGTTTTTTATGGCAATAGCAGGTGAGGGAAACCAAGTAATGAAGGATTTTTTCTTAATAGCTTTGTATACATCAGTTCGTAAGGATAATTTACTTACTATGAAATGGGAGCAAGTAAGTTTTACTGACAAACAATTGTATCTTCCAGAAACTAAGAATGGTGATCCCCACCGTTTACCTTTATTAGATCAGGCAATAGAAATATTAAAAGCTAGGAAAGAGCAATCTAATAGCATTTGGGTATTTCCAAGTGAGAGTAGCAGTAATGGTCACCTGCAAGAACCAAAGAAAGCATGGAAGAGGATTTGTAAAAAAGCAGGAATAGAAAATTTAAGGATACATGATTTAAGGAGAACAATACCAAGTTGGATGGCAATGACTGGAGCAAATCAATATGTAATAGGCCAACTCCTAAATCATAGAGATCCAAGATCAACGGCAATTTATACTAGACTTGCCACTGATACTGCTCGAGAATATATGCAAAAAGCCATTAATGAAATGATCTCTACAGTTCAACAATAATAAACATAGTAAACTTATATAGCTAGGAGGATATATATATGCCATATAAAACAATGATTGATAACTTAAAAGATAATCAAAGTTTATCTCTTAGTAATATAGGAGAAGGCGATGTTAAATCTCTAGCTCAAGCTCTAAAAGGGACTCAAATTGCTAGACTTGATCTTAGTAATAATAACATAGGATGTAATGGTCTTAAGTATTTAACTCAAGTTTTGAGAGACACCCAAATTACCACACTTAATCTTAAAAATAACAATATAATGGATGAAGGTGTAAAGTATCTTACTGAATCTCTAAAAGATACGCAAATTACTGAACTTGATTTGAGTGAAAATAAAATTGGAAGCGATGCAGCACAATACTTAAATGAGATGCTGAGTAATACTAAAATGAGATCTCTTTATCTTGATATCCATTACACAGAAGATGGTGATGTTAATAAGTATATATCTCAAAGATCATATTGTGATATTAAGAATATTCATATTACTATCCATAATAATAAAATAGGCATTAAGGGTGCTCAATATCTAAATAAAACCTTTCAAAATATTGCAATTGCTGAGCTTACACTTGATAGTCAAAACTTAGAAGCCGATGATGCTCAATATCTGGCCCAAGCTTTCAAAAATACTAAAATTAGTGAGCTTAAAATGTCTTACAATCATATTATGCAACTTAATGGTATTCAACATTTAGTTCAAGCATTTAAAAATAGTCAAATTGCCAAATTAAATGTACATGCAGAAAAAATAAGAACTACAGGTGTTAAGTATTTAGCTGAATTTTTAAGAGAGGTTAAAGTTTTAGATCTGGATCTTCGTCTAAATTACATAGGAGATGAAGGTATGAAATATTTAGTACCAGTACTTAAAAATAGTGATATTATGTATATTGATCTTGCATGGAATGATATAGAAGCTGAAGGAGCTAGATATTTATCTAAAATCTTACAAAATTCTAAGATTCTTTTTATCGATTTGTGCAATAATGGTATAGGAACTGATGGTGCTAGATATCTAGCAGATGGCTTGCCATATAGTCAAGTCACTGGTATTCATCTTCACGGAAATATGATTGAATATGCAGGATATCAATATCTTATTGATGTTGTTGATAATACTAATATATCTTGGGTTAATTTACATGGCAATAATATAGAAGCAGGATTAGAAGAAGGAACCAAACTATGGCCTTATAGCATACCAAGAAATACGGTCATGTATTCAATTTGTTGATTAGTCTTTAAACATAATATTGTTTCTCAATAAATGTTCCGATAACTTTGTCATGCATTTCAGCAGATTTTGAGTAACCTAGTGTTTTACGATTTAATCTTTTTAGTCTATTGCGTAGTGTTAAATTCTCTCTTTCAATACGCTGAGTATATATTTTTCCAACAATGTGCTGTTCATTTGGTAAGACATTATAGGCACTGAAATTGTCTGTGCACCAGAATGCAATTTTAAAATTTTCCATTCTTTTCAGTAGGATATTTAGAGTATCTGTACTTCTATCACCAAAGGCATGAGCTATGATACACTTGAGGTCCGGTTCCCAGGCATACCACAGCCAGCGTTGTAGTTTTTTGCCTCTGACAAATGACCACATTTCATCAACCTCACAGATAAACAACATTTTCAGTTTATTGAGTTGCATGGTTGTGACACAGCGTGGGGAGAGTTTTTAAAGCACGTACAACAGCATTGATGCTGATATGTAAAGCTCTAGCCGTGTCACGGATACCTGCATTATTCATAGCAAGATCAACTATTTGTTCTTTGATGCCAGGTCTACAAGCACGATAAATGTAATCAAGCTGAAAAGTTTTGTTACACTGCTGACAACGATAACGCTGATGCTGCATACTATCCTTACCATGTTTTTTTACATAATCCAGTTGATTACAAAATCGACATTTTACTTCTACTGTTGCCATACGTGATCTCTCCAAAAATCACTAGTATACACAATAATCAACAAATTGAATACATGACCAGAAATACTACTCCTGTTAAATGTAAAATACGTCATGTATTTAAAGAATTAGTATCACTAAATCCTATGAGTAATGAGTTTGAATTTATTGTACCTAGCAAAAATACATACCCTCCTGTTGATATTGATCAATATGCTTTTTTGGTCAGGACTTTAAATGATAATCCAAATTCTAAGGTACATATTTTCGATATGATGTGTAAAAAGGATCATGGTAATGGTTATGACTTTAATATAATGAACAATATTAATGAATTAATAGCAATAATGCCGAACAAATTTAATACATTTATTGATAGTAAATTACCGGACTTAGTAGAATCATTTGGCAGTTATAACTACGTAAATCTTGTAAAGCAATTTGAAGATATGAAACTGTATGATATTGTTCAAAATCTATTATTACATAGGGTATTATATTATGTAGATGAAAACCAGGAAATTTTACATCCATATATTTACAAGATGTTAGATAAATATAGTATGCCTTTATATAATGAACAGCTTGAACCGAATAAAAAAGAAGAAATAATTGCTTATTATCAAAGTCATCAAGAAATTGATGGTGTACAGGAAATTATAGATTTGTTAGGATCAGAATCTTTTAAGTAAAATTAATAATAGACCTAATTTAAACTTACTTTATTGATAGAAAATTGAATTGGTACATTTTCATTAATTGGTACATTTTCATTATTTTCTATAAGGAAATGATAATATTGTTTTGCAAGATCCACAGCATCATAACTACAGCAAGACTGGATAGCAAGTTTTAAACATTCTAGTTTTAACTCTACATCATTTCTAAACATACACAACTCACCAATAATTTATTTCGTTAATATTAGCAAAATTACTGCCAGTTATCAACAAATTCATGGATAGAGCTATAGATTCTATCTCCAGATATCCACAGTTTTAGATGAATTACAGTTTTTTTTATTATGGTTTAAAACTCCACTGGCAATGTAAAAATTAGGATGTTAATGTCATCACACTAGAGAACTGATCTATTAATGGAAATATCACTTAATTAATATGAATAATAATTGTGCTAATCAAAGATTATATTGGTCACTATCTACTCCCCTAAAATATATGGCCTTAAGCTTAGATGAGTGGTTTGTTATATTACTTGGTATAGTACCTGGGATAGTGTTACTAAATAGCGGACATGCTAAGCTTGGGATGATATGCATTATAGCTGGTATTGTACTTTGCTATACATTTAAAAAGTTTAAGAAAATATCAGAATATTTTATACTTAAGAGTTATTTAGTAGCTAAGAAATGGCTATATGCTCCTACTTCTTATCCTAATCTACTTGGTAAAAAGGTAGGTAAGTAATGGATCATTTATTTAAGCAAAGCTCCATACAAGAACTTGTTAAATATAATAAGAGATTATTGCTGATCACATTGCTGCTTGCAGTTACAAGTCTACTTGGAATGATGAAAACAGTTAGCACGGAAGAAAAATGGTTATTAATTCCGGCAATAGAGCCAGATCGTCGGATGATAGTATCATCCAAGAGCTATCATGAGACATATCTTAAAGAATGGGCAGTTTTTGTAATGAAAGAATTATTTACTACTTCAGCAGAAGAAGTAGAGAGGCAAATAGCAGATATGAAGGTGGTATCTAGTAATACAGAGCAATTGGATAAATTTTTTAAGGAACATTTAGATTTTGTTAAAGGCTCTAATATTTCATCGGTATTTTTTCCTAAAAAAGTAAAAGTCATTGGGGATGGAGTATTAATTAACGGAACATTGCGTTATTGGTTTTCCGAGAATAAGCATGTCGCAGCTGATAAAACTTATTTGTTAACCTACAAGCGAGGAGCAAATCATTTATTATTACTTACAGGTATTAAGGAAGAAGAGGCAAATAAGCAATGAAAAGTTTAAAGTCAGAGTTGCAGATCTTAGTAGTTTTTGTTGGCATAATGCTTGCAAGCTTTAGTAGTAATGCTTATGGAATAAACTACATGTTACATGCTGATTCTTTGTTAGAGCTGCAAATAGCAAAAGATGCTCCAACTAGGATTAATATCGAAGGAGAAAAGATCAATGATATCTTTATTCATCCGCAGGAAGCTGCAGAAATAGTAGTACATAATTCAGGATGTTTATTTATTTTGCCACAGCAAGATCAATCTAAGCTTTACCTAACCCTAATTGGGAAAAATGGCACGATCCAAGATTTAATGCTGAATTTTACTAAAACTAAACCAACACCAATTAGACTTATGAAGTTTGATTTAGGAAAAGAAGTAATAAAGTTAACTAATAACAAAGAAGAGAAGCATCATGAATGTAAAAAACAAAGATGTAATAGAAAAAGAAAAGAATAAACAGTCTTTAAGGATAATATATCCTTTATTGCCGGTATTATTAATTTTTTGTGTAAATGTAATACTATCTGAAGTTGCTTTAGGAGAAACATTAGAAGGACAGTTAGATCGCATTGATGGACTCTCTACCGGTAAACTTAAAACTATCGGGATATCAGGAGCAACGATTTTATCATCAATCTGGGCAGTGGTCAGGGGTAATTTAAGACTTGCCGGAGCAATTGTAGCCATTGGTATTATTTTAGGGTTTTATTTAGAGTGGGTCTCTAGTGGGATGAAAATCAGTTAGATAATTAGGATATTGATTAAAAGCAATGGATCAAGAGTTCAATAAGCAGGAAGAATTACAAAATACAGTAGAGGATCATAAATTACCATCTACATTTAGTAAAAGATTATCAGAACTCATAGAAATAATTAAAAACAGACCTTTAGTAACTTTAGCTTGCATAGGCGTGATAATGGTTTTGGTATTTTATGGATTTGCCGAAAATGAGGTCAAAACTTCCCGAGGTTTACAAGAAGATAGACAATCAAGGGAAATATTTGGAATAGAAAAGGCCATAGATCCAAGGGCAAAATGGACTGCAGAAATATTAAATGAAGTCAAAAACATGCAGAATCATTTGGAAAAGCTAATAGAGAATAAATATTTAGAAACTAAAACTAAAATTGATGATTTTAGTCAAAAATTAGAATCATTAGAGAATCCTCTTAAAGAAACCATATTATATGATGGTAATGATTTTAATAACAATCACAAGATAGAAGATTTATTAGATAATAACCTCGAGCAAAGCATTGCTTCTGCTCCTACTGCTCCAGTAAAAAGATTACTTGGTTATGTAAAAAGAGCTGACTTGAAGCCCAAAAAAAACGTTAAAGATTATATTACTACTGGCAGCTTTGCAAGAGGTGTGCTGCTTACTGGAGTGGTAGTTGGAACTGGCACTAATAACTCAGCATCTCCTGAGCCTATAATGGTAAGGCTTGTTGATACAGCTATTTTTTCTAAAGGATATAAAACGGAGCAAATCAAAGAAGCAATTTTAATTGGTTCTTGCAACGGGGATATTTCCTCAGAACGGGCTAAATGTCGGTTGGAGACTTTATCATTGTTAAATCGTAATGGAGAAATTATAGAGAAAAAAGTAGAAGGCTGGTTAATAGGAGAGGATGGTAGGCCTGGCATTAAGGGTATTGTAGTGGATAAATCCTCTGAAGTTGCGAGAATGGCGGCACTTAATGGCGTACTTGGCGGGATAGCACAATTTTTCCAGAACCAGGCAACTAATGGTGTATTGCCAATATCTCCAATTACTGGTCAGCAAAATGCTTTAAAGCCGCAAGGTGCATTAAAAGCTGGAGCTTATTCTGGCACTGGTAATGCTTTAGAAAAGCTTGCTGATTTTGCAATTAAACGAGCAGAAAGCATGAGTCCAGTAATTGTTGTCGCTTCAGGTAGAGTAATAGATGTAGTATTTAGAAAAGGTTTTGATTTAAGAGATAATAAAGAGGCCACTAAAGTAGATAGATTACTACCAGCAACTACTACTGATTATTCACAAAATAGCACAAATTATAATAATTATCAAAATTATTCTGGGCATAAAGTGACAAGTTTTACTAAGGCAAAAACTAAATTGCAAGAGAAATTTATCCAAGATAATGATTATGATCAGTTGGAACAGTCAGTGCAACAAAGTAATTATTGATAATTTTAATAATATTTGAGATTAAGTGTAAATATGAGTAATCAGCTAGTTAAAATTTTATGGTTAATATTAATAAGTATGAATATTGCTAGTTGTAAATTAATGCCATATAGAAATGATTTTGACTGTCCTGTGTCTCAAGGGCTAAAATGTAAATCATTATATGAAGTAAATAAAATGGCAGATTTTGGTGTATTTGACCCTAATTATAATAAGCAGAGCAATGAGTATCGATAAAGATTTTGCTCGGGAAAGACTTGCAAAACATTTTGTTTATGAATCATATGATAAGGATAGTGGATTATTCTTTAATCGTGGATCAGTGGGGTTTATACTTCTTGGCTGGCCACTAGTTGGAGCAAGTTTGCAAGCACAAGGGGAGATAGCAGAATTTCTTAAAAGTGATGAAAATTTACCGGCAGGAAGTAGTTTTCAAATATTGATGATTGGCTCTGATCACATAAGAGAATATCTAGATAACTGGCAATTACATAGAAAGGGCAGCATCTTTGCTGAGCTTAGCAATAGAAGAACAAAATTTTTAGAGCAAAAAGCAAAGGAAGAAGGAAATATCAAAGATGTCGTGTTATTAATTTCAGTTACTATTCCAACGCTGACGATTGATATTAATGAGATGATACGAAGAAGAGAAGTACTGCAAGATACACTTAAATCAATTGGTCTTACTACTTATAATGTTGAGGCAACATTGCTATTAAAATTTGTGCGTTTAATATTTGGTTGGAGGGAAGAAGAGCATCCTGAACTTAATCCTTATGAAATATTATCTGAGCAGATTTTACCTGGTAATTTTTCTTTATATGAAAAGGAAGATTATGTTGCTCTTAATGGCAATCAAATATTTATTGCTCTAGAGGCAGGTAAAAGACCTGCAGAGTGGCGATTATCAGCCATGGATTTATTTTTAGGTAACGAGCTAAGACGAGATGAATATATTAGATCAAATTTTCTGATTCATTTTGGTTTGCAGATTATACCAAATCAGTTAGTGGCTAAAACATCTGCTATTACCAAAAGAGAAGCTTTAGAGAGAAATATTAATGCCGGTATGGGTAAGTTTTTTCCTAACCTGCAGCTAGAGGCAAAAGATTTAGCAGGAGCAGTAGCGTGCTTACAAAATGGTGATAGAGTAGTAAATATCCACTTAAATGTCATTATGTGGGATAAGAAGAACAAAGCCAAAGGGTCTGCATCACAGTTTTGCTCACAGCTTCGTCGAAGTGGCTGGTATTTTGTCCCTTGTAAATATGATCATTTAGCAGTAGTGCTTGCTAGTTTGCCGATGCAGTTAGTTGAAGCAGCACCAAATTCTTTAATGGGTAAGTTTAATAGATTCAATAATATATTTAATAAAAAGACTCGGGGAGTTGGCATAGCATTATCAAATCTTGGTAGAGGCATAAGGACTATTGCCTCAGAAAGTAAGGTGTTACTGCCTATCATTGGTGAGTGGAAAGGGGATTTAAGCTCTCCTGGTATGCTGCTTACCGGTAGAAGAGGACAGATAATGTATTGGTCTCCCTTTGGTTCAGCATTAATTGGCTCAAATTTATATAGTGCATCTGCAGCTCCAAATGAAAATTTTAATCTTTGTATAGCAGGAGTACCAGGATCCGGTAAATCAGTATTTATGCAAGAACTAATGCTATCGGTCTTAGGCACTGGCGGCAAAGTATTTGTTCTTGATTATGGTAGATCATTTAAAAGAACTTGTTTGTTATTAGGTGGTAATTATATTGAATTTGATGTGAAAAATCCGATATCAATTAATCCATTCTCAGAAATTCCAGCAGGCGGCAGCGAAGACTCAATTGAAGCACAAGCAGATTTTCTAGCAAGTTTTCCATCAATTCTAGCAACCATGGCAGCTCCTCAGTATGGTACTAATGATTTGCAGCAACCAATGCTGCAAAAAGCCTTAATAGCTGTTTGGCAAGCAAAAGGAGCAAGAGCTGAGATAACTGACATAGCAGATTGGTTGCTTAAAAGAGAAGAGTCTTACTCGCAAGAACTTGGTAATATGCTATTTCCATTTACCCGTGATGGGCAATATGGCAAGTTTTTTAGTGGTAAGGCAAAATTATCACTAAATTCAGATATAGTAGTAATTGAAACTGATCATCTTCGTAGTAGCCCGGCACTACTTGCAGTAATTGTACAAATCATGATTGTTCATATTAACCAAGCAATGGTTAAAGGTGATAGGAAGCGTCCCTTTTTAATCATGATTGATGAAGCATGGAAATTACTATCTGGCAAGAGATCTGGAGAATTTATTGAAGAAGCAGGTAGAATTGCAAGAAAATATAACGGCTCAATAACCCTTGCTACTCAGCAATTAACTGATTACTTCAGGGAAGCAGGATCAGCTGCTGAAAAAGCTTTTGAGAACTCATCACATAAAGTTATTCTTAAGCAAAATCCTGAGAGCTTTAAAGCAATGAGAGCAAACCCCAAACTTGCAGGTTTTGTCGACGAGGATTGGAAGCTAAATTTACTGCAATCAATTCATTCAAATCCACCGCATTATAGTGAAGCAGCGATTTATGGGCCTAATGTCCATGGAGTTGTAGCAAGATTAATGTTAGATCCATTTACTCTAATGCTGACCTCTACTAATGCTAGGGATTATAGGGCTTTAGAAGATAGAATGATTGCAGGAATGAGCGTTACAGATGCCATCAATAATATACTGGACTAGAGAGGCTTGGTTTAAAGTTTTATGGGAAAATATGATTTGGGGTATTTAGATCTAAAAATTATTGCCATCAGTTATATTATTCTATTTTTAGTTATATTACAGGTAAGTAATGTTAATGCAATTAGTACAGTGACAGATAGGAATGCTAAAGTAAAAATTAAAGATTATGGGGTAATAGGTCATGTATTTCCAATTATTGAAGAGTCATTATTAGAGGTCATTATGGCTAAACTTCAAACTGTAAAACACAATGGCGATTTAGAGAAAATGCAGGAAGAATTTAAAAATAAAGTACAGCAAAAAATCTCTAGACCAACTGCTATCTTAGCTTTAGCAAAAACAAGCATAAACCGAAATTGGCACTATGATCCGAGCTTTATACAAAAGACAGATATAAAAGATCAAGCAGGAAATGTCATAGTAAAAGCTGGCACAAGTGTCAATCCTTTAGAAAAAGTAAGCTGGGGAGAACCATTAATATTTATTGATGGAGATGATGAGCAGCAGGTTAAGTGGTCTAAATCACAAATAGGAAGATTAGTACTTACTAAAGGAAATCTTATAGAGCTTGGGCAAGAATTAAACAAGCAAATATTTTTTGATCAAGGGGGCGTGCTTACTACTCGTTTTAAAATAAAAGCAGTGCCAGCTATTGCCCAGCAGGAAGGCAAATTACTTAAAATTAGCGAAATCAAGATTAATTGAAATGTTATAGTATTTGAGTAAAAATTAAGGTGTGAATAACAACTGATAAAATCCGGAGGTAATCTATGAAGAAGTGGCAATTACCAGAAGCAAAGAAAAATTTAGAAAAGATAATAGATCAGGTATTACAAGGTAGGGTGCAAGCAATAGTAAAGCCTAGTGGAGAAGTAGTGTATTTAATAGCAGGTGAGAAAAATAATATGATAGCAGAGCAACCAAAGGTAGGTTGTCAAGCAAATACAGATTTAATAACTTCTGAAATATACAAGTAATAATGAAGTTAATAATGTTTATTATAATTATTTTGCTTGGTAATTATAGTTATGCATCAATTGGCTGCGTAGGAAGGTTTGTAAATCCAATCAATGATGTTTGCTGGAAATGTTTATTTCCAATTACTATCGGAGGAGTAAAAATTGTATCAAGTTCTATGGCTGATACTAATGATCCAAGACAAATCATTTGTTTTTGCCCAAGACCTGGTGTGCCTGTACCGGTGCCTGGAATTCCAATTGGGTTTTGGGAGCCGGTAAGACTTGTAGATGTTACTAAATCACCAATGTGTATGGTAAGCCTTGGAGGAGTAAGTCTTGGCAGCAGCATGCAAAAAGGTGTTAAGGATGATATAGAGGGCAGCAGTTTTTATCATGTCCACTGGTATATCTATCCAGTTATTTACTGGCTTGAGCTGCTACTTGATTTTGCTTGTTTAGAGAGTACGCAAGTTGACATAGCATATTTAACTGAATTTGATCCATTATGGGGCGATGATAACAAGGCTGCTATATTAAATCCAGAGAGTTTATTATTTGGAAGTATTGCAGCACAAAGTGCCTGCATTGCTGATTGTGTGAGCTCTAGTTCTGGTAACCTCTCAAATGATACGATGTTTTGGTGCGGAGGATGTCAAGGTTCTCTTTATCCCTTTACCGGTACAACTAGCTTTCATAATGGTGGAGTTGGATCTTCTACATTAATAGTGGCTAAATTTATGGCTAAGTTACATCGTGAATTATTACTCTGGGGCTATATGGGGAGTAGCGGATTATGCGGTAAATATCCAATGCCAATAATCAAGAAGAGCCAATATAGACTGCAGATGACTTATCCTATACCAGAGGTGCATTCTTGTAAAAAGATTGGCGAGACTGAAACTACCTGGCAGCAGGGAAGAGAATT
The DNA here is from genome assembly GCA_050920655.1 of Candidatus Rickettsia vulgarisii. GTDB lineage: Bacteria > Pseudomonadota > Alphaproteobacteria > Rickettsiales > Rickettsiaceae > Tisiphia > Tisiphia vulgarisii. The sequence goes on along the minus strand of CP133317.1, from coordinate 1,452,332 downwards.
TCCTGTTCAAGGTGAGGATTTTGGTTATTTGATTTGGAGGAAAAGAGCCTGCTGTCTCTTTTAAGGCTATAATGATATGACAAGATATAGAAAAATATGCAATTTAACCTAAAAACAATAATTTTAACTTGTTTACTAATATTAGGTAGCACAAGTTCTTTGGCACAACCAGAAGTATTGTTACATAATATAGTACAACCTAAATTAGAGACTGAAACATATAATCAAATCTACATTTTGTCTCATTTTCAATGCCTGATTCAGCATTAAAGAGTTATTATATTGAAGCAGAACAAAAAGGTGTAAGACTTGTAATGCGAGGTCTAAAAAATAATTCTTTTTTAGATACTAAAGCAAAAGCTGATGAGATTGATATTAGTTTTGATATTAATCCAAATCTATTTGAGAAATATCAAATTACTTCTGTACCAGCAATAATAGTGAATAGTGAAGACAAGGGAGTAAAAAGACTAACTGGTCACATATCATTACATGATGCTTTAGAAATTATGAACAAAGAAAATTCATGAGGTTCACATTTTTATCAATGATTATTGTATTGTTCAGTTTTAATGCAATTGCTAACATTCAAGATAGTTATAATCAAGCAATAGGGTATCAAAATAGTGTTAAGCTTGGTAATCCTGATCAAATGGGCAATAAAGTAATATTTGATAAAGATGCTAATGTATCACACTTAACTAATATGCGAGATAATGATTTAACGAATAAAGGTGGAAATATTTTAAATAATAGTGAAGAGGGAAAATTTATCCAAACAACTGAACTAAAGAAAATAAATGCCTTAAAGGAATATGATTTAAATAATCAGAATCCTTTACTAGTTAATGCAAAGGAGATTGAAGAAAATCCATTAAGACATACTGAAGGTAATTATTTTAGTTCTAGTGAATCTGCAACTAAGACCGAAATTAATAAGATTTGCCAGGAAGGCGTTGAGTTTGAGATAGATATAATCAAGCAGTTAATCGTAGAGAATGAATTATTTGAAGGATGGGGTAAGTGGCAAGATAGAATAATAACAATCACTCCATATGATATTGCACCAAGTTGGAGCAAGGAATTAGTTAAAGAAGTTTATTATGATAAGAATAATTGGTCTAGAGCTACTTATCAAGGTGTAAGAGAAGAAGACCCATTAGTACAAATAGAATTAAGGCAGTTTATTGCAGATAGATTAGGCTTAGATATAAATAATATAGGTCATCACATCACAGTAGGTTACGATGAAAAAGAAATTAAACTGTTTTATTTAAGTACGAGACCAGAAATAGCCAGATTAAACTATCAATATCGTGATAAAATCAAGGAATTTAAAGAAAAAGGTGAATATTGGCAAGTTATTACTGAAGAAGCAGAAAAATTAGCAGAAGCAAAGGAATGTCATGAAATAAATCGAGTTTGCCTTGAAGCTGGTAATAAAACATTTTTTGACAAATATATTATCAGTCGTCCATGTTGGCAGGAGAAAATAAGCTATCAATGTTACTCTGAACCACAAGATGGTTGTAAACATTTAAAATCCCAAGGGTGCCGGTTAGAAAATAGTAATTGCTTAAAAAGACATGGTAATATCTGCTTATTATGGCAAAGGCATTATAAATGTTTTAGTGAAAAGAAGAGCTTAAGCTCTTCTTTGGCAGGTGCAACTATTTTTTGTTTAGGCGGTGATTGCCATACACCTACTATTGAGCAAAATCATAACATCTCAAATGTTGGTTATCTTGCCATGTTAAATGAGATGAAGAAAGATATGCAAGGTACGTCAATTTATGTCTTTAAGGGAGAATCAAATAGCTGTCGGAAAAATATTGTTAGTTTCCTTAATTGTTGTTCTTCAATGAAAGGTTGGGGCAAGGATTTGGGACTTACTAGATGTAGTGCAGGAGAGAAAGCTCTTGCCTTAAAGAGAGCAAAAGGACAATGCCATTTTGTTGGCACTTATTGTAGTCAGAGAGATAAGGTGTTTAAGAAATGTTTAACTAAAAAATCAACTTATTGTTGTTTTAATTCAAAGCTTGCAAGAGTATTTCAAGAACAAGGCAAAAAACAATTAGCTATTGGTTTTGGCACGGCACAACATGCTAATTGCAGAGGTTTTACGGTAGAAGAGCTGCAAAGAATAGATTTTTCTAAATTTGATTTAGAGGAGCTATTTAGTGATTTATTGGATCAAGCAAAAGACAAAATGAATAAGAGTTTTCCACAACAACTAAAAAACCAGATGCCTATAATGCAACAGCAAAGGTTTAATAATAATCATACTGATTCAAATTTATCCTATTAAAATAATGAAGTGGCTAGTAAACACAATAACTAAATCATCACTAGCCATTACATTACTAGTAATTAATTTATGGTTATTAATCAATGATTGGCCAAATCATGCATTTGCTGGTACTATGGAGTTAGATAGTAGTAATAAAAATGAAATAATCAGGTTTAATGTAAATAATCAGTTTTGGCAACAACCTCAAGGGTTTTTATGGTATAACGAGGATCATGCTTACAAGCCAGAAATATTAAAATTTTCTCAAGATAAAAAAAATCAAAAGCCGGAACTTGAGCCTTATGATCAAAGGATAGAAGCTTTAAAGAAGGAATTTAATAGAACACAGCGTCAAGCTCTTGATAATCCAACGCTAGAAAATGTCATTATTGCTCAAAGGTTACATAAACAAATTTTAGAAAAATCACATAAATTTGCCACCATGTGGCAACTAGCAACGATATTAGATTACAAGCTAGTAAACATGGATGAACCAGTAAATTCCTTACATAAGAAATTATATGAAGTAAGGCAAGAAGAAGAAAACAGCAAAAAACTAAGATTTTTAGCTAAGGATTGGGGATTAATTCTGCAAGTAAATCAAGGATGTGAGTATTGTCATGCATTTACTCCCATTGTACTAGAATTTGCCAATAAATATAAATTTCAGCTGTTATTTGTATCCAATGATGGAGAAAATTTTGAATATATAAAAACTACTAGGGATACTGGGTTGCTCAGTCGTCTTAATCCTACAAATCTTGTTCCGGTATTGTATTTAGTGGATAGCAGTGGCAAACAAATATATCCAGTTGCAAGAGGAATTATTAGTGAAGATAAAATTGCTAAAAATATTTTATTGATAGTTCAGCACTATAATGGACTAAAGGTTAGTGATTATGATTGGTAACAATAAGTTTAGAAGAGTGATCTATATAAAGTATGTGATGCATATTCTCATGATAGTTTTATTGTTACAAGGAACAACATCTTATGCTTGGGATTTACAGGATGTATTTGAAGGGATGAGTGTTAATGTAACGAAACCTGGTTCATATCAATCTCAAGCTGCTGGCTATTATGCGGCAGGAGGGTTATCTATCAGAACTAATAAAACATCTTTCAATCCGATTTCTATTACTCCTCCCTCGTTAAACATGAGCTGTAGCGGTATTGATTCTTATCTTGGTAGTTTTTCGATTATCTCAGGAGATGAGCTAGTCCAGCTGATGAAAAATATAGGCTCGCAAGCAAAAGCTTATGCATTTTCATTGGGCCTTAAGACCTTTGCTCCGCAAATAGAAAATGCCTTAAAAGATTTAAGAAATCTTGCTATGGAAATGAATCAATTTGCTAAGGGCGATTGTGAAATGACTAAAGCTATTTTTGCTTCCATTTTGCCTAAAGATTCAGTGATGCGAGAATCAGTTTGCAAGGATTTACAATCCAGCTCTGGCTTTGATTATTTTGCTGCCGGTAAAAAATGTCGTAGTGATTTAGAGCAGAAACAAGCTTTAGCGAATATCCAAAATAAAGATCCAGAGCTAATGCTAGATAATTATAATATTTTTATCAAGGCAGCAGAAAAAGCAGGGATTCCTGAAAATATGAGAAATGCCATTATGTCAATGACAGGAACTATTATAGTTCGAGATAATAATGTCTATTTTCTTGCGTCACTTGCTCAAGATGAAAAGAGCTGGATTGCTCATTTAAAAGGCGGTGAATCTGCCTCAATTTATACTTGTGATAATATTTATTGTTTAAATCCAGTAATAAGACGCAATATTAGTATTGCTCCAGATCAATCATATCAAGGCAAGGCTAAAACAAAACTAGATGAATTAAAGAGTAAACTGGCAAGCAACAATGAGTTTAGTAATGCAGACATATCTTTCCTATCTTCAATAGGGGAAGCATTTCCAATATATGATTATATTACTTTAGAGGCAATATCTGGAGTAACTATTTTAGATAGTTCTTCAGAATTAGTTGCCAGTTATAGTGTGCTGCAGCATTTAAAGGAGGTAATCTCAGAGGTAAGAAAAGCAGTTACCATGCTCAAATCAAAGCAAGTAGCAGATCATCATTTAAACGCCTACTTAAAAGCTTTAGATCGAGTGCAATTTTTTGCCAGAGATAAATGGAGTCATATGTTAACTAGTAGTGATCAGATTGATAGAAGAGCAAGATTAATAGAACAACATTTAATCGCTAAAGAGAGGGCTTAAAAATTAATTATTATAAATTAAATTAGCAAGCAGATAAGCACAAGTACCAAAATAAGCACAAAGCAGATAAAAACATAAAAAGAATATGGCAGATTACGTAATACATACATTTGGTGGAGGAGATATATTATGGCAGGTTTTTAATGGCATAGGTAGAGTATTTAGCTCAAATAGCGAGTATTTTACTCCAGTAGGTCAGTTTGCTTTGACAATTGGTGGTATTTGGGCAGCAACTCGTGCTATTTTTAGAGGTAATATTGGTATTTTTGCTATGGAATGGTTTTTTCCATCCTTATTTATTTTTGTCTTTTTATTTGCTCCCAAAGCAAATGTGTGGCTCAAAGATGAAATATCAATGCAGGCTCCTGTTAAAATTGATAATATTCCAATAAGAATTGCTTTTTTTGCTTCTATATCATCAAAAATAAGTCACTCTTTATCAGAGACGCTCGAAAAGCATTTACTTCCACCGGATGAAGGGTTATCAAGCAGGAAGAATGGGATTATGTTTGGAGCAAAAGTAATTGGTAAAATTAAAGATATTCAAATAGAGGATCCAGTAACTTTAACCAACACAAAAGAATTTTTAAGACAATGTTTTATGAAACCTTATATCATCGGCAATATTTTAGGCAAAAAAGCAGAAGCACAAAGGGCCAGTGATATAATTGCTTTTATCGAACAAAATATGCCGAATAATTTTGGTATTTATTATAAAGACCCAAATAATTCTACTATTTCTTTTAAAACCTGCAAACAGGTAACTCCTTTAATTAAGGCGGCTATTAATCAAGAATTAAATGATGGCTTGTTGACTCAATTTGCAAATATCATAGGGATTAGCTCGGGTAAGCAGGAGATGTTAGCGAGTAGATTAAAAGCTATGACTTCTGATACGTTAAAATATCTTAAAAAAGAGCAAACAGATATTCACCAGTGGATGAGGCAAGCAATGCTGCTTAATGCTAATCGTGAAGCTTATGATGACTTGCGGGAAAAATTCTCACTTTCTAGAATATATCCACAGCTAGTTAGTATGAATGCTACCCGTGGATTATTTCAGCAATCATTTTCGTATTTGGTTGCAGGAGAGATGGCAGCAAATATAATGCCTATCTTACAATCAGTATTTTTTGCCTTGGTGATTTGTCTCATTTTCGTAGTATTTCCCATGTCGATGCTGCCAGGCGGTTATACTATCTTTAAGACCTGGATAACCTTGATTATTTGGGTAACTAGCTGGCCGGTATTTTTTACCGTAATTCATTGTTTAGGGATGATTAGCCTAGCCGGTAAAGGCGTGAGTCACCTTACTGGTTTAAATATCTTATCGCAGGGGAGTTTTTCAGAAATTCTGTTGCATGAATTTGCAACATTTCAGATGCTAGCAGCTTCAGTTCCGATGTTATCCTGGGCAGTATTAAAAGCTTGTGCTCATGCAACTACCACTTTGGCCAATCAATTTTCTCCGGTACCGGTTGCAAGTAATATTGGTGCTAATATTGCTGATAATAACCTTGCTATGGATAATTACAACATCGGTAATAGAACAATTGCTCAGCAAAATCTTACCCCAACTTTGCAGTTGGCAGGAGGAATTATTGATGATGGAGGAATGAGAGTCATTAGTACTGATAGCGGTAGACAAGTACTGACTCAAGCAGTAGACTCACTTGTTAACAATTATCGCTCCTCTAAATTATTGCAGGATAGTTATCAAAGTCAGTTTATGAGTTCACAAAGTTATCTTGACTCATTAAATGATAGATATAGTGATTTAACTACTACAGGCAATTCTATAGCAACTGAAATAGGTAAAAGATTAAGCTATGAGGAAGCAAAATCTATCGGTATTACTGATAGCCAGTATCTAGCCTTGCAGCAGATGAATTCAGACAGCACATCTGCTACTGATCATACAAGTAGTAGTAATAGAAAAGGAATGAGTACTAGTGCCGATATAGGTTTCAAGATACCTAGTATAGGAGGAACAAATGTTATATCAACTAATGATCAAGGAAAAGAACGAGGAAAATCAGTAAATCAACAGCAATCATATAATGAAGCATTATCTAAGATTAAGAGTGCTACTAAGGATGGCAGATTAAGTAATGCAAATAGTAACGTGCAATCGCTTAGTAATAATCTAAATAGTAATTTTTCTGAACAACAATCTGTAGGGCAAGAAATAGCTAGAACTAAACAAAATATAGAGCAATTAAGTTATAATATGAATTATATAGCACAAAACTCTGCTACTATTGATCGTAATTTAAACGAACCGGTATTAAACGCAATAGTTGCTAAAAATATTCCTGGGGTAAGTAGTAAAGAACAAGCTGCTATGTGGACTGGTATTCACAGGGAAGAGGCAGAACAAATAGCATTAGACATAGCTAAAATTGATAATACTATACCTCAAAATTTAAGTTCTGTAAGTAATGTCAATATTCCATCTAAAGAAAGCTTGAGATCAAGTTTTGATGAAAATAAACAACGATTAAATGATCAAGCTGCTATTAGTAGTATTAATGATAGAAAAAATGATATTTATGATAAAAATGTAGAACAAATGCTGATCCAGAGTGCAGATAATAATGAAATAGAAAAAGTAAAGATTCTTGAGCAGTTATCTGATAAAGTAAAAAATAAGAGGGAACAAATTGAAGATAAATTTAATAAAACTCCTGAATCAACGATTGTCAGAACTGGCCAGCAAATAGCAGATAATATTGGCATTAGCGATAAGGCGATAAAGAAAAGAAATAGAAAATTACTAGATTACAAAAATAAAAATAATTAAGGATAAGTTTATGCAAAATATCAAAAAATTAGCATTCATATTTATCTTACCATTAATATTTTTTAGCAGTATTTTTGCAGAAAATACCACTAGTATTGTTAATGAAAAACCACAACCAATAGATCTACAAAGCAAGATTCAATATCTAAACATTTTAGCAGAAGAATATTTTAATATTGGTAAATCTCTTTATAAATTAGGTAAATATGAAGAAGCAATAAAAAATTTAAATCTAGCAATTAAATATAAACCTAATTATGCCGATGCTTATAACTATAAAGGAATGGTTTTAGCTAATTTAGGTAAATATGATGAAGCGATAGAAAACTATGATTTAGCAATTAAATATGAATTTGATTTCGCAGAAGCCTATAATAATAAAGGCAATTCTTTAAATAAGTTAGGTAGATACCAAGAAGCAATAGAAAATTTTGACCTGGCTCTGAAGTATAATCCATATTTTGCAGTAGCTTATAATAATAAGGGTAGTGTATTAAATAACTTAAGAAAATATAAAGAAGCAATTGAATATTATAATCTTGCACTTAAATATGACCCAAAATATCCCGAAGCTTATTATAATAAGGGAATATCTTTGATGTCTTTATGGCAACATCAGGAAGCAATAGAGAATTATAATTTGGCCATTAAATATAAACCTAACTACATTCAAGCTTATAATAATAAAGGAGTATCTTTGATGAATTTAGGACAATATGATGAGGCAATAAAAAATTATGATCTAGCCATTAAATACCTACACAGTCATGTAACAGCATACTATAATAAGGCCATCTGTTTTAACATATTAAAAAAATATCAGGAAGCAATAACAAACTGTGATTTAGCAATAAAATATGATCCTAATTATATTGCAACGTATTTGGAAAAAGGTGTAGCTCTTAGAAAATTAGGTAAATATGAAGAAGCAATTAAGAGCTATGATTTAGCTATTAAGTATAAATCTGATTATGCTGAAAGTTACTTAGAAAAAGGCATTATATTGATTAGCATGGGAAAACAAAAAGCAGCTAAAGAAAACTTTAGTTTAGCTCTTAAATACAAACCTAATCTGATAGAAGAATATGAAGCAATAATTAAAGCTTTAAGACAACTAGGTAATGATCTTATGGCTGATGAGTTTGAAGAAAAATTAAAGATAATGCAAGATAATTTGTAATTGGATGCAACAAAATCAAAATAATTTTACTCGTGGTTCACAAATTTTTGCTCATCAGATGAGAATGCTTGGGCAAGGCAGTATTAATGCTCTAATAGCCGGGTTAGTATTTACTGTAGTTTGGTTAATGTGGCGTATATATCAGAAATTATCCTTAGTAAGCTTATATTATTTTATTATAGAGAGATATGTATGGTTAAAACTTGCTATAGGAGAACATTTTTATCCTATAGATCAAATAGGTATTAAATTCTATTATTTAGAGCAAAAAGCTTGGGTTTACCGTAATGCTGAAGAATTTGTTCATAAATTCTGGCATATTACACCGCATTCGCATAATATCAATCAATTTGAGCAATTTTTATTGCATTCAGCTTGGCAAGAAGGTATTATTACTTTTACTGTAGGCATGTTTACTGCTATCATCTTTTTTATCTATCGAGGTAAAAAAGCTGTTATTCAAGATAAGATTAGGGGAGCAGATTTTGTAGAAACTAAAACTTTAGTTACAATGCTTTATAAAAATAAGCAAGCTGCTAATATTTGTTTTGCTGGGTTGCCATTGGTTAAAGATAGCGAGAGAAGACATATTCTTATTACCGGTACTACAGGTAGTGGTAAAACTAACATGTTAAATGAGCTATTACCTCAGATTAGAAAAGAGCGAGGTAGAGCAATTATTGTTGATTTAACAGGTAGCTTTACTGATAGATTTTTTGATCCAAAATGTGATAAGATACTTAATCCTTTGCAAGAGAATACTTCAGCATGGCTACCGTGGAATGATTGTCATGAAATTTGGGATTATAATGATATAGCCAGTAGTTTTAGTAATTATAATCCAAAATTAGATGACTTTTTTGCTAAAAGTGCTGAGTTAGTGTTAGCTGAAGGATTAAGATTATATCAGGATAGTAAAGACATCAAAAAGCTAATAAATACTATTCTTTATGCAAATAATAAAGAATTTGCAAGGGTCTTTAAAAATACAGCAGTTGCTGGAATAATTAGCAGTAGTGCCCCTGAGACTTCTTCAGGTATTCAAGCAACTATTAGTAAAAATATTGAAGTATTGCAATATTTAAAGCCTGATGGTAGTTTTAGTATTAGAAAGTGGTTTACTGCGGACAAGGGTTGGTTATTTATCACAGCAGCTCCTAACCAAAGAGTAATGCTACGACCACTTATTACTGCATGGATTAGCATAGCGATAAAAGCATTAATGAATAGGAATATCAATAATGTTCATAGTAATATGTGGTTTGTGATTGATGAGCTGCCAGCTTTACACAAGATATCTTCACTCCCTATAGCTTTAGCTGAAAGTAGAAAATATGGTGGCTGCGTTGTTGCAGGTATGCAGAATATTCATCAATTAGAGGAAATATATGGTCATGCAGGAGCAGCTTCAATGCTTGATCTATTTGGTAGTAAATTTATTTTTCGGGTAAGTGACTGGCAAACAGCACATAAATCAGCTTTAATGCTTGGTGAGCAAGAAATAATCGAGACTCAAGAGAATCTCTCTTATGGTGCTAACTCCATGCGTGATGGAGTAATATGCATAGCTTAGAGAAAAGGAAGTTATTAGTAATGCCATCTGAAATTATGAATCTACCAGATCTTACCTGTTATGTAAAACTTGTGGGTAATTTCCCGATTACTAAATTACCAATGAACTTACAAACTTGATTTCAATGTAAAAATATAGAAACCATTTTAATGGCATTTTTAAAAGATTTCAATTGTTTGATAGGGGGAGAGAGAGGGGGGTGTTCCTTATAAAGAAAAGTCCTATTATAATACCCCTTTAAATTGCTAATTTAGTATTACGAGTTTTAGAGGTAAGCTGTGTATAAAAAACTTTTTTGTTATTTCAGAATTTTTATAAATGTTTTTTCAAACAGCAGAGTAAATTTTACAAGAAATATGTTTACTCTAAAGAACTAATAAAAGCTTCATCAAGACCTGTTACACTAGAAATTAAAGAAATATTACAACCTTGGGATAATAGTTTTTTTGCTATTTCTGTTTTTACTCTGATATTTTCTTCAGCTTTTCCAATTTGGATACCTTTAGCTTCACCAACTTGTAAGCCTTCAAGAATACCTATTTCTTTACCTTCTTGTTGCCAATGCTCTGCTAAACTTCTCATAAGCCTTGTTCCTATTTCTGGATTCAACTTTGTTGATAATAAATTCTCTAGCTTTATTCTATCATCTTGCTCTATCTTCGTCAATGTATAATATAATATCATTTCTAGATAATCATAACCTATCGTTATTTTAGTTAATTCCGGTAATATATCTGATATTTCTTGCCATCTCTGTAATAATTCCCGTTCATGTATATGCTTGAGAAAAAATTCTAATATCCCTGACCATATCCTTTGTTTAAATTCTTCATCAGGAATTTCATGGACATTCACTAACTGGTAATCATTAATCCATAATTCTCTTGCTAATTTGTTATTGGCAAATAAATCCCACAAATTCCTTGCAACATTGTATTTCTCCTGACCATTGTAAAATATCATCGGGTATATTAATGGTAAAGTCTTAGCTTTAGGATTTTGTATTAAATATCGCTCACAAATATTAATCATATATTTAAATAGCCTAAAAGCCATGAAATGATCTGCTTTTGATTGATGCTCGACAAGCAAAAATAAATATCCATCTTGTTTATCAAATTTGCATGAGAATAAAACATCAGAGATAGAATCTTTTAAAGAGCTTTCTACAAAAGTGGTATTTTCCATTGCTAAACTAGGAAAATCTATTAAACTTTTAATATTTGGGGGCAAATGTGCATTAAAGAATTCATGGGCAACTAGAGGATTCTCTAGTGCCTTACGAAATATCTTATCATGCTTAGCTTTCTTTGTGCCTTTATCTGGATCACCCAGCAGGTTTCCTTGTTCACTCATATATTTATATTTTTTAACTTGATAAAATATTATTACACTACACTCTAAACTCTTATTCCTTGATTTAGCTTGATCTCAGATACTTGCTTTACTGCACTTCTTATTTCTTTAGCTATTTCTGAGCTTGGACTTATATATTGCATTACTTGTTTATCCCTTCCTATAGCATTTAAGTAATCTTCAGGAACGAGATGACTTTTGCCTTGAAAATCATGTACTACTATATCACAAAATTTTTTATCACCAAGATTATAATTAGGATCAAATTTATTCTGCATAATTTGTAAATCTTTCTGTATCTTCTTCTCTATTGCTGCTATGCAAATCTTGTTACTATAAGCAGTACAAGAATCTATACCTTTTTCTCTGTAGATTTGTAAAGCAGTATCGATATTTTCTGCTGTGCCAAACTTTGCTAGAGCTTTTATTTGCTGTTGCTGCAAATTATTTAGTCCGTTATTATCGTTATTTGCAAATTTTGAAAATAATAATTCTATAGATTTAATTTGTGATTTTCTATCATCACTTGCTTTTAAGGATGATTTAAGTTCTGTTACTTTGCTAGCTGCTGTTAATTTTGCTATTTCAGGCTCTATAAGCTTGTTTATAGATTCTGCTCCTTGGGATTTTAACATATCGTTAAAATCACCTTTTTCCGGTGGTCGTATTATTGCTACCGTCGCTCCTTGCCTAATTAATTCTTCCTGAGCCTTAATTACAGTATTAACTGATACTGCGTCTTTGCCATCATTATCAGCAGCAATTATTATTCTTTCTCCTTTGATAGGCTCATAGTTCCTAATGTTACTTACACCTAAACTACAAAGAATTTTGCCTTTAATACCAGCTTCCGCAATACTTAAAGCTGTCTCTACCCCTTCTGCTATAATCGTTACATTACTTGCTGAATTATTACCATCTTTACTGCTTTGTACATTCCTGCCTTGTACGTTCTGCTGTTCGTTATTTTTATTAATCTCAACAAAAGAACCTCTGATTCTACCAAATGAACGTTTATTAACCTCAATATCAGCTTTATTATTTGTTTCTTTGTTTAAATAAATTGATTGTCCACCGGTAATATTACCATCTTTATTTCTAGCAAAAGCAATTAATGCAGGATAATATTGTTTACTATTATTATCCCACATCATATTGGTTCTAAGATCGTTACTTAGTTGGTATCTTGTTAATACTTCTTTAATTCCACGATGTTCTGATAAATATCTTTTTGCTACATTATTTGGCATGACATATTTTACAGAATCTGATTTTTCATATAATCCTATAGCTCTCTTTATCTTAGATATTTCAGCATATTTCGCTTGTTGATCTTGATTCTTAACTTTTTGATCAAATTGCTCTTTTATCTTATCTTCTAATAACTTGCTATTGTTTAATATACCAACCATATCTTGTAAATATTTCTTAGCTTCTATAAAATCACAATTTTTTTCTCTTTGTACTAAGGTAAATAAATCTCCTCCCTCTCCTTTACTAAAATCATACCAGATGCCGGCTTTACTGCCATGTATCTTCATCACTATTTTGCCATCTTTCTCCCAGCGGAGTAACTGGCTATTTGATAAATGCTTATTTGAACTACCAAGTAAGCTTCGTCCTATTTCTTCAGCTTTAAATGATAATTTTTGTTTTAATTCCAGTGCTTTTTGTTTATTAATAGAATTATAATCTATTTTATTCTTTGCCATAATATCCTCTTGTAACTTAACACTGATTGTTGTATCTTGTTTATTACAATTCGTAAGGTTATAAGAAGAGCTTTTTCGCTCTTCTTGAGATTGATGGCTTGTGGTAAAATTTGTACTAGTGCTTCTTAGGATTTCTGCTACTTTAGCAGGTGGTCTTGAGCTTATTCTTAAGTGATAATAGTTATCATTACTGTGTAATCTATCCTTAATATCTTCTACTACCCCTTTAAACCAATCACCTACTTTATCTATAATATTAGGATTCTTATTTTCTTGATCTTGAATTGCTAGCAACTCTTCTAAAGTTTTAAAATTAATGCTAGATAGCCTATTATCTATTTTGCTAAGTTGCGATATTAAACTGGCCATATTCCTGGTAGCCTTCCTATTATAGTAAAGTTTTACCTCTTCTATATGTCTAGTCATGGCTACATAAGAATTCCTACTATTTCCAGCTAAATTATGTAATACATAGACATCTTTAATTGAGGTTCCTTGTGCTTTATACACTGTAGAAGCATAGCCATGTTTAAATCTTACATCTTGAGGATTAAATTCTATTTCTTTCCCGCTATCTATTGTAGCAACAAACTTATCATTACTTACTGAAGTTATCGTTGCAAATTCACCATTTTCTATTTGTAAATCTTTATTAGTACTTTTAAACAAAATACGATCTCCTGCCATATAATCTTCGTGCTTTTCAGATGATAGATAGTGTCTATATTCTTTACCAGTAAGCAAGCCTTTAGCTTTTAGTAACTCCCTGATCCCTTGATTAATACTATCTACTTCAGCATTACGCATGGTAATTATTAAACGCTCATTTAGATCAATTTTGCTGTTATTCCAATCATTAATTAATCTTACCATTGATTCTTCTAGTGTATGATCAATCTTTAAACAGTTATGCTGTGCAAGTAAACGCAGACCACCAGTAATATCTGATCTTGCAAAGCATGAAGCCATTTCTCTTGCCCACACTTTACTTTGTCTTCTAATATCACTTAATTCATATGAGCCAAATTTATTAGCTAATACTGCAAACATTCCTCCTCGCTCAACGGAAGTTAGTTGTCTCTCATCTCCAACCAGTATTAGATTACAATTATTACTCCTTGCTACTTTTAGTAATTCTAAATAATCACTATTACCTACCATCCCTGCTTCATCTACTACTAACGTAGTATTTCTTGGTAGTTCAGCTTTCCCATTATACAATTTAAATAAAAAACCTTTTACTGTATAACATTGCCGGTAACCTTTACTTTTAAGCTCCGATGCTGCTTTATGAGTAGGAGCTAGTCCTATAATATTTTGTCCATGATGAGTAGCAATTTTATAAGCTTCAGCAAGTACTTGCGACTTACCGCTGCCAGCTCTACCTTGCAAGATCCTAATCCCTTGACTATTAATTAAAATATGTTGTAAGCTTTCTCTTTGTGCTTCATTAACACTAGCTAGATTGTCGACAGCACTTTTAAGTTTAACAACGTTATTAAAATGAATCTGGTTATTTACCTTATCTGCTATTCTAACTATCCTTAATTCTTCATCCCGTATCTCTTGAGTAGTATAGTATTTAGTATCCGTGCCATCTTCATTATATAGTTTTACCATCCTATCTGAATTTAATACCTCCCTTATTAGTTTTGACTTTTCTGCTTCTTCTTTAATCTCTTTTACTGCTTTTTCTATATCGAGTTTAGTAAAAATAGCTTGATGACGAATAATACGATTTAATACTCCATCGCTATTCTTAACAATCTCAAGATGGGCTAGCTTACATATTTTATTTTGCTCTGCTATTTCATTGATAATACTTCTCATTCTAGTAGGACCGACATGCTGCTCAGGGCTAAAGCTTATCGGGTCTACTCTGATTTCTAAACCTAACTTAGCAAAATATTTATTGATTACTTCTTTAGCTCTCTTATGAATTATCTGATCTTCTGGGATAATAAATGCTTTGCCCTTAACTTTTGCAAATTTAGGATTTAAATCTACTGCCTTAGCTCCTAACTCTTTACCGTTTTCTGTAAATCTTCTGGTGGTAACAAGCAGATGGGCATGCCAATTCTTCTCTCCGTCATGTGGCTGATGAATATCAACCTGAACTCCTAGACCATTTCTTACCCACCCCATCTCTTCGATGATTTCATGAGTAATGGCTATTCTATCATCTAAATCTAATTCCTTATCATCAGGCAGTGCTATAACTACATCTTTTAATAATTGACTATTTTTTCTTTTCTCTGTACGCTCTACCTCATTCATTAAGACCCTTGGGTCTTTAAATCTTTTATCTGCATAATTAGGCAATAAAACAGCATGGTAAACATTATCGCCTTTTTTGCTAAAATTATAAGTAACGTTAGTATGCTCATCTTTAATAATCAGCCTGGCATTATAAGCAGCTTTCAAACAAGCATTTTTACCTTCACTCCTACTTACTATCTCTATCCTTGCAAACTGTATTGCCATGATTCTTTTTCTTATGATTATTACAATCCTGCATTACATTAGCATGAATGTTTTTCATCATCCATTGAATCAGCCAGGAGTTTCGCACTTATACAAAATAAGTTACAATATATTTATATTAATACATCTAAAAGATGTTAAAATTGCATAAAATTTATTACTATAAATAGCAAAAGTTATAAATATTTCTATCTGATTTAAAAAAGTGCGAAACTCCTGTCAGCAATAAATCAGCAAACAATAAACGATAGTTTATATATTGCGTATTAACCTAATCTGAAGTTAGGTTAATAACCTATTCTCTGTAGCTTTTCAGCTACTACTGAAAATAATGGCAATATCTGTTTATATTAATTTGCTGGTTCGGTAGGAGTGGGAATTCTTGAATTGTCCTATCCATTTATTATTGCTTGTAGTCTTCTGTTGTATCAATTATCTGGTTCAGAAAAAAAATATAAAATTTTTATTGGAACTCTATAATTCATTGGACTTCTTAAATTTATTGTGCATTCATGACATGTAAGCAATAATTTTTAGAATATTATACTTATATGGAAAATGTCATAAAACAAAGATTAAAATTACAACAAAAGAAAGCTAAAATTATTACTGAAGAAGCTAAAATTAAAATTATAGAAAGAAAAATGCGTACTCGTCGCTTAATTGAATTGGGCGGATTGATTGCTAAAGCAAAGCTTGATGACTTACCTACCAATAGTTTATTTGGAGCATTAGTCTCTTTGAAAAATGAATTAACAGAATCCCCACATATCAAAGACCAATGGACTAAAATTGGTCGAAATATTTTTGATCAAGAACTAAACAACCCTCAGCTATAAGCTGAGGGGTTATAAAGTGGAATCGATTGGGTCTGTCAGATTCTTTGTGTAAGTATGATTTCTCCATTTGCCCAATTTTATAAATTAGTATCACAAAGGATAGGTCTGTCAGATCAAATCTTAACTTCTACACATAAGCAAAAAATACATTTTATTCATTTTCTAATCTAATTCTATCACTGAATTATACTCGGTACTTTATAAATTGCAATATTTCTATCTATATTTTATCAAAGTGGCACTTTATCGCTTGTTCCCTAACTCCCCGCCTATATGGTAGTCTCAGATAAAAAAGTATCACCTATTAACTCTAATGGATACGCATCAATATTATCTTGTTGTAAAGCTAGCTCATTATTACAGTCATGGATACTTTGATTCTGTTCTTCTTGTTCTATTAAAACATCTATTTTAGACGTTATTCTTGAATCAAGAGGTTTTACTTGTGCTTCTAACTCTGTACTGTATACTCTACTCTTATATTTTCAATAATATTTACTATATCCTCAATTGATTGGATACTTTGTATTGTATCTAAAATATTCTTAATTAGAATTAACGATATATCTGCACATGTTCCAGAATCAACTTGTTGCAAATTAGAATAAATAATATTTACAGATTTAGTCCCTGAAGCTATAAGCTCATTTTTTATTTCTTCTAAATTACTACTAAATTCTGATTTTATACCCAGTGGATCAATTATTGATACAATATCATTCTTTTTAAAAAGAACTACTGCATGATCATTATTAGTTCCTTTAATTAGTAAAATACTTAAATATTGATTGTTGTTACACATCGCTTTCTTAACATTTACTGAATCAAGAATTTTATCAATTTTTAACCCTGTTTTCATCATTAATTGAATATTATAATCAATAGATTCTATATCCATTCCCTCAGATTCTTGACAAATTACTCCACCAATATCTCGATATTGAGAAACAGCAGGCTCTTTTCTAAATCTTTTACATTCTTCATCTAATGAATTGAATACCTGATTAAAATTTACTGTTTCATCACCTACATTTGTATATTCTTCGATAAGAGAATTTAAATATTCTGTTCTTGCACCTGTTTCATCAAAACAAAGATCGTGCAATTTTTTAAAAATGGAACAAGTTTTGAGTCCTGCTCCATTTAATAACTTGTTAGATAATTTATCTAGATCAAAAAGTTCTTTTTTAGCTAAAAAATGACTTAAATACTCTTTTTGAAAACAAAGGACATGAAACTCTTGTAAAATAGAAGCAGCGTTACTTCCTGACAACAATAATATATAGGATAAATTACTCATTTTAAAACCTGAGTTCATGAAATCTTCTAAATATTTTGTTTTATTTCCATTCTTATCAAAGCAAACTTTATGAAACTCTTTTAAAGCAGAACAAATATTACCTCCCGCTCCATGTAACACTCTAGATAAAAGATTTGGTGTAAACTCTGCCTTAATAAAATTACGTAAGTACTTTTTTGGCTTCCCTGCATTATCAAAACAAAAATCATGGAATTCTTCTAAACTATCTGCTCCGTGACTCAAAATACTGCATAAATCAGTCGGTCTAAAACATATTTTTAATTTAGTAAAATCCTTTAAATATTTTGTTGGATTTCCTTCATCATCAAAACAAATACTATGGAATTTTTTTAAAATAGATGCAGCTTTAGTTCCTGATCCACAGAATGCAGAAGATAAATGATGCATTTCAAAATCTGCTTTAGTGAAATCCTCTAAATATTTTGTTGGATTTCCATTCTTGTCAAAGCAAACCTTATGAAACTTTTTTAAAGCAGAACAAACATTAGCTCCTGCTCCACCTAAAATACCTGATAGATTACTTATCTTAAAACCTATATTAGTGAAATCCTCTAAATATTTTGTTGGATTTCCATCCTCATCAAAGCAAACTTTATGAAACTCTTTTAAAACGGAACAAGCATTAGCTCCTATTCCTCTTAAACTACCAGATAAACTACTTATCTTAAAACCTACATTAGTGAAATCCTTTAAATATTTGGTTTGATTTTCTTCGTTATCAAACCAAAACTTATAAAGCTCCTCAAAAGCTTGTTTAGCTTTTGCTCCTGTCCTATGTAAAATACTAGATATAGTAGATAAATTTACTCCGTTTTCTTCTAGAGTTTGTAAATATTTTGTTTTCTCTCCTTTTTCATCAAACCAAAGATTATACAGATCCTCAAAGGCTTGTTTAGCTTCTGTACCTCCACTTAAAATACCAGATATAGTAGATAAATTTACTCCATTTTTTTCTAGAGTTTGTAAATATTGTGTCTTCTCTCCTTTTTCATCAAACCAAAGATTATAAAGCTCCTCAAAAGTTTGTTTAGCTTTAGGTCCTGTTCCATGTAAAATACCAGATATATTAGATAGCTTTATTCCGTTGTTTTCTAGAGTTTGTAAATATTGTGTCTTCTCTCCTTTCTCATCAAACCAAAGATTATAAAGTTCCTCAAAAGCTTGTTTAGCTTTTGCTCCTGCTCCATTTAAAATACTAGATATAGTAGATAAATTTACTCCATTTTTTTCTAGAGTTTGTAAATATTGTGTCTTCTCTCCTTTCTCATCAAACCAAAGATTATAAAGCTCCTCAAAAGTTTGTTTAGCTTTAGGTCCTGTTCCATGTAAAATACCAGATATATTAGATAGCTTTATTCCGTTGTTTTCTAGAGTTTGTAAATATTGTGTCTTCTCTCCTTTCTCATCAAACCAAAGATTATAAAGTTCCTCAAAAGCTTGTTTAGCTTTTGCTCCTGCTCCACTTAAAATACCAGATATATTAGATAAATTTACTCCGTTGTTTTCTAGAGTTTGTAAATATTGTGTCTTCTCTCCTTTCTCATCAAACCAAAGATTATAAAGTTCCTCAAAAGCTTGTTTAGCTTTTGCTCCTGTTTTAGCTAAAATGCTAGTAATATTAGATAGATTTACCTCGTTGTCTTCTAGAGTTTGTAAATATTGTGTCTTCTCTCCTTTCTCATCAAACCAAAGATTATAAAGCTCCTCAAAAGTTTGTTTAGCTTTTGCTCCTGCTCCACTTAAAATACTAGATATATTAGATAGATTTACTCCGTTGTTTTCTAGAGTTTGTAAATATTGTGTCTTCTCTCCTTTCTCATCAAACCAAAGATTATAAAGCTCCTCAAAAATTTGTTTAGCTTTTGCTCCTGCTCCACTTAAAATACTAGATATATTAGATAGATTTACTCCGTTGTTTTCTAGAGTTTGTAAATATTGTGTCTTCTCTCCTTTCTCATCAAACCAAAGATTATAAAGCTCCTCAAAAATTTGTTTAGCTTTTGCTCCTGCTCCACTTAAAATACTAGATATATTAGATAGATTTACTCCGTTGTTTTCTAGAGTTTGTAAATATTGTATCTTCTCTCCTTTTTCATCAAACCAAAGATTATACAGATCCTCAAAGGCTTGTTTAGCTTTAGCTCTTGCTTTACTTAAAATACTAGATACATTAGATAGATTTACTCCGTTGTTTTCTAGAGTTTGTAAATATTGTGTCTTCTCTCCTTTCTCATCAAACCAAAGATTATAAAGCTCCTCAAAAGTTTGTTTAGCTTTTGCTCCTGCTCCACTTAAAATACTAGACATATTACAATGGATTTGATTTTTATACAGAACATTAAACATATCGCTACCTTCTGGTGTATTTAAAAAATTTTTAAATTCTGGAAGATGCAGCTTAGTTGCTATACTTTGAGCAAATTTACTCTTTGCTTTATCAATTTCATCTAGTCGTAATCTCTTTACTTCCACATTTTCTTTATCCTTAATATCTATTATTTTATCTCTTTTTCTCTTTTGTGCTTTTTTATTGTTATTCTGATACGATAACTCTGAATCTGCTCTGAAATTAATATTTTGACTATTAGATATATTTTTAGTTCTTAAGTTTGGCATATAAACTCCTTCTTAATATTGTATATCTTAGTTAGGTAGTATTAGCTTTTTGGATCGCTTAAAATATTGGAATGTGAACTGTAGAATTTAATATGACTTCCTAGAGATTTTAAATCTATAGTTATTTTTGTCTAATTGCGTCAAATCTAATATAATATGATTTCGTTTTTCGTATGTTCCGTCACGGTATGCCTATTGCCAATGAAAGCGAGACAACGTCATTAATAAAATGAATCAGAATGTCTTTATTCTTCTCCGAACCAAATATACGGCGAAAGACCACATCATTTTTAGGATCTAGAAATTTAGTAATAGCCATAAATAGTAATTATTAAGAGTTGTTACAGTTCCCACACGTTAGTTATTATAACATAAAGCTAGCCAAACTACTAGAATATTAAACTTAACACAAGCATATCCAATTTTCATACTTCCTTGTACAAGAGTCAATAGTTTTACTACATTAGCACAGGAAAGTCTAATATTTCTTATTCATTGTACTATAATTTATTAAGTTCACAGTAGTACTGTAATACTCTAATTTGACTGTACTAATAATATAACCACATCAAATATTGAAAGCCATTTTTTACTTACATCTAGACCTATTATTTTTTTCATAGTATAATCTCCTTCATCTTATTGTGCAAGGCTACTGCACTGCAGTACCTTCTGCAATTTGTTCAAAGCAAACTTAACGATAGAGGGTACTTATTCTATACACGGCTATTTCATTCAGTCTAGCTCTTATCAAGTCACCCTCTTAATAACTACTTATAACATGTTTTTAAGATATAAGACTCTTAACCAGCTCCTGCTGATTTGGATCAGCACTCTGTGCCTTGCTCTTAAAACCTTGTACTAATAGTTCTAGACCTTGTTTTTTCCAATTACCTATCTGCATGGCATGAACCCCATACTTACTAATTATCTGGGCTATAGTTAATTCCCCTTTTATCGCCTCTATGATAATTTTAGTTTTTTTTCAGCACTATACTGTTTCGCTTGTTTTTTTCATCCCTAGCTCCTTATTTCTTGCTAAAGAATTATACCTCATTTCCTCTTATTTCTTGTCCAAATTTTGGGGACCATTATAATTGGTAAATTCAAGGATTAATTAAGTTAAAATTGCATTTTCTTCCTATACTTCATTTGGCGTTTTATAATCAAGAATTTTTCTTGTCTATTACTATTTGAATTTTTAATAGACGCCTTTCGAAACTAAGATTTAAGATCAACACATGAGCTAAAAATCTGAACAACATAGACAAAAAGATTGTTTTGAGACTCAATCTAATAGTTTTTAGATATGATTTCAGTATCAAATAGTTAGTTTCGAAAGAAGTATATATTTTCCATTATAGTTTATTCAACAGTTTGTATCAACTAATCGATTATTATCAAATATATTCTGTAGGATTTCATAATTGAAGATTACATTGAGACAGTGTTGTTCTAATTCTCTAGCAAGCTCAGGTATTTTTAAGTAAGCAGCTAATGATAAAAATATCTGTAAAGTTTCTGAAGTTGTTTGCCAAATTTTGTCAAGAGGCTTAGCCCTTACTGTCTGCATATTATGCAATCTATCACATAGCTTAATTAATAATAAATCATCATTTTTTTGCATATATAATATCTTAACCATTTCTACGGCACTAATCTTATAATCTTTCTTAATTCTGGTTAAATCTTTAACATAATATGCTATCTTATCATTAAATGCTTTTGCTATCATTTCTTGAGTACATTCTGTGTCCTCAATAACATCATGTAATATGGCAGTAACAATAACATCAGTTTTAAATGAATAGTCAGCAACCATATAGGCAACTTCTAAAGTATGAGTGTAAAATAATTCTCCAGTTTTACGCTTTTGTCCACTGTGATATTTTTTGGCATAGTAAATAGCCTTAGTAACTTGGTTCAAATCTATCTTATTTATTGCACATTTATTTAATAGCAAAAGTTTTTGTAATAATCTTTTACTATAATAACAATTATAAGACTCCTTATACTTACAAGTAAAGTGATTTTCAAACATATTGTGCCATGTGGTAAATTAATAATTCAAGTTTAGTTAACTAACGGTAATAATCAAGAAATTTTATCAGTAGGTCAAAGTATTTCCCTCATGTTAAACTTCTTTCACAAGAAGTATTTAAGGTCTTGTAATTTGATTTACAAAACCTTAAATTGCTTAGTGATTATTGATGATATATAGGCAATGTTACTGGTATATCACATGTAACAGTCGTACTCTTACCCTCTTCACTTTCAACGTAAATATCTCCATGCATTTCATCGATCAACCTTTTAACAAAGGTCAGTCCTAAATTTAATCGTTTATATCCAGTTGCAGAATTAAATTCAGTATCCTTACTTCTAATATATTGCTGTATGTCTTCAGACATGCCAATACCTGTATCATGAATAATAAGTTGTAGCATCATCTCTTTAGTATCTTCGGCTATAGTAGTAGGAAATAGATTTACTGTCACAATAACTTTGCCTTTTTCGGTAAATTTAACTGAATTAGCTACTAATTGTTCTAATATTACCGATATCCAGTAACTATCACCAATAATAATCTTTGCTATATTGTATTGCAAATTATAAAAAAGATCTAAACCTTTAGCCTTAGCTTCTGTTATAATTTTATTAATAGTGTCATTGACTAATTGCTCTAGATCAAAAGCTTGTAAATCTATGGGAACTAATTTAGTATCTTGTTGTAAAAAATTTACTAGATTATGAGAATAATCAAGTAGTCCTTTAGCACAATCGATAACAATATTAGATAAGGTATCTTTCTTGTTACTATCTGTTTCTACTCCATAAAGTGTCAGTAGCTCAGAGAGCATTGCATTACATGATATATCTAATTTATTACTAATATTTTTAATTAAATCTATCTTAAATAGATTAGATTCTTTTAGTGAATGCTTTGCTTTTTGTAATTCTAGTGCTAATTCTTGATCCTTATCTATAAAACTGTATTCTTGGTCAGATGGCATTAATGTGACAGATATGGGAGATAATTGCAATGTCCAAGCTTGCTGCACCATATTTTTAACTTTATTGTTATCTTTTTGTTGATTTGTGTGATTACTTATCATAACATTTCCTTGCTGTTGAAGTTAAAAAAAAGACAGCTCAGAGGTTAAGGTGATAAGATGTTGTAGTTTTTTAACTTAACCTCTGAACTAGAGTTGCACCATACAGCTCTTAACCAAGAGAGATATCACCACAATTCTTGGAAGTACAGAGGATTTAAGAACCTTTTTGCCAGATTTTTTTATAATATGACAAAAAGCTGCATAAATGAGACAGACTTAAAATATAATATTTGTTAGCCCTATTTTTTATCAATTATACATAGATAAAAATAACACTAAATGATGCTATAATAAACACTAAAATCCCTTTGATTATGCTGTTTTGCTGGCATTTAAGCCTATTTTCTGATATAATCTTTAGTAGAAAAATTAAAGATAAATAATAAATCATGTCAGTACAAAACTTAAGTAAACCACAACCATTCTTACAATGGGTGGGTGGTAAAAGAAAAATTGTTGATCAACTAGTTAAATTTATTCCTGAAAAACTAAACAACTACTATGAACCATTTCTTGGTGGTGGAGCTTTATTCTTTCATGTACGAGATAAATTTAAACAATGCTATTTATCTGATATTAACCTTGAGCTAGTAACATCCTATAATGCAGTTAAGAAAAATCCTGATGCGGTTAGTGAATTACTAGACTCACATAAAGCAAAACACTCTAAAGAGCATTATTATCAAGTGAGAGCTAATAATGATAGTAGTGATCCAACAAAAATTACTGCAAGATTTATTTATCTTAATAGATATTCATTTAAAGGTATTTACCGGGTTAATATCAACGGAGAACCAGCTCAAAGCTTTTCGGGCAGAAATTATAGTAAATCTGATATTGCCTCTCGATTAAAACAATGTAGCAACCTTTTAATTGGCACGTCCATTTGTGCTATAGATTTTTCTTTTATTGAACCACAAAAAGATGATTTGGTTTATTTTGATCCTCCTTATCATAAATCAGGTGAAAAATTCTATACTAGATTGCCATTTGATGAAAATGAGCAAACTAGACTTAGAGATTTTGCTCTAGAGCTAAATAATAAAAATGTTAAAATAATGCTTTCTAATAGCAATACTCCATTTATTAGAAACTTATACAAAAATTTCAATATTAAGATTATTAAAGTTAAATATTCTATGCCTGAGAATAATAAAATATCTGATGAGGTAATAGTAACCAATTATTAAAGAGAGATTAAAGTACTGAAGCCTACCACCACTCAATCAGTTACCAATTACTATCTTCTAAATCATAGAAAGCCTTGATTATTTTGAAATTTTATTAATTCAAAAGTAAAACCTTGAGCCTTAAAAGCCTTATCTAAATCCTGCATATAATTATTTCTCACATAGTAATCATAAAAAGATGATGTGGATTTAAGGATTATTTTCTTATTAGCCGTATCTTCCTCTACCACTACTAATTTATTTAATACACTAGAATCAATATGTGTGTTATAACACTGAATAAGAAACTTCCGCACATTATACCATACTGTATCAGGATTTAATTGTTTACTGAGCTGCAATAGGTAATTTTTTATTTCATCTTCAGTGTTCTGCTGATTAGCTGCAAGTTCACTAAATGGTATAATGTCCAACTTTCCAATACTATTGCCATAGATCATTTGTACTTGCTGTAGTATTTGATCTTGTGTATTTTCTGAAAGCGTAATATTTTTAAGCAGTTTTATTTGGTATTGATTATCAACTATGCCAATAAAGCAGCAAGAGCTTAGTAATTCATAAGCTATATCAGAATCAAAAATGCCGATTATTTTGCGTTTTAGTTGAGATTGTTTGCTAGTATTAGTACTACTTTCTATCTCATTTAAATATTGCTCTTTAGTTTTTTCTAAATTACTAGATTGAAACTGAGTAGGATAGTTGTTAGCTTGAGTATCTTCTTTGCTTAGTTCATGAAATAACGCTTTAGCCATATAATCCATTAGGACTTTCTTATGACCAAAATGATGATGAGAATATTTTCCTGCAAGCTTTAAGAGCAATTGATTGATAGAATCAAGATTAAATGCTCTATTTGATTTTATCTGTAGTAAATTGCAATCTTCTTGGCTTAATGGATAAAAATCTATTAATTTTTTTCTTTTGAACCAGCTTTTCTGATTAACACGACCAATTGCGGCATTATTACTGCTTGATTCTGTAGAAGTAGAATTATATTTTTGAGATATTTTATCCATCACTACTTGCAGTGTAGTGTTAATTTGTGTAATACCCGTGAGATTAGCACTAGCTGCACTGATATTATAGGCTTGTTGTTCATCGTGTACTGGTTTGATGCTATTATATTGTGAATTTGCTTCGAGTTTTTGTTGTGGTAACTGATTTTCTGCATTTTGACTGCATTTATCTTTTTCATTTTGCAAAATTGTAGATTCAGTATATCTAGATTTATTAGATATATTTTTATTATTATCTATATATATAGAGTGGTCCAAACTTTTTTGGGGTTGAGCCAAAATTTCTTTGGGGTTGACCCCAAAGTTTTTTGGAGTTGAAGTAAAATTTTTTTCATTTTCAAGTGATATTTTATTAGAAGCAGGTTGGAAAATTCTTACCAGTTTAATACAAGGAGTATTACGGCATTTAATACCATATTTAACGACTGTTGCGTTGTAAACTTCAATAAAGCCACTTTTTTGTAACTCAAGTAGGCATTGTCTTACACGTTCTTGACAAACACTTAAGTGTTCTTGAAAGAAATGATAGGTTTCCTGGAGTTCGTCGATAGAATTGTTATAATAGATTTGTAAGCGGAAGACTATCAGGGATAAGAGCTGTCTTGAGGTTTTACTTAAGATTTTACCATTATTAGAGGTCAGATTATTCCATTCAGGTGGAATAAAATTACCGACAAAATTGTAGAATATAACAGAGCTATTATCACTATTGTTAATATTTAACTTATTATTAGAGTTAGAGGTGGAAAAAGAGGAGAATATATTATGCATAATATTTCTCCTGAATCTCAGTTATAGAAGAGATTTGAAAGCAATTATAGCTCTGATAACTTAATCTCAAAGGAGAATATAAGGAGCATAAGAATTTTTTGATAACAATACTAAACTGTGGAAGACCTAGAGATAAGGTGGTGGGCGATGGGGGAGTCGAACCCCCGACCTTTACGATGTCAACCTAAAAGCCTCTTTTATCCTGCTTCTTTGCTTTTTTCTCATACACTAATTTGTAGCTCATAACCCTCATATTTAAGGCTTTTCCTTATTACCAAATAGTTATAGCTTAACTGTAGTAGAGTTGCAGTTATTTGTCAATGTTTAAAAAATATTACAAATTTGAAAATAACATGTGGATATGATGAGCATATAGTTAGTACAAATTCAAGAGCAATGTTTATCTTGTAATTATATTTGGACCTTTTGAATTTGATAAGAAATTATAGCAACTATTAGTTGTTAAATTGTATATAGTCAAGATAAATCATCATTTTTTAAAGTATAATCCTATTAAACATAAGATTTGTTTTTATGCGTAAAGCATACTACAGTTTAATTATATATAAATTAAGCTGTGGGAGGATTTATGTCAGTTAAATCACTAATTTTTACTAAAGAGCTACTTCACGAGATTAAAGCTCCACGGGCAAAACGAGATGTATATAAAGATACCAAAGAAAAAGGATTATTGTTAATAGTATCATATGGTGGTAGTAAAATATTTTACTTAGGTACAGTACTTAATAAAAAATATCATAGAATCAAAATAGGTGTATTCCCTGATTTATCAATTCATGATGCTAGAGTAAAAGCATCTGAATTAAAGGGTGAGATTGCCAAAGGATATAATCCTGTAGAAGAAAAAGCTAGATTATCCAAAGAACTGACCTTTAAGGAGCTTTATGATAAATACCTTAATGAATATAGTAAAATTAATAATAAAAGATGGAAAGATTATGCCGCTTCTGTAGATAGATATGCAAAACATTTATATCCTAGAAAAATATCTACTATTCAAAAAACAGATATTTAAGAATTGTTTAATAATTTAACTAAAACTGGTAAATATGGAGCTAATAGATTTCTTGAGATATTAAGTCCTATATTTAGCAAAGCAATAAAATGGGAACTACTAAAAGTGAATCCAGTTACTGGAATAAAAAAACACCAGGAACAATCTAGAAACCGTTATTTAACTAGAGAGGAAATACCACAGTTTTTTACAGCAATAGCAGAAGAGAAAAACCAAGTAATGAAGGATTTTTTCTTAATAGCATTATATACATCAGTTCGTAAGGATAATTTACTAACTATGAAATGGGAACAGGTTAGTTTTGCTGATAAACAATTATATCTTTTATCTTACCACTAATATTTTCTAAAATTATTCTAGCGGAAAATACCACTAGTATTGTTAATGAAAAACCACAGCAAATGGATCAACAAGGTCACATTCAGGATCCAAATATTTTAGCAGAAGAATATTTTAATATTGGTAGATCTCTTTATAAATTAGGTGAATATGAAGAAGCTATTACAAACTACAACTTAGCGATTAAATATAAACCTGATTGTGCTAAGTGCTATAACAATAAAGGAATGGTTTTAGATGATTTGGGACAATATCAGGACGCAATAAAAAATTATAATTTAGCGATTAAATATGAGTTTGATTTTGCAGAAGCATATAGTAATAAAGCAAATTCTTTAAATAAATTAGGTAGATATTTGGAAGCAATTAACAATTGTGATTTTGCTCTTAAATATAAGCCGCATTTTGCGGTAGCATACAACAATAAGGGCAATTCTTTAAGCAATTTACAAAAATATCAGGAAGCAATAGAAAATTATAATCTTGCTCTTAAATATGATCCAAAATATCCAGAAGCTTATTATAATAAAGGAATATCTTTAATGTCTTTATGGCAACATCAAGAAGCGATAGAAAACTATGATTTAGCTATTAAATATAAATCTGATTATGCAGATGCTTACAACAATAAAGGTGCAGCTTTAATAAACTTAGGAAAATATCAAGAAGCAATTGAAACCTGTAATATAGCCATTAAATATCAGCCCAATTGTGTAGAAGCATACTATAACAAGGCTATCTCTTTAAACATATTAAAAAAACATCATGAAGCAATAGAAAATTGTGATTTAGCAATCGAATATGATCCTAATTATATAGCATCATACTTAGAAAAAGGAGTATCTTTTAGAAAATTAGGTAAATATGAAGAAGCAATTAAGAGCTACGATTTAGCAATTAATCGTAAAGCTGATTATGCTGAGAGTTACTTAGAAAAAGCTATTACTTTAGTAAATTTAAATAAACATAAAGAAGCTAAGAAAAATTTTAATTTAGCTATTAAATACAAACCTAATCTTATAGAAGAATATGAAGCAATAATTAAAGCTTTAAGAAAATTAGGTAATGATCTGATGGCTGATGAGTTTGAAGAAAAATTAAAGATATTAAAAAATAATTTGTAATTCTATGCAACCACAAAATCAAAATAATTTTACTCGTGGTTCACAAATTTTTGCTCATCAGATGAGAATGCTTGGGCAAGGCAGTATTAATGCTTTAATGATTGGGTTGGTATGTGCTGTAGCCTGGTTGATGTTGCGTACATTTCAGAAATTATCCTTAGTAAGTTTATATTATTTTATTATAAAGAAATATGTAGGGTTAAAACTTGCTATAGGAGAACATTTTTATCCTATAGATCAAATAGGTATTAAATTCTATTATTTAGAGCAAAAAGCTTGGGTTTACCATAATGCTGAAGAATTTGTGCATAAATTTTGGCATGTTACACCACATTCCCATAATATCAATCAATTTGGGCAATTTTTATTGCATTCAGCTTGGCAAGAAGGTATTATTACTTTTACTGTAGGTGTATGTTTACTGCTATCATCTTTTTTATGTATCGAGGTAAAAAAGCTGTTATCCAAGATAAGATCAGAGGAGCAGATTTTGTCGAAGCAGGTATTTTAGCAAAAATGCTTTATAAAAACAAACAAGCTGCTAACATTTGCTTTTCTGGATTGCCATTAGTTAAAAATAGTGAAAGGAGACATATTCTTATTACCGGTACTACAGGTAGCGGTAAAACCAATATGATAAATGAGCTATTACCTCAGATTAGAAAAGAGCGAGGTAGAGCAATTATTGTTGATTTAACAGGTAGCTTTACTGATAGATTTTTGATCCAAAATGTGATAAGATACTTAATCCTTTGCAAGAGAATACTTCAGCATGGCTACCGTGGAATGATTGTCATGAAATTTGGGATTATAATGATATAGCCAGTAGTTTTAGTAATTATAATCCAAAATTAGATGACTTTTTTGCTAAAAGTGCTGAGTTAGTGTTAGCTGAAGGATTAAGATTATATCAGGATAGTAAAGACATCAAAAAGCTAATAAATACTATTCTTTATGCAAATAATAAAGAATTTGCAAGGGTCTTTAAAAATACAGCAGTTGCTGGAATAATTAGCAGTAGTGCCCCTGAGACTTCTTCAGGTATTCAAGCAACTATTAGTAAAAATATTGAAGTATTGCAATATTTAAAGCCTGATGGTAGTTTTAGTATTAGAAAGTGGTTTACTGCGGACAAAGGTTGGTTATTTATCACTAGTACTCCTAATCAAAGAGTAATGCTTAGACCACTTATTGCTGCATGGATTAGCATAGCGATAAAAGCATTAATGAATAGGAATATCAATAATACTCATAGTAATATGTGGTTTGTGATTGATGAGCTGCCAGCTTTACACAAGATATCTTCACTCCCTATAGCTTTAGCTGAAAGTAGGAAATATGGTGGCTGCATTGTTGCAGGCATGCAGAATATCCATCAATTAGAGGAGATATATGGTCATGCAGGAAGTAGTTCAATGCTTGATCTATTTGGTAGTAAATTCATTTTTCGAGTAAGTGATCAACAAACAGCCCATAAGTTAGCTTTAATGCTTGGTGAACAAGAAATTATTGAAACTCAAGAAAGTCTCTCATACGGAGCTAACTCCATGCGTGATGGAGTGAATATGAACCACCTAGAAAGAAGAAAATTATTAGTCACGCTATCCGAAATCATGAATCTATCGGATCTTACCTGTTATGTAAAACTTGTGGGTAATTTCCCTATTACTAAATTACCAATGAATTTACAAACTTAAAAACCATTTTAATGGTATTTTTAAAAGATTTTAATTGTTGATAGGGGGATTATTAAAGAAAAATCCTATTATAATACCTCTTTAAATCGCCAATTTAGTCCGTCCGCCAAAATACTGAAAAGCCCCATAATCTGTGATTGAATAAAATTTTTTACAAAAAAAAATTCTAATATTTTCACCAAAATTAAAAATTGTTTTAATTGTTATTAAATTTTACTGATAAATTTCTGTGTTAGTCAATTTTTGATATTAACTTCTTGTTAACGATTTTTTAAATCGTTCATCTAGTTTTTGAATGATGATTTGTTTTGATTTATGTGGAGTTAGGCATGATTTGTAAATGATTGGCACATCGTAAATTCAAACCTATAGCAGAGATTATTGGATTGATCACATCTCCCCTATCACACCCTTCAAGAAGTTTCTGCCCATCCTGCCATATTGTTTTAAATGCCCTATTATTGGTTCTATAGCACTGCGTCTCCTGATCATACACTTGTCTTCTTTCAATAACTTCTTCCGAGTTTTTGGGGTATATACCTTACTCTTCTCTTTAACATTGCTGCCAGTATAACCAAGATCAACAAACGATTTCTTTATCTTTATTCCAGTTACACTTTCTACCGCTTCAAAGGTCTGCTGCAATGTATGACCATCATAAGGATTATTATGAAACGATTGTGCTGACAGTACAAAATTTCTACGACCACTGACTACTACCGCAACTTTATTGCCAAACTCATATGGCTTGTTTCGTTTTCCTTTCCCTATGCACTCTACCTCAGGAGCATGAAAACTATACAATATTTTATTCTGTTCTTTGTATTCCTTTTTCTCTTCTCTTTTTAAAACAGATTGGCTATGTATTTGTTTTACTTTTTTCAATACTTCTTGATCTGTGATAGATAAGTTTAATTTCTTATTTTGTATCTCACGTTCACATACTCTAATCAAACGACCAAGTAACGTTTTTAAATGTTTAAGTATTTTCCAACCCTTCTTGTGGCTTTGCTATGCTCTTTATACTTCCAGAGCTTTATTATATCTCGC
This sequence comes from Candidatus Rickettsia vulgarisii, assembly GCA_050920655.1. GTDB lineage: Bacteria > Pseudomonadota > Alphaproteobacteria > Rickettsiales > Rickettsiaceae > Tisiphia > Tisiphia vulgarisii. The sequence continues at coordinate 1,420,588 of CP133317.1, read as the reverse complement.
TTATAGGTTCTAGCGTAAGTTTCGTTTAAACTTACTACCCAAACTTTGGCAAAGCTTCACAATTCTAAGCCTAGCTTTATCCATTAAATAAACATCGTGTGGGTGTTTGATATTCTTGATTTGTACTGTCGTATCAGCGATTATCAATTCCAAATCTTTTTTTTAACTGTATTAGTCTTTATCCCAACCCTGATCAACTCCCCTAATATCTCGTTATATCCAGCTTCACCTAATAAACTACCAAATCTATTAATAGGATCATTTTTTGATAACCAGTGTTCTAGGCGAGACCAATTTATTAATTCTCTTAATTTATATAGCTTATTATTGGGGTTTAATTCTTCTTTTAATTTATAACCAAAAAGTTTTCCTTGTTTTTGTGATTTGATAATATTTTCTATTGGCATATTGACTGAAATCCATAAGGTTTATGACCATATCTTACCATTTTCTTATGGATTCTTTTATTCTTTTTGATATAAAACCCTATTAGGCTTGTAGAGTTTTGGCGGATGGACAATTTAGTATTATGCATTTTAGAGGTAAGCTGTGTATAAAAAACTTTTTTGTTATTTCAGAATTTTTATACAAGAAATATGTTTACTCTAAAGAACTAATAAAAGCTTCATCAAGACCGGTTACACTAGAAATTAAAGCAATATTGCAACCCTGAGATAGCATTTTTTTTGCTATCTCAACTCTTTCTTCAGCTTTTCCTCTAGCTTCACCTCTAGCTTCACCAATTTGGATACCTTTAGCTTCACCAACTTGTAAGCCTTCAAGAATACCTAATTCTTTTCCTTCTTGTTGCCAATGCTCTGCTAAACTTCTCATAAGCCTTGTCCCTATTTCTGGATTCAACTTTGTTGATAATAAATTCTCTAGTTTTATTTTATCAGTTTGCTCTATCTTTGTCAAAGTATAATATAATATCATTTCTAAATAATCATAACCTATAGTTATTTTGGTTAATTCCGGTAATATATCTGATATTTCTTGCCATCTCTTTAATAATTCCCTCTCATGTATATGTTTGAGAAAAAATTCTAATATCCCTGACCATATCCTTTGTTTAAACTCCTCATCAGGAATTTCATGGACATTCACCAATTGGTAATCATTAATCCATAATTCTCTTGCTAATTTGTTATTGGCAAATAAATCCCACAAATTCCTTGCAACATTGTATTTCTCCTGACCATTATAAAATATCATTGGATATATTAATGGTAAAGTCTTGACTTTAGGATTTTGTATTAAATATCGCTCACAAATATTAATCATATATTTAAATAGCCTAAAAGCCATGAAATGATCTGCTTTTGATTGATGCTCGACAAGCAAAAATAAATATCCGTCTTGTTTATCAAATTTGCATGAAAATAAAACATCAGAAATAGAATCTTTTAAAGAGCTTTCTACAAAAGTGGTATTTTCCATTGCTAAACTAGGAAAATCTATTAAACTTTTAATATTTGGGGCAAATGTGCATTAAAGAATTCATGGGCAACTAGAGGATTCTCTAGTGCCTTACGAAATATCTTATCATGCTTAGCTTTCTTTGTGCCTTTATCTGGATCACCCAGCAGGTTTCTTTTTTCACTCATATGTTTACATTTTTTAACTTGGTAAAATATTATTACACTATACTCTAAACTCTTATGCCTTGATTTAGCTTGATCTCAGAGCAGTGCTTTACCACACTTTTTATTTCTTTACCTATTTCTGGGCTTGGACTTACATATTGCATTACTTGTTTATCTTTTCCTATGGCATTTAAGTAATCTTCATGAACAAGATGACTTTTGCCTTGAAAATCATATACCACTATATCAGAAAATCTCTTATCGCCAAGATTATAATTAGGATCAAATTTATTCTGCATAATTTGTAAATCTTTCTGTATCTTCTGCTCTATTGCTGCTATGCAAATCTTGTTACTATAAGCAGTACAAGAATCTATACCTTTTTCTCTGTAGATTTGTAAAGCAGTATCGATATTTTCTGCTGTGCCAAACTTTGCTAGAGCTTTTATTTGCTGTTGCTGCAAATTATTTAGTCCGTTATTATCGTTATTTACCATTTTTGAAAATAATAATTCTATAGATTTAATTTGTGATTTTCTATCATCACTTGCTTTTAAGGATGATTTAAGTTCAGCTACATTGCTAGCTACTGTTAATTTTGCTATTTCAGGCTCTATAAGCTTGTTTATAGATTCTGCTCCTTGGGATTTTAACATACCATTAAAATCACCTTTTTCTGCTGATCGTATTATTGATACTATAGCTCCTTTGCTAATTAATTCTTCCTGAACCTTAATTATGGTACGCACTGATACTGCGTCTTTGCCGTCATTATCGGCAGCAATTATTATTCTCTCACCTTTGATAGGCTCATAGTTCCTGATGTTACTTACACCTAAACTACAAAGCATTTTACCCTTAATACCAGCTTCTGCAATGCTTAAAGCTGTTTCTACCCCTTCTGCTATAATCGTTATATTACTAACTGAATTATTGCCATCTTTACTGACTTGTACGTTCCTGCTTTGTACGTTCTGCTGTTCGTTATTTTTATTAATCTCAACAAAAGAACCTCTGATTCTACCAAATGAACGTTTATTAACCTCAATATCAGCTTTATTATTTGTGTCTTTGTTTAAATAAATTGATTGTCCACCGGTAATATTACCATCTTTATTTCTAGCAAAAGCAATTAATGCAGGATAATATTGTTTGCTATTACTGTCCCACATCATATTGGTTCTAAGATCATTATTTAGTTGATATCCTGTTAATATTTTTTTAATTCCACGATGTTCTAATAAATATTTTTTTGCTATATTATTTGGCGTCATATAGATTATAGAATCTGATTTTTCATATAATTCTTCAGCTCTCTTTATCTTAGATATTTCAGCATATTTCGCTTGTTGATCTTGATTCTTAACTTTTTGGTCAAATTGCTCTTTTATCTTATCTTCTAATAACTTGCTATTGTTTGATATACCAACCATATCTTGTAAATATTTCTTAGCTTCTACAAAATCACAATTTTTTTCTCTTTGTACTAAGGTAAATAAATCTCCTCCCTCTCCTTTACTAAAATCATACCATCTGCCGGCTTTACTGCCATTTATCTTCATCACTATTTTGCCATCTTTCTCCCAGCGGAGTAACTGGCTATTTGATAAATGCTTATTTGGACTGCCTAGTAAGTTTATACCTATTTCTGCAGCTTTAAATGATAATCTTTGCTTTAATTCTAGTGCTTCTTGCTTGTTAATAGAATGATAATCTATTATCTTCTTTGCCATCATAACCTCCTCTTGTAATTTAGTACTTATTGCTGTATCTTGCTTATTACATTTCTTGAGATTATCAGAAGAGCTTTTTGCTCTTCTTGGGCTTTATGGCTTGTTGCAGGATTTACACTGGTGTTTCTAACAATTGCTACTACTTTTGTAGCTGGCTCTGATTTTATGATTTCAGCTGGTGCTAATTTGACTCTTAAGCGGTAGTAGAGCTATCATTACTATGTAATCTATCTTGAATATCTTCTATTACCCCTTTAAACCAATTACCGACTTTATTTATAATATTATGACTTTTATTTTCTTGATCTTGAATCACACTTAATTCTTCTAAAACTTTAAAATTAATGCTAGATAGCCTATTATCTATTTTATTAAGTTGCGATATTAAACTTGCTATATTTCTTGTATTGTCCCTATTATAGTAAAGTTGTACCTCTTCTACGTGCCTGGTCATCGCTACATAAGAATTTCTGCTATTTCCTGCTAGATTATGTAATACATATACATCTTTAATTGAGATTCCTTGTGCTTTATACACTGTAGAAGCATAGCCATGTTTAAAGCTTACATCTTGAGGATTAAATTCTATTTCTTTTCCGCTATCTGTTTTAGCTATCAATCTATCGTTACTTACTAAAGTTATCGTTGCAAATTCACCATTTTCTATTTGTAAATCTTTATTTGTACTTTTAAACAAAATACGATCTCCTGCCATATAATCTTCATACTGCTGAGCTGGTAGATAGCGTCTATATTCTTTACCGGTAAGCAAGCCTTTAGCTTTTAATAACTCCCTGATCCCTTGATTAATACTATCTACTTCAACATTACGCATGGTAATTATTAAACGCTCATTTAGAGCAAATTTGCTGTTATTCCAATCATTAATTAATCTTGCCATTGATTCTTCTAATGTATGATCAATCTTTAAACATTTATGCTGTTCTAATAATTGCAAACCACCAGTAATATCTGATCTTGCAAAGCATGAAGCCATTTCTCTTGCCCACACTTTACTTTGTCTTCTAATATTACTTAATTCATATGAGCCAAATTTACTAGCCAATACTGCAAACATTCCTCCTCACTCAACGGAAGTTAGTTGTCTCTCATCTCCAGCCAATATTAGATTACAATTACTACTCCTTGCTACTTTTAGTAATTCTAAATAATCACTATTACCTACCATCCCTGCTTCATCTACTACGAGCAGGCTGTTTCTTGCTAGATCAGCTTTGCTATTATACAATTTAAATAAAAATCCTTTTACTGTGTGACATTGCAGGTAACCTTTACTTTTAAGCTCCGATGCTGCTTTATGAGTAGGACTAAGCCCTATAACATGTTGACCATTATTGGTAGCAATTTTATAAGCTTCAGCAAGTACTTGTGACTTACCAGTGCCGGCTCTACCTTTTACAAGATCCTAATCCCTTGATTATTAATTAAAATATGCTGTAGACTTTCTCTTTGTGCTTCATTAACACTTGCAAGATTATCGATAGCACTTTTAAGTTTAACAACGTTATTAAAATGAATCTGGCTATTTACCTTACCTGCTATTCTAACTATCCTTAATTCTTCATCTCGCACGCCTTTAGTAGTATAGTATTTAGTATCCGTGCCATCTTCATTATATAGTTTTACCAGCCTATCTGAATTTAATACCTCCCTTATTAGTTTTTGTTTTTCTGCTTCTTCTTTAATCTCTTTTACTGCTTTTTCTATATCCAATTTAGTAAAAATAGCTTGATGACGAATCATGCGATCAAGCACTCCATCTGATCCTTTGATGATTTCAAGATGGGCTAGCCTGCATATGTTATTTTGCTCAGATATTTCATTGATAATACTTCTCATTCTAGTAGGACCAACATGCTGCTGTGGCATAAAACTTATCGGGTCTACTCTGATTTCTAAACCTAACTTAGCAAAATATTGATTGATTACTTCTTTAGCTCTTTCATGAATTATTTTATCTTCCGGGATAATAAATGCTTTGCCATTCACTTTGGCAAATTTAGGATTTAAATCTATTGCCTTAGCTCCTAATGCTTTACCGTCTTCTGTGAATCTTCTGGTGGTAACAAGCAAATGGGCATGCCAATTCTTTTCTCCATCATGTGGCTGATGAATATCAACCTGAACTCCAAGCCCATTCTTTACCCATCCCATCTCTTTGATGATTTCATGAGTAATGGCTATTCTATCATCTAAATCCAATTCCTTATCATCAGGCAGTGCTATCACAATATCTTTTAATAATTGACTATTTTTTCTTGTCTCTAGACGTTCTACCTCGTTCATTAAGACCTGAGAATCTTTGAATTTTTTATCTACATGAGCAGGCAATAATACTGCATGGTAAACATTATCGCCTTTTTTGCTAAAATTATAAGTAACGTTAGTTCTCTCATCTTTAATAATCAGCCTGGCATTATAGGCAGATTTACAACAGCTATTGCCTACTGAGCTTCTACCTACTATTTCTATCCTTGCAAACTGTATCGCCATGATTCTTTTTCTTATGATTATTACAATCTTGCATTACATTAGCATGAATGTTTTTCATCATCCATTGAATCAGCAATAAATTAGCAAATAATAAACCTTTAGGTTTATATATTGCGTTTAGCTCTTTTGTTTTTGCAAACCAAGAGCTAAACTTCTTGTCTATGGATTTTCAATATGGTTTGATTAGTAATAACTGTCTTTGTTTGTTTCTATTGATGTTAGTTTTGTTGGTTCGGTTAGATATGGAGAGTATCTTGACTTTGAATGACTTTTTATTCCATCATTATGTTGGACTTATCAATTACTAGCTACTCAAGAAGCAAATTTTGCGAAGTCTTTTAATATCTTGGACAAAATTATGATAATAATTTTCCTTCTATAAATATTACTTGAAGACATTTATAAGTCCTTAGTGTCAAACAAATACCTAATATCTTGAAGATATTGATATATACCATAGCTGTCATCTAAATCTTCAAAACAAAATGGATGTTCAATATCTTGAACATCCTGATCTTCGCTATCATAATCTCCAAAAAGAGCTGTCATCTTTTGTAATCCTTCATGTACTTTTTGTTCTACCTGATATATTTCTATTGCTCTTTCTTGCATTGGAGATAATTGTATTGTTTGTTTATACTTTTCTCCTGTAATCGATCTAGTAATAGCATCAGCAAGCATTAATGACCCACACCATTCTAGATCTTGAATAACTTGAGTATTACTACCTTTTTCATGAGTTAAAAGTAGTTTTGGACTATTATTATAGCTATCACAGGTTTATGATATCATAATAGTAATTTCCAGTCTTATCATTAACTAACATTGATTTGTCTACCATATCAGAAGTTACTTGCAATTCTGTTGTAGGATAATTTGCTGATATTATTTTACCAATTTTTTCTTTTGCTTTTGTATTTGAGGTAATAACTTTGATTACTTGAGGTAAACTTTCTAATGCATCATAATACTTATCATCCATTAGTTTTTCAATAACAACAGGTACTTTTTTATTACTGCTTCAGCCACACTTTCCTGTGCATCGTAATAGATCTCATTATCATATCCTTCTGGACCTTTACCTTGTTGTGTTTGATTACTTGGACTATATGCATTGTGTGGATAAAATGGCTTTACTATAGTAGACAATAATGCATACCCTGTTTCTTTAAGCAAATAAAAAATATTATTTATTATTGAAGATGATTTACTTGCTGCACTACTAGTAGTATGTTGATCTCGTTCTTCAATTTCAATTTGTTGCTCAATTGTTTCAACTTCTTCAAATAAGTAAGCTGCACGCTGAATCCGATTAAGACTAGCATTATTATTTAATAATTGTTTATCTATATCATGTAATTGATGCTGCCTAGAAGGAACCTGGTCCAATATATTACTTTACTACTTCCTTGCACAACATTTTTATATTCTGGGTCTTTAGGACTTTTTGATTCATCCATATAATAACATTTAGGGTGATGCACTAAGACTTTATGATTATTATGTTGTGACCAAAACACGCTTACATCACTTAAATTCAAATATTGTTCTTGTTCAATATTCAATAATGGAGAAAACTATAATGACAAAAATATGATTTTGTACAATTTAACAATGTCTCTTTAAATATTAAGTCTTCATTATTAGGAAAACAGTTTTTTCCATATTTGATCTCTTGTAATACTAACTCTTCATCTTGATTATATACATTTAAAATATATGTAGTACCATTAATTAACAATGTGCCTATCTTGCTATCAGGTAATTTAACTTTAATCCTTAAAACACTTTTAATATCATTATCCCTATTATACCAGTCATATTTTATTTTAGGTGTTTCAAAATGAATTAATTGTACTGATGTATTAATATCTTCTATTTGTATCCCTTGAAAAAATCTCTCATCAATATGTTCAAGCTTCACAGTATAGATTCTTGTATTATTTTTTTCGGTATATTTATATACTAATTGTATATCATTTTCTGTCTCCAAAGGTTTAGTTTTAATAATAGATTTGCTATAATTACCATAGTATTTAGTAATGTGAATAAGCCCTTTTAATGTTATCTTAAAATCTTTTGTACTTTCTTTTACGCTTATACTACCTTTCTTACCAATGCTTATTGCATCTACAATAGTTACATTCTTAGCAAAAACTATTAATCTATCATGTATTAATGGATTATATAGCACTAAATTTTGTTGATTTTGTAATGATATGTTTGAAACTATATTACCATTATTACATTGTATATCAGTATAATGTATATGATTTACATTGTTATGTTGATGTAACACAATACTGTTAGAATTAGCAAGATCTCTTATTGAAATATAATTTTTTAAGCCTAAATAAACATTGCCTAGGCAATTAAATTCGTATTGACTAGTAGTAGCTACAATTTTCATTAATTGTATTACAATTAATATTTACTATAATAGTATCTTGTCTAGTATTAGATTGATCAGATAAAGTAATTTTATGCATAGATGTAAGAGCATACTTTTTAACCTGGATAGAATTGTTAGTGATATTGTAGGGATTTTGTTCTATTATGTCATTGTATGCGACAGAGTTAATCTGTATTTTTTCTAAGCTGATGCTACTAGATATCAGTATTATTCCTACAATGTCTACACAGACTATTTGATTTTTAACTAATGAGGTAAAATGTTTTTTGTTTGAGATATCGTGAGCATATTTAAAACTATCTTTTAATAATCTAAGAGACAGGGGAAATATTTCACCATTGGATTTCTGAAAAACAAAAATCATGCTATCAGATAAATTATATACAGTTGAATTATTAATCTCTAAAGTATCTTCTTTTAAAGAAATTTGACTATCACTTAATGTAGTATCAACCCAAATAGATATTGGCTTTCCTGTACTGTCTTTAAGTAATTTACTACTATCAATATCATTTTTTAGAATAGCATAAATTTTGCTTTCTTTAATAAAATAATCAATATCATTAATTTGTATATCGTCATGCTTAAAATGATATAATGTTGTTCCACTATTACTGGAATAAAATTTCATTATACTCCAGTTTGTCAAATTATGCTTACTAATATAATTATAATAAACACTGATATTATAATTTGCATGTTCTAACACTTGATCAAACCTTAAATCATCTTCTAATTTTACTATATTACCATAATTTACTATCTCAGTATGTTTATTATCTTTAGGTGCTTCAGTTATATTTTTAACAATTTCTAAAACAGACTTATTACCTTCAATTATTAGTATCCCATCACTTTTATCTATTTCTCCTTTTATAGATATGATATTTTTTATAGGGTCATTATTAATCTTGCACCATTCTTTGACTGATCCCCTACTACTACAAAGAAAAATAAAATATTTAGGAAAATCTCTACTAGTAAAGGTTATTTCATCTAATACATGTTGTAAATCATCTACTACAAAAGTATAGTATGATTTGTACTCAGTATGTATAGCTTGTAAAGATATTGTAAAAGGTCTGTTATTAAGATGTCCCATATCTATAATAACGTCAGAAGCATTGTTATTCTTAATATCAATTCTGCTAATACTAGGTGCTTCTAATAATATTTTAAATGTTAGTACATTAGAACTGACTTCTATACGGGTATCATGAAAGCCATGATGTGTATGGCCTTTGGCATACAATATTTCTATATTTGGAATATCTATAGTTAATGTCCCATTTATAAGAAGATGTTCTAAGTTAAGCTTTAAGTAATCTTTATTTTTTAAAATAATACGACCAGTAACTGTATCCTCTGAATAGATGCTTTTTATTTGCATATTACTTGTGTTACCACTTATATAAGCATTATATCCTTTAAAGAGCTTTCTATTTAAAAACTTTATACTTGTAGATCTAGAATTATCTTCTAATACAAAAGAACTAGTACCATCTATCTAGTACGGAAGATGAAGCCATCTTGCCCTAGAATCCTTTGAGAGGAAATGGAATAAGCAATATCCGAATATTACCAAATCCTGGTATAATAATTGGGAGAATTTAATAATTTTCTTGCAATATCCTGATAGCATTAGTAAGATAATTTACACTACGAATGCTATAGAATCACTAAATAATCAGTTACGGAAAGTTACAAGAAATAAGCGGGTTTTTCCAAATGGCGATTCGGTATTCAAGCTTTTATACCTGACAATTGATTATATTACCAAAAAATGGACTATACCTATACCAAATTGGAACAAAGTTATGGCCCATTTTATGATTAAATTTGACGGTAGAATTTAATGACTCAACTAATTTACGCAATTAATGCAATAGAGAAATTTTGGGCTAATATGAAAAGATGGATTAAGAATCAATTTATACAAGTTGATCAATTATATAATATTATTGGTACTTTCTTCTCTTTATGCTAATTCAAACTCAAATTACTATATTGGGTTGCGGGACGGAAGCCTTAAACGAGGGCATGGAGCTTGAAGGGATTGATGACGAGGTTTTCGAATCATGAAATTTTAGCGTAAGGAATAATAAGGAGTAAATTTATGATGCCGTATAAAAACTATCAGGAAATAGCGGTATCCCTAGATAATAAGATTAATATTTTAGAAAAGAAGATTGAGATTCTAGACCGCTTAAGTACCTCAAATGAGGTAGCTACCAAAGAGGATATTGCAGTTTTAGATTACGCTACTCCACTGGAGAAAGAAGAAATTGCACTAATACTTGAATATAAAGCTAAATCAAGAGGGGAGAAAGGAGAGAATTATCAATCAACACTGATTGTCACATTAGATAACCGCAATAGATTAATTGAGAAGATTAAATGCAATATTACTGATGGTAAACCGTTTGTTTACGATGTAATCATGAATACCGAAGGTTATCATTGCACACCTATACACTTAATATTCGACAAGGATAAATTAAAGATATTCACCATCGATGCTGCTGATGCTGTATCTTTAACAAGTATGCAGTTTTTGTTCAAGTTAGATAGTATACAAGATGTAGGAAAAGAAATTAAAGCTCATGCAGGGTCTATACAAAAAGATAATTACAGCTGTGCTATATTTAGCATTCAGGATTTGAATACTATGTCAAAGTTAGGAAATACATTAGGTGAGTATTTACCCGAAATAATGCAGCCAAGTATAGAGACACTACACCCACGATTTGTTAAGCATGCACAGAGTACTCAAACTATAAGTAAGAATCTAGTTAATCCAAGAAATAGTATCTTAAAAGTTAGTAATGATAAATATTTAAAGGAGTTTATAGATAAATATTCTATTAACATAGAAGAACAAAAGAAGAGGAATTATGCGATCACTTATAAAACACTAAAATACCTTAAAGCTGCACAAAAAGAACTTAATGATGCGTTTAAAGCAGGGGGGGATAAGCTGGTAGAGGATTTAATCAAAAAAAGAACTGGCGGCATAATTTTTGAGGAGGAAAAATATCATTTTAATAATACTAAAATAAAACAAGAACCAAAAGATATTGTAACAGCAGTAGAGAGGCTTAATATTAGACGTGAGAAAGCTAAGTCCCCACAGCTGGGAAGCTCGGGTATGGGAAGATAAAAAATATGATTGATTAGGGTCTTGTAAAACGGTCGTTTGTTGAGAAAAATATTTTGTTAGTAGAAATATATAAATAATGTATCATTTATCCATCGCATATATCAAAATATTAAATACTCAATATTTAACTAATAAATAAGAAACATGCCTAAGATAATCGGATATGCTCGGGTTAGTACTAATGAACAAGAATTACAATTGCAACTTGGTGCACTTATAAAAGCTGGTTGTAATAAAAATAATATATTTACTGATAAAATATCAGGATCAAAAACTGAACGACCTGGATTAGAAAAATGTCTTGCTAGTCTAGAATCAGGTGATACTTTGCTAGTATGGAGATTAGATCGTTTAGGACGCTCATTAGTTCATTTGGATAACACTAGTAGAAAAATTAAGGTTAAGAAATATAGCCTTTAAATCTATTTGTGATGGGTCTATAGATACAACCATAGCTTCTGGGGAGTTGGTATTTAATATATTTTCCTCTTTAGCTCAGTTTGAACAGCGACTTATAAAAGAGAAAGAACACGAGCAGGACTTGAAGCCGCAAGGGCAAGAGGCAAGCTAGGAGGGCGGAAGAAAATAGAACATACTAACCCCAAAGTACATACTGCTAAGAAAATGTATAAGGATTATGAAATGGAGGTTAATGATATTTGTAAAACTCTTAAAATATCAAGAGCTACTTTCTACCGTTACTTACATATTTAAAACATCCACATTTTCTGAATATAAATATGTGGGTAGTTAGTGAATAATTGAAATGTTGTTGAAAAGAATAATGAAATCTTGTATCTTGAATACTCCTCTGACAGTCAAAATTTAACTGACAATCAGGTGCAAAATTTATAGTTCTGTAAGATCAAATCTTAACTTCTACAAATTACTACGATTTTGAGGGCTAATTTCAAATTTTTTTACACAAAAACACCTTATTTCCCAAAACGCACTAAATTTTTCCATTGCTATTTTTGCTTATTTCCATAAGCTTTTGATATAAAACCCTTCATTTTCTTATGGATTTTGCTATTACTTTTTACCTTAAAACCCTATGAACTATAGAGCTTGTAGAGTTTTGGCGGAGAGACTCGCTAATTTAGCATTATAAGTTTTGGAGGTAAGTCGTATATAATAAAAATTTTTACTATTTCAGAACTTTTATATAATGAGTTTCTAAAACGGCATAGTACACTTTATAAAAAATATTTTTATGATAAAGAACGAATGAAAGCTTCTTCAAGACCAGTGACACTAGTAATTAAAGAAAAATTACAACCCTGAGATAACATTTTTCTTGCTATTTCAACTCTTTCCTCAGCTTTTCCTTTTTCAATACCTTGGATTACGCCATGCTGAATTCCCTCATCTATGTATTTTTGTGCTATTGTTCTCATAATATTATCTTTTTCTTCTGTTGATAAATGCTTAACTATTATTTGTTCTAACTCTTGCTGCTTCTATTCAGATATCTTGGCGTCAGTATACCATAAAAACGATCTTAAGTAAATATATCCTGATTCCTTATCCATTATTAGACTTGGTTTAAATCTACTTAAAAACTCATCCCATAGTTTGGCATATCCCTTTGGTATATGTGCTTTAAAAAATACTCCATCATCCCAAGATGTTTCTTCTTCGCTATCTCATCATCAGACTGATTTTGCAAATCTACTAGTTGGTAATCCTGAACCATTAGTTTCTTTGCTTGTTCTGGTTTTGTAAATAATGCCCAAAAATTTCTTGGCACGCTATATACTTCAGAACCATTATATATTAACAATGGACAAATTAATGGTAATTTCTCTTTATTTATCATATGACACTCACATAGAAGCAGCATATATTTCCATAATCTTAATGCTATCCAATAATCACAAGTAGATTGGGCCTCTATTAGTACATAGACAAATGCTTCTTCTTGATCTCTAGTTTTTACCGAATAAATTATATCACTATATTTTCTTTTTAAATCATCTTCAACAAATGGCTCTTTTTCTACTGTTATTGCTCTTAAATCTATTAAATCCTTAAAATCTGAGGGCAAATAATGTTCTAAAAATTCCTGTGCTGCTATCTTATCAGTTAGAATCTTCTTTACTAAAGCATCATGTTTTAATTTTTTTGCCATATAACTTTTATTATTTGATTCGTATAGCAGCACTACTTATGGTACTTTTAAACTCTTATTCCTTGATTGAGCTTGATCTCAGCAGCATTTTGAATCTCAGTTTTTATTGCTTTACCTATCTCGGAAGCTGGATTTATATACTGCATGACTTGCTTATCTTTTTCCAATAGCTACTAAATAATCTTCAGGGACAAGATGACTCTTGCCTTGAAAATCATGTACTACTAGTATCAGAAAATCTTTTATTACCAAGATTATATAATTAGGATCAAATTTATTCTTCATTATTTGTAAATCTCTTTGTATCTTCTGCTCTATTGCTGCTATGCAAATCTTGTGACTGTATAGCATACAAGAATCTACGCCTTTTTCTCTGTAGAGTTGTAAAACAGTATTGATATTTTCTGCTGTACCAAACTTGGCTAAAGCTTTTATTTGCTGTTGTTGTAAATGACTTAGTTCACTATTATCACGATTTTTCAATTGTGAAACTAATAATTCTATAGATTGAAATTGTAATTTTTTATTATCATTTGCTCTTAATGATGATTGAAGTTCTATTACCTTACTATTTGGTATTAATTTTTCTATTTCAGGCTCTATAAGCTTTCTTACTGATTCTGTTCCTTGGGATTTCAACATATCATTAAAATCGCCTTTTTCTGGTGGTCGTATTATTGAAACTACAGCTCCTTTGCTAATTAATTCTTCTTGAGCCTTAATTACAGTATTAACTGATAATGCTTCTTTGCCATCGTTATCAGCAGCAATTATTATTCTTTCTCCTTTGATAGGTTCATAGTTTCTGATGTTACTTACACCTAAACTACAAAGAATTCTATCCTTAATACCAGCTATCCCTAATGCTTAAAGCTGTCTCTACCCCTTCTGCTATAATTGTTATATTACTAACTAAATTGTTGCCATGTTTAATGCTTTCGTTCTGAAGAAGCATTGTACGAAATTAGTCGTAAAAAGCCAATAATAGCGAATAGAGTTGATCCAGTGATAGAGAAAAGAAGGCATTAATGGATATGGCAATAGAATATCCAGCATATGGTCAGCTAAGAGTATCAAATGAACTTAAGAAGAATGGTATACTTGTATCACCTGGAGGGTAAGATCAATATGGTTACGTAATGATTTAAACAATATCAGTAAAAGGCTTAAAGCATTAGAAGCAAAGATGGCTCAGGATGGTATTGTTCTTACTGAAGCTCAATTACAAGTGCTAGAGAAGCGTCGTAATGAAAAAGAAGCCCATGGAGAGATTGAGACGCAACATCCAGGTTATTTAGGATGTCAGGATACGTACTATGTAGGAAATTTTAAAGGGATAGGGGTCTGTCAGATTTTTTGTGTAAGTACGATTTCTCCATTTGCCCAATTTTGTAAATTAGTATCACAAAGGATTGCAAATTGATTTAAAGCCATTGTCCATTTTTTAGAGGCATTTGTCAATGCCAAGAAGATTTTATTTTCTGAATCGATTTATCATCTGGAAATACTCCTTTATTTTTAATAATTTTACAAATTTGACGGTTAGTTGATTCAATAGTATTGGTAGTGTAAATCGCCTTTCTAATGTCTTCCGGGAAGCTAAAAAATGGAGCTATTCCAGACCAATTTCTCTGCCATATATCAAAAATAACTGGATACTTTTCATCCCATTTTTTTAGCAAAGTTTTGTAATTCTCTTAATCCCTCTGCTTCATTTATTGCAGAATAAACTGCCTTTAAATCAGCTGTTACCGATTTTAAATCTCCTGCCTATAAAATTGGTTCTATTTTAACTAGATCAAATCCTAATATTGACGCGTGTTTTTTAAGTTTTTTTACCATCGTTTCATTGTATTTTTTATCATAAGCTTCAATTCCTTGTTCAATATAAGTTTGACCATACTTTAACAATCTATAAAACATACATGCTAACTTTCTAGCAGTTGCTGTTATTGCTTTTGGTGTACCTAACCTAGTTTTGAGTCTTTATATGATACGTATTTTACAGAGTTTCTTACCATATGAACAATACACAGCTGCACTATGGTTTTTGGAAAAATGCTATTTATTGCCTCTGGAAAACCTTTAAGACCATCAACACATGCAACAAATATAGCTAAACCACTATAAAACGGTCATAACAATACATGATAATATGTACTATGAATTATGATCTTAATTATATTTTGTAGAGTATTATTCGTAACCATTTTAATAGTGGTTTAGTATAGTTCTACACCACGATTCTTCAGTTCTGTTACTAACCCCTCTGCATCCAAAATTTAGAACCCTCCCCCCTCCTTCTTGCCTTCCATATTTACTCCAATAGCTAGATAAACTGCTTTATTTATTATTACATGATTATCTCTTGCTTTAACATGAATACAATCTAAGTACATTATAGGATATACACTATCAAGTGCTCTATTCTGCCACGCAGTAACTTCCTCTCAAATGCCATCAGTTACCTTTGATATTAACTCAGGATGATACCTTGGTGGAGTTCTTCTAAGTCCTTGTATTTCTCGAATAGTCATTCCCCTAGCATATAAGGATATTACTTTATCATCAAATCATTCAAATCTTCGTACTCCTTTTGGAATTAGTTGAGGTTCAAATTCTCCTTCCCGATCCCTTGGTACTGCTACTATCAATTTACGACCCTCTGGATCTATTAGCGTCTTTTCATAATTGCCATTACGTCTATTATCTGACTCCTTGGCATTCTTAGAATGCTTCTCATAACCTATATGAGATTCCATTTCTTTTTCTAAAATCTTATTTACTATCTGCTGTTTAAATTCCTGAAACATCCCTTCTTTACCAAATATCTCAGACGGATAACTTTGTGATAGTATTTCTGATACTACTTTTTCTATAGTCAAATTTGATACTTTACTCTTATTCTTCATATTAGCCTTATGTAAGTTGTTTTAATTAATTTTGTTCTTAACTATTTTTACAACTTACACAAACTTTCTGACACCTTCAAATTATCCATTTATTTCTGACATTATGAAGACTCTTTCCATCGGTAGAACAACCTTCTATAGATATTTTCCTCCAGAGTCTATAGAATAACTTAGAACCCGCCAATAAAAATTCTATTGGTATTTTCCTTCCTTTATGGGATTAAACCCTATCAATATTTTTTTCAAGACAGCCTCTAAGAACAATAACCAAGAATGATATAATTAACATAATAGTGAGTTTTTACTGTTTTTTTTATATATTCTGTAAAAGTTATTTGCTAAATAATAAACAGTTATGATACATTTATATATGAGCAATAGTGCAAATTTAGGGTAAGCGATCATACTAAGGATATGTTAGATAAGCAGTGTACACATAAAAATTCTGATTATGCTATTAGTCGTGTGCCATTAGAGGCTCGTTCAAATTTGTTTAGCGTGACTCTTATTAGGATTGGAGCTATGACATCTTTAGCTCAGTTCATGTTAGGTGCTCTTTTAGGATATTCTATGACTTTTAAGCAAGCTCTTTTGGCTACTTTTCTAGGTAGTGTTATTCTTGAGTTTGTTAGTCTTGGTCTTGGCGTTGCAGGTGCACGTGAAGGATTATCTACCAGTCTATTAGCTAGATGGTGCGGATTTGGTCACTTTGGTTCGGCTTTTATTGGATTTGTCATTGCAATTAGTATGTTAGGATGGTTTGGAGTGCAAAATTCAGTGCTTGCAAATAGCCTTGATTATATACTTAATGGTTGGCTTGGCTTTAAGTGGTCTGCAATAATTTCAGGAAGCATATTAACTATACTAGTTACATTTGGCTTTAGTGCACTACATTGGACAGCAAAATTGGCTGTGCCTCTTTTTTTCCTAGTAGTAGGTTATATTATTATAGGTGTTTTAGCAGAGCATAACGTTGCTGTGCTGATGACATCTCCCCCAACTGGTAATCAACTTTCTCTTGGTGATGGTGCGACAATTGTTGCAGGAGGATTCATGGCTGGATCTCTTGCAACACCAGATATAAGTCGTTACTGTAAAAATAGTAAGCATGTATTTTGGATGACTATAATTTCTATTATTATCGGGGAATTAATAATTAATGCTGTCTCAATATTGATCGCACATGCTCTCAACACATCCGATGTAGTAACAATTATGACCCAGTCTGCAGGATTTATAGGACTCATTACCGTTATCCTTTCTACAATCAAAATTAATGATATTAATTTATATTCATCATCACTAGCTTTGGCCAATTCTATAGAAGCTATAAGTGGTAAGTACTGTAGCTATAAATGGTTAACAATTATATTAGGTATAATAGGTACTGCTTTATCAATTATAGGTATTTTAGAAGTTTTTAGCAAATTTCTAATCTTATTAGGTGTAGTATTTCCCCCTATCACTGGTGTTATGCTCACTGATTACTATATTCTATGTACTAGTAGAAAATTGCTTGAGACTACAAGATCAACTAATACTTTACCAGAATCAGTACCAATAGGATGGAAGGCACTATTCGCCTGCATCTTTGGGGTAATAATTGGTTTCAAGATAAATCAAGGTATTCCATCAGTTAATTCTCTATTTTCTTCTGCTATCTTTTACTGTGTACTTAATTTAAAAATAGTTAATTCATTTACCACAAAGGCCAAATAATGAAGATACTCAACAAAAAAGAAATTGATTATATTACTATCGGAGCATCAATTCTTGCTTCTGGTGGGGGAGGTGATCCATATATTGGTAACTTAATGGCATTACAGGCATTAGAAAAATGTGGTCCTATACAACTAATCTCTGTTGATGAATTGCATAAAGATGCTTTTATTATATCTACAGGGATGATTGGTGCACCAACTGTTATGATAGAAAAAATTCCAAGAGGAGATGAAGCTATAGCAGCATGTCGATTAATTGAAAATATATTAGGTAAAAAAATATCAGCTATTTATCCAATTGAAGCTGGTGGTATTAATTCACTTTTACCGCTCACAACTGCTACACACCTTGGTATACCTGTAGTAGATGTTGATGGTATGGGTAGGGCGTTCCCTGAATTTCAAATGACTACTTTCTATGTTGAGGATATTAATGCTTCTCCTTTCGTAGTAACAGATGAAAAATCTAATACTGTTTTAATTCAAGCCACAGATAGTTATACAACAGAAAGACTAGCGAGATCAGTGTGTGCAAAAATGGGAGGATCGGCTTGTTTTGCTGGTTATGCTGTTACTGCTGAGGTTGCCAAAAAATCAGGTATTCTAGATATCCTGAGTTTTGAATATAAGATAGGACAAACTGTAGAATGGGCTCAAAATAATAAATTAAGCGTAGTAAAAGTGCTGTTAGATCTGTTAAATGGCTTCACCCTATTTCAAGGAAAGATTATAAAGATTGATCGAAAAGTAGATGGAGGTTTTGTACATGGCATGGTATCCTTTGATGGAATTGAAGCAGATCAGAGGCAAAGCTTTACTATATCATTCCAAAATGAATACTTGCTTGCACAAAGTAAAGATAAAATTTTATGTACTACACCTGACCTTATAATTGTATTAGATATAGAAACGGGTATGCCAATCCTTACTGAGCGTCTAAGGTATGGTTTAAGAGTTGTTGTAATAGGTGTACCAGCACATAAAAAATGGCGTACAAAAAGAGGTATTGAAGTTGTAGGACCACGTTATTTTAAATATGACGTGGATTTTGTCCCTGTTGAAGCTCTTTTAACTATGAAGTAAAGGATAGTAAAATGGTTTATCGTATTGGAATAGATGTGGGTGGCACAAATACTGATGCAGTGTTATTGAATGATAAAAAAAACATCATATCTCAAAATAAACAGACCACTACAACAGATATCATGACAGGTATTGAAAAAGCAATTGAACAACTATTTATAGGCATAAGTATTAATAAGTCTGAAGTAACTCAAGCTATGTTAGGTACAACACATTGTACCAATGCTATTGTAGAACGTAGAGGCTTAAATTCTGTTGCTCATATTCGTCTTGGTGCACCTGCAACTTTAGCAGTGGAGCCTTTAGCAAATGTTCCAGAGGATTTACGTTTGCAATTAGGATCACATATTTTTATCGTTGAAGGAGGTCTAGAATATGATGGTTCTATATTATCAGCTCTAAATGAAGACAAAATACGTACATATCTACATACAATTCAAGACAAAGTAGACTCTATATCTATATGTGGTGTTTTTTCACCTGTATCAGGAGAGCAAGAAACAAGAGTAGCTGAGATTATACGTGAAGAACTTGGTAATAGCATTAACATTTCAATGTCACATCAAATTGGTGGTATTGGTTTGTTAGAAAGAGAAAATGCGTCTATTTTAAATGCTGCTCTTTTTAAAACTGCTTACTGTGTTGCGAATGGATTTATTAGTGCTCTTGCTAAACAGAACATTCAAGCTGAAGTTTTCTTAAGTCAAAATGATGGTACTTTGATGAATCTAGAACATGCTTTATCATTTCCAATTCTTACTATTGCATCTGGACCAACAAACAGTATTCGTGGAGCATCATATTTAGCAGATCTACAAGACGCAATTGTAGTTGACATCGGGGGTACTACTACAGATATAGGTATAATATCTCATGGTATTTTAAGAGAGTCGCTTGTTTCAACTGAGATTGGCGGAATGCGTACAAATTTTCGTATGCCAGATATATCATCAATAGGACTTGGTGGAGGCACCATTATTCATCTCCACTCTGATAATGATTTTACAATAGGACCAGAAAGTGTAGGACATCAACTAACCAAACGTGCTCTAGTTTTTGGAGGTGATATGCTCACTATTACAGATATTGCTGTGGCAAAAGGATTACTCAATCTTGGAGATGCTCAATTTGTTCAACATTTATCATGTACCTTGATAGATAAAATTCTTAATCAATGTATTAAAATGATAGAGGATGTTATTGATCGTATGTATATAAATGCTGATCTTATACCAGTAATATTAGTTGGTGGGGGAGCAGTCTTAATTCCTGATTCTTTGAGAGGAACATCAAAAGTTGTTAGGCCTAAGTATTGTGAAATTGCCAATGCTGTTGGAGTATCGATAGCCCAAGCAAGCGGTGAAGTTGAGATTATTGCTGCTCTTAAATTAAGCAGTCTTGATGCTGCTTTAGCAGAAGCCACTAAGCTAGCGTGTACAAAAGCAATATCAGCTGGAGCTATACCCGATTCTGTACATGTCATTGATATTGAAGTTATACCATTGGCTTATATGCCTAATGATACTGTTCGCATTAAGGCAAAAGCATCTGGAATTATTGGGTCTTCTTCACAATGTATTAGTTGAGTGTGCCAAGAACTCACTATGTAAATAGTCCGTCCACCCCAAAACTCAAAAAATATTATATTAGGCACTAATACTCTTTTTGGCATTGACAAATGCCTCTAAAAAATGGACAATGCCTATTAAGAATTGGGCAATGGCTTTCAATCAATTTACAATCCTGTGTGATACTAATTTACAAAATTGGGCAAATGGAGGAATCGTAGTCCTGTAACATTTGGTATTTTAAGATAAGTAGCAATAGTTAAGAAGACCTGTAGAGTTTCTAAAATTGTTCTCCATCCTTTCTCAGGAGATTTAGCACCAATTGTTTGCATATTTTGTATATTATGTAACCGATCAAATAACTTTATTAGTAGCAACTCTTTTTTTTGCTGCTGATACAATATTTTAACCATTTCTGCTGCACTTATTTTTTTATTCTTCTTAAATCGTGTCAAATCTTCAACTTGATTGGCAATTTTATAGCCAAATTCTTTTACAATCATTTCTTTAGTAAGTATTGTATAGCTTAATGCGATAAGGTAGTGACTTTTAATATTTTTTAAGTTAAGCTGCATAGAAAACGCAATGGCAAGAGCATATTCATACGAGTAATAAAGAGTTTAACAGAGGGTAAAACAATAAAGGAGGTTGCTAATCTATTTGCTATTAGTAGAAAAACTATAATAGAGTGAAAGAAATTGAAGAAACGCACGGGTGATGTAAAAGCTAGAAGTGGTTATCATACAGGACATCGCAGGATAATAAGAGATATAGAGGGATTCAAGAAATTTATAGAATTAAATCGCGATAAAACTACCATAGAGCTAGCGAATAACTGGGTACAAAAAGTATCTGCCAGTACTATATCAAGGTTACTTAATAAGTTAGGTTATAGTTATAAAAAAAACTTATCTCCATCCTTGAGCCTTATATACATCCATGTTTAAAGCCTATCTCTTGAGGATTAAATTCTATTTCTTTTCTATTATCTGTTTTAGTGATAAATTTATCGTTACTTACTGAAGTAATTGTTGCAAATTCACCATTTTCTATTTGTAAATCTTTATTTGTACCTTTAAACAAAATACGATCTCCTGCCATATAATTTTCATGCTTTTCAGATGATATATAGCGTCTATATTCTTTACCGGTAAGTAAGCCTTTAGCTTTTAGTAACTCCCTGATCCCTTGATTAATACTATCGACTTCAGCATTACGCATGGTAATTATTAAACGCTCATTTAGAGCAAATTTGCTGTTATTCCAATCATTAATTAATCTTGCCATTGATTCTTCTAATGTATGATCAATCTTTAAACATTTATGCTGTTCTAATAATTGCAAACCACCAGTAATATCTGATCTTGCAAAGCATGAAGCCATTTCTCTTGCCCACACTTTACTTTGTCTTCTAATATTACTTAATTCATATGAGCCAAATCTACTTGCAAATACTGCAAACATTCCTCCTCGCTCAACGGAAGTTAGTTGTCTCTCATCCCCAGCCAGTATCAAATTACAATTACTACTCCTTGCTACTTTTAGTAATTCTAAATAATCACTATTACCTACCATCCCTGCTTCATCTACTACGAGCAGGCTGTTTCTTGCTAGATCAGCTTTGCTATTATACAATTTAAATAAAAATCCTTTTACTGTGTGACATTGCAGGTAACCTTTACTTTTAAGCTCTGATGCTGCTTTATGAGTAGGGCTAAGCCCTATAATATGTTGCCCATGATTGGTGGCAATTTTATAAGCCTCAGCAAGTACTTGTGACTTACCGGTACCGGCTCTACCTTGAAGGATTCTAATCCCTTGACTATTAATTAAAATATGATGCAGACTTGCTCTTTGTGCTTCATTAACGCTAGCTAGGTTGTCGATAGCACTTTTAAGCTTAACAATGTTATTAAAATGCATCTGACTATTTAGCTTATCAGTCAGCCATTCTTAGTAATCTTAATTCTTCTTCTCTGCTATCTATAGTAGTATAATATTTAGTATCTTTACCATTTTTATTATATAATTTGATTAACCTATCTGAAGTTAATACTTCCCTGATGAGCTTTTGCTTTGCTGCTTCTTCTGGAATCTCTTTTACTGCTTTTTCTATATCCAATTTAGTGAAAATAGATTGATGACGAATAATACGATCAAGTACCCCATCTGCTCCTTTAATGATTTCAATATGGGCAAGCCTGCATATTTTATTTTGCTCCGGTGATCTCATTGATAATACTTCTCATCCTTACTGGACCAACATGTTGCTCTGGAACTATACTGATTGGATCCACTCTTCTGCTTAATCCTATCTTTGCAAAATATCTGTTAATTACTTCCTTTGCTCTTTCATGAATGATCTGATCTTCCGCTATAATAAATGCTTTGCCTTTTACTTTTGCAAATCTAGGATTTAAATCTACTGCCTTAGCTCCTAAAGCTTTACCGTTTTCTGTAAATCTTCTAGTAGTAACAAGCACATGAGCATGCCAATTCTTCTCTCCATCATGTGGCTTATGAATATCAACCTGAACTCCAAGTCCATTCTTTACCCACCCCATCTCTGCTATTATTTCATGAGTAATTGCTATTCTATTATCTAAATCCAATTCCTTATCATCAGGCAGTGCTATAACTACATCTTTTAATAATTGACTATTTTTTCTTTTCTCTGTACGCTCTACCTCATTCATCAAGATCCTTGGTCTTTGAATTTTTGATCTACATAATTAGGCAATAATACCGTATGGTAAACATTATCTGCTTTTCTAGCAAAATTATAAGTAACGTTTATTCTTTTCTTTAATAATCAGCCTTGCATTATAAGCAGCTTTAAGACAAGCGTTTTTACCTTCACTTCTACCTACTATTTCTATTCTTGCAAATTGTATTGCCATGGTTTGTTAATCTTAACCTTATTCAATCCATCATTGATATTACCATGCAATCTTAAAATCATCCACGGAAATCCAGAAACACTTAAATCAGAAAGCAAATAATAAACCTTCAGGTTTATATATTGAGTTAACCTCCTCTAAAGAGCTGGGTTAAACCTTTGTTTTACGTTCCTTAATTCAATCTTGATCAATGGTAATCATCTTTATTTGTTTTTTTATTGATCTTAGTTTTACTGGTTCGGTTAGGTATGGGGATATTTTGATTTTGAATGACTTGCTATTTCACCACTATGCGCCGGACTTTGCAAGCTTAACAGTTGTATCCAACATTGATCTATTCAAGAAAAAAATGCAGAATTTCTTAGCACTTATAATTATGAAGCTGACTTCCATAATTTATTGATGATTCATGATGATTATAACAATCAAAAATAAAATTATCTCTATGGATAATGTCATAAAACGTAGATTAAAATTAGAACAAAAAAAAGCTAAAATTATTACTGAAGAAGCAAGACTTAAAATTCAAGAAAGAAAAGCTCGTACCCGTCGTTTAATTGAAATCGGCGGCTTAGTTGTTAAAGCTAAACTTGATGATTTACCCACTAACAGTTTACTAGGAGCTTTTGTTTCTTTAAAAGAAAAATTAATACAAAATCCTAATATCCAAGATCAGTGGACTAAAATCGGCAAAAATATTTTTGATAATCACGAATTAAGATAATTTAATATTAATATCATATATAAAAATTTTTAATATTTAAATTAAGGAGTAGATAAATTGTATATCATCTGATACCATTATATGGTATTTAAAACAGTCAAGTAATGATAAGAATATATTAAACATAATGAAGGAACATTTACTTCATTAACAACAGAACAAAAAAAGCTGTAGGATTATTGTCAATTGGAACATTTTTAGAATATTTTGATCTGATGCTCTATGTTCATATGACAGTTTTACTGAATGAATTATTTTTTCCTAAAGCAGACCCTCATACTCAAGCTATTTACTCTGCTTTTGCATTCTGTTCTACTTATGTCATGAGGCCTGTTGGAGCCATAATTTTTGGCTTAGTTGGTGATGTGATTGGTCGTAAAGCAACTGTAATTATTACTACATTCTTAATATCGTCTTCATGTCTTGCAATGGCTCTTGTTCCAACTTATGCTGAAAAAGGACTCATTGCTACTGTGATAGTTATAACATGTCGTATTATTCAAGGTCTATCTTCTATGGGTGAAGTAGTTGGAGCACAACTATACTTACTAGAAATAACAAAACCTCCTGTACAATATCCTATTGTTCTAATGACATCAGTATTTGCTAATTTAGGAGGAATGGTAGCCTTAGCTGTTGCATCTTTAGTCACCTCATTTGGATTTAATTGGCGTATAGCGTTTTGGCTTGGAACTATAATAGCAATTGTTGGAGCAGTTGCTAGAACTGCACTCCGAGAAACTCCTGAATTTGCTGATGCAAAACGCCGCGTTAAGAAAAATATTACTTTTTTAAGTTATATTATATACCCATTAAAAATTCTTAAGATTAAATTAGTAATATTTTTTATTTTTGCTCTAATTTGTCCTTATTTACTAAATAATATTACTACTTCTGTTCATTTGTTCTTAATTCAATCATTTGTAATGTTATTTTTTCTTAGTGCTAATCCAGCTATGCCAATTTTTCTAAAACATTTTCCAGTTTTTAAACGATTTAGAACAGCAAGTATAATTTTTGCTTTATCGACTGTTTCCATGAATATTATTATATCTTTTGGTCTTGTATATTTAACAAAATATTTTGGCCATTGGGGAATACAAATGATACTATTTCCAATAATCATAGGATTTACATTTGGATTAAATTATTTCAGTAATTTAGAAAAAAATAAAAAATCATGTTTATTTTAGAAACAAAAATAGAAGAATTTATTTTAAATAATTCAGATCTAAAGGATGTTCATGCTGCAACCATATTTGCTTTAGATGATAAAAAATTGATAGTATCATTTTTTGGTAAAACACAATCTGAATCAGGTAAGTTAGAAGAAAATAATAGCATTTGGATAAGTTTGGGACTGAAAAAGAATAATCATTATCAATGGACTACTCCAGAAAGAATTGTTGCACCGCAATATTTTCGTGATCATCATATCCCTCTAAAGCAAGATAATGGAATCATCAGTTGTGGAAATCCAGTAATTACTTTCTTTAATAATCAGTTACTCATTTTTAGTAAAATTGGACCTTATCCAAGAACATGGAGTGGAATATTATCTCGTTCTTATGATCAGGGATTAACATGGCAAAAACCAGAACTATTACATGGTATTCTAGGACCAGCACGTAATAAGCCACTAATTTATGAAAATAATATTTTATCTCCATGTTCTCGAGAAAGTTGTATTGATGATTTTCCATATATAGAATATTCATCAGATTTACATACATGGCATTTAAGTAATCCTATATTACCATCCAACCCTCAAATTTTTCAAAAAGGTTACAGAGGTTTTATACAGCCAACTTTAGTTAGTAGTAATTTACCAAATAAAATCATAATGTTAGTAAGACCTAGAAAAACTGCTCCCTTAATTTCTACTTACATACACAGATCAATATCTATAAATAAAGGAATATATTGGAGTAATTTAGAACCAGTAAATTTATTAAATCCTGATAGTGCTATTGATGCTATTAATTTAAGTAGTGACGCATTGCTACTTACATATAATCGAGTAATCAATCATCGCAAATCGCGAAATATATTAAGTTTAGCTACATCCTATGATGAGGGGTTAAATTGGCATCCTATCACTATTAGAAATTCTATCTATCCTGAAGGGGATATAGAATATAGTAACATCCTGTCTGAAGAATATTCATATCCTGCTATTATTATGAGCCCTGATAATAATGAAATTCATGTAATATATACATTTAATAGAATTAACCTAAAACATAAAGTATTTCAATTACTACCAAAATAATCTACCTATAACAATCAAGTGGTATGCTAAATTATATTTATAGATTTAGTGTTGTGTTTAAAACAACTCCAAAATTTTCTAAGATTATTAGTGAATAATGTATTTTCCATTAATCTATTTTTATGTGTAATATTAACACATAATCGATAAAAGAGTTTTTCTAATGATGAAATGCCCAAGTAAGGCATCAAAACAATAAAATTTAGTAAAGTTTCATTTACAATTTTCTTAGCTTTTTCAGGAGATTTAGCACCTATTGTCTGTATATTATGCAGTCTATCAAATAACTTTATCAGAAGTACATCATGTTTCTTCTCTTTGTATAACATCTCTACCATTTCAGCAGAACTAATCTTTATACCACTCTCCTTAACCCTCGTCAAATCCATTACTTGATTGGCATTCTCTCCAAATTCTTGTAATATTTTTTCCTTGGTAAGTTCTGTATCCTCTATAGTATCATGCAATATACTAGTTACTAGTATATCTGTTCTAAATAAGTAATCTGATATCATATATGATATGCCACTTCTATCGGATGTGAGTAAAATGGTTCTCCTGATTGACGCACCTGACTACCATGATATTTCTTAGCATAGTATATAGCTTTCTTTACCTCCAATACACCCACTGGTGGTACTTTGACTATACTATTTAAATATATTACTTTAGCTAATAACTTCTGAGCATAAATACATATCTCAAAATCTGTTTGCCAACCTTCTATCTTTTTCATTAATGCTTATTAATTATTTTCAATACTTTTTACCTAAATTTTCCAAGTAATCCTATATCTTTTGATTATATATATATATATAACAGCTGTGATTTCTCCACCAGCATATGATCCAACAAAAAAGCCAGTTTTTCATACCTACCACTATGCTCGTTCAGCAACATTGTTATCAATCTCTATTTTACCATTATCTAAAAACCTCATTACAGAGTTGTCTCATTATTTAGAGAACATAAGCAATAGCTCTATTCTTGGCACTTTTTTAAGTAGTATATGATACAATATCTCCTGTTAACTCTGTTGGTTTTATAAAAAAGTTATCTTGTTGAACCGTAAAAACAAATTCATTATTAACAGAACAGTTATTTTGTTGTTGTTTATCTTGTATACCAACATCATAATTATTGAGTCTTGTTAAACCATCTATTACTTTAGATATAACAGCATCAAAGGATTTTATTATTATTAGATCTCTTTCGAAACTAGAGTTTAAAGAATAAAAGTTAGTTGTAACTTCACATACTTTGATCTTACATTATTATAACTATGTCTATAAATCACACATTTTCCCACTATATTCCACAATTTAACTGATACGTAAATCACCGCACAAATTGATTATACTGTCTGTCTGATCATCTGGTAACATTGTTTCTAAATTAATGTCTGCACCGCCTAGTATGAAAGATTTTAAAATATTACAATTGTTAAACTCCATAATACTGTTTAATACTGTTTTACCACTATTATTTTTAGCATTGACATCAGCACCATTGTGAATTAGCAATGATACTAAATCTAAGCTATCAAATATAACAGCATAGTGTAATGGTGTTTCACCACTATTAGTTTTAGCATTGACATCAGCACCACGGACCATTAGCAAAGATACTAAATTTAAGTTACCAGACTCAACAGCATAGTGTAATGCTGTTAGACCATCATCAGTTTTAGCATTGACATCAGCACCACGGACCACTAGCAAAGATACTAAATTTAAGTTACCAGACTCAACAGCATAGTGTAATGCTGTTAGACCATCATCAGTTTTAGCATTGACATCAGCACCACGGACCATTAGCAAAGATACTAAATTTAAGTTACCAGACTCAACAGCATAGTGTAATGCTGTTAGACCATCATCAGTTTTAGTATTGATATCAGTACCATTGTGAATTAGCAAAGATACTAAATTTAAGTTACCAAACTCAGCAGCAAAGTGTAATATTGTTTCACCACTATTAGTTTTAGCATGAATATCAGTTTTATTTTTAATCAACCACTTTACTAAATTTAAGTTACCAGACTTAGCAGCAAAGTGTAATATTGTTTCACCACTATTAGTTTTAGCATGAATATCAGCTTTATTTTTAATCAACCACTTTACTAAATTTAAGTTACCAGACTCAGCAGCAAAGTGTAATATTGTTTCACCACTATTAGTTTTAGCATGAATATCAGCACCATTGATTAGCAAAGATACTAACTCCATGTTACCATTCTTAGCATAAACGTGTAATATTGTTTTACCATTATTGGTTTTAGCATTATTGACATTAGCACCATTGTGAATTAGCAAAGATACTAAATCTAAGCTACCAGACTCAACAGCATAGTGTAATGCTGTTAGACCATTATCGGTTTTAGCATTAACATCAGCACCATAGGCAATTAGCAAGTATACTAAATCTAAGCTACCATAACCAACTGCAGAGCATAATATTGTTTCACCACTATTAGTTTTAGCATTAACATCAGCACCATAGGCAATTAGCAAGTATACTAAATCTAAGCTACCATAACCAACTGCAGAGCATAATATTGTTTCACCACTATTAGTTTTAGCATTAACATCAGCACCATGGGAAATTAGCAAGTGTACTAAATCTAAGTTACCCTCATAAACTGCATAGTGTAATGCTGTTAGACCATTATCGGTTTTAGCATTAACATCAGCACCATAGGCAATTAGCAAGTATACTAAATCTAAGCTACCAAAACTAACAGCATAGTGTAATACTGTTGCACCATTATCGGTTTTAGCATAAATATTAGCTTTATTTTCAATCAACCACTTTACTAAGTATAAGTTATCAGACTTAACAGCATAGTGCAATGGTGTTTCGATACGATCAGTTTTAGCATTAACATCAGCACCATTTTCAGCTAATAATTTCGCTAAATCTAAGTTACCATTCTCAGCAGCAAAGTGTAATACTGTTGCACCATTATCGGTTTTAGCATAAATATTAGCTTTATTTTCAATCAACCACTTTACTAAGTATAAGTTACCAGACTTAACAGCATAGTGCAATGGTGTTTCGATACGATCAGTTTTAGCATTAACATCAGCACCATTTTCAGCTAATAATTTCGCTAAATCTAAGTTACCATTCTTAGCAGCAAAGTGTAATGATATTACACCATGACAATTTGTAGCATTAGGATTAGCACCATGTGTGATTAATAATGGCACTGATTCTACACAGCCAAGTTGAAGTGCAAGATGTAATAACTGGTCCTTATTACTATCTGATGTATCATTTATTCTCTTATTCAGCTCTGATGGATCTACTAATAAGGTTATTATAGGAAGCATTTGAGTAATGTTTGTGTTTATAGTAGTTGATAAAAATTCCTTTTGACCATATTGTTCCAAAACAACTTTATCGTTTATGGTACCCAATAATGTATTGTATGTTGTGGTAATTATATCTGTTTTTGGTGAGGGTGGTTTAAATATTGATCTGATATTGGAATCCTCATGTCTCTTTGTATAAGTTATAGTTGCCGGAAAAGCACATTCAGCTAATATTGGTTTGTAAGTGATTTTAATAACAACGCTATTATTTTCTAATAATATATTGTCTGATGAAATCTGTGCTACTGCTAAAGGTACTAATTTATATTCTAAAATATTACTCAAATTGAGATTTATATTTAGAGAAAAGTCGTAATGTATAGTATTAATGTCTTTTATAAAAAGTGATAAATTATTATTATAATACGTTATATATTTTGGGGTAGTGGTACGAGACAATGTACATGTCGTAATGTCATTGCCAACAAAATTAGTACTATGTTGAGTGTGTGTAAATGAAGGAATAGTATTATAGTAAGTATACAAGTTATTGTTCATTGTACTAGTTACTATGCTTACATAAACACTGAGTATCCTATTACTATAACTTAATGTGATATTAAATAATACTACACTAACATTATTATTAGTACGAGATACATAATACTTATTTACTTTGTAAGTGTGATGTGCACTACCGTATTGTGTTTGCCTATGCATAGTGGTAGAGCGTATTTGAAGTTCAATATTACCTTTATTACCACCTGATATGACTAAATGTATTGATTGATATCCATTATTTTTGGGATATCTAATATAATCAACAAACTGTGATGTTATGGTATTATAATGTAGATGAATTAATTTAGAAACGTCGTAACATGCTTTTTTATTTGGTACAATTGCTCTAAAAGCAAGAATATCATTAAGTGCTGTAATATGGATATCTTTAACAAGTGTTTTTATCCATATAGAATATGGGGACTTAATTCTGTAGCTTAATCTTGCTTTTATATTTAGTTTTCTAAATATATTTCTGAATTGCTGTTCTATATTGTGAATTATATTATCTATGTCAGGATATAGCCAATGCATATAATGAAGAATTCTATTACGTTCTTCAGGATATTGAATCTTAAAGCATAAATCTTGTAAAAGATAAGAAAGATCATTGTGTGCAGTATATGATAAAAGATAAGGGATATAACAATTAGTGATGATCTCTGATATATGCTGAGCATCGGTGTTATTATACTCAAGGTTAAAGATACTCACCTTATGTAATAATGGAACAAGCGAAGTTAATACCGCTGTTTCCTGTAGTTTGGAATTAATAGTTAGTAACAGCTTATTGAAATGAATATATTGCTCAGCATATGGTTTATCGTGAATAGTAGATAATTTATTAATAACATCAACTAGATATATAATATTATCATTAAAATGATTATAATCTTCTAGATTAAGATGTTGTATATTTTCATGTAATAGTACTGCTGTTAATGAGGAAGAATCTAGTTGTAATGCTTTTGTGATGGTATGTATTTGGTTAGGATAATTTTTGTTACTAAGACAGCACTGATGGTAGTATAGCTCTAAAGCTTTATTAATGTATGAATTATTGATTATATTTTGATATAACATAAAATCCATATCCTGAAGTGATACATTCATTCTGAAATAAAAATTTTATTTTGCAATACTCTCAGTACATTTAATTTTTTATAATTTGCAATTATATTTAAACAATGTGTGTGTAATTGTCTTGTAACATTTGGTATTTTAAGATAAGCAGCAATAGATAAGAAGATCTGTAAAGTTTCTAAAATTATTTTCTGTCCTTTTTTATGGGTTTTAGCTCCTATTGTTTGTACATTATGTAGCCGGTCAAATAACTTAATTAATAGCAATTCTTGTTTCTGTTGCTGATACAATATTTTAACCATTTCTGCTGCACTAATTTTTTATCATTTTTAACTCGTGTTAAATCTTCAACTTGATTAGCAATCTTATGGCCAAATTCTTGTATAATCATTTCTTTAGTAAGTAACGTATCTTCAATACAATCATGCAATATTGCAGTAATAATTATATCAGTGCGACATGAATAATCAGAAACCATATATGCTACTTCTAAAGGATGTGAGTAATAGAATTCTCCTGTTTCTCGCTTTTGCTTGCCATGATATTTTTTAGCAAAATAAATTGCTTTTTTAATTTTATTAAGATCAACTTTGTTCTTAGAAATCTTACTTGTGAATAGGAGCTTAGTTAATAGTCTTTTGCTGTATCGGCAATTTGATAGATCGTTCATTTTTACTTTTCCTAGCTCAAGATCTATACCTTTAGGTAAATTTAGCTTTGCTATAATAGGACCTATAGTTTTTTGATGATTTTCTTGACTTCTTGACTTCTTGACTTCTTGCCATATATCCATCCCTACTATAATTTTATTTAAGTGTAGCAAGTGAAGCACAATAATCAAGAAAATCATCATTATTAATTAATACATAATCATCAAAACCTTATCAATATCAACATCATTTATCATAAATCAGATCATCAAGAAGAGGTAACTTAATTGGTATATTACAGACAATAGTAGTACTTTTACCTTTTTCACTTGTTACTTCAATCTCTCCATTTAACTCACCAATTAGACGCTTTACAAAACTTAATCCTGATCCAAGTCCATGATATTGCATAGCAACATCAAATTTATCAATCTTTTTCATGAAGATGTTGCCTGATTTCTTTAGACAAACCAACACCACTATCATGCACCATAAATTGGAATACCATTTCTCTGTGTTGTTGTTCTAATTCTGAAACGGCTGGACTAATAGCAAACATGTTCACTGTTACCACAACTTTGCCTTCTTTAGTAAATTTAATAGCATTATCTATTAACTGCTCTAACATTGCCCCTATTCGATAAGTATCACTAATTATAGCATTTGTTAAATCATACTGAAAATTACAAGATAAATTTAATCCCTTACGTTGAGCTATTGGCATCGCTTTATCAATAATCTTATTTACCAACTGTTTTGGATCAAACTTATTTAAAACTATAGGAGGTAATCCAGAATTATTCTGTAGATAACTAAGTATATTGTTATAATAATCCAGTAATTCTTCAGCACAACTTACCACACTAGCTAAATAATCCTTTTTTTCAGGATTATCTTCTATTTCATAAAGAGCTGTTACTAATGAAAAAATCCCGTTACATGGAATCTTTAATCCATGTACCATATTTTGAACCACATCTCTTTTAAATAACTCAGATTCTTTCAATTTATTATTTGCTTCTTGTAATTCTAATTTATATTTAATTATATCAATATAATTTGTGATCGTCGAGTTAATGATATTCTCTTCTTGCAGATATGGTATTAATGTGACAGATATAGGAGACAATTGAAGATTCCAATTTGTTTTAGTAAGATGAGTGATATTATGATTATCTTTTGGTTGATTTTGATTATTAATTGTCATAGCATTTCCTTGCTGTTAAAGTTCAGAAAACAGCTCAGAGGTTAAAGTGATAAAATTTTGCAGTTTTAACTTAACCTCTGAACTAGAGTTGCACCACGGCCGCTCTTAACAAGGACAGATATCACCACAATTTTACGAAGTACAGAGGATTTAAGAGCTTTTTTGACAAATTTTTATACAATTTGACAAACAGCTGCACAAATGAGACACAGCTAAATTACTATTGTTTGTTAGCTCAACTCTTTATCCATTACATATAAATCAAAATCAGCATTAATTATGCTACAAAAATTATCGAAAATTCCTTTAAATATGGCATTTTGCTAGCATTTAAGCCTATTTTATACTATAATTATAATATAAATATTTAAATAATAATTTCATGTCAGTAAATAACTTAAACAAGGCACAACCATTCTTACAATGGGTTGGAGGCAAAAGAAAAATTGTTGATCAATTAATTAAATTTATTCCTGCGAAATTAAACAACTACTATGAACCATTCCTTGGAGGCGGAGCTTTATTCTTTCATGTACGAGATAAATTTAAACAATGCTATTTATCTGATATTAATCTAGAGCTAGTAACGTCCTATAACGCAGTTAAGAAGAATCCAGATAAGGTCAGTAAACTATTAGACTCTCATAAAGAAAAACATTCTAAAGAGCATTATTACCAAGTTAGAAGTAATAATGACAGTAATGACCCAGCAAAAATTACTGCAAGATTTATCTATCTTAATAGATATTCATTTAAAGGCATTTACCGAATTAATATTGATGGAAAGCCAGCTCAAACTTTCTCTGGTAGGAATTATAGTAAATCTGATCTTGCCTTTAGATTAAAACAGTGTAGTCAGCTTTTAGCTGGCACATTTATTTGTGCTATGGATTTTTCTTTCATTGAACCACAAAAAGAGGATTTTGTTTATTTTGATCCTCCTTATCATAAATCAGGTGAGAAGTTTTATACCAGATTACCCTTTGATGAGAATGATCAAACGAGACTTAAAGATTTTGCTACAGAACTTAATAATCAAGGTATAAAAATAATGATTTCTAATAGTAATACTCCCTTTATTAGAAACTTATACAAAAATTTTAATATTAGTATTATTAAGGTTAAATATTCCATGCCTGAACACAATAAAATATCTGATGAAGTAGTTATTACAAATTATCAATTACCACAATAGCTTAGTTATATTCAAACTTGATTAATTCAAAGCAATAATCTTGAGTCTTAAAAGCTTCTTCTAGATCTTGCATATGACGATTCCTAACATAATAATCATTAAAAGCTGATATTGATTTAAGGATTACCTTTTGTTGACTATATCTTCCTCTATCACTACTAATTTACTTAATACCCCAAAATCAATATATTGGTTATAACGTTCAATAAGAAATTTCCTCACTTTATACCATACTGAATCAGGATTTAATTGCCTACTAAGCTGCAATAGATAATTTTGTTTTTCATCTTCAGTATTATTCTGCTTCGCTTCAAGTTCAGTAAATTGTATGATTTGTAACTGCCCAATACTACTGCCATAAATCATTCGTACTTGCTGCAATATTTTATCTTGGCTATGTTCTGAAAGTAGCATATTTTTAAGCAATTTTATTTGATAACTATTACCTACTACCCCAATAAATGAGCAGGAGCTTAGTAATTCATAAGCTGAATCAGGATCAAAAATACCGACGATTTTACGTTTTAACTGAGCTTGCAAGCTAGTATCAAGGCTGTTTTCTATCTTATCTAGATATCGCTCTTTAGTGTTGTTTAAGTCACTAGATTTAAACTGAAACTTCTCACAATTAGCTTTAGTAGTTTCACGTAACTCATGAGCTAAAGCTTTAGCCATATAGTTTAGTAACACTTTCTTATGGCCAAAATGATGTTCTGGGTATTGTTCTGCTAATTTCAATAAGAGCTTGTTAATAAAAGTAAGATTAAATGCTCGATTTGATTTTATCTGTAATAAATCAGCCTCTTCTTGGGTTAATGGATGGAAATCTGTTAATTTCTTTCTTTTGAACCAGCTTTTATGATTAACGGCATTAATTGCTGCATTATTGCTATTTGATGGTGTAGAGTCATATTTTTTAGAGATTTTATTAATAACTGCTTGTAGTGTAGTATTAATCCGTCCTGTTGTGATATTAGCACTAGAGAAATTAGTATTATCAGCTTGTTGTTGATCATTGGTTGAGCTTGTTATTTTGAATTGTAAATTTGTTTCAAGTTGTTGTTCTTGTAACTGAGTTTGGTTATTATGATTAAATATATTTTTTCATTTTGAAAAAATGTAGATTTGCTAGATCTAGATTTATTAGATATATTTTTATTATTATCTATATATATTGTCTCATCCAAACTTTTTCGGGTTGACCTGAAATTTCTTTTCGGGTTGGGACGAAAACTTTTTCGTGTAGTGCTAAAATTTTTTTCGTTTTTACCTAAAGATTTATGATTATAAGGCTGGAAATCTTTTGCTAATTTCACACAGGGAGTATTACGACATTTGATACCATATTTAATAATGGTTGAGGTAGAAAGATTGATGAACCCAGATTGTTCTAGTTCGAGTAGACATTGTCTTACTCTTCGTTGACAAACCCTTAAGTGTTGTTCAAAGAAATGATAGGTTTCCTGAAGTTCATCAATGCTATTATTATGATAGATTTGCAAGCGGAAGACTATTAGAGATAGTAGTTGCCTTGCAGTTTTACTTAATGTTTTACCATTATGAGATGAGAGATTACTCCATTCAGGGGGGATAAAATTACCAACAAAATTATAGAAAATAATTGAATTTTGATCATCAAAATTATGCGTTGCACAATCATGAGTGAAATGTGAGCAGCATATAGTGTGCATAAGACCTCAACTTAAACATCAGGTTTAATCGAGGTAGTAAGAGGATTAGAATGCTATTTTTCAAAATGCAAGGAGCATATAGTGAGCATACGGAGTATGGAGATAAAATTAGCAGATTAAGAAAAGCTAGGAGATATGGTGGTGGGCGATAGAGGGATCGAACCTCTGACCTTTACGATGTCAATGTAACGGCTCGTTTTTCTAGATATTATCCTACCAATTTCATAAAAATAAAATACAACACTATAGTGCTGTATCACGCCTAGTGAAAGCCTGATATTCATAGCTACCTCTTTGATATGTATAAGGAATAATTTTATTGTAGTTAGCTTTGAATGACCTGTCAAATACTTATTAAATATACTAACAACTTACACTGACAGGAGAAAATATGGAGCATTAATATTATCAACCATTATCTAATTTCAGTGATTATTCTTATATGATTTGCTATCATAGCCAAAGCATATTATAATTTTAGCTATCAATGCTCTTTGAGGTATTTATGTCAGTAAAATCTTTATGCTTTACTAGAGAAGTATTAAACAACATTAAAATCCCAACAAAAAAACAAAATATATATAGAGATACAAAAGAAAAAGGATTATTTTTGATAGTATCATACGGTGGCAGCAAGACATTTTACCTTGGTAAAAAAATTCAACAATTATACCAAAAAATCAAGATAAGGCGTTTTCCAGAACTATCTATTACTGATGCTCGAGCCAAAGCATCTGAATTAAAGGGGGAGATTGCTAAAGGATATAATCCTATAGAAGAAAAAGCTAGATTATCAAAAGAGCTGACCTTTAAGGATTTTTATGACAAATACCTTAATGAGTACAGTAAAATTAATAATAAAAGATGGAGTAATTATGCTGCTTCTGTCAATAGATATGCTAAGCATTTATATCCTAGAAAAATATCTACCATTCAAAAAACAGATATTCAAGAGTTGTTTAATAATTTAACTAAAACTGGTAAATATGGAGCTAATAGATTTCTTGAGATATTAAGTCCTATATTTAGCAAAGCAATAAAATGGGAACTACTAAAAGTGAATCCAGTTACTGGAATAAAAAAACACCAGGAACAATCTAGAAACCGTTATTTAACTAGAGAGGAAATACCACAGTTTTTTACAGCAATAGCAGAAGAGAAAAACCAAGTAATGAAGGATTTTTTCTTAATAGCATTATATACATCAGTTCGTAAAGATAATTTGCTTACTATGCGTTGGGAACAAGTGAATTTTACTGACAAACAATTGTATCTTCCAGAAACTAAGAATGGTGATTCCCACCGTTTACCTTTATTAGACTCAGGCAATAGAAATATTAAAAGCCAGGAAAGAGCAATCTAATAGCATTTGGGTATTTCCAAGTGAGAGCAGCAGTAGTGGTCACCTGCAAGAACCAAAGAAAGCATGGAAGAGGATTTGTAAAAAAGCAGGCATAGAAAATTTAAGGATACATGATTTAAGAAGAACAATAACCAAGCTGGATGGCAATGACAGGAGCAAATCAATATGTGATAGGGCAATTACTAAATCATAAGGATTCAAGATCAACTGCAGACTAGACTTGCCAATGATACTGCTCGAGAATATATGCAAAGAGCAATTAATAAAATGATCCCCACGGTTCAATAATAATGGGAGTTTCAGATTTTATGTTTGAGAATAAAGTAAAATTGGCTAATAAATCGCGAAATATCCGTAATATAGTTATTTCACTAATTATAGGTGTTACTTTAGGTATAACAATTGATCATAGTATATTAAACCTATTAGTTAGTCCCAATGTCCAAACTGTTCACTCTACTAAGGATGAGAGGAATATATCAAGTAAAATTATAGTAGAAGATTCACAAGCAATTTTGATGCCTTCTAGTACAATTGATACATGCTTTACTCCCCCATCCGGTTGTAGCAAAGTTATCACTGCGATAATAGATAAGGCGAGCACCTCTATATATGTTCAGGCATATGGTTTTACTGATATTGATATAGCAGATTCCTTAATTGCAGCCCATAAACGAGGTGTAAAAGTAAAAATGCTATTAGATAAAAGCAATCTATACTCTAAATACTCTAAGATTTCTAAAATTAAATCAGCAGGAATTGATGTATTAATCGATAATGTACCTGGTATTGCACATAACAAAGTTATGATTATTGATGAGAATATAGTAATTACTGGTAGCTTTAATTTCAGTAAAAATGCAGATTATAAAAATGCAGAAAATGTAATTATTATCAATGATCCAATAGTAGCAAGACAATATTTGCAAAATTGGCTATCTAGAGAACATGTCAATAACAATCTTACTAAGAAAGATTAATTTCTTCCTTTGGGGAATAAGAGAGATATCCTATTAAGGAAGAACAAATATATAATGAAGTTGCCCTCGCAACGAGATAAGACATATCAGTAAGTTATAAGAAAAATATAGTCATAAAATTATTCACGATTTATAAGTATATCTTATATGAACACTCTCATCCTTCAGTTTATAGCTAATATATTTTTACTTTCAGCATAAAAAGTTTTTAAAGAAACAAAAATCTTTTTATCAGTAAGTCATAAATTCCGAGTTTTCCCAATTAACTGTGTAAATTTTTTCAAATGATAATTCTGTTTTTAAAAGCCTATATTTAGCAATTGATTATATGACCAAAAAATGGTCTATGCCTATCCAAGATTGGAATGCGGCTATGGCTCATTTTTTAATCAAATTTGAAGGGAGAATCTAAGACTTTGAAAAAATTTACACAGTTAATTGGGAAAACTCAAAATTCCATCTCCGAATTAACGCAGTTTTAAGTTCAATAATATCTTTTTTTGTCATTGATAAAAAACTTCATTGGCAATGTAAAAATTAGGATGTTAATGTCATGATCTATAATGTCTATTAAGTTTATTAATATGCACAATAATTTGGATCAAAGATTATACTGGTCATTATCTACACCACTAAAATATATGGGATTAAGCTTGGATGAGTGGTTTGTAGTATTAGTACCTGGAATATTTTTACTTAATAGCGGTCATGCAAAGCTTGGGGCATGCTGCATGATATGTGGTATTTTACTATGTTATATATTTAAAAAATTTAAGAAAGTATCAGAATATTTTGTACTAAAGAGTTATTTGGTAGCTAAGAAATTGCTACCTGCTCCTACTTCTTATACAAATCTTCTTGGTCAAAATGTGGGAAAGTAATGGGGCAGCAAAGCGATAGATCATTTATTTAAGCAAAGCTCAACACAGGAATTAGTTAAATATAATAAGAGATTATTGCTTATTGCATTGCTACTTGCATTTAGTTGTTTACTTAGCATGATCAAAGTTTTTAGTAAAGAAGAGCGATGGTTATTAATTCCAGCCATAGAGCCAGATAGAAGGATGATAGTATCATCAAAAAGCTATCCATGAGACGTACTTAAGAGAATGGGCTATTTTTGTCATGAAAGAATTATTTACTACTTCACCTGAAGAGGTAGAACGTCAAATAGCTGATCTGAAAGTAGTATCTAGTAATACAGAGCAGCTAGATAAGTTCTTTAAAGAACATTTACAATTTGTCAAAGGTTCTAATATATCGTCAGTATTCTTTTTAAAGAAAACAAAGATAACGGAGCGGGGAGTAATCATTAGCGGAACATTTCGTTATTGATTTTCGGAGAATAAGTATATATCGGCTGATAAGACCTATCTTTTAACTTATAAACGAGGAGCTAACCATTTGTTATTACTAACTGGTATTAAAGAGGAGGAAAATAATTAATGAAAAGTTTTAAATCAAAACTATACAGATTTGGGTATTGTTCATTGGGACTCTATTAAGCTTTAATAATACTTAAATATTTTCTTGTAAATCGAATGTTTTTCCTTTCATATACCACCCCTTTATATTTATAAATTTTTTAACAAAATCTTAATAAATTATATCGGGGACAATATATAAATTAACTTGACTTGTCTACCAATAAATTAATTTTTATCTATAGAATATTAATTTCATGACGATTTATTAGTATAAATTATAGTTTAAGGTTTGTAGAAGGATTTTTCAGCTCTTGCCTAATATAAGCAATTTACTATAATCAACTTCAGTAGACCTCTTACATAACATAATTTTGACAACAAAAACGCCAATTAGATTATGTTATGCAAGAGGTCTAATTTTTACATGAGAAAATTTTATGTCTGGAATAGAATTAAACAAAATTGTTGCTTCAATTTTATTAGCAAGCTTGATTGCAATAATGGTTGGGTTTATAGCTAATATTCTATATAAACCAACATTAGCTCCTGAATCACGAGGTTATACCATCGAAGTAGCAGAAGAATCCGTGGATAATGCCAATAAAGCTACAACAGATGAA
The DNA here is from genome assembly GCA_050920655.1 of Candidatus Rickettsia vulgarisii. Classification (GTDB taxonomy): domain Bacteria; phylum Pseudomonadota; class Alphaproteobacteria; order Rickettsiales; family Rickettsiaceae; genus Tisiphia; species Tisiphia vulgarisii. The sequence continues at coordinate 1,379,777 of CP133317.1, read as the reverse complement.
CCTGTTAATATTGAAGAAATAATGAAAAAGGCTAATGCGGAATCTGGAAAAAACTTAGCTAAAAAATGCTTAATGTGCCATACATTTGAAAAGAGTGGACCAAATAGAGTTGGACCTAATTTATGGAATATAGCTAATGCTGAAAGAGCTAAAGTTGAAAACTATAAATATTCACCTGCATTATCCAGTAAAGGCGGAAAATGGGATGAAGAAAGTCTTTATCATTTCTTGAATAAACCTGCTCAATATATTCCAGGAACAAAAATGACTTTTGCTGGTTTTAGTAAACCTCAAGATGCAGCTGATGTAATAGCTTATTTAAAAACTTTAACAGATTAATATTATGGAAATATTCGGTCTCACTGTAGTTGAATTATGGCTAGTTGCAGGTATCATTTGTCTAATAATAAAATTTGTTGAATTACCTAATATTGGTTTTTTATTTCTAGGACTTGGAGCATTATCCAATGCAATATTATTAAATAATTATTCATATTTTCTGAAATATCAACTTATTACTTTTGGCTTAATATCCTTTTTTTGGTTTGCTATTTTATGGTGGCCACTAAAATCCTATGTTTATAAAAACGGCAAGAAAGCGGAATATAATGATTTAGTTGGTAAAGAAGTAGAGTATATAATAAGGAAATTCTACCAGGCAAAATTGGTAAAGTATCTTGGTCTGGAACCATTATGAATGCTAGGTTAAGCGATAATGACACAAAACATGCTCTTCAAGGATATGCTTTACATATTCTACAAGTTGAAGGCAACGTATTAATATGTACTCATATTAAATAGTATTTGTATAATAGATTAGCAATGAGTTAAATATTGCTAATCTATATTTTAGTGCAAATGCCCATCTGATTTAGAGTGTTTATCATTGTTAACACGATCTTGGGCAGATTGTTTATCTTTTGTAGTTACTAATAATATTTAACCCTAGTTTTTGCGCTATTATTGCTGTTTTTGCCTTAATATCTTTCTTTGCAAAATCAGGTTTTAAGCTTGTTCATACCTATTGTATAGCAAGCATTAGCAAACCATTGCCAAATAGTATCTCCCGTTTGTTCTATTAATGGCTTTTCTCTTAGTTTTCTACTTGTATCTTTGTATGGGTTATTAATTGAAAATTGTTGCATTGCTTCATATAATTCAACAGGTGACGCTTTTTTAAGACCTACTCCTTCTGCAGTTAATATTTTTTCTCTACCTTCAGTGAACTTCTTATTTTGCTTTCTCTCTAGTAAACTCATTTGTATCTTGTTTGCTTTTATGTTCAATATAACGCTGAACTGATACATCAAGAAAAGTAGAAATTATTGCCGTTTCTTTTTCCATAGACTCAAGAATTTGACTTGTTTGTTGAGTATTATTTACAAAATCTTCTAGAGTATTTACAGTTTCTGGTACAAGAATACCATGCCTTTCTGCTCTTCTTTTTATAAAATTATCGAGAGTGTCTTCAACTTCTTTAATATTTCTACTAGATTTGACCCATTTAACTCCTTTATCACTCCCAACACCTGGAATTTTTTTTAAGCTGCTCATATCCTCTTTAATATCCTTAACTAAATCTGGAGATATATCTCTTCCTTCCTTTTTAGCTACTATTAGCTCATCTACCTTAATTTGCACTTTCATTAATTTAGCGACATCAAGCATTTGTTGCTGATTACGTTGATAAAATTTCTGAATATTTTCAAATGTTGTATCAAGAATCTGTTGTATCTCTAAATCAGATGATACTTTCTCACCTATATTATCATTAAGGGCAATTAATAAGTGTTTTATGTGCTGTAGTGCTTGCTTATTATTCTTACTATCTTTAGTAAATCATTAACTAGTTCTTGAGTAGCTTTAACAACAGCGCAGAATGTAACACCCAATTCTCTAGAGGTGATAAATCTTTTTTATTAAGACCATAAAGAATTAAATAAGATGTCCAGTATCCATTAAGACCTTTATTTAATAACAAAAACTTTCCTAAATCAAACTCAGCAAGCTGATTTAGTAGCTCAAGCTCTATGTTTAACGGTAAAATTAAATCTTTCTTGTTATGTAAATTCACTTGATAACTAGTTAGATCAATATCTTTAATAACTTCAACATTATGAGTAATTAAATTGGTAGAAGCATTTATTGTTAAGCTTAACATACTAATAAAAACTCCTACAATTAAGATAAATATTTTTTTCATTTTATATTTTATTTCAAAGATTTACTCAATAGACTTCCTGAGAAGCCCTTAGGATTTTTATTAAAAGTAAGCTGAACTGCTGTTGATTTACGCAAGAAGTCTAATAATTAATCATTTTTTTTTATCTGAATCACTATCTTTCATACCATCTTTAAAAGCCTTAAGCCCTTTGGCTAAATCTGACATAACTTGAGGTAATTTACCTGCACCAAATAATAGTAAAACTATCAATAATATCACTAACAAGTGACTAAAACTCATTCCCATAATATTTATCTATTTAATTTTTTATTCATTTACTATGATTGTTGCTCTATCAAAATTATTTTCTAAACTACTCTTCAAATTTTTATATTGATCAGTCTTTAATTCTCCATTAGTAATAAAACTCCTTTTTATTGTTACTACATCAATAAACTCAGTATTATCACCTTGATATTTGCATGATCTATTTACGGATATCCATGGAGATTCTATTTCAAAATTTAACTTGTTACAATTTTTAACTTCTATATTTTTTATTATAGTATGTTTTTCCCTTATTTCTGGTACGCCTATAAAAATATCTGATACTTGTTGATCAGGAGCTGTATCTATAACATTCCTAAACCTTTGATTAGAATCTAATAGTAAACCTAATCCTAAATTTGTTTTTAAAATTTTATTTTTTTGTTGCAATGCATAACTGAGCGTTAAATTTTTTACTATACGTGAAGTAAGATCTGGTAATTTTAGAGATTTTTTTTCCTCTTCACTAAGGTGAGCTCCGCTAATTTCCCTAAAAATAAGATCTTTTAATTGAGTGTTTGAATAGTACAAGCCTATGCCAGTCAAGTTCAAAGCTGATTCCCCACCCAAAGTAATTTGCCCTTCTTCATCTATTATATTATTTTGTATAGTTAATTCCCTATGAGTCAAAACTCTTGAATTTTCAGCTTGTACAGCAGGAATTTTTGTATACCTCCCTTCTTTACTATCTAATACTAAAGCCAATTTATTAGCAATATCAGGAAAAACACCTTGCGCCATACTAACTACATTGGTTGGATCTACCCAATATATTTTTTCATCTTTATTAGTAACTTTTAACATTACATGGTTAAAATTAGCCATAAAAGGCAGCGCATCAGGATTGGAAATATTATAAATCCCTCTCATTACTAAAATAGGTTGTACTTTATAATCAAGTGCTTGCAAGATTGAAGCAGTACTTGCAGTAAAATCTTTACAATCACCAATTTGTGAACTGGCGATCTTACTCAAATCTCTAGGAAAGTAACGCCCTTCTACTGTTCTCCAATCCCCCATATATTGAACTTTTTCATTTAGCGCAGAAGTAACAAAATTAATTTTTTCTATATCACTATCCTTATTTGCCGCTGAATCTTTTATAAGTTTAAAAGATTTAGGCAAGGGTTGATTAATTACCTGATAATATCCAGGAGCAAGTTTATTTGCTAAATCTTTCCACTCAGATATGCTAGACAAGGATACCCATGTGGTCTGCTTATCATCTAATATTCCATTATTTGGCTCATTTGTTAAATGCTCATAAAATGGTCTTTTTAAAGTAATATCAATAATATCTATCTCATCTTGAGTTTTTTTATTAACTTCTAACATATCTCTTGGATCATTTACTTTCATCTGTAAAGGTATCTTGGACTTAATATTAATATTCCCAGCTTGTATATAACCATCTGTACGGAATGAATAAATCTCTCCATAAAAATTATCAAGAACTGCTTTCTTTTCGGTATATTTATATTTTAGATATATTTCTGCACCAATTTCTACTTTAGGAAAAGATACAGTCACTTGATGCATTTGATCAAAACCTTGACCTACACTAGCTATAGGTTTATCCTCTATCATATCTTTAGTAACTATATATTCTTGACCATTATAAATGATCTTAGCTTCTAAAATATCTATATGCGCGCTATATTCATTGTAACTAAGGTAATATTGAGCAAAACTCTCTCTTCCTGATTCTTTTAGTATTTTAGCTTGTATCTCTTTTTCTTCTTCAAAGGTACCGTCTTTATTAACGTTAACTTTAGTGTTAGTAAACTTAAATTCAATTGCAGCATCTTCATAATTTGCCCATCTAGCTTGAGCGGAAGAACTAATTAGAAATAGGTTAAATGTGATGATAAGTAGATATTTTAAATATGACATTGAAGTTATTAGAGTATATTATTAGTGGCAATAATATACTCTAATAACAATAAATTCAATTTAAATTAATTTTTAGTTAATAACTCAGAAAATGGTATATTAGGTTTAGCTCCAACCTGCTGTATAATTTTTGCAGCTGCGTCTGCTCCAAGCTTTCCACATTCTTCTAATGTTTTATTATTTAAAAAACCATATAAGAAACCTGCGGCAAACTGATCGCCAGCACCTGTAGTATCCAACTACATTTTTTATATTATGAGCAGGAATGTAAATCTCTTGATCTCTGTAAACAATATAAGCACCATCCTTATCAAAAGTAACTACAAAAATAGTATTATAATTTTTCAAAATAGGTACTATTTTTTTCCAATCCTTTATCTTAAATAGCTCATAAATCTGCTACTGATCAGAAAATATGATATCTACCTCCTTTAGCAATTTTAGCCATTCCTCACGATGTCTTTTTACCCTTGATTGATCACCGAAAGTAAATGCTGTTAGACTACCACTATTTTTTGCATTCTTGAAAAATTCTGTAATTATCTTGCTATTATCTTGAATATCTTTCCACAAATATCCTTCTGAAAATACTATTTTATAATTACCTATAACATCTTTATCTATATGTTTAGAAGGTACTCGTTGTGAAACTCCTGGATAAGCAAGCATAGTCCGGTTACCATTAGGAGAAATAATAACAATAATTACTCCTGTTTTTCAGCACCATTTACTTTCTCTATAAAACTATCCACTCCATATTTTTGCATATCATTAATATATTGCTGCCCCATATTATCATGAGCAACAAAACTATTAATAACCTTAACTCCAAAACTAGCAAGTCCTGCCGCTGTATTACAGCCTGAACCGCCTGGTTGCTTTCTTATCGGCTCTAAATCATTCATCACTTTTTCAATTACTTCTTTAGAAACTAAATCAGAGGAGCCTTCTTTCATATTAATTGATTTAAGATATGTCTGACATTCTTCCTGATTATCAAATTTATAAATGATATCATATAATGCTTGTCCTAAAACTAATAAATCATTGTCTTTCTTTTGCCACTCTGGACTTGTACGTTTATCAATAATAGATTGGGCATAAAGGATATTCTGAGAGAATATAGAAAAAATTAAACTAATAATTAAATATTTGAAATATGAAGTTACTTTTGAGGGAAAATATTGCGATACCATAATGATTAATATAATAAGTTTTTGAAATGCTATATTAATCATTAAAAAAAGCAATAAAAATATAGAACTGAAGAAAAGAAAAAGGACAATATTATATGACTAATATTGTCCTTTTTAATGTTCGTCATGCTAAATTTATTTCAACACCTAAGAGATCCCGAAACAAGTTCGGGGTGACAGAATAAGAACTGGATGGCAACAATACTAACACTCCTCGCCATAACAATTCTTTATTTAGTTATAATAACTAAATTACTTACTATCCTTTTTATCACCTTCTGACGCAGCTGCTTTAGGTAAGGTAATTTTTACATCTGCTTCACTTTCTAGATCTGCAATATATTTTTGAATTGCTTCTCTACCAAGTTTACCAGTAATATCAGGTGTGGCTTTTTCTTTAGAAGGCACTTGAGCAGGTCTTTTGTCAAGTACTTTAATTATATGCCAACCAAATTGGGTTTTAACAGGAGATGATACCTCGTCTTTTTTCATTGAGAAAGCTTTTTCTTCAAACTCAGGTACTAATTGACCAGGAGTGATATAACCTATCTCTCCACCATTTGCTTTAGATCCATCATCTTTTGATAATTCTTTAGCAAGTTTAGCGAAGTTTTCCCCTTTTTTAAGTCTATTTTGTATGTCTTTTGCTTTCTCTTCTGTGTCTACTAAAATATGACTTACTTTTATTTCTTCTTTACCCTTTATACTAGCAACCAACTTATTATATTCATCAGCAATCATTTTATCGTTAACATTAGCTTTTACATAATTTTCTAATAATTGCTGACTAACCATTTGGTCTTTTATATTATTCAATTTTTCTTGAAATTCTTTAGAAGATTCAATACCAGAATTTTTTGCGGCATCTTTTACCAGCATACTACTTATATATCCACGAACTAAAGCTTCTTGCATATTTGCATCAAAATCAGAGAATTTTTTATCTTTTCCACCTGGTTGATTAGCTAAAAATGGCTGAATTTCTTTCATAACCTGTGATTCTTTAACTTCACCACCTTTATAAGTAGCAACGACTTGATCTGTATCTGCAAAAGCTATACTAGCAAGCAAACTAGCAGATAAGAAAACTATAGATATTCTTTTCATTGGTTATCCATTGATTATTTAATTAATACATTATATTGAGTTTTATAAGGATAAGATCTTCACGTCAACTTCTATTTACAAATTTATTTGATAAATTTATAAAATACCATATAAATTATGGTATTTGTATTTTAATCTAGGATTTAAATGTTTTCTTTTCTTAAAAAGCTATTTGGTACCGCAAATGATAGATCTGTTAAAAAACTATCTTTAGAAATCAATAAAATTAATGCTCTCGAACCGGAAATACAAAAACTTTCTGATGAGCAATTAAAAAACAAAACCGAGCAATTTAAACAAAGATTACAAAATGGCGAATCTTTAGATGATATAAGCTATGAAGCTTTTGCCGTTGTTCGTGAAGCTGCTAAAAGAATTTACGGCATGAGACATTTTGATGTTCAGTTAATTGGGGGCTTAATATTACATCGTGGCATGATTACCGAAATGCGTACAGGAGAAGGTAAAACTTTGGTAGCAACCTTAGCCGCTTACCTTAATGCTTTATCTGGCAAAGGCGTGCATGTAGTTACAGTGAATGATTATCTAGCTAGACGTGACTCTGAAGAAATGGGAAAAATATATAATTTTCTAGGACTATCGGTTGGATGCATTGTTTCAGGTATAAGCGATACTGAAAGACATAGAGCTTATGCAGCGGATATTACTTACGCAACTAATAATGAACTTGGCTTTGATTTTTTAAGAGATAATATGAAATACAGCGAAGATTCTAAAGTACAACGCCCATTTAATTATGCTATTATTGACGAAGCTGACTCAATCTTAATTGATGAAGCAAGAACTCCTTTAATTATCTCTGGTCCTGTAGATGATCAATCTGATTTATATGTTAAAATTGATAAATTAGTTCGTCAATACAAACCTGAAGATTATGAGAAGGATGAAAAATTACGCACCGTTAATTTAACTGAAAATGGTATAACTCATATAGAATCAATGCTTATAGAAAGTAAGTTAATTAAAGAGGATTCTAGCCTTTATGATTTCGAAAATTTAAACCTAGTTCACTATGTTAACCAATCTTTAAGAGCTCATACACTTTTCAGTCTTGACGTAGATTATCTAATCCGCGATGGTAAAGTTATGATAATCGACGAATTTACTGGTCGTGTTTTGAGCGGAAGAAGATATTCTGAAGGATTGCATCAAGCGTTAGAAGCTAAGGAAAACGTCCAAATTCAAAATGAAAACCAAACTCTAGCATCTATTACTTTCCAAAATTATTTTAGGAATTATCCAAAATTATCTGGTATGACTGGTACCGCTATAACTGAAGCTGCCGAATTAAAAGATATTTATAATCTTGATGTACTTGCCGTTCCTACTCATAACCCAATTACTAGAATCGATCATGATGATGAAATATACGGAAGCAAACAAGAAAAGTACCAAGCTATTATCAAATTAATCCAAGATTGTTATGATCGTGGACAACCAGTTTTAGTTGGGACAGTTAGCATAGAAAAATCGGAAGAAATTTCTAGCTTATTGAATAAAAGCAAAATTCCTCACAATGTTTTAAACGCAAAATTTCACCAACAAGAAGCTTCTATTATCTCTCAAGCTGGACGATTTAAAGCGGTAACTATTGCTACTAATATGGCAGGTCGTGGTACTGATATTATGCTTGGCGGCAATCCTAAAATGTTAATAGAACAATTGCCAATACAAAATTTAAGCAATGAGCAATATCAATCTGAACTATTAAGAATAAAACAACAAATAGATAATGAAAAACAACAAGTAAAAGAAGCAGGTGGATTATTTGTTATCGGAACAGAAAGACATGAAAGCCGAAGAATAGATAATCAGTTAAGAGGAAGATCAGGAAGACAAGGCGATCCAGGAAATACTAAATTTTTCTTATCTCTAGAAGATGATTTAATGCGTATTTTTGCTTCAGATCGTATTTCTGGTTTATTGAGAACTTTAGGCCTAAAAAATGGTGAAGCAATTCATCATCCAATGATTAGTAATTCTCTTGCCAAAGCTCAACAAAAAGTTGAAGCGCATAACTATGAAATACGTAAAAATCTATTACGTTTTGATGATGTAATGAGTCAGCAACGTAAGATAGTTTATGAACAGCGTAACGAGATTATATCCTCAAAAAATTCCAATGATTTCTTAGATAATATGACTAAAGATATGGTGGAAAAAGTAGTATTAACTTTTATGCCTACCGGTTCTTATAGAGAAGATTGGGATTTACATGGACTTACAGGAGAATTGCAGCGTGTCTTTGCTATAAAATTAGATCCTGAATCAATAACAAAAGCTGATGTCACAGAAACAGACATCATTGCTAATGTAACAAAAACAGTAAATGGTTTATATCAAGAGAAGAAAGAATCTTATACTGAAGATATGATGAATGATGCTGTTAAATATATTTTACTAACTACTTTAGATCAAGTATGGAAAGATCACTTGCATAATCTAGATCACTTAAGACAAGGTATTTCACTAAGGGCATATGCTCAAAAAGATCCTCTTAATGAATATAAGAGAGAAGCTTTTGATTTATTTGAACAAATGCTTAATAATTTAAAAGAATTATTTGTTCAAAGAGTTTCTCATCTCCATATTGACACTAATCATATACAACAAGACGCAATGTCTTTAGAGAAGAAAAAACTTCAGACTATGAGTGAAACTAGAGAAGATCCAGCCTTTAGTAAATATAACGCTGGGGTTAGTATTGAAACTCAAGCTAAAACTATTACAAACCAAGTAAATCCAGAAGATAGAGTCCAACCTGATCCCACAAGCTGGGGTAAAGTATCAAGGAATGAATCATGCCCTTGCGGATCAGGCAAAAAATATAAATATTGTCATGGAGCTAACAAATAACCCTTTTCAATTTATATGGTCAGTTATAAGACCATATAAATATTATTATCTTGTAATGATGATCGCCCCATTTGCAAATGAGGTATCACCGATTATATATAATTATGCTGTAAAACTGCTAATCGATTTATTTACTCAAAGTATAAAACCTGTAGCATTTTTTGTAGGATCACAAGCTGTACTTGATGGCGCATGGAGAGCTCATAATTTTGCTCAATTGAAATGCATGCCTTATATTTTACAAGATATGATGGATAAGGTTTGCAAACATTGCTTTAACTCACAATACAGTTTCTTTCAAAATAATCTTTCTGGAACTATAGTTGGAAAAATAAAAGGAATTGGTGATAATTATTTTAAAATATACCAAGCACTGGAACATAAGCTTAGCTGTAGAAGTCAAGATTTGATTTTACAGGCACTATAAATTTTGCACCTGGTTGTCAGTTAAATTTTGACTGTCAGAGGAGTATTCAAGATACAAGATTTCATTATTCTTTTCAACAGCTAATTTCTTACTATCTTGAAAAGTTTGCATAGGAGTTTTCCCATAACAATATTTTCCTGAATGTGGTCGCTCATTATTGAAATGCTCTAACCAAATATCAAGATCTAATTGTAAATCGTCAAGTTCAGTATAAATCTTTTTACGCATAGCTGCATCAAAGAATTCTTGTTTCATTGTTTTATTAAAACGCTCACACATACCGTTTGTTTGAGGAGAATATGCCTTAGTTGTAGTATGTTCTATACCTTCTATGCTAAGAAATAACTCAAAAGCGTGATGCTCTATATTTCCCTTATATTCTGACCCACGATCTGTAAGAATACGAAGTATTGGTATCCCTTGGGTCTCGTACCATGGTAACACGCGGTCATTAAGCATATCAGCAGCAAGTAATAGCTGTTTTATAGTTTAGCATCCGCTACCCTAGTATAGCTATCAATAAATACCTGAGAATAAATCTTACCTATCCCTTTAAAATTTCCTACATAGTACGTATCCTGACATCCTAAATAACCTGGATGCTGAGCCTCAATTTCTCCATGAGCTTCTTTTTCATTACGACGCTTCTCTAGCACTTGTAATTGAGCTTCAGTAAGAACAATACCATCCTGAGCCATCTTTGCTTCTAATGCTTTAAGCCTTTTACTGATATTGTTTAAATCATTACGTAACCAAATTGACCTCACTCCTCCAGGTGATACAAGAATACCAGTCTTTTTAAGCTCATTTGATACTCTTAGCTGACCATATGCTGGATATTCTATTGCGCCCATATCCATTACTGCTTTCTCTATCACTGGATCAACTCTATTCGCTATTATTGGCTTTCTTCGACTAATTTCATACAATGCTTCTTCGCCCCACCAGTTTCATACAGTTCTTTAAATCTGTAATAACTATCTCTACTATATCCCATAGCTTTACATGATGATGATATGCTACCAAGGCTCTTAGCTAATTCAAGTAAACCTAATTTGGCTTTATTATTTTTTGATGTAAATTCATTGTGACCTTCCATTTTTTTATCTGTATTTTTAATACGTTATTTTTTATTAAATGTAAGATCAAATATCAACTACTGCAGTTAAATAAATAACTATACCATACTGCTCCTCCTGCAAACCATATTACCACCTACAATGGCAGTAAGCACTCCTCCACATATTACTGTCGTAGTTTTTGGATGGTCTACAAATAATCCTTAATACTTCCCCAAACATTCTTATTATTAACATTATTTGTTGTATCTGATGGTTCATCGCCAGGCATATTAATTGTTGTTGAAGATGAATCTACACGTTGCAGCCCTGTAACTTCTTGCACATTAGTATTATTTCTAAATTTTACTTCTGCCGGTAGTTTGTGCTGCAAGTTGGTATCCAAATCTTGCTTATTATTAGCTGTATTAAGTAAAGCTACTACTTCATCAGATTCCTTAATAACTTCCTTGGAATCTGATGAAGTAGTAATTTTTGCTTCTTGTATATAGATTTCCTTATCTTTTTTCCTTGTCATACTTTTACATTATTTAATTTACAGATACAAAAATAGAGAATAAAAATAAATAGTTAAGAGGAGCTGTCGCATGTAAATAAGTCAATGATAAGAATAGCTTGAAAAAAGGGGCAAGAGTTGAGTAGATAGGAGAGTAAAAAAGAAGAAATGTTCCTGTATATATCATCTAAGTTACGTAAATATTTTAAAGGCTTCTTTTCCTCTCGGCTCTTCCGTATTTCCTGTTGATTTTAAGAGAAGACCTTGTAACCTCTCAAATCAAGAAATAATCTTTGAAATAGAGATGTAGTTTTTGACATCCCATAACGCCTCCTTTTAAGGAGTTTAATTTTGTTATTAAGCCCTTCAACAAATCCACTATTTTTTCTACTTTTAAAATAATTGAGAATATTTACTTAAGGTATTTATGAATCCGTTAAAGCACATCAGATTGCTATTCTGAACATTTTTGATCCATCGGTTTATTTCTGTGATAGCAGATTTACGGTTATGGTTTGAGTTAAAAATATGCGTTAATTTTAGAGCTATTTTGTGAACTTTTTTAAACAACGGAGAATGTATGTACATAAATTCTAATGCTTCCTTTTCTTTAGCAGAAAGGCACTCGTGTTTCTTGCGAATAATCCACATCATGCTTTCCAGTTTGGTATAATCTTCCTTGGATAGCACTGATTTTAAACGTTGCATTTCTTCAATCCTAACTCTACCAAGTGGCTCTCTATAAAGTCTTGATACGTGATATCTATCAATAACAACAAGTCTGCTACCAAACACCTCTTCTGCAGATTTTACAAATCCATCATACATATCAGTACAAATAGATTTTACTGTCTTCTTTAAATGACTAGGTATATTGACGACTCTAAAAACGTTTTTATGGTTTCTTTTAGCCTATCAGGTAAAATAGCAATTACCGATATTAACGCTGACAATTGTTAAATAATTGTTCCAACCCTTTTTTACTGCAATTTCATCAATCCCTATCGTTTCCAAATTATTATACATCGACCAATTCACAGCTGTATTAACTTCTCTGTTAAGTGGCAGATTCAATAAGTTCAGAGCTCAAGCGCTCTTTTCTACCTACATCCTCAATAGTACTATGAATTAGTTGACGATTTATATACTGGTCAAGAGCTTTGGTTGTTTAGATTTCCTCTCACACCAATCATACTGTTCAAATGTAGTTGGATGATCATCACAATATTGACATTTATAACGAGCAACCCGTATCGCGGCTTTGTTGAATAAATACAAAATTAGGCTTAAACTGAGATTATAAAATACTAAACTATAGTAATTTATTCACCTTAAATTACAAAGTTTGTAGATTTATAGTTTAATTGTTATAAAATATGGTAAACTAAAAATAGTTTAATTTATTTATGCAACAAAGCCCTTGTTGGCGACACTGGAGATACTAATTGAGGTCGGTGTTAGGGAACAAGACGTCTAATGCTGCTTGTACTCCATCTTGCATTTTATTAATCATTATTTTTCATCTCTTAATAATTGAAAATACATACTGTTTTAAAGGATATACAATACTTCTAAATAAATCTATTACTGATGAAAATAATATAATGCCTATAATAACCGTTATTATATTAGAAGCTAAGGGGGATTATTATAACTCAAAGGATAACGTCCTGGAAACTCTGTACTTAATGCTAAATCTGTAGCAACTTCTGAAGCTTCCTTTATAATTTGAGGTAATTCTTCCTTGGTAATATATTGTGTTAGTTGTTCACGTTTCATATATTAGGTATTCTTCTTTAGCTTAGTATATTTTTTCTGTGATTTTAATCCAGGTTTGGTTTAGAATTAGCTAGAGAGTATATAACATCCTCTTTAAGGCCAGTTACTGAAGGAAATAAAAGCAATATCTGAGCCTTTTGCAAGCATATTTCTTACTACATCTTCTTTTTCTTCAGCTTTACCTTCATTTTTCCAAGCTTGAGCTATACTAGTCATGATAGCCTCTCCTTCTTCCTTAGACAGATTATTTGTTAAAACTTTTCCAAGCTCTATTCTATCATTTTGATCTATAAAGGTCAAACTATATTGAAGTAAGTTTTTACTATGATCGTGTCCTGAATTCATTTTAGCGAGTTCTGGTAGGATATAAAATATTTCCTGCCAGCTTTTTAATAATTGACGGTCATGAATATGTTTTAAAAAATATAGAAGAATACCAAACCAAATCTTTTCTTTGAGCTCTTCATCTGGGATTTCATGAACATTAATAAGAGGATAATCATGATTCCATAGGCTTTTAGCAAGGTCTGGATTATTGAATAAATCCCAGATGTTACGAGGAACGTTATATTTTTTCTTACCATTGTAGATTGGGAGAATAACTGGCAATTGCTTTGCCTCTGGGTGTTTAGTAAGATACTGCGAACAGATATTTACCATATATCTAAGAAGTCTAAAAGCCATAAAATGTTCTGGTTTGCTCTGATGCTCTAACAAAAGCATAATATAACCATCTTGTTTATTAAATTTACAAGATAACAAAACATCAGAATAACTGCCTGTAAGATCATCTTCGATAAAAGTATCTTTTTCTAATTTCAAAGTTTTGGGATTTATTGTTTTTAGAATATCTTTAGGTAAATAATAACTTAAAAACTCTTGGGCAACTAAGGGATTTTCCAGAGTCAGTCATATAATTTGTGTAAGTTGTAAAGAAGTAGTTACAGTAATACTGTAGAGAAATAACAACTTAAGCAAAGGAGAATATATGGCTAAAAAATAGAACAAGAAGCTGACAAAATAAATAACGAGTTAGTAGAAGAATTATTATCCCAAGCTAATCCTAATGAGCTATTTGGTAAGGATGGATTGTTTTTCAGCAGTTAAAGAAGAGGGTAGTAGAGAGGGTATTAGAGAATGAACTAAATCATGAATTAGGTTATTCTAGACATAGCAAGTTACCGAAGATATGTAGCAATCGTCGGAATGGGAAGTCAGAAAAGACAATAATAGATGATAGCGGTCAAAAGATAGTAATTGATGTACCACGAGATAGAGATAATGAGTTTGAACCTCAACTAATTCCGAAAGGAGTTAGAAGATTTACCGGTTTTGATGATACTGTGATTTCTTTCTATGCGAGAGGTATAACTATGAGTGAAATACAATCACATTTAGAAGAAATATATCATACAGAAGTATCTAAAGAGCTTATTATTACTGACGCGGAAGTTTTATGGAAGAGAAGTAATAAGGTGGCAAAATAGAGCCTCAGATCGAATATACCCAATATTATATTTAGATTGCATCATGGTAAAAGCAAGAGATAATAATATGGTTATAAATAAAGCTGTTTACCTTGCAATTGGTGTAAATATGGAAGGTAGGAAAGAACTGCTTGGTCTTTGGGTCAATAAGAATGAGAGAGCGAAGTTCTGGATGCAAGTAGTAACTGAGCTAAAGAATCGTGGTATAGAACAAATTTATGTAGCATGTATCGATGGGCTGAAAGGTTTTAGAGATGCTATAAGCAGTGTTTTTCCAAATACTATAGTACAACTTTGTATAGTGCATATGGTTCGTAATTCTACAAAATACGTTTCTTATAAGGATCTTAAAGAAGTAACAGTTGACTTAAAACAAATCTATACAGCAAAAAATGAGGACATGGCTAATTTAGCACTAGAAGAATTTGCAGTAAAATTGGATAATAAATATCCAGTTATTTCTGATATATGGAGACGTAATTGGAGTGGTATAGTACCTTTTTTTGCTTTTCCTGAAGAGATTAGAAAGGTCATCTATACTACCAATACGATTGAATCAGTAAATCGTCAAATCCATAAAATTATCAAAAATAAAGGGGTTTTTCCAGATAATAAATCTATATTATAAAATTGTCTACTTAGCTCTTAAAAATGCTGCAAAAAAGTGGACCATGCCTATTAAAGAATGGTCTCTTGCTTTGAACCAATTTGAGATACTTTGCGGGGACTTTAAATATGAATTATTAGAAAATGAATTTTAACAACTTACACAAAATTTATGATTGACTCATTTTCCATGGATTTCTTAAAAACCCTGTCATGTTTTGGTTTTTCATTAGTCATGTAAAATTAAATCCTATTTTTATTTTATCTTTATGGTTCTAGTGGGGAATCGTATTTTTTTCTGAATTCTTTGTAACTACAAAAGGTAAAAAGTATCTCAGCCATTCTATTATAACAACAAGTGTATTACAACTAATAATTGTAATTATTACATTTTATTTTTTACGTTACTTTATTCACTATATACAACAAATCCTACTGCTCCATACCTAATCCAGATATTTACAATTTACATCTAATCACCCATTTCAAAATCATTAGATTTTACCCTTGCTACTGGCTCATTTGCTACTTGATTTTCCTTTTGCCTTTCTTCTATTTGTTTATTTTGCTCAAGCTTTTGTGCTGATTCTACTGCTTGTATCTTAGATATTTCTTTATTTGCAAACTCTGCTCCATAAGACCCTAATAATTTATCACTTGCAAACGCATTTAACAAATCTATTTTATTAATATATTTTATGCTATCTCTAAATGTAGAACCAAAACTATCTATATTAGTTAGGTTACTTTTAATATTCTCTACTACAAACTCTTTATTTCTATCGAATATATTATCTGCCAATTTGTTAAGAGGTAGCTTCTTGTCGTGTAGCTCATACATTACTTTCTCATCGCTTCCTACTTTAAATAAACACTTTAGCATCCGCATAATACTTATCTATATCTTCTATAAATTAGGACGCTTATCATGCATGTAATAAGGTGGCTATAGCCTGATTATATCCATCAAGACCTACCATGGTTAGTTGTTCTTGATGGTTTTTATGAGCGGATAAACAAAATTCTTTTTCTTTTGCTGTACTGCTAGATATTCCTGAAGATTTTTGCAGCTGGATTTCTCCTTATTGAATTGCTCCATTATATTATTCAAGTAAGGCTTAAACTGACTATATTGTTCATATTTTAACAATTCATGCCTTGTGCGATCTTTTAAATCTTCCAGTTTAATGGCTAGCTGATTCATATCGTAATTAGGATTAAACTTAAGCAAGTTTTGCTCTATTTGCTTATTCTCCACAAGGAATTCTTTTATACCGGTCTTTGGACTGTTTAATTGCTCATAACTTATAATAGTCTCTATATCTTTAGATGTATAAAGTTCTAGTTTACTAATAACTGGTTCAAATAGTTCTTGAATTATTAACTTACCACCACATCATGTTTTTGTAATATATCGTTAAAATCACCTTTTCCTTGTGGTTTTATTACTCTAACAAAAGCTCCTTTATTAGTTAAATACTCTACAGCAGATTCTATGGTTTTATTGGTAATAGAATCTTTTCCATAATTATCGGTTGCAATAATTATTTTTTCATTAGCACTTGCTGGATAATTTTTAATATTGTTTATACCAAATGAGCATAATATCTTTTCTTCAATTCCAGCATATTTTATTGATAAAGCAGTCTCTAATCCTGGATCTGTCGCATCTACAAAAAACCATGAAAAATGGTAACGAAGCTATGCGGCTTTCAAGGCAAAATTTGAGTAAATTTAGATCTTTTTATTGTAGATGCGACAGATCCTTTTCAAACAATACAAATTTTTGTGGTTGGGTATTAGGTTTCCCACGACTTGTGCCAGAAGAGTTTATTTTATTTAAGCCTGCAAAAGAAAAGGTGATAGTATATTTTGCAATTTATCCTCTTTATCATAATGAAATGATGTTTAAGCTGCAAAATGGTTATGCTGCTCTTGAAGAACTTTTACTATTTCTCAATCCCTAACTCGCAATGAGTTCATAGCTGAAATGAATCATAGTAAATGCTTTTGGGATCTAGTAGCTCAAATTTGTCCAAATTATGAATTAGCTAAATTATGGCTAAAACAAAATGAGTATAGATTAAGTCAACACTTAGGAGGTTAGCAAATTGTTTAATAAGTTTAATTGTTTAAACATATTAGATATATGATTAAATTAGTTAAAAAATATTTCTTTGTCAGGCTTAATAATTAATAAGCAAGTTAAATCGAAAAATTTAATAAATTATTACACTAAATCATATTGAAATTTTATCTTCCATACCTAAATGTAAAATAAGGTAGGGTTAATCATATGTTTTGATTAATATCTTCCTTTTATAAATATTTCATTAATTTTTTAAAGAGGTGTTTATGAACTCAAATTTACAATTAGAAAAAAATAGATTAGTTAATAATATATTCCGAAATAATTATTTAGATAATATCTTTAATGATTTTATTAAAGAATCAAGTTTCTTTCCTTCTTATGCTTC
Organism: Candidatus Rickettsia vulgarisii; assembly: GCA_050920655.1. Taxonomy (GTDB): domain Bacteria; phylum Pseudomonadota; class Alphaproteobacteria; order Rickettsiales; family Rickettsiaceae; genus Tisiphia; species Tisiphia vulgarisii. The sequence goes on along the minus strand of CP133317.1, from coordinate 1,361,862 downwards.
CCCTCATTCAGATAATAACTATTTACTACCCAAAATAGATATGTCTGAAGATAATAATAAATATCATATTGATGTGGAACTGCCAGGTATACAGCATAAAGATATAAGTTTAAAAATAGATAATAATGTTTTGACTATTGAGGGTATAACGCAAGATAGTTTAGAAAAAAAGGATAAGAATTACTATCTGCAAGAAAGATCTTATGGCTCGTTTAGAAGATCAATAAGATTGCCATCTAATATTGATGACAATAGTGTAGATGCGAGATTTGAAAATGGTATACTACATATTGTACTAGAGAAAAAAGAACATTCGAAAGTCAAACATATAGAAATTAAAACTTAATAAATATAACCTAATTATACCTAGTAAATTTCTATAATTCCAAGATTGACACTTTATAATTTTAAGGTGTCAATCTTGTTAGCTAAACTCATAAAACAGTAATTAAATTGTATAACTATTAATTAATAATAGGAGCATTATATGTGGAATAATATAAAGTTATATTTACTAGCCTTAAATATTATTACTTCTGCTAACCACGTTCTTGCTGATAAAAATAACAAAATAGAATCAGGCAACGATTATAATAATATAATATATTTAAATAAGCCATTTGATATAGATAAGCATTTTTATCTTTTTGATAAATATTGGAATAACGAATTTAATAGTGCTAGCTCATTTAGGACTAAATATATTACTGAAGATAAACAATATGTTATTATTATGGAAGTGCCTGGATATGACAAAGAACACATTAAAATTAAAACAAATGGCAATAAGCTATTTGTTAGTGGTAATATAGAAGATCAGAAAGATAATAAGGCACCCAATCACTTAAATAAAAATTTTAACTATTCTATATTACTGAAAGAGGATATTGACCAAAAAACAATCTCATCTAGTCTCAAAAATGGTATCTTAACTATTACTTTACCACGAATTGAGATTAAAGAGGAAAATGCTAAAGTAATACCTATTAATTAACAGCTTGCTATTACATTGCATTACCAGCTAGGTAATGCAATTAATTTCTCTATTATTCACTATCTGTACACAAACTTATATTCAGAAAATGTGGGCATTTTAAAAAACTCCTCTTTTAGACAACTATTCTTAAAAACAAGCGTTTTTAAAGAGATGTTTTAGCACTAGACAAAAATTTAAAAAATCTCTCTAAATTATTTCATTTTTTATCTTAAAACTCTCTCTTGAAATTAAATGTCTAAAAAGCTATACTAGTTAATGAGTTTTAAGCTAAATCATTTAAATTATAATTATGTTCATTGGATACGCTAAAGTTTCTACCCAAGATCAAAATTTAGAAATGCAAATAAATGCGCTAAAAGCAGCTGGTTGTAAAAAAATCTTTACTGAAAAACAAAAAGCTTTCTGTTAAAGCAGTATCTAAACGTCTAAAAGTAGACCCACCTACTCTATATAGATATTTGCCAGGTGGACGAAGTAGTATAAAAGAAGTAAGGAGAAGATTAATATACAACTTACTTAACTTGCAGTAGTTGACATTTGATCTTACATTTAAGTTGCGTCGTGGCAAACTCATAAGATTATAACGTCATCATTTCTTCAGTTAGTTTAAGTGTTACTTACCTAAACCAGAGGTTTGTTGTTGCTGAGCTTGACTTTGTTCAATATTAGCTGAAATACTAACTTGATTTTGTTTTATACCAAAATCAACTACATGTTCATATCTCATGCCATTGTTTAATAATACATGGCCAAGCTTACTGATTGCTTCTTTATCTTCTTTAGAAAATTTAGTTACAATTAATTCCGTGATTTCATATAAAAATTTCCAAGATAACTCGATTTTTTCTTTAAGAGAAAGCTTTTTGGTATCATTTTTATTTGCTACATTACTACCACTTAGCGTACTAAATATATTGCTTTCTCCTGCATTAGTAGTGGATAATGGTTTTTTACTTTTTTTATAAAGAAAAATTGCGACAAATAATAATAAGCCTGCTATGATTATTAAGTCGATATTTTTTATGGCATCATCCATTAAATAACCTCTTAAAATCTAATTTTCTTGATAAAGAAATTTTATATTACTCTATCTTCTTCTTGCTCTAAAAATTCTTCAAGTTCTTTTCTATTATAGATTTTTTCTTCTAACGTCACTTCATTATCAAAAAGATACTTGATAGTCTTCTCTTCTAATAAAGGACCTTTTAAATGTTCTAAAGCTTTAGGATTTTTTTGATAATAATCAAATATAGCCATTTCTTGACCAGGGAATCTTCTAGCTTGAGACATAATAGCATTTCTAATATCGTCTTGCTCTATACGTAAATCTTTAATTTTCATATATTCAGCTAATAGTAACCCTACTCTTACACGACGTAAAGCTAATTTCTCAAAATATTCATTTTTTTCTTCTTCTGACTTGTTTTTAAACACTGAATCAGAATCATCATTTTTATCTGTTTGAGATTTTAATATATCAACTTCTTGAGTTACTAAAGATTTTGGTGCATTAAAAGTTAAAATCTTTTCTAATTGATCAAACAAGCTTATTTTCATTACAGTTTGGATCGGTTCATCTAACTCTTCAGCCATTCTCTTAGAAATATTGGCTCTTAATTCATCTAGAGTTTCACAATTAAACTTCTTAGCGAATTCATAATTAATCTCTGCTTCTTCAGCTGAATGCACAGCCTTTACTTGAACAATAAACTTAGATGGTTTACCGGCAAGATCTTTTACATGGTAATCTTCAGGGAAAGTAACATTAACTTCTACTTCATCTCCAGCTTTGCTTCCAACAAGTTGGTCTTCAAAATTATCGATAAAGCTTTTACTACCAAGCACTAATTTATAGTCAGTAACTTTTCCGCCTTCAAAAGCTTTGTCTTCAATATAACCAATAGCGTCAATAGTAACCTGATCATCCTTTTTTGCTTTACCAGTATTTTCTTTACTGAAATTTTTTGAAATAGTTGCAAGCTTCTCTATTTGCTCGTTAACTTCTTTTTCTTTAATATCTAATTTTGGCTTAGTAATTACGATTTTTTTAAAATCTGGTAAATCAATATTTGGCAATAATTCAAATTTTACAGTAAATTCTAGATCTGCATTTTCTTCATTACGTAAATCTTCCAACTTAGGATCACCTACTGTTTTAAGCTTATGATCTTTTATAATATGTTTGATAACATGATTAATTTCATGTTCTATAACATCAAACCTAACAGAGGTTTTATATTTTTTCTTGATTACGTTAGTTGGTACTTTACCAGGGCGAAATCCATCAATTTTTACTTTTTGTGATAAAGTAGCTAATTCTTTCTGTATTTTATCAGCAATTTTAGAAGAAGGAATTACTACCTTAGCTTCAAAATTTAGATCATCATTTTTTAGTTCTGTAACTTGCATACTAACAAATCCATTGGTAATATTATCTGAAAACTAGACTTCTTGCAGAAATCAATATATGGTGCGGATGGAGGGACTTGAACCCCCACGCCTTGCGGCGCTAGAACCTAAATCTAGTGCGTCTCCCAAAATTTCGCCACACCCGCATTATGTTGTTCTAATTGAAGAATTAACGTAATTGTCACTTTCAAAGTGAAACTTTGTCTTTTGACTTTTGTTTGTATGAAGCTAAAGAGCTTACAAACGACTTAAATTAGAAATTTTATCAGTGAGTTATAATACACGTGATATAGTGTTTGTAAATCAATAATTTTAGTATACTCATTAATTTTATGAGCTGTACTGAAACATAACCCAAATTCTACGACAGGGCAATAATTTTTAATAAATCTTGCGTCAGAAGTACCTCCGCTAGTAGATAGATTGGTTTTTATTCCTGTAGTATCAGCTACTACAGAGGCAAAATCCGCAATTAATCCTATAGGATCTTGAATAAAACTCTCAGCAGATATCCTATGATCTAGGGTATAGTTAATTTTTCCTTCTGAACAAGTAGAACTAATAATATTTTTTATAAGTTCTATTATATTTTCAGATGTATGAAGATCATTAAAGCGAATATTAAATTTAGCAGTAATTTTTTGAGGAATTACATTAGTTACATTATTTCCTACATCAATAGAGGTAATTTCTAGATTAGATTTCTGAAAGAATTTACTTCCTTGATCAAAATTATGATTAACTAGATTGTTTAATATCCGAACTAAATAAGGAATAGGATTATTAGATTGATCAGGATAAGCAACATGCCCCGCAGTGCCATGTAAGCTTAAATCAAAATTAACGCTACCGCGTCTGCCGATTTTTACAGTGTCCCCTACTTGCTTGTCACTTGTGGGCTCTCCTACAATAGCAAGATCAATAATCCTCTTCCCAAACTCTACTACTGCTGGTGATTTGGAAAATAATCCGGTATAGGGATTCTCACGTACATTTGGTACGCTTCGACCCTTGTGTTCCATGTCTCCTTCAAATCCCTTAGCATTAGCGAGTTTTGAAAGAGGATTAATAGTAGAATGCAAATATTTTAGCATTTCTACAGTGCCATATTCGGCCTTTCCTTCTTCATCACTAGTTATCAAAAAGCTAATAGAACCTTTGGGATTAGGATTGAATTTTATAAAATCTAGGCTAGCTGCTAAAAAGCAAGCTATAGCGCCTTTCATGTCAACAGTTCCTCTGCCGTATATTTTATCATCGAGGATATTTGCCACGAAAGGGTCGCTAAGCCATAAATTTTTGTCACCACTAGGCACTACATCAACATGCCCAGCAAAACAAATATTAGGTTTCGAATCACCATAAACTGCGTAAAGATTAGTTACTTTATAATCATTGTTACCAAACATTTTGATTTCAGTCTTGAAACCATTTTGCTCTAATATATTGCTAATATATTCAATACAACCAGAGCTGTTAGGGGTTACAGATTGAAAAGCAATTAAATCCTTAAGGAGTTCTATATACATGTTACATAAACATTCGTATGGGCTATTCTCTAACAACTAAAACTGATACGCTAGAATAGCGAACTATTTTAGCAACATTGCATATAATCCTTAAATTGTGGTCTTCCTGCTGCAGAAATAATAATTAAATCAGCTTTAACTTGCTCTGTATATTGAATTATCTCGTCATATATAGCTCCACGACCAACGTAAAATTTTACTTCTATATCCCTTGGCACATGGTGGGTTATTAATTCTTTTACCTGTTTTTGGTATTTTTCTTTTTGTTCGATAGCCCAATTTTTAGGTAAATAATCTTCAACCATTTTTATGCCAAAATCAGAGATGATATAGACAAAATGTAATTTTGCTTCAAATTTAACAGCAAAATCTAAAGCCTTTGGCAATAAAGACTTTTATTAAGTGCTTATCTGATATAGATCTATAGGTACTACAATATTTTTAAACACATATTCCTCAATTTTATCTAACTCTTACTGATGGATGTTTTGGTATAACAAAATTATTAGTATCAGCAAAATGATTAATGTCAGTATTATTTAACATATAATTAGAATGTTTAAAATCTTTAACTGTGTTATGAAACATTCCTATAAACTTATCCAGTAATTTAGAGTCCATATCTTTGTTAGTTACTAGAATGGCTGGTACAGCAACTGTTTGCTGATCTGCAGTAATTCCTGGATATAATCCTTTGCTTAGAGTTGCTTTATGGAAGGCTTTATTTGATGATATTAGTTTTTCAATTTTGTCATTTTCAATAGGAACAAAATCAATTTCACATTTATTAGCAATAAGCCCTACTAATGAATTCGGATGACCTATGGTCATAATTATTGCGTCGATATCACCATTACAAAACTCTAGTACTGACTCTTCATAATTAATTTCATCTACATATATTGGTTCCTTAGAAAATTTATATAGATTTCTTAAAGATTGATAAGTAATATTATTACTAGAAAATGTTGGTAGAAGAGATATTTTTTTACCTTCAATGTCTGAAAAAATCTTTATTTTATCATCATCTTTTACGATGACAGTAAAAAATTCGTCATATAGATTAAGTACTTGACGAATATCTTCCATTTTTCCTATTTTTGAATAATAACCTTTACCTTCATAGGCTTCAAGCGCTATGTTAGATTGAACTAGCGCTAAATCTATTTTGCCTTCCTTTAGTAAATTTAGGTTTTCAACGCCCCCTCTAGTAGGAACAACTTCGCATATTATATCCTTATTAGCGGCAGTGAAGGTTTTGCATATATCTAGTCCAATAGAGTAATATGGTTTCATAATTGAACCAGAGCCAATTTTTATTACTTTTTGCTCAGCAAAAACAAAACTGCTAACAAGTAATACGTATAAAAATACAAATAAAATTTTTAAATTGTTCATAAAGATATTCAAATTAAGAAAAATATTTTTCTTTATCTAGAGTACCCTCACTGCTGTCTATAATCAAGGTAATTGTTGCATCACCAGTAATATTAATTGCAGTTCGTAGTAAATCTAGAACTCTATCAATTCCTGCTATCATTGCAACTCCTTCTATCGGCATATTTACTGATGATAGAACCATAGGAAGCATTATTAAAGACGCTCCAGGAATACCGGCTCCTCCTATTGAACCAAGAGTAGAAGTTAAAATAATAACTAGATAATCATGTAAAGCTAAATCAATACCCATCATTTGGGCAAAGAATATCGTTGTAAGTCCTAGATTAATAGCAAAGCCATCCATATTAATCGAAGCGCCTAGAGGTAATACGAAAGAAGTGCTTGATTCGGATACCCCAAGTTTCTCTTGGCATACTTTCATGGTAGTTGCAAGGCTTGCTTTACTGCTACCTGTAGAAAGAGCTAATATTTGATATTCTAGACTTTTTTTGTAGAAAGGTATTGGGGATACTCGACCAAATACATAGATTAATATTCCAAAGATTCCGTATTGACATATCATAGCAATAACTATAGCCGCTACTAATTTTGATAGGCTAATCATTATGTCTAGACCTTGGGTGCCAACTACCCAAGCGGTTAAAGCAAATGCTCCATATGGTGAAAGTAAAATGATTACGGAAATCATTTTTAAGATAAACTTTGAAAAGACATGAAATAAATCTCTTATTGGAGCGGCTGGAGCCCCCATTTGATTTAGAACCAAGCCGGAAAATATGGCAAAAAATACAACTTGCAATACACTGCCATTTGCAAAAGCTGCAACAGCGTTATCAGGTACTATATTGACAAAAAAATGAACTAAATCAAAATAACTTGCTTGAGCGGTATTTTGAGTGGGATCAAAAACTATATGTACACCTTCCCCTGGTTTTAATATTAAGGCAACAGAGATACCGAAAATTATCGCAAAAAATGTAGTGCCTAAATAAGCGGCAACAGATTTCATTCCTACTCTCCCAAGGGTAGAAGGATTACTCATACTAGTTATACCTGCAACTAGGCTAAAGAATATTAAAGGAGTGATAATCATTTTGATTAAACGTAAGAAAATATCACCTACCGGTTTTACATAGGATACATATTCAGGAAAATAAATACCAAATATTATCCCTAAGATTAACCCTAGAGTAACCTTTATCCATAGTTTCATAAATTATCCTTATTAATTAAAAAGAGGTCTAATGAATTTAGGTTGTTATGTATGATTTCTCTTTTGTATACTGTTTTAATTTAAGAAGCTGGCTAGAATACATATCACAGTCATTCCGAACTTGATTCGGAATCTATTAGATGCTGAAACAAAGTTTTCAGCATGGCATAATAAGTTAAGTGATTGCAAAACAGCTCTTTAAGTTAAAATATAATATATATATAAAGAGAAACGATACGCAAAAACCTACATCGTATAGTGTTATTTTTAAAAGAAAAAGAGTAGATAGTCAATTTATTATAATTATGTATCTTGAGCGACCCAGCTTAAATACTGAGGGAGACCGCCTTGAATGTCTAATTTTATTATTTGTGGAAGCTCATAATTATGAAGCTTAATAATAGTTTTTTCTATATTATTATAATTATTAGACTTGGCCTTTATCATGATACGATATTCTGATTCTTGAGAAATTACTCCTTTCCATTTAAAATGGCTAACTATGTTATCTACTTGCACGCAAGCTGCCAAATTATTTTCTAATAAGCTAGCAGCTATTTGATTTACTACTTGCTGATCATTAGTAGTTGTTATAATTATGCAGCATTTTTCTACCATTTTATACCTCAACAAAACAATTAGGAGTTTCATATAATTTTACTTTTAGAATTGTAAAATCATTATTAGTTAGCAAGGTAGGTAGAATATCGTTTTTTAAGTGCAGAGCTATATTTTCTGCTGTTGGATTTTGTTGTAGATAATAAATTTTCTGACCAGTCCAGCTAGATATTTTATCGCCAATTTCTTGATCTTGTTGATGCAGTATAAGACTATGATCGAAATTATCATCTATCCATTTTTTAACTATAGATTTAGTAGGCCAAAATCTACCACCATATCAAGAGAATCGGTAATATTAGAACCTACCGTAACTTCTAGAACATAACGATGTCCATGTAAAACTGGCATTTATTTTTATGTCCGACAACTCTGTGGCCTGCATCAAATTCAATTTTACGAGTACATTGTATCATAATAGCATGAAGATTAATTATTTAGACAATTCAGCAAAGATTGATATATCAGAATATCTAACTTGAGATTATCTATTTTTAGCGAATCAGTTTCTTGATCTAATATTTGTTTAAAATGATCTATTTTACTTGATATTTCGCTTGATTGTATATTTTCGACATTCATAGCAAATTCAGTCATTATATTTACGTTTGTACCAGTAACTTCGGCTAATCCTTTATACACAAAAAATTTTATTATATGATTATTCGCTGATATTTTTACTAAACCTTCTTTTAAATCAGTAATTAGAAGCTCATGATTTGGCAAAACTCCGAATTCTCCTAATGTTCCTGGCATAGTTACCATTAAGGCTTGATCATCAAACACTATATTGTTTGGAGTTACAATCTTAACATTAATTGTTTTATCCATTATACCTCTTTGAAAACTCTATAATGCAAGTGGTTTCTAAAACGTTACTGCGAACTAATGTTGGCATTGTTGTATGTAATAACATCGATTTTTGCCTTACTTTATCTATCACTTAATTTTTATCTCCATACAGCAGAACCAACGCAACCTCGCAATGACATTTTAATTTAAAATTAATTAGTAATTTCTATTAAACATTCATTACTTAGTTTCTTTTTGCAGTTTTTCTCCCTTCTCTACTGCTTCCTCAATACTTCCTACCATATAAAAAGCGTTTTCAGGTAAATGATCATATTTACCTTCAACTAATCCATGAAATCCTTCAATAGTGTCGTTTAAACTAACAAATTTTCCAGGAGAATCTGTAAATACTTCAGCAACATGGAATGGTTGAGATAAAAAGCGTTGAATTTTTCTGGCTCTGCTAACAATTAATTTATCAGATTCTGACAATTCATCCATTCCAAGAATAGCGATTATATCTTGCAATGATTTGTATTTTTGTAAGATTTCTTGTACAGAGTGAGCAACAGAATAATGTTTTTCTCCAACAATTTCTGGATCTAACATTTGAGAATTACTATCTAGCGGATCTACCGCTGGGTAAATACCAAGCTCTGCAATTTGTCTACTCAATACTGTTGTTGCGTCTAAGTGAGCAAACGAAGAAGCTGGAGCAGGATCAGTTAGATCATCTGCTGGTACATAGATAGCTTGAACTGATGTTATAGAACCATATTTTGTTGAAGTAATACGTTCCTGTAATTCCCCCATATCAGTTGCTAAAGTTGGTTGGTAACCTACTGCCGAGGGGATCCTCCCTAATAGAGCAGATACTTCTGAACCAGCTTGAGTAAAGCGGAAAATATTATCCACGAAAAATAATACATCTTGTCCACCATCTAAATCTCTAAAGCTTTCAGCTATAGTTAAACCAGTTAGAGCCACTCTAGATCTAGCTCCTGGTGGTTCATTCATTTGTCCATAAACAAGAGCTACTTTAGATTTTTTTGAGTCTTGTAAGTCAATTACCCCAGAAGTAATCATTTCATGGTAAAGATCATTGCCTTCTCTGGTTCTTTCCCCGACCCCAGCAAAAACTGTATATCCTCCATGCGCCTTAGCTATATTATTAATTAATTCCATAATTAATACAGTTTTCCCTACACCAGCGCCACCAAATAAACCAATCTTTCCTCCTTTTACATAAGGGGCTAAAAGATCAATTACTTTGATTCCTGTTACTAAAATATTTCTATCAGTTGATTGATCGACAAAATCTGGAGCTGGGTTATAAATTGAAGAAAATTTGTCTGAATTAATGGCTCCTCGCTCATCGATCGGATCTCCAGTTACATTCATTATTCGTCCAAGTGTTTCTAGACCAACAGGAACTGTAATACTACTTCCTGTATCAATTACAGCTTGATTTCTTACCAAACCATCTGTTGTATGCATGGATATACATCTGGCAACATTATCCCCTATATGTTGAGCTACTTCTAAGATTACTTTGCTGCCATTATTATCGCATTCAAGAGCGTTTAAGATCTTTGGTAGATGGCTTTTGCTACTAAACTGTACATCCACTACAGCTGAAATAATTTGTATAATTTTACCGGTATTATTAGTCATTATAAAGCCTCTGCTCCTGCTATAATCTCAATTAGATCCTTAGTAATTAAATTTTGTCTAGATTTATTAAGTTTTAGAGTTAATTTATCAATAATGTCATTAGCGTTGTTTGTAGCATCGTCCATAGCAGTCATTCTAGTGCCCTCTTCACTTGCTCTATTATGCAATAAAGCATAATTAATTTGCGAATTTATATAAAGATTGATCATATTAAATACCAAATCTTTGCCTTCATATTTATAACTTAAATACTTATCTTGTTCTAGTTTTGTTTGTTGTTTAACTGGCAATATTTGCTGTTTGGTTGGAATTTGAACCATAGCATTTTTACATTTATTGAAATATATCTGACAATTGCTAATCTCAGAATTCTCAAATAATTTGATAATTTTTTCTCTGATAATAAGCGATAAATTATTGTCATTTGGCTTAGGGAAATCATAAAAACTATCAATATAATTTAAATATTCTCCTTTTAAGGCATTATAACCTTTCCTGCCAATAATTATCAGTTTAATATCTTTATTTAATTCTTTTAATTTTGCAATATCGCTCTTTATCTGGTGAATTAAAAGAAAGTTTAACGCTCCGCATAAACCGCGTTCAGAAGTAATTATTATTAATAAGTGAACATTATCTGTTAAATCTTCAGAGAAAAACTTTCTTTCTTTCTCTCCCATATCTTGTAAGTTATTTTCAGAAGTTAAATTTACCATTATATTATGAAAAATATTTATATAATCTTCTGAATTTTTCACTTGGTTTTTTGCCCTAGTAAATTTAGTAGCAGATACTAATTGCATCGCTTTAGTAATTTTCTGGGTTGATTTAACGCTTTTAATGCGTGTTCTTAATAATTTTAAATTAGACATTTACTTACTTAATCTGTAGATAAAAACTCTTTTATAAAATCTTCTAAAAAGGCTTTTAGTTTTTGTTCTATTTCTTCAGTAATTTGACCTTGCTCTTTAATAGACACTAAAATATTGCTATCGCTAGCTCTTAATTGTTCTAGTAATTTACTTTCAAATTCTTTTATTTGTTCAATAGGTATATTGTTTAAATAACCTTTTACGCCAGTAAAAATACTTACTACCTGTTCTTCAATAGGGAAAGGATGATATTGGCTTTGTTTTAAAATTTCGCTTAATTTTGCTCCATGATCAATAAGCTTTTTAGTTGTAGGATCTAAGTCTGAACTAAATTGCGAGAAAGCGGCTAATTCTCTAAACTGAGCTAGCTCAAGCTTTGCCGTACCTGCAACTTGTTTGATAGATTTGATTTGAGCGGCAGAACCAACTCTACTCACTGATAGACCAATATTTACAGCTGGTCTGATCCCTTGATAGAACAAATTGCTTTCTAAGAAAATTTGCCCGTCTGTAATAGAGATAACATTGGTAGGAATATAGGCGGAAACGTCACCTGCCTGAGTTTCAATGATTGGCAGAGCTGTTAATGATCCTCCACCAAACTCATCTGATAATTTTGCAGCTCTCTCTAATAATCTGGAATGTAGATAAAACACGTCACCAGGATAAGCTTCACGTCCAGGCGGTCTTCTAAGCAATAAGGAAATTTGTCTATAGGCTACAGCGTGCTTACTTAAATCATCGTAAATAATTAATGCGTGCATGCCATTATCACGGAAATATTCACCAATACTGCAAGCGCTATAAGGAGCAACATATTGCAAGGCGGCGGGATCAGAGGCGGTTGCAGCTACGACTGTAGTATATTCCATTGCTCCAGCGTCTTCTAATTTCTTTACCACTTGCGCTACAGTTGATCTTTTCTGACCTATAGCTACATAAATACAGTAAATTTTATTTTTTTCATCTCCATCAAGATGAGCCTGTCTTTGGTTAATAATAGTATCGATAGCAATAGCGGTCTTGCCAATTTGTCTATCGCCGATGATTAATTCCCTTTGTCCTCTACCTATAGGTATTAGAGCGTCAATTACCTTAATTCCGGTTTGTACTGGCTGATTAACGCTTTTTCTAGTAATAATTCCAGGGGCTGTTTCTTCAATATTCCTATAAGTATCGGTTATGATTTCTCCCTTGCCATCGATAGGTCTTGCTATACCATTAACAACTCGACCAAGCAGGGATTTACCAACAGGTACTTGTAGAATTTTTCCAGTTCTTTTTACAGTATCTCCTTGTTTTACCTGAGTATTATCGCCTATTAAGATAGCGCTTACAGAATCTGTTTCTAAGTTGATTATTAACCCTTTAACATCTGATTCAAATTCCACAACTTCTCCGGCTTCTACTTTATCTAAACCAAAGATTCTTGCTATTCCATCTTCAACGGTAACAACTTGTCCTACTTCTTGTAAATCATTAACATAATTGATGCTGGAGATTTCCTTTTTTAATATTTCGGTAATTTCAGCGGTTTTTAATTGTGGAGAGGAGACCATATTTACTTGCTATTAAATAATTACAAATAAGTATTTTATTATAGAATTATTTAATTTAAAAGCGATTTTTACATTTAACTTCGTATTCCGATATTTCATTTATATATAAGATATAATTCAGCGCTTAGTGCAACTATTAATAGTTATGTACTAAATTAAGACGTAATATAATTATTAATATAACAATATAAGATGTAGAAAATTATTAGTTGAAAAATATTGTAATCCAGATTATGATAAAGCGTTTAGAAAATATATTCGATATGGTACACCCATTAATGTACCATATTACCTGCTAGTAACCAAATCAATACCAGAATTTTATATTTGGCGTACTATGTGGGGTGGGAGATTTAAAAGTTAGGCCTGCTCATGCTTTTAATAATGGTAAGATTTTTGAAAGAGATAAACCACCACCAACAGGTCACCCAAGAGAAGCACATGGTTGTAGGTGCTGGACTGAGGAAATAGCAGCAATTTTTGACATGGCAATGGAACACCATTTATTGATATGCATGATGTTACAACTTGGCCAAAAGTTCCAATTGATGGTCCGTTGGTGGTAGGATTGCCAATAAAAAACAAACCTTTAAGTAGGAGAGAGAAAAGTTTATATGATCAATATGGTGGTCAGTGGCGCCCTCATTTACGAGATGAAAAGCAGAGACATAATCTCCATTGGAATTATCAATCATCTACCAAATACACAGAATGGTTGAATATTTCTATTAATAATATGCCAACTTTAAGAAAAGGATTACAATATGTTAAAAATTAGATATTTCAATGATTTTCATAATGGCTATCCAGTTATATTAATTTCTGGAGAATCAGAAGATTATTTAAAAGCTGCGCATTATCTATGTAACAAAGAACATGCTAGATTAAATGACTCAAATTTTGCTATTTATTATAAACGTAACCTTATTTCACAAGAGAAACTATATATTAATAAGCAAGAATGTCAGGAACTAGCTGAAATGTTTGAACGTTTTGGTAATAACTATGGAGAGGGGCATGATTATTATGATACAGAAATAGAGATAAAGATTTCTAGGGGTGGGTATAGTGATGCTATATTTGAAGATGAAGAAGATTAGATAGTATACTTACCTCAATTATAATTGAGGTAAGTATAAAGAGCTATATTTACAAGATAGCTTTTTGGATAATATCATTAAGTCTTTTAGCGAAAGCCCCAGTATCTGCTACTGGTTCTCCTTCTAAAATGCAAGATTGATCAAAAATTAATCTTACTAATTCTTCGTTAAAATTATCTTGAGATCCTGAATTTAAATCGTTATTAATTTTCTCAACAATTTTATGTTTAGGATTTAGTTCAAGTATTTTGGCTGAAGCAGACATTAGTTGCTTTTGCTCTATTAGGAATCTTTCCATGCGAATATCCATAGCTCCATCGTCTACAGCAAGACATGCTGGGCTAGAAGTAAGCTTCTTAGAGATTATTACTTCTTTTATTTGATCTCCCAATATTCCTTTAAAATACTCTATTAATTTTGAATAATCATCATTTGCTTTTTCATCTTTAGTAGATTCTGGATTGCTGCTTGCTTTTTCCAAATCAATATCGCTTCTGGTAACCGATTTGATAGCATAACCTTTATAATTATGATTAACATTGACCCAGAAATCATCTACTGTGTCAGTAAAGAGCAGTACATCAATATTTTTGTTTAAGAAACCTTCTATTTGTGGGCTAGAAAGTAATTTTGCTGGATCATCACCGCTGAGATAATATATAGTGTCCTGCCCTTCTTGGAAGTTACTAATATAATCATCAAGACTAATCATTTTACCATGCAGGCTACTTCTAAATATGCATGTTTCAAGCAGTTTATCATGGTCTGAAGTTGCTTCGCATAATCCTTCTTTCAAAGCAGCGCCAAAATTAGCCCAGAATTTACTATATTCTTCTATAGATTCATCCTTTTTCTTTTTCAGTTCGCCTAGTACTTTTTTAGTAATAGAGGATTTGATTTTTTCTAATGTATGGTTATGTTGTAGCGATTCACGGCTGATATTTAAAGGTAAATCTTCTGAATCTACCACCCCTCTTAAAAATCTCAAATAAGATGGTATTAAATCAATATTTTCATCAGAAATAAATACACGCTTAATATATAATTTTACTCTTCTCTTACGATCTGGATGAAATAAATCATAGGTCTTAGTTGATGGAATAAATAATAAATTGGTAAATTCAACCAACCCCTCGTTTTTATTATGGATAGTAAGCCATGGCTCATCAGCGGAATAAGATAATGTTTTGTAAAATTCTTTATATTGTTCTTCCGTTAATTCTGATTTGGATTTAGTCCATAATGCCGAACCAGAATTAAGTTGTATTTCATTATTAGTTGTTTCTTCAATGAAATATATAGGAACTGATATATGATCAGAATAGCTTTTAACAATATGTTTTAGTCTAAAATGGTCAACGTAGCTTTCTTCTTCTGGTTTAATATAAACTATTACTTCAGTTCCTCTTGTAAAACTACCTTCAAAATCTCCAACGATATATTCGCCTAGCCCATCTGACTGCCAAGTGTAAGCTTTTGAATCGCCAGCTTTTTTGGAATTAACGGTAATAGAATCAGCGACCATAAAAGCTGAATAGAATCCAACGCCAAATTGTCCTATTAGCATATTATCTTTTTTTGCGTCACCAGAAAGATTTTGCAAAAAATTCCCAGTACCAGATCTAGCGATAGTTCCTAAATTATCGATTAGATCTTCTTTATTCATACCTATACCATTATCTCTAATAATAATTTGCTTTTTTTCTTTATCAACTTTGACAGTAATTTTAAATACAGGATCATCTTCAATTAATTTTGGCTCACTGATAGATAAATATCGTAATTTATCGCAAGCATCTGAGCTGTTAGAAATTAATTCACGCATGAAAATTTCTTTATTACTATAAAGAGAGTGAATCATTAAGTTTAAAATCTTGCCTACTTCAGCATCAAATTTCTTTTTTTCTTGAGTCATATATTTTGCAATCCTAATTTGTTGTTATTTTGTTGTGAGATGATAGCTATTACTTCATATAATATTAAAAATGTTGTTAAGAGTTTCCTAGAGCTACAGGCATTATATATTTTATTCACTAGTAAAGATACACTCTCTTTAATACGCCATGCGCTGAATAATCTAACAGAGTTTTAATAGACGACATATTGAAAGGCTCTGATTCTAAGTCAATTGTTCTGTATAGACCAGTTGAAATCTCTGAATTATTATTTGTAGAAAAATAATCATTGGTAATTAATGCATATTTAAAATTTGGTAAAATTTCTTTAATAAAATATTTAATTTCTTGATTATTCGAGTGTTGTAAAACATCTTTAACAATTAGTAAATCACCTTTTTGATTTTTCAAATCAGCTAATTTATGGATATGATTAAAGTTAATATTGTCTTTTTGATAATTTTTGATGTTTGTGTTAATAACGCTTTTTACCAAATCAAATCCTATATGTGCTTTACTATCAGGGATTCTTAATGTTTTCATTAATTGCCAATCTCCACAACCTAAGTCTACGATTGATACAAATTTTGGATCATCAAGATATGATTGTAAAAGTTTTAAATATGGTTCAGCGTTTATAGGATTAGAGCCAGGTCCAGAACCGCTACCCCAAAGATTTTGATCATATATTTTTGTAAAAATTTGCTCTTCCATTGATGAATTTATAATAAATTGCTGAAATTATTATAATGGCTAAGATCTTTAACTGTACGCTATATAGCTTGATTTTCATTATCACCATCATCATTAAATTTTTTTGTTATAACTAAATATAGTGTTGTAAATGGGAATTTAAATAGTCTAATTCAATATTTTTTATTGTAAGTAACTTAAGACTATTAGTATGACCGGAAATAATTTGTAAATTCTTTTTGTTAATCTGCCATTTTTTAGAAAGAAAATCAATAATGGCATCGTTAGCTTTGCCGTTTTCTGGTACTGCTTTTATAGATAATTTTAGGTAAAATTTATTGTTGATAGAGGTAAAATGAATTATTTCATTTAGTTTTGCGTTTGCTTTAATTTTTAAGCCAAGAATAGCTGTATTTTTATTGGGATCATAATTAAAGAAAGAAGGCATGTAGTTATTAGTGTGGAAAGAATAGTTTAGGGCAAAATTTTGCCCTAAACTAAAGTTACTAAGCTTCGTTCATGTATTTTTTACGAGCAAACTTTTTTATTCTTCTTGCAGTCTCTTGTTTTTTTCTAAGACGTTTTACTGAGTCAGGCTCATGGAAGCGTTGCATCTTCATCGCACGGTAGACAAGTTCTCTCTGCATTTTTCTCTTAAGACTTTTAATCTCTTGTTCACCACTTATAGCGTTATTGTTCCCAGCGTTATGGACATTTCCTGCATGAACATAAACTATTATCACTTTTAATTACCCCCTCTCAGCGCAAATAAAGATTATTGAATAATACTGACATTATCTATATACTAAGTCAATGTGTCAAGATTAAAAGTTGAATTATACGAAGTTAAACTTAAAAAATTGGCGTCGTTGCTGCTTGCTTTTGATCCTCACGTACATTCCAAGTACGCTGCAGTCAAAAGCTTCGCGGCGTCTAGCTCTTCTTTAAGTTTAACTTCGTATTTCAAATCTTTATTTACTGAGAATATATGGTTAACTACGAAAAAAAATATCATAATTTAAAATTGCAATTTATTGAAGCTATATCTGATTTATTGGCTTTTGATGAATGGGATAATAAATTATTAGAGGAAGCAGAAAAGCGATGCGGTTTTGCTAAAGGATATAGTAGTATAATTTTTCCTAATGGTTTACCAGAAATTATTGATTTCTTAGAAGATCAATGCGATCAGAAAATGTTGAAATTATTGGCTAAGCAAGCAATTCCTGATAAAATACGCGATAGGATTGATTTAGCTTTAAAAATTCGTATTAAAGATTGCATTTCTAGACTTGCTTTATTACAAAATAGTTGTTATTTTGCTAACCCAGTAAATAATTTACAAGCTATGAAAATAGCCTGGCGTACTTGTGATTTAATATGGCGATACGCTGGAGATAAATCAATAGATTATAATTATTATACTAAAAGAAGCTTACTATTAAGTGTTTACACAACTTCTATAATTTACTACATTCAAGATGACTCAGAAAATAATATTGAGACAGATAAATATATTACCAATTCTTTATCAGGCATAATTACTATATTCTCTAAATGTAAGAATATTTTTAAGTTGCCACAGCTTGTTGATATACCAATTATTCGCCTATTTTTATAATAATCAAATTTATAATATGACTAATAAATACTATCCAAACGTTAAATCTAATGCTGATTTTCCTACTATTGAGAAGAAGATCCTAGCTTATTGGAAGGAAAATAATATTTTTCAGAAAACAATAGATAACAGACCTTTAATAAAAGATGGACAAAATAATGAGTTTATTTTTTATGATGGTCCTCCTTTTGCTAATGGTTTACCACATTATGGGCATCTTTTAACTGGTTATATTAAAGATGTTTACGCTCGTTACCAGACTACTAAAGGAAAGAGGGTAGAAAGACGTTTTGGTTGGGATTGTCACGGTTTGCCGGCAGAAATGCAATCAGAAAAGGAATTAGGGATTTCTGGCAGAACCGCCATCATGAATTATGGGATTGATAAGTTCAATGAACATTGCAGGTTGTCAGTAATGAAATATACGGATCAATGGCAAGAATATGTTACTAAACAAGCAAGATGGGTAGATTTTACTAATTCTTATAAGACTATGGATAAAGATTTTATGGAATCTGTCCTATGGGCATTTAAAGAATTATATAAAAAAGGTCTACTTTATGAATCAATGAGGGTTATGCCTTATTCTTGGGCTTGCGAGACTCCTTTGTCAAATTTTGAAACTAGACTAGATAATTCTTATAGGGAAAGAACTGATAAAGCTGTTACAGTAAGTTTTATATTGAATGAAAAACTACCTAATTTCCCAGAATATAATGAGTTTAGAATACTTGCTTGGACTACTACTCCATGGACCTTACCATCCAATTTAGCTTTAGCGGTAGGTAGTGATATAGAATATGCCTTAGTTCCAAAAGGTGGTGTTTGTTATATTTTAGCAAAATTTGCCTTAAAAAAATATAGTAAGGAATTAGAGCTTAATGGTGATGAGGAGTTTGATACAATAAAAGGTGATCAGCTAATGAAACTTGGTCTTACCTACAAGCCATTATTTGATTATTTTGCAGATCATCCTAACTCTTTCAGGGTACTGGCTGGAGATTTTGTCGTAGAAGGTGATGGTACAGGTATCGTACACATGGCGCCAGGTTTTGGTGAAGATGACCAAATCGTATGTAAAAATTATGGTATAGAGCTTGTTTGTCCTGTTGATAATGCAGGAAAATTCACAAAAGAGATTTATGATTTTGTAGGAACACAAGTATTTGACGCTAATGACCAGATTATTATCAAGCTAAAAAAACAAGGTAGTTGGTTAAAGACAGAACAATATATTCATAATTACCCTCATTGTTGGAGGACTGATACTCCTTTAATATATAAAGCAGTTCCGTCTTGGTATGTTAAAGTTACTGATTTTAAAGATCGAATGGTTGAGCTTAATCAGCAAATTAACTGGATACCATTTAATGTAAGGGACAATCTGTTTGGCAAATGGTTAGAGAATGCTAGAGATTGGTCAATTAGCCGTAATAGGTTTTGGGGAACTCCTTTGCCAGTATGGAAATCAGACGATCCTAAATATCCAAGGATTGATGTATATGGCTCAATAAAAGAGTTGGAAGCTGATTTTGGAGTGACAGTAAGTGATTTACATAGACCTTTTATCGATCAATTAACTAGAAAAAATCCTAACGATCCCACTGGCAAATCAATGATGCGTAGGGTTGAGGACGTTTTTGATTGTTGGTTTGAGAGTGGTTCTATGCCTTACGGGCAAGCCCATTATCCATTTGAAAATAAAGAATGGTTTGAAAAACATTTCCCAGCTGATTTTATTGTTGAATATTCAGCGCAAACCAGAGGATGGTTTTATACTTTAATGGTCTTATCAACCGCTTTGTTTGATCAGCCACCTTTCTTGAATTGTATTTGTCATGGAGTAATATTAGATAGTACAGGACAGAAATTATCTAAAAGATTAAATAACTATGCAGATCCGTTAGAATTATTTGAGCAATATGGCTCTAACGCTTTACAGGTTACTATGTTATCTTCAAATGTAGTAAAAGGGCAAGAGCTGTTAATCGATAAAGATGGTAAGATGGTTTATGACACGCTACGTCTATTTATCAAACCAATCTGGAACGCTTATAATTTCTTCACCATCTACGCTAACGCCGATGGCATTAAAGCTGAGTTTAATATTAGTTCTCAAAATGTTTTGGATAGGTATATATTATCAAAATTAAAAATTTCTGTTGAGAAGATTAGGCAAGGATTAGATAGTTTTGATACTCAGATAGCTTACAATAGTGTCTCTGATTTTTTTGAAGTACTGAATAATTGGTATATCAGAAGAAGCAGGCATCGTTTTTGGAAGAGCGAAAAAGATGCGGATAAGAAAAGCACCTACGATACTTTGTATAGCTGTTTAGAGATTATTTCTAGAGCTATGTCTTCGCTATTACCATTAATTTCAGAAGAAATTTATTTGGGGATGACAGGGGGAGAAGCGGAAAAAAACAGTGTCCACCTAACAGATTTCCCTGATCTTGCAATGTTAGAGATAGATGATGATTTAGTTAAAAATATGGATCAGGTACTGGACATTTGTAGTAGTGCTTTATTTATTAGAAGCAGCGAAAATATTCGTACTCGCCAACCACTTAATAGTTTAACAATTATCGGATCTCATAATGATTCTTTAGTACAGTTTGAAGAACTAATTAAGGATGAAATTAACGTAAAGAAGATAATTTACAAGGATGATGTAGGAACTCACGCTAACCATAAATTATCAATTAACTTCCCAATTTTAGGTAAGCGTCTGCCAACTAAAGTAAAAGATATTATTATGGCGTCTAAGCAGCAACATTGGCAGCTTGAAGGAGAATATTTAATAATAGCGGGGGAGAAATTAAATAAAGATGAATTCTTGCTAGTATTAGAACCTAAAAATACTAAAGGAGCAAAATCTCTATCGAATAATCAAGGGTTAATTTTGCTTGATTTAGAAGTCACTAAAGAGCTGTATGAAGAAGGGGTAGTTAGGGATTTAGTTCGTTTTATTCAACAAGCTAGAAAGGATGCTAATTTTATAATAAGTGATAGAATTTTTCTAGATATTGTTGGTGATGATGATTTAACAAGAATTATCCAAGAGCATAAATCTTTTATCTTAGAACAAACATTAGGCGAGTTTGCTAGTAATTTTATTGAGGATTATAGCGTTAAAGTTGAGTTAGATGGCAAAGAAGTAAATATTAATATAAGGAAAATATGAGTAAAGATCATAACCAAGAGTTGTTAAATAAATTAAAAGGAACTCCTATAAATAGCCTAGAGAATATGCCGGATAAAGAGTTATATTTTTATATAAATGAGCATATTTAAGCAAAAAATTATGATTCACAACTTAGTTACTCAGAAAATAAGGCAAATCTAACAAATAATATAAAACTATTGGGTTAAGCTTTACCAAGTGACGAGTATAAAGCTATAAGAATGAGATATATAGATTCGCTAGTCGAGAAGTGGCTGTAGGTCAAAAAAAAGAAAAATTTGAAGCTAAGATACAAGAAATTAAAAATTTAGAAAATTCTGAAGAAAGATATAATAAAATTAATCCTGAAAAAGACAAATTTGCTAACCAGTTGGTTAAGGATATGTTAAATAGGAGTAAGCCAAGAAGTTTATAATAATTTAATATAACTCAAAGCAAGTAGCAAACTAACAAGATTAGAATTCTTAAATCTTTGATAACAATTGTTAGAATCAGTAATTTTTAGGGTTGCTACTTGCCATATTAACATAAAATAAGCTATTAATATCAATATATAGCTAGGATGTTTATAGGCTAGGATGTTAGCTAATATGAACAGAAAAATAAATATAGTGTAATAAATATATAAATGTAGCTTATAATTTCTTTTTTCTAAGAAGAGAGCCATAGATTTGATATTAATTTTTTTATCATCTCCAATATCAGTAAAACCGTAGATAGTATCATAGCAAATAGTCCAAAAGCAGCAGGCAACATACATAATAAATGATTCTAGGGATAGTTTGTTAGTTACTGCGCTATAGCCAATTAAAGCCCCAAAATTAAAGACAATACCCAAAAATACTTGCGGCATGTTAATAATTCTCTTCATTAACGGATATAGAATAATTAGGAAAAATGCCAAAAAACCAAGATAAATAGAAGTTTTATTCAAGGATAATAAAATTGCTAAAGAACATATTAGTAATATTCCTAGAAAGATCAGGGCTTCTTTAACAGTAAGCGCTCCACTAGTTAAAGGTCTGTTTTTAGTTCTTTCGACATGCTTATCAAAATCTTTATCGAAAATATCATTAATAACGCATCCAGCTCCTCTGGTAATAACGCTTCCTATAAAAAATAAAGGTAATAATTTTATTAAATTGCTGTTTGAGATATCAGTAAGAAATAAACCAAAATATGCTGGAAAAAAGCACAATAGATAGCCAGAATAATATGGCAAACGCATTAGTTTGAGGAATAAAAAAAATTTATTTAGCATTGTCAGTTATAATGCCTAGTGGATCAAAGTAATCAATATATAACTAATTATATAACGATTATATATTAATTGGCAAGAGAAGTTAACTATGATATATCTCTAGTCAATTTTTAATTATGACAAACAATATCTAATATGACCGAATTTCCAAAAAATTATAATTTTAGTGAAAGTGAAAAGAAGTGGCAAGAATTTTGGCAAGAGCAAAAAATTTATGCATGGGATAAGAATGAATCTAGAGAAAATAGTTTTGTTGTAGATACCCCACCTCCTACTGTTTCAGGTCAGCTGCATATTGGTCATGTCTATAGTTATACTCAAGCGGATTTTATAGTTCGCTACAAAAGAATGAAGGGTAAAAATATTTTTTATCCTATGGGATTTGATGATAATGGTTTGCCAACCGAGCGGTTAGTTGAAAAGCAAAAGCAAGTAAAAGCCGCTAGCATGGAAAGGTCAAAATTTATTGAAAATTGTCAGGAAGTTATTGAGTCTGAAGAAATAAAATTTAGGTCATTATTTAACCAAATAGCTTTATCTGTAGATTGGAATTTAGAATATCAAACTATTAGCCCATTATCACGAAAGATATCGCAAATGTCTTTTTTAGATTTAGTAGGAAAGGGTGAGATTTACCGTGATAATCAACCAATATTATGGGATCCAGTTGATGGGACGGCTTTAGCTCAGGCTGATATTGAGGATAAAGAGCGAGTATCAATGATGAATGATATAATCTTTGATACTGATAATGGTCAAAAGCTGCATATTGCCACTACTAGACCAGAGTTACTGCCTGCTTGCGTTGCGGTATTTTATAATCCAAATGATGAAAGGTATCAGGATTTAAAAGGGCAATTTGCTATAACTCCATTATTTAAGGATAGAGTGCCAATCCTGCCAGATGAGTTAGTACAAATAGACAAAGGTACAGGATTGGTAATGTGCTGTACTTTTGGCGATACTACAGACATAATTTGGTGGAAAACCAATAATTTGCCATTAAGAGATATCATCAATAAGAAAGGGGAAGTAATTCTTCCAGGTTCATTATCTGAATCACCTTTTTATCATGAACTGAATGGTTTAAAAATAAAAGATGCTAGAAATAAAATTATTGAAATTTTAAAAGAGCAAAATTTATTAATTAAACAAGTAGAAATTATCCAAACCGTAAAATGCGCTGAGCGTTCAGGAGCCCCATTGGAAATAGTTATTAATCATCAATGGTTTGTTCAGACAATTAAGCATAAGGATATTTTATTTCAAAGAACCAATGAGCTGAATTGGCATCCAAAAACCATGAAAATTAAATTAGAAAATTGGATAAATTCTATTGCATGGGATTGGTGTATTAGCCGTCAACGTTATTTTGGCGTACCATTCCCTGTTTGGTATTCAAAGAGAGCAGGAGAAGAGGGGAAAGCTATATTTGCTGACGTAAGCCAGTTGCCAGTTGATCCGATGGTTGATTTACCGATAGGCTATTCTAAAGATGAAGTAGAGCCTGATTATGATGTTATGGATACTTGGGCTACTAGCGCAGTTTCTCCGCAATTAAGTAGCCATGCAATATCAGAAAACTTTAAAGTAGATATAGAACGCCATCATAAAACATTCCCTGCTGATTTACGTCCGCAAGCTCATGAGATTCTTAGAACTTGGGCTTTCTATACGATAATTAAAGGGCAGTTGCATGAAAATACCTTGCCATGGAAAAATATTATGGTTAGTGGTTGGTGTCTTGCTTCTGACCGTAGCAAAATGTCAAAATCTAAAGGTAATATTATTGTACCAGAAAAATTAATTGAACAATTTGGTTCTGATGTTGTTCGTTATTGGACTTCAAAATCTAGACTAGGAGCTGACACTGCTTATTCCGAGGATGTTGTTAAGAATGGCAAAAGACTTGTTAATAAATTATGGAATGCCTCTAAATTTGCTTCTATTCATTTTGATAAGTTAGATACTGCAGATAAACACGCCAAAATCTCTGATATAAAAGACAAAATTTCTTATAGATTTGACCAGTTTTTATTAGCTAAATTAGCTGAATTGGTTAGTAAAGTTGAGTCTGACATGGAAAATTATGAATATGCTAATAGCATGGAATTAATAGAAAAATTCTTTTGGTCAGTATTTTGTGATAATTATTTAGAAATTACCAAGATTAGAGCTTATAACGAGGATGGATCTGATAATCAGGGGCAATATAGCGCTATATTAACTTTGTATCATTCTCTGCAAATTTTACTTAAATTACTAGCTCCGTTTATTCCACATATTACAGAAGAAATATGGCAAATTTTATATAATAATAGCTCTATTCACCTTAAAGGGACATGGTCGACTCTTGACAATCTATTTTCTTCTATAGATAATGACCAGTCCAATAATCTTATTACAATATTAGATTTAGTTAGGAAGGCTAAAGCTGAGAAAAATTTATCAGTTAAAGCAAGAATTGAGTTACTAGAAATAATTGGCGAAAAATTATCTGATGGTTTAATAAAAGATCTTCAGAACGTTACAGCAGCAGATCAAGTGAAATTTGTTGAAGAATTTTCGTCTATGGGGCATTCTTTAGAGGAATTTGGTATTAAAATCAATATAATTTATTCAATGTAAATTTGTTTGTATTTATGAATATTTTAAGTTGCAAGGATTAATCAATATTGTATTATTACTGGATAATTTGAAAGCTTTATTAATAAAAGTTTACTTTTAAATTGTTGGGGTAACTATATTATGTCATCTGATGATAGTGAGACTATAAACAAAATTGTTGATACAATTCGTATGCATCTGCTTCAGAATCATATTGAATCAGAAATAACGTATAGATTAAAGGATCCTTATTCAATTTTAAAGAAAATGGTCAGGAAAGACCTAGGCATTGAAAAACTAACAGATGTTATTGCTATTAGAATTATAGTAGATAACGAAGAAGATTGTTATAATAGCTTAGGTATAATAAGTCAAATCTACGAGTTCAATTTAGAAAAATTTAAAGATTTCATTATCTCTCCCAAAAATAACGGTTATCAGTCTATACATACTATAATCTCTAATGTTCTTGAAGGCCGTAGTATTGAAGTACAGATACGTACTAATCATATGCATAAAGTAGCTGAATTCGGTGGAGCAAGCCATAATGAATATAAGCAAAAACAAGGCCAAGAAGTTACAGGATTATATGGTGTTATAAGCAATAACATGTCTCTACATAAAGCATACAATATAATGAGAGAATTTAATTGGACTTTGTTAGATCTTGTTAACTATGAACAAGAAATAAAGAAAATATGGGATTATTTAAGTGAAATGCGAGAAGAACTTGTTTGCGAGTATGAAGAGAGCGAATAAGGCTTTTTTTATTATATAAATATTCAACTGTTTGTTGAAATTTATATGAAAATAACATACTATTGTCATCGTTAAATATTGAAAGGTAATAATATGTTAAAATGGATATATACAATATTAATTTTGATTCCTAGCTATAATATTTATGCTAATCTTATTCCCTTAGGTTTTGAATTAAATAAAGCAACCATATTTGATGTACAAAAATTATATATAAGTAAGTAAAAAAGAGAAATATCATTGGGGAGGACATATTTATGATATGGATGTTAATGCCCTTAAACTAAGGGGTATTAATAGATTTTTGGTGGTATGTAATGATGATAATATTATTCAAACAGTAAAGTTAATCATAGAAAGTAATAAATTGTTAGAAATTCATAAATTGCTTTCAGAAAAATATGAAGCTTTAAACAAATCAGCGCCAGATTTTGGTAAAAATTTCCAGTTTGTAGATGGTGATAGTATGATTTTATTAGATGCTCCTCATGTTAAGTGCCAAATGACTCTTGCATATATAACAAAAGAATTGTTAAATATATTTCAAGATAGCAGAAAATAGTAATAAGATGATCCATTTATTACTAAAAGAAAATATTATAAAATTAATGCAAGTATTATGAAATTATATAATCGTCAACAAAGGCAAATGATGTAATAGTAATGAAAAATATTATAGATTATAACTAGAGTTTAGAATTACCTGAACATCCGGAAGAAAATATCTTAGTGTTATATATTTCTTAAGCAGCTATGTCATTGCTAAAACAATAGCTTTGTTGTAATGGAGATTTGAACTAGTCGTCATGGCAAGTGATTTGCGTTGCAAATCACGTGGCCATCCAGAAAATATTGAAACCCCATGTTATTACGAGCCGATTTTTAAGTTGACGTGGTGATCTTCATGAGTATTAGCCTCATTAGATTGCCACGCAACATAGATGCCGCTCGCAATGATGTTTATACGTAAAAACTGGATGGCTGTGCTTCATGACATTCGCTCGCCATGACAATGTTTTATAGCCATTTTATTATGGCTTAGTTATATGACAATTAAAAACACAATAAAAACTATCAAAATTCACTAAAATTTCACCTTGAAGAACTAATAGTAATAAGCTTTAAAGGCAAAAGTACAAAAATTATTTTTTAGTAGTTATTTTAGCTACTTTTTTAAATGTAAATTGTTAAGAATTAGCTGTAAGTTGTTGATATTTACGTAAGTTTGTTGAAATATGTCAGAAAATAATTTTATGCAAAATATAATAGAACATGAATTTTCAGTTACTGAAATTTCTAGCAGGATAAAAGATTTATTAGAAGATAACTTAGGTTATATTAAAATAAGAGGAGAAATTTCTGGACTGAAAATCGCAAGTTCTGGTCATGGATATTTTAATCTTAAAGAAAATAATGCTATTTTAGCTTGTACTTGTTGGCGCCCTTTACTCGCAAGATTAAAATTTACTCCAGTTGATGGCATGGAAGTAGTTGCTATGGGTAAGATTTCAGCCTATGCAGGGAACTCTAGATATCAATTATCAGTAGAAAATCTTGAGCAATCAGGACTTGGCGCCTTTATGCAAATTTTGAAAGAGCGTAAGGAGAAGTTAGAAAAAGAAGGTATTTTTAATAAGCCTAAAAAAGATCTACCATTTTTACCAGATAGAATTGGGGTAGTTACTTCGCCGACTGGAGCGGTAATTAAGGATATTATTCATCGTATTAGTGATCGTTGCCCATCACATATATTAGTATGGCCAGTTGCAGTGCAAGGAGAAAATGCTGCCGGTGAAATTTCTAACGCCATTGATGGATTCAATCAATTGCCCATAGATATGCGACCTGATGTTATTATTGTGGCGCGTGGTGGGGGTTCTATAGAAGATTTATGGGCTTTTAATGAAGAAATAGTAGTAATGAGCGCATTTAAGTCTGATATTCCTATTATTTCCGCAGTTGGGCATGAAGTAGATCATACATTGATAGATTTAGTAACGGATAAGCGAGCTCCTACTCCTACAGCGGCAGCTGAATTTGCTGTGCCTGTAATTTCTAATTTAACGCATATGATAGATTCTTGTTATGACACATTAATAAGCAAAATCAATCAGTTTATTAAATATGAAGAACAGAATATTAATTATAATACTGATCTTTTAAAAACTCTTAGTAATTCTATAGATTATAATCAGCAATTTCTTTATGAGCTAAGCTTTAGATTAAAGGATAGTTTACCTAATCTTCTAAAATTTAAAAGAATAAAGCTTGATGCTTTTGATATGGAAAGGTTGAATTCTGTAAAAATTATTGAATATAATTCTCTAGAATTAACGCATCAGGCTAATAATATGGAGCAATATATAAAGCTAAAACTTAGAAATTATGAGCATCAATTAAATTTGAATAATTCATTGTTAGCAAGTTTAGATTATAACACTGTACTTAAGCGAGGTTTTACGATTATTAAATCAGAAGATGGAAAATTTATTACATCAAAATCAATGGCAGACCAACAGCAGGAATTTAGCATTAATTTCTTTGATGGTAATATTGTGGTAAATAAGACTTAAGGTGGATATAACTATTAAAAACTTTTGAAAAAATTAGAGCTTATACTAATATTGCCTAGTACTACTAATAATTAGGTTATAATATCCTTTAGAGAAGAATATTCAATTGTAATTAGGAGAGAGATTTAGAAATGCAGATTTTTAAGATTATTATCCCAATTTTTATTATTACATATAATTTTACTTTTTTTGCTTCTTCTAATGTAAGAAATAACGAATTATTAGATATACAAGAACAGATTCCTTCTCAATGTGATGAAGAAGGGCATGATAAAGATAAATTAACAATAAACTGGTATACATCAGATCCATATCAATTTTCTTATATAAGCAAAAATGGTAACTATGGTATTACAGGTTTTGATATAGAGTTAATTAATAGAGTTAGTAGTAAAGTAGGGATTAATATAAAATATGTTAATTCTATTTGGAATAAATCAATAGAAAACATTCGTACTGGTAAGAGTGATATAGTGCCAGGTGCAACTTATACTGATGAAAGAGCAGCCTTTGCTAATTTCTCTATTCCATACAGGTTTGAAGAAATTTCTCTGTTTGTTTTACCGTCGGTGAAAAAACAACTTAATTTTAATAATGTTAATGAGTTTTTAGCTCAAATACGTTTATTAAATTTTCGTGTTGGTGTAATGCAAGGATTTGTTTACGGCAACACTACAATAACTGATTATCTAAATGAGAAAAGCAATAATGACATTATAATTAAATATGAAAGTAATGCAGAATTATTGAATGCTCTTATACATAAAGAAATAGATGGTTTTCTTGCTGATAGGATTACTGGAGTTGCTCTTATTTTAGGTTATAAAGGTGAACAAATAGAGGAAATTTATACTGATATTAAAACACCTTTGCATTTAATGTTTAGCAAGACAACAGTATCTAGTGATTTAGTAGAGCAATATAATACAGCAATTAAAAATTTTATTGATAGTGATGATTATAAAAAACTGATAAAGAGTTATGTATATTATGTATTATTACCAAAATCTATCGATTCCACTTGGTGTGATATAATTGGTTTTATGGGGAGTATTACCTTTGCTATCTCCGGTATTGTTATAGCTGCGCATAGGAATTCCACACTATTTTCTACTTTTTTATTAGCAATTTCGCCATCTATAATAGGGTGTGTTTTATTTGATATTACGATAAATCAGGTTTATAACGCGCCGTTTACTTTGACGCCTACTTATATTTATCGAATATTTATTACGGTTCTTATTGGTTTCTCTACGCTTAAATTGTTTGATTATTATAATAATCAAACATATCAAGATAATTTTGCAAGCAAGATATTAAATAATATTATAGTTATTTGTGATACTTTAGGCCAAGCATTTTTTATGGTTATAGGTGTTGTTATTGTAGTTATTCAAAAAATTGAGCCATTAGAATTTTGGGGACCATGTTTTGCTCTGATAACTTCTAGTGGAGGGGTGTTATTGCGGAATATAATTTGTAATTATGGCAATATTACAAAAGAAGTAGTCCCTAAAGAGATTAATTTTGAAGTGTTTATATTATGGGGAATAGTCTTTATTATATTATTAAATATTTATGCTTATAGCCCTAGCTATAGTACAATCAAATATTCTATGATTATAGTAATTGCTGGGGCAGTTGTTAGTAGATTATTAATTTATTACTATAATATTTCAAATTTAACTTTCAGAGTAGACAATGTTGAGTCTGAGAAAGATATAGCGATAGACAAAAAATGAAAATAGCCACTTGGAATATTAATTCAGTTAGAACAAGATTAGAGCATTTACGGGATTTTTTAATTGAAGAAAATCCAGATGTTGTTTTATTGCAGGAAATTAAATGTGAAACTGAAAAATTTCCTTTAGAAGAACTGTCAGATTTGCCTTACAATTTTTATATATATGGTCAGAAATCATATAATGGAGTAGCCATTTTATCAAAATTTCCTGCAGATGAAGTAATAAAAGATTTACCCAATAGTAATATAAATCAGGCAAGATTTTTAGAAATTGCGGTACAAACTCCTATAGGTTTCTGTAATATTATTTCTTTATATGCTCCTAATGGTTCAGAAGTAGGAAGCGATAAATTTGAAATGAAATTAAAATATTATGAAGATTTAGTGGAGTACTTACAATCCAAAAAATCATTTGATAATAAAGTGATAATAGGCGGGGATTTTAATATAGCTCCTTTTGATATTGACGTATATTCAGCAAAAGAATTGGCAAATACTACCTGCTTTACTAAAGAAGAGAAATATTACTTAAGAACAATATTAAATTCTGGTTTTGAAGATTTATACCGTTTATCTAGTCCATCTGCACAGGAATTTTCTTGGTGGGATTATAGGGCAGGTAGCTTTGAGCAGAATAAAGGCATGCGCATTGATATGATTCTTGCTTCTAGTAAGGCAGCAGATCATTTTGATATTTGCCAAATGTCTAGTAGCTGGCGTGCCAAATCAAAACCCTCAGATCATATACCGGTGGTGGCTAGGTTTAAGTAAATTTGTTGATTTTAGTATATTAGCAAGAGGTTTAGGAAAAAACCGCTTGTTCAATTACATGCACATCTTGATCTACAAGGTTTTTGGATATTTCCTTAATAATAATCTTTTTCAAATTATTATTAATGGTTTGTCTAATATGTCCGAGCATTTTTGGTTCAGCAATAATGACTAATTTCTTAAAATCGTGATTGTCATTTATAGTTTTTTCTATGATATTAGTTATTTGTTTTGCTGCTTCATGATGTTCTAAATCTTTAGGAGAAGAATGTGGTTCAAATAAAGATCCTGGAGCAGATTTTTTTTGATAGAGACTATCTTTTTTAGTGTGTTTATGATGATTTTCTAAAATTATGGGGATATTTTGCAAAGTTTTAGTAATTTTAATACCCTTTGCTACATATAAAATAATTTTAGCGTTGCTAGCAACAGCGATTAATGTTCTTGAGTCATTTACCATGTTATACCTCAAAGCTTAGATGATCTAATAAACTTCTGCTGGATTATATTATCATATAATTGTATAGTAATATGTAACTAATTATTTAGCAATAGGAGTTAATCTTAAATATTATATTTGACTAAAAGATTATTTATTGTTATAAGATTTTAACTGCATGATGGGGCGTCGCCAAGTGGTAAGGCAACGGTTTTTGATATCGTCATTCGGTGGTTCGAATCCATCCGCCCCAGCCACACTCAAATCTTAAAGTTTATTCTTACCTAGTATAATTGATAATATAACTTGCTTTCATATATTTTTGCTTTTATTAATTAGGATCTTTTATTAATCTAGGATTAGTAAAAGATATAAGTATATAAATTTTATTTATTATTGACTATAAAAACTATATAATAACTTATCACTGCAATCATAAATTAGATATAAAAGAATTACATTTATGGCAAGTACCTCTACTAAACAAAGACCTCCGTATGTTAAAAAATATAATAGTTGGCGCATTAGAATTTTATATTCAATAATAATAGGTTACTCGACATTTTATTTTTGTCGTCAGAACTTTAATATTGCTATGCCCGATTTAATGAATCATTTTGAAGTAACAAAAACACAACTTGGTTGGATTTTGACGGCAGCTTCTATAATCTATGGTGTAGGAAAGTTAGTTAATGGTTTTTTGAGTGATAGATCTAATGCTCGTATCTTTATGTTTCTTGGTCTTGCATCTGTTGGGTTGATAACATTAATAACTGGTTTTGCTACGAGTATATGGTTGGTTGGTATATTATGGATTTTGAATAATTGGTTTCAATCAATGGGATGGCCGCCAGCAACGCGTATGTTAACGCATTGGTATGCGCATAAAGAGTTAGGAGTAAAATGGTCTTTAGGGGCAACTTCTAATCAATTAGGCGGAGCGATAACCATGATAATATGCGGTTATTTGGTAGATGTTTATGGTTGGCAAATGGCGTTTATAGTTCCTGGAATAGTAGCATTAATAGTTTCTTTATTTTTGTTTAATAGATTACGCAATTCTCCAAATGAAGTAGGCTTACCAGTAGTAGAAGAATATAAAGAATGTGAAATGCCGGCAGTCAGTGAATATGAACGTATGCCAGTATATGATTTAATGAAGATTATATTCTATAACAGATTAATGTGGTATGTTTGTTTGGCAAATATGTTTGTTTATGTTGTACGTGTGGGAATAATTTATTGGGCTCCATTGTTTTTGCATCAATTAAAAAATGTATCTATATCAGAAGCTGGTTGGCAGGTTGCTTCATATGAGATTTTAGGCTTGGTTGGTGGGATTGGAGCAGGTTGGATGTCAGACAAGATATTCCAAGGTAGACGTGGTCCTGTTGGATCAGTTTTTATGTTGGGGTTAGCTATAACACTTATTTTATTTTGGCAACTACCTAAAGAATATGACATATTAAGTTTAATGATTATTTCTTTAGCAGGTTTCTTTGTTTCTGGTCCACAAGTGTTAATTGGCATTGCTACAGCTGATTTTACTAACAAACAGGCAGTTGGCACCGCTAATGGTCTTGCCGGTTTATTTGGTTATCTTGGGGCTGCATTGGCCGGTGTATGTGTTGGTTGGATTTCTGATAATGTTGGTTGGGATGGGGTATTTGTATTTTTTAGTTTATCAGCTTTATTAGGTGGAATGTTCTTTGCTTTAACTTGGAATTGTAGTTCTCGAAAAATCGCCGTAAGTTGCTAATAATACTAAGACAGTGAAAGAAATGTATATTTTTACTTGCTAAAAATCTAGAAAATTATATAAATGTTAACAATAAATTAATAAGGTTTGTTGTGACTCAAGAATATACATTTTCAATGATTAAGCCAGATGCTACAAAAAGAAACTTAATCGGAAAAATTAATAGCTATTTAGAAGCTGCAGGGCTAAAAATAGTGGCTCAAAGAATGGTGATTTTATCTAAAGAACAAGCAGAAGAGTTTTATGCAGAGCATAAAGCAAGAGGTTTTTTTGATAGCATGATAAAATCTATCACATCTGGTCCAGTTGTATTACAAGTTTTAAAAGGCGATAACGCTATTTTAAAGAATCGTGAAATTATGGGAGCAACTAACCCAGATGACGCTAAACCTGGAACAATTAGAAAAGATTTTGCAGAGAATATTGAGGCGAATAGTGTTCATGGTTCAGATTCTACAGAGAGCGCTAATAGAGAAGTAGATTTCTTCTTTAAAAAGGAAGAAATAGTAGAATAATATAACATCTTTTTAAAGACAATAGGGGGATTAATTTTGTACAAATAGAATTAATCCCTTCTTCAATTAATACTCTTTCTAATACCTCTTACACAATTCTAGTTTTTGCAATTAAATTATTATGAAGAAATATATGAAATATAGTGTTATAGTTATTGGTGCTGGTCATGCAGGTTGTGAAGCCGCTTCCGCTTCAGCTCGTCTTGGTGTAGATACTTTGTTGATAACCATAAAAGCTGATAATATAGGTGAAATGTCCTGTAACCCTGCTATAGGAGGAGTGGCTAAAGGTACTTTAGTAAGAGAAATTGATGCTCTTGATGGTCTTATGGGTAGGGTTATAGATAAAGCTGGTATACATTATAAGATGTTAAATGAAAGTAAAGGACCAGCAGTTTGGGGACCTAGAGCTCAGGCTGATAGAAAACTCTATAAGGCAGCTATGTATGACGCTTTGAAAGATCATCCAAATTTAACTATTTTATATGCTTTTGTAGAAAATATAGAAGTTGAGGATACAGAGGTAAAAGCTGTAATTTTAGATAATGGTACTAGAATTGAGTGTGAAAAAGTTATACTAACTACAGGAACTTTTTTATCGGGCTTAATACACATAGGACCTCAAAAAATACCTGCTGGTAGAGTTGGGGAGAAACCTTCTTATGGCTTATCATCTACATTAAAATCATTAGGGTTTGCTCTTGGTAGATTAAAAACTGGTACTCCTCCAAGAATAGATAGTAGAACAATTGATTATAGTGAAGTTGAGATACAATCAGGAGACGTTATACCAAGACCTTTCTCTGAGTTAACAAAGGTAGTAGAAGTAAAGCAAATAGATTGTTTTATTACTAGAACAACTGAAAAAACCCATGAAATTATTAGAAATAATTTAGACAAATCTGCCATGTATTCTGGACAGATTGAAGGAATAGGGCCAAGATATTGTCCATCTATTGAAGATAAAATAAATTGTTATAGTTCTAAAGCTAGTCATCAAATATTCCTAGAACCAGAAGGGTTAGATGATTATACTATATATCCAAATGGTATTTCTACTTCTTTACCTGAAGATGTACAATTAGAGATATTAAAAACAATTCCTAGTCTTAAGAATTCTGTTATGTTAAGGCCTGGTTATGCAATAGAATATGATTATGTAGATCCTAGAGAGCTTAGGGCTACTCTAGAAACTAAAAAGGTAAAGGGGCTTTATTTTGCTGGTCAGATTAATGGTACTACTGGTTATGAGGAAGCTGCAGGACAGGGTATAATTGCAGGAATTAATGCTGCTCTATCTGTAAAGAATCAACCGAGTTTTATTTTAACTAGAGCGGACGCTTATATTGGCGTGATGATTGATGATCTGATTACTCTTGGCACAATAGAGCCATATAGAATGTTTACTTCTAGGTCAGAATATCGTCTTTCTGTTAGAGCAGATAATGCAGGTTTGAGACTTACTCCAATGGCAATAGATTTAGGTTTAGTGTCAGTAGAACGTAAAGAAAATTATAATAAGAAATTTGAGGAGCTTCAAAAAGCTTTAGATATTACAAAAAAACTTTCAATAACCACTGCTAAATTAACAAACCATGATGTTTCTGTTTCGCAAGATGGATCGTATAAATCAGCTTTTGAACTATTAGGATTGCCAAATATAACTACTGATAAAATAATAGAAATTTTTCCTGAAATTTCATCAATTAGTAGAAAAATACTTGATTACATTAGTATAGAATCAAAATATTCTTCTTATTTGACCCGTCAAAATGCTGATATTCAATTATTTAAAGAAGAAGAATCGGAAATGATTCCTGAAGATATAGATTACTACCTAATAGCTAGTTTGTCTATTGAGGTTAGAGAGAAGCTTAAATATCATAAACCTGCAACTATTGGTGCAGCAAGAAGAATATCTGGTATTACTCCTGCGGCTTTAACTGCTATTATTATTTATATTAAAACAAGACATAAAAAATAATGTATGATCTTAATAATATTCCACGTGAAACAATTGAAGCATTAAAACAATATCAGTCATTAGTACTTAAATGGAATAAAGTTATTAATTTGGTTTCTTGCAGTACTGAAAGTGAATTTTGGACAAGGCATATTTTAGATTCCTTGCAGCTAATGAAATATATAAATAATTTTGATAGTCATGTAGTGGATATTGGATCTGGTGCTGGTTTGCCTGGAGTAATATTATCTATTGCAGGTATAAAGAATGTTACTTTGGTTGAGTCTGACGAAAGAAAAGTAGCTTTTTTATTACAGGCTGCAAAATGTTCTAATAATAAAATCGATATAATTAATGACAGAATAGAGAATGTAATATTAGAATGTGATATGTTAACTTCTAGAGCTTTTGCTTCATTAGAGAAAATATTTTCTTATACAAGAAATATTATAGTAAAAGATAAATATTTACTACTTAAAGGGCAATTGTATCAAGAGGAAATTGATAGCGCAAAGAAAAAATGGTCATTTTATTATTTGACATATGATAGTATGACTTCTAATAATAGTAAGATTATAGAAATTAGTAATTTAGAAAAAATTGCATGACAATAAAATTTGCAATAGTCAATCAAAAGGGCGGTGTAGGCAAAACTACTACGGCAGTTAATTTATCAACAGCTTTATCTGCAATGGATAAAAAAATTTTAATGGTAGATTTAGATCCTCAAGGAAATAGCAGTACTGGTTTTGGTATTAGTCAACAAGATAGAAAGGTGACTATATATCAAGTTTTGATTGGTTTAAAATCAATCAAAGAAGCTATAATGCCTACCAGCATTCCAAATTTACAATTAATTACTTCAAATACTAACTTATCAGGAGCAGAATCAGATTTGCTAACTGTAAAGAAAAGAGAGTATTTATTAACTAACTTGTTGAAAGAGATAGAAGAAGAATATGATTATATTATTATAGATTGTCCACCTTCTCTTAATTTGCTTACTGTGAATGCTTTAGTAGCTTGCGACAAGGTATTAATTCCTATGCAATGTGATTTTTATTCACTAGAAGGCTTAAGTCACTTACTAAAAACAATTGAAATTATAGAAAAGAATTTAAATCCTAGAATAAAGATTGCTGGTATTTTATTTACTATGTATGATAGAAGAAACCGTTTAACTGAACAGGTTGAAGATGATGTTAGAAAATGCTTAGGTGATCTAGTATTTAAAACAGTTATACCAAGGAACGTCAAACTTTCAGAAGCTCCGTCTTACGGCAAGCCAGCTATTATTTATGACTACAGATGTTCTGGTTCCATTGCTTATATGGAGCTTACAAAAGAAATTTTAGGTAGGGATATATGATGAATAAAGGTTTAGGTAAAGGATTATCCGCATTATTAAAAGATAATGTTCCAACTATAGAAAAAGACGATTTTGTTAAAATTATTGATATTGATCAAGTAGAAGCAAGTAATGATCAACCAAGAAAGAAATTTGAGTATGACAAAATAAAAGAATTAGCTGATTCAATAGGTAATAGTGGTTTATTACAACCTATTATTGTTAGTCCAATAAGTGATGGAAAATATAAAATTATTGCTGGAGAAAGACGCTGGCGTGCTTGCAAGATAGCAAAAATACAAGAGATTCCTGTAATCATAAAAGATTTAAGTAATAAGGAAATATTAGAAGTTGCTTTAATTGAAAATATTCAAAGAGAAGAATTATCAGCTATAGAAGAGTCCGAAGGATATGCCCGTTTAATTAAAGAATTTGGTTATACTCAAGAACAATTAGCAGAGAAATTAAGTAAGAGTCGAAGTCATATAGCGAATTTACTAAGATTAAATCAATTACCTGAAGCTATTAAAAATAAAGTTAATGATAATCTTTTAACTATGGGGCATGCAAGATGTTTAGTGAATCATCAGAAAGCAGAAGAAATAGCTAATCATATTATAGAAAATGACCTAAGCGTTCGACAAACTGAAGAATATGTCAGAAGCTGGTCTAAAAATGAGAATGTGAAATCTCCTAAACGCAACCAGTCTGATGGGCCAAAACTTCTAAAAGAAGATAATAAAGATAGTGATCTACAATTACTAGCTAAATCATTATCAGAAAAATTTAATATCAAGATCACTATAGAGGATTACGCAGTTGGTGGAAAATTAATGTTTCATTACGGTAATTTAGAAGAGCTTGATTCAATATTATCGAGGTTAAGTTAAATGCAAATTTTTTTAGATAGTGCAGATATTAAAGAAATAAAGGAAATAAACCAATTAGGTATAATTGACGGTTTAACCACTAATCCTTCTTTAATGTCTAAGACAACAAATGCTTTTAAAGCTACCATTATTGAAATATGCAAAATAATGGATTCAGATGTTAGTATAGAAGTAGCAGCTAATGATTTTGAAAATATGATTGATCAGGGCAATAGAATTTTAGAAATTTCTAGTAATATTGTTATTAAATTACCCATGACTTGGAACGGTGTTAAGGCATGCAAATATTTTGCAGATAAAGGAAGAAAAGTAAATATGACTTTATGTTTTTCTGCTAATCAAGCTTTAATTGCTGCAAAAGCAGGAGCTACTTATGTATCACCTTTTATAGGCAGATTAGATGATATAGGACAAGATGGGGTTAATTTAATAAGTGATATAAGACAAATTTACGATAATTACAAAGATCAATTACAGACAAAGATTCTTGCTGCCTCAATAAGAAATTCAAACCATGTCTTGCAGTGTGCCCAGATTGGTTCTGATGTTATTACAATGCCAGGAAAAATTATTAAACAATTATTAGATCATCCTTTAACATTAACAGGATTAGAAATTTTTAATAAAGACTGGAATAATTCTGGATTAAAGATATAACATCTTTAAAAGTACAATATAAGATATTTGTATCTTAATATATTATCATCTTAAATCTTTAGTCAAAAATAAGGGAAATCAATAATTATGTCATATCAATATGTTTATGTTATGAATGGTCTAAGTAAGACTATTAATGGTAAACAAATTTTAAAAGAAACTCATCTATCCTTTTTATCAGGAGCAAAAATTGGTATTATTGGACCAAATGGTGCCGGTAAATCTACTTTGCTTAAAATTATGGCAGGTATTGATAAAGAGTATGATGGAGAGGCGTTCGTTGCTAGTGGTGTGAAAGTTGGTTATTTAGCGCAAGAACCACACCTAAATCCAATGCGTAATGTTTTTGAAAATATTATGGAAGGTTTAAGCGAAAAAAAGGCTTTAATCGATGAGTTTAATGAAATAAGCCTTAAATTTGCTGAAGAAATGTCAGATGATGAAATGAATGATCTTTTAGCAAAACAAGCAGAGTTACAAGAAAAAATAGATAGTTGTGATGCTTGGAGTTTAGAGCGAGAGATAGATATTGCAATGAGTGCGTTAAAATGTCCCGATAAAGATGCGGATGTCACAAAAATTTCAGGTGGAGAAAAAAGACGCGTTGCTTTATGTAAGCTTTTATTAGAAAGACCTAATATGCTATTATTAGATGAACCTACCAACCATTTAGACGCTGAGTCTGTATCATGGCTTGAAAATTATTTGAAGAACTATAAAGGTACAGTAATAGTTATTACTCACGATAGATATTTTCTTGATAATGTTACAGAATGGATATTAGAAGTTGATCGTGGTAGATGTGTTCCTTGGCATTCTAATTATACTGCTTGGCTAGAACAAAAGCAGGCTAAAATGGAACTTGAAGAGAAAGAAGAGAATGATAGAAGCAAACAATTAAAACGCGAGCTTGAATGGATTCGTCAGTCGCCAAAAGCTAGACAATCAAAAAGTAAAGCAAGAATTACGGCTTATCAAGAACTTTTAACAAGACAAAAAGATCAAAGCGTAAATACAGCTCAAATTATTATTCCTAATGGTCCACGCTTAGGTGACGTAGTGATAGAAGCTGATCATATAGCCAAGAGATTTGGCGATAAGGTTCTATTATCAGATTTTAGTTTTAAAATTCCTCCAGGAGCAATTGTTGGTATTGTTGGACCAAATGGCGCAGGAAAAACCACTTTATTTAATATTATAACTGGTAAAATAGTTCCTGATCACGGGACGATAAAATTAGGACAAACAGTTAAACTTGGTTATGTAGATCAATCAAGAGATCATTTAGATGATAATAAAACAGTTTGGGATGAGATATCTGAAGGCTTAGAAGGTTTACAACTTGGTCCTAAATCGATGAAAAGTAGAGCTTATTGTGCAGCTTTTAACTTTAGAGGTGGTGATCAACAAAAGAAAGTAGGACAACTATCTGGTGGTGAGCGTAACAGAGTTCATATAGCGAAGTTACTAAAAGAAGGGGCAAATGTTATACTTCTCGATGAACCATCGAATGATCTTGATGTTGATACCTTAAGAGCTTTAGAAGATGCTATTCTAGATTTTGCTGGATGTGTTTTAGTGATTAGCCATGATCGTTGGTTTTTGGATAGAATAGCAACTCATATTATCGCTTATGATAGAGATGGAAACGCTACTTGGTTTGAAGGGAATTATCAGGATTATCATGACTATATGGTAAGTTCAACTGGTGAAAATGTTATAAATCCTAAATACCGTCATAAAAAATTGATATAAAACCTTTTTTGCTAATTGTGTAAAGCAATTGGCAGATTTAATTATGGAACTTAAGATATGTCTTTAGGAGAGATGTTAATAGTAACGTTAGTCGCAATCATAGTAGCAAAGCCTGAGGATATTCCAGTTATTTTAAAAAAAATCCAACAATTTAAATCATATTTTTCTGATATAAAAAATCAGTCACTATTTTATATTGCGGAGGATATAAAGGTAGAAAATATAACTTTAGAAAATACTCCTGAACAATTAAATTACTATCTAGAAAGAATTATAGATATTCAAGGATATTATGAAGGAGATTATTCCCTAAAAGACCTCAAAGCAAAGCATAATGAGCTAATAAAAAACTTAAATCTTGATAAGCAAGATTAATAATAAAATAGCTCTTAGAGATATTACTTACTTTTCGTAATATTAGTATCAACCAAGGAATATTTAATTTTATATAAGATCATAAGATATTTTCCTTCATATATTACATTTAATTAATAATTGTAAACTTTTTAAAAATTAGCCTCATTTTATTCATAATTTATGATTTAATTAGTTGCAAAACCGCTAATTTATTTGTATTTTTGTTTTTATTAAAAATTTAAGATAATTATTTATATGATTGAAAATATTGTTAATACAATTCATGTAAACTTATTGGTAAATAATATTACTTCACAGATAACGTATAGATTAAAGAATCCCCAATCGATTTTAAAAAAATTGCTAAGAAAAGGAGGAAATATTAAAGATATATATGACGTGATTGCAGTTAGAATTATAGTAGATACAACAGAGGATTGTTATAATAGCTTGGATGTTATTAGTGGCATTTATACGATTAATAACATTCAAGTGAAGAAAAATTATATTAATGCACCTAAAAATAATGGTTATCAATCTATTCATACTTTAATATATGAAAATTCTTTTAAACGAAATATAGAAGTACAAATACGAACTCATGAAATGCACCAAATTGCAGAATTTGGTACAGCAAATCATCATGAATATAAGCAAAAGCAAGAAGCTCAAAGATTATTTGAAATAATAATTAGTAACCTATCATTAGATAAGGCTTATAATATTTTTTCCAAATTTAGTTGGACATTATCGGAACTTACAGATTATGAGAAAGAAATAGGAAGTCTTTGGCAAGATTTTTGTGATTCTAAAAGAGAAATTTCATTAACTCTAGAATGAAATTAATTAGCTTTAATAAGCTTTATAGTTAAAGATAGCTTTCTGTGTTTTGCTATGGAATAATCGTAAGGATACTATACTCTGGAGTGTACAGCGTAGCCTTTAT
Organism: Candidatus Rickettsia vulgarisii; assembly: GCA_050920655.1. Classification (GTDB taxonomy): domain Bacteria; phylum Pseudomonadota; class Alphaproteobacteria; order Rickettsiales; family Rickettsiaceae; genus Tisiphia; species Tisiphia vulgarisii. Next base: position 1,319,958 of record CP133317.1, on the reverse strand, counting down.
GGTATGTGATAATTGATGACACAAACTTTTCTATATTGTTGGAATAATTTGTAGAAGTCAAGATTTGATTTTACAGGCACTATAAATTTTGCACCTGATTGTCAGTTAAATTTTGACTGTCAGAGGAGTATTCAAGATACAAGATTTCATTATTCTTTTCAACAGCTAATTTCTTACTATCTTGAAAAGTTTGCATAGGAGTTTTCCCATAACAATATTTTCCTGAATGTGGTCGCTCATTATTGAAATGCTCTAACCAAATATCAAGATCTAATTGTAAATCGTCAAGTTCAGTATAAATCTTTTTACGCATAGCTGCATCAAAGAATTCTTGTTTCATTGTTTTATTAAAACGCTCACACATACCGTTTGTTTGAGGAGAATATGCCTTAGTTGTAGTATGTTCTATACCTTCTATGCTAAGAAATAACTCAAAAGCGTGATGCTCTATATTTCCCTTATATTCTGACCCACGATCTGTAAGAATACGAAGTATTGGTATCCCTTGGGTCTCGTACCATGGTAACACGCGGTCATTAAGCATATCAGCAGCAAGTAATAGCTGTTTTATAGTTTAACATCCGCTACCCTAGTATAGCTATCAATAAATACCTGAGAATAAATCTTACCTATCCCTTTAAAATTTCCTACATAGTACGTATCCTGACATCCTAAATAACCTGGATGCTGAGCCTCAATTTCTCCATGAGCTTCTTTTTCATTACGACGCTTCTCTAGCACTTGTAATTGAGCTTCAGTAAGAACAATACCATCCTGAGCCATCTTTGCTTCTAATGCTTTAAGCCTTTTACTGATATTGTTTAAATCATTACGTAACCAAATTGACCTCACTCCTCCAGGTGATACAAGAATACCAGTCTTTTTAAGCTCATTTGATACTCTTAGACCATATACTGGATATTCTATTGCCCCCATTATCCATTACTGCTTTCTCCATCACTGGATCAACTCTATTCGCTATTATTGGCTTTCTTCGACTAATTTCATACAATGCTTCTTTGCCCCACCAGTTTCATACAGTTCTTTAAATCTGTAATAACTATCTCTACTATATCCCATAGCTTTACATGATGATGATATGCTACCAAGGCTCTTAGCTAATTCAAGTAAACCTAATTTGGCTTTATTATTTTTTGATGTAAATTCATTGTGACCTTCCATTTTTTTATCTGTATTTTTAATACGTTATTTTTTATTAAATGTAAGATCAAATGTCAACTACTGCAGCTTAGTAAACCATTTTTAACTACATTATTCTCTGGCATTGCTCTAGCTCTACTAATATAAAAATATTCCTTTTCGTTTTAGCTTTTATAGTCATTTACTCACCACTTGCATTTAAATTCTTTACAAAACTTGCAAAAATGGAGCAAGCAAAGCAAGATTCTTGGTATCATTTATTATGATTTAATTATATCTATAATATTATGCCTATTTTATTGGGCATTTTTAATATCGCTATTTTGCTATGTTATTTATATGAGAAATAGTGATGAAATCTCAATAGGCGATATTGCCTTTGTTATGTCACTAGCATTTTTATTTACTGAAAATTCTTGGTACACAACAGTGGAAATTAAGAGTTTTTTAGAAAATGTAGCTGCTTTCCGCTCCTCTTTTACCATCACGCAAACTCCTAAAGATACAATTGATAAAGCTGATCCAAGTGAATTAAAGATTTCAAGGGGCAATATTATATTCCAAAATCTCACCTTCAGCTATTCAGATAATAATATTGTCTTACAAAATCTTGACCTTAATATTAAAGCAGGTCAGAGAATTGGAATAGTTGGACATTCTGGGGCTGGAAAATCATCATTAATCTCTTTATTGCTTAAAAATTTTAAAGCAACAAATGGCGATATTATTATTGACAATCAAAGATTTATGATGTTTTTTCCGATAGTCTGCGTTCTCAAATATCATTAATTCCACAAGACATAATGCTTTTTCACCGTTCTATTGGCGAGAATATTGGTTATGATAAAGAAAATGCAACCCAAGCTGAAATTGAAAATGCGGCAAAAGCAGCAAATATCCATAAATTTATTGAAACTTTACCTGAGAAATATAATACCATTGTAGGTGAAAGAGGCGTTAAGCTAAGCGATGGACAACGTCAACGTATTGCGATTGCAAGAGCTATGCTTAAAAACGCCCCCATTTTAATTTTAGATGAAGCAACTTCTTCGCTTGATAGCCATACTGAGCAAGAAATTCAGAAATCTATCCATACAATATTAGAAACAAATAATGCAACAGTAATTGCAGTAGCCCACCGTCTTTCTACCATCAAAAATCTAGACAGAATTGTAGTTATGGAAGATGGAAAAATTGTTGAAGATGGAAGCTTTGCAGAATTACTTGCCATCTCAAATGGTAAATTTAAAGAACTTTGGGAACATCAAGTAAATGGTATGGTAATTTAGTTATACCACACTTTATTATTAGCTAAATTCTTCTATAATTTCTAAAGAACTATCTTGTAAGTACGAAGCTAAGAAGAACAAGAAAATTGTTTGATCAAAAGAATAGAGGAATATTCAGTTGAGAAACAATATCAGATTGACTTTACTTCTAAACTCAGCAGTGAAACTAACATTCAATGTTCACCATCACACGATGATCAAGTAACTACTACGGGGGGAGACAACAAATCAATCTAATGAATAAATAAGCCATTTCTTCAAGTTTAACGAGTATACCTTGCTTTGTGGATAAACTCTGATATTATATAGATTAGGAATTTTTAATCTATTGACTGATGAATGAAGTTTTCTCTAGTACATTACCTATCTTTTTAATTACTCTTCTTGGTAGTATTATCAAAAAGAAATGGTTAACTTCTGAAGAATTTTGGAGAGGGCTAGAAAAATTATCTTATTTTTTCCTTTTTCCAGTCATGCTCTTTAACTATATCTCTGTAGCTGATTTAAGCGCTTCTGCTATTATTAAGCTTGTTCTTGCTTTAATCCTTTCTACTTGCATTATTGCTCTTGGATTAGTCATTTATCAAAGGAAAACTGACTTTGATAAAATTCAATTTACATCAATGTTTCAAGGAACAATACGTTATAATAGTTATATATTTTTTGCTGTCAGCCGTACTCTTTTTGACGATACTGGTCTTGCCATAGTATCGGTAATTTCATCATACATGATTATTTTTACTAATATTCTATCTGTGATGGTTTTTTCTCATTATGTTCCCGATAGTTCATTAGCAAAAAGTCCTAAAACTAGCTATATATTAATGCTTAAATTAATAGTACAGAATCCTTTAATTATAGCCAGTGTTATTGGTTTTATTTTTAATTATTCAAATTTAGAATTACATCTCAGTATAAAAAACACTTTATCCAGCATTTCTAATGCTGCTTTGGCTATAGGTATGTTAAATGTTGGAGCTGGTCTTAAGTTTTCTATAAAAGGTGATCTTTTTCATAATGTATTACTTACTAGCGTTGTTAAACTAGTAATTTTCCCTATTGTTACAGTAATTATTTTATCAGTAATGTCTATTACTGGAACCGCTAAATCTGTAGGTATGTTGTATAGCTGCCTGCCATGCGCAAGTACTGCCTATGTTTTATCTAGGCAGTTAGGCGGAGATCCAGATTCTATGGCGTCAATTATTACTTTTTCAACGCTTTTTTCAGTAATGTCATTATCTGTTCTCATGTATTTATGGGGATAAATGAATATTTAAAATACGAAGTTACACTTGAAGAATTGGCACGGTCGTCATTGCGAGGGAGCTTTAGCTCCTGTGGCAATCTCATGAGATCACCACGCCATCTTACGATGGCTCGTGATGACGTCAACCCTTCAAATATACACACTCAAATTTAGAATTAAAATAAGCTTATAAACTAGGTTAGAATTATGGATGAAATGAATAAAATAAATTACACTAGAGCATTAGAATATCACGAAAAAAATAGGTCTGGAAAGATTGCTATTACTCCTACCAAACCTTTAGTCACTCAACAAGATCTAGCTCTGGCGTATTCACCGGGTGTAGCGGCTCCATGCCTTGAGATAGTTAAAAATAAAGATGATGTTTATAAATATACCGCTAGAGGTAATTTAGTTGCAGTTATCACTAATGGAACGGCTGTTCTTGGTCTTGGCAATTTAGGAGCTGCTGCATCAAAACCTGTAATGGAAGGTAAAGCAGTTTTATTCAAAAATTTTGCAGATATTGATTCTATAGATCTTGAAATAGATACTAGCGATCCAGATGAATTTGTTAATGTGGTAAAACATCTTAACTATAGTTTTGGGGGAATTAATTTAGAAGATATTAAAGCGCCTGAGTGTTTTATAATTGAAGAAAAATTAAAGAGCTGCATGCAGATACCAGTTTTTCATGATGATCAACACGGTACTGCTATTATCACTGCTGCTGGACTTATCAATTCTGCTTACATTACTGGCCGCTCTCTTGATAAGATGAAGATTGTAGTAAATGGAGCAGGAGCTGCGGCAATAGCTTGCATAGAACTACTAGTCTCCATTGGTGTGGATAAAAATAACGTCACCCTATGCGATACCAAAGGTGTTGTTTACAAAGGTAGGCAAGAAGGTATGAATCAATGGAAAGAATTATACGCTTCTGATACTAATTTACGAACCTTAAGTGAAGCTATGAAATTTGCTGATGTATTTCTAGGATTATCAACTAAAGGAGCTGTAACTAAAGAGATGGTTTCTTCAATGGTAAAAGATCCTATTATTTTTGCTATGGCAAATCCTGATCCAGAAATTATTCCTGAAGACATACAATCAGTAAGAGTAGACGCAATTATTGCGACAGGTCGTTCTGACTATAATAACCAAGTTAATAATATTATGGGATTCCCATATATTTTCCGAGGGGCATTAGATGTTAGAGCTACAACAATTAATCAGGAAATGAAAATAGCGGCAGCTTACGCTCTAGCTGATCTAGCTAGACAACCTGTCCCTGATGAGGTTTACAAAGCTTATTCTGGAAGAAAAATGAGTTTTGGTCCGGACTATATAATCCCTGTTCCATTTGATCCAAGATTAATTACCACTATTCCAATTGCGGTAGCTAAAGCTGCTATTGATAGCGGTGTATCTGGAGTAAAAGACTTCGATCTTAAGCTATATAAAAGAGAGTTAGAGAGTAGACTAAATCCTACTTCCCACTATATGAATTTATTGCTTGAAAAAATTCATGCTTCACCTCTTCAAAGAATAGTATTTGCTGAAGGAGAAGAAGAGGAAGTAATTATGGCTGCTATCATGATGCGTGATGCCACTTATGCAAAACCGATATTAGTTGGTAGAGCGGATAAAATATCTGCAACTCTTAATAAAATGGGAATAAATGGTCATTTAGAGGGCATTACTATAATGAATGCCGCCATTAATAATAATCTCGATAAATATATAGATACTCTTTACAGTAAATTACAACGTAAAGGCTATTTATATCGTGATTGCGCTAGATTAGTTAAGACTGATAGAAATGTATTCTCTGCTATTATGGTTGCTTGCGGTGATGCTGATTGTATGGTTACAGGCGTAACAAAGAGTTATTACAATAGCTTAAACGATATTATGAAAGTAATTGAGGCTAAAAAAAATCAAAGAATCTTGGGTTACTCAATTATGATTGCTAAGGAGCATAATATTATTATTGCTGATAATAGTATCTCTGAAATACCTAATGAGCAAGATCTGGTAGAAATCACGCTACAAACAGCCAATATAGCTAAAAATATGGGAATGAGTCCAAAAGTAGCTTTACTTTCCTTCTCAACTTTTGGCAATCCAATTAGAGAAAATACTAATAGAATACGTGAAGCTGTTAAAATTCTTGATAATATGAATCTAGATTTTGAATATGACGGTGAAATGTCAGCTGACGTAGCTCTCAATCCAAATTTACGTAATTTATATCAATTTTGTAGATTATCTGGACCTGCTAATATTTTAGTCATGCCTGGCATACATTCAGCAAAAATTTCGACTCAGTTATTGCAAGAATTAGCCGGAGGTATTTTTATTGGTCCAATAATTAATGGCTTTAAGTATCCTGTACAAATACTACAAATGGGATCATCAGCTAGCGAAATAGTAAAAATTGCTACATTCACTTGCATGGACGCTATTAATAATAAGAATATTTAAGTTCTTTGTGTGAAGTCATAGCGAGGAGTCGTAAGACTCCACTTCCATCCAGTTTTTTCGTCGTCATTGCGAGGTTGTTGCGTTAGCAACCGTGGCAAGCTCATGAGATCACCACGCCGGCTTAATGACGGCTCGTGATGACGAATGGTATGAAAATAGGGAACGGTTATTTTATTACTTAATTTTTGAATACGAGATTTTTTATGACAAATATTATATTACCAGCAATTGGCTTATTGTCCTAATAGTAGGACTCCCACAATTTTCTGAAACTGTTTATACCCCATCTTTACCTGATATAGCCCATGCTTTGCATACTTCAGAGTCAATGGTGGAATATACTTTAACTATTTACCTATTTGGATTTGCTCTAGGTACTCTTTTTTGGGGTAAGATTTCTGATCAATTTGGCCGCAAGATTTGCGTAATTAGCGGCATCATCATCTTTATATTAGGTTGTTTGGGATGTTATCTTGGAAATACCATTGAGGCGCTTTCGATTAGCCGTCTTGGCGGTAGCGTTGGTAGTGTACTTGGCCAAGCTATTTCCAGAAACGCTTTTCACGCGGCCCAGCTTTAAGTTTATTCTTCTGTAGGTAGCTCATTGGCTATTTTTTCAGCAATTAGTCCTGTTATTGGCAGTATGATTGCAGAAAATTTCGGCTGGGCTAGTATCTTTTTATTTTTAATATGTTTTGCAATAGCCATAACGATTTTAGTGATATTAAAGTTACCGGAAACTCTCCATAAAAATAATCGTAAACCAGTTTCTATCTTAGAAATTGGACTAAGTCTTATTAGGAATAAATAAAGTAATGGGCTTTGGTATTATTATTGCTGGCTGTAATGGCATATCTTTTGGCTATTTTGCCGAAGGATCATTTTATCTAATTCAAAATTTAGGATTATCACCTAAAGAATATGGTTTTAGTTTTATGATAATCGCTGCAGCTATGATGATGGGCGGCATATTATCAAAAAAATTGCAGACTCATTATTCTTCTGTGAAAATTATGGAATTTGGGCTTAATATTATTGCCATTGCAACTGCAATCTTTAGCTTTATTGCTATTATTCATCATAATATATGACAATTAGAAAACTATCAAATGATAGCGGTTACTATATTTAGCCAAATGGTCATAGCATTTGGCATTTGTATGACAGCAAGCAACGCTTTGGCTTTGTCACTAGTAAATTATAAGCACGCAAAGGTACAGCATCCAGCTTATTTGGCTTCTTATATTATTGCTTAATCTCATTAATTACTTTAGGTATGGGGTTTTTACATAATGGGACATTATATATTATGCCCTTATATTTCCTAGCCATTAGCTTAATTATGCTTTTTATTAAGAAAACTATGTTAAGGGATAGGACTTCGCTAATAGAAAACGTCATGGCGAGTGGTTTGCCTAACAAATCACTCGCCCACCTAGTATGAAGGATGTCATTATAGATCCCAATGCAACAATGCTACTTATTTGATAGTCTTTCTAAACTATTTTCTTACGATCATAATATTTCTTCATTATTAGGGCGGCTGTTTCTTCTATAGATCTTCTTGAAACATCAATTACTTCCCAGCCTTTTTGTTCGCAAATTAGTTTTACCTGCATACATTCTTCTTGAACTATTTTATAATCAGTATAGCTAGTATCATCAGTAGGGACTTGTAAAGAATTTAATCTAGTTTCTCTTATTTCTATAAGTCTAGTAGGATTAATAGTTAAACCTACTACTAATTGGTTTGTTACTTTTTCTAATAGGCTTAAGAATGGATAACCATGGATATAAGGAACATTTGCCGTTTTAAAGCCATTATACGCTAAATAGACAGATGTTGGCGTTTTTGAAGTTCTTGAAGGCCCTACTAAAATAATGTCAGCTTTGTCTAATTCATTCACCATTTGCCCATCATCATGCCTAAAGGTATAATCTATAGCATGAATCTTATCAAAATAGCTCTCATCAAACTCTTGGCCGTATCTTAAGTTTTCTTCTGTTTCTATACCTAAATAAACTGATATTTCTTTTACTATTTTGCCTATAACAGAAATACAAGGAATCTTTAAACTATAACAAAATTTCGTTAATCCCTTCCTTACTCCAGGATCTAGAATAGTATATAGTACTATTCCAGGTTTATCATGAATCTTATTTAATACCTCTTTTAATAAAGAAGTATTTCTAATCATCGGCCAATGATATAATTTTGGCTCAATTTTGCTAAATTGCAATAAAGCAGTATTAGCAACATATTTTGCTGTCTGTATCGACGAATCAGAAACTAAATGAACAGTCAACCTCTTCATATACTATACATATTTTGTGGATAATTTTTCATTAAGCTCAATTCCCAGAGGATAAAAATATTTAACAACTACCTTCAATGCAGCATACTCTATATAGTTATAGCGTTATAAAATCAAAATTATAATTTTGTGGATAATTTTGTGTGTAAATAACTGCGTGTAACCTATCTTTCATGTTTTCTCATAATAACCACATATTTCATGAATGATTATCCACAAAAAAATTTTTCTATGAATTATGTGAGTAATAATTATAATCACTAGATCCTTACGTATTAGAAAGATCTATGAAATGTTGATAACTATGTGGTTATTTTAATAATCTACATATTATGCGTGTATACATCAACCAAAATAAATATATATATTATATTTCTATTTAAGTATTAGTAACATTATGAATCAAATCCTACAAAGTTTTAAAAAAGATAATAGCCAAACACCAATTTGGTTAATGAGACAAGCTGGTAGATATTTACCAGAGTATCAAAAAGTAAGAAAGTCTGTTGGAGGCTTCCTAGAATTATGTTACGATGTTGATAAAGCAGTAGAAGTAACGCTACAACCAATAACAAGATATAATTTTAATGCTGCAATAACTTTTTCTGATATTTTAGTTTTACCTGATGCCCTTAATTGGGATGTAAGATTTGAAGAACAAGTAGGACCAATATTACGTCAATTTGAAAAAAAAGAAGATTTTAAATATTTTAAGGATTTTGATAGTCAAAAAATAAATAAAGTTTATGAGATAATTAGCAAAGTTAAAGCGAAATTACCAAATACTACTTCTTTAATAGGTTTTGTAGGAAGTCCTTGGACAGTAATGACTTATTTATTAGAAGGTAGAGGAAAGAAAAATTTTGAAATAGCTCCTAGATTTGTTTATGAAAATAATAATTTAGCGCAAGAATTAATAGATTTTCTTGCAGAAAAAACAATCATTCATTTGATTGGACAAGTAAATGCAGGAGCAGATTTAGTACAATTATTTGATTCATGGGCAGGAATCTTAGGAGAAACGGAATATAATCAATTTGTTATTCAGCCCACTAAGAAAATAGTAAGAGCATTAAAAGAAAAATTCCCGTCTTTACCTATTATAGGATTTCCAAGAGGATCAGGTTTTTTATATGAAAGCTATATTAATGAAACGGGTGTAGATGCCATAGGAGTGGATCAATATGTTCCAGTAAATGTAATGAAATCTTGGAGTAAAGAAATATTGGTGCAAGGTAATTTAGATCCTTTAGTATTGTTTTCTAATAAAGAGACTATAGAAAGAAAAGCGCGAGAATTAGTATCAAATTTTAAAGAAAGGAATTTTATATTTAACCTTGGACATGGTATTTTACCGAATACTCCAGTTGAAAATGTTGAGTTATTAGTTAATTGTGTTAGAGAATTTAAGTATTAGGCAAAACCGATGTCATTCCCGCTTATGCGGGAATGACATCCTTTTCACTTTGAAATATGTAGAATACTTAATGATTGAAATTTCCACAAGCAAGCTTTATGACTTTTTACCGTGACAAATGTAGATTTATAAATGAATAACATAAAAAAAAGAAAGATAGCTATCGTATTATTAAATCTTGGTGGCCCAAATAGTTTAGAAGATGTTAAGCCATTTTTATTTAATTTATTTTCGGATAAGGCTATTATCAACCTTCCTAATCCTTTTAGATTTATATTTGCCAAATTTATATCTAATATTAGAAAGAAAAAATCACAAAAATTATATTCTTTAATAGGCAATAAATCACCAATTTTACAGGAAACAGAATCGCAAAAATTAGTTCTTACAGAGAAACTAAAAGAGATTTTAAATGAAGATTTTGAGATTTTTATATCAATGCGTTATTCTTCTCCTAATTCTAAAGAAGTAGTGAAGCAGGTAATTGAGTATAATCCTTCAGAAATATTTTTAGTACCTTTATATCCGCAATTTTCCAGTACAACTACCAAATCTTCAGTAGATAATTTTATATCTACTTATAAATCTTATAAAAGTACCTCTATTCCTAGGTTTAAGACTCTTTGTTGCTACCCATATGAAGACGATTTTATTACAGCTCATGTGATGTTAATAAATCAGTCGTTAGAGAAATTAAAAAACAGACAAAATTATTGTATATTATTTTCAGCCCACAGCCTTCCACAAAAAGTTATAGAAGTAGGTGATCCTTATCAATGGCAAGTAGAGAAGACAGTGGAAAATATTTTGCTAAAGCTTAACATAAAAGATCTAGACTATAAAATAATTTATCAGAGTAAAATAGGACCTCTAAAATGGTTGGAACCAAGGACAGAGGAAGAAATAGAGAAAGCTGGCATCGATAATAAATCTATAATAATAGTACCAATAGCGTTTGTTTCGGAACATGTTGAAACTTTGGTAGAACTAGATATAGATTATCTTAATATTGCTAATAAATATGTAGTAGAATATATTAGAGTACCGGCTCTTGGCGTAAATAAGTGGTTTATTGCTAGTTTAGCAAAAATGGTCTTAAAATTAGTAAATAACGACACAAATGAAGAAAATACTGTAGTTAATTGCGCGGATAATAGAATATGTCCTTCTAATTTTATTAATTGTATATATTGTTCATAAATAATTGGTATTGATAAAATTATCAGAGTATATGCGTTATTGCATGGAGATTTTAATTGTATAAGTTAAATCAAATAGGGAATGACATCGATAGTGTGAAAAGAATGATATCAAAATTCCCCAAAATTCTGCCTTGGAGAGTTGATAGTAACAGGATTTAGAAGCAAAAGTGCAAAAAAATAAATTTTTAGGATTTTTTAAAAGTATTTCTATTATTGATTGAAGATTAAGGAAGAATTATGGCTAATTATTATTTATGGTTTAAAGCATTTCATGTAATATCAGTGATTTTTTGGATGGCTGGTTTATTATATTTGCCAAGATTGTATGTTTATCATACTAGGGTTGCAATAGGCAGTGAAACAGATAAAACTTTTCAGATGATGGAAAGTAGATTGCTTAGATTAATTATGAATCCGGCAATGATAATCACCTATATTTTAGGGATAATAATTAGCTGTATGTATGGAATGGCAGCTTTAGGTGGATGGTTTCATATAAAAATGACCGCGGTTTTAGGGCTGACAATTTTCCATGGGTTGCTTGCTAGATGGAGAAAAAATTTTGTTAGCGGAACAAATATTCACAGCGAAAAATTTTACCGTGTTATTAATGAAATACCAGCAATTTTAATTATAATAGCGGTTATTATGATGATAGTTAAACCATTTGGTTGAAAATATATTTCAGACTGTACTAGTCTCATCCTGAACTTGTTTCGGGATCTACAATAGATGCTGAAACAAGTTCAGCATGACATCCATAAGTTATAAAAAAATTAATTAATAAAATTATGAATAATTTTGCTAATATTCCTATGCAGGAAGTAGGGCCTATTAAAATTATAGGTGAGAGATCAATAACGAAGATATTATGGTTCCTCTTGCTACCTATGAAACTCCTTTATGGGCCTCAACGGCAAGAGGAGCAAAAGTAACTCGAGAATCAAATGGCGTGTTGGTTAGCTTGATTGATAACCGAATGACTAGGTCTATTCTAGTAGAAGGACCAAATGCCGCTTATCTTAATGAAGTAGTTCATAACCTGGGCTTACGTAAGGAAGAAATAGCAATAGTTATAGAAAAAACCAGCCGGTTTGCTAAATTATTAAATTTTCATAGCCAAATAGTAGGTAACTTACTTTATTTACGTCTTGAAATTTTAACAGGGGACGCTTCTGGTCATAATATAGTTACTTGCCGCAGACGCTTTGATGGTATGGATACTTGAGCAATATTAGGAATTAAATTATCTATCGGTATCTGGTAATTTTTGTACTGATAAAAAAGCCTCTTCGGTTAATGGTATTTTAGGTCGTGGAAAATATGTAGTGGCTGAAGCGTCAATATCATCTGATATTTGTAAAGAAGTCTTAAAAACTACCCCTGAACAAATCGTTCAATTAAATATAAAAAAGAATCTGATAGGTACTTTATTATCAGGAACAGTACGTAGCGCTAACGCTCATTTTGCTAATATGCTACTTGGATTATATTTAGCAACAGGTCCAAGATGCAGCTAATATTATAGAAGGTTCACAAGGTATAGTTTTTGCGGAAGTACGGAATAATGATTTATATTTCTCTGTAACTTTACCTAATGTTATCGTAGGGACGGTAGGTAATGGCAAAGATTTGCCCTTTGTAGAAGAAAATCTTGTTAAATTAGGATGTAAAGAAAATCGCGTTCCTGGAGCTAATGCTTGTAGATTAGCTGTTATTACTGCTGCAACAGTATTTTGTGGAGAATTATCATTGCTTGCCGCTCAAACCAATCAAGGTGAATTAATGAGAAGCCATATTAAATTAGAACGTACTGGAAAATAAATATGGATATAGGCATTGACGCAATTAGTTTTTATACTTCTAGCTATTATTTTGATCTCATTGAACTAGGCAAATAGATATTAATAAGTTTCATATTGGGCTTGGCCAATATGAAATGAGTGTTACACCTCCTGATGAGGATATAGTAACTTTAGCTTCCAACGCTGCTAAACGAATTTTAGAAAAAGTGGGTTCTGATAATATTGATACGTTGTTATTTGCAACTGAGATAGGTATAGATCAATCAAAAACAGTGGGTATTTATCTTCCATAAGCTATTATTAAAACTTTCCCCTCACGTTGTAGAGTAGTGGAGCTCAAACAAGCTTGTTATAGTTCTACAGCAGCTTTGCAAATGTATAGGTTTAGTACAAAGGCAACCAGATTCTAAGATACTAGTCGTTGCTTCAGATATATCGCGTTATCAACTAAATACAGCGGAAGAATCCTCGCAAGGTTGTGGAGCAATGGCGTTCTTAGTAACAAAAACTCCCACGTTTATTAGTAATAAACCATGAACGAGGGATGTATACTATGATATTATGGATTTTTGGCGTCCTAATTATTTAGTAGATGGTAAGTTTTCCACAGAAATGTATTTCCATGCTTTAGAAGAAACATGGCGGCATTATCAAACACAATCAAATCGCCAGTTTCAAGATCATGATTTTTATTGTTATCATACGCCAATTCCGCGTTTAGTAGAAAAGGCTCATACTAAGCTAGTAAACTTTAATCAAGTTAACTTAAGTGAGCAACAAATAAAACAACAAGTACTGCCAGCTTTAAATTATAGTAACCCCGATTATGGATAAGAAATACATGGTTTATTAGGTTTAAGTTGGTAAGCAATAAGAGCAGAGAATAGAGAAGTAAAGAAATTAATAGGTGATCGATGTCTGGAAGGAGTAATATTAAAATTCTCTTTTATGTAGCCAAAAATGGTTTCGATAATGAATCTCTTCCTTAAAAGGATTTTATCCAAAAGAGGTAATAAATAGTTTTTCATATCCTTTCTTATACCGGTAATTATTATTAAACCTTGCTTATAAAGTTTTGTAAACATTTTTTCTGAAATAAACCCCTTATCAGCATAACACTTACCTTTTAGACCTTTTTTGATAACCATTGCTTCAAATGCAATTCTGTCATCAACATTACCTTTGGTAATTTTAACAGCAATAATTTCTCCCTTATCATTGATTATCATATGAAGCTTGAATCCAAAAAACCAATCGACAGAACTACGTCCCCTTTTTGCAAGATTATTAAAAGTTCTGTTAGAATTAATTCTGATATTTTTACATACTGCAAAATGTGTGGAATCTGCATAATAAATTCCCGTTCTTTTTCCACTTAAGTAATGTAACATCACAATCAATGGCAGAAATAATGAAGGAATAAGCTGAACAAATCTCTCATAACAAGGTGGATTCCTGAACAAATTACCATTAATAATAAAGTTTTGGTAATAAGCTTTTAAATGTTTATATGCACTAAAATGGTAAAAAATCATTATTGAGAGTTCTTCACTTAAGGAAAGCTTAACTTCTCTAAATCTTTGCTTATTACTTTTCAGCAATTGATGTTTTACCCATTTCTCATAAATTTTACAAAATTCATCGACTATACAAAATATTGTAGTATATTTACACATGTTATTAAACCTTTATTTTACTCCTTCAGTGCCCTATTTATATAAGGTTTAATAACTCTTGCAACCTTCCTTCCTCTCTATTCCTTATCCATAATCGGGGTTATAGTAGAGTTATCGGTAATAGTTATTCGGCTGCTTTATATATTAGCTTAGTTTCTCTATTGGATAATAGAGAAGGTGATTATAGTGGTTCTCAAATAGGTTTTTATAGCTATGGTTCTGGCTGTGTGGCTGAATATTTTAGTGGAATATTGCAATCAAATTATAAACAGCAATTGGATGCAGATCAAAATTATATGGATATGGTATGTGCTATGGAAAATCAATGTCATTCCCGCCTTCGCGGGAATGACATTGTTAGTGTGAAAAATGGCATTATAGATTATCCATACAAATATAGTAATAAGTCCTACTGTTATACCATCATATATAAATTTGATCTAATCTAAACAACTTTTGTATATTCAAAATAGACTTTCCTTACAGAGTAAATCCATAATATACATACGGCAACAAATACAACCATTAGCAATGGAGAAATAGAAGTGAAAGTTGCTGTTGGAATTAAGGTAAAAATAATCGATTGAATTAATCCACTAGAAGATTTGCCTACTTTTGAGCTAACTACATCAACAGCAGCCTTACCTTTTGTTTTTAGTTCTTTATCCAGAGGTATATAGAGCATTTCTTTTGAAGTGTCCCAAATAGAATATTTAGCCCCTTTTGCTAGAATATTTTGTACAGCGCCAATTGATACAGCAAGGGCTAGCGGTGTCATTAGCATAGCGCTATCAAATAATGATAAGACTTGTTGATCAAAGATAATAAAGATAAAAAATAACGTTCCGGTGATCATTATTATGACAGGTGAAATTACTGCGGCAACAAACCAGCTGTGACTTCGCATTATGTTATTGCCAATTATAGTCATTACCATAATAGCGACACCAGTCCAAAGAATGTATAAGCCATTAAACTCAGCGTAGCTATTTACGGTAGGGTATAATTCTTTAATTTTTGCTTTCCAGACTGCTTCCACTAAATTAATGGATAGACCAAAAGCTGCTGAACAAATTAGCATTAGCCAGAGATATTTTGATTTAGCTATATATTTAAAGCTTTCAACTATTCCCATTCTGTTTTTGGTAGATCTACCACTTTTAGCTTTGACATAGAATGTTGGATTAGTGAAAACGTTTTTTGCAATAAATTTTACAAGAAAACATGAGACAATAGCAGAAATTAAGACTAAACCCGTTGATATTTGTACAAGAGTAATTTTATTATCGGTAATATTAAAAAAATGTTTAGCGATAGTATCTTCTGATGATAAATTCATCATTAAGAAGCCTACAAGAACTAAAGAGGAATTGCCAAATAATGAAAATAAGGTATAAAACCGTTTGGCCTCTTCAGTAGTTGTAAGCTCGTTTGCAAATTGCCAAAAAAGTAATATATAAAATATATTTGGCCAAAGTTCGGATAAGGTATAGAAAATAACATAGCTCCAGTTGCCAACTAAGGCGATGTACCACTTAAGATGTGGGTAACTTGCCATCATATTGGTAAGCGAGTCATTATTAACATGAAAAACATGGACATTTGGATAAATTACAAAAGCAAAAATAGTAAAAAATCCAATAAAGAAACTAATTAAATAATAATAAATTTTGTCAAAGCTAAAATGATTAATCATTTTAGCATAGACGATAACAAATAATGCAGCAGCAGGAGTTACGCAGTAAACTTTAGTAAAACTTATTACCTCAGCGCTAATTTCAGAAATTAAGATACTATCTTTTAAAATTCTTAATATATTTTGGTTAAATAAAATACTGAACACTAATCCGGCCATAGGAATAAATTTACCAAGTTCATGATTATGAATTGGCCAGAATATAGTCCTTAATTTACCTTTAAATGAGTTTGACCGCGAATTGGGCATAATCAATATTTCCTAAGACAAAAAAAAAACTTAAGATATATTTCTTAAATGATTTTTAACTTTAGGTTTGAGAATTTATATATTATTACATCGATATTGTCAAGGAATTAGGTAATGAGAAGAATTCAAAACCTAATTTCTTTTATGTAAAAATTTTTAGTCTTTTAAAGAATATTCTAAAGTAGTAACTAGACGTATTTTTTTGCGTATACTTCTTTTTGCAAGAACTGAATTAGCATATTCATCGGCGCCTTCGCCTCTATCGGTAGCACTAATTAGAAATACACCTTGATTAGCTTTCCTTAAGGAACCAAGTTTATTACCAGAATCTTCTGCAAATTTTTCTGCTGATTTACGCGCGTTTTTAATAGCTTCTTCTAGCATTTCTGGCTTTATATCGTTAAATTTTGTAAAATCATAGGATGGGCCGTTATA
Organism: Candidatus Rickettsia vulgarisii; assembly: GCA_050920655.1. Taxonomy (GTDB): domain Bacteria; phylum Pseudomonadota; class Alphaproteobacteria; order Rickettsiales; family Rickettsiaceae; genus Tisiphia; species Tisiphia vulgarisii. The sequence goes on along the minus strand of CP133317.1, from coordinate 1,302,977 downwards.
ATCTGATGGATTATAGCCTTCAGATCCGAGTGCTATACCTTTTTGTACTAATATATTTTGTAATTTTGTTACTTTTTTAGCAAGTTCTACGTTAGAAGTTTTTAAGATAGTGGTAGAAGTGATTATATAACGATAATCTTCAGAATTATTATTACGATAGGTTTGTGCTAATAAATCAGTAACTGAATAATTGCCAAAATCTATCTCTTCCTGTTTAAATCCTTGCTCTATTAAAAAGCTAACTAGAATATTACGATCTGATTCAATTTTTTCATTAACTTCCGTAAGATTATTACCAGTTGCTTTAATAGTAATTGGCCATGTAGCAAGGTCAGATACAACTTCTTTTTCTGCAAGCCCTTTAACAGTTATATATCTATCTAGGGATTTTGATTTGAAAAAAGCGTTGCCTATAAAGTAACCAGCTAAAGCAATTCCAATAGCAAGTATAAAGGCGGCTATAACACGATCAATTTTGAATGTTAACATAATAATTCTCTTAAGCTTTTTAATAGTTGAATAAATAACAATATTTTTTAGCTATATTTCACTTTTGGTGAATTTTGTATATAGGGACAAAATTCTATCTTTTAATATTAGTTTTTGCTTCTTTAGTTGCTTGATTTTAATATCATCTTGAAAATGTAAAAAGGCGTATTTTATAAATTCTTGTAAATCATCATGCTTTTTTTGTAATTTTTGTATATGATTGGCTAGATTCATTGTTTTACTCCATGATTGATAGATTTCTTATCTAACGCATGATAAGAGATCTTAGTTAAGAACAAAAAACGAAAGACTCTTTAAAGCCTAGCATCTATTTTAATATAAGAAAATATAGTTTAAAAGGAAAAAATATAACTATGAACTATGTGGATAAAAAGAAGTTGATTATAGCAATATCTGGAGCTTCTGGAGCTATATACGGTATCAGGTTGCTTGAGATTTTACAAAAATTAAATATTGAAAGTCATTTGATTATTTCCGAGGCTGCTCGCCTTACTATATTGCATGAAACTGATTATACTATAGAGCAAGTAGAAAAGATGGCTAATTATGTCTATGATATAGCAGATATTGGAGCTAAAATTTCTAGTGGTTCCTTTCTAACATCTGGAATGATAATAGCTCCATGCAGTATGAGAACTCTTTCGTCAATTGCAGTTAGTTTAGAAGATAATTTAATTTCTAGAGCGGCTGGAGTAATATTAAAAGAGCGTAGGAAACTAATCTTAATGGTTAGAGAAAGTCCTTTGCATACAGGTCATTTAGAAAATATGTTAAAAGTGTCAAATTATGGAGGAATTATTGCTCCTCCAATACCTTCTTTTTATAGTTTACCTAAAAATATTGATGATATAATTAATCATTCAGTATCACGAGTGCTTGATCTTGTTGGTTTTGATAGTGGTTTAGTAAAAAGATGGGATAGCTACGCAAATTGCTCTCTATGACAATTTTTTAATACTATATTTTTTAGCAATCTTCAAGGCTTAAACAAGTTTATAGACTTTTTTAAAATTAAGGTTAGATTATTTTATAATAAAAAATGGATGTACTAAATGGAAAATTATGATGTAGCAGTTATAGGTGGTGGACCTGGTGGTTACGTTGCAGCAATTAGAGCAGCTCAATTAAGTAAAAAAGTTGTTTTAATTGAAAAAGAGCATTTAGGTGGAGTTTGTTTAAATTGGGGATGTATACCAACAAAAGTGTTACTTAAATCAGCTGAATTATACAAAAAAATAAAGCATGCTAGTGATTATGGCATTATAGTAGGTGAACCAAAATTTGATTTAAAGAAAATAGTAGAGCGTTCTAGAAATATTTCAGGACAATTAACAGGTGGTATTAAGTCTTTATTAAAGAAGAATAAAATTACAGTAATAGATGGTACTGCTTCTTTAGAAGCAAATAAAATATTATCAATTGATAATAATGGTAAAAAAACTTCTATTAAAGCAGCAAATATAATAATCGCAACAGGTGCAAGACCAAGAATTCTGGATGGATTCGAGCCGGATGGCAAACAAATTATTACTTCTAAAGAAGCTATGGTTTTAGATAAATTACCTAAATCAATGATTATCGTTGGTTCAGGAGCTATTGGTATAGAGTTTGCGTCATTTTATAACACTTTAGGAACTGATGTAACAGTAATTGAGGCTCAAAATAGGATTCTCCAAGCTGAGGATGAAGAAATTTCTTCAATGGCGAGAAAGATCTTTGAGAAAAAAGGAATAAAAATTCATACAGGCGTTAAATTATTAAGCCATACTAAAAATAAAGATAACATTACAATTGAAGTTGAGTTAGGTGGAAAGAAAGAAAAACTACAAGCTGAAACTTTACTGATGGCAGTTGGCATAGTTGGTAATGTTGAAAACCTTAATTTGGAGAAGACTAAGGTTAAGATAGATAGGGGACATATTATTACTAACCAGTTTATGAAAACTGATGAAGAAGGGATTTATGCAATAGGAGATGTAACATCTGCTCCTTGGCTTGCTCATAAGGCTAGTCATGAGGCAATCATTGCCGCAGAAACTATTGCTGGGCTTAAAGCTCATCCTATTAACAAAAATAATATAGCTGGTTGTACATATTCTTCTCCGCAAATTGCTAGCGTAGGGCTTACTGAAGAGCAAGCAAAGAAAGCTGGCTATCAGATTAAAGTTGGCAAATTCCCATCTGTTGCGAATGGTAAGGCATTGGTTAATGGTTCCAGTGAAGGGATAATAAAAACAATTTTTGATGCAAAAACAGGGGAATTATTGGGAGCTCACCTGATAGGAGAAGAGGTTACAGAATTAATACAAGGTTATGTGATTTCTAAAACCATGGAAGGTACAGAGCTTGATTTAATGAATACTATTTTCCCGCATCCAACTTTATCAGAAATGATGGCGGAATCAGTATTACAAGCTTATGGCCAAGCAATACATATATAATGATGTTAAAATTACCTCACTAATTTATTAAATTAGTGAGGTATGGCTAATTTTATATAAAATTGATACATAATGTCATCCCGAACTTGTTTCGAGATCTTAGATGCTGAAATAAACTGACGCATGACGTTGTTAGGGGATTTTAGTAGCTTTTAAAAAGATTATTGTTCATAACCGTTTTAATAGGATTAGCTATATATTGCATAATTAATATTATCCATAAATTTTTTTGATAGTATGTTTTAATTCAAAGCCGTGTTTATTATATACAGAAATTAAAAGCTGTTGCTGATAATCAAGAAACCCTGACAATATAAATATATGCGCCATGATTAGACATTTGTTGTATTTGATCTACTAGTTCAATGAGTGGATTAGCTAAAATGTTGCTAATGATTAAATCAAATTTAGCGTTTTGATTATTTTCTGATAATATTTTTCCGATATTATTTTGATAAAAATCTACTCTAGAATTATTAATACTCACATTATCTATAGCAATTTCTACTGCTACCTCATCAACGTCACAACCAACAATATTTGCTTTAGGCCATAATTTTTCAGCTGCAAAGGCTAATATTCCGCTACCAGTACCTATGTCTATTATTTTATCAAACTAGACACACAGCTAGATAAAAATTCTAACGCTTCAACGCATCCAGAAGTTGTTTCATGACTACCTGTACCAAATGCTCTAGATGCTTCAATAAATATTCCTATTTTATCTTTTGGACATAAATTTTGATGAAGATTTGAGCTAATAAAAAATTTTCCTATTTCAAATGGTTTTAATTGACTTTGGTAAAAGCTAACCCAGTCTCTATCTTCTACTTTTTCTATTATTATATCTTTGGGAATATCTATGTTATGGTTACTTGCAAAATCTAAAATTTGTTTTTTGATTAAAGAAAAATTAGGTTTTGCGCTTAAATAAATTTCGTAGCGCCATATATCATCTGGCGCGGCGTCAATAGTTTTTGATTCGATTTCGTAAGTGGATATACTTAAAATATCTTCGATAGGTAATTCATCAAAAAGATCAACGCTGCTATATTTGGTATAAAAAGAGATTTTATATGTAACTTTTGATTGACTAAAAGGTGTTATCATTATTATATTAATTTGTTTTTGCTAAAAAATAATAGTGGTTTGCTAATTTTGCAAATATTATAATCTTAATAATTAATATTTCAGGAGATGTAATGACAAAGAATATTAAACATATCATCCCTATAGTAATGGGTCTATTATTGCTAAATTTTAATAGTTTTGCTAGCTCATCTAATAGTGATTCAACTACTAAAACAGTAAATAAAAATAATTCTAATGATGAATTGCAAAAAATTATTAATGATTTTAATTCCTATGCCGGAAAAATACCGGTAAATATCAGAGAGGAAGTGAAGAATTATAGGGTAAAGATTGCTGAAATTAATAAGGGAAAACGTGAATTATACAGAAAAATGTCTCAAGAAGCTCAAAATTATTTAGCGGAAGAGCAAAAATATAAAAAAAGAATTTTAGCTTTAAAGAAAGATCAAGAAAATAGTAACTGCAATTCTGATAAGGAAGCTAAAGATAATAAGGATAATAAAGATAAAAAATAATATATATATCTAACCCTAGTTAATCATTTAGGGTTAGAATGGATTAATCAATGATCTATCAACAATTCCAAAATAACCTCTATAAATTAATAGATAAAAATATTAAGAATATTGCTCTTGCAGTATCTGGCGGATCAGATTCTATAACTTTATTAATGCTTGCTCATCAATGGGCAAAGGATAATAATGTTAATTTAATAGTAATTTCTGTCGACCATAATTTACGTCCAGAATCTAAGATGGAAAATGAATATGTTAGAAATTTAAGTCATAAATTAGGATATGAACATTACACTCTGCATTTTAATCACCAAAATAATTTTGCTAATTTACAAGAAAGAGCTAGAGAGGCTCGTTATCAATTAATGACGGAACTATGTCTAAAATTAGATATATTAACTATTTTTACAGCTCACCATTTCGATGATTATATTGAAAATTATTGTATGAGATTAAAGAAGAAAAGTAGTATTTTTGGTCTTAGCAGTAGTAATATTAATTGGTTTAATAATGTTAGAATTATTAGACCATTATTTAATATCTCAAAACAATCATTAGTTAACTATTTAGTTGAAAATAATATAAAATGGTTTGAGGATGAATCTAATTCGTCTAATAAATATACAAGAAATGTTGTTAGAAAAAGGCTAGTTACAGAGGGGATAGATAAAAAAGATCAAATAATTAACCAATTACAAGCTATAAATAAACAAGTAGAGGAGAATTTACAGTCGGAATTTATTGTTTGTATTGCTGAATCAGTAAAAACTTATGATTTTGGCTTTTCTATTATAGATTTATCAAAACTAATAATATTTTCTGATGAAATTAAATATCAGCTAATTAGCTTTATATTAATCATTATTAGTGGCAAGAATTATAGTGGTAGGTCAGATTCAATAAATAATATAGTTACTTTATTGCAACAGCAGGCTAATTTTACTAAAACATTACATGGATGCGTATTAAAAAAAAGCGATAGTAATTTGGTAATTTATAGAGAGTTTGGTCGGAAAAAACCTGAAGATGTAGTGTTATACTCAAATGATTATTATAGTTGGGATAATAGATTTATTCTTAAGGTGAACAAGCCTAGCTTACTAAAAAATGAGAAATATTATATTAGTAATTTAACAATAAAAGATTATTCTAATATTAAGGATAATCTAGATTTAACTAGTTTAAAAAATATAAGTTTTAATAGTCATATTTCAATCTTATTCACCTTACCTGTAATCAAAATACTTGAAAAAGTTATAGCCACACCCCATCTATCATACTATAATGATAATAGTTTAAGGGAAGAAATTTCTGTTTATTTTAACCCCAACTTTATATCACGTTTTACACATTTCTGTTAGGTTAGTTTATAATGAATAATCAAGGTAAGAATATTATCATTTGGGTATCAATTTTCATGTTAATGATGATTGTTTTCCACACTTTCCAAAGCGATAGCTTTTTGGGAGGAAGAAACAATATCGCTTTTTCGGATTTTTTAGCTAAAGTAGATGATAAATCTGTTACTTCTATCAAAATTCAAGGTAGAACTATTGATGGTATACTAAATGATGGCATGAATTTTTCAACCTATGCTCCAGAGTATCCTGATCTTGTTAATAGGCTCAATAGTAATGGCGTTAATATTGAAGTAATCCCGCCTGATACTAAGATGAATTCTTTATTCAGTATATTTGTCTCATGGTTTCCAATGGTATTCTTGATCTGCGTTTGGGTATTCTTTATGCGTCAAATGCAGGGTGGAAGCAAGGCAATGGGTTTTGGGAAATCTAAAGCAAAATTAATCTCAGATAAAGGACCCAAGGTTACCTTTAAAGATGTTGCAGGTATTAACGAAGCTAAAGAAGAATTATATGAAATTGTTGATTTCCTTAGAGATCCAAACAAGTTTCAAAGACTTGGTGGTAAAATTCCTAAAGGATGTTTGCTTATAGGATCTCCTGGAACAGGTAAAACTCTTCTAGCAAAAGCGATTGCTGGTGAAGCAAATGTCCCATTTTTTAGTATATCTGGTTCTGATTTCGTTGAAATGTTTGTTGGGGTAGGCGCAAGTCGTGTACGTGATATGTTTGAACAAGGCAAGCGTAACGCTCCATGTATAATTTTCATTGATGAAATCGATGCCGTAGGACGCCATAGAGGAATCGGCATGGGTGGTGGTAATGATGAAAGAGAGCAAACTTTAAACCAAATGCTCGTAGAGATGGATGGATTTGATGATAATGAAGGGGTAGTTATTATTGCCGCAACTAACAGACCTGACGTATTAGATTCTGCATTACTAAGACCTGGAAGATTTGATCGCCAAATTACAGTGCCTAACCCTGATATAGACGGAAGAGAGCAAATTTTACAGGTACATTTAAAGAAAGTAAAATGCGCTCAAAATATTACTCCAAGAATTGTCGCTAGAGGAACTCCTGGATTTTCTGGAGCAGAGCTTGCTAACCTTGTTAATGAAGCAGCTCTAATAGCAGCTCGTCAGGGGAAAAAGGAAGTAACTATGCAAGAATTGGAAGATGCGAAAGATAAAGTTCTTATGGGTGTAGAAAGACGCTCCATGGCTATGTCTGATGAGCAAAAAAAGCTAACTGCTTATCACGAAGGTGGTCATGCATTGGTTGGATTGCATTGTCCTGCTTCTGATCCAATTCATAAAGCAACTATTATTCCTAGAGGTAGGGCGCTTGGAATGGTAATGAGACTACCTGAAAACGACAGATTTTCTATGCCTCGTGATAAAATGGAGGCGGATATTGCAGTTGCTATGGCTGGTAGGGTAGCAGAGGAAATTATTTTTGGTCCTAGTAAGGTTACTTCGGGAGCTTCTTCAGACATTAAAATGGCAACTCAAATGGCTAGAGCCATGGTTACCGAATGGGGATTAAGCGCTGAGCTTGGACCAGTATATCATGGATCACCTAATGAAGATATGTACACAAGAGGTGGAAATAATCATAATTCTACCCATACCGCAGAATTAATAGATGAAGAAGTAAAGAAAATTATTGAAAAAGGTTATAATTTAGCAAAAGATATATTGACTAAACATATTGACCAACTTCATTTATTAGTGGAAAAGTTAATTGAATATGAAACATTAACAGGACAACAAATAAAAAATTTATTAAGCAATAGAGAATTAAATTCTGAAGCTGAAAATTCATTTCCTCAAGCTAATAAAGCAGCTGAGAAAAAGGATAAAAAATTACAAGAAGATAGTCTTATTGATAACAAAGTTGATTCAGTATTGGAGGGATAGGTAATGGCTGAACTCAGACTACCACCGAATTCAAAAATCCATAAAGGCATAACGCATAAATCTTCTGGAGAGCCAGCAAAACCGCGTAATATTAAAATTTACAGGTATGACCCAGATTCTGGTGATAATCCTAGAATAGATACTTATGAATTGGATCTGCAAAAGACAGGTCCTATGGTTCTTGACGCTTTAATTAAGATAAAGAATGAAATAGATTCTACTTTAACATTTAGGCGTTCTTGTCGTGAAGGAATTTGTGGTAGTTGCGCAATGAATATTGACGGAACTAATACTCTAGCCTGTATAAAACCTATTGAAGAGATTTCTGTGGATATAAAAATATATCCCTTGCCACATATGAAAGTGGTAAAAGATTTAGTGCCAGATATGTCTCACTTTTATGCCCAATATCAGTCAATAAAACCTTGGTTAAAAACTGATAGCCCCGTTCCTTCAAATAGTGAAAGGTTACAATCTATAAAGGACAGAGAAAAGCTCGATGGTTTGTATGAATGTATTTTATGCGCGTGTTGCTCTACTTCCTGTCCAAGCTATTGGTGGAATGGTGATAAATATTTAGGACCGGCAATTTTATTACAAGCTTATAGATGGATTGCTGATTCTAGGGATGAACATACTGGGGAACGATTAGACGCTCTGGAAGATCCTTTTAAATTATACCGTTGCCATACAATCATGAACTGTACAAAAACTTGTCCTAAGGGCTTAAATCCAGCTAAAGCCATCGCCTCAATAAAAGGGCAAATTATAGAACGTCACGGGGTGTAGAAATAACCTTAAATAAAGATGTCATTCTAGCTACGGCGGTAATTCCTAGGATGTTAACATATCGCGTCATCACGAGCCGACTGTAAGTCCGGCGTGGTGATCTCTCTCATGAGATTGCCACGCCGCTAACGTTCCTCGTCATGACACCTATTACATATCCCATTTTTTAATAATTTTTTCATTCTAATAACAGTACTGTTCATGTTGACAAAATAGTATTAGTTATTAACTATTTCTATCCTTTAAAAATTGACTTAAAATAAATTGCAAGCTTATACTAAGAATATGGTGAAGATTTATTAAAATTAAAGATGTGGTTCTTATGAAATTAATACATAAAATTATCACTATTATTCTAGCTGCAACAATACTTCAATCGTGTGCCGGTCAAGTAAATAGACAAGGTGCAGGTACTTTGCTTGGTGGAGAGCCACTGGAGCTGTAATAGGGGCCCAATTCGGAAAAGGTACAGGACGAGCAGTAGGAACAGGGCTAGGTGCCGTTACTGGAGCGCTTATTGGAGGTCAAATAGGTAAAAACTCAGACGAAAACCGTAGATAAGCTCGTTATACTTAATATATCGATGTCATCCCGAGGAAGCGAGAATCTAGAAAAAGTATCAGAGGTGTCATGCTGAATTTATTTCAGCATCTGTTATGAGATCCCAAAACAAGTTTGGGATGACTAAGAGTTTTTACTGGATTCTCTCCGTAGCTAGAATGACATCGATTTTGCTTTTCTATAGCCGCGTTACTATACAATTTTCATCTAATTTATACTAACTATAAATATTTCTCTTGATCTTTTAATAGTATTTTCTTATATTTATGACTTACTTGTGCATTATAAGCGGGTGTAGCTCAGGGGTAGAGCGCTACCTTGCCAAGGTCGAAGTCGAGGGTTCGAATCCCTTCACCCGCTCCAGTTTCTTATATTTTCTCCAAATTATGATAGAATAGTCTATCTTCATATACTCCCAAGCATCATTCTTCTATTGTTATATGATAATCAAATATAAATTTAAAATTTTTCTGGTAATGTAAAATCCTTTACTTTTTGAAAAAGTATAAAAACAAGATGATTTATTATATTAAAAATTGATGTACAACATTTGAATGTTAAACAAAAATTAATCTAATTTGACTTTTTAGGTGCATTTCTATATAATGCCAAGATATTAATAATCTATTAAATATATTATGGATAAAGTAGAGAATAACAGTTTCTTCTCAGAGATGAGAAGAGTAATTTGGCCAATAGAATGTCATGAGAATAAAAAATTCTTGCCAATGGCAGCTATGATGTTTTGTATTTTATTAAATTACTCTACTCTTAGATCTATTAAAGATGGCTTTGTTGTAACAGCTATTGGTCCTGAGGCGATAAGCTTCTTAAAGACCTATATAGTTTTACCGGTAGCAGTTATTGCTATGGTGGTCTATGTAAAGCTTTGCGATGTATTAAAACAGGAAAATGTTTTTTATACAATTACCGGTTTTTTCATTGCTTATTTTGCTTTGTTTACCTTCCTATTATATCCATACCCAGATTTAGTTCATCCTAATCCTGAAACAATAAACGCATTAAGTAATGATTATCCTAACTTCAAATGGTTTATCAAAATAATTGGTAAATGGAGTTATGCTTCATTTTATGCAATGTCAGAGCTTTGGGGAAGTATGATGCTTAGCTTGCTATTTTGGCAGTTTGCTAACCAAATTACTAAAACAGATGAAGCTAAACGTCACTATTCAATGTATGGTTTGCTAGCTAACCTAGCTCTGCCTGTAACAGCTCTTATACTTGGTTATTTCTTGCATAAAGAAACTCAAATAGTTAGCGAAGATATAAAATTTGTTCCTTTACTGCTAATTATGATAATTAGTGGAATAATTATCATGTTATTATACAGATGGATGAATAAAAATGTTTTAACTGATCCTAACTTATATGATCCAACAGCTCATAAAGGTGGAAAAAAAGGTAAAATTAAATTATCTTTGGGTGAAAGTTTCAAAATGATTCTTACATCTAAATATTTAGGTCTTATAGCTATGTTAGTTTTAGCTTATGGCGTTTCAGTAAATCTTGTAGAAGGTGTATGGAAATCAAAAATCCAACAAGTATACCCGACAAAAGAAGAATATACTATGTACATGGGGCAATTCCAACTATGGCAAGGTATTGCAGCTATATTATTTATGGTTGTTGGTAGTAACATTTTAAGAAGAGTATCTTGGTTTACTGCTGCTATGATTACACCTTTAATGATGTTAATTACAGGTATAGCTTTCTTTGCCTTCATTTTCTTTGATAATATTATTGCTCAGCATCTTACAGGTATATTATCATCTGGTCCTTTAGCTGCTGCTGTAATGATTGGTATGATTCAAAATGTTTTAAGTAAAGCAACAAAATATTCCTTATTTGATTCTACTAAAAATATGGCTTATATTCCTCTTGATAAAGATTTAAGAACAAAAGGACAAGCAGCAGTAGAAGTTATCGGTGGAAGATTTGGTAAATCAGGTGGCGGTATAATTCAATCAACATTCTTTATGTTATTGCCTTCATTTACTTTTGTTGAAGCTACTCCTTACTTTGCTGGCGTATTCTTTGTTATCGTATTATTATGGATATATGCAGTTAAATCCTTAAATACAGAATATCAAGCGCAAGTACAAACATCTTAATACTCTTTATTCTACTTAATAAGTTAATTGGTAACTTTAAGTAGAATGTCATATTAAAAAATTTCATATATAGCTTAATGCAATAAGTTGGTGGTATTGAAATTTAAGTCATCCTGAACTTGTTTCAGGATCTATTAGATATTTCTATGCTGAAATAAACTGACGCATGATATCCTACGTCACCACTTTATTGCATTAAGCTGCCTCACATCATTGTGAGGAAGTTTAGGCTTGTTGCATGGAAAAGAAATATCTTAGCGCTTAAATATTTTAAGATATTATTCTTGTATGGCTAAGTATAAATTAAAAACACAATAAAAACCTATAAGAAATCGATAAAACCAGTATAACCGCTCCCTTGGAGAGCTGATAGTAAAAGGTTTTAGAAGCCATTGATGCAAAAAATGTATTTTTTAGCTCTTTTTTTAAAAACATTTATTGAGATATTGTTACAACAAGATATAAATTAGGGTATCAAAATTCACCAAAATTCCACCTTGTAGAGCATATAGTAACAGGCTTTAGAGGGGCAAAAGTGCAAAAAAATTTTTTAAATAACTATTTTTGCTTAAAATAATTGAAAAAGCGTGAATATCAATAGGTTAGGATAAATAGTTAAAAATAAATGCTAAAGCCAATAGAATTATTTATATTGGCAATTTGTGTTAACTTATCTAAAATGCTAACTTAGTAAAAAGAATAATAAATATGTTATTATATGGTTGATGTAATTAAGATAGAGGAAGCTAAAACTTTAAAAAGACCTGATTGGATTAGAGTTAAAGCTCCTAATTCTTCTCAATATCATAGTACAAAAAATTTAATAGAAGAATTAAAGTTAAGTACAGTTTGTCAAGAAGCGGCATGTCCTAATATAGGAGAATGCTGGGCGCAAAAACATGCTACAGTGATGATTTTAGGCTCAGTTTGTACTAGAGCATGTCGTTTTTGTAATGTAGCAACAGGGCGTCCTGATTTATTAGACCCTCATGAGCCAGAGAGATTAGCGAAGGCGGTGATGAAACTAGGTCTTGAGCATGTGGTAATTACTTCAGTTGATCGTGATGATTTAGAGGATGGAGGAGCTAGCCATTTTGCGGAATGTATAAAGGAAATAAGAAAAGTCGCTCCTAATACTACAATTGAAATCTTAACCCCAGACTTCCTTAAGAAAGAAGGGGTGGCCGAAATAATTGCAAAAGCTAAACCAGATGTATTTAATCATAATGTTGAAACAGTGCCTTCTCTATATAAGACCATTAGACCTGGAGCGAGATATTATAATTCATTAAGTTTATTACATAGTATAAAGAAGCTAGACCCTAATATTTTTACTAAATCAGGTATGATGGTTGGCCTTGGAGAGACAAATGAAGAAGTTATTCAGGTAATGGATGATTTAAGGGAAGCTAAGGTAGATTTTTTAACTATTGGGCAATATTTACAGCCAACTAAAAAACATGCAGAAGTAGCTAGATATGTTTCTCCAGAAGAATTTAAATATTTAGAAAGAGTAGCAAGAGTAAAGGGTTTTTTAATGGTATCGGCTAGTCCGTTAACTAGGTCGTCCTACCATGCTGGAGCAGATTTTCAAAAATTGAAAGATAACAGATCATCAGCATAAAAATGAAAAAAATAGCTAAAAAAAGCAAATTACCTTTTATAATAATGTCATTCCTATCTGGTATAGGAATAGGGGTAGGTTATCATAAAATGTATTATCCTACAGCTGCTTGGCATGGTACTCATGCTGCTGATACCAATAGCATAAATGTTTGTTTTACTCCGCCATCTGGTTGTGGATCGCTAATAGCTAGAGAAATTGCTAAAGCTAAAGAAACTATACATGTTCAGGCATTTGGTTTAACATCACAAAAAATAGTTGACCAATTAGTTCAAGCTAAACAAAATGGGGTGCGTGTAAGGGTATTATTAGATCGTAGTAATTTAAAAGATCGCTATTCTAAAATTCAGGAATTAAAACGAGCTGGTATAGAGGTAGCTATAAGGTACCTGGTATTGCTCATAATAAAATTATGATAATTGATAAAAGTAAAGTGATAACAGGTAGTTTTAATTTTATTAACTCTGCAGATAAAAGAAACGCAGAGAATGTTTTGTTAATAGATAATAGCGTGTTGCCAATACCTATTTAAAAAGTTGGCATAGTCCGGAGAGAAGGGATTATTGATTAGACTTTAATAGAGTCTAATCAATATTTCGTTTAATTTAGTACAAGGTAGGTTGTCTTAAATATTGCCTAGTACTTGAATATCAGTATATCCATCTAATATATCTGGATTGTTTTTTAATAATTCAATAGTGTTGTTAGAGATTTCACTAAGATCTGGTACATAACAGTGTCCGCCTTTGAGTGGTTTCGTACAGTCTGTAGTTCCAGGGAAGGTTATTGGATCACCGTGTAATGATTTAACAGCCAGATATATCCAAAAAGTTCGGCTTCCATATATTTAGAACTTAGTCCTGCTTCATCTGCAGATATAGTGTTAATAGTAGCTTTTAATAAATCTAGTGCAAAGAATTTTAGGTAATATGTTATTGCTAGGTTTTTAGACCTACCTTCACAGGTAATGATGTTTGTATAGGAGTTTTAACTAACTCTATGCCTTTTATAATACAATAAGCGGTAAATGCTGATAAGGTTGAACAAACGTCATTGAAATTATAGTCTTCTTTTACCAAACTATTAATATCATTATAATTACTTAATATATAGGAATTTAGGAGTTTAGGAGGTAATTTTTCTAGATAATTTTCTCCTGAATAATTAATAGCTTTATTTTTTAGATTTTCTAGAAATTCTGGAATAATTTCTCCTGAAAGACTATTACTACCATCTTTATTCATTTGTAATTGTCCTTTTGTATATGTCCTAATAACCAATCTAAAAAGACATTTGCAGGGCCTGTATCGAATCCTACAAGCTTGTTATCAGGATTTTTTTATTTGCTGTGCCACCAAGATTAACAACTACCCGGTTTTCATATACAGATTTTGCTAAAAGAGCTTGATGATAAATGGGTGCAAGAGGAGCTCCCTGCCCACCATGTTTAACATCGTTAATACGAAAATCATTAATTACTATAGTATTTTGTAATTTTGCTAGTTATTGAACCGTTGGCTATTTGAATAGTAATGGAATTTTGGGGATTATGATATAATGTGATTCCATGATCACCAATTACATCTATTTTTTGGTTACTATTCTCATTTAATAAATCTTTGATAAGATTATTGCATAATAAAGTATAATGTTCAGTAATATTATCAATGGATATATTGGTACCTAAATATTGTTTTAAAGAATCTATAACTTCTTCAGTGGAATTATTTTAGTAATTTTATCTATGTATTCGTATAGATATTTATCAAAATTTATTTTAGCTAGTTCTATATTTCCTTTGGTTTGTTAAAGTGAGTATTCAGCAGCCCTTAGAGCAATAGAAAAAATATTTAGATATTCTGTTGATTTACCGGCAATAGTTTTTATGTAATCATCACCATTAGTTTCTATTATAAACGGCATCAATCCCATCTTTTGATGTACCGCACATAAGGCCAATAGCATTTAATATAAATCTTGGCATATTTCCTCTTAGTTTAATAATTATTTATTGAATATCATGTAATGATATGTAATCAAATAAAATTTTTAATTGGCAGATTAATTATACCTGTAAGAGCAAGACCATTGTTGCAATTATATGATAATTTGGGTTCAATAGAAATTTTACATATTAGAGGAATGCTATGTTCTTTAGATAAGATTTCTCCATTACTATCGTTAGGTGTTTGATTTAAAGAACTCATGTTTTCAATAATACCTAAAATAGGTAAATTTAGTTTTTTATATAAGTCAATTGATCGTACGACATCTATTTGAGTTATTTTTTGAGGAGTGGTTACTATTATAACGCCATCTAGTTGGTAATTTTCTAAAATACTTAAATGAATATCTCCAGTGCCTGGAGGCATGTCAATAATTAGATAGTCTAATTCTCCCCAGTTAGTTAAAGATAATAGTTGGTAAATTGTTTTACTAGCTACTGGACCCCGCCAAATAGCCGCAGAATGATCTTTAATAAGTAATCCTATAGAAATAATTTTAATATTTCTGGATACTAAAGGAATCATTTTATTATTTACTATTTCAGGGGCGCTTTTAATGCCAAATATATGGGGAATGGATGGACCATAAATATCAGCGTCAACTATCCCTACTTTATGACCTTCAAGATTTAATTGCTCTGCTATTAAAGCCGCTATAGTAGATTTTCCTACTCCACCTTTGCCAGAGGCAACCAAAATTACTTTTTTAACGCCATCTATCAAGTGTTTAGCTTTAGCTGATTTTTCGTCTGGATTTTTACTGTTAGTAAGAACAATAGTTATTTTACCAATATTTGCGATTTCATTGAGTTTATTAATAGCTTTGTTACGTATTTCTTCAACTTCATGAAGATTTTTACCAAGAACATCAATAGTGAAGCCAACATTCTTCTCTTTAACTACAATATTCGATATAACATCGACTAATTTTGTATGATCCTTGAAGGTAATGTTAGCAATTTTATTTAAGATTTCTTGCTTGCTTATATTATCAATCATTGATTTAATTTAGAAAATAAATTTAACTTGTTGCTTAAAGTTAGATAATAAATGTTATATAATCATGGAAAGACTAAGGTAACCTAGTAACAACTTGACGCAAGGTAATATACAAGTTATGATACTACACTAAAATTCTCTTGTCGATAGCTAACTATTAAATTAAAAGCAATAACAAAAATATGTCTAATAATGGTCAAATTTTATCGAAATCTCCTTGGGAAGATTTCGGTCAGGAAAATGAAAAAATAGAAAATATTTTTACTAAACCTAGAAAGAAAAATAACTTTAATTTTAATGATTTCTTTAATAACTTGAGTTTCAATTATAATACAGCGTTATTAGTATTGCTAGCACTGGTTGGAATTTGGCTTGTATCTGGTATTTATGAGGTAAAAGAAGGAGAGCAAGCAGCGGTTACACGGTTTGGAAAATTTGTTCGAACTGGTTTTCCTGGCTTGAATTATCATGTTCCACTACCATTTGAGCAGGTAATGATTGAAAAAGTTAATCAGTCTCGTAGAATTGAGATAGGTTATAGATCTAGTGGTGGCTTTAGATCTAACCCTAATATGGATAATACTAAATCAGTTGCAGCGGAAAGTACTATGCTTACTGGAGACGAGAATATTGTATCTTTAAATTGTGACGTTATGTGGCATATTAGTAATTTGGAGCAATATATATTTAATGTAGTAAATCCAGAAGATGCTGTTAAAACTGCTGCTGAAAGTGCTATAAGAGAAGTGATAGGTAATACATCTATATCTTCTATTTTATCTGACCAGAAGCAAGAAATTACTGATAAAATTGAAACTCTAACTCAGAAAATTCTCGATCATTATAATGCAGGTGTTAATATAGAAAAAGTACAATTATTAAAGGCAGAACCACCACCTGAAGTATTAGATGCTTATAGAGATGTTCAAACTTCTAAAGCAGATAAGGAGCGTTTAATAAACCAAGCGCAATCATATAATAATGATATTTTACCTAAAGCAAGAGGGGAAGCTGCTAAAATAGTTCAAGAGGCAGAAGGTTATAAACAAGAAGTAATATCAAAGGCAGAGGGTAATGCTAGTCGATTCACTGCTGTTTATAAACAATATATGAATAATAAATCGGTAACCAAAGATCGACTTTATTTAGAAGCTATAGATAATGTTTTTAGTGGTACTAATAAAGTTATTATGAGCACTAATGGAGTTTTGCCTCATATGGCAATCCAACAAAATAAAATTAAGGAGTAGTGCTAAATGAAAATAATATATTATACAACTTTTTTAATATTCGGATTAACGTTAGCTTTAGCTAGCGCTCTATTTACTGTGGATCAACGTAATTCTGCAGTAGTGTTTCAGTTTGGTGAAGCAATGAGAACAATTGAAAAGCCAGGATTAAATATAAAGGTGCCATTTATTCAGAACGTAGAATTTTTTGATAAGCGTATCTTAAATGTAGAGGCAGAAGCAAAAGAATTAACAGCTTCTGATGGAAAGAGAGTAATAGTAGATGCCTTTGCTAAGTTTAAGATTATTGATCCTATAATGTTTTATAAAACTGTTCATAATTATCAAGGTGTTAAAATCAGGCTTAATAAGATCTTAGAATCTTCAATGAGAAAAGTTATTGGTAGAGCGCCATTAACTAGCTTACTTACTAGTGAGAGATCTGATATAATGCAAAGTATTTTAAACCAAGTTAACAAAGAAGCCAAAAGTTTTGGTATCGATGTAATAGATGTAAGAATCTTAAGATCTGATTTACCAAAAGAAAATAGTGCCGCAATTTATAGCCGCATGCAAACTGCTCGTGAAAAAGAAGCAACCCAAATAAGAGCTGAAGGTCAAGAAGAAGCAGCTCGTATAAGTTCGAAAGCTGATAAAGAGAGTAAAATATTGCTAGCAGAAGCATATATGCAAGCGCAAATAATAAAAGGTGAAGGTGATTCTGAAGCAGCAAAAATATATAATCAAGCTTATTCTGTTGACCCAGAATTCTATAAATTTTATGGATCTCTAGAAGTGTATAAAAATACTTTGCAAAAAGATAATACTTCTTTTGTTCTTTCTCCAGACGCTGAGTTGTTAAAATATCTAAATTTAAGTAAATAAATATTTAGGTGAAATATATGGCTTTAAGATTATTAAAAATTTTTTTAATAACATTGTGTTTTATACATTCTGTTTTTGCTGAAAGTTCTAATGAGGTTAAAACTAATAATGTAGAAAAACCTGCTATAATATCTTCAGGGACACGCAATTATAATAGTTTTGCAGATATTGTTGAACCATTAATACCTGCTGTTGTAAATATTTATACTGTACAATACAGTAAAAAATTAGAAAATACTCAGAAAAAATCTTTTGAGAATTTTCCTCTTGACCATTTTAATGATCTTTTAGAAAAGTTTAATCTACCTTTTAATTTTGATGAAATATATTCTAACCCTAAATCTATACCTTTAGGATCTGGTTTTATTATAGACCCTACTGGTTATATAGTTACTAATCAGCATGTAATTGAGAATGCTGATGAAGTATATATAAAATTAATGGATAATAGAGAATTACAGGCAAAAATATTAGGAAGCGATAAAAAAACAGATTTAGCATTGTTAAAAATTGATACGGAATCTTCTTTACCTTTTGTTAAATTTGGAGATTCTAGTAAGCCTCGAGTAGGAGATTGGGTGCTTGCTATTGGTAATCCTTTTGGTAAGCTTGGTGGCACTGTAACAGCTGGTATAATTTCTTCAAAAGGACGTGATATTGATGATAATACCAATGTTGTAGCAGATTTTATTCAGACCGATGCGGCCATTAATAGTGGTAATTCTGGTGGTCCTATGTTTGATGTTAATGGACAAGTTATAGGAGTTAATACAGCTATTTTCTCTCCTTCAGGAGTTAATATTGGTATTGGATTTGCGATACCATCTAATACTGCTAAAACTGTTATAGATCAACTCAGGAAAGATGGAAAAATTAATCGAGGTAGGTTTGGAGTAATAATTCAAGAAGTAACGAATGAAATAGCGGAAGGTTTTGATTTAAAAGAAGCAGCCGGAGCTTTAGTAGTAGAAGTAAAAAAAGATGGCGCTGCTGATAAGTTTGGCATGAAACCTGGTGATATAATAGTAGAATTTGCTGGTCAGTCAGTAAAAAATTCTAGGAAACTACAGTTAATGGTAGCGGAAACGCCTATAGATCAAGAAGTAAAGATTATTGTTGTTCGTGATGGCAAAGATCTTGAACTTAGCGGTAAAATTAACGATAGTGACGTAGAATCTAAAAAATCAGTAAGTGAAGTAAAAAGTGAAAAAAAGGAAGACAGTGCTTCGTCAATTATAAAAAGTAATATTACTTTTTATAATCTTACAGAAGAGATTAAGCAGAAATTTGATATTAAGGGGAAAGTTAAGGGGATTATAGTTACTGATATTACCCAAGATGGAAAAAATTATGGTTTCAAAATTGGTGATTTGATAGTAGCAAGTAATAATCAGCAACCTATTGAATCTATTGAGCAATTAAATTTATTATATGAAAGTGCTAAAAACGCTAAAAGGCCAAATATAATATTATTAGTCAAAAGACCTAAAGGTCCATTATTTGTGCCATTACCAATAATAAATGAGAAAAATTCCTAAATTCACTTTCTATAGATCAATTTTTTAGTGATTTTATAAATTGAGCCTTTGTGATACAAAGGCTTTTGCAAGAAAGATTTTATATTTTAGAGAGTTATTTTTTATGGATGATAATTTGAAAATATCAGTATTAAGTTTTTATAGTTTTACTAATATAGAAGACCTTGAGTCGTTATTACCCAAGATTTTATATATTGGGAAAAGAAGAATGATAAGAGGGACTATTCTTATAGCTAAAGAAGGATTTAATGGTTCAATTTCTGGCAAAGAAGAAGATGTTAATTTCCTAGTTGATGAAATTAAAAACCTTACTTTAGCAAAAGAAATTAATAGGAAAACTAATTATTGTGATAAGCATCCTTTCCAAAAATTAAAGGTGAAAATTAAACCAGAAATAATCGCTATGGCTGTTGGAGAACTTGATATAGAAAATCAGAAAGGTGAATATATTGAACCAAAAAATTGGGATAATTTTATCAGTCAAAAAGATGTAGTTGTTGTAGATACTAGAAATGGTTATGAAATCAAAGAAGGTACTTTCAAAGATTCTATAGATCCTAACACAGAAACATTTAAGCAATTTCCTAAGTGGGTGGAAAATAATAAGCAATTACTTGCTGGGAAAAAAGTAGCAATGTTTTGTACTGGTGGGATTAGATGCGAAAAATCAACAGCTTACTTAAAGCAAGTCGGGTTTAAAGATGTCTATCATCTAAAAGGTGGTATCCTTCAATATTTAGAGGATACTAATAATAAAAATAATTTATGGCAAGGTGAGTGTTTTGTATTTGATGATAGAAGGGCAGTAGCAACTGATCTATCCCCTGCTGAAGGTCACTGGTTAGAACGTAAGATTACTTAATTTAATGTCGAGTAGCTAGTATAAGATTCTTGAAAATCTTATACTATACCTATATTAACTCACAAAATCAAAATCCTTACCTTCTTCAATATATTTCCGAATTCTTGACATTAATTCTTGAAAATACATTAAATTGTGCCAAGTCATCAGCATTGAGCCTAAGATTTCTTTTGCTTTAACCAAATGATGTAGATATGCCTTGCTATAATTTTTACATGCTTGGCATAAACAATCATCTTCTAATGGAGAATTATCCTCGCTATATTTACTATTACGAATATTAACTACTCCATGTTTAGTAAAGGCTTGACCATTTCTACCAGATCTTGTTGGAATTACGCAATCGAACATATCAACACCTCTTGCGACTGCTCCAATAATATCAGCTGGTTTGCCAACGCCCATAAGATATCTTGGTTTATTTACTGGAAGTAAGTCAGGAGCATAATCTAAAACTTTAAACATTATCTCTTTTCTCCAACAGCTAACCCTCCAATTGCATACCCTTCAAAATCTAATTCTATTAAATCTGCAGCTGATTTAGCGCGTAGCTCTTGGTAACAGCTTCCTTGAACAATCCCAAATTGTCCATAACCATCTTTTTGAACAAAGGCCTCTCTTGACCTTTTTGCCCATCTTGAGGTTAATTCCATTGATAACCTAGCTTGTTCATATGTTGCTGGGTAAGGGGTGCATTCATCGAAAGCCATAGTAATAGTACTATCAAGGAGATACTGGATTTCTGTTGCTCGTTCAGGACTTAACATGTGTTTGCTACCATCGATATGGGAGTTAAATATTACTCCCTCTTCGGTAATTTTACGTAGCTTGGATAAAGACATTACCTGAAATCCACCTGAGTCGGTAAGTATCGGTTTTTGCCAATTCATAAATTTATGAAGTCCGCCAAGCTTGGCGATTCTTTCTGCTCCTGGTTGTAACGTTAAATGGTAAGTATTACCAAGTAGTATGTCAGCTCCAGTGTTTGCAACTGATTCTGGTAGCATGGCTTTTACCGTAGCTTTTGTACCAACTGGCATAAAAGCTGGTGTACGAATTTGTCCGTGTTTAGTATTGATAAGGCCTGTTCTAGCTTTTTTATGTTGAGCCTTTAAGGTAAATGAGAATTTTGACACTGAGGTTTTATTATTTAGTTTAGTTAATAATGTTCTTAAAATGATTTACATTTATTATTTGTATTTTCATGAATAATTACTTATTTGTCTTTTGTCTATATCAAAATCTTCTTCTAATTTAGAAATGGGAATATCAATAATTTTTACTAAAGAAAACTCACCATCTTTAAAAGAATAGAAGAATATTGTCCTGCAATACTATCATATCCAACGGCTTTATGGAAAGTAGTTAAGCAGTTGTTTTTAGAGTCCCAATCCCTATAGATAGAAGTAAGAGGAGTATTATAAGATGAGACTCTACCATTATTAAATTTTGGAAAGAAAAAGCAACAGACAATTTTTCTCCATTCCATAAGAAATTAAATACATCACCATTATAAGCAAAAAGATCAATAAAAACAGTAATTAAACTATATTTATTAGTAAGTTCAGTAACAGCAATACCTTGATCTTTGGTTATTGTTAAATTATCTAGGGCATAAATAAATTTTTTTGTAAGAGGCAATATGAGTCCTGTAAGCTCTTCAAATTCTTTATCAGTTAAAGTATTAGTGCCTTCATTAAGAATGATTTTATTAATCAATTCCTTTTTTGCGGTATCACTAACATAAATTATAGCATCTTGCTTTGGTGGTCTATCTTTACATAATGATCCTAGATCTGCTAAAGACTGAAAATTAATCAGAATTATAAAAAATGAAGAAGCTACATTTTTCATTTTTAAGTGAATTATATTTACACCGATTCCACGCACATAGCAATACCTAGACCTCCACCTATACAAAGAGTTACAAGACCTTTTTTAGCGCTAATTCTTTGCATTTGATGGATTAAGGTTACAAAAACTCTTGATCCACTTGCCCCAATAGGATGACCAAGAGCAACAGCTCCACCATTCATATTGACCTTATTAATATCCCAACCCATTTGCTGATTTACATAGACAGCTTGAGCTGCAAAAGCCTCGTTAGCTTCTATAACATCCAAATCTTGAGCTTTCCAACCTGCTTTTGCTAAAGCTTTTTGTGATGCTGGTACTGGTCCTGTTCCCATGATATTTGGATCTACCCCAGCTGAAGCGTATGAGATAATTCTTGCAAGCGGTTGTAAATTATATTTCTTTAATGCTTCTTCCGATACTACCATAACACAAGCCGCTCCATCATTAATAGAAGAAGCATTACCAGCTGTTACAGTGCCTTCTTTTTCAAAAGCTGGACGAAGTTTAGCGAGCGCTTCTAAACTAGAATTTGGTCTAACTCCTTCATCTTTATCAAAAATCACAGTTTCTTTTTTAGATTTAATTTTTATAGGCAATATTTCGTTTTTAAAATATCCTTCCAATTGAGCTTTACTTGCTTTTAGGTGAGATTGCAGGGCAAACTCATCTTGCATTTCTCTAGTAATATTAAATTGTTTAGCGATATTTTCTGCAGTGATCCCCATAGGAACATTGGAAAACACATCTGTCAGACCATCATATTGCATTAAATCCATCATTTTGATGTCACCAAATTTATGACCGGCTCTAATATATGCCGCATGCATTGCTAATGACATATTTTCTTGTCCACCAGCTATAATAATATCACTTTCTCCAGCAATTATAGAGTTGGCTGCTAAACTGATGGCCTTTAAACCTGAGCCGCATACTTTGTTTATTGTAAGAGCTGGAACTTCTTTAGGTAGTCCAGCGGTTATTAAAGCTTGCCTAGCAGGGTTTTGACCAACGCCGCCTATAAGTACTTGTCCCATTATTACTTCATCAATAACAGAAGGGTCTAACTTACTATCTTTAATGATTGACTCTATTAATGTTGCTCCAAGTTTGGTTGCTGGCATTGATTCTAAACTTCCTAATAAAGATCCTACGGCTGTTCTTTTAGCATAGGCTACATATACTGCTTTTTTATTCATAGTTACTACTCGTTATATTTTTCAAACAAACTAGAAATATTATTATTAATTAAATAGCTAATGTGACCACCTGCTACTTTAAATAGTGTAGATTTTTTTAATAATCTATGCAAAGGTAAAATAGAGGATTCTGGTACTATTCTATCACCACCTGCCATTATTTGATAGGTTGGTTTTGTTATTAAAGATGGGTCAATGGTAATATTATCTACTTTCCAGAGATTTTTTGCAAATAGATTATTATTTATAACATCGTCCATAATTTGTTGGTAAGTAGCTTTTGATAAAGCAAATCCAGATAATAACCAATTTTCAATTCTAAAATATAAATCCTTTTCTTCTGGTGATGTTTTAGTAAAAAATATATCGATTTTTTGACTAAAATGCTCAGGGAATAATAGAAAGAAAAGAATTTGAATATGTAATTTAGGAATCATTGGTAAATCTTGTACTTGCTTATCTAAACAAAAATATTGATAGATATTGCGAGATATGGAAAAATGAGAAAAATCCCAAGGTGTTGAAAGTAAGGTCAATGTTTTTATTGTATCTGGTAATATTACAGAAGCGGCAATCGCCAAATTTCCTCCTATACAATGACCTATTAAGTCTAATTGAATAATATTCCTCTTTTCTAATTCTAAGATAATCTCAACTACCTTATTTGCATAATCCTCTAATTTGTAATCAGATAGGCTAAGTTCTAGCCAGTCTATTAAAAATACTTCTCCATACTGTCTTAAATTATCAATAAAACTTTGAGATTTAGATAAAAAAAGAATTTCCGGCGAATTAAAAATTGAAGGGGCAATTAAAAAAACTCTTTTGTTAGAAATATTAAAGTTTTCTTTATAGTGAAATATTTTATAGCAAGATGTACTAAATATTTCCTTTCCTAGTAGTAAATAATTATTACCCAAAGAATGTTTAGTTGAATAATCATTATATTCGTCAAAATATTTTTGATATTTATCTTGTTGATATTGCATCTAGATAATGTTTTTCATTCTTTAGTTTAACTACTTATCCTAACCTATTGATATTCATGCTTTTTTTAATTTTTAAGCAAAAATGACTATTAAAAAAAATTATTTTTTCACTTTCGCCTTTTTGCCTTCTACCCCATATTGCCATGCAGTCTTCAAGGCGGAATTTTGGTGAATTTTGATAGTTTTTTAGTTGTGATTATAGAACACTAAATTTATAACCATAAAAGAATAATATCTTACAATATTAAAAACTGGATAGCCACGGAGCCTTACGGCTCCTCGCCATGACGAATCTCTTATCAACTCTTCAAATATTAACAATATACTTGGTAGTCAGGGAGTTCGAAAAACTGTGTACAACAGCTATGATTTTAAGCTAGGATATTGCTTCCTAGCTCTGAACATTCGCTACTATCTCCCCGACCATAATCGAGGATTAGTATCTCTTTGATGGTGGATACTCACCATGTACAATAGGGTTTCGACACCCCAGAATAGCTTCTTACTATTCCAAGTTTGATTCTAATTAATTAGCTTAGAAAGTCAATGTGGATTTTGTTTAGCAATTTTAGTGTTGTTGCATGGAGGTTCAATTATTTACCCAACAATGCCGCCTTAACAGTATTTTTTAATAAAAAGGCTACAGTCATTGGTCCTACTCCACCTGGTACTGGTGAAATATACCGAACTTTATCCGCAACATTTGCAAAATCAACATCTCCAACTATTTTATTACTAGACGGAAGCTTGCTAATTCCAACATCAAGGACTATAGCATTGGGACTAAAATATTCTTCTGTTAATTTTAAAGGATTTCCCATTGCTGATATTACTATCCCAGCTTTGGAAGTAATTGAATTTAGATTTTTAGTATAAGAATGACATATTGTCACTGTGCAATTTTCTCTAAACAATAAAGCCGACAAAGGTTTGCCAACAATATTGGAGCGACCGATAATTACTGCATGTTTGCCTGCTAGATTTGGCTCAACAGTTTTAAGTAATTCAATACAGCCAAGAGCAGTACATGGTATAAAACCATTGCCAGAACCGCTATGCAAATATCCGACATTTATTGGGTGAAAACCGTCAACGTCTTTGCTTGGATCAATGGCAGACAAAATTATATTCTTGTCGATATGAGCAGGTAAGGGAAGCTGAACAATAATACCGGAGATATTAGGATCATTATTAAGCTTATTAATTTCTTCTAATATACTTTCAGTTTGTATTTCACTTGGCAAATTTACTTGGCAAGTATTCATGCCAATTTTTGCTGCGGCTTTTAATTTATTTCTTACATATAAAGCGCTTGCTGGGTTATTGCCTATTAGTATAATTGCTAAAGTTGGCACTAATTGGCGTTGTTCTTTTAGATTTTGTATTTCTGTCTCTAATTTAGCTAGTATTTGTGTAGCAAGAGATTTACCATTAATAACATTAGATTTTAGCACTATTTGCTTACTCCCTTTGTAGTGGAATATTCAAAATGTAAAGCTTTCCCATCAAATACTCTACCGTAAGCATGATGCAGGCTACTTGCCGCTTCTGCAAAACCCGTAAGGATTAGTTTTAATTTTCCTGGGTAAGTTGCAATATCACCAATAGCGTAAACTCCTGGGATATTGGTTGAAAAATATGAGTTATCAACAATTATATGATTAGTTTTAAGATGTAAGCCCCAGTTTTTTATTGGTCCAAGTTCTTGAGATAAGCCAAAAAATAGCAATAAAGCATCTGCAGGTAAAGCGCGGATATTGCCTTCAAAATTTTTAACGCCAACAGCTTCTAATTCGCCATTATTTCCTACTAGATGGTCTAATTGGTAGTTAATTACTAATTCAATCTTGCCGCTATCAGCTAATTCTTTAAGTTTTCTTAAACTTTCAGGAGCTGCTCTAAATTTTTCTCTTCTATGGACTAAATATATTTTAGCGGCAATTTTGCTAAGCGATATTGCCCAATCTACAGCGGAGTCCCCACCGCCAGCTATTACTATTTCTTTGTCAGTAAAATAATTACGGTTAGTAACACAATAAAATACCGATTTTCCTTCAAAACTTTCAAGATTTTCAAGAGGTGGTCTATTTGGTCCAAAACAACCGCAACCAGCGGCAATGACAACAGCTTTAGCAGAAATTACGGTGTTTTTTGAAGTAGTAATTTGAAAAGACCCATCAACTTGACGCATCTCAATCACTTGCTGATTAAGGTGGTATACTGGATTAAATGGTTGAGCTTGTAACTCTAACTGCTTGATTAGTTCTGCACCCATGATTTTAGGGTAAGCAGGTATATCATAGATTGGTTTTTCTGGATAAAGAGTGCTACATTGTCCTCCTATTATTTCTTGAGAATCAACAACGTGACAACGCATCCCCAGCATTCCAGTTTGGAAAATAGCAAATAAACCAACTGGTCCAGCGCCAATTATAATAATATCAGTATTGTGCATTATATTTATAGTATAAATTAATAGGTTCTGTGAATATTTCTCTTTAATGGACAATTCCTTTGTTGTTTTCGTCCTCGAATCCTCATATACGTTTAAGTATGCTGCGGTTCTGCGGGCGAAAACAACAAAGGAATTGTCCATTAAAGAGAAATATTCACAGAACCTCGTTTTTAGATTATAGTAAGTTAACCCTAAATTGCCAAGATTAACTTAATAATTGTTAGGAAATAGTTGAATTAACTTTTATAGGTTATTCCTAGCTACGGCTGTTCAGCACATGACATTATTTGTATCTTTTGGAGATTACCGTCGTAGCTAGGAATGAAATATAATTTATTATACTAAGCATTATTAGATAAAAGAATTTTTATTATGATTAATATTTTTTTAGTTCTAACTTTGTTATTCATTGCAATCGTCACTTACCTATTAATTAAGGATCGTAATATTTTTATTAAAATCCTACTATTAAATAACTTAACAAGTATTGTTAGTTTATTTATTTGCTTTCTTGGATCATATAAGATGAATAATTCTTATCTAGATATTGCAATAATATATTTTCTTCTAAGTTTTATAGCAAGCAGTGCTTATTTAAAATATTTTATAGGGCAGGCTAAATGACAAATAATATATCAATACTTGGCTGTGGATTTAGCGGTATGCTCACAGCGTTAGCCTTCGCTAAGCAAAATATAAAAGTTACTATTCTTGAAAATAGATCAGTTGCCTCAGATGATTTTTGTTCTGATGTAAGAACTACGGCTTTAACTCCAGAATCTATAAAATTTCTAGATAATATTAATATATGGCAAGAGATAGAGCAGCAAGTTGGTAAAATGCTAGATGTTTATGTCGTTGATAATAAAGCACCAGAAATGTTAGATCTTCGAGACACTAAAGAAAATAAGCCTTTAGGTTATATAGTAAATAATAGTGATTTCAAGAGAGCTTTACTGCAAAAGGTTCAGGAAAATCCTTTAATAGAGATAGTAGATCAGTTTAGTTATAAAAAAATTACTAGCCTTAATAGTCAAACTGTGATAGAATGTAGTGATAATAAAGTAATCAAAAGTGATTTATTAATAGTTTGTAATGGTCATAACTCCCAAGTTTGTTCCTATTACTTCGCTAATAAAATAGAAAAATCATATAAACAAATAGCCCTAACCTTCAATATTAAACATAGCAAAAATCATGAAGATTGCGCTATGGAACATTTTATGCCAGAAGGGCCTTTTGCTGTTTTACCACTGAAAAGTCAAAATCATTCATCAATAATTTGGACAGTTAGAGAAGAACAAGCTTCATTATTATTAAGTCTGCCCAATGATGAGATAGAATATTTAGTAAATAGAAATTGTGGAACTTCGCTAGGAACCGTAAAAATAGCTAGTAAAATTAGCTCTTTTCCTTTGAAAGCTCGAGTAACTAATAAATATTTCCATAATAGGATAGTTTTAGTTGCTGATTCTGCTCATATTATACATCCTTTAGCTGGGCAAGGACTAAATCAAGGAATAAAAGATATTGACGCCTTAACAAGATTGATCGCTAGCTTGGGAATAAGTGAAGAAACGTTAAGACAATATCAAAAAGCGCGTGAAGAAGATAATTTCGTCATGTATATGATTACTGAAAACCTAAAAATGGTCTTTTCTAATCATTCTAATGTTCTTTGGTACTTTAGACGTTTAGGTTTAGATATGATAAATAATATACCAATAGTTAAAAATTGGTTGTTACAATATGCAATGGGTCAAAGATAAGAATAAATTTAAATAAAAATGCAATTATTTTAAAAAAACTTAAAAATACCTGTTGACAGGATTTTAGAATTTGCATATAAATACCCCTACGAAAAGACGGTCACTAAGAAAGATCGCAGCTGTTTTTTAAAGTAAATAATCAGATATAGGTAGTGACAGCAAATTGTACTTATCACTAATAAGTGATCAATTAAACCTGTCAATTTTTTGAACAAAAAGTTTAGACAGAATCAAACTTGAGAGTTTGATCCTGGCTCAGAACGAACGCTGGCGGCATGCTTTACACATGCAAGTTGAACGGATATATTTAGGGCTTGCTCTGAATAAATTAGTAGCAAACGGGTGAGTAACACGTGGGAATCTCCCCATCAGTACGGAATAACATTTAGAAATAAATGCTAATACCGTATATTCTCTTCGGAGGAAAGATTTATCGCTGATGGATGAGCCCGCGTCAGATTAGGTAGTTGGTAGGGTAATGGCCTACCAAGCCAACGACCTGTAGCTGGTCTGAGAGGATGATCAGCCACACTGGGACTGAGACACGGCCCAGACTCCTACGGGAGGCAGCAGTGGGGAATATTGGACAATGGGCGAAAGCCTGATCCAGCAATGCCGCGTGAATGATGAAGGCCTTAGGGTTGTAAAGTTCTTTTAGCAGGGAAGATAATGACGGTACCTGCAGAAAAAGCCCCGGCTAACTCCGTGCCAGCAGCCGCGGTAAGACGGAGGGGGCTAGCGTTGTTCGGAATTACTGGGCGTAAAGAGTGCGTAGGTGGTTTAGTAAGTTGGAAGTGAAAGCCCGAGGCTTAACCTCGGAACTGCTTTCAAAACTACTAATCTAGAGTGTAGTAGGGGATGATGGAATTCCTAGTGTAGAGGTGAAATTCTTAGATATTAGGAGGAACACCGGTGGCGAAGGCGGTCATCTAGGCTACAACTGACGCTGATGCACGAAAGCGTGGGGAGCAAACAGGATTAGATACCCTGGTAGTCCACGCCGTAAACGATGAGTGCTAGATATCGGGAGAATTTCTCTCGGTTTCGCAGCTAACGCATTAAGCACTCCGCCTGGGGAGTACGGTCGCAAGATTAAAACTCAAAGGAATTGACGGGGGCTCGCACAAGCGGTGGAGCATGCGGTTTAATTCGATGATACGCGAAAAACCTTACCAACCCTTGACATGGTGGTCGCGGGAAGCAGAGATGCATCCCTTCAGTTCGGCTGGGTCACACACAGGTGTTGCATGGCTGTCGTCAGCTCGTGTCGTGAGATGTTGGGTTAAGTCCCGCAACGAGCGCAACCCTCATTCTTATTTGCCAGCGGGTAATGCCGGGAACTATAAGGAAACTGCCGGTGATAAGCCGGAGGAAGGTGGGGACGATGTCAAGTCATCATGGCCCTTACGGGTTGGGCTACACGCGTGCTACAATGGTATCTACAGAGGGAAGCAATACGGCGACGTGGAGCAAATCCCTAAAAGATATCTCAGTTCAGATTGCTCTCTGCAACTCGAGAGCATGAAGTTGGAATCGCTAGTAATCGCGGATCAGCATGCCGCGGTGAATACGTTCTCGGGCCTTGTACACACTGCCCGTCACGCCATGGGAGTTGGTTTTACCTGAAGGTGGTGAGCTAACGCAAGAGGCAGCCAACCACGGTAAAATTAGCGACTGGGGTGAAGTCGTAACAAGGTAGCCGTAGGGGAACCTGTGGCTGGATTACCTCCTTTAAAGACTATTTTAGTAAGTTATTATTTATAATGCTTACTACAACAAGTCCGACTTTCGCTGTCACTACCTTTAACTGATTGTTTAAATTCTTTAAAAACAGTTTTTCTATATAAAATCTTCCACATTTGTTAAATTAAGCTAAAGTAAGATCTAATCTCTTTAGGCTTTTATATTCATCAGGGTTAATTTTATTGTTTATTAGATTATTCATTTGCTGATAATTGCATTTAGTTAGATCTTCAGAAGAGATGTTATTATTTTTAACTAGCTGAGTTATAGAGTCTTCTTCCGCTATTATTAGTTTTGCTAAATTAGGATCTTTATCATAAATTTGCATGATTGTTTTACCTGATATACCATTTTCAGCAAAAAATTTTATTTCAAAGGCAGATTCTAACAAAAAAGAAGCCTTGTCTGGACTGTTATTATGGATTTTTAGTAAAGTTTTTTGATCGATTCCTGCTTCCTCTAGAAACTGTATATTACCTGAGTTGTTTGTAAGAAATTTGTTTTGTTTCTCTAATTCTTTCTTTCCTCTTATTAATATCTCTTGCATTTCATCATGATGAAACCATGCTGCCGTTATTACAGGAGGAACATTGTGAATATCTTTTTTATATTATTCTTTATTACAGCGATAAGTAGACTAGAATCTTCTGGAGAATTTAATTCTTGCTCTAAAGATTTTTGAATATTAGAGTCACTTAACATTAATCTAACAATTTGCTCATTCCCTTTTGATGCAGCTTCATATAAAGGTCTAGTATCAAGAAAATCGGCTCTATTAGTAACTCCAAGTTCTAATAATGTTTTTATAGTATTAATATCATTATTTTCTATAGCGTTGGAAGCAAGTTCTTTAGTAAGGGGTGAGATATTTTTAGTAGAGAATTGACCGCTTGAATCTGAAAAAGAGATACTAGCCATAGGAGCTGCTATAGCTGAAGCAAGCTGTTGTTTTTGCTTTTCATCAAAATTAGTTATAGCTTTTGATAAATCATCGTTACGAGTATCAATTTTTATAGATACTGTGCTTTTTAAATCTTTTGTAGATTGTTTATTTTTCTCTATTCTTTCATTTCTTAATATTTCGTGTAATGGTTTGCCATTTCTTTCTGTTTCCATTTCAGTTATAAAATCATCAATAGGCATCAACTCCTTACCTTGGTTGGTGTGGAATTCTATATTAGCATCAGAGGTAAAAAGAGTTAGGCATTAATTCTTTTAGCTTCTTAATACCCCTCTATACATATCAAGAATGTCAGGGGCATAATGACCACTATTATCGCTTAGCATATCTATTTTACCTTCCTTGGTTATGCTAATCATACCAGCTAATTCTACTGGTCTGCCACCTAAAAAGGAAGCATGGGTTAAAGGCTTTGTAAGATCATATTGACCTGCATGAGTTCCTATATATAGAGAGCCATCTTTTGCTAAAACAAAAGCTTGAATGTTCTGGGTATGCTTACTTTCTTTTCCTACTGTGGTTGCTGTGTTATTGTTATGATCTTTTATACTAGCAGAGGATGGTTCATA
This sequence comes from Candidatus Rickettsia vulgarisii, assembly GCA_050920655.1. Classification (GTDB taxonomy): domain Bacteria; phylum Pseudomonadota; class Alphaproteobacteria; order Rickettsiales; family Rickettsiaceae; genus Tisiphia; species Tisiphia vulgarisii. Next base: position 1,270,972 of record CP133317.1, on the reverse strand, counting down.
AAATAGCTGATGTTGTTTCAGTTCTTCTGGTCCCATACGTAAGATTATATATTCATTGCCTTGAAGGGTTTGTTTACCACGCGCAATTTCCTCTAAATATGGTTTAATTTCATCTTGTTCTATAGTTCCATTCTAATCTGACCCTTACACTATCAACTAATTCCTCTGATAGTTTTCCAAGAGCATGCTTTTCTGGGACTAATGCACGTTTAAATTTGTTCTTGGCATTTTTCTATCGTTGTTTAGGTGTGATTTTATCATCTGACTGTTTGGTCATGTTTAACTCTCCATACAATATATAATTTTAGTTTATCATAATTAAATTATACTTTTTAATGAAAGGTATATTTAAATCACAAATTTATAATTTTATATTGTAATAGTAACACTTTGCAGCTTTAGATGATTTAAGATTTGATAATGAAACTAACGATTCTTATCAGCTTTTTTCAACTCAGATAATTCATTTTGCAATTTTATGACTAATGACTTCATTGTTTCAAATTCTTCTCTAGTCACATAATTACCTTTAACTACTTTGTTTTCTATTATACCAGAACATTGGTCGACAACATTATGAGCTGTTTTTTGAATAATATTTCCAGTTCCTAAAATGATTTTTAAAAAATTATTTGATTGCATGTAACTATCTCTTGATATTAATAGATAAAGCGTGTAGACCACTAGCTAGTTCATCTGCTAATAGCTGATGGATTATTTTATGTCCAGCTAGTAAAGTTTTGTTTGCAAAAGCATCAGAAGAAATTTTTATAATATAATGGCTTTCGGTAGCACCATTAGTATGATTAGCATGTTTATGACTCTCATCAATTATTTCGCAATAATGTGGTTTTAACACATCTAATTTACTTTTTATTCTATCTATTCTAGTCATAATTTTATGTATTTGAAACTTTTGCTTGTATCATACTACTAGAATTTTACTATTTAGTAAATAGACCTATTTTGAAACTCTACTACTGCCTTCGGATTTGGACAATGATACGGTACTTAGATCCTCACGTACTTCAATGTACGCTCCGATCTCTGCTGACGTGTCTCTTTTATACCTTGCAGTAGTAGCGGATTTCAAGATAGATCTAATGATCTTAAATTAGCATTTAAAAATTTGTTATGAAAGAATTAGAAAGGCAAATAGAAAATTTACAGTTAGGAATTAATGCGATAAGCAATGGATATTGTTTTGCCTTTAAATTAGTAAATTATGATGAATTAAATGCTATAGCTATTAGTGGTGTTAAAGGAATAGAGATATTAGATAAAATTATTCAGGAAGTAGTTGATGAATTAATAACTACAAATTTTAAAAATATGAGTGATAGAACTATAGATTCCTACTTGCAGGCTCTAACTCATAAAAAGAAAGTAAAAAGAGACCATAATAATTTAATATATAAGCAAATATGGGGAGATAAGATTTTTGTAGTTTTGCCAATAAAAGATAAAAATTTTGTCCATAAATTTGCTTTAAAAGTATATTTGATATCACAGTTATATATTGATAATAATAGTCCTGAATTTTATTTAAATTGCAGTATAGCTAGCGTAGAATTTCCAAAATTTGCTAAAAATGCTGAAGATATACATAATTTGTTAAGTTGGTTACTTGCTTGTAATACTGACCAATTATATTATCGGGAATATGATCAGAAGCAATATAATATCAAAAATATTAAAGAATCTAACAAACAGCTTAATGATCTTAGAAGAGCTATAAGGCAGAAAACTATGGTTTTTGCTTATCAGCCAGTTATTGATCGAAAAACTATGAAAGCTCATTATTATGAGTGTTTGTTAAGAATTCCTAACTCAAAAAATGAATTAATTTCTGTAGGTAATATAATCCCAGAAGCTGAAAAAAAGGGGCTAATTTTTATAATAGATAAAATAGTCTTAGAAATGGCTATTAAAGAATTAACTGCTAATCATAATTTAAGTCTCTCGGTAAATATATCTAACATAGGTATCTTGGATAACGCTCTTTTAGAATTAGCAGAGAAATTGTTGCAGAAACATGATGTATATGGTAGATTGATTATTGAAATTACAGAAACAACTTTCAATCAGAACTATGAACAAATATCGGCTTTTATGATGAAATTAAGAAAATTTGGTTGTAAGTTTGCTTTAGATGATTTTGGTACAGGTTTTACTTCTTTTAAACAATTACAGAATTTACCAATTGATATTATTAAAATTGCAGGGAATTATGTACGTAATGTTAATAATGATGAGGAATGTAAGGATTTTATCGCAAGATTGATAAAAATATCTGAAAACCTAAGAGTTGAAATTGTAGCAGAGTTTGTTGAGAATGGCGAAATAGCTAGATGTCTTATTGATTTAAAAGTTGATGGAATGCAAGGGGATTTTTTTTCTCCTGCCTTGGTTAATAGATAAAATGAGCAAGTAATTATAATTATAGTAATGTTGATTTGGGGTAAGCTATCATAATTGAGTATGATACAAAATTAAGCTATATATTGATTGTAAAGCAAAAACTGATGTCATTCCTGCCTACGTGAGAATGACATCAATAGACGAAAATGGCATATAAAGCTTTAGGCAATTGAAAGTATGTGATAGCTTGTTGTTATAACGAGTAGTGTAATTGTTTAGGATAAAAATTTGCAAAATATCCCTATTATTTGCTAAGGTTTTGCAGTATAAAAGATACAATAATAATTATTACAGAAAATGATCCTATTAGAACTAAAAAAAATAAATGGCACTCTTGATACTATACATTTTGTAGGTATTGGAGGTATTGGTATGAGTGGAATTGCCAAAATATTGCATAATCTTGGATATAAAGTACAAGGTTCTGATATTGCTGAAAATTATAATACTAAAAAGCTAGAAGAAGATGGCATAAAAATTTATATAGGTCATAAGGCTAAAAATATTACTAATGTTTCATATGTTGTTGTTTCGTCAGCCATTAATAAAGATAATCCTGAAGTAAAGGAAGCCTTACGTAAGAAAATCCCTATAATTAAGCGCGCTGAAATGTTAGCTGAATTAATGAGGCTAAAATGTTCCGTAGCAATTTCAGGTTCTCATGGAAAAACCACTACAACATCACTTGTAGCGTGTTTATTTGAGGCCGCAGGTCTTAGTCCTACAGTTATTAATGGTGGTATTATTAACAATCGTTTCACTAACGCCTATATTGGATCTGGTAATTATTTAGTAACCGAAGCGGACGAATCTGACGCAACTTTTATAAATATACCGTCTACAATTGCAGTAATAACAAATATTGATCCAGAACATTTAGATTTTTATCATGATTTTGATGGTCTAATTAAAGCTTTTAAGAGTTTTATAACTAACTTGCCATTTTGTGGATTTGCCGCTTGTTGTATTGATAATAAAATTGTTCGAGATTTAGTAAGTGAAATTACAGATCGCAAAATTATAACTTATGGAATAGATTCACCAGATGCTAATATTCAAGCGTTTAATTTGCGTTTCGATATTAATTCTTCTACTTTTGATGTTAAAATTAAATTGCCTAACGTTAATGGTACGACCACTATTGAAAAAGTAACATTACCAACACCAGGAAGGCATAATGTTCTTAATGCTCTTGCGGCAATATCAATAGCAGCAGAGCTTGATTTCGGTATTAAAATTATAAAAAATGGCTTTGCTAATTTTGAAGGTGTAAAACGTAGATTTACTAAGGTTGTTGAATATAATGGCGCTATAATAATAGATGATTACGCTCATCATCCAGAAGAGGTAAAGGCAACGCTTGCTACAGCAAGAAATATTGCTGACAAGCAAAATGGCAGAGTTATTGCAATTTTTCAACCTCATAGATACTCAAGGATGCAATATTTATTTGATGGTTTTGTGACTTGCTTCAGTAAGGCAAGTAAATTATATATAACAGATGTATATGCGGCTGGGGAAAAAGCTATAGAAGGTTTAACCGCTGAAAGTTTAGTAGATAAGATTAAGAAAGTAAAAGCCCATCCGATGGTATCATTTATTGATTCTCATGAAAAGATACCGAAAATTATTGCAGATCAAGCAATGTCTGGTGATATCATAGTTATGATGGGCGCTGGTAGTATTTCTACTTGGGCTAATAATTTACCAGAGCAGTTTGCCAGTTTGAAAAAATAGAGTTTAGAAAGAAATCTAGAGAATAAAAGAAATTAATATGATCATAACCTCATGAAATTACCTCAGATTGTTGGTGAATATAAAAATAATTATCTATTAAATCATCTAACATGGTTTAAAGTAGGAGGACCTGCCGAGATTTTTTTTAAACCCTTAGATAAAGATGATTTAGCAAATTTCTTATTGCAAAATCAACAAAATATACCTGTGACAGTTATAGGAGCTGGATCAAATATGATTATCAGGGATGGTGGCGTTGATGGAGTAGTAATAAAGCTTGGAAGAAATTTTACTAATATTGAATTATTGCCTGATAATAAAATAGCGGTTGGTAGCGCCTGTCTTAATTTTAATCTTGCTAAATTTTGTCAGGGGCATTCTATTACAGGTTTTGAGTTTTTAGTGGGTATACCAGGAACTATAGGTGGAGGCATTGCTATGAATGCTGGAGCCTATAATTCAGAATTTAAGGATATTTTATTAGAAGTGGAAGCAGTAAACTCTAAAGGGGAAATTGTTAATATATCTAATGGAGAAATAGGTTTTAAATATCGTGGTAATAATTTACCAAAAGATTTAATTATAACAAAAGCAATTTTTAAAGTAGTTACAGGTGATAAAGAACTTATAACCGCTAAGATGAATGAAATAAATAACGCAAGACAAGTGACCCAGCCAATTGCAGAACGTACAGGAGGGAGTACTTTTGCTAATCCAATAGGTTATAAAACATGGCAACTGATTGATGAAGCAGGTATGAGAGGATATAAAGTTGGTGATGCCGTAATGTCTGAGCTACATTGCAATTTTATGATAAATCGTGGTAATGCTACAGCTAAAGATTTAGAAGATTTAGGCGAGCTTGTAAGAAAGAAAGTATTGGAAACTAGTAGCATTGAATTACAGTGGGAAATTAAGCGAATAGGGAAATATACTCGGTGAAGATCACGAATTGCGTTGTCGTAAGCAAAGCTCCGCTGCTCACGTACGCCTTTAAGTACGCTGCGCTGCTCGCTTTGCTTACTCCTAGCACTTCATTGATTTTGACTTTCGTATATATTATTAGGTGAACTTCAAGAATTAGCGTTGTTGACTTTGAGACTTCTAGCTCTTCTTAAAGTTGACCTTCGTGCTTGTAGAGAATTCTTAAGATTATAGGAATATATGAATAAATATCAGACGCAATTTATTGTTGATTCAAAAATTACTTCGTTAAGTGATACGGGGAAAAAGCATGTAGCCCTAGTAGGTGGTGGTATGTCAGCTGAGAGAGAAGTATCCCTAATCTCTTCACGAGAAGTAGGAAAAGCTTTAGTTGAGGGTGGATATAAGGTTACCTTTATTGATATGGGGATAGATATCGCATCTAAACTTTTAGAAATTAAGCCTGATATTGTTTATAATTGCTTGCATGGTACTTATGGAGAAGATGGCTGTCTTCCTGGATTATTAAATACTTTGCGTATTCCTTATACTCACAGTGGCGTACTGGCTTCTTCTTTAGCTTTTAGTAAAATTCATTCAAAATTTTGGTTTATTGCTAATAATATTAATACTGCTAAGAGTATTATAGTAAATAAATCTGATAATATAAAAAATGATCCGATGCCGAGACCATACGTGATAAAACCTTTAACACAAGGGTCAAGTATAGGGGTAGAAGTAATATTTGAAGAGGATGATTTTAACTTTGCTGATTATGATTTTCCTTATGGCGATCAAATATTAATTGAAAAATATATTAAGGGTAGGGAGATGCAGGTTGCTTTGTTAAATGGCAAAGCTCTAGGCGTATTAGAGATACAATTGCATAAAAGGAGGTTTTATGACTATGACGCAAAATATACAGATGGTTTTGCTAATCATTTATGTCCTGCTCCTGTTTCAAAAGATGTCTATAATGAATTATTAAAAGAGTCAGAAAGAATATATCAAACTATGAATTGTAGAGGTATTGCAAGAGCGGAGTTTATTTTTGATGAAGATAATAATCAGTTATTTGCTTTAGAAATTAATACTCATCCTGGTATGACTTCGTTATCAATTGTTCCAGAAATAGCTGCTATGAAAGGAATGAATTTTACTTCGTTAGTAGAAGAGATAGTAAAAACAGCAAGTCTTGATACATGAAGCAAAATAAACAATCCAATAAAAAGAAAAAAGTTAATATACCATTACGTCGGAAAATTGCATTAATCTATATTAGAATAATGCTTGCTTTAAAAGTTGGATTAGTAGCTTTTCTCGCTTTATTTTTTTTCACTAGTTATTTTAGCTCTTTAAAACAAGAAATTGTCCAAAATATTTATGAATATACAGGCGATATTGGTTTTAGGCTTGAAAATGTTCTAATTGAAGGACAGTATAACACCAAGGAAGAAGATATATTAGCAACATTAAATGCTGATAAAGGTACCCCTATTTTTTCTTTAGAATTAGATTCAATAAGAAATAGTTTAAAAAATAATGATTGGGTCAAAAATGTGGCAATTATTGAACGAAGATTGCCAAATACTATTTATATCAGATTAATAGAGCGTATTCCTGTAGCTATTTGGCAAGTTAATGGTAAGATTTTTCTTATTGATGAAGATGGGTATAAAATTACTGATAATATAGGAGAGTTTTCTAATCTTCTTCATGTAGTAGGTTCTGACGCTAATATTTATACTAGTAAATTAATTGAGGATTTATCTCATCATTCAGGATTCGCTGATAAGATAGTATCAGCTGTCCGCTATGGAGAAAGACGTTGGGATTTGAATTTACAACAAAATATTACTATAAAAATGCCAGACTCATCTTTTGAGAGAGCTTTAGATTATCTAGCAGAGTTAAATGATAATAATTTATTATTTAATCAAAATTATAAAATTATAGATTTACGAGATAATGATAAATTTTACGTTGAAAAATATTAGAGTTATATATTAAATTATGAATAAATTATCTAATTTTGTTGCTCTTGACTTTGGGAGTAGCAAGATCGCATGTATAGCGGCATATATTGATAAAAAAGCTGACGCAAAGATAGTTAGTCAAAATTTATACCATTCAAAAGGGATTAAATCAGGCGTTATACTAGATGTAAAAGAAGCGGAAAATAGTATTGTTGGAGCCATCTATAATTTAGAAAAAGATTGCGGAAAGAATATTAAAGAAATTACTGTATCATTAGCAGGTCATGGTACGAAATCATACTATATTAATAGTAAAATGAAGATTTCTAATAACCAGCCGATCTTAGAACAGGACGTCAAAAAGCTAATTAAAAAAGCTATTACTGAATTTAAGCTTAAAGATCAAGAGATAATACATTATTTTCCCATTGAATTCACTTTAGATAATAATTCTTCTATTGAAGACCCTATAGGAATGTATGGTAAAGAACTAGGCTGTGAATTACATATTGTTACAGCAAATTCTAATATGCTGATAAATATTACTAATTGTTTTGCAAAATGTCATGTAGAAATAAATAACATAGTATTGGCAGTATACGCATCTGGAATGGCTTCTCTTTCTAAAGATGAGAAAGAGCTTGGTTCAGTTATCATAGATATGGGAGCAAGAACTACTTCTTTTGGAATATTTATGGGAGGAAAATTAATATATACAGGTTACATAGATATTGGTAGCTTTCATGTTACTTCTGACATAGCAAAAGTTTTTTCATTAAATCTTAATATAGCGGAAAAACTAAAAGTCTTATATGGTAATGCAGTTCCATCAGCCTTCGACAAAGATAATATTATTAGCCTAGAAAATGATGGTATAGGTCTGATGGATAACGGCGGGGTGACAATCACCTCAAAACATCTTGCGGAAGTTATAAATCCAAGAGTAGAAGAAATATTATTGATGATTCAAGCGAAGTGTAACAGAATTATTGCTAATAATATGGTAGTGCATCGTATTGTAATAACAGGTGGTGGTTCAATGCTTAGAGGAGTAAAGGAGCTGGCAAGCAAGATCTTTGAAAGACAAGTAAGAATTGGTAAACCAAAAATATTAGAGGGTTTTTCAGAAGATTATAACCCACATATATATTCTACTTGTATAGGGATGATTAAAAACCAATCTGTGAAAATTCAAAAAAATCCTATTAATATTAATAATAGCTCCGGTTGGTTAAAAAAATGTTTAGTTTGGCTTAAGGAGAATATTTAAGATTATACTAATTATGGTTTCATTGTATGGAGAGAAAAAATCAATGTCATTCCTAGCTAAAGGCAGGAATCCAGAAGAAAGTATCAGTGACGTCATGCGTCAGTTTATTTCAGCATATATGAGATCCCGAAGCAAGTTCGGGATGACTCTAGAAGCACTGGATTCCTGCCTTTAGCTAGGAATGACATTGCTATGTAACAAGGTCCATGATGATTCGTGATGATGAGTTAACTAGCAACAACTTTTTCTAAGTAATGCAAAGTTTAAAGTTTTACTAATTATTGGGTAATATGACAAGCACTGTTGTGTGTCCAGAGAAACTGGTATGTTCAGTAGGAGGTAAACCTACTAGATTAAAAGTTAGAGATCTATAGCTAGGATAGCGGCATGGCGAGAAATTAAGATGTTGGAACATATCGACAAACTTATCTATAGGGTAAGAGCGAATTATTAGGCTGCAGCGAGAGCGAACACATAGGTGGCCCCGAAAGTGCGAAGTCCCGAAGGCCGAACTAGCGACCGTAGAGTGAAGGCAATATGTTCAACTGAAAACTAACTGGTACAGTTGAATACTTCCGCTGGGTGGTAGTGGCAGCATGATAATAAGGACATATTAAGTGACTGGAGAAGTCCTCCTCATTCCAGAAAGAAATCTTCTGGAGCAAGGTAGATTCTATAACTAGTAACACTAGGAAATGAACTGAAGATGAGAGGATGGCGGATGGGTGTGTATTAGCAGTGAAGCAGGGTAATGCTTGTGGAGCAAAGGCACCCTACTGATAACATTATTCCAACAACAAGGGAGGTAAAGACGAATGATAAAAACGTCTATAGAATTACAAGACCTGAGAAGGAAGATATATATCAAAGCTAAAGCTGAGAAGCAATGGCGGTTTTGGGGATTATATGTTCATGTATGTAAGAAAGAAACACTAAGAGAAGCCTATAAGCTAGCTAAACACAATAAGGGGGCACACCTGGAATAGATGGTGTTACCTTTGAAATGATAGAGTCAGCTGGGGTTGAACAATTTCTGGAAAACATACAAACAGAATTACAAGCCAGAACCTATTATCCCGAGAGGAGAAGGATCAAGGTAATTCCTAAAGATAATGGGAATAAAATGAGGAAGTTATCGATACCAACTATCAAAGATAGAGTAGTAGAAGGAGCACTAAAGCTCATTTTAGAACCAATATTTGAAGCTGACTTCCAACCTGGATCATATGGATATCGCCCTAAACGGACTGCAGCTGCGGCTATAGAAAAAGTTACAGTAGCAGCAATTAAGGACAAGACAAGAGTAATAGATGTAGACTTGCGCTCTTACTTTAACACGATTGCTCACCTTGAGCTATTTAACAAGATAGCAGAGCGTGTAAATGACAAAGATGTTATGAAGCTACTAAAATTAATAGTCAAAGCAGGTGGGAAAAGAGGCATATCTCAAGGCGGACCACTATCACCTCTTTTAAGCAATATTTACCTAAATGAAGTAGATAAGATGCTAGAAAGAGCAAAGAGCGTGAGTAAGCTAAGAGATGGTTATGACCACATAGAGTACGTTAGATGGGCTGATGATCTAATCATACTAATTGATGGCTATAGCAAATGGCAGTGGTTAGAGAGAGCGATCAATATCAGGCTAAGACAAGAATTGTTGAAAATAAAGGTTGAGCTAAACGAAGAGAAGACAAAGACAGTTGATCTAAAGAGTGGTGAAACATTTAGCTTTCTGGGATTTGATTTTAGACGAGCGAAAACTAAGCAAGGAAAAATTGGAATTCAGAAGACGCCTAGGATGAGAGCACGAACCGCCCTGCTAGAAAAACTAAAAGAGATATTCCGTAAGTATATATCGCAACCAGCTTTCTTTTTCCTCTATAGGGAGAGCAGTATTATGGCTTCTTCTTTTTAACTCTTTTTTATCTTCATCTAAAAGAGGTCTAGAACTAATTTTTTGATCCAATAATCCTAGAGCTAATCCTTCTGTTGTAACTGCAAATGTTGTATGCATAACTAATCCATGGGTTTTAAAATTAGTTGTGTTAGATCTTATTCTTGCTGCTATAACCCCTAGTCCTTTAGTCTTTGTATGGTTCTTATATGTAATATAACTCGTATCTTGAATAGCTAAAATAATTGGATATTCTTTTGCTCTTTCAACTGTTTTAGTTATATGGCTATCTAATATCTTTCTTTTAGAAATAGCATCGTTTTGAAAAAATCTATAAGCTGCTTTACTTTGATGCCAATCTTCAAAAGCCTGATTTATTGAGCATTCAGGTGAATTAGCAAAACTATCAGCTATTTTTAAAAGTCTTGTACTTAATCTTTTATCACCAAAATTAATAATTCCAAATTCATGCTCCGCCCAACTAATATTTGGGATATTTAATTGTCCTTTTGTCATCTGTGCTCATTGTTTAATTTATACCAGTTCTACATAATTACTGAAATATCCCTTTATCATTTTTTGATTTATGGGTAATAGTAAGCTTCTGAACACTGCGGTTCTGTGAGCAAAAGTTCCTATGAATCTACTCATATAAATAAAAACTTTATAGAACCTGAGCCTAAGCGATTATGGCTTACTTATGTGCGTATCATTAATATAATTAGAAAAATTTATTGTTACATCACAGATTACATCTTACCCCCAAGATGTTTATCTTGTTCTGAAATGACAAACAGTACAGAAGATTTTTGTGCTAGTTGTTGGCAAAATCTCAATTTTATTAGTAAATCGTATTGTATTATTTGCGGTCGTAGGTTTGACATATCAATTCTACATGGCGTATTATGTAGTGAGTGTTTAAGAAGCAAACCTTATTATGATTGTATCCCGCAGCTTAATGAAATTTGATGAATATAGCAAAAGAATCATTCATGCTTTTTAATATAAAGATAAAACAGTTTTGGCAAAAACTTTTGCTAAATTATTTTATAAACAATATTACCAGGAGCTTTATGACATTGATCTAATAACTGCAGTACTAATGTGCCAATTAAGAACTCAATCTGAGTTTTAACAAAAAGAAAGCAGCCGATAATTTTCAAAATACATGAATCATCAAACCGTTATAGGATCTTACTTTACTAGCTATTTGAATGTTTGTTTTTTCTTCAAGCCAGTTAAAAAGAGATTCTATTGGCTGACGTATTCTTGAAACTGCAGTTAAAAATAGTTGATCTGCTGCATCGACAAATACTTGCCCCTTTTTCTTCTTGACCGGTGTATAGAGTTAAACTGCCAGTTCTAAGTGCTGCTTTATCCTGGACTTGATATGCTTTATCTGCAAATATATTAATTTTTTGTTCCTGCAAAACGGGTAATATATATTCATATGCCTTCAAGTCAGCCATACCAGCTTCTGTTAGCCCAACATAACTTGGGACAGGCAGAGAACCTTGCTTATAACCAGCTAAGATATGCAATTTAACGCCATAATAATGCAACTTTTTAGTAACACAATAACCGCGTTAGCTGGGGCAATTTCTGAAGCTACTTTTGCCTTAAATCTTCTTCCACGATGGGCTAAAATTATCGGCATAGAATCCATCAATTGGCATAGTTTTTGATTCTCATTCATAGGAATTTGTTCATGTAAAATCTCACTAATTGCAATAAAACTATCTGCCAATTTGTTCAACCTCTGAACAAAAGCTGTGTAGCTTGGCAACTTGGGAAAACAATCTCGCAAATGACGATTGGTATAATCATATATATCCTTAATTTTATAATTTTTGTTCATAATACCAAACATATAAATTGTTATAATTTCTTCATCTGAAAATTCTAAATTTGCATAATTTGACATTCTATAGCAATATCCTATTAACTTTTGATGATATATTTTGCTAATTTCCACATAAAGTGATATTAATTCTCTCTGCCAGTCCATAATTTGTACTCTTATTTTAGTCAATATAGTACCATATATATTATGGACTGGTTCCTTCCAAACTATCCCCTACTTTAATTCTACATCCTATACTTTTTAGCTCTTAATTGGCATTAATGAATAGGTTTAAGAGATTATTTAGGATGTATAATCCACCGTTCCTTCTAGCTATAGAAATAAGTAAATTACTTAAGGTGCAAGTGGTGCCTGATATATTGATTAAGTCAAAATGGACAAAGTCTCAAACTTATTTATCCAAAAGAGCGAGAGAGAAAATCTAGCTGGTAGTTTGATATTAAATAAAAAATACCAGATCTCTGGCAAAAAAATATTGTTAATAGATGATGTATTAACTACTGGTACAACAATTAGTAAATGTTCTAAAATACTAAAAAATGCTGGAGTAAAATATCTCTATGTTATAACTATTGCTAGAACTTGACTTTTTATTTTGTCTTATAATTGATTGACAGCATTAGATAAGATCTATATGGTATATTATATAAATAACTTATAAAAAGAGAGGTTTATTTTCATAATTAATAACTGTTTTAAAATTATTAAAAATACTATATTTCAAATTTTTCTTGTTATTATTATAGCCATATTTTTTACCCCATACTTTAATTATCAAACTAAACAATTTTTTTTTACAATTAGCACTTTTTTAAGAACCTTGCTAGTATTTATGCTGCCTTTTCTAATTACTAGTTCAATAGCTTCTGCTCTTGGCAATATTCCCAAAGGGGCAAAATTATTTGTAATGATATTGTTTGGTTGTATTTGCCTGTCAAATTTTCTAAACGTCATATTAGGTTGTATCATTGGTACTATAATTGTTCCAACACAAACAACTTATCAGGTGAATCAATTATTAGATAATCTTACGCCACTTTGGGTATTAAATTTACGACCAATAATTTCTAATGATCTTGCTCTTGTTAGTGGGTTCATTATAGGTTTTATCTTAAATATTTTTGGTTTTCATATAGTCAAATCTACTGTAAGTACTATTAACAAATATTGTATGATATTTTTGAATAAATTCTTTGTACCGCTGATGCCATTTTTTATATTTGGTTATGTAGTAAAGCTTGTGGATGAGAAGCTTTTTAATACTCTTTTAGAACAAAATTTAGAAGTAATGATTAAAATGATCGGCTTTACGATTATCTATCTAATATTTCATGTTTTTCTAGTATCACATTTCAATTTTAAAAAAGTAATAGAAATTTCCAAGAGTCTTGTTTCACCTATGGTTGCAGCTTTTTCTACTATGTCAAGCGCATCTGCTTTACCATTTACCTTAACCACAGTTAATAAAAATGTTGGTAATAAAAATTACGCAAATTTTATATGTCCAACAACTATGAATATACATATGGTAGGTGATACAATCTGCATACCAATTATTGCTATATTATTAATGAATTTCTATGGTTTTCCTATTTCAAACCAACAATTTTTATTATTTGCAATATATTTTACTTTAACAAAATTTTCAGGTGCTGGAGTGCCAGGTGGAACAATATTAGTGATGTTACCAGTATTAGAAAAAACCTTAGGATTTACTCCTGAAATGTGTAGTTTAATTACAAGTATTTATATAGTAATTGATTGTATTACTTCTTCAGTTAATGTGGCTGGTAATAACATATTTGCTTTATATATTTACCCAATATATAGGAAACTTATTAAATCTAAGAGTCTGTCTTGAAAGTGTAATCATATTAATATAAATGATGTGTTCAGAAGCTTACTATTACCCATAAATCAAAAAATGATAAAGGGATATTTCAGTAATTATGTAGAACTGGTATAAATTAAACAATGAGCACAGATGACAAAAGGACAATTAAATATCCCAAATATTAGTTGGGCGGAGCATGAATTTGGAATTATTAATTTTGGTGATAAAAGATTAAGTACAAGACTTTTAAAAATAGCTGATAGTTTTGCTAATTCACCTGAATGCTCAATAAATCAGGCTTTTGAAGATTGGCATCAAAGTAAAGCAGCTTATAGATTTTTTCAAAACGATGCTATTTCTAAAAGAAAGATATTAGATAGCCATATAACTAAAACAGTTGAAAGAGCAAAAGAATATCCAATTATTTTAGCTATTCAAGATACGAGTTATATTACATATAAGAACCATACAAAGACTAAAGGACTAGGGGTTATAGCAGCAAGAATAAGATCTAACACAACTAATTTTAAAACCCATGGATTAGTTATGCATACAACATTTGCAGTTACAACAGAAGGATTAGCTCTAGGATTATTGGATCAAAAAATTAGTTCTAGACCTCTTTTAGATGAAGATAAAAAAGAGTTAAAAAGAAGAAGCCATAATACTGCTCTCCCTATAGAGGAAAAAGAAAGCATAAGGTGGATAACATCTCTGGAAAATTCTACTAATCATTCAGGATTAAAGAATATTCAGATGATTACTATTTGTGATAGAGAAGCAGATATTTATGATTTATTTGAAGCTGCTTGTGCTAATCAATCTCTCTTTATAGTAAGAGCAAGTCAAAATAGAAAAGTAAATAAGAAATCGACTTATTCTGAGAAAAGTGGTGAAAAATTGTGGAATTTAATGAGTTACTCGCCTTGTCTAGGAGAGATTCAAATAAATATTCCTGCTCGTGATAATAAAGCTAAGAGAACGGTAGTGTTAGAAGTAAAGTTTAGTAATTTTGTGATGAATCCACCAAAGAATCATGTTAAAAGTAAAATCAGAAAGTTACCTAATTTAAAATTGAGTGCTATTTATGTTATAGAAAAATATCCTTCCTTGAATGAAGAAACTATTAGTTGGATGTTATTGACAAATTTAACTATTAATAATTTTGAAGAGGCAGTAGAAAAAATACAATGGTATTGTTTAAGATGGAGAATAGAAATTTTTCATAAAATTTTAAAATCTGGTCTTAAAGTTGAAGAATGTAGACTTCAAACAGTAGATAGATTAATCCACTTTCTTACAATAATGAGTGTAATTGCATGGAGAATATTTTTCATTGCTTTAGTAGCTAGAACAAATCCAAATCTTCCTTGTACTGTCATACTTGCTGATGAAGAGTGGAAAGTTTTGTATACTAAAATACATAAAACAAAACACTATCCTCAAATTCCTCCCCCCATAAGAAAAGTTGTAAGATGGATAGCTCAGTTGGGAGGATTTTTAGCTCGTAACAATGATGTAGAACCAGGACCTATGACATTGTGGAAAGGATGGAAAAGATTAGTTGATCTTGCAGAAGGATGGCATCTTGCACTTGCATAACTTATGGGTAATAGTAAGGTTCTTTGGGAGGAAAGCACCAATATGGTGCCTACCTACCCGCTCTGCTTTGTTTTATAACAAAGAGCAACCTCTTTACTTGCTGCTCTTTAACATATTTTGCTTAATGGCAATTGTTTATTTTGATTGATGATAGTTAATTTCACTGGTTCGGTTTGGTATGAGCATGTTCTCTTCTGATGATTTTTTTGAAATTCATGTATTCCAATTCTATAGAGCAATTTAAAGATTTTTAGCAATATATGGATGATAACAGCTAAAATGTATGGCAAGAATATAGATCAGTTCCCTGGTTGTATGTCAATCAGTGATATTATGGATAAATTATACGGTAAAACTGGCAGGTGGACCACTAATTTTTCTGCAATTATTCTATCTATTGGGGTAGTAGCTATGCAAGCTACAGCTATGGGTTATTATTATGCATTATTGGCATAATGATATTTACTCCATGGGCTCATATTCAGGATATTCTATTTCAAGCTCCAAAGAACTTGATAATGTTACTTATCACAATGACACATGTTATAAAACAATGTTTCATTCAAGATGCTATATTTTTTGTTGGTGAACATACAACCATTTTAGAGTGTATAGGTACAATGGAAGCTGCTGTTGAATCAGGTGAACGTATAGCACAAGCTATTATAAAAAATGATTTCTATCTCCATTAATTAATGAGTTAACTTCTAAAATTTATTCAGCATTCATGATGGTTATAATAATCAAGAGTTAAAGCCATTGATATGGATAATATAATGAAACAAAGATTAAAATTAGAACAAAAAAAGGCTAAGATAGTTATGGAAGAAGCTAAAATGAAAATTAGAGAAAGAAAAGCGCGTACTCGTCATTTAATTGAATTGGGAGGGTTAGTTGTTAAAGCTAAACTTGACTGCTTACCAGCTAACAGCTTACTTGGAGCCTTGGTTTCTCTACAAAATGAGTTGATTCAGCATCCAAATGTTCAAGATCAATGGACCCATGTTGGCAAAAATATTTTTGATCTAAAAAATGATCAAAGTCTATTATCTTAGATTTCAGCTTATTGAGTTTTGTATTTAAACACTGTATCTGTACAATGCTTATCTAATTGTTTTTGAATATCTGGAATTTTTAGATAACCTAGCAAAAGGTACAAAAGTATGTAAGGTTTCTAAAGTGGTTTTTTGTATTTTATCTAGAGGTTTAGCAACTATTGTCTGCATGTTATGTAATCTATAGCATAGCTTAATTAATAATAAATCTTTTTTATTTTCTTGATATAATATTCTTACCATTTCTACTGAGCTGATTTTCTTATCATGCTTGATTCTAGTTAAATCAGCAACATAACTTGCAATTTCATTACCAAACTCTTTAGCAATTATTTCCTTGGTAAGCTCTGTATCTTCTATACAATCGTGTAGTATAGCTGCAATTATTATATCTGTCTTAAATAAATAATCAGCTACTATATATGCTACTTCTAACGAATGAGAAAAGTACAGCTCTCCTGAATCTCTTTTTTGATTGTTATGATACTTGAAAGCTATATAAATAGCTCTACTAATTTTATCACAATCAACCTTAATTTATAGACTGGCTATTTTTTGATAAAAGCTTATCTATTAACCTTTTGCTATAACGACAATCTACAACAAGCTTCTCTATATCATCAGACTTAGCTTCCATAAGTTTTCCCCTCTGCAATTTTTAGATACTTCTATCTATTTAGTGATAACAATCCTCCTGTGTAATATTAATTAACCTATCTATCGTATATACAATCATCTAGCAGAGGTAATTTCACTGGCATATTACAGATGATAGTAGAACTTTTACCTTGCGTACTTGTCACCTCTATTTCTCCATGTAGCTCGTCGATCAAACGTTTGACAAATTTTAACCCTGATACTATTTCTTCACATTGAGTATCAAACTCATCAAATTCTTTACGTAAATATTCCTGTATTTCTGGGCTTAAACCAATTCCTGTATCATGTACAATAAATTGCAGGACCATCTCCCTCTTGTTCTGTTCTGATTCTGATAATGCTGGGCTAATTGCAAACATGTTCACTGTTACCACTACATTACCTTTATTGGTAAATCTGATGCCATTATCTATTAATTGCTCTAATATAGCCTCTATTCTATAGCTGTCACTTACTACTGCATTGGTGATTTGATACTGAAAATTACAAGAGAGATTTATTCCTTTATCTTTAGCAACTGGTCGTGCTTTATCAATAATCTTATTTACTAATGATTCTAGATTAAATTTCTTTAACTCTATAGGAGGAAGACCAGTGCTACTATGTAAATTCCTACTTAATTTATCATAGTAACTTAGAAGACTTTGGGTATAATCTACTATACTAGCTATATAATTCTTTTTTTGCATTTCATCTTCTAATTCATACAGTACTGCTACTAATGCAAAAATCGTATTACAGGGTATCTTTAAATTATATACTATATTTTGTATTAGATTTTTGTTAATGCATTCCACTTGTTTTAACCTGTCCGTTAACTCTTGCAGCTTTGACTTGTATTTAAACAATATCAGAGTAATTGGCTGCTAAGTAATTTATATTAGCTCCTGCATTGGATAGTGATTCGCATGATGGTATTAATGTAACAGATATTGGCGATAATTGGAGTTGCCAGTTATGTTTAATAGAATTTTTAAGCTAATTAGTATCTTTTTCTTGATTCTCGTTGTTAATTGTCATAGTGTACCTCTGCTGTTTACTTATAAATAGTTGCATATAAGCTTAGATGCTTAAACTATCGGCTCTAAGCTTAATCTAAAGGTTTGACGTTATCTCACATAACGTCAAATCACAGATATTCCAGCCGTTTTTGGAAGTACAGAGGATTTTTCAGCTTTTTTGACAGATTTTTTCATAACATGACAAACAGCTGTATAAATGAGATACTGATAAAATACTAAAAACACACTGTTTATTAGCTTGGCTCTATATCACTACATGTAATCAAAGTTAGCATTAATTGTGCTACAAAACCATCTATAAAACTTTCTGAATGCGGGATTATACTGGTATTCGAGCCTACTTTCTGATATAATCTTTAATAGAAATAATTAAGATCAATAATGATTATGTCAGTCAAAAAAATAGATAAACCGCAACCATTTTTACAATGGGTCGGAGGCAAAAGAAAAATCGTTGATCAATTGGTTCAATTTATCCCTGTAAATGTAAATAACTACTATGAACCATTCCTTGGTGGTGGGGCTTTATTCTTTCATGTAAGAGATAAGTTTAAACATTGCTATCTATCTGATATCAATCTGGAGCTAGTTACCAGCTACAACATGATAAAGAAAAATCCTGATGAGGTTAGTAAATTACTAGACTCCCATAAAGAACAACATTCCAAAGAACATTATTATCAAGTTAGAAGTAACAATGATAGTAATGATCCAGCAAAAATTACTGCAAGGTTTATTTATCTGAATAAATATTCATTTAAAGGAATTTACCGGATTAACATTGATGAAAAACCAGCTCAAACTTTTTTCGGTAGAAATTATAGTAAATCTGATATTGCTCTTAGATTAAAACAATGTAGCAGCCTGCTTGCTGGAACATCTATTTGTGCTATGGATTTTTCTTTCATTGAACCACAAAAAAATGATTTTGTTTATTTTGATCCTCCTTATCACAAATCAGGTGAAAAGTTTTATACCAGATTACCATTTGATGAAAGTGAGCAAACTAGACTTAGAGATTTTGCTCTAGAGCTAAACAATAAAAATGTTAAAATCATGATTTCTAATAGCGATACTTCATTTTATTAGAAACTTATATAAAAATTTTAATATCAACAGTATTAAAGTTAAATATTCCATGCCTGAACATAATAAAACAGCTGATGTAATAGTAACCAACTACGTGATAGATTAAACTACTGCACCTAATATTAATATAACACTCCTACTTATTCTTTATGCTCCATCAGAGTATTGGTTGTCTTGGAATTTCATCAATTCAAAAGTAAAATTTTGAGCTTCAAAGGCTTCTGTTAGATCTTGCATATAACGATTCCTGACATAATAATCATTGAAAGCTGATATTGATTTAAGGATTATTTTCTTATTAGCTGTATCCTCTGCTACTACCACTAATTTACTTAATACACCAAAATCAATATATTTGTTATAACGCTGCACAAGAAATCTTCTTACCTTGTACCATAGATTCAGGATTTAATTGTTTACTAAGCTACAGTAGGTACTTTTGTTTTTCAGGGTATTGTGATGATTAGCATTAGGCTTAGTAAATGGTATAATTTCCAATTGCTCAACTCCTTTGCCATAAATTATTTGCACTTGCTGTAGTATTTTATCTTGCGCGTATTCTGAAAGCTTAATATCTTGCAGCAGCCTGATTTGATACTTACTATCAACCACACCAATAAAAGAGCAGGAGCTTAACAATTCGTAAGCTGTCTCAGAATCAAAGGTGCCAATAATTTTACGTTTTAGCTGAGCTTGTTTGCTAGTATCAGTACTACCTTCTATCTCATTTAGATATTGCTCTTTAGCTTTATCTGCATCGTGATAGTTAAACTGAAAACTGGCATCATTGGCTTTAGTAGCTTCTCTTAGCTCGTTAGCAAGAGCCTTGGCCATGAATTCAGTAGAACCTTTTTTATGACCAAAGTGATGATTAGAATATTCTCCTGCAAGTTTTAAAAGCAACTTATTGATAAAGTCTAGATTAAACTCTCGATTTGATTTTATGCGTAATAAATCAGCATCTTCTTGGCTTAATGGGTAGAAATCTGCTAATTTTTTTCTTTTGAACCAGACTTTATTCATTCTAGATTCTACTGTTGCATTGTTGTCAGCTACGTGTTTGCCTCCTGAATAATTAGCCTTATCAATAACTGCTTGCAATGCTTGATTTACTTGCATTGGACCTACATTATTTCTAAATTCTGTTGGTTTTTTACTATCTTTTTGATCATTTGCTGATTCTTCTGTTGTAAATTTAAATCTTGTTCATGATTTTGCTCTAGTTTAGATTGTAATAATTGTTCATCTTAATTAATTTCATTTTCAATTTTGTTAAAAATTTCACTAGATCTAGATTTATTATTATCTATATATATTTTGTCATCTAAACTTTTTTGGGGTTGACCCAAAATTTCTTTTGGCTTCACCCCAAACTTTTTTGGAGTAGGTGAAAAATTTTTTTCATTATCACGGGATATTTTGTTAGAAGCAGGTTGGAAATTTCTAGCTAGCTTAATACAAGGAGTATTACGGCATTTAATGCCATATTTAACTATAGTTGCTTTGTACATATCAATAAAGTCACTCTTTTTTAGCTCTAGTAGGCACTGTCTTACACGTTCTTGACAGACTCTTAAGTGTTCTTCAAAGAACTGATAGGTTTCTTGGAGCTCATCGATACTATTGTTATAGTATATTTGCATGCGAAATACTATTAGAGACAAAAGCTGTCTTGCAGTTTTACTTAATATCTTACCGTTATGAGATGAGAGATGACTCCATTCAGGTGGGATAAAATTTCCAACAAAATTATAAAATATAGGAGGATTATTTTCTCCATGATCATGTGCAATCAGGAGTGAAATGTGAGCAGCATATAGTGAGCATAAGACCTCAACTTAAACATCAGGTTTATGGAGGATATTACGTGATTCTAATGCTTATTTTAAAAACGTGAGCAGCATACAGATTTTACGAAGAAAGAACGAAATTTAAGAAACCCTTATTTTATATGGTGGAGCCAGGGGGAGTCGAACCCTCGACCTTTTGAATGCCATTTACAGGGTCCAATTCTTAACTACTTTTTACTCTCTTCATGCACATACAATTTTTTCTACTCTTAGGCTTATAGCCTTTTTGCTTATAGGATTTATCTTACTACCAAAAGTAATAATTTAACTGTAATAGAGTTGCAGTTATTTGTCAAGAATCAAAAAATATAGCAAATTCACAAATATTCTCAGCATATAATAACTAGAATTTATTATGCATTTTCATCTTCTAAGAAAGAAAGGACCGTTTGAATATACACACAATTACCACAGCCAGCAGTTGATTTTATTCGTGTTAATCATGAATCTTTCTAACTCACCTTACGCAAAAACAGCAAAGTATACTTAAATAACAATAGTGTCATATTCAGATGCCATAAAATTACGGATAATAAGTTCTCTACAAGCCTTATTGGATTAGGTTTTGTACGAAGCGTTATAAGCTGTTCAATTCAATATCTGGCATTAAACATGATAGTGTACTAAATTTATAAAGCTTTTAGTTGATTTTATCACAAACACAGCATTGTTCATACCACTATCAGCTATACAGAGTCTCTATTAATACGAAACTTGCGTTATGAATGAATTGGCAAATTTTCGTCAAAATCACTAGTTTGCGTAAGGTGAGTTTCTAATAGCCCATATTTAAGTATAAGATTGTTTGACAATAAGATTTGCCATTATAAATAAAACATACTACAGTTCAATTGTATACAGCGAAGGTATTGGAAGGATTTATGTCAGTCAAATCACTACTTTTTACTAAAGAACTACTTCAGGAAATTAAACCGCCACAAGAAAAAAGAGATTTATATAAAGATACTAAAGAGCAAGGATTATTACTGATAGTATCATATGGTGGTAGCAAGATATTTTATTTAGGTAGCATCATTAACAAAAATATTATAGAGTAAAAATCGGGTCTTTCCCTAATTTAGGTGTGTGTGAAGCAAGAACAAGGGTATCTAAATTAAAAAATCAAATAGCAAATAATATTAATCCAATAGAAGAGAAGAAAAACAAGCTTTAAAAGAATCAGCTTACAAGATTACTTTCAAAGAACTGTTGGATAGATACACTAATGATTATGCTAAATATAATATGAAAAGATGGCAAGATTATCTTGATACAGTTGATAGACATGCCAAAGATTTATATCCAGTACAGATATCTGCTATTTCAAAAATAAGTATTCAAGAAAAATTTAATCATCTCAGTAAAGAGTCAGGGACATATGCTGCTAATAGGTGTATTAATATTTTAAGATCAATACTTAATAAAGCTATTGAGTGGGGAATGTTAACAGTAAATCCGGTTATTGGCATTAAGAAGCATAAAGAAAAATCAAGAGATAGATATTTAACTAGAGAAGAAATACCACAGTTTTTGACAGCAATAGCAGAAGAGAAAAACCAGGTAATGAAGGATTTTTTCTTAATAGCTTTATATACATCAGTTCGTAAAGATAATTTACTTACTATGAAATGGGATCAAGTGAGTTTTACTGACAAACAATTATACCTTCCAGAAACTAAAAACGGTCAATCTCATAATTTACCTTTATTAGATCAAGCATTAGAAATATTAAAAGTACGAAAAGAGAACTCTACTAGTTGTTGGGTATTTCCAAGTGAAACTAGCAGTAGTGGCCACTTGCAAGAACCTAAAAAAGCATGGAGTAGGATTTGTAAAAAGGCAGGGATAGAAAATTTAAGGATCCATGATTTAAGAAGAACAGTGCCTAGTTGGATGGCGATGACTGGAGCGAATCAATACGTGATAATCATATGGATCCAAGATCAACTGCAGTTTATACAAGACTTGCTCATGATACTGCTAGGGAATATATGCAGAAAGCAATCAATGACATGTTCTCGAAAGCACCACTATAGTAACATACAAGAATATTTATGAATGAAGAAAAGCAAGTTCCAGATTTTGTAATTTTAAACAAGCTTGGCCCTGATATTAAGGTTGTAGTGAGAATGAGCATAAAAGCTAAGAAGCTTTTTCTTGGGGTTGGCTATAAAGGACCTGAATTAGTTATACAAAATAAAAAGTCTTTTGCTTTAGGGTATCAACTCTTATTAATCAGAGAAGACTGGATTAGAAAAAAATGTAAAGATTTTGGACTCGATGAGCCTATAGATAATGATCACTTACCTATTTTAGGTAAAAAGTATAGAATATTACGTACTGATTCGGATGAATGTAAAGTGAAGGAGAATCGTGATGCAATTGAAGTATGCGCTCCAATTCATAGGCATGACGATATTTTGATCAGTCATTTAAAAGATAAATTAACTCCTAAGCTAGTAGAGTTTGCATGGAAGTTGCGAGATCAATATGGATTTCATTTTACTCTGCTAAAGCTTATGGACAATAAAAAAGTCTGGGGTCACTGTTCTGGATTATTAGTGCTATCGTTTAATTGGAGACTAGTATTTTGCCCGCCAGAAATAGTAAAATACTTAGTGGTACATGAAATGTGCCATTTAGTTGAAAGAGGCCATAATCAGCATTTTTGGAATTTAGTAGGAACTATCTACCCAGACTATTTATCAGCTGATTTATGGCTTAAGAAAAATGGCTGTAGAGTATATAGATATTTAAATTCTTAGCTATTTTTTCATGATATTAAAGATCAATATTATGATAGTGATTACACCACTAATCAGCAAACAAGTAGTTATGGGAAAATAGAAAGATAAATTACCTCTTTGAAAGAAAATATCTCCAGGAAGACGCCTTAACTTAAGACGTAATAAGCAAGGCCAAAATAGACCCACAGCAATTAGAATCAACCCAAAAACGATAAGATATTTTTGCATATTAAGAACTTAACCTAAGCGATAAATTTATCATATTTTTTAAAAGCTACATAAGCTAAAATATCTCTTTTCTCAAATATAACTTTGCCATACTTCCTTCATTTTTATAACCTAAGCATTTATAAAATTCATGACTACCTTCTTCTTTACGTCTAAGTCCTGAAGTTAAGTCAATTATAGCTGGTCTGTTTTTTCGAGCTATTTCTTCAACAAATTCCATAAGCTTTTTCCCTATACCCTTGTTCCTGGGTAAATTCTAGTATTAATTAAGCCACCTCTAATTTTTTATTCCATACTTCATTTGGCGTTTGATATCTAAGAATTTTTCTAGGTAAGTTGTTCAACCTATCTTCAATTGTCTGTAATTGACGTTTTGTTAATTTATTAATATCTGCATTTTTAGGATAGATTCTATGAATCATGGAATTAGCTTTTTTCAATTAAGGGCTTTTGCCACGGTGAATATCACAAAAATAAATTTTAGCTCTAGATTTTGCTAATAATTCCTTATGATTTGTAAACTCCTTACCATTATCAAACGTGATAGTTTTTATTAATTTCTTAATCGGTTTGAGCTTTGTGTTCATATTACTAATCACGTCATTAGTGCTCTTTGAGTTATTAAGTACGAGAAAAATTCTCTGAGTAGCAATATCATTTATACCACCTATATTTCTACTTTTCTCACCTTTATTAAAAGTGAGATCCACTTCAAAATGACCTATTTCCCTTTTATCTTTGGCTCTAATATCACGTTCACGTACTGATATTCTATCCGGAATGGAATATTTTCTTCCTCTATTCAGATTACCTCGTTTTAATCTTATTGCTCGTTTTCGCACTAAAAATGCAGGTTATGCGTTTTCGCGAACTCAGAATTATAAATATATTGGTATATTGTTTCCGTAGACACAGTAGGTAAATTTTCTACCTTTCTTCTATTAGCAATAATATCAGGAGAGATTTTGTCCTTCAATCCCTGAATAATAATGTTACGTAAGTTAGTATCTATATCTATTTTACGATTACGTTTTTACATCGCAAAGACATAGCTAATGCTTGTGCTTTATCTGGGCGAACAGTCCCCTTTATTCTTTCTTAGTTCATAGCATATAGTGCTTTTATCTCGATTTAATGCCTTGGCTATTGTACGAGAACTATATCCTGATTTATGCATCTCATATATTTTAAATCTTTCATCTATATTTAAATGTGCCATAATTATCTATATTTTTTATCTAATTTATATAGATCTGGCTTAATTAATTATAGAACTTACCCTGTAATGATGTGCAACTACTAAACCTTCTATATGAAACCTCTGTGCTTCTGAAACAAAAAGAGTGGATCTGGACCATGCAATACATCCTGCAATTTGTTTGTTTAATTGACATATCACTACTCCATATCCTGGATTTGCTAGAAACCTCTTAAATCTTATAGTGAAATTCTCTAAAGATGTTGGATAACCCAGTTCTACAAGAAGTGGTAATAAACCAGGTATATCAACTTCATCTGCATAATGTATTTTAGTTATTTGTTTTTCCATCATTTAAACTCAATAAAAATTTTTGTTGTTCTTCATTGAAAAGCGATAAATAATGTTGAAATTGATCTGGTTCTACGAAATATACTATAAAACTCCTAATTTTTGCATAGCATCTAAACTAGAATCAAAATTAATTTGAAGAATTGGATCGACGATTTGCTTACTAGTCCACTCATATATCCCAAGACCCTTGCTTTCATCAAAACAAAAATCACGAGCCGGCAATATATAAATTGATCCACCATGATTTTCATTTTCAAACCTTACCTTATCTGCAATAACCATTATAACCTGATAATCTCTTTCATTACCATGGTTATAAAAGATAGATTGATGCACCCAAGAATCATCCCAGCTAAATAAATAACAGCTGGCTAATCTTAAAGATGGTGTTGCAAAAACAACTTATGTTTATCTCTAATATGATCATTTCTAGGTTTTAAAACTTTGATATTGCTTCTAGGTGACCCGTGATAAACTACATCTATAGGTGCAAATCTTTTAGGTATTTGTTGGATATAAAATGGGCAATAAAAAAACATTATCACAATAATTGATAAGATAATCACACTTGCAGCTATTTTGGGACTGTTGCGAACTGAAAAGTTTAAAAACCAAAATAACTAAAAATCAATGGTTTACAGATGTGAAAATGATAAAAATGCCCGGATCGCAACACTCCCATTTTACTTTTTTTCATAGTTTATCTCAGGATGTTGATCTGGACGGGCTCTGTAATAATATCACCTATAGCAAATCTGCCAATTCTTTTTATCTTTCAGTCTTTTGAGGTATTTATCCTTTTAATCATCCAAATTTCATTAGTATCTTGATGTTCCGAGAACTTTCTCAACTCAGCTTTTTCATAAGATTTGATAGCAACAATATTGCCTAAATTAGGATCAGCAAAAATATGAGAATAGTCACTACCATATAGACTTAAAAATTTTGAAATGATTTTGGAACTCATCTTCTGTCCTAAATATTTTTCTTCTCCGATGAATATATCAAATGCACCTAAATTCTCTGGCAATCCTAAAAGTGGTTTGCTGCGTGGAAAATCATGAGCATTATAAATTTGGATATATCCAATCGGAATGTTATCTACATTAATTATATATGCTTTGATGGGGATATTTAATCCATTCAGTGTTTTATACCCTTTTACATATGATTCATATTTTTTTCTTACCAAATCTATGGTGTAAATAACGTTATTATCCTACCACTTTTTGACATGAGGTGATTCAAGCCACTTTAACATTAATGGGAAGTGTGATGCATTTAAGGGCGCAAAAGTGATGATCATAGTTGCTTCCATTAAATTATCTTCAATAAGCCATCTACACTTTTAAAAATACTCATTATATTTCTATTATTTGTTGTAATAAAATTGCTATAAAAAGAGCATCAAAGTTTTTCAACCTCTTTTAAACTTCCTTTAGATAGGCTCTGCTCTCCAAAATAACGCAGTTTCAAAGTAAATAATAGCTTTTTTGTGCTGGATATAAAAACTCCATTGGCAATGTTAAAATTAGGATGTTAATGTCATCAGCTGTAATGGAGATGCAACTAGTTAATATGAATAATTCTAATCAAAGATTATACTGGTCATTATCTACTTCACTAAAATATATGGGATTAAGAATGGTTTGTAGTACTACTTGGTACAGTACCTGGAATAGTTTTACTTAATAGTGCTAATGCAAAACTAGGGGTAATTTGCATTATTAGCTGTATTGGGCTTTGCTATACATTTAAGAAATTTAAAAAAGTGTCAGAGTATTTTGTGCTTAAGAGTTATTTAGTAGCAAAAAAATGGCTACCTGCTCCTACTTCTTATCCTGGTCTGCTTGGTAAAAAGGTGGGTAAATAATGGATCATTTATTTAAGCAAAACTCAATTTAGGAATTAATTAAATATAATAAGAGATTATTGCTTATTACATTACTACTTACAATTACTAGTCTGCTTGGAATAATAAAAACAGTTACTAAAGAAGAAAAATGGTTGTTGATTCCAGCAATAGAGCCTGATCGTAGGATGATGGTGTCATCTAAAACCTATCATGAGACTTATTTAAAGGAATGGGCAGTATTTGTGATGAAGGGATTATTTACCACCTCTCCAGAAGAAGTAGAGCGGCAAATAGCTGATATAAAAGTGGTATCTAGTAATACAGAGCAGCTGGAGAAATTTTTTAAAGAGCATTTACAGTTTGTGAAGGGTTCTAACGTATGCTCAGTGTTTTTTCCTAAGAGAACAAAGATAACTGAAGATGGAGTGTTAATTAGTGGAACCTTTCGTTATTGGTTTTCTGAGAATAGGCATATAGCAACTGATAAAACCTATTTGCTAACTTATAAGAGAGGAGCTAATCATTTGCTATTACTTACTGGTGTCAAAGAAGACGAGGAAAAATGAAGAGTTTAAAATCAAAACTGAGAATATGTGTTACCGGGATAATTTTATCAAGCTTTTGTTTGAGTAATGCTTACGCTATAGGCTATATGCTACATGCTAATTCTTTATTGGAGCTGCATATAGCAAAAGATAGCCCAACTAGGATTAACATAGAAGGAGAAAAGATTAACGATATTGTGATTCATCCTAAAGAGGCAGCAGAAGTAATAGTCCATGATTCGGGCTGTATATATTTGTGCTTCCACAACAAGGTAAAAGCAAGGTTTATTTAACCATAGTTGGAGAAAATGGAACAACGCAAGATCTAGCTTTAAGTTTTACTAAGGATAAACCAAGCCCAATAAGGCTCTTAAAATATAGTGTAAGAAAATCTGTAACAAAATAGACAAAAGCAACTCAGGATAATTGCCCACAATGTAAAGCAAGAGGTTAAAAATATGTTGAACAAAATCATTAATAAAAAGCACTTGTGCCTCGCAATATTAATAATGTGTTGCTGCTTTTCAGAAATAGTATTTGCGGATACTTTAGAGGGACAGTTAGACAAAATTGGAGGCCTTTCTACTGGTAAGATTAAGACTATAGGAATATCCCCCCCCCCAGGAGCAACTATTTTATCTTCAATTTGGACAGTAGTAAGAGGTAATTTAAGACTTGCTGGAGCAATTGTAGCTATTGGTATTATTCTAGGCTTTTATTTAGATTGGATTGCTGGTGGTATGAAAATCAATTAAATATATAAAAATTTGGTAAAACAAGTGATAGATCACCAAAAAAGCATTAAAGACAAACATGAATTAACAAATAGTAAATCTTCCTTAGCATTTACTAATCTAAAATTGCAACTATTGCCGTTTATAGATCTAGTAAAAGCAAGGCCTGTCATATCACTTGCTTGTTTCGGATTAATTATCACTCTGATATTTTATTGTTTTTCTGAAAGTAAACCAAATGAAGACCCACAAGAAGAACGCAAAACTAGAGAGGAAATCTCTGGGGTAGAAAGGGCAGTAGATCCAAGGACGAAACGGACTGAAGAGGTTTTAAACGAAGTAAAAACCATGAAAAACCAATTAGAAACTGTAATAGAGAATAAGTATTTAGAGAGTAAGTCAAAGATTGATGATGTGAGCCAAAAACTAGAATCATTGGAGAACAAGCCTTTACTCTATGATGCTCTTCCTCTTGACTTACAAAAACAAAATTTTGCACAAGAAAGCCCAGTGATAGAACCTACCCCCTGCAAGAAGAGAATTTGGTTATATTAAAAGAGCTGGTTCTAGAATACAAAAGCAAGTTAAAGATTATATTACTACTGGTAGTTTTGCACGAGGGCTGCTACTTACTGGAGTAGTAGTAGTAGGTACTGGCACTAACAATGCCTCCTCCCCTGAACCTATCATGCTAAGACTTGTTGATACAGCAAATTTTTCTAAAGGTTACAAGACCAGACAAATAAAAGAGGCAATACTAATAGGCTCATGTAGTGGAGATATTTCATCAGAAAGAGCTAAATGTAGGTTAGAGACCGGTATCCCTTGTAAATAATAAAGGAGACATTATAGAGAAGAAAGTGGAAGGCTGGTTAATAGGAGAAGATGGCAGACCTGGAATTAAGGGGATAGTAGTTGATAAATCATCAGATGTGGCAAGGATGGTGGTACTTAATGGAGTACTGGGAGGGATTGCTAAGTTTTTCCAAACCCAAGCAACTAATGGTGTATTTCCAATATCACCAATAACTGGCCAGCAAAATGCTCTAAAAGCTCAGGACGCATTAAAAGGAGGAGTTTATTCTGGTACAGGTAATGCTTTAGAAAAGCTAGCTGATTTTGCAATAAAGCAAGCAGAAAGCATGAGTCCAGTAATTGTAGTCGGATCAGGCAGAGTAGTAGATGTAGTGTTTAGAAAAGGTTTTGACTTAAGAGACAGTGATGAAGAAGCAAATCATCTTGCTAATCACTCAAATTACAACAATTATCAAACTAGCTCAAGCAGAATTAATAGCTTTTCTAGTAATAATTTCTCCAAAACAAATCAAAAATTACGAGAACGTTTTTTCAAAGATGACGCGAATTGGCAGCATCAATTAGATGATAGCCCATCACTGGATAATAACATACCAGAACAAGAAGGTGGGTTTTGATGAATAAATTAAGCAAGATTTTATTACTATCATTACTAGCTATGAATATCAGTGGTTGTAAATTAATGCCTTATAGAAGTGATTTTGATTGTGTTATTCCTGAAGGAATAAAGTGTAAATCTTTATATAAAGTAAATAAAATGGCAGATCTTGGTATGTTTGACCCAAATAAACAAGTGAATCTATGCTGTTTAGGCAAAGATACAAAAGCAAATAGATGAAGCCGAATATCCATAAAGATTTTTTTCGTGAACGATTATCAAAACATTTTGTTTACAAGTCATATGATAAGGATTCTGGCTTGTTTTTTAATCGGGCTTCAGTTGGATTTGTCTTACTTGGTTGGCCACTAGTTGGAGCAAGCTTGCAAGCGCAAGGATAGATTGCTGAATTTATTAAAAGTGATGAGAATTTACCAGCAGGAAGTAGTTTTCAGGTATTGATGATTGGCTGTGATCATATTAAGGAATATTTAGATAATTGGCAATCACATAGAAAAAATGGTATTTTTGCTGAGCTTAGCAAAAAAAGAGTAGAGTTTTTACAAGAAAAAGCCAAGAAAGAAGGAATAGTAAAAGATACAGTACTACTAATATCAGTGACTATCCCTACTATAAAAATGGATATTAAGATTGATCTTAATCAGATGATAACAAGAAGAGAGTACTTAAAAGATACTTTTAAGTCAATTGGAATGTTGACTGAAGATGTGGATGCAAAATCATTATTAAAGTTTCTGCGTTTAATCTTTAGCTGGCCTGAAGCAGCATAGCCTGAACTCAATCCTTATGAGATACTAGCTGAGCAGATTTTACCTGGTGATTTTTCTTTGTTTGAAGAAGAAAATCATCTTTGCCTTAATAATGATCAAATATTCATATCTTTAGAAGCTAGTAAAAGACCACCAGAGTGGCGATTATCAGCCATGGATTTATTTTTAGGCAACGAACTAAGACGAGATGAATATATCAGATCAAACTTTCTGATTCATTTTGGTCTGCAGATAGTACCGAATCAAATGATTGCAAAAACCGCTGCTATTACTAAAAGAGAAGCATTAGAGAGAAATATTAATGCTGGAATGGCTAAGTTCTTTCCTAATTTATCTGATGAAGCGGGAGATTTAGCAGGAGCAGTAGCAAATCTGCAAAATGGAGATAGAGTAGTCAATATCCATTTAAACGTTATTATGTATGGAAGTCAGCCCCAAGTTAAAAACTCGGCATCACAGTTTTGTTCTCAGCTTCAAAGGAGTGGTTGGTATTTTGTGCCTTGCAAATATGATCACCTAGCTGTGCTGCTTGCTAGTTTACCGATGCAATTAGTGGAAGGAGTTCCTAATTCTTTATTCTCTCAGTTTAATAAGTTCAATAATTTATTTACTCCAAAGATTTCGGGTATTGGGGTAGCATTATCAAATCTTGGTAGAGGTAAGAAGACTATCGCTTCAGAAAGTAAAGTGCTGCTGCCCATTTTATTGGTAAGTGGAAGAGCGATCTTACCTCTCCTGGTATGCTTCTTGTTGGCAGGAGAGGACAGATCATGTATTGGTCACCTTTTGGTAGTGCTTTGCTTGCAAAACAAAACTCCACCCCAAATGAGAATTTCAACCTTTGTATAGCAGGAGTACCTGGTTCTGGTAAATCAGTATTCATGCAGGAACTAATGCTATCAATCTTAGGAATAGGAGGAAAAGTATTTGTTCTTGATTATGGTAGATCATTTAAAAGAACTTGTCTGTTACTCGGTGGTAGTTATATTGAGTTTGATGTAAAAAATCCTATTTCTATTAATCCATTCTCTGAAATACCAGAAAATGATAGTCTTAAGTCAATTGAAGCAAGAGCAGATTTTCTAGCAAGTTTTCCATCAATTCTAGCAACCATGGCAGCGCCGCAGTATGGGGGACCTAATGACTTGCAACAACCAATGCTACAAAAAGCCTTAATAGCTGTATGGCAAGAAAAAGGATCAAGAGTTGAGATAACTGACATAGCAGATTGGCTGCTTAACAGAGAAGAATCTTACGCACAAGAGCTTGGGAATATGTTATTTCCATTTACTCGTGATGATCAATATGGCAAGTTCTTTAGTGGTAGGGCAAAATTATCGTTAAACTCAAATATAGTAGTGATTGAAACTGATCATTTACGTAGTAGCCCGGCCCTACTTGCAGTAATTGTACAGATCATGATTGTTCATATTAATCAAACAATGGTTAAAGGTGCACGAGACCGTCCCTTTTTAATCATGATTGATGAGGCATGGAAATTATTATCTGGCAAGAGATCTGGAGAATTTATTGAAGAAGCTGGAAGAATCGCAAGAAAATATAATGGCTCAATAACTCTTGCTACTCAGCAGTTAACTGATTATTTTAGGGAGTCAGGATCAGCAGCAGAAAAGGCCTTTGAAAATTCATCCCACAAAGTTATTTTAAAGCAAAATCCTGAGAGTTTTAAAGCAATGAGAGCTAACCCTAAACTTACAGGTTTTGTAGATGAGGATTGGAAGCTAAATTTACTGCAATCAATTCATTCTAGTCCTCCTAATTATAGTGAAGCAGCAATTTATGGTCCAAATGTTAATGGAGTAGTAGCAAGATTAATGTTAGATCCATTTACTCTGATGCTTACATCTACTAATGCTAGAGATTATAAGGCTTTAGAGGATAGGATGAATGGGGGTATGAATGTCACAGATGCGATTAATAGTGTACTAGAGGAAAGAGGCTTAGCTTAAAGTTATGAAAAAATATGACGAAGTATTTAAATCTAAAAATTATTGCCATAAACTTTTTAGTTTTGGCTATATCACTGGTAAGTTATGCAAATGATAGTACAAACAAAAATTCTAAATTATTAGATTATGGAGTAAGGGGTCATTTATTCCCAATTATTGAAGAGTCATTCTCGAGGTAATTATGAAAAAGACTTCAAATAGCAAAGACAATGGCATTTTAGAGAAAATGCAGGAGGAATTTAAAGAAAAAGTCAGCAAGAAAATATCAAGACCAACTATGGTAGCAGGAGTAATTAAGGCTAGAAAGAGCAAAAGCAGGATTTTAGATATAAGCTTTACTCAAAAAACTGATATTAAAGATCTAAATAACAATGTGATAGTAAAATCTGGTACTAAAATTAATCCTTTGGATACAATAAACTGGGGAGAAGATTTAATATTTATTGATGGTGATGATCAAGATCAGATTAACTGGGCCAAGTCTAAAATAGGAAGATTAATATTAGTTAAAGGCAGTCCTATAGAACTAACAAAAAAGCTAAATAAGCAAGTGTTCTTTGACCAAGGAGGTATTCTTTCTACTCGTTTTAAAATAAAGGCAGTGCCAGCTACCATCAAGCAGGAAGGCAAATTACTTAAAGTTAGTGAGATAAATATTAATTGAAATGTTGCAGTATTTGAGTAAAGATAACATTGTGGATCAAAACTGATAAATGGAAGGACATGTATGAAAAAATGGTCGTTACAAGAGGCAAAGAAAAATTTAGAAAAAATCATGAAGAATGTATTACACGGTGAGATACAAGGGATAATGGACGCAAATGGAGAAGTAGTATATTTGGTACCAGGTGAAAAATATCCTGTAGATACTATCTCTACAGAAGTAGATACAAGATTAATGGTTTCTGCCCAGTAATGAAATTACTGAGTTTATCATCATTATTTTCTTTGGTAATTATGGTTATACATCAATTGGCTGCACTGGGAGGTTTGTAAATCCAATCACTGATGTTTGTTGGAAATGTTTATTTCCAATTACAATTGGAGGAGTACAAGTAGTGCCAAGCTCTATGGCCGATACTAAGGCTTCAAAGCAAATAATTTGTTTTTGTCCAAAGCCAGGGATCCCTGTTGGTTTTTGGGAGCCGGTAAGGCTCGTAGATGTTACCAAATCTCCTATGTGCATGGTAAGTCTTGGTGGTATTAGCCTTGGCAGCAGTATGCAAAAAGGTATTAAGGATGATATAGAGGGAAGCAGCTTTTATCATGTTCACTGGTATGTCTATCCAGTAATTTACTGGCTTGAGATATTACTTGATTTTGCTTGTTTAGAGATGTCACAAGTTGACTTAGCATATTTAACTGAGTTTGATCCATTATGGGGTGATGATGCTAAATCTGCCATATTAAATCCTGAGAGTTTATTATTTGGTAATATTGCAGCTGGATCTGCTTGTATAGCTGACTGTATTAACTCTAGTGTTGGCAATCTTTCAAATGATGAGGTGTTTTGGTGCGCAGGCTGTCAGGGCCTGCTATATCCATTTACTGGTACAACCAGTTCTCATAATGGAGGAGTTGGTACTTCTACATTAATAGCAGCTAAATTTATGGCTAAATTACATCGTGAATTATTACTTTGGGGATATATGGGGGACAAAGGATTATGTTCTAAATATCCAATGCCAATCATGAAGAAGAGTCAATATAGGTTGC
This sequence comes from Candidatus Rickettsia vulgarisii, assembly GCA_050920655.1. Taxonomy (GTDB): domain Bacteria; phylum Pseudomonadota; class Alphaproteobacteria; order Rickettsiales; family Rickettsiaceae; genus Tisiphia; species Tisiphia vulgarisii. The sequence goes on along the minus strand of CP133317.1, from coordinate 1,236,219 downwards.
AGATGACTTATCCAATACCAGAGGTGCATTCATGCAAAAAGATTGGTGAGACTGAAACTACCTGGCAAGCAGGAAAAGAATTTCCAGTTAAGGGTGAGGATTTTGGCTATTTGATTTGGAGGAAGAGAGAATGCTGTCTCTTTTGATTTTAAGATGATACAAAATTATAAGATTAATCATAAGATCAATATATGTTTTAACCTAATAATTTTAGTGAGTTTACTAATTTTTAGTAATGCTTTTGCGCAGCAAGAAGTGAGAGAACAGAACACCACGCATCATAAGATGGTTAATAATAAAATCTATATTTTTGTTTCATTTTCAATGCCAGATTCAGCATTAAAGAGTTACTTTCTTGAAAGCAATAAAGTAGGCGCAGTATTGGTAATGCGAGGTCTAAAAAACAATTCATTTCTAGATACTAAGGCTAAAACTGATCAGCTCGGTATTAGCATTAATATTGATCCTGAGTTATTTACAAAATATCAAATCACTTCTGTACCAGTAATAGTTACAGATAATCATCAAGGAAAGGTTAAAAAACTAGCAGGTCATATAGCACTCAATGATGCATTGCAGATCATGCAAGAGGAACCAATGTGAAACAAGTAATTGGTATTATTATGTTAGTTATTTTAGTAATGAATTCAGCTTACTCTTCGACTATGGAGGATAGTTATAATCAGGCTAAACAATATAGCATCAAGCTTGGTAATCCTGATAAAATGGATAATAAAATTATATTTGATAACGAGGCAAATGTTTCCAATTTAACTCAAATGCAAGATCAAGATCTGATAAATCAAGGTAGCTTGATGCTGAATAACAGTTTAGAGGGGCAATTATTACAACAAGGAGAGATGAAGAAAATAGATGCTGTTCAAGAATACGACCTCAATCCTTACAATCCATTCATTAGTAATTCTGCTAAGATTGAGGCAGAGCCATTAAGTCATACTGAAGGGACTGCACTTAATGCTAGTGAAAAAGTAATTAAGACTAAAATTAGTAAGAGTTGCAGCGAAGGAGTAGAATTTGAAGTAGATATCATCAGGAATCTCATACTAGATGCTGAATTAATAGATAAATGGGGAGATTGGCAGGATAAAGCCATAGTATTTTCAGGCCTTGAGATAAGTAATAGCTACCGTCATTGGCTTTATCCTGTATTTTGGAAAAAGAAAAGAAGTTTAGGTAGGCGTAAAACAATATACAGCATGCATATGCATAATAATCAGGCTATCATGCTTGATGTAAGAGAGCAATTGCTGGTAAGTTAAATACTTCTCTTGATCATATTGATACATATATCGGCATTTCTCCTCAAGGAGAAGGAGCATTAACTGAAGGATGGAATTCTGAGAATGGGATAGATATGTTTTTACTTATAAATATCGTGATAAAATCAAAGAATTTAGAGAAAAAGCTGAGTATTGGCAAGTAACAGACCAACTTGCAGAAACTTTAGTTGAAGAAAATGAATGCCATGAAACAAAACGAATATGTCTTGTTAGTGGCAATAAGTTATTTTTTAATCAATATACTGTCAATCGCCCATGTTGGAGAGAAGAAATCAGCTATCAATGCTACTCTCAGCCTCTTGATGGCTGTAACCACTTAAAATCTCAAGGGTGCATGCTAGAGGTAAGTAATTGTGTAAAGAAAAGCGGCAATATCTGCTTATTATGGCAGAAAAATTATAGCTGCATAGAATCACAGAAAAAGCTTAGCTCTTCTATAGCAGGATCACAAATGTTTTGCTTAGGTGGGGATTGCCATAATCCAACAATTCAGGCAATACAGATATGGAAAATATTGCTTATTTAGCTGCTCTAAATGAGATGAAAAAAGATATGCAGACTAATCCCATCAGGGTATTTTCAGGATACGGGAAAACTTGCAAGAGAAATATGTTAAATTTTCTTAATTGCTGTTCTGGATTACAAGGCTGGGGTAAGGATTTAGGACTTAATCAGTGTAATCCAGAAGAAAAAGCTTTAGCTCTTAAAAGAGATAAAGGGCAATGTCATTTTGTTGGTACTTATTGTAGTGAAAGAGCCCCAATATTTGGTACATGTTTAACTAAAAGATCCACTTATTGCTGCTTTAATTCTAAACTCGCAAGAATAGTTCAAGAAGCTGGAAGAGCGCAGCTTGGACTAAGCTTTGGAGTAGCGCAGCATCCTAATTGCCGAGGTTTTACTGTAGAAGAATTACAAAAAATAGATTTTTCTAAAATTGATATGAGTGAATTATTTACTGACTTATTTGATAAGGCTAGAGATAAAATGAACAAGAGTTTTCCAAAGCAATTGCAAAATCAGATGCCTATAATGCAGCAGCAAAACAACTCATCTAATTTATCATATTGACTAGAATGAAGTGGATAGTAAACATATTAACTAAACTATTACTTACCACCTCTTTACTGATCTGTATCAATCACTCGCTAAATAATGCATTTGCTGCTACTATGGATTTAAATAGTGGTAGTGTGAAGAAAATGACAGATTTAGAGTTAATTAACAGCAGGCAATTAAAAGAAAGCGATCAGACTCAAGGGTTTCTTTGGTATAATGAGGATCAGTTAGAAAATCCACAAGCATTAAGGTCAGTAGTGACAAAACTCAATCAAGAGCCCTATGATCAAAGAATAGAAAATCTTAAACAACAATTTGATAGAGCAAAACGTATAGCACTTGATAATCCAACACTTAGCAATGTGATTATTGCTCAAAGATTAATAAGGAAATTTTAGACAAGTCACATAAATTTGCCACTATGTGGCAGCTTGCTACTCTACTTGACTACCGCCTTACAAACAATAATATACCAGCAAATTCCCTACACAAAAGATTATATGAAGTAAAGCAAGAAAAAGAAAATAGGGCAAAACTGAGACTTTTATCTCAAGAGTGGGGATTAATTTTGCAGGTAAATCAAAGATGTAGTTATTGTCATGCATTTGCACCTATTGTACAAGAATTTGCAAGTCAGTATGGGTTCCAAATAATATTTGTCTCTAATAATGGAGCAGATTTTGCTGATCTCAAGACTACTAAAGATACTGGGTTATTAAGCAGACTAAATCCTGAAAATCTTGTTCCAGTACTGTACTTAGTAGCAAGTAGTGGAGCGCAAATATATCCAGTTGCAAGAGGTATTATTAGCACAGACAAACTAGCTGAAAATATTTTAGCAATAATCCAGCACCATAATCGATTAAAGGTTGATTATGAGCAATAATTATCAGTTTAAGAATACCAAGCGTTGTATAAAATATGTCGTTCATATTGCCATAATAGTTTTACTGCTGCAAACACCTAGTTCTTACGCTTGGGATCTACAGGATGTATTTGCAGATATGAGTGTTGTTAATGTCACAAAGCCTGGATCGTAGTATCAATCTCAAGCTGCCGGCTATTATGCAGCAGGTGGATTATCTATGCGAACTAATAAAACAGCTTTTAATCCTATCTCGATTACTCCTCCAACACTGACCATGAGCTGTAGCGGTATAGACGCTTATCTTGGTAGTTTTTCTATAATCTCTGGAGAAGAACTGGTACAGCTAATGAAGAATATTGGCTCGCAAGCCAAAGCTTATGCATTTTCATTAGGTTTAAAAACATTTGCTCCACAAATCGAAAATGCCTTAAAAGATTTACGTAATCTTGCGATGGAGATGAATCAATTTGCTAATCGGATTGTGAGATGAGCAAAGCTATCTTCGCATCTATTTTGCCCAAGGACTCATCAATGAAAGAATCAGTGTGTAGGGATTTACAAGAAAAAGATAAATGCAGTCAAAATGCAAAAAATCAGTTACAACAACAAAAACTCGAAGCAAATTCACAATTTAATAGCATAAAACCAGTACACGATGAACAACAAGGCGATAATATCAGTGTATCTAGCACTGATAGCATACCAGGTAGTATGCAAATTAACACTGCACTACAAGTAGTTATGGATAAAATCTCTAAAAAATATAATTCTACGGAATCAAGTAGTAATAATGCAGCAATGAGTGCTGTGAATCATAAAAGCTGGTTCAAAAGGAAAAAATTAATAGGTTTTTATCCATTAAACCAAAATGATGGGATCAAATGGCTAAAGGACAAATTATTAAGTAGTAATGATTATAATGATGACCATTACCAAACAAACAGTACTATAACAACAGTATCAAATGTGTTTGATATTAATGGTGGACTGCATTTACTCACATTACTAGCAGGACAATTATTTGGAACAAATAAAACTTTATCTCATAATAACTACTCATCTCCACAACAAATAAGAGCAGACAAGATAGGACAGTTAGAACAAAAAGTAAATATCGCTTTAAGAATAATGCATGCTCTCTATGGTAATTCTGAGCAACCAGAGCAACATCAAAATAACTGGTCAGAAGAAGACAATAGTACATTATCTGCTCTCCTAGGTGAGACTACTTAAATACTATTGAAGATACTGAACTTATCAAAGAAATGATAGAAGAAATATTTGGAGAAAAAGTTGCAAACCAAGTTGAAGATTTAACAAGAATTAAAGAAAACGGTATCAAGATTAGTGTCGCTGAAATGGTAGAGTTACTGTATACAGAGAAAAAGTATGATATACTACTAATAAAGTTATTTGATCGGTTACATAATATACAAAATATGCAAACAATTGGTGCTAAATCTCCTGAGAAAGGATGGAGAACAATTTTAGAAACTCTACAGGTCTTCTTAACTATTGCTACTTATCTTAAAATACCAAATGTTACAGGACTACGATTCCTCCATTTGCCCAATTTTGTAAATTAGTATCACACAGGATTGTAAATTGATTGAAAGCCATTGCCCAATTCTTAATAGGCATTGTCCATTTTTTAGAGGCATTTGTCAATGCCAAAAAGAGTATTAGTGCCTAATATAATATTTTTTGAGTTTTGGGGTGGACGGACTATTTACATAGTGAGTTCTTGGCACACTCAACTAATACATTGTGAAGAAGACCCAATAATTCCAGATGCTTTTGCCTTAATGCGAACAGTATCATTAGGCATATAAGCCAATGGTATAACTTCAATATCAATGACATGTACAGAATCGGGTATAGCTCCAGCTGATATTGCTTTTGTACACGCTAGCTTAGTGGCTTCTGCTAAAGCAGCATCAAGACTGCTTAATTTAAGAGCAGCAATAATCTCAACTTCACCGCTTGCTTGGGCTATCGATACTCCAACAGCATTGGCAATTTCACAATACTTAGGCCTAACAACTTTTGATGTTCCTCTCAAAGAATCAGGAATTAAGACTGCTCCCCCACCAACTAATATTACTGGTATAAGATCAGCATTTATATACATACGATCAATAACATCCTCTATCATTTTAATACATTGATTAAGAATTTTATCTATCAAGGTACATGATAAATGTTGAACAAATTGAGCATCTCCAAGATTGAGTAATCCTTTTGCCACAGCAATATCTGTAATAGTGAGCATATCACCTCCAAAAACTAGAGCACGTTTGGTTAGTTGATGTCCTACACTTTCTGGTCCTATTGTAAAATCATTATCAGAGTGGAGATGAATAATGGTGCCTCCACCAAGTCCTATTGATGATATATCTGGCATACGAAAATTTGTACGCATTCCGCCAATCTCAGTTGAAACAAGCGACTCTCTTAAAATACCATGAGATATTATACCTATATCTGTAGTAGTACCCACCATGTCAACTACAATTGCGTCTTGTAGATCTGCTAAATATGATGCTCCACGAATACTGTTTGTTGGTCCAGATGCAATAGTAAGAATTGGAAATGATAAAGCATGTTCTAGATTCATCAAAGTACCATCATTTTGACTTAAGAAAACTTCAGCTTGAATGTTCTGTTTAGCAAGAGCACTAATAAATCCATTCGCAACACAGTAAGCAGTTTTAAAAAGAGCAGCATTTAAAATAGACGCATTTTCTCTTTCTAACAAACCAATACCACCAATTTGATGTGACATTGAAATGTTAATGCTATTACCAAGTTCTTCACGTATAATCTCAGCTACTCTTGTTTCTTGCTCTCCTGATACAGGTGAAAAAACACCACATATAGATATAGAGTCTACTTTGTCTTGAATTGTATGTAGATATGTACGTATTTTGTCTTCATTTAGAGCTGATAATATAGAACCATCATATTCTAGACCTCCTTCAACGATAAAAATATGTGATCCTAATTGCAAACGTAAATCCTCTGGAACATTTGCTAAAGGCTCCACTGCTAAAGTTGCAGGTGCACCAAGACGAATATGAGCAACAGAATTTAAGCCTCTACGTTCTACAATAGCATTGGTACAATGTGTTGTACCTAACATAGCTTGAGTTACTTCAGACTTATTAATACTTATGCCTATAAATAGTTGTTCAATTGCTTTTTCAATACCTGTCATGATATCTGTTGTAGTGGTCTGTTTATTTTGAGATATGATGTTTTTTTTATCATTCAATAACACTGCATCAGTATTTGTGCCACCCACATCTATTCCAATACGATAAACCATTTTACTATCCTTTACTTCATAGTTAAAAGAGCTTCAACAGGGACAAAATCCACGTCATATTTAAAATAACGTGGTCCTACAACTTCAATACCTCTTTTTGTACGCCATTTTTTATGTGCTGGTACACCTATTACAACAACTCTTAAACCATACCTTAGACGCTCAGTAAGGATTGGCATACCCGTTTCTATATCTAATACAATTATAAGGTCAGGTGTAGTACATAAAATTTTATCTTTACTTTGTGCAAGCAAGTATTCATTTTGGAATGATATAGTAAAGCTTTGCCTCTGATCTGCTTCAATTCCATCAAAGGATACCATGCCATGTACAAAACCTCCATCTACTTTTCGATCAATCTTTATAATCTTTCCTTGAAATAGGGTGAAGCCATTTAACAGATCTAACAGCACTTTTACTACGCTTAATTTATTATTTTGAGCCCATTCTACAGTTTGTCCTATCTTATATTCAAAACTCAGGATATCTAGAATACCTGATTTTTTGGCAACCTCAGCAGTAACAGCATAACCAGCAAAACAAGCCGATCCTCCCATTTTTGCACACACTGATCTCGCTAGTCTTTCTGTTGTATAACTATCTGTGGCTTGAATTAAAACAGTATTAGATTTTTCATCTGTTACTACGAAAGGAGAAGCATTAATATCCTCAACATAGAAAGTAGTCATTTGAAATTCAGGGAACGCCCTACCCATACCATCAACATCTACTACAGGTATACCAAGGTGTGTAGCAGTTGTGAGCGGTAAAAGTGAATTAATACCACCAGCTTCAATTGGATAAATAGCTGATATTTTTTTACCTAATATATTTTCAATTAATCGACATGCTGCTATAGCTTCATCTCCTCTTGGAATTTTTTCTATCATAACAGTTGGTGCACCAATCATCCCTGTAGATATAATAAAAGCATCTTTATGCAATTCATCAACAGAGATTAGTTGTATAGGACCACATTTTTCTAATGCCTGTAATGCCATTAAGTTACCAATATATGGATCACCTCCCCCACCAGAAGCAAGAATTGATGCTCCGATAGTAATATAATCAATTTCTTTTTTGTTGAGTATCTTCATTATTTGGCCTTTGTGGTAAATGAATTAACTATTTTTAAATTAAGTACACAGTAAAAGATAGCAGAAGAAAATAGAGAATTAACTGATGGAATACCTTGATTTATCTTGAAACCAATTATTACCCCAAAGATGCAGGCGAATAGTGCCTTCCATCCTATTGGTACTGATTCTGGTAAAGTATTAGTTGATCTTGTAGTCTCAAGCAATTTTCTACTAGTACATAGAATATAGTAATCAGTGAGCATAACACCAGTGATAGGGGGAAATACTACACCTAATAAGATTAGAAATTTGCTAAAAACTTCTAAAATACCTATAATTGATAAAGCAGTACCTATTATACCTAATATAATTGTTAACCATTTATAGCTACAGTACTTACCACTTATAGCTTCTATAGAATTGGCCAAAGCTAGTGATGATGAATATAAATTAATATCATTAATTTTGATTGTAGAAAGGATAACGGTAATGAGTCCTATAAATCCTGCAGACTGGGTCATAATTGTTACTACATCGGATGTGTTGAGAGCATGTGCGATCAATATTGAGACAGCATTAATTATTAATTCCCCGATAATAATAGAAATTATAGTCATCCAAAATACATGCTTACTATTTTTACAGTAACGACTTATATCTGGTGTTGCAAGAGATCCAGCCATGAATCCTCCTGCAACAATTGTCGCACCATCACCAAGAGAAAGTTGATTACCAGTTGGGGGAGATGTCATCAGCACAGCAACGTTATGCTCTGCTAAAACACCTATAATAATATAACCTACTACTAGGAAAAAAAGAGGCACAGCCAATTTTGCTGTCCAATGTAGTGCACTAAAGCCAAATGTAACTAGTATAGTTAATATGCTTCCTGAAATTATTGCAGACCACTTAAAGCCAAGCCAACCATTAAGTATATAATCAAGGCTATTTGCAAGCACTGAATTTTGCACTCCAAACCATCCTAACATACTAATTGCAATGACAAATCCAATAAAAGCCGAACCAAAGTGACCAAATCCGCACCATCTAGCTAATAGACTGGTAGATAATCCTTCACGTGCACCTGCAACGCCAAGACCAAGACTAACAAACTCAAGAATAACACTACCTAGAAAAGTAGCCAAAAGAGCTTGCTTAAAAGTCATAGAATATCCTAAAAGAGCACCTAACATGAACTGAGCTAAAGATGTCATAGCTCCAATCCTAATAAGAGTCACGCTAAACAAATTTGAACGAGCCTCTAATGGCACACGACTAATAGCATAATCAGAATTTTTATGTGTACACTGCTTATCTAACATATCCTTAGTATGATCGCTTACCCTAAATTTGCACTATTGCTCATATATAAATGTATCATAACTGTTTATTATTTAGCAAATAACTTTTACAGAATATATAAAAAAAAACAGTAAAAACTCACTATTATGTTAATTATATCATTCTTGGTTATTGTTCTTAGAGGCTGTCTTGAAAAAAATATTGATAGGGTTTAATCCCATAAAGGAAGGAAAATACCAATAGAATTTTTATTGGCGGGTTCTAAGTTATTCTATAGACTCTGGAGGAAAATATCTATAGAAGGTTGTTCTACCGATGGAAAGAGTCTTCATAATGTCAGAAATAAATGGATAATTTGAAGGTGTCAGAAAGTTTGTGTAAGTTGTAAAAATAGTTAAGAACAAAATTAATTAAAACAACTTACATAAGGCTAATATGAAGAATAAGAGTAAAGTATCAAATTTGACTATAGAAAAAGTAGTATCAGAAATACTATCACAAAGTTATCCGTCTGAGATATTTGGTAAAGAAGGGATGTTTCAGGAATTTAAACAGCAGATAGTAAATAAGATTTTAGAAAAAGAAATGGAATCTCATATAGGTTATGAGAAGCATTCTAAGAATGCCAAGGAGTCAGATAATAGACGTAATGGCAATTATGAAAAGACGCTAATAGATCCAGAGGGTCGTAAATTGATAGTAGCAGTACCAAGGGATCGGGAAGGAGAATTTGAACCTCAACTAATTCCAAAAGGAGTACGAAGATTTGAATGATTTGATGATAAAGTAATATCCTTATATGCTAGGGGAATGACTATTCGAGAAATACAAGGACTTAGAAGAACTCCACCAAGGTATCATCCTGAGTTAATATCAAAGGTAACTGATGGCATTTGAGAGGAAGTTACTGCGTGGCAGAATAGAGCACTTGATAGTGTATATCCTATAATGTACTTAGATTGTATTCATGTTAAAGCAAGAGATAATCATGTAATAATAAATAAAGCAGTTTATCTAGCTATTGGAGTAAATATGGAAGGCAAGAAGGAGGGGGGAGGGTTCTAAATTTTGGATGCAGAGGGGTTAGTAACAGAACTGAAGAATCGTGGTGTAGAACTATACTAAACCACTAAAACGGTCATAATAATACATGATAAAATGATAATTCACATGGTAAAAAAATATTATATTAGTTGCGTACTGTGTTTTCAGAAAAGTAATAGATTATAAAATTGAATTAACGAAGGTTAAAAAAAGTTATCTTTAATTCTTCCTCAATATATGATACCGAGTTACTTTATACACTTAGATAGAGTCTTTTGCGTTGATTGTGTAAATTTTTGTAGAGCCTATATTAAGAAGAAATCAAAAATATAGGAACAAAAATGCAGATAGAAAAGAATAAAAAAATAAATGAAGCAATAGATCTTCTGGTAGAAGGAGGAGCAGATTTAAAGACAGTACTTAGCCGGAACGGTTTAATCAAAGAGTTAACCAAGGGTATTTTAGAGAGAGCTTTGCAAGCTGAGATGTCAGAGCATTTAGGCTATAGCAAATATGATAGGGCAGAAAGTGAAAATGCTAGGAATGGTATAGTTTCAGTAAGAATCTGATTAGTGAGAATGGCTCTATAGAGCTAAATATACCAAGAGATAGACAAGGTAAGTTTGAGCCGATAATAGTTTCAGAGAAACAAACAAGAATAGATGGTTTAGACCAAAAGATAATATCGTTATATGCAAAAGGCATGAGTTTATCTGATATTAAAACTCAATTGCAGGAATTATATGGAGCTGAAATCAGTGAGAGCTTAATCAGTAGGATTACAGATGAAGTAATAGATGAGATCAGAATTTGGCAGAGTAGACCTCTTGAATCAGTATACCCTATAGTATATTTTGACTGTTTGGTAGTTAAAGTAAGACAAGATAAACTTATCATTAATAAATCAGTATATGTAGCTTTAGGTATAGATTTATCTGGAAGAAAGGATATTTTAGGATTGTGGATAAGCGAGAACGAAGGAGCTAAATTTTGGCTTGGTAATTTTTTACTGAAGTGAAGAATCGAGGAGTAAAAGATATCTTAATTGCTTGTAGTGATAATCTAACTGGAATGTCTGATGCTATTGCAGCAGTATATCCGAAAACGGAGCACCAAATTTGTATTGTCCATCAAATCAGGAATAGCCTGATGTATGTGTCATATAAGGATAGGAAATTATTAGCAGCTGACCTAAAGCTAATCTATACTTCTGCTACTGAAAAAGAAGCAGAAGTAGCACTCGAATCATTTGATAAAAAATGGAGTAAACAATATCCGCATATATAGCTAAATCCTGGTATAATAATTGGGAGAATTTGGTAATTTTCTTGCAATATCCGCAGGAGATTCGTAAGATCATTTACACTACAAATGCTATAGAATCGCTGAATAGTCAATTGAGGAAAGTGACCAAAAATAAACGCATCTTTCCAAATGATGATGCAGTATTTAAGGTTTTATATCTGACAATTGATTATATTACCAAAAAATGGTCCATGCCTATTCCAAATTGGGGCGAGGCTATGGCTCATTTTATGATCAAATTTAATGGCTCAATACAATTTACACAATTACTTGGACAGAGCCTATCCAGAGTCTTCCCAAATAACTGTATAAATTTTACAAAAAACATATTTACTCTAAAGAACTAATAAAAGCTTCATCAAGACCGGTTACACTAGAAATTAAAGAAACATTACAACCTTGAGCTAACATTTTTTTTGCTATCTCAACTCTTTCTTCAGCTTTTCCTCTAGCTTCACCAACTTGTAAACCTTCAAAAATACCTAATTCTTTTCCTTCTTGTTGCCAATGTTCTGCTAAACTTCTCATAAGCCTTGTCCCTATTTCCGGATTCAACTTTGTTGATAATAAATTCTCTAGTTTTATTTTATCATCTTGCTCTATCTTTGTCAAAGTATAATATAATATCATTACCTATCGTTATTTTGGTTAATTCCGGTAATATATCTGATATTTCTTGCCATCTTTTTAACAACTCTCTCTCATGTATATGTTTGAGAAAAAATTCTAATATCCCTGACCATATCCTTTTTTTAAACTCCTCATCAGGAATCTCATGGACATTCACTAACTGGTAATCATTAATCCATAATTCTTTTGCTAATTTGTTATTAGCAAATAAATCCCATAAATTCCTTGCAACATTGTATTTCTCCTGACCATTGAAAAATATCATCGGGTATATTAATGGTAAAGTCTTAGCTTTAGGATTTTGTATTAAATAATAGATTATAGAATCTGATTTTTCATATAATATTTCTGCTTTCTTAATTTTTACTATTTCATCATCTTGCTCTTTTTGATCATTGGTTTTAATTTGTTGATTTTTATTTGCTGCTAAATTTACTGCTAGATCTTTACTGTTTGTTGATGACATACCAACCATATCTTGTAAATATTTCTTAGCTTCTAGAAAATCACAATTTTTTTCTCTTTGTACTAAAGTAAATAAATCTCCTCCCTCTCCTTTACTAAAATCATACCATATGCCAGCTTTACTGCCATTTATCTTCATTGCTATTTTACCATCTTGCTCCCAGCGGAGTAACTGGCTATTTGATAAATGCTTATATTGGACTGCCTAGTAAGTTTTGTCCTATTTCTGCTGCTTTAAATGATAATCTTTGCTTTAATTCTAGTGTCTCTTGTTTGTTAATAGCATGATAATCTATTTTATTCTTTGCCATAACATCCTCTTGTAATTTAACACCTATTGTTGTATCTTGCTTATTACAATTCTTGAGATTATCAGAAGAGCTTTTTTGCTCTTCTTGACTTTGATGGCTTGTTGCAGGATTTACACTAGTGTTTCTGACAATTGCTGCTACTGTTGCAGATGGTTCTGACTTTATTCTTATAGGTGGCTTACAACATAAAACTTATCACTAAATACAATTTTGTCTTTAGTTTCTTGTATTAATTGTTGCTTTAAATCTTCAGGCCATGATTTTAATTGTTTTTTTAAATTTTTTAATAAATCTACAGTATCTTCATTGTCTATTATAGGTAATATTTTAATTTGGTTTTTAAATTATTTACAAAATTATAATATACATGATCCTCTATTATTTTAAATAAGTAGATATCTTCTATATTTGCGTTTGGTAAATAACTTTTTAATAATAATTTAATATTTTTATCAGAATAGATTATACTTGATACACTAGAAGCCTGGTAAATTATACCTTTTTCAGCATTACCCTCTAATTTTTTTTTCGTATTTATTGTATTAATTTGTATACTCTCCTTGATTACACAATCCAATTTTCTTTTAGTCATGTTTAACCACCATGAAATAAGTTTAAAAAAATTATATTATCCTATTGCCATAATTTTAGTATTAAAATTATTAACTGTAAGTTTATTTTAAATGAATTTTAATAAACATTAACGACTCAAAAGTTATTGATAATCTTATGAAATAGTGAAAAATTAAGAAATCTAGAGACCTATACCAAACCTAATTACTATATATATATATATTGATTTATCCTTTACTATAACAACAATTAGCAAAAGAACTATCTATGTAACACTAATAGATTTAGCAATCATATTAGCCTTTAGTTAATTCTTGACTTATATATTCTTGTTTTTTTGTAGCAATCTAATCCTGTATCATGAACAATAATTTTTAATATCTCACCTTACAATTACTATATTCCTGATAATATTAACTTAACTGTTTAGTCCCATATTGTGATGCGTGAGTAAGAGGGATAAATTATACTGCATTATTATTATATAAATTTAATTTTTTATAATTTGCAATTATATTTAAACAATGTGTGTGTAATTGTCTTGTAACATTTGGTATTTTAAGATAAGTAGCAACAGTTAAGAAGACCTGTAGAGTTTCTAAAATTGTTCTCCATCCTTTCTCAGGAGGTTTAGCTCCTACTGTTTGTATATTATGTAACCGGTCAAATAACTTAATTAATAGCAATTCTTGTTTCTGCTGTTGATACAATATTTTAACCATTTCTGCTGCACTAATTTTTTTATCCTTTTTAACTCGTGTTAAATCTTCAACTTGATTAGCAATCTTATGGCCAAATTCTTGTATAATCATTTCTTTAGTAAGTAACGTATCTTCAATACAATCATGCAATGCTAGTTACTATAATATCTGTTCTAAATAAATAATCAGAAATCATATATGCTACTTCTAAAGGATGTGAGTAATAAAATTCTCCTGTTTCTCGCTTTTGCCTACCATGATACTTTTTAGCAAAATAAATTGCTTTTTTAATTTTATTAAGATCAACTTTCTTCTTAGAAATCTTACTTGTGAATAGGAGCTTAGTTAATAGTCTTTTGCTGTATCGGCAATTTGATAGATCGTTCATTTTTACTTTTCCTAGCTCAAGATCTATACCTTTAGGTAAATTTAGCTTTGCTATAATAGGACCTATAGTTTTTTGATGATTTTCTTGACTTCTTGCCATATATCCATCCCTACTATAATTTTATTTAAGTGTAGCAAGTGAAGCACAATAATCAAGAAAATCATCATTATTAATTAATACATAATCATCAAAACCTTATCAATATCAACATTATGTATCATAAATCAGATCATCAAGAAGAGGTAACTTAATTGGTATATTACAGACAATAGTAGTACTTTTACCTTTTTCACTTGTTACTTCAATCTCTCCATTTAACTCACCAATTAGACGCTTGACAAAACTTAATCCTGATCCAAGTCCATGATATTGCATAGCAACATCAAATTTATCAATCTTTTCATGAAGATGTTGCCTGATTTCTTTAGACATACCAATACCACTATCATGCACCATAAATTGGCATACCATTTCTCTGTGTTGTTGTTCTAATTCTGAAACGGCTGGACTAATAGCAAACATGTTCACTGTTACCACAACTTTGCCTTCTTTAGTAAATTTAATAGCATTATCTATTAACTGCTCTAACATTGCCCCTATTCGATAAGTATCACTAATTATAGCATTTGTTAAATCATACTGAAAATTACAAGATAAATTTAATCCCTTACGTTGAGCTATTGGCATCGCTTTATCAATAATCTTATTTACCAACTGTTTTGGATCAAACTTATTTAAAACTATAGGAGCTAATCCAGAATTATTCTGTAGATAACTAAGTATATTGTTATAATAATCCAGTAATTCTTCAGCACAACTTACCACACTAGCTAAATAATCCTTTTTTTCAGGATTATCTTCTATTTCATAAAGAGCTGTTACTAATGAAAAAATCCCATTACATGGAATCTTTAATCCATGTACCATATTTTGAACCACATCTCTTTTAAATAACTCAGATTCTTTCAATTTATTATTTGCTTCTTGTAATTCTAATTTATATTTAATTATATCAGTATAATTTGTGATCGTCGAGTTAATGATATTCTCTTCTTGCTGATATGATATTAATGTGACAGATATGGGAGATAATTGAAGATTCCAATTTGTTTTAGTAAGATTAGTAATATTATGATTATCTTTTGGTTGATTTTGATTATTAATTGTCATAGCATTTCCTTGCTGTTAAAGTTAAGAAAACAGCTCAGAGGTTAAAGTGCTAAAATTTTGTTGTTTTTAACTTAGCCTCTGAACTCAGAACTGCACCATACAGCTCTCAACAAGGACAGATATCACCACAATTTTACGAAGTACAGAGGATTTAAGAGCTTTTTTGACAGATTTTTATACAATTAGGCAAACAGCTGCACAAATGAGACAGTGCTAAATTAATATTGTTTATTATCTCAACTCTTTATCCATTACATATAAATCAAAATCAGCATTAATTATGCTATAAAAAACACCAAAATCTCTTGTAATACAGTATTTTGCTGGTATTTAAGCCTATTTTATACTATAATTTATGGTATAAATATTTTAATCATAATTTCATGTCAGTAAATAACTCAAACAAGGCACAACCATTCTTGCAATGGGTGGGTGGTAAAAGAAAAATAGTTGATCAATTAATTAAATTTATTCCTAAAAACTAAACAACTACTATGAACCATTTCTTGGTGGTGGTGCTTTATTCTTTCATGTACGAGATAAATTTAAACAATGCTATTTATCTGATATTAACCTTGAGCTAGTCACGTCTTATAACGCAGTTAAGACAAACCCTGATGCAGTTAGTAAATTACTAGACTCACATAAAGCAAAACACTCTAAAGAGCATTATTATCAAGTTAGAAGTAACAATGATAGTAGTGATCCAATAAAAATTACTGCAAGATTTATTTATCTTAATAGATATTCATTTAAAGGTATTTACCGGATTAATATTGATGGCAAACCAGCTCAAACTTTCTCTGGTAGAAATTATAGTAAATCTGATATTGCATCTAGACTAAAGCAATGTAGCAGCTTACTTACTGGTACATATATTTGTGCTATAGATTTCTCTTTCATTGAACCACAAAAAGAGGATTTTGTTTATTTTGATCCTCCTTATCATAAATCAGGTGAGAAGTTTTATACCAGATTACCCTTTGATGAAAATGAGCAAACGAGACTTAAAGATTTTGCTACAGAACTCAATAATCAAGGTATAAAAATAATGATTTCTAATAGTAATACTCCCTTTATTAGAAACTTATACAAAAATTTTAATATTAGTACTATTAAGGTTAAATATTCTATGCCTGAGCACAATAAAATATCTGATGAAGTAGTTATTACAAATTATCAATTACCACAATAGCTTAGTTATATTCAAACTTGATTAATTCAAAGCAATAATCTTGAGTCTTAAAAGCTTCTTCTAGATCTTGCATATGACGATTCCTAACATAATAATCATTAAAAGCTGATATTGATTTAAGGATTACCTTTTTGTTGACTATATCTTCCTCTATCACTACTAATTTACTTAATACCCCAAAATCAATATATTGGTTATAACGTTCAATAAGAAATTTCCTCACTTTATACCATACTGAATCAGGATTTAATTGCCTACTAAGCTGCAATAGATAATTTTGTTTTTCATCTTCAGTATTATTCTGCTTCGCTTCAAGTTCAGTAAATTGTATGATTTGTAACTGCCCAATACTACTGCCATAAATCATTCGTACTTGCTGCAATATTTTATCTTGGCTATGTTCTGAAAGTAGCATATTTTTAAGCAATTTTATTTGATAACTATTACCTACTACCCCAATAAATGAGCAGGAGCTTAGTAATTCATAAGCTGAATCAGGATCAAAAATACCGACGATTTTACGTTTTAACTGAGCTTGCAAGCTAGTATCAAGGCTGTTTTCTATCTTATCTAGATATCGCTCTTTAGTGTTGTTTAAGTCACTAGATTTAAACTGAAACTTCTCACAATTAGCTTTAGTAGTTTCACGTAACTCATGAGCTAAAGCTTTAGCCATATAGTTTAGTAACACTTTCTTATGGCCAAAATGATGTTCTGGGTATTGTTCTGCTAATTTCAATAAGAGCTTGTTAATAAAAGTAAGATTAAATGCTCGATTTGATTTTATCTGTAATAAATCAGCCTCTTCTTGGGTTAATGGATGGAAATCTGTTAATTTCTTTCTTTTGAACCAGCTTTTATGATTCACAGCACTCATTGCTGCATTATTACTACTTGATTCCGTAGAATTATATTTTTTAGAGATTTTATCCATAACTGCTTGTAGTGCAGTGTTAATTTGCATACTACCTGGTATGCTATCAGTTGCTAGATACACTGATATTATAGCCTTGTTGTTCATCGTGTACTGGTTTTATGCTATTAAATTGTGAATTTGCTTCGAGTTTTTGTTGTTGTAACTGATTTTTTGCATTTTGACTGCATTTATCTTTTTCATTTTGTAAAATTGTAGATTCACTATATCTAGATTTATTAGATATATTTTTATTATTATCTATATATATATATAGAGTGGTCCAAACTTTTTTGGGGTTGAGTCAAAATTTCTTTGGGCTTGACCCCAAAGTTTTTTGGAGTAGGTACAAAATTTTTTTCATTTTCAGATGGTATTTTGCTAGAAGCAGGTTGGAAATTTCTAGCTAGCTTAATACAAGGAGTATTACGGCATTTAATGCCATATTTAATGACTGTTGTGTTATACACTTGAATAAAGCCACTCTTTTTTAACTCAAGTAGACACTGTCTTATACGTTCTTGACAAACGCCGAGAGACTCTTGAAAGAAATTATAGGTTTCCTGAAGTTCATCAATGCTATTATTATGATAGATTTGCAAGCGGAAGACTATTAGAGATAGTAGTTGCCTTGCAGTTTTACTTAATGTTTTACCATTATGAGATGAGAGATTACTCCATTCAGGGGGGATAAAATTACCAACAAAATTATAGAAAATAATTGAATTTTGATCATCAAAATTATGCGTTGCACAATCATTAGTAAAATGCGATGAGCATATAGTAAGCATAAGACCTCAACTTAAACATCAGGTTTAATCGAGGTAGTAAGAGGATTAGAATGCTATTTTTCAAAACGCGATGAGCATATAGTGAGCATAAGGAGTATGGAAGGAAAATTAGTAAAGTACGAAAAGGTTGATTGTAAAGTGGTGGAGCCAGAGGGAATCGAACCCCCGACCTTTTGAATGCCATTCAAACGCTCTACCAACTGAGCTACGACCCCATTTAAGAAATTATAGTTTTGCTTTATACTATAATATTAATTATGAATCCATGAAATTTTTAAATATTTTACTATTTTCCAGTATTTTAATTTCTTCCTTACACCACGGAGTGAAATCATTTAAATTTTGTTCTAAATATAAATTAAATTCTGACCATGTAAGAAATTTTACTTCCGATACTTCTTGCTTATTTATCTCAATAGTATTATCAGAAATAGCAAAATAGATAGGACAGATTTCATTTTCTACTATATTATTTAAACTAAATTTATAACGATAATTATCACTAATGAGATGTAATTGTTTCAAATTGCTTATCCCCAATTCGAATTTTGCATGCCTGTAAACAGCTTGCTCATTAGTTTCATTAATTTGAGGATGACCACAAAAACTATTAGACCAGAATCCACCCCAAGTTATTTTATTGTTAACTCTTCTTTGTACTAATAATTCTTTTGCACTATTAAAAAGAAATACTGAAAATCCTCTATGTAGCGATGTATCAGAATTATGAGCCTTTAATTTTTCTTCTGTACCTAGAACGTTATTATCTTCATCAACCAGTACAACATGTTGTGAGTTCATAGTGAAGCTCCTTTTATATATTTTTCTATAATGGCTAAATAATTATTTAAGATTTGTTGATTTTTGCTAACGAATTTTAGAGCATTATCCTGATAAATCTTAACTTCTGTACTACCTTTTTCAGAAAGAAGATACTTTATCTTATTCAATAAGTCTTCTTCATTTTTAATTTGAGTAGCGGCATGGCTATTTAGCATATCATTGGCAAGATTAGTATTTTTGTTCATATCTGGACCAAAGATAATATAGTTAGAAAAATATCCTGGTTCAAGTATGTTATGTCCTCCTTGTTTGAAGGAACCGCCAATGAATGAGATATAAGCCAAGCTAAAAAATAATCCCAGCTCTCCAAATTTATCAACTATGTATAAATCATCAGTTAAAATGGGTAAATTATTATTAGACTTTATACTATAATTTAACCCTAATTGATTGCACATCTTTACAATATCATCCTTTCGTTCGGGGTGACGTGGGATTAAGATAAAGTAACAATCCGGGAATAATGATTTTATTGGCTTGATTACTTTAAGGACAACTTGCTCATCCTCTAGATGAGTACTTGCAAAAACAATAATTTTTTTATTAGTAAAATGTTGAGATAAAACTGCTAATTCATCCTTATTAACAGCTAGAGGTTTATTAGCAAATTTAATATTGCCTAGATTTATTACATTATTTGTTACACCAAGCCCAGTATATTTTTGAAAATCTTTATTGCTTTGGACAATGATTTGATTAAAATTTATTACTATCTCTTTAAAAAAAGAATTGAATTTTTGCCATCTTTTAAAAGATTTATCAGAGATAATGGCATTTAATAATAAGAGTTTACAATGTTTACTACCTTCACTAATAAGGCAAGGCCATAATTCTGATTCAATAAAGATTCCTAGATGTGGTTGCCATTTATGAAAAAATTTTCTAACAAAAATAATATTATCAATAGGAATAAATTGGTGGATAGCATTTTTAGGAAGTTTTTGCTGTAATATTTTAGCAGAAGATCTAGTAGTAGAAGTAACAAGAAATTGTAAAGATATTGAAGAAAAATTATTAATATTCTCAACTAAGTTCAGAGCTATAGCAGATTCACCAACACTAGCGGCATGTATCCAAATAAGGTTATTATTATTTTGCATAGGAAATTTACTAATAGCAAAACGCTCTCCTATGCGTTTTATATCTTCTTTTCCCTTTATAGTTCTTAGTATAAGGATAATTAAATAGATAGGAAAAAGAAAAAAGCTTAAAATATTATAAAGATAGATCATGCTATTATTGAAGTTCCATTAACGTTTGCTTTAGGTTTTGATTATCCTGACTCTCATTACCTGTAAGAATCACTGGTGATCCTATAAATGCTGTTATTTTTCCAAAAGGCAATGGCATAATTAATTTATCCCAACTTTTTAATAAAAAATATCTAGAAGTTGTACAAGATACCGGTATTAGTTCCACGTTATATTTTTGAGCAATTTTGTTAATACTGCTATTTATTTGATAAATAGGGCCGCGTGGTCCGTCAGGAGTAATAACTATATTGCTACCATTTTCTAGTTTTTTAATAATAGTTTTTAATGCAGGTATAGGCTTTTTATTAGTTGAACCGCTTATTACACCAAAGTCAAACCATTTTACTATACTGCTTATTATTTTACCGTCGGAATGAGGGGAGATTAGAGCGTAGATATCCTGATGTCCTAAAAATATCCCGGGTCCTAATGCTAACCTGTTATGCCAAAAGGCAAAAATTCTGCCTCTTTTTGATAAAAATTGTTTTTTATCAGAGCCATCTGAAAAAACAAAATGCCAGCTGGAGGTAAAATAAACAAATTTTAAATAAAAATATAATAATTTAGTAAGAGTAATAAGTACTAAATTATTCTTTTTAAAAAATTTTTTAATCACTTTAATTTACTACAAGCAATTTCTATACGTCTACATCCTTCTTTCAGAATTTCTATTGATGTGGCATAAGAAATTCTAAAATATCCTTCTAAACCAAAAGCAATACCTGGTACAACAGCTACTCCTGTTTCTTCAAGTAAATATTCCCCTAGATCATTGCTATCCTTAATAATTTTTTCTTGAGGAGTTTTTAAACCAAATAATTCTTGGCATTCAGGGAATAAATAAAAAGTTCCTTCTGGTTTATAACAATTAATATGTTTTATATTGTTTATAATAGATAAAGCAATATCTCGTTTTTTTTCAAAATTTTTAGCGTTTACTTTGATATAATCTTGAGTTCCAGTTAAAGCTTCAATAGAAGCCATTTGACTTATTGAACATGGGTTTGAGGTACTTTGTGACTGTATAATTGTCATAGCTTTGATTAATGGTTTAGTTCCAGCTCCATATCCTATACGCCAACCTGTCATAGAATAAGATTTAGACACGCCATTAACAATGAATATGCGATCTTTTAAATCAGGCACTACTTGTGCTATTGTATAAAACTTAAAATTATCAAAAGTAATATGTTCGTAAATATCATCAGACATAATATTTACATGAGGATATTTTCTTAATAATTCAGCAATATTTTCTAGTTCTTCACAAGTATATGCTGCTCCAGTAGGGTTACTTGGAGAGTTAATAATTAGCCATTTAGTTTTAGGAGTTATTGCTTTTTCTAAAGAGTTTATATTAATCTTAAAATTACTTGAAATATCGCAATCAATAAATACGGGTGTTCCATTTGCTAGCATAACCATATCAGGATAAGAAACCCAGTAAGGACTTGGTATAATAACTTCATCCCCAAGATTAAGAGATGCCATAAACAAATTATAAATTACTTGTTTACCACCAGTAGATACTATTATTTCATCAATATTATAATCTAGGTTATTTTCATTTTTGAATTTTCTCTGGATAGCTTGCTTAAGTTCTAGGATACCAGAAACATCTGTATATTTTGTTATACCATCTCGGATTGCTTTTATAGCAGCTTCTTTAATATTGTCAGGAGTATCAAAATTTGGTTCTCCAGCTCCTAAAGATACAATATCTTTACCTAGTTTTTTTAGTTCAATAGTTTTATTTACTACAGCTAAAGTTGGAGAAGGTTTTATTACGTCTAAGCGTTTAGAAATAAGTGACATAAGTTTATAATATTCAGTTATTTATTAGTAATTTTCTCTTTGTTATATTATATAAGCATATTCTATATAAGCATATTCAAAATATGGAATAAATAAGTAATTACTATTGACAATTTATGTATAATATTAGAAAAACTTAATAACGCTAATAGTTTATAATCAATTGATATGAATTAGTTACTTTATTGTTCCTTGCTTACCTATTACTATAGGCTTCGTTCGTCACGCCTAGTATCTAATTATCTGAATTGGTTATAAGTTAGCATAACTTAGATATATTTATATTTGGTAATAATAGTGTGCTATAAATCAGTAAAAGAAAAGATAAGATTAGGCTGTCAATTTATTAAAAATTTTCCTTCTTGGTATAAAGGAAAGATTTGGCAGGTTATTAATTATTTTGCAGATATAAAATATAAAGTAATCAATATTAAAGAAACTAATTTTAATCTTGGTTTAGAGCATTTAAAAAAGAATAATTTGAATGACGCATTGTTAAGGTTTAAAATAGTTGAGAAATTTTCTGAGCCAAGAGATGATATAATTAATCAAGTTAATTACTGGCTTGGTTGGACCTATTTTCTAAAAAATGACTATCCAAAATCTTTATCTTATTTACAAAAATCATCAGGAAATGATGTTGTAAAACTAGGATCTTTTTTACAAAATTACCAAAAATTATCAGAAATACCACAACCAATTTGGTGTGAATATCGTGATCTTACTGCAGGATATTATGTTAGTAAGTTTAATAATGATAAAATTCATCTGCCTTATAGTTTTGTAAACAAAACTATAAGTTTGATTACAGACTTACCTGACAATTATACTATTTTGGAATTAGGAAGCAATATTGGGTTGGTAGGTTATGAAGTAAAAAAGCGTTTTCCTGACAGTTTCACATTTACTGGTATTGAAGTTTCGCAGGAGATGAACAAGTTAGTATCATTATATTACCCTAATTTTGACATTTATAATCAATTATTAGGAACTTCAATCCCTGGTTTTTTAAATCAACAATCTAAAGAATATGATATAATATTAAGCTATAATTCTCTTTCATTTACTAAAGATTTAGCAAATTATTTTAATTTAATTTATTTAATAACTAATAAATTAGGGTACTTTGCGTTTTGTTTACCAATAGGTAATGTTGCTGAATTTTCAATAAAGAGAAAGGAATTTATTTATATTATAGCTGATATAAAAGCAGCTTTAAGTCAAACTCAGTTTAATATATTAAGTGAACAAGAATTAGATCTAGATAAAAATGGAAAATATTATATGGTAGTTTGTCAAAGAAATAATAAATAAATATATAGGCGTAATGAAGAAATTTATATTATTTACTTTTATCGGTATTTTTAACTTTTCTGTAACAGCAAGTACTGATACTGTTTCATCGAATTCTCCTAATTCTAAAAATGAAGATAAGGAATTTAGTTATGATTATAACAATGGCAAAGGATGCGCTCAGGTTTATGATCCTTACGAAAAATTTAATCTCAAGATTTTTGTTTTTAACTCAGTTTTAGACCATTTTATTATACGTCCTGCTACTGTAGGGTATAAAAAGATTACTAATGACTATATAAGAGAGAGGGTAAGTAGTTTTATAGATAACATGAATACTCCTTTAACTATGGTTAATTATGGTTTACAAATGAATTATGATCAAACCATGAGAAGCTTTTGGAGATTTCTGATTAATGCTACATTTGGAATAGGGGGGTTATTTGATGTTGCTAGTAAAGCTGGCTTAAAAGTCACGCCTCAAAATTTTGGCGCTACTCTTGCTGCGTATGGAGTTGGACCTGGACCATATATTGTGCTGCCGTTTTTTGGCGGTAGTAGTGCAAGAGATGTAACAAATTCTGCATTTACAAGCACATATTTTAATCCTATAATGTATACTATGCATAGAGATTTTAAAATAGTATTTTTCGTGATGCAGGTTATAGATACAAGATTTACTTTATTACCATTTACTGATTATGTAGAACAAAGTTCAACAGATCCATATATAGCTATAAGATCTGCTACACATCAGAATCGTGAATCTGTGGTTTTCTATCCCGCAAACTTCCGTTGTCCAAAGTAATATTTAAAAAGGTGTTTAAATTATGAAAAAAATTATCTTTTATCTAGTAGTTTTGAGTTCCTTATCATTTTCATCTTATGCAAATGACGCTGTTTGTAGTTATGCTAATAAATTAGTAGAAAATGAGTTAAGTATACTTAATAATGAGGAAATTCAACAATCAGAAAAAATAAAGCAAACTAAAAAGCTTATAGAAGCAAATTTAGATCTAGATTGGATGGCTAGATATACCTTAGGGGGATTTAGAAATAGTTTGCAATCAGGGCAAATTAGCGACTTTACTGAAGTTTATAAAAAATATGTTAGTAAGGCTTATTCAGATTTAGTAAAAGACTATAAAGGTCAAAAACCAGAGATTATAGGGATTGATTCTGTTGGTGATAAGAGGTACATGGTATCAATGACAATAGGTACTATAAACGTAAAATATTTAGTTCACCAAAATTCAGGTGGATATAAAGTAGCAGATATTATTACAGAAGGAGTTAGCCTTATAAGCTCTCAACAAGCTGAATTTACTAATATTTTAAGTGGTCAAGGGTACGACGCTTTAATAAAGGAATTAGAAAAAAAATCTTAAATTACTATAGTTCTAATACTTGAAGAATTATTGCAATAATTCTTCAAGTATTAATCCAATGCTCTCTTTAAGTTTCTTAACGTATCATTTATTTTCCTAACTAATATCTAAATTAATATGAAAATTCTAGCAGGTCTTAGTCATAAAACATTAGCTAAAAACTTGGCTAATTCAATGAATTGTGAGTATATAGAAACTTACATAACAAATTTTGATGATGGTGAAACAAGAATACAAATTATTGACGATCTAAATGGCTGTGATGTTGTGATTATTCAATCCACTTCTAAACCAGCTAATAATCATTTAATGGAGTTTTTGTTATTAGTTGATACAGCAAAAAGATCAGGAGCTAGAAGAATTATAGCATTGATGCCATATTTTGGATATAGTCGTCAAGATCGTAGATCTTATATGTTTGCGCCAATTTCTGCTAGACTTGTAGCAAATTTATTAGAAGTAGCTGGTGTAGATCATTTAATTACCATAGATTTACATTCTAAGCAGTTAGAAGGTTTTTTCAAAATAGCAGTTCAGAATCTCAATCCTATTAGTTTATTTGCTCCTATAATTAATAATTATAATAATTCCATAATTGTATCTCCAGATGTAGGAGGGTTTGTACGGGCACAGGCCATTAATAATATGTTTAATATGGATATAGCTGTAATTAATAAAAGTAGAGATGCAAATAATAAATATAATATGTCAGAAATAATAGGCAATGTTGTAGGAAAACATTGTTTGTTAATTGATGATATTGCAGACAGTGGTCAAACTCTTTGTAAAGGTGCCAAGTTACTTATGGAGAAGGGAGCTTTATCAGTGGATGCTTTTATAACTCATCCTGTACTCTCTGGAACTGCTAGAGAAGATATAGAGAATTCTGATATAACTAATATTCATATAACTGATACTATTGAGGTAACAGATTTAACCTCAAAATTTCATGTAATATCTATCATGCCAATTATAATTGCAGCTCTAGAGAGAGTAAGAAATTAATAGTTTGATTTATATATCCAGAAAAACGTTAAACACCCCTCTTTATTTTTAAGAAAAAGTAGTGTATAAGTCAAAGTAAATTATTAAAAGAATATTTAGGTTTATGCGCTTTAGTCATTGCACGCTTGAGATAGATTTAGCAAAAATTCGAGCTAATTATCGTATTATTGCAGAACTTTGTAAAACTTCAGAAGTATCTGCGGTAGTGAAGGCTAATAGTTATGGGCTTGGTGCTAATTTTATAGCTCCTGTATTAGAGGCAGAAAATTGTCAAAATTTTTTTGTAACTACTATTGATGAAGCTATTACTTTACGTAAAGCTTTAACAAAAAAAGACTCTAATATTTTTGTTTTTAATGGGGTGTTTTATAATGATGTTCAGGAATTTAATGATAATAATCTGATACCTGTTCTTAATAATTTGCAGCAGTTAGAGATTTGGCAAGAATATACTAAATCTCATAATAAATTATTACCTTGTGTTGTTCACATCAATACTGGTATGAACCGTTTAGGTATGTCAGAGAAAGACTTAAATCATATAATAAATAATCCTGAATTATTATCTGGGCTAAAATTATTATATGTAATAAGTCATTTATCGGCATCTGAAGTGAAAGATAGCCATTATAATTCACAGCAGTTGGCAAAATTTAAGCGTTATTTAAGTTTCCTTCCAAAAATTAAAGCTAGTTTAGCTAATTCTAGTTGCGTATTTTTAGGAAAAGAATATCATTTCGACCTAATACGTCCTGGAGCAGCATTATATGGCATTAATCCATTAGGAAGTTTATTTAAAAACCCTATGCATAACCCTGTTAGATTGACTGCTCCAATAATTCAATTACAGGAATTATCAGCAGAAGATTATATTGGCTACAATATGACTTTCAAAACAAACCGTAAAAGTTTGATAGCTACTTTGCCTCTTGGTTATGCGGATGGTTATTCTAGAGCTTTAAGCAATAATGGAGAAGTATTTATTGGTTCGTATAAAGCTCCAGTAGTTGGTAGAGTATCAATGGATTTAATTACTGTTGATGTCACTGATCTACCACCAGATCAAGTTTTTCTAGGAAAAGAAGTTGAAATTATTGGGAATAATTGTACTCCTGATAAAATAGCTAATATAATAAATACTATTGGTCATGAAATATTAACCAATGTTGGTAATAGATATAAAAAAATATATAAAAATGATTCTTGATATAGTTAATTTATTTGGTAGACGTACTTTAGATTTTGCTAGGAATGTAGGAGAGTTTTCTATATTTACCTTTTCAGTAATGAGCAGTGTTTTTAGACGCCCTATATATTATGGTTTAATTTTTAAACAATTTATGTCTATAGGTTTTTTTTCATTGCCAGTAGTGGCTATGACTACTTTTTTCTCAGGCGCTGTTCTTGCATTGCAAAGCTATACAGGTTTTTCTCGTTTTTCTGCAGAAAGCTCAATTGCTACAGTAGTAGTGTTATCTATAACTAGAGAATTAGGGCCAGTACTAGCAGGTCTTATGGTAGCTGGAAGAGTTGGGGCGTCAATTGCAGCAGAAATAGCTACTATGAGAGTAACAGAGCAAATAGACGCTCTGTATACTTTATCAACGGATCCAATGAAATATTTAGTATTTCCAAGAGTAGTGGCTGCAGTTATTACTTTACCATGTTTAGTATTAATAGGTGACGTACTTGGAGTATTTGGTGGTTACTTAGTGAGCGTTTATAAATTAGATTTTAATAGTTCTAGTTATTTAATAAACAGTTTTAAATATTTGGAAACTATAGATGTTATTTCAGGTTTAGTTAAAGCAGCTGTTTTTGGTTTTATTATATCAATAGTAAGTTGCTATAGTGGTTATTGCTCAGATAAAGGGGCAAAAGGAGTTGGTATGGCGACAACTTCTGCAGTGGTAATTTCTTCAGTTCTTATTTTATTTAGTAACTACATATTAACCGCATTATTCTTTTAATTATGACCGATAATAAACTAAAAATAGCAATACGCTCATTATTTAAATCTTTTGGCAATCATAGGGTGCTAGATGGTATAGATTTAGATATAAAACAAAATAGCTCAACAGTAATTCTTGGTGGATCTGGTACAGGTAAATCTGTTTTAATTAAAAATATAGTTGGGTTAATGCAGCCAGATAGTGGTAATATAGTTATTGATGGAGTGGAAACCAATAATCTTACTACAAAAGAGAGATTTAAAATTATGGAAACAATGGGGTTCCTATTTCAAGGAGGGGCTCTTTTTGATTCTTTAACTATTCAAGATAATATTACATTTTTTGCTGAAAAATTGTATAATTTATCCGAGAAAGATAAGCAAGAATTAGCAGCTTCTAAGCTAAATGACGTTAGATTGTCATCAAAAATATTAAATCTTTATCCATCAGAGCTTTCAGGGGGGATGCAAAAAAGAGTATCCTTAGCTAGAGCTATTTGTAGTAATCCATCAATTCTTTTTCTTGATGAACCAACTACAGGTCTTGATCCAATTATGGCAAATGTAATTAATGAGTTAATAGTTAAGTTGCAAGAAGAATTAAAAGCTACTACTGTGACTATAACCCATGATATGAATAGCGCTTATATTATAGCTAAAGAAGTAGCCATGATTTGTAAAGGAAAAATCTTATGGCATGGTGCTAAAGATGAAATCAAAAATAGTGATAATCCATATTTAAATCAGTTTGTAAATGGATTAACTAAAGGGCCAATAGAGGTTTAAATGTCATTACTCACTAAATATTTTACAATAGCTATATTAATATTTATAGGATGTATATTTGAATCTATAGCTTTTGATTATAGCTTCTATACGGTGCGAGACTGGGAAAGAATAGGCGTGTTATTAGGTATTATTGTAATGATTGTTAGCCCGTCAAAATATAGAGTAATAATGATAGGTACAGTTTTAGGTCTAACCTTTAGTTATTATACTTATAAGTATGTAGTACCATTTTTATTTAAACTATTATAAAATTATTTACTAGTTTTATAATTTATCTTATAACTCACTTATATTAATTTTTAACATTTAAATCTTAAAGGAAATTATGTTTAACAAATATTTTTATCTATTTAATAATTCTAGAATAAATAATTTAATATTAACCAATAATGTAAAATCTCATGAAAAAACTAGTTCTTGTAAATAACATTCCTATCAATATAGAACTTACTACCACACATATCCTAACTTATCGATACCTCCTATTTTCTTTCTAACGATTTAATCGTTCTTTCATCTATTGATAAATAATTTATTTAAAAGCAGCTTATTTAAAGTTGTTAATCTCTTATTTTTTATATTTAACAGAGAAAACATATGCAAAAACAAATCGGAGCAATAGCGCTTGTCGCTGGAACTTGTATAAGGTAGATAGCGCTGCCAATGGCTTTAGCAAAATTAGGAATAATACCAAGTGTTGTATTAATATTACTAACATGGGTAGTGGTATATTATACTTCTTTAATTACTGTCGAATTAAATCTTCAAGCTAACCAGAGTTTAAGTTTAGGAGCTTTAGGTAAATATTTTTCTGGTATTATTTCAGAAACAATAGGGACATTAAACTTAAAGCTACTTTTATATTCAGTACTTGCAGTATATATTTATGGAGGGGCATCTATACTCCAAAAATTGTTAAATACAAATCAATCACTCATTAATATAGAAAGTTGGTATGCAATAATAGCTGGATTATTGTTGCTATTGCCTATTAAGTTTTTAGATTACATAAATCGTATTTTATATAGGGTTAATTTTAATATTAGCGGTATTAATTTTAAGTTTAATCTCTTTAATTACTTGGGATAATCTGCCTTTGGTAGCAATATCTTATAAAGATATGTCATCTTGGTATGGTATTATGGTTGTTATTCCCTTAATATTTACTTCATTCGGTTTTCAAGGATCATTACATAGTATTGTTAGTTACTGTAATAAAGATATTATAACCTTAAGAAAAGCTATCTTTTGTGGATGCTTAATTCCTGCAGTAGTATATGTAATATGGACTGTTAGTACACTTGCTGTAATTAGTCATAAGGATCAGCTATTCTATCAACAAATGATAGAAGGGAAAATAGAGGTAGGAGACCTAGTAAAAGAGCTTAGTAATATTACGGAATGGTCATCAATACAATTATTTAGTATGGTGGATTTCATTGCTTGCAATAATTATGATTAGCCAAAAAATATCTAATAATATTTGCTAGTAATATAGTTGCAGCTATTGTAACAATCTTACCTTCCTATATTGTAGCAGCATTAGTTCCCAATGCGTTTATTGCTGTGTTAGGATTTGCTGGGATGATTTTAGTAATAATAGCTATTTTATTACCCGTTTATTTACTATGTAAAACATCAATATCTCAGTTTTATAATCGTGAACTGAAAAGTAAATTTTTAGTTATAGTTTCAGCATTAATTAGGTAGATTTATAATAATTTGCTAGATTATGAATATAATTTTCAAATAATTATGACTTAATATTCTGCCGAGCTTCTTCAAGTTCAGTTGCTGCTTGCTTGAAACCATCATCCGCTAATTGAAAGGTTTCAAAATGGCTAGCAATAGAATATTTTGATTTTAAATCTTGATGAACTAAAACGGCATCTTCTGGATTTAAATGAACATCTTTCATAAACCATCTAGGTTCAAAAGCGCCTATAGGAAGCCTATAGGAATAAGACTAACTAAGACATTATATTTATTGCCAATCTTTTTAAAAATTTTTGAGTTATAGCCAGTGTCACCTATAAAGCAGATAGTACCTACTGAAGTTGTAATTAAAAATGTTCCCCATAAGGCTTTGTTTTTGTCAAATATTCCTCTTGCTGACCAGTGTTGAGCAGCTTCCAGACTTATACTAACATTATCTTTAATAGAAATTTTATCTTCCCAATCCATAGTAGTAACTTCAATTCCAGGGATATTATTTTTTAAAGTTAGATCATTCATTAAAGGGGTAATAATTTTAGGTCTATCTCTTTTCCATAGCTTTTTAATAGTCGCTATATCCATATGATCGTAATGATTATGGCTTATCAGTACTATATCAATAGGAGGTAATCATCAAATTTTATACCAGCTTCTGTTACTCTTTTAGGCCCAGCAAAAGAAAAAGGACTTGCTCGCATAGACCAGACAGGATCAGTAAGTATATTTAATCCCATGGTTTGAATTAAAAATGTAACGTGACCTACAAAACTAATACATATACGATCTCATTAATCCTCTCAAGAGGGGTGTTAGTATTTTCAATAACAACTTTCTTAGGCCATTTGGGTTGAGATGGTTTAAGTTTCCATTTTAAAATATCCAAAATTCCTTTAGGTTTAATTTTAGGATTAGAATTGTGAAAAATTTTATCATCCTAAAATTAAACCTATATTTATTTGTCATGTTTTTAATTTCTTTATTTTTAACTATTAACTTTAACCTATTGATTTTCTAGCTTTTTAATTTTTTAAGCAAAAATTGCTATTGAAAAAAATAATTTTTTGCACTTTTGCCTTCTAGGGCTTATTACTCTGCACTCTTCAAGGCGGAATTTTGGTGAATTTTGATAGTGTTTTTTATACTAACGCTCCTCGCCATGACGGCTAATAACACTTTAATTTATCCACGAAAGTAAAATCTAATACATAATATCATTGAAATATTTCTAATTAAGAAATTTTATAATCTTCCAGATTAATAATTTGAGCGAATTTAATATTATTTTGGGAATGGGAAGTAAGGATGATAATGCCGCCATTATTAGCTTTGGAAATAATTAAATTATATAATAATTCTTTATTTTCTTGATCTAAGTTTGAATCGACTTCATCCAATAACCATAGATTTGTTTGACAGGCCATTAATTTAGCTAAAGCAATTTTTTTCTGATTACCTGCAGAAAGCTTATAACATTTTTCATTAAGAATATTTTGTAATTTGAAGTAATATATCGCTGGTTCTAACGTTTCAATTGAATTATAGATTTTACTCCAGAAAGTTAAGTATTCAAGCACAGTGATTTGTCCTTTCAAACCAATATTATGACCAATATAATTACAATAAGGTTTTTGTAAATCTCCGCATTCTAACCCTCTATAAAGAATTCTACCATTTGTTGGATTTTGGATATTGGCTATAATTCGTAATAAGGAAGTTTTGCCACAGCCATTAGGACCTTCTAAATATACTATGGAAGAGGGAAGAAATGTAATGCTAATATCAGAGAATAAATTTCTCTCTCCTATATTAAGTGTTAGTTGCTCAAATGACAGCATTTATGATATTACTTGTATAGTTTTATATAATTTACTTTAAATATATAGTTTTTCAAGTTAAGTTAATAGAATTATTGTATTAAGTATGCTTCTGATAAATGAGGGAGTGAACTCGTCATGGCCTTGTTGCATGGAGATAGAAACTAAAATAAATTAGTGGCGCAAGTAAGACAAAATCGATGTCATTCCCGCTTTCGCGGGAATGACATCGATAGTGTGGAAAGGGCATTATAAATCCCAATGCAATAAAGCTATTCTTCATTTATCAGAAGCATACTTAATAAAAGAATTCTATAATTATGGTGAATCATGGTGGCTAATTTTAATTACATTAAAGAAATATCTGTAGGTGGCAAGTCTTATAAGATTTATGATATTAATAAAGCGGCAAGTGATATTAATCTTGATTTAAAGCGTTTGCCTTACAGTTTAAGGGTGTTATTCGAGAATGTTTTACGTTTAAACGGTAGCAAAGAAAATTTATCATTATTTAGTAAATGGTTAGAAAATAAAAAATCTGATGCTGAAATTCCATTTATGCCAGCTAGAATATTAATGCAAGATTTTACAGGTGTTCCTGCTATTGTTGATTTAACAGCAATGCGTGACGCTATGAAAAAACAAAATGGCGATCCATTAAAAATTAATCCGCTAATACCTGTTGATCTTGTTATCGATCATTCCGTACAGGTTGATTATTATGGAACTTCTGATTCCTTTACCAAAAATGTTCAAAAAGAAGTAGAAAGAAATATAGAGCGTTACCGTTTTCTTAAATGGGGTCAAGAAGCGTTTAATAATTTTAAAGTGGTTCCATCGGGAACAGGAATTTGCCACCAAGTTAATTTAGAATATTTAGCAAATGTTGTATGGACAAAAGAGGAAGATGGAGTAACTATTGCTTATCCTGATAGTTTAGTTGGAACAGATAGTCACACAACTATGGTTAATGGACTTGCCGTTCTTGGATGGGGAGTTGGCGGGATTGAAGCGGAAGCGGCAATGCTTGGTCAGCCTTTAGCAATGATTTTACCAGAAGTAATTGGCTTTAAATTAACTGGATCTTTAAAAGGAATGATTACTGCAACAGATTTGGTATTAACAGTAACCCAAATGCTAAGAAAGAAGAATGTTGTTGGTAAGTTTGTTGAATTTTATGGTGATGGTCTTGATTCTTTAACTATAGCGGATAGAGCTACTATATCTAATATGTCTCCAGAATTTGGAGCTACCTGTGGATTTTTCCCAGTTGATAATGAAACTATAAAATATCTTAATTTTACAGCAAGGAATCAAGATAGGGTAGAATTAACAGAGCAATATAGTAAATTACAATCTTTATGGAGAGAATCATCAGCTACTCTAGAATATACTGATACACTAGAACTTGATTTATCAGCCTTAGAAGCTTCAATAGCAGGTCCTAGAAGACCTCAAGATAGAGTAAATTTAGTAAACGCAGCTAATGATTTTAAGCAGCAGTTACCTTCTATGACTAAAGGAGATAGTAGTATAGATAAGAAGTATCAAGTTCCAGGTACTGAATATAGTATAGGTAATGGTGATGTGATGATTGCGGCGATTACTAGCTGCACTAATACCTCTAACCCAAGCGTTATGATTGGAGCAGGGCTGCTTGCTAAAAAAGCAGTAGAAATTGGTTTGATAACAAAGCCTTGGGTAAAGACTTCTTTAGCTCCTGGTTCAAAAGTAGTATCAGAATATTTAGAGAAAAGTGGACTACAAAAATATTTAGATAATCTAGGCTTTAATTTAGTAGGTTATGGTTGTACTACTTGCATAGGCAATTCTGGTCCATTAAAGCAAGAGATAGAAGAAACTATTGCTAAAAATAATTTGGTTACAGCTTCAGTTTTATCGGGTAACAGAAATTTTGAAGGAAGAATTCACCCTTATACTATAGCTAGTTATCTTATGTCCCCACCATTAATAGTTGCTTACGCGCTGGCTGGGACTATGAATATTAATTTTGAAAATGAGCCAATTGGCAAAAATACTCAAGGTAAAGATATCTATCTTAAAGATATATGGCCGACTCAGCAAGAGATACATCAAGCAGTTAATGAGTCTCTTACTTCCAAAATGTTCAAAGATAAATATAGCGATGTGTTCTTAGGCGATAAAGCATGGCAAGATATTAAAATAACAAAAACCGATACTTATCAGTGGGATAAAAATAGTACTTATATTAATAACCCGCCTTATTTTGATGAATCTTCTGAAGAATCTAACAATTTAGGAGATATAGAATCAGCTAGAATATTAGCGATATTTGGTGATTCAGTTACTACAGACCATATATCTCCAGCTGGTAGTATTAGTAAAACAAGTCCGGCCGCTAAATATCTAATGGAGCATGGCATAGAACCGGCAAATTTTAATTCTTATGGCTCTAGACGCGGTAATCATGAAGTAATGATGAGAGGTACTTTTGCTAACAATAGAATTAAAAATCTAATGTGTCCTGGAATAGAAGGCAACGTCACTATTAATCAGCTTAATAATCAACAAATGAGTATTTATGACGCTGCGATGGCTTATAAAGCTGAAAATATTCCTTTAGTGATTTTTGCTGGTAAAGAATATGGTTCAGGTTCATCAAGAGATTGGGCAGCCAAGGGAATAAATTTACTTGGCGTGAAAGCTGTAATTGCTGAAAGTTTTGAAAGAATTCATAGATCCAACTTAGTTGGTATGGGTGTATTGCCACTTAGTCTTAGTTCAACAACAGTAAAAGATTTAAAGATTAATGGTTCTGAAGATATTACTATTTCAGGTCTCAGTAATGACATTAAACCTTATAATAAACTGAACTGTGTTATTAAAAGGCAGGATGGTACCATTGATAATATTCCTGTAGTATTGCAAATTTTCACAGATAATGAAATAGACTACGTAAAAGAGGGGAGTATAATGCATTTAGTAGTAAAAAATTTGAAGGGGTAAAATGGATAAAGCTCTTAAAAAATATATAATTTCTGGAAGAGGAAATCTTATAATGGTTTATATATTATTTTTATGCGGAATAGTTGCTCCCTTATTACCAGTAATAGGAGTAATTTTTGCTTATATTAATAAAGATGTCCAAGATAGAAATTTATCTAGCCACTATATTTTTTTGATACGTACTTTCTGGGTGGCTTTAATTGGAAGCCTAGTATCCGCATGTACCTTATTTATACTCTTCTTAGGGGCATTGATATATTTGTGCTTACTATCCTGGTATATATTAAGAGTTGCAATAGGTCTAAAATATTTACTTAATAGTTCAGGTCATCCTAATTACATGACCTATTGGATTAAATAATTATATAGCCAATTGACATGAACTTGGGACGTCGTTGCTCGTGACTCGCCTATTGTATTATAGGCGTTGTTCTGAAATTGGCTATATAGATTTGGTTGGTGCTTCTGTCATCGGGACTTGTTTGCTATTATGTATATTTGTTGCGTTATTAAAGAGAAGAAGAATGTCATTCCCGCCTCCGCGGGAATGACATCGATTTCGCCTTATTTTCGTAGGTTATTATTCAATTTCTATCTCCATGCAACAAAGCTCGTTGTGTAAGCTCCCGTGGCAATCTCATGAGATCACCACACGTCGACTTAAAAGTCAACTCGCGTGATAACGTTCTTTTGTTAGATTTGGATTCTCACTGTAGCTAGGATGACACCTGTTTCATACAACAGCACTCCAATTATCTAATAAAAATTTTTCTTTGTGTTTTTTACAATTTTGGATTAAGAGTTTAAGTTTTAAATCCAAAATTTAGGTTACTAGGGTGGAAAATCTTCTTGGGAAAAAGACGGAATATAAAGATCAATATACTAATTCATTGCTATATCCAATTAGTCGAAAGCTTGCTAGAGATCAATTAAAGATAGTTGGAGACTTACCGTTTCATGGTTTTGATATTTGGAATTGTTATGAAGTATCTTGGTTAAATCTAAATAGCAAACCTGAAGTAAGAATCTTAGAGTTTGCCGTTATTATAGAATCAAAATCTCTAAAGCTTTATTTAAATTCCTTTAATAATAGTAGATTTGAAGATGTAACTAAAGTAAAGGAATTAATAGAAAATGATTTAAGTAAACTACTGGAAACAACGGTAACTATTTCCATTAAAGATCTACAATCATATAATAATTCTACTCTCCAATCATTTCAGGGGATAAATTTAGATTCATTAGATGTAGTAATGAATAATTTTATAACGCATGATAATTTGCCAAGATTATCTGATGATGGAGAGAAAGTAGGAGAAATATTATATTCTGACTTATTAAAGTTACTAATCAACCAGATTGGGCCTCAGTACAAATTAGCTATAAAGGTAACAAAATAGATCATAATTCTCTATTAAAATATTTGATTTCATTCCGTAACCATAATGAATTTCACGAGCAATGCGTTGAACGTATTTTCTGCGATATAAAGAATCTATGTAATCCAGACGAACTAACTGTATATGCAAGATATACAAGACGAGGCGGTATAGATATTAATCCCATCAGATCTAGTTTGTCTATAGATCTGCCTAGTATCAGTAATTTAAGGCACATTAGGCAATAAATCAAGCTAGTAAAAGGAAGTCATCACGAGCCGACGTAAGTCGGCGTGGTGATCTCATGAGATTGTCGCGATTGCTAACGCAACCTTGCCCCATGACGATTTTATTTTTATATTTCCTAGATTCCCACCTATGCGGGAATGGCATCAATTTTGATTTTAGACCAATTTCACACAATAAGTAAATTATTATTAACCATTATTCACTGTTTAGTTGATAACTGTCTTATATACAGGTAAGATATAATAAGGTATAATATTGATTGGAGTTGGGATATGGCCAAGAAAAAATTAAATCTAAGCAAAAAACCTTCCTTAGTTACTACTTAGTAATATCAATAAAAAAAAGATCGTGAAAAAAGCTATTAAGTTAAAGAAGAATATTAATAATAAAACGCATAGCAGTCTAAAATCAGAAAAAATAGAAGATTTAGCAAGCCAATTAGTAAAATTATCAAAAGGATATAATGATTTTATAAATTCTTCTGTTGCTAAATGTGTATCAATTGCTAATTCTCGTGTTGAATTAACTGAGAATATGCTAAATCATTTTCTAGCCCTTATTAGCAACGGTATGCAAGAAAATATTGTGTTTACTAGAAATCTTGTAAAATGCAAAGATGTTAATGAATTTGCTTCATTGCATCAAAAAATGTTAGAAGCTCATAATGTAAATATGGTAAATTCTTACCTTAACGCTATTAATAATTTTAAAAAATTTGAACCTATACATAGGTTTGTTAAGTAGTAAACTATGTTGTAAGCAAAGCTCTGCTGCTCATGATTTACTTACTCTTAGCGCTGTGATTTTGACCTTCCTATATCATTACTCATCTGAATTGACTATATATTGTTCTATGGTATATAATTACCTAAAAATTACTATTAAATTTCATGTTAGAACAGTTGCTTAACTATTACCCTTCAATAAGTTTTATTGCTCAAGGAACGCTTGTTACTTTAAAATATAGCGTAATATCAGTATTACTCGGACTTATTATTGGCTCGTTATTAGCAATATGCAAAGTTAGCAAAAGTAAAGCATTAAGATTATTCGCTGATTTCTATACTTCTATTTTTCGTGGTACCCCTCTATTAATACAATTAAGTATAATTTATTTTGGTTTGCCTAGCTTAATTGGCGTAAAATTAAGCGTATTTGTTGCAGGCGTTATGGCTTTTTCTTTAAATTCTGGAGCCTATGTTTCTGAAATAATAAGAGCCGGAATAAATGGTGTTGACAAGGGGCAATTTGAAGCCGCGAAAGCTCTTGGAATACCAAAAAGTCTAATGATGCAGGATATTATCTTGCCGCAAGCAATAAGAAATATATTGCCTTCTTTAGTTAATGAGCTTATTAATTTAATTAAAGAGTCGGCAATTATATCAATGATTGGTGAAATGGATTTAATGCGTAGAGCGCAAGTAGTTTCAGCTGAAACCTATACTTATTTTGCTCCTATGTTAGTGGCAGCTCTTTGCTACTATATTATGATAATAATTATTAGTAACTTAGCAAAAATATTAGAAAAAAGATTGGTTATAGGCTAAATTAGCCATTTTATAGCTAATTTAACGACAATCTTCTTAACTTTGTTAAAAACTCTTTGCTTTTATAAAAAATTTTGTTATAGTCCTTTTGCCATTTAATTGTCAAATGGTATGTTATAGTTAATTCAGATGAATTAGATACTAGGAGCGACGAGCGAAGCCTATTATATACTAATAGGTGAGCGAGGAGCAACAACGTAGATAATTCATCTGAATTAACTAATATGTATTTATATTTTTATGTTTAAGAGGTAGAAATATCCGCTTAAGCAGCTTGTGATAGTGTGAAATTTTTGGAGTATTAAATGCCAACAAATAATCAGTTAGTGCGTTTTGGGAGAAAATCAAAAACTCGTAAAACAAAATCCCCAGCTTTGGATTCTAATCCATTTTTAAAGGGTGTTTGCGTAATAGTTAAAACTGTAACTCCTAAAAAGCCTAACTCTGCTCTTCGTAAAATAGCTAGAGTTCGTTTGAGTAACGGTGAATATGTTAACGCTTATATACCTGGTGAAGGACATAATTTACAAGAACACTCTACAGTTCTAGTAAGAGGTGGTAGAGTGCCTGATCTTCCTGGTGTTAAATACCATATAGTTCGTGGCGCTTATGATACTCAAGGCGTTAAGAATCGTAAGCAAGGTCGTTCACGTTACGGTACTTCAGCAAAACAAACAGCTACAAAGAAATAATTAGAAATAGAGAAATAAAATGTCACGTCGTCATGCTGCAGAGAAAAGGGTTATAATACCTGATATGAAATATAATAGCCCTTTGCTTGCAGGGTTTATTAATAATATCATGAAAGAAGGGAAAAAAGCTTTAGCTCAGAAAATAGTTTATTCTGCTTTCGATAAAATAGAAAAAAAACATAAAGTTGATCCTTTTGCAACTTTTAGTAGCGCTATGAATAATGTTAAGCCTTATCTAGAAGTTACATCTGTGCGTGTTGGTGGGGCAAATTATCAAGTACCTTCTCCAGTTGATGAAAGAAGAGGTTATGCTCTTGCGTCACGTTGGATTATAACTGCTGCAACTAAGCGTTCTGAAAAAATGATGATTGACAAATTAGCCGAAGAATTATTTGAAGCGTCAAATAATAGAGGTGTTGCTATTAAGAAAAGAGAGGATACTCATAAGATGGCTGAAGCTAATAAAGCTTTTGCTCACTTTAGTCCTAAAAAATCGCAATCATCAAGGTAATTAAAATATGTCTACTCCAGTTTCTCTCTCTGATATACGTAATATAGGTATTTGCGCTCACATCGATGCTGGTAAAACAACCACTACAGAGCGTATTCTTTTTTATACTGGTAAATCTTACAAAATAGGCGAAGTTCACGAAGGTGGAGCAACCATGGACTGGATGGCTCAGGAGCAGGAACGTGGTATTACTATTACCTCTGCTGCTACTACCTGTTTCTGGAAAGATAAAAGAATTAACATTATCGATACCCCTGGTCACGTAGATTTTACAATTGAAGTAGAAAGGTCTTTGCGTGTTCTTGATGGCGCCGTTGCTGTATTTGACGGCGTAGCTGGCGTAGAACCTCAGTCAGAAACTGTTTGGAGACAAGCTGATAAATATAATGTGCCTAGAATGTGTTTTGTTAACAAAATGGACAGAATGGGCGCTAATTTCTACAGATGCGTAGATATGATTAAAGATAGGCTTGGCGCTAAAGCTTTAGTTACTCAGTTACCAATTGGAATTGAAGAGAATTTTAAAGGTGTAATTGATTTAATCAAAATGCAAGCAATTATCTGGAAAGATGAGAGTCTTGGCGCTGAATATACATATGGTGAAATTCCTGCTGACATGCTAGAAATTTCTGAAAAATATCGCGCTATGCTGCTTGATATGGTTGCTGAGCTAGATGATCAGATCATGGAAAAATATCTATCAGGTGAAGAGCTAACAGAAGAAGAAATTAAGCAAGTTATAAGAAAAGGTACAATATCTAGAACTTTTGTTCCTGTATTATGTGGTAGCGCTTTTAAAAATAAAGGTGTTCAGCCATTACTAGATGCAGTTGTTGATTATTTGCCTTCACCAGTTGATATTGGAACAGTTAAAGGTATTGATCTTAATACTGAAGAAGAAAAAGAATTTAAGATCTCAGTATCTGAGCCATTTGCTGCTTTAGCTTTTAAAGTGATGACTGATCCTTTTGTAGGAACTTTAACTTTCGTTAGAATTTATTCTGGTAAGATTAGTTCTGGCGCTACTATTTTGAATACTGTAAAGAATCAAAAAGAAAGAGTTGGTAGAATGCTTCTTATGCATGCTAACGAAAGGGAAGATGTTAAAGATGCTGTAGCAGGCGATATTGTTGCTCTTGCAGGACTTAAAAATACTACAACTGGCGACACTTTATGCGATCCAGATAAGAAGGTTGTTCTTGAGAGAATGGAATTCCCTGAGCCGGTTATCGAGCTTGCGGTAGAACCAAAATCAACTGCTGATCAAGAAAAAATAGGTTTCGCTTTATCAAGATTAGCTGCTGAAGATCCTTCATTAAGAGTGTCTACAGATCAAGAAACAGGTCAAACTGTTATTAAAGGTATGGGAGAGCTTCATTTAGAGATTATTATTGATCGTATGAAGCGTGAGTATAAAGTTGAAGCTAATGTTGGAGCTCCACAAGTAGCTTATAGAGAAACTATTACTAAGAATTGTGAAGTTGATTATACTCATAAGAAACAATCTGGTGGTGCGGGACAATTTGCTCGTGTTAAAATTATATTCGAGCCTCAAGAGCCAGGTACAGGTTTTGTTTTTGATAGTAAAATTGTTGGTGGCGCTGTACCAAAAGAATTTATTCCTGGTGTTGAGAAGGGATTAAATAACATTAAAGAGACTGGTGTAGTTGCTGGTTATCCAATGATTGATTTTAAGGCTACTTTGATAGATGGAGCTTTCCATGATGTGGATTCAAGTGTTCTAGCGTTTGAAATTGCTGCAAAAGTAGCTTTTAGAGAAGGAATGCCAAAAGGTAATCCAAAACTACTTGAGCCGATTATGAAAGTAGAAGTTATTACTCCAGATGAGTATTTAGGTGATGTTATCGGTGATCTAAATAGTCGTAGAGGACAAATGCAAAGCATGGAGCCAAGAGGTAATGCGCAAGCAGTTATTTCACATGTTCCACTTGCTGAAATGTTTGGTTATGTAAATACTTTAAGATCTTTATCGCAAGGTAGAGCGCAATATAGTATGACATTCTCTCATTATGAGCAAGTGCCAGCGCAAGTAGCAGAAGCTATAAAAGCTAAAAAATAAATATTATCTGCTTAGCTACTAATAATAGCTAGTAGGTAGAGTACTGGTCTTACTAAAAAATCATTTGATTTTTTAGTAAAATTATGATAGGAGTGTAGCTCAATTTGGTAGAGCGTCGGTCTCCAAAACCGAAGGTTGCGGGTTCGATTCCTGTCGCTCCTGCCAGTGTCAATTTAGGTTTAACAATGTTAAAAGAAAATAAAGTTTATAAATTTTACGAACAAGTTAAGCAAGAAGCTTATAAAATTGTTTGGCTTGGTAAAAAAGAACTTATAACCTCAACTGTTATAGTAGTGGTGGCTGTGTTTATTTTTAGTATGATTTGTTTGGTGCTGGATTATGGTATACATAGCATAATACAAATTTTACTTAATATTGGTAAGTAAGAATAAATTTAGGGAAGTCTTGGTGGCACATCAATGGTACGTTATTCATACAGCGTCTGGATCTGAAAAAGGCGTGAAACAAGCTATTCTTGATCAAATCGCTAAACAGAATATGTCTGAATATTTTGAAGACATTGTTGTTCCTGTAATTGAAGTACCAGAAGTAAAACGTGGTAAAAACGTAAAAACTGAAAAGAAATTTATGCCAAGTTATGTTCTGATAAAAATGAACATGACAGATAAATCTTGGCATTTAGTAAAAAGCGTTCCTAAAGTAACAGGCTTTTTAGGTAGTAAAGATAGACCGCAACCTCTTAGCGAAAGAGAAGTGCAAAATATTTTTAGTCAGTTAGAGTCTGAAGCGAAAGACGCTAGAACTTCTAAATTATATGAAATTGGTGAGTCAGTAGTAGTAATTGATGGACCATTTGATACATTTACAGGTGTTGTAGAAGAAGCCGATTATGAGAAAAGTCGTTTAAAAGTATCAATATCGATTTTCGGTAAAGCAACTCCTATAGAGTTAAATTTTACACAAGTTAAAAAGAATAGTTAAAATTCTTTTGATTTAGGTTTATAAAATAATTCAATATTATTGAGTTAAATAAGAAGTATAAAAGGATAAGATTATAATGGCAAAAAAAATTACGGGTTATATTAAATTAACTATCCCGGCTGCTAAAGCTAACCCTTCACCTCCTATCGGTCCTGCTCTTGGTCAGAAAAAAGTTAATATTATGGAGTTTTGTAAGGCTTTTAACGCTGCTACTCAGTCTATTGAACCTGGTACACCTATTCCAGTTATAATTACTGTTTATGAAGATAACAGCTTTACTTTTGTAAGCAAAACTTCGCCAGCTTCTTATTATTTAAAGAAATTTGCTAAAATTTCTAAAGGTTCTGGCGCAACAAAAAAAGAAGCTTTTGTTGGTAAAGTGAAAATGTCCGATTGTATTGAAATTGCAAAAATTAAGATGGTTGACCTTAATGCTGATGACTTAATGATCGCTGCCAAAATTATTCGTGGTACTGCTGAGTCAGTGGGTCTTGAAGTAACGGAGGATTAATTATGTCAGCTAATGAAAAAAAATTAAAGGATAGCGTAAAATTATCTGGTGGTAAGAAGTTACTAGCAGCAAGAGAAAAAATTTCTTCTGTTGAAGCAGTATCTTTAACTGATGGAATTGAAGCTTTAAAATCTGTAGCATACACTAAGTTTGATTCAACTTTAGAAGTTGTGATGAAGTTAGGAGTTGATCCTAGACATTCAGATCAAATGGTTCGTGGTGTTGTAGCATTACCTGCTGGTACTGGTAAAACTACTAGAGTAGCTGTTATCTGTAAGGATGAGAAGATTCAAAAAGCTAAAGATGCCGGAGCAGATTTAGCTGGATCAACTGAAATTATTGAAGATATCAAAGCTGGAAAAATAGATTTTGATATCTGTGTTGCATCACCAAACATGATGTCAGCTATTGGAGCAGTTGCAAGGATTCTTGGTCCAAAAGGATTAATGCCTAATCCAAAACTTGGAACTGTTACTAATGACATTGCGACAGCAGTTAAAAATGCTAAAAGTGGTCAAGTAGAATATAGAGTTGAAAAAGCTGGTATTATTCATGCTGGTGTTGGTAAATTGTCATTTACTACCCCAGACTTAGTTAATAATGCTTCAACATTAATATCAGCTGTAGTAAAAGCTAAACCTACTAGAGCTAAAGGAAATTATTTAAAAGCAATATATCTATCTTCTACCATGAGCCCATCGGTAAAAATAGATTTAGCTACTATATCATAAATGGAGAGTTGAAAGGTGTTAAGATCAGAGAAACATGAGTCCATTTTAGAACTTGAGGAAATATATAAGGAATCAGCTTCTGTTATTGTTACTCATTATCATGGACTTACTGTTAATCAAGTGACTACGTTACGTAGGGCTCTTAGAGCAAAAGGAGCAAGTTTTAAAGTAGTAAAAAATACTTTATCAAAAATAGCTACGTCAAAAGCTGGCGTTAATAATTTTGCTAATTTGCTTGCTGGTCCAACAGCTGTTGCATATTCAAAAGATCCTATTGATGCTGCAAAAGTTGTTGTAGAATTTGCTAAAGCTAATGATTCTTTAAAGATAATTGGTGGTTTAGTAAATAATGAAGTACTTGACGCAAATTCTGTAAAACAACTAGCTAAGTTGCCTTCATTAAATGAGCTTAGAGGCAAAATTATTGGCGTATTACAGGCTCCTGCAACTAAAGTTGCTGGCGTATTACGAGCTCCTGCATCTGGACTTGCTAGAGTTTTTCAAGCTTATGCAAATAAAAATTAATTAATAAAAAAGTTATAAAAGGAAGAAAATTATGGCAAACCTAGAACAAATCGTAGATCAATTATCATCTCTTACAGTATTAGAAGCAGCTGAGCTTTCAAGGTTGCTTGAAGAAAAGTGGGGAGTATCAGCAGCAGCTACTGCTACTGTAGCTGCTGCTGCACCTGCAGCAGCTGCTACAGAAAAATCAGATTTTGATGTGGTACTTGCAAGTGCTGGAGATAAAAAGATTGAAGTAATTAAAATCGTTAGAGAAATTACTGGTCTTGGATTAAAAGAAGCTAAAGATTTAGTTGATGGCGCTCCAAAATCTGTTAAAGCTGGTGTAGGTAAAGCAGATGCTGAAAGCTTTAAAGCAAAGTT
Organism: Candidatus Rickettsia vulgarisii; assembly: GCA_050920655.1. GTDB lineage: Bacteria > Pseudomonadota > Alphaproteobacteria > Rickettsiales > Rickettsiaceae > Tisiphia > Tisiphia vulgarisii. The sequence continues at coordinate 1,191,411 of CP133317.1, read as the reverse complement.
AGAAGCAGCTGGTGCTAAAGTAGAATTAAAATAGTCTATATTTGTTAATAAGGAGTGTTATTTATAATAATACTCCTTATTATAATTTAAATGTAGTAACATATTAAATTCTATATATTAGAAAATTGGTTTAGCAAAACTAAAAATTTAAAAGAGTTTTTAGTTTTACTTGACCAATTTTATCGTTTTTTAAAAGCAAAAAACATTTATTAATGGTAATTTGTAGGGAATATAGCTAAATTTAATAAAAATTAGTTATTAAGATGTCATGCTGAATTTATTTCAGCATCAAATACCTAAAAGACCCTGAAACAAATTCAGGATGACTACGTGATTTGAGAATATTGCTATTTTAAAATTAAGCTATTAGTTTTTGTTCTCAAGAAATGTTGTGTTATTTAATCAGAGATTTGCTTGATCAAATATTATAGATCTTACACATACTTATTGTTTAAAATAAAGACCAGTTTTTTTAATTATATGGGTATATTTTTCGTTTATCTACATGTTTTAAATTATCTTGATAATATTAAAGGTAATTTTTTATATTTTATTACCTCACATTATAGCTTGGTGTTTAAAAATTTACAGATGTTAGTTGTTATTATAAAAAATAATTATAATTTTTTTCTACAGCAAATTTTGCTTTCTTATAGAAGGAAAGCTAAAAAATTACCATTAGTTTTTCGAGTATTACCTCTTATTAATATAAATTTCTACGCTTATCTAAAAGCAAATAAATTAGATTTATTTGCTATACAAAATAAAGCCCAGCGTCTGGAATATTTGAAGGAGAGTATCTCATTTTTAAAAGTTATTTCTCCATTTTACCAGAGAAATAGCGCTTTTAATTATATTTAAGAAATTCTCATTGATTTATTCTTATAAATTGATGGAGTAAAAAATAGTTTATTAGTGATAATAAATATAAAAAATAGCAGAATAGCTATTAATTAATAGCTAGTTTTGATCAGATATATAAATTAGTCGAGAAGATTATATGACGGTGCAACCCCTATCAATTAGTAAACGCATAAGAAAGAATTTTGGTCATATAAATTTGGTAGCCTCTATACCAAATTTGATTGAAGTACAAAAAAATTCTTATGAAAAGGGTTTTTTACAATTTGGAATAAAAGACTCTGAAAGAGAAAATAAAGGGTTGCAATCAGTACTTGCCTCTATTTTTCCAATTCATGATCCTTCTAATGTTGCAAGTTTGGAATTTGCTAAATATGAATTTGATAATCCAAAATATGATGTCGAAGAATGTACTCAAAGAGGGCTTAGCTATGCTGCTCCTCTTAAAGTTACTCTACGTTTAAATATTTGGGATTTTGATGAAGATACCGGCGTTAGAGAAATAAAAGGTATTAAAGAACAAGAAGTCTATATGGGGGATATTCCTCTGATGACTAAAAATGGTACTTTTGTTATTAATGGTACAGAGAGAGTTGTAGTATCTCAAATGCACAGATCGCCAGGAGTATTTTTCTATCATGATGATGGCAAAATTCACTCTTCTGGAAAATTTCTATATTCAGCTAGAGTTATACCTTATAGAGGCTCTTGGTTAGATTTTGAGTTTGACGCTAAGGATATAATTTATTTTAGAATTGATAGAAAAAGAAAATTATACGCAACTACTCTTTTAAGAGCTATAGGAATGTCTAGTAGTGAAATTATTAAATTTTACTACGATACTATAACATGTTTTGTTAAAGATAATAATTGGGTAACTAAGTTTGTACCAGAATCTGTAGCTGCTCATAGGTTAGCAAATGATTTAGTAGATGCTGATACCGGTAATGTTATACTTGCGGCAGGACAAAAAATTACTCCTCGCTTGGCAAAAAAATATGCTAAAGAAGGCGTAAAAAATATTTTAGTTGATTCTGAATATTTAGTAGGAAAATATCTAGCTCAGGAGCTTGTTGATCCTGTAAATAATGAGGTTTTAGCCGCGATAGGAGAAATGATAACAACAGAAATGTTAGAATCGATCGTAAAGCTTAAAATAGGTTCTGTAGACATACTTGCTATCAGTCCTCAATCAGGTCCTTATATTAGAAATACCTTATTTGCTGATAAGAATCAGGATCAAGAGTTAGCATTAGTTGATATATTTAAAGTACTAAGACCAGGAGAGCCTGCTAATATTGAAGCCGCTAAATCATTATTTAATAGTTTGTTCTTTGATCCAGAAAGATATGATCTATCAGAAGTTGGTCGCATTAAGATGAACTCAAGACTAGAACTTAAGGACATAGCAGAAACAGTTACTATCGTTACTAATGAAGATATTAAACATATCTTGAGAATTTTAGTAGAGCTTAAAGATGGTAAGGGTTCAATAGATGATATCGACCATTTAGGCAATAGACGTGTTAGATCAGTTGGAGAATTGATTGAAAATCAGTTCAGAATAGGGCTTGTTCGTATGGAAAAATCTGTACTTGAAAGAATGTCTGTTGTTGATCTTGACGCTGTTATGCCTCATGATTTAGTAAATTCAAAAGTTTTAGTATCTGTAGTAAAAGAGTTTTTCAGTACTTCTCAATTATCACAATTTATGGATCAAACTAATCCATTGTCAGAAATAACTCATAAAAGAAGGTTATCTGCTTTAGGACCTGGTGGTTTGAGTAGAGATAGAGCTGGTTTTGAGGTAAGAGACGTTCATCCTACCCATTATGGTCGTATTTGTCCTATTGAAACACCGGAAGGCCAGAATATTGGTTTGATTAACTCTATGGCTACTTATGCTAGAGTTAATAAGCATGGATTTATTGAAAGCCCTTATAGAAAAGTAGTAGATGGTCGCGTAACAGATGAAGTGGTTTACTTATCTGCTATAGAAGAAGGAAAATATAAGATTGCTCAGGCTAACGTAGCTACTGACAAGAAAGGTTCATTGCAAGAAGAATTAATTAACTGTCGTATAGAAGGCGGTAATTTCGTGATGATTCCTCCTAGTGAAGTAGATTATATTGATGTTACACCAATGCAGGTAGTATCTGTTGCGGCATCACTTATTCCATTCCTAGAAAATGATGATGCTAACAGAGCTTTGATGGGATCAAACATGCAGCGCCAAGCTGTACCGCTTATTACTAGTGATGCTCCTTTAGTAGGTACTGGTATCGAAGGAATTGTTGCAAAAGATTCTGGAGCCTCAGTTATAGCGTTGCATGACGGTATAGTTGAACAAGTTGATTCAACTAGAATAGTAGTAAGAACTAAAGAACAGAAGAAAGATGGTTCACCAGGAGTAGATCTTTACAATTTATTAAAATTCCAAAGATCTAACCATAATACTTGTATTAATCAAAAACCATTGGTTAGAGTTGGCGATCATGTAGTAAAAGGCGAAGTAATTGCAGATGGTCCAAATACCGATAAGGGAGAAATAGCTTTAGGACAAAATGTTCTAGTGGCGTTTATTCCATGGAATGGGTACAACTTTGAGGATTCAATATTAATATCTGAGCGTATAGTAAAAGAAGATGTCTATACTTCAATTCACATCGAAGAATTTGAAATAATTGCTAGAGATACAAGACTTGGACCTGAAGAGATCACACGCGATATTCCGAATGTTAGTGATGAAAGCTTACGTCATTTAGATGAGGTAGGTATAGTTTATGTTGGCGCAGAAGTAAAAGCTGGCGATATTTTAGTTGGAAAAGTTACCCCTAAGAGTGAGTCACCTATAACTCCAGAAGAAAAGCTACTTAGAGCAATCTTTGGAGAAAAAGCGTCAAATGTAAGAGATTCATCATTGCATGTACCGCCAGGTGTTTCTGGTACAGTAGTAGAAGTGCGTGTATTCTCTCGTAGAGGTATAGAAAAAGACGAACGTGCTATAGCTATTGAAAAGCAACAAATTGAAAAATTGTCAAAAGACAGAGATGACGAACTTCATATCATAGAACATTTTGCTTTTATGCGTTTGGAGAAAATCTTAGAAGGACAAACAATTGTTAGCGGTCCTAAATCTGTAAAAGCTGGTCAAAAAATTACCAGAGCAGTGTTGGGTTCATTATCAAAAGGTCAATATTGGCAGTTGATTGTTGAAGACGCTAATGTAATGAATGAAATTGAGCAAATCAAACGTCATTATGATGAAAAGAGAGATATGCTCAATAAACGCTTTACTAGCAAGGTAGAAAAATTGCAAAGCGGTGATGATTTACCTCAAGGCGCGTTGAAAGTTGTAAAAGTATTTATTGCTACAAAACATAAATTGCAACCTGGCGATAAGATGGCAGGAAGACACGGTAACAAAGGTGTTATTTCTCGTATTATGCCAGAAGAAGATATGCCATTTTTAGAAGATGGTACAGTAGTAGATGTTGTTCTTAATCCACTTGGTCTACCTTCACGTATGAACGTTGGACAGATTCTAGAAACGCATCTTGGCTTGGCTTCAGTAAATTTAAGCAAGAAGATATCCTCTATGTTACAAGCGTATCATGATAATAATACTGATATAGAAGAGCTTAAGTCTTTTGTTGTAAAAGTTTATGGTCATAATGAAATAGCAAAAGATATTGAAAAAATGTCTAAAGAGCAAATTATAGATTTTTGTAATAATATTAATAAGGGTGTATATTTCTCTACTCCAGTGTTTGATGGAGCAAAGGTAGAGAATGTAAAAGAAATGTTAAAACTTGCTGACCAAGATACATCTGGGCAAATTAGGCTAATAGATGGTAGAACAGGAGAATATTTCGATCGTCCTGTTACAGTAGGTTATAAATATTTACTCAAATTACACCATCTTGTTGATGATAAAATACATGCTCGTTCTATTGGTCCTTACAGCTTAGTTACTCAACAGCCTTTAGGTGGTAAATCGCATTTTGGCGGTCAAAGATTTGGTGAGATGGAATGCTGGGCTCTACAAGCTTATGGAGCTGCATATACATTGCAAGAAATGTTGACAGTGAAGTCAGATGACGTAGTTGGAAGAATCAAGATTTACGAATCGATAGTTCGTGGTGATAATAATTTTGAATCTGGTATTCCAGAGTCATTTAACGTGATGATAAAAGAGTTTAGATCATTATGTTTAAATGTTAAGCTTGAAGACACTACAACTGAGTAAAACAGACTTTAAGAAAGAATAATAAAGCGGGTAAAGCCATATTCAGATTTTTTAAAATTTTAAAAAATCTGAATATTAAATTTTAGGAAAAAATCTTTATGACGACAGGAATAATAAATTTTCACGGGCAATTAAGTAACACACAGCAGTTTGATCAGATAAGAATTAATATTGCAAGCCCTGACCAAGTTCGTTCATGGTCTTTTGGTGAGGTAACAAAACCTGAGACAATAAATTACCGTACTTTTAAGCCAGAGAAAAAAGGGCTTTTTTGTGCTACTATTTTTGGACCGGTAAAAGATTATGAATGTCTTTGCGGTAAATATAAGAGAATGAAATACCGCGGTATTACCTGTGAGAAATGTGGTGTTGAAGTTACCACTTCTAGAGTAAGACGTGAAAGAATGGGACATATTGAGCTTGCAGCTCCTGTAGCTCATATTTGGTTTTTAAAATCCTTACCGTCAAGAATAAGTACCTTATTAGACATGACAATGAAGGATCTAGAGAAGGTTCTTTATTTTGAGAATTATGTAGTAACTGATCCTGGATTATCAGCTTTGCAAAAAGGTGATCTTTTGTCAGAAGAAGCGATGCAAAGAGCTCAGGATGAATACGGAGAAGATAATTTTACAGCTTCTATTGGAGCTGAAGTAGTTCAGCAAATGCTATCTGAATTAGATTTACCAGAGTTAAAGAAAACTTTATTAGAAGATTTATTAAGCACTTCTTCTGAAGTTAAAAAGAAGAAGATTATTAAGAGATTAAAGCTAGTTGAAGATTTCCTGGAATCTGAGAACAAGCCAGAATGGATGATTATGGATGTTCTGCCAGTTATTCCACCTGAGATTAGACCTTTAGTTATGCTTGATGGTGGTAGATTTGCTACTTCTGATCTTAATGAGCTTTATAGAAGAGTTATCAATAGAAATAACAGATTAAGAAGGCTTTTAGAGCTAAAAGCGCCAGACATTATTGTAAGAAATGAAAAAAGAATGCTGCAAGAATCAGTCGATGCATTATTTGATAATGGTCGTCGTGGTAAAGTAGTAAAAAATACTAATAAACGTCCATTTAAGTCTCTGAGTGATATGTTAAAAGGGAAACAAGGGCGTTTCCGTCAGAACTTACTTGGTAAAAGGGTCGATTATTCAGGTCGTTCTGTTATCGTGGTTGGACCAGATTTAAAATTGCATCAATGTGGTCTTCCAAAGAAGATGGCTTTAGAATTATTTAAACCGTTTATTTATTCTAAGCTTGAGTTGTATGGTATTGCTAGTACCATAAAAGCTGCAAAGAAGATGGTTGAATCTGAAAAATCAGAAGTATGGGATATCCTAGAAGAAGTAATTCGTGAGCATCCAGTATTATTAAACAGAGCTCCAACATTACACCGTTTAGGTATACAAGCTTTTGAACCAATGTTAATTGAAGGAAAAGCTATACAGCTACATCCTTTAGTTTGCGCTGCGTTTAACGCTGACTTTGATGGTGACCAGATGGCAGTGCATATTCCTCTTTCAATTGAAGCCCAGCTAGAAGCAAGGGTTTTAATGATGTCAACTAATAACATTTTAAGCCCAGCAAATGGTCGTCCAATTATTGTTCCGGATAAGGATATAGTACTTGGTCTTTATTACCTAACACTAGCTTTCGATAATGAGCCTGGTGAAGGAATGACATTTAGTAGTATGCCTGAAATTGAGCATGCTTTATATAATAAGGTGATAACTATTCACTCAAAAATTAAATATCGTCGTAATGTTTTAAATGTTGAAGGTCAAGTTGTTCCAGCTATCGTTGATACTACTCTTGGTAGATTAACTATAGGGCAATTACTGCCTAATAATTATAATGTTGGGTTTAAGTTTGTAAATAAACCTATGACCAAAAAAGATATCTCAGCAGTTATTGACTTGGTATATCGTCATTGCAGACAGAAAGCTACAGTTATATTTGCTGACCAATTAATGAAATTAGGGTTTAAATACGCTTGTTCTTCAGGTATTTCATTTGGTATGGATGATATGGTTGTCCCAAAATCAAAAATTAACTATATTGATTCAACATTCTCTGAAGTTAAGGAGTTTGAACAACAATATTCTGATGGTTTAATTACTTACGGTGAAAAATATAATAAGGTAATTGACTCTTGGTCTAGATGTACTGATAGAGTTGCAAATGATATGATGAAAGAAATTGCAACAGCTCCAGTTAGCGATAAACCAAATAACCAGAAAGTAAACTCTATTTATATGATGGCTACTTCTGGTGCGAGAGGTTCTGCAGCTCAGATTAAGCAGCTGGCAGGTATGCGCGGGTTAATGACGAAACCTTCTGGTGAAATCATTGAGACACCTATTATTTCTAACTTCGTTGAAGGTCTTACAGTACTTGAATATTTTAATTCAACGCACGGCGCTCGTAAGGGACTTGCTGATACAGCTCTGAAGACAGCTAACTCAGGATATTTGACTAGAAGATTAGTGGACGTTGCTCAAGATTGTATCATTACTGATGAAGATTGTGGAACTACTAAGGGTATGGAAGTAAGAAGCATTATTGATGGTGGAGAAGTAACAGTATCACTTGCCGAACAAATTTTAGGTAGAACTGTTGCTATTGATGTATATCATCAGGTTACTAACCAATTATTGCTTGCTGCAGGAGAATTAATTAACGAAGCTAAATTAGAAGAAATAGAATCATCAGGTTTAGATACTGTTATAGTAAGATCAGTTCTAACCTGTGAAATTCCTGATGGAATATGCGTCAAGTGTTATGGTAGAGATCTTGCTACTGGTTCTTTAGTTTCAGTAGGAGAAGCAATAGGAGTTATAGCTGCCCAGTCAATTGGTGAGCCTGGTACTCAGTTAACTATGAGAACTTTCCACATTGGTGGCGCTGCGACAAAAGGTGTAGAAGTATCTTCTATAGAAGCTTCTCATGACGCAAAAGTTAAGATTTTAGCTAGAAACGTTGTGACAAATTCTGAAGGACGTAAAATTGTAATGGGTCGTTCATGTGAGTTGTTATTGTTAGATGCTAATGGAAATGAAAAGGCTAGACATAAAGTGCCTTATGGCGCAAGATTAATAGCTGATGATGGCGATAAAGTCAGTAAATCAGAGAAATTAGTTGAGTGGGATCCATATACCATTCCAATTATTACAGAGAAATCTGGTAAAGTTGTATTTAGGGACATGGTAGAAGGTGTATCTATTCGTGATGTTATGGATGAAGCAACAGGTATTTCTAATAAAGTAATAATTGAATCAAAACAATATTCTAGAGGAGCCGAATTACGTCCACGTATTCAATTAGTTGACGAAAATGGTGCAACTATAATGTTGTCTAATGGTTTAGAAGCTAGGTATTATATACCAGTTAACGCTATTTTAAATATTGAGGATGGCGCTACAGTATCAGTAGGTGATATTTTAGCACGTATTCCTAGAGAATCTACTAAAACAAAAGATATTACTGGTGGTCTTCCAAGAGTGGCTGAGCTTGTTGAAGCTAGACGTCCAAAAGATCACACTGTTATTGCGGAAGTAGATGGTAGAGTTGAGTTTGGTAAGGATTATAAATCTAAAAGACGTATTGTCATTCAACCAAATGATGGTTCAACCCCAATTGAATATATGGTATCAAAAGGAAAGCATGTGGTAGTTAACGAAGGAGACTTTGTTAGAAAAGGCGATATGTTAATTGACGGCAACCCAGTTCTACAAGATATTCTAAAAGTAATGGGCGTTGAAGCGTTAACAACTTACATGGTTGGAGAAATTCAAGCAGTTTATCGTCTACAAGGTGTGAAGATTGATGATAAGCATATTGAAGTGATAATCCGTCAGATGCTACAAAAAGTAGAAATAACAGATTCTGGAGATACAACTTTAATGGTTGGTGAAAAAATAGATCACCGTGAATTTGCTGAAATTAATGCAAAAGCTATTAGTAATAACTTAAGGCCAGCTATAGCTCAGCCTGTGCTACAAGGTATTACTAAAGCGTCATTACAGACAAGATCATTTATTTCTGCTGCTTCTTTCCAAGAAACAACCAGAGTATTAACTGAGTCTGCTATAGCTGGAAAAATTGATAAATTACGTGGTCTTAAAGAAAACGTTATTGTTGGTAGGTTAGTACCTGCTGGAACAGGTTTCTATATGAATAGAATGCGCAAACATGCAGCTAAGTTAGATCAAGAAGAAACTTCCACTCAATAAACCTCATCTTACTTGCCAGTTATCATTTGATAACTGGCAAGCTTTTTAATTTATATATTGCAAAAACTTTAATTAATGTTAAATTATCTATTATATATATATTAGTAGGTAATTTGCTATGGCAGAAAATTATATTGATTCTACAGAATTTGATGTTGGTGGAGCAAAAAGTACAGGTGGAGTAACTGGTAGTAAAAGGGTACAAAGAAATGGTGCAAATTATCAATTAAAGCCATCTATTCAGGATGCAAAATTTATTAGACGCACTAAGGCTGGTGGAACAGATCGAGAAAACTTTGGTGAATTAATTGCTGCAACTATTAGTAAAAATATTGTAGAGCAAAATCAAGATGTAGAACTTGTGCCTGAGGTATCATTAGTATATGACAAGGATCATAAGAAAGTATTAGTAGCTTCAAAATATCTTCAGAATGTGCAAGGTACATTAGATGATTTTGCTAAAAAAGATAGAGGAATTGAGGTTTCTGGTAGGCATGTTAAAGTTTCTGCAGAACTAGAAGTTGGGGATAATCTAAATCTTGGTAATACTAATGATAAGACTCTTAGAAAAGATTTAGCCCAAGGAATTGCTGTTTCTGCTCTTTGTGGAGATCATGACGTTAATCCGGGTAATATGTTGGTTGTAAAAGATCAACAAGGAAATAACAGGGTAGCAAGAATTGATTTTGGTCACGCTTTTAATGATTTATTGAACGCTCCTGAAATGTTTGGTGGGGGAGTTCGTAATCAGCATAATATAGTTTTGGATTTTTTAAATAGGCAAGAAGTAGCTAGTTTTCCTAGTGCAGGAGAAACTAAATTGTGGAAAAATTATCAAGGAATTGTCCCATCACAAGAATTAATTGATGCCTTTAACAAGCTTGGTAAATCTGATGGGCTTAAACAAGGGTTAGAAAATGCTAAAAAACCTTTTGAAGAATTAATAAAGGATTTATCACAAGATCCTAAAGCTAATAAAGATGTTTTGGATCATATTAAAAATTCATTAATAGCTATCAATAACAATATTAGTAATAAGAATAAACAAATTTCAGCTGATACAACAATAGAAGAGACTCTTAATAAAACATTTGAAAATATTGGTGATTTTTATAAAGAAAATCAAAAGCAAATGTTAGATGTTGCTAAGTTAATGGATATGCAGCTTAAAATTGACAAAGTAATAACAGCAAAGAAAAATCATAAAGAAATAGATCAATCTTTAATCACTGAAATTCATGATACCTATAATAAGCTATTAAATGTTCAAGGTATAGGAGATGGCAGAAATCTTGAATGGGTAAAATCTAGTAAAAATATTGCAGGATTTAAGGAAAATCTTGGTGAATTTATTAAAAGTAGAGCTTTAAACTTGGGTGTTGCGGTTGAAGGAGAAGTTACAGATCTTAACGATTTTGCAAATAAAAAGGAAATAGAAAATCCTGTTATTAACGAAATAACTAAAGAAAGTAAATTTGTAGCTGATTTTCTAGAACAATCAGTTCAATGTTATATTAAAAATAAAAATAAACAAGATTGTGGTCTTATTACTGTTGAAGATGTTAAAGAAAAAACTAAAGATAGTTTAACATTTTGGTTAGATACTAATGGAAAGGAACGAGTACAAAATTCAAATGAGAATATACAAGAGATAACAAAGCATCTCAAAGAAAACCTTGATGATTATGTGAATGTAATGGATAAAAAGCTTACAGAAGCAAGAGATAAATCATTAAAAGAGCAAGGGGTAAAGCCGAATAAGGCTGATCCAAAAGAGCTAATAGAAGCAATGCAAAAAGTGTCTACCGATAATATATATACTAAAATGAGTAAAGATGTAGTTAATAAAGGACATCTGTTGGGTAGTGAAGGTGATACAATATGGAAATCATTGTCAAGCTTCTGCTCTTCTATAGGATTAAAAAAACTTGGTAAATTCTTTGAACATAAGAATGAACAAGCAAGAGCCCATATTATAGCTAAAGCTATAGGTATTACTACTCATGCAGCAGAAAAAGTGGTAAAAGGTATCAGAAAAGGCTCAGAGAGTTTTGTAAATAAGACTAATGGGCATAGCAGTCACGGTCATAATAGAAATAAAAATGATACGCATACTCATTAGAGGAGCAAAACAAGAGTTATAGCTTAATATAAGTAGTTATTAGTATGTCATGCTGAATTTATTTCAGCATCTAATAGACCCCGAAACAAGTTTGGGATGACATATCTCTTTTTCTGAATGGTCCGCCCCATCTACGATTATGCGTTTAACCGCCGTATAATCTCATCTTTACTTAGTAAAGGCAATATTACAGACATTTCTGGTCCAGAGCTCATTCCTGTTATAGCAAGCCTTAAAGGTAGAAATACTTCTTTCCCTTTTCTTCCAGTAACATTAATAATATTTTGGGTCCAGTCGCTCCAGGTATTTGTAGTGATTTGGTCGTCTACTAATAAATTAGCTGCTTGTTTTAAGAAATCTTTATCTAAATTATCGAGTTTTACAGGAGAATAGCAAATATTCCACCAGTCTTTAATTTCGGATAATTTTTGTAAGTTAGCTCTTACGGCTAACCAAAATTGTTCAGTAATTTGGTTGCAACCAATATCGTTTAGGCGGTTTTTTATTTCGTCAAAACTAAGACTAATCAATAATTTATGATTTAAACGCTCTAATTCTTCTGGCAAATAAGTAGTAGGGCTTTTAGAAAGATTAGAGATATCAAAAGATTTTACTAATTGATCTAAGTTCTTAAAAGGCGCAATAGCAGTTGATGAACCAAGTAGGCTGAAAAAACTATTGATAGTTATTGGTTCTAATCCAATATCATTCTTTAGAGAAGCAATTTCAAAACCACCTGACCGTTTAGATATTTTTTCATCTTTGCTAATTACTAAACTAAGATGAGCAAAATTTGGTATTTTAGCTTCTAAGGCTTCGAACATCTGTACTTGAATTGCTGTATTGGTGACATGATCTTCTCCTCTTATAATATGAGTAATATTATAATCAGTATCATCAATAACTGAGCAAAGCATATAAGTCATGCTACCATCTTCACGTGTGACTATAGGATCGCTTAAAATTTTTCCATCATATTTAATTTCCCCTTTAATCATATCTTGCCAAATTATTGGAGTATGAGACATTAAGAACCGATAATGGGGTTTTCTACCTTGTTTTAGATAATCATCAATTTGTTCTTTAGTAAGTTTTAAAGAAGCTCGATCATAGACTGGCGGCAGGCCTCTAGATAATTGTAATTTACGCTTCAAATCTAACTCTTCTGGCGTTTCAAAACAAGGATACAATCTATTTTGATTTAATAACAATGTTTTTATAGAATCATATTTATCAAGTCTACTTAGCTGATTAAATGTTTGATCCCAATTAAGCCCTAAGAATTTTAAATCTTCCTCAATAGCTTTTTTATATTCTTCTTTGCTTCTTTCAAGATCAGTATCATCGAATCTTAGAATAAAAGTTCCGTTGTTCTTTCTGGTATATAGCCAGTTTATTAAAGCAGTTCTGGCGTTTCCAATATGTAACATCCCCGTTGGAGAAGGGGCAAATCTAGTAATAACTTTTTTCATAAAATTTATTTAGTTTTTTTCTTACGCGTAACGGTTTTAGTAGTGGTATCAGAATTACCTTCTTCCTGTTGTTTACGCTTTAACTTTTCACTATTAGCATTGATTATCTCAACAGCTGTTTCTGGCGAGAGAGAAAAAGGATCATATCTTCTAGATATTGAAATAAATTTACCAAGATATTTTAGATAAGGACCAAATCGCCCAATACCAATTATAATATCATCATTAGTTCCTGGGTATTCGCATAATTTTGTTGGTAACGCAAGCAATCGTAACGCAATATCAAGCGTGATAGTATCTGGAGTTATAGCAGCTGGCAGAGAAGCTCGTTTAGGTTTTTCTCCTTTAGCAACATTTTCTCCAAATTGGACATAAAATCCATAAGGTCCCTTTTTTAGAAAAACCTTTAAACCTTCTTTATTTGTTCCGAGTAGTTTATTATCTTCGATATTTATATCTTCATTATCATTGCTGGCAGAAGTAATTTGCTTCTTAAAATTACATTCTGGATAATTGCTACAAGCTAAAAATGCTCCAAATTTTCCAAGCTTTAATCCTAATTTTCCTGTAGTACAGGATGGACAAACTCTTGCAGGATTATCTTCTTTTTTCTCACCAAATAAATGGTAATCTAAAGCTTCCTCAATATAAGCAATAACATCAGTTATTTTCTTGTCACCAACTAGCTCAATATTATTATTAAAGCCATCCCAAAAGTTTTTAAGTAGTAATTTCCACTCTATTTTTCCTTCAGCTATCTCATCAAGGTCATTTTCTAGATCCGCTGTAAAATCATATTCAACATATTTTTTGAAGAAACCAGTTAAAAATGCTGTAACTAACCTACCAAGTTCAGCAGGGATAAAACGCTTCTTATCAACGGTAACATATTTTCTATCCTGTAATACTGAAATAATTGACGCATAGGTAGACGGACGACCAATACCTAATTCCTCTAATTTTTTCACTAAGCTAGCTTCGGAATATCTAGGTGGTGGTTCAGTAAAATGCTGAGTAGGGTCAATTGACTTAGTAGTTAATTTTTCACCTTCTTTTAACTCTGGTAGAAGCTTGCTTTCTTCTTCAGTTTCATCATCTACATCTTCTTTATAGATCTTATAAAAACCATCAAAAGCAATAATTGAACCAGTTGCTCTGGCTGAAAATTCCTTATTTTCTGTATCGAGCTGGGCTACTACTAGATTTATTAAGACATTTTCCATTTGGCAAGCTATAGTTCTTTTCCAAATTAGATCATAAAGCCTATAATAATCTTTCTCTAACTTATCTTTTAAACTTTCTGGCGTTAAATTAATATCTGTTGGTCTAATAGCTTCATGAGCTTCCTGAGAGTTTTTAGCTTTTGACTTATAAACTCTAGGGCTAGAGGGGAGGTACTTATCACCAAAATTATTATCTATTAATTTACGAATTTGATCTACAGCTTCACTTGCTAAAGTTGTACCATCTGTTCTCATATAAGTTATCAAACCGATGGTTTCGTTTCCTATATCTAATCCTTCATATAATTTTTGAGCAATCTGCATAGTTTTCTTAGCAGTAAATCCTAGTTTTCTAGAAGCCTCTTGCTGTAGAGAAGAAGTGATGAAAGGAGGATGAGGTTGACGTTTTTGTTGCTTCTGTTCTAGAGTTACAACATAAAAATTTTTAGATTTTAGCTGCTTTACTATATCGTTTGCTGCAGATTCATTATTAATAGTGAATTTTTCTAGTTTTTCACCATTAACATGGGTCAATTTTGCTAAAAATACTTCTTTATTTTTATTAAGTACATTAAGGGTAATATCCCAATATTCTTGTGATTTAAATCTTTCAATATCATTTTCCCTTTCACAAATCAACCTAAGGGCCACAGATTGTACCCTACCAGCTGATATACACCCAGGTAATTTTCTCCATAATAAAGGCGATAAAGTGAAACCTACCAAATAGTCTAATGCTCTTCTAGCTTGCTGGGCATTAACTAGATTAATATCAATATGTCTATAATCTTTAATTGCTTGAGTAATCGATTTTTTAGTAATTTCATTAAAAGCTATTCTTTTTAAAAAATTGTCAGATTTGACTAGTTTTTTCTCTTTGATTATTTCAGCTATATGCCATGAAATTGCCTCTCCTTCTCGGTCAGGATCGGTTGCTAAATAAATAGTATCGGCTTTTTTAGCTTCCTTAGTTATTGCTTCAACATATTTTTCAGACTTTTCTGGAATGACATATTTTATCTCAAAATTTTTGTTAGGCAATACGGAACCATTTTTAGAAGGCAAATCTCTAATATGCCCAAATGAAGCTATTACTTTATAATTATTACCTAAATATTTATTTATCGTCTTTGCCTTTGCAGGCGATTCTACTATTACTAATTTCATTTTTATTTATAAGTTAAAGCAATTTTATTATCGGGGTATCTCACAATTTTTCCGGCCAGCTCTAATTCTAATATTATCATATATATAATTTGTAAAGGTAAATTTGTTTCATTGTGTAAACTATCAAAATCTACCGGAGTTGAAGACAAAAGCTCTTTAACCCTATATACGCATGTCATTTGTAATAAGATTAGAATATTTGATATCTAACATTTTAAAAAATTATTTCCAGATGAATCCTGTGCAATGTCGTCAGTTTTTTTCACAATATCGATAAAAGATGGTAAATTAGTTACTATATCTTGTACAGATTCTACTATATGAGCTCCTTCCTTTATTAGCTTATTAGTGCCTTGACATCTAGGATCTAAAGGAAATCCTGGTACAGCGAAAACCTTTCTATTTTGTTCTAGAGCAAATCTTGCCGTTATTAAGGATCCAGATTTTAAGCTTGCTTCTATTACTAATGTTCCAAGAGAGAGACCAGAAATTAATCTATTACGTTGCGGAAAGTGCTGAGCTAAAGGCTTAGAGCCAATAGGCAATTCAGCTATTATTAAACCGTTTTCTTTGATTTCCTCAAATAGCTTAATATTTTCTGGCGGATAAATATGATCTATACCTCCAGCTATTATCGCTATTGTTTAGAAGTATTTGCTTGATGTACTGATGCATCAACTCCCCTTGCAAGCTCTGAAATCGTTATATAACCTAGATCTATTAGATCATGAGCAAGCTTGGCGGCAAAAGTACGTCCATGAGCTGAAGCGTTTCGTGCCCCAACAATTGCTAAAGATTATTGCTGTGATAATAATTGAATATTCCCTTTATAGCTTAATATAGGAGGAGAATCAGGAATTTCAGCTAGCAGCTTTGAGAATTCAGGGGATTTATAAGTAATGATCTGGGATTTATTTTTTTCTAAAAGTTCTAATTCTTGAAAAGCGTCATTTTGGGAAAAAACTTTCACTGGTTTAGAACGTCCTCCTCACAAAGAGAATTCTTGGATATTTTCTATAGCAACATTTGCGCTACCAAATATTGCTATTAAGCTCCAGAAAGTTCTTGGCCTAACATTTTCGCTTTTTATTAGTCTTAAAATATCAATAGTTTCTTTTGAATAGGAAACATGAGATTTATTATATGAAAATAGGTCTTTAAGCACTTAGTTTATTTAAAATTATTAAAGTAGGTTTTTTACCTTGTAGGTAGGAATAATATTATATAGCTGAATAGTAATATTAAAATAAACAAATATCAACCAATAATTAAATTTTATTGCAAAATAGGTATTAATAATTGTGAATGAGAATAATAGTTGTAGTTGAATTATTAAGATTACTACGACTATTACAGAGATATTATTAAAAGATTACTAAGGTAGTGACATTGAATTATATCGTCACCCTGAACTTATTTCAGGATCTACTTGATTTACAAGAGATACTGAAATAAGTTTAGCATGACACTCCTAGTAACTTTTGTTTTATAATTTTTCTGCGTTTGATGCTAAATAGTCTGCCACACCCTTATGTGATGGATCAAAACCTTTATCACCTTTGTGCCAACCAGCTGGGCATACTTCACCATGTTTAGTATGATAATCCATAGCATCTATAATTCTTAATACCTCATCAACGTTTCTACCAATAGGAAGATCATTGACAGATAAGTGGCGTACTATGAATTTTTCATCTATAATAAAGGTGCCGCGTAATGAGATACCATCATCAAGAAGTACGTTGTAAAGTTCAGAAGCCTTTTTAGTAAGATCAGATACCATAGGCATTTGAATATTACCAACACCACCTTTATTATAAGGAGTATGTTTCCAAGCTAAATGAGAAAAATGTGAATCAACGCTAATAGCTACTAATTTAGTATTTCTTTGACTAAATTCTTCTAACCTATTATTAAAAGCTATAATTTCTGATGGACAAACGAAGGTAAAATCTAAAGGGTAAAAAAACAAAACAACTTTATGCTCTTTTGCATAAATTTTTAAATTAAAATCAGATTCAATACTATTATCAGGCATAATAGCTTTAGCTGTGAAGTCTGGAGCAGCTTTACCAACAAATACTTGCATCTTAAAATTCCTGTATTAAATTAAGTAATTATTTATAATTGCCAAAAGGCATCAAAAATATTCCTAATGATAGCTAAAATAACATAATTTTCAATAGACTTCTTGGATAAATCAATCTATCTGATGATTTTGTCGTTGAAACTAGCCTTGTGCTCCTCACGTACGTCTATGTACGCTGTGGTGCTCGGCTTTGTTTCTCCTAAAAATCCCACAACTATCTTTGATTTATCCAGGAAGTCTAATATAAAATCTTTTAATTAAAAAGCTATTCATAACCTAAATATGTATAGTTAAGAGTTGATAACTTAATTTTAAGTTTGTAATACTTGCATAGAAATAGAAGATTGATATATACTTGCAGGTAGATGATTTAGAATTTAAGAAATATATGACAAAAACTAGGGAAGAAATTTATAATAATAGGCCTACTTCTCCTCATTTAACGATCTATAAAAAACAGATTAGCTCTGTTTTGTCTATTTTGCATCGTGCTACAGGGGTAGGATTATTTTTTGCTCTATCTGCATTAATATGGTGTTTCATAATATCTACTTTCAATGACTGTGGTTGTGAGCATCATGTACAATTTTTTCAATACAATTTATTCAAAATAGCTTTGGTCTTTATAAGTTTTGCTTGGTTTTATCATTTATGTAATGGTATTCGTCATTTAATATGGGATAGTGGCTATTGTTTCTCGATTAAAGCTATTAATTTTACAGGTTGGTTTGTTGTTATATGTTCTGTATTAATGACAATAATTTTCTCACTATTAATAATTAGTTGGTAACAATGATAAATAGTTGTTTAAGAACAGATTTAGCAAAAGCTAAAGGGGATGGTTCAGCAAAAAGTGGCTCTTGTCATTGGTTACATCAAAGAATAACAGCTATAATATTAGCAATTTGTTCTATTTGGTTAATCTTTTTAATAGGGTTTTTTATTAACAAAGACTTAGCGGATGTTACTATAGAATTAAGAAAAACTTATAATATCATACCGTTAATTATCTTGGTAGTAACTTCATTTTATCATGCAATGCTTGGCATGCGTGTAGTTATTGAAGATTATGTTCATTGCATCAAATTACGAGTAGGATTAATTATATCTTTACAAATATTTTGTATTATAACAATCGTGTCATTCATAGTAGCTTTATTCTCTACTATAGGTATATAAAGTAAAAGGAAATAAATATAGATGTCTAAATCTTATAATATTGTGCATCATGAGTTTGATGTAGTAGTAGTAGGGGCTGGTGGGGCTGGTCTTAGAGCAACTTTTGGTACGGCTAAAGAGGGATTAAGCACTGCTTGTATTAGTAAAGTTTTCCCAACAAGAAGTCATACTGTAGCAGCTCAAGGGGGAATTAGCGCGGCTCTTGGTAATATGGGAGAAGATGATTGGCGCTGGCACATGTACGATACAGTTAAAGGATCCGATTGGCTTGGTGATCAAGATGCCATAGAATATATGTGTAAACATGCTGCAGCTGCAGTAATAGAGCTTGAGCATTATGGAGTACCTTTTTCCAGAACGGAAGAAGGTAAAATTTATCAGCGACCATTTGGTGGGATGACTACCAATTACGGGAAAGGTAAAGCTGCCCAAAGAACTTGCGCTGCTGCGGATCGTACAGGTCATGCAATATTACATACTTTATATCAACAAGCTTTAAAGCATAAAGCGCAGTTTTTTATTGAATATTTTGCTATCGATTTATTGATGGATAATGGAGAATGCAAAGGAGTAGTTGCTTGGAACCTAGATGATGGAACAATACATTGTTTTCATGCCCACATGGTAGTACTAGCTACTGGTGGTTATGGTAAAGCCTATTTTTCTGCCACTAGCGCTCATACATGTACAGGAGATGGCGGTGGTATGGTAGCTAGGAAGTCTATTCCATTACAAGATATGGAATTTGTCCAGTTTCATCCAACAGGCATATATGGGGCTGGTTGTTTAATAACTGAAGGTGCTAGAGGAGAAGGTGGATATTTAGTAAACTCTAATGGCGAAAGATTTATGGAAAGATATGCTCCTTCCGCTAAAGATCTTGCTTCAAGAGACGTTGTATCAAGAGCTATGACTATAGAGATTAGAGAAGGAAGAGGGGTTGGTGAACATAAAGATCATGTATTTTTACATTTGAATCATTTACCGCCAGAGATTCTGCACCAACGTTTGCCTGGTATTTCTGAAACTGCTAAGATTTTTGCAGGTGTAGATGTTAATACTCAACCTATACCAGTTCTACCGACTGTTCATTATAATATGGGTGGGATAACGACAAATTATCATGGAGAAGTTATAGTTAAGGGAGCGGTTGTCCCAGGTTTAATGTCAATAGGAGAAGCCGCTTGTGTTTCAGTGCATGGGGCAAATAGATTAGGTTCCAACTCTTTACTTGATTTAATAGTATTTGGTAGAGCGGCAGCTCTTAAAGCTGCTGAAATTATTAAACCAGGAACAACGCACAAGCCGTTACCAAATGAGGTACTAGATCAAGTAATTAGTAGATTTGATAATATACGTAATGCAGATGGTGATCTATTAGTAGCGGATTTAAGGCTGAAAATGCAGAGAATTATGCAAAATCATGCTTCAGTATTTAGAACTCAAGAGAGCTTAGATGAAGGAATTAAGTTAATCGATCAAGCAAGGAAAGAATATTCTAATATTAAAATAAATGATAAATCTTTAATATGGAATAGTGATTTGGTTGAAGGGTTAGAGTTAGCTAATTTATTAGATCAAGCGGTAATTACTATGCATTCCGCTGCTAATAGAAAAGAAAGCAGAGGGTCGCACGCTAGAGAGGATTACCCAGAGCGTGATGACGAAGAATGGATGAAACATACATTAGCCGTAATAGATAATGATGGTAATGTTACTTTAGATTATAAACCTGTGACTCTTGCAACTTTAACTAGTGAAGTAGAAGCAGTGCCGCTAACTAAAAGAGTTTATTAACTTATTTATCATAGGTTAGCAATAAACAAAACTTGCTAGCTTACTAGCTTATTTTAAAAATGTTATAAACAATCATATAAATTACATGTAAAGCATTGATAATGGAAGATAAAAAAACAACGGATAGTAAAAAAAGCCAAAATACAGTAAGCCCAGATTATCCTTTCTTTGATGTACAATATATTTGTCAGGCGACAACCTTAATTACTGACTCTATCAAGAAAGGATTTGATATTGCTCAGTTACCAAATGGCGATATTTCAGTTACAGAGATTAAAGTTATTAATGTCCATTATAAGTGGAACGCTATTAGACAAAAATTTGTTAAAGTAAATAGTTAGTCAGTTATACATAACTTATGTAAAATTCAGTAATAATATGGAATTTGATTCAAATCTTCTAGCACGTATTCAATTTGCCTTTACTATAAGTTTCCATATAATTTTCCCTTCATTAACAATTGGTCTTGCTAGCTGGCTTGCAGTAATAGAAGGGTTGTGGCTGAAAACTAATAATAATATTTATCAAGAAATATATAGATTTTGGATTAAAATTTTTGCCGTTACTTTTGGAATGGGAGTAGTCTCTGGGGTGGTTATGTCCTATCAGTTTGGCACTAACTGGTCTGGGTTTTCTGATAAATTAGGCAATGTATTAGGACCACTTCTAGGTTATGAAGTATTAACCGCCTTTTTCCTTGAATCATCTTTTCTTGGTATTATGTTATTTGGCTGGAATAGGGTTAGCAAAAAAATGCATTTTGCCGCAACTTTAATTGTAGCAATTGGTACTATTATCTCAGCTTTTTGGATTCTAGCGGCAAATAGTTGGATGCAAACTCCTACAGGTTATACTGTAGGGGCTGATAATATTGTATATCCTGTAAGTTGGTTAGAAATAATTTTTAATCCTTCTTTTCCTTATCGTTTCTTTCACATGATCATAGCCTCATATTTGACTACTGCTTTTATAGTTGGTGGAGTTGCTGCTTGGTATCTTTTACAAAAAAAGTTTGTTGAACATGCCAAAATTATGTTTGTCATGGCGATGTTAATGGCGGTACTGGTTACTCCTGTCCAAATTTTCATTGGTGATTTACATGGTTTAAACACTATGAAATACCAACCAGTAAAAGTTTCAGCAATGGAGGGTATTTGGGAAACAGAAAAAGGAGCCGCTCTTAGACTAATTGGCTGGCCTGATGATAAAGAAGAAACAACAAAATATAGTATTGAGATTCCTAAGTTAGCAAGCCTAATATTAACTCATCAATTAGATGGGGAAATTAAAGGTTTGAAAGAATGGTCTAAGGAGAATCGCCCGCCAGTGTTAATGGTATTCTTAGCATTCAGAATTATGGTAGGGATTGGTTTATTAATGTTACTTACTGGCGTTATTGCAGTAATTTTAACTTTACGAAGAAAATTATTTGAAACAAAATGGTTTCAATATTTCTGCATATTAATGTCGCCAGCTGGTTTTATTGCGGTAATAGCAGGTTGGTTTGTAACTGAAATTGGTCGCCAACCTTACGTTGCCTATAATTTAATTAGAACATCAGAAGCTTCGTCGCCAGTTCTTGGACAATATATATTTATTTCATTAATTGCTTTTGTTATAGTTTACAGCTTTATATTTGGAGCAGGTTCCTATTATATTTTAAAATTAATAAGAAAAGGACCTACTATAATAGACAATAAAGAAACATACGGTGTGCATAGTATAGAAAATACTTTGATTTCAAGTAAAGAGTTGAAAATATGATAGATTTTTCTCCATATTTAGATTTGCCTTTGGTTTTGGGGGGTATAATTGCTATAGCCATCTTTTTTTATGTTTTGTTAGATGGGTTTGATTTAGGAGTAGGGATATTATTTCCTTTTGCTCCTTCTGAACATTGTCGTAATAGAATGATGAATTCAGTAGCGCCATTTTGGGATGGCAATGAAACTTGGTTGGTTCTTGGTGGCGGAGGGTTATTTGTGGCCTTTCCGCTTGCTTACTCAATTTTAATGTCAGCTTTCTATATTCCTATCATCGTAATGCTTTTAGGGTTAATTTTTCGTGGAGTAGCATTTGAATTTAGATTCAAATCTTCACCTAATCATCGGTATATATGGGATTATTCTTTTCATTTCGGTTCTATAATTGCTGCTTTATCTCAAGGAATTATGCTTGGCGCCTTTATTCAAGGAGTTAAAATAGATGGTAGAGTATTTGCAGGTAGCGCTTTCGACTGGTTGACTCCTTTCTCATTGATGACAGGAGTAGCTATAGTGTTTGGTTACGCATTGCTTGGCAGTACTTGGTTAATAATGAAGACAGATAACGATACTCAAATATGGGCAAGAAAAAGTGCTTTTTATGTATTGCTTTACGTTATGTTATTTATTGGTTTGGTGAGTCTCTGGGTACCATTTTTGAATGAAAGAATACGCGCATTATGGTTTACTATGCCTAATTTTGCTTACCTATCAATTATTCCTATTATAACTACCGTTACATTATTTATGTTGTTTGTTAGCATTAGCAAGAGTAAAGAATATCAACCATTTTTATATAGTATTTTGTTGTTTACTTTAGGTTACTTAGGGCTGGCTATAAGTATCTGGCCATTTATTGTACCGTATCAAATATCTATCTGGCAGGCAGCAGCAGTAGCAGGATCACAATCTTTTATGCTTATAGGCGTTGCTATTTTATTGCCAGTAATTTTATCCTATACAGCTTATTGCTATTATGTTTTCCGAGGCAAATCAACCCATCATCCGATGTATTAATTTATAGGAATTAAAATAAATTAGTTGAGTAGAATTAGTCAGTAAGGTATATATTTTTCTGATTTCAACAATGAGTTTTAAAGATTGTTAATGCAAAAACTATCTAGTGAAATAAGCATTATTATTTTATTATTTATTTGGGCTGGAGCAATAATAGGCTTATCTTTCATTGCAACCCCTATAAAATTTAAAGCTGATGGATTAACAATTCCTGTCGCTGTAGAAATAGGAAAAGTTACTTTTCATTTATTTAATAAAGTAGAATGGTTTACTTTTATTGCTTGTAGTATTTTAGCTTATAATAGTAAGATAACAAAATATCCTATAATACTATTATTAATAATATTCGTAATATTACTAATACAAACATTTTTACTATTTCCAATTCTCGATAATAATATAATTTTGCTTAAAGAATCTAAGTATACTAATCCTATATATATAATTTATATAGTAACAGAATTAATAAAATTATTAGGGCTAATAATTTTAGGAACTTACTTATTGTTAATTTTACCTAGTAATACAAAACTCGGTATTAAATAAAAAAATTATGAAGAAACTAGATAATATTACTAAGGAATCTATTAAAATACTCATTGATAAGTTTTATCAAAAAATACGTGTTAATGATGAACTTAAGGATATTTTTGCAAAAGCTATAGGACATGATGATTTAATATGGCAAGATCACTTAAAAATTATGTATAATTTTTGGGCATCAATTGTGTTAGGAACAAAAGAATATAACGGGAATCCTTTACAAAAACATATGGAACTTGATAGTTTTAGTTCAGACAAATTTGATATATGGTTAAAACTTTTCTCTGAAACTGCAAATGAAGTACATAATAAAGATATTGCCGATAAATATATAGAGGTGAGTAATCGTATTGCTAGAAGTTTAAAACTAGGGCTTTATGGATTCAATTGTTCTTAGAGATGTCACAAAGTTAACTAGAATTTAGAAAGATCTTCTTATTGATACATTAATTATTAGTCTTTAAATATAAGCAAATAACAAAAACCATTATGAATAACGGGCTTCTTAAATTAAAAAAACTTCTTGCCGTTGAAAAATTATTCAAATTTTTTCATAAAAGGGGTATAAGCCAATGGGGATGGTTTATGATATTATCCTTAGGGGGATTGATATTTACGTTAATATTAGCTTATAGCGTTAAGCTTATCTTATTAATATTTAAATAAAGAAGAATATGTTAAAATTATCAGCTTTTATTATTACAAAGAATGAAGAAAAAAGAATTGCTAGAGCGATTAGTAGTCTTAAATCGGTAGCAGAAGAAATTATCATTGTGGATAGTGGTAGTACTGATAATACTTTGCAAATTGCCAGAGATTTAGGAGCTAAGGTAATATTTAATGAATGGCGAGGTTACGTTAAGCAAAAATCTTTTGGGGAAAGCCTATGCCAAAATGATTGGATAATAAATATTGATGCAGATGAGGAACTATCAAAGGAATTACAAGATGAAATAGAATTTATATTTGCAGCAAATATTCAGGATAAATATATTGCTTATAATACTAAAATAATGATATTGCATCGTAATGATAATAAGGCTAGGCGTTTTGCTCCTTACAATACTTGTCTTAGAGTTTATAATCGTAAATATGGCAGTTTTTCTAATAACAATACTACTACACATGATTCAGTGGTGCTTAATAAAGATGTCAAAGCAGAGGATAAAGTTTATAATTTAAATGGCATAATTTACCATAGATCAGGTATATCAATTGAACAGTTGGTTACTAAAGCGAATTTTTATTCTTCAGAACAGGCTAAAGATTTAATTCAATTAAAAAGAATACCATCGAAGATAAGAACTACTACAGAAATTATAACTTATTTTTTAAAAACATTTTTTATAAGAAGATATTTTGTTTTTGGCTTTGATGGTTTCGTTGATTCTTTAATCCTTGCCTTTGCTAGATTTATAAGGCTTGCTAAGGTAAGGGAGATGGTGAGTAATAAAAAGGAAGATAAAAATTGAAATTAATAATAAAATATAAAATTATCCTTTAATTCGTGTTAACAATATCACTTAAATTAACTAATCTTTATTAAAGTTCATCTTCTAGTTATTTATATAAAAATAACTGTGATATTATGAAAATATCATTATAAAGGGGTAGATCATGAAATCAGGTGGAGCATTTTTTAATGGAGATGAGAGTGATGATGAGACCCATGCTCAGGATAGTACATCTCGTGATATAAATTGGAGGGTAATAGGGGGAAGTTTAGGAGCTGCAACACTAGGAATAGCAACGTTAGCAGTAAGAGCATCCCTCTGGCTATTCCAGCTGTAATATATGCTGGTGCAGGATTAGCTGCTTTAGGAAGCGCTACTATTGTAGGATATGGAGTAGTAAAAGGAGCCAAATATTTAGCTAATAAAATTTCTAATATATTTAGAAGGTCAAAAAATAATACAGAAACTACTATACAGCAAAATATTGAGAGACAGCAGGGAAGTATCACAAATAAATAATCAAACAGTAGATATTCCTAATCAAGAAGTGCAGCCCAAAATCCTCACCAATTGATACCAGAAGGGAGAGTTAAAGAATTAGCGAAAATGTTGGAGCCTAAACTCAACTGCAGTAGTTGACATTTGATCTTACATTTAATAAAAAATAACGTATTAAAAATACAGATAAAAAAATGGAAGGTCACAATGAATTTACACCAAAAAATAATAAAGCCAAAATTAGGTTTACTTGAATTAGCTAAGAGCCTTGGTAGCATATCATCATGTAAAGCCATGGGATAATAGTAGAGATAGTTATTACAGATTTAAAGAACTGTATGAAACTGGTGGGGCAAAGAAGCATTGTATGAAATTAGTCGAAGAAAGCCAATAATAGCGAATAGAGTTGATCCAGTGATAGAGAAAGCAGTAATGGATATGGGCGCAATAGAATATCCAGCATATGGTCAGCTAAGAGTATCAAATGAGCTTAAAAAGACTGGTATTCTTGTATCACCTGGAGGAGTGAGGTCAATTTGGTTACGTAATGATTTAAACAATATCAGTAAAAGGCTTAAAGCATTAGAAGCAAAGATGGCTCAGGATGGTATTGTTCTTACTGAAGCTCAATTACAAGTGCTAGAGAAGCGTCGTAATGAAAAAGAAGCTCATGGAGAAATTGAGGCTCAGCATCCAGGTTATTTAGGATGTCAGGATACGTACTATGTAGGAAATTTTAAAGGGATAGGTAAGATTTATTCTCAGGTATTTATTGATAGCTATACTAGGGTAGCGGATGCTAAACTATAAAACAGCTATTACTTGCTGCTGATATGCTTAATGACCGCGTGTTACCATGGTACGAGACCCAAGGGATACCAATACTTCGTATTCTTACAGATCGTGGGTCAGAATATAAGGGAAATATAGAGCATCACGCTTTTGAGTTATTTCTTAGCATAGAAGGTATAGAACATACTACAACTAAGGCATATTCTCCTCAAACAAACGGTATGTGTGAGCGTTTTAATAAAACAATGAAACAAGAATTCTTTGATGCAGCTATGCGTAAAAAGATTTATACTGAACTTGACGATTTACAATTAGATCTTGATATTTGGTTAGAGCATTTCAATAATGAGCGACCACATTCAGGAAAATATTGTTATGGGAAAACTCCTATGCAAACTTTTCAAGATAGTAAGAAATTAGCTGTTGAAAAGAATAATGAAATCTTGTATCTTGAATACTCCTCTGACAGTCAAAATTTAACTGACAATCAGGTGCAAAATTTATAGTGCCTGTAAGATCAAATCTTGACTTCTATATGTTAATAAAGCTATTTGATCGACTCCACAATATGCAAACCATCTCCGCCAAATCCCCAGAGAAAATTAAGAAGATTACAGATGAGACTATTAAAAGATTTATAACGTTTAGTATCATCTCGAGGATAAAATAGATAGACTAAAAATAAAAGAAAGAATAGTTGAAATATGTTATCATGTTTTAAATGTTAAACACTTGACGGAGAAGCAAAAATTGATCTCTAAGGATAACGACCGGCTTTTCTTTCCAGTTGTTCAAAATGACGCAATCCATAGCTATATCCAACATATATTGGTATCATAATAATTATTATTCCCAAATTGCCAAAATATTCTATAAAATAAACAATACCAAAAGCGGTTATAATATATATTATCGCACGTGATAAAGCATATGAAAAACTACTAAAAGTAAATCTTTTAAAAACTGGAAAATTTTTAAGAATAATTGGAAAAGCTGGCGTTTTGGAGGGGCCAAACATTAAAATAAATAGTTGGAATAACATCAAATAAAACGGCGTTACTATTACATGATCCAATAAATATGGACAAATTGTGCTAAAAATAACCATAATAATTATCTTTACTTTTAGTATTTTCAAGGGATATATTTTATAGCTTAAATAAGTTATAAACAGCATATAAACGAATGTACCAATTGATACTAGAAAATTATGATAAATCACCTGTTCTGCGCTATAGCCAAAGGAATTTTTTAGAATGTTTCCACAATGAATAAAAGCAAAATAAAAAGTTAATGGCCAACTACAATCCATTAAAAATAAGGCTATTGCTGTTTTTTTGCTAGTTTTCTCTTGATAAATAGGGTCATCCTTTAATATCTTTTTATTTGTATTGACATTATCCAATATCTTTTTTACTTGTCGTTTTGCGTCAGCAAATTCTGGAGTTTCTCTAAGCGTAGTTCTAGCTACTGCTCCAACCATAGCGATAGCTGCTCCTATCCAAAAAGCGGTACGCCAACTAAAACCAAAAGAGGTAACAATAGACGCAATACATAAAGCAGAGGTGCTACCTATGG
The DNA here is from genome assembly GCA_050920655.1 of Candidatus Rickettsia vulgarisii. Classification (GTDB taxonomy): domain Bacteria; phylum Pseudomonadota; class Alphaproteobacteria; order Rickettsiales; family Rickettsiaceae; genus Tisiphia; species Tisiphia vulgarisii. The sequence continues at coordinate 1,163,375 of CP133317.1, read as the reverse complement.
AGCCAAAAGCGTCTACTAATGACACAACTGGATATTGCACAGGTGGTTTGGTAGTTTCAGTTAGGTAAAGTTGAGCTCCCATTATTTCTCCCATTGAAGACATACCTTGAGCAATACGGCATATAGTCATTATCCAAGTAGCGGTAATGCCTATTTGAGCGTAAGTAGGAAGATTGGCCATAATAATACAGGAAATAGCCATCATAGAAGTAGTAATAATTACCGTTGATTTACGGCCTATATTATCGCCAATCCAACCAATGACCAATGCACCAATTGGCCTAAAAACAAAGGTCGCACAAAATGCAGTGGCGGAATAGATTGCCGTCGTATGAGGATCAGCTTTTGGAAAAAATAACTCATTAAGCAGAACCGCCATGTGAACATAGAGCATTAAATCAAAATACTCTAAAAACGTTCCTATAGAGAGCAGTCCAACGGCTTCTTTCTGTTCCTTGGTTAATGCGGAAAACGTCCCCTCGTCATATCTTATATACTCTTTCATAGTAAATCTATTTTTGATTTAAACACTAGCCATATTATTTAATTATCGTTATTTTTAAATATCAATTCAATACAAATAAGCAAGAAATACAGCTCTACCCTTCATATAACCAAATAGTTAATTTTCTTTAACTATTTTTTAAATTCTAATTAGATACAAAACTGCTTGTTTTAACCTAGTTCCCATGATATGACTAACGTTTAGGTATTTACCAGTAGAACTAATAGCCTAAATTATTAAAAAATTGGATTAATTGACATGAGTATACTACTTGCTTTATTTACAGAGAAATTAGATGAAGTTAGAGAAAAGATAGAATCCGCTAGGTCTGGTCTACAACAAGACAAAGAAACTTGTAATATTCAGTTATTAAAGATACTGGATTACTTAGAAGTCGTAAAAGATGCTATGAGGATAATAACTATGTTTGAACAGCTAAAAGAAACAAGCATTGAAAATGATTTAGAACCGCCAGAAAAAGATAATTAAGCGGCTATAAAAATGAGAAAAGGGCGCAAAAAACGTCTATGGCGGCACAAAAGTTCTTATTATAATTTCTCCATTACCTGTGTGATTCGTATACCTTGAGAACGTTCATAGAACTGTGTCATCCTAGAAATCCGTGCCAAAATTTAGCCTGTTGGAAAAGTAAATATCTAGCTGGGAGATTGTCAGTGCCCAATTTGGTACTGGCAATTTAGCCGTTATCTGCTTTATAGCACAAAATACTAGCTTAAACAAAGCATTTTCACTGGTAAATGAGCCTTTGGTTTTTGTATATTTCCTGACCTGACGATGGAATCCTTCAATAGGATTAGTCGTATAAATCAGCTTTCTTATCTCACTCGAATATTTAAAGGTAATTAAATTTTCCCAATTTTCATGCCAAGATTTAATGACCATTGGGTATTTTTTACCCCATTTTTCTTCAAGTTGTAATAAGTTGTTCTCTGCTAAATCTTTACTTGAAACTTGGTAAACTGTTTTTAAATCAACCATAAATTCTTTTTGATTTTTGCTAGCTACATGTTTTAAGGAATTACGAATTTGATGAACAACACATAGCTGTATCTCTGTTTTAGGAAAGGCTGTATTAATTGCTTCCGGAAAACCTTTTAGCCGTCCACACAAGCTATTAATATATCTCCAATTCCTTGAGCTTTTAAATCATTTAAAACAGATAACCAAAAATGCACACCTTCTGATTCACAGGCATAAAATCCAAGTATCTCTTTATGTCCAGATTGGGTAATTGCCCATGATATTATAAATTACCTTAGTAACTACCTTGTTATCCTGCTTTACCTTAAAAAACATCGCATCATACTATTGCATATACCAGTTCAAGTGGTCTAGCTCTCCACTCATTCAGCAAAGGAACTAGTATCAGTAATGCTTGATATAGTTGCTGCTGATATCTCTACACAATAAATTTCTTGTAAATGGCTCGGCTATCCCCCATCATATGATGTTCCTAAGCCATATAAGAGTCAATATTTTATTATCTAGCTCTTCTGTTAGTATTGTTTGTCGTTTTTTTATCAACTGAGGTTCAAACGTTGAGTTTCGATCCCTCGGGACTTCTAGTTCAAATGAACCAGAACCGCTTTTTATAGTTTTAGTGCTAACTCCATTTCGACGATTACCTCCTTGTTCTAAACTATCCTCTTGCAAATGACTATTCATTTCACCTTGCAAAGCTATTTGCGTCAAATCTTTAACTAAACTTGTCAGTAAACCCGAAGGACCAAGTAATGGTTTCCCTTGGTAAAGACCTTTTATTATCTCTGCCAGTGCTTCATTTTGTACTGATGGTAACTTTGTTACTTGATCAGCTATATTATTAGCTGATAGATCTTTTTTCATGTCAAACTCCTTCTGTGTTAATAATTTTTTATCTGTAATTTTTACAATATTATTTATCTAATACTTTTTTCAAATTATCATTTCTTTAGTTTGACACAGTTTGTTAAACACTCCCAGCTTGACCTATAATACAGATTCAACCTCTGAATAATACTTTTATAATTTAACTCTTAGAAGTACTAATGTCTTTTTTTATTGGTAATGTTCGTTGCTTTATTAAACTTATCATATCTCCAGTATCTCTACCTAACCTATCTAATTTGGTAACTAAAATAATATCCCTCTCTTCTACTTTAACCAGTAATGAATTTAATCTCTCTCTATCAACATTGCTACCTATAACCTTATCAAAAAATATTCTTGATTCTTTAACCCCAGCTTTTTGTAACACTTGTTTTTGTATTTCTAAAGATTGTTGAAAAGTTGATACTCTTGCATAGCCAAATAATCTCTATAACATCTACTTTATATAATATATGGAATTTTAATGTCAGAAGAATGATTAGGAAAATCCTTAGTATTTCTAGTTATTAATAAGCTATTATTATATTTAGCAGTTGCCCATATTATAGCATCTGGTATTTTGATTTTATGTTTCTTTCTAAGAGAGATAACTATTTCACAAATTTCTTCGTTGAGATTAATAATTGTGAAATTACCTAAAAATTCTCTAACTATACTCTCATCATCTTTTGTAGTTCCTACTAATATTTCTATTTTAGTTATTATACTAATTTGTGGATCTTTATATTCACTTAATTCATTTCTTGCCTCTTCTATCCCAAGTAAATAATCTATTAGAATATTTGTATCAAACAATGCTTTCATTATTCAGACCATTCATTTCTTAATTTCTGCTGATATAATACACTATCTAATTTCTTAGACTTCCAAATCCCAAATGCCATTTTATAATTTTTCTTAATCTGATTATGATCAGTAATATAGCTACTAAGGGCTTGTCGTATAATTTCTGCTCTTGAGATATTTTTTCTTTTAGATAATTGGTTTAAAATTTTTACTTGGGTATCAGGTATGTCAACAATTGTTCTCATATTCTATACTAACATTTTAATTACATATGTTATCATTATCTGATATAATAATATGTTTTACTAATAAGTTCAAGTTTATATTATTAGAATCTGTCGCATCTACAATAAAAAGGGTTGAAGGAACAAACCCTTTAGTAGTATATCCACGTAATCCATATCCTTAGAAATACAAACCAAAATTTATTGAATCAGATATAGAACTCAGAAGTGGTTTATATTCTATCTCAAATATTGATTCTAATAAACACTATGAAATAGTAGCAGGTTTTGAAAAAGCCAAGTTAGAAGATTTTGTTAATTATGATTGGTTATGGGGAGGTGGAGGGATTCCCAAATTATTTAATAAACGTTTAGTAGATAAGATACAAGAAATATGTCCTAATGATTTTATTGCTTTACCAGTTATTTTAATTAATTTATCAAAAGATGTTGAGCTTTATGAAAATAAAGATTTTTATGTAGTTAACTGTATCGGCTTGCAATAATAAAGACAAATTCCAGCAAGGCATGAGCTTTATGTTAAATACCACAAACCAATATATACTCTAGTAAATGAAAGATTGGCAAGAGGTAAAGAAAATGATAAATAGGAGAGATGGAATATAGAAAACTAAGTTTAGTAGAAAGAGAAGAATTAAGGATCCGTCATAAAGGAGAGAGAGATGTGTTGGTTCATCTCTACTAACTAAAAAACTCTAGAGTCACAAAAACACGAAGAAATTGTTATTGCTAATATTATAAATTTATAGAACTCATTTGGTAGGTGTATTTCTATGAAAATAGAATAATTCCTTCCAAAAAGCCTAACTCATACCCTTCCGAACAAAGGGGTAACAAATTGGTAAATCGTCAATCTCAATCTCAATTTAAAATTTATATACCATAGAAAAAAGAAGGATCTTATATCTTAGGGATATATTAGAAATAATAATAGGTTAGCCGATACATTTAATACTTTAATACATAAGAACTTGCTATGCTTTCATAGGGATCTGTCATATGTGAGAGGTAAGATTACATTATGTAGATAAAGTAGAATCCTCATGGCTGCATAAGCAACCAAAGGATTCCATTCCTTATAAGATCACAATCTAACTTACAAATGCGACAAAACCTTTTCTGAATGGCTACGCGATGCTAGAACCTTCGCTCCCTATGACATAATAATGGATAATGTCGCTATCTTATAGATTTATGCCTGCTATACATCAAATGTTGATAATTGGTCTCCTGCCAACCCAATATCACGATGGTATTCTGTGTTAACTTCTTCATACTCTTCTTCTTGTGGTAAATACCATATCATACCACGAGGGGATTCTGTGTTGACTTTATTTTCTGTTCTGTTCTACCTAATAATGTATCAGAAACTTGAATTTTTTCAGCTGGTAGATCTTTAAGAGCGCCTGGTGTATCTAATGTAATACAGCCATTCTTTCTTTTCATGATCTCCTCTAGTTAATATTGTAATAAAAAAAACAGTTTATAATTAAACTTTTTAGGGAAACAAAAACGAAGTGGTTTCACCACACCTGTGATAATATAATTTTTTGTAGATGTAGCGAAACCTCTACAGAACCATCTCTTTTTACCTTCAAAAGTAAACAACTTGTCTTCTAATTTTAAAAGATCCGGTATAAACGGTTTAAAGTTTTGGTATGTTTACAACAGTTGTTAACCTATGTCAAGCTTCACTTTATAATTTATCAGTGGTTAATATTTTTTGACCATTGATGTAGATGATGATTATGGTTTATTAATTCTATTTTACCCATAAGGTAAAAATGGCAGGAAGATAAATGGGAGTTCTTAGATTTACATCTAATATAAAGTTTGTCTTGTAGATTACAAATAATCAACATGACGGCATTAGGAGGATTGCAATCACAGCAAATCCAGCAAGTGTCTTTATATTGTTTTAAGATGGTAATTAAATCTTGTTTTTCTAAAGAAGAAAAATCTGTTAACGGCTAAGTAAAAGTTGTTAAATTTCAACTTGTCACAAAGAGATTACTTACCGTTTTACTTTTTACAAGTGGTTTTTTAATTGAATCTAATTAACAATCAGATTCATAATTAAATTAATCATTAATTCTTTTTGAGATGGTGAACTTTCTGCAATTAGAAGAGCTAGAGAAGTCATAGCGTTTGCCCCAAGATTCTTTAGGCCAATATTTGCTTTAGTTAAATAGAGCAAGAATAATAAACTCCCTATTCTCTTGTTACCATCACTAAAAGGATGATCCTTAATTACAAAATATAATAAATGAGATGCTTTTTCTTGAACAGAAGTATATAAAAACTTACCAGCAAAAGTTTGATCTATATTACCTAATATTCCTTTTAAGCTTCTATCTCTTTCTAATCCAAATAAATTGCCAATTTCAGCATCATTATTTTGACTTAAATCTTGTTTAAGCCGTTCTATAGCATTTACCGCTTCTTCATAACTTAGTAATTTATCATTAATTAAATTCAAATTTGTTGGTTGAGCTAATTTATCTCCATCATATTTAACTAATATATCCCAAGTTTTTGAATAAGCCTTTATGAGTTCTACTACTTCCTTACCTGTATCAGTAATTAAATTATTTTTAATCAAAGTTACTGATAATAAATCTATAGATTGTTTTAGCTTTTCTAATTTATCTTCTGTAATTCTATCATGATTAATGCTATAACCTTGAATCAAATAATCTTTCAATATATTACTTGTCCATTTTCTAAACTCAGCACCTACTTTAGAATTAACTCGATAACCTACTGACAAAATTACATCTAAATTATAATATTCAACTTGATAAGTTTTACCATCTGAAGCAGTTGTTGCATTTTTTGCAACAACTGAATTTTCATCCAGTTCTTGATCCACAAAAATCTTTTTTAGATGCCTTGATATTACGGATTTATCAAGTTTAAACAGTTGAGACATTTGATTTAATGAAAGCCATACAGTTTCATTGTGTAATTGTACATCTATTTTTATTTCACCATCTTTAGTTTGATAAATTACTAATTGGTTATTTACAACTTTATCCTTCATTATTTTTACATCTTTTAGTTTTATAATTCATCATCTCTAAAATATTAAATGATAACATATTCATTCTATATTTCTACCGTCATAAATTGATAACCCATCTCTTTGGTGTAATGTCTAATTTTATGTCCATAATGATTATTAATCCAATCACGGTAGAAATTCGATGACGCTACAAGCGTCAAAGTTTGAGTATTAATATTTTCTGCAGCTTTTAGCTTTGAAAACCAAGCTCTATCAATATCTTCCCCTAATTCTTTTCGTACTTTGTACCATGTAGAATTAGGATCTAATTGGTGTAACTCTACTACATCGAGACTAAGAGCAAGAGTCTTGTTTGCTGAATATTTAATATTTTTGTAAGAAATTGTAACTTTTCCATAAACTGAGGTGATTAGACTTTCTAGGATTTCTTTTTCTACTTGGAGATTTGCTAGCTTCAAGCTATCAGGTAAAGAAATTATAAAAGAATTCCGATCATGTTCTGCTTTTGCTTGTTATAATCAAATTTTGCTTGAGTGAGTAATTGGTAAGCTAATTTAGACGTAAAAGCCATTGCTATCCTTCTTCTCAGTCTAGAAGGATTACTAGTATCATCATTATATTCAACTTCAGCTAAGTATTTCTCAATATCATTCTCTTGTTTATCATCTTCGCTTAAATTAGCAGTAAATCTAAAACTCTCATGATTCACTAAAGGAGCTTAATGTTTTTCATAAGAAAATGCCTTAGTCATATAAGCCATCATATGGTTAGAGCTTAAGAAGACTTTGTTAGTATCACGAGAATAAAGTTTAAGTAGTAATTGATTAGCAAAGTTAATACTAAACTCTCTACACCTGATAAAGAGTTTAGTTTATCCACCTGCGCTTTTGTTAAAGGATAAAAGTCTTTTAAGGATTTTTCAGCTTTAAAAAGAGTAGATGATGTTAAAGATTTTGAAGGTTTAGTATCAGAAACTATTGAACCACTATGTAAAGGATTGTTCTTAGAATCTTTGATAATTTTAGTATTATTTAAAAATACAGATAAATTAGATAAAGATTTACCAGAAGTAGGGAGATTAAGATTTTTATCCACAACATCTACATTATCTGTATTTTTAATATTCAAATTATTTATTAAAGGGTCTTTATTTAATAATTGATTATTATCGGAAACATAAGGGGGGAAATAGGAAATATCACTATTTTCTGCATTATTAGTATCAGAATTTTCTTCTCCTATAATTTCTTTCCTCCCCTCTTCTGCTACTTCAATTTGTTTCTCTAATTTTAGATACTCTTTTGGTATCGTTACGGTCATATTCCACAAAGACTTGTCACGTAAATTGTCATCGTCATCCTCATTTTTTACATGCAAATAAGATCTTTTAATAAAGCTCGATTCTTCTAAAGATTTAATAGTTTTAGATACCCAAGCTTTTTTACAAGAATATTGATTCTCTAGCCCTTTATAGGAACATATAAAAGCAAAATAATCATTTAGGTGTTTATCACATAAAAATCCAACCAAAACCTTAGCAAAAGAACTAAGCTTACTAGAAGCCATTACTAAACTTAAAATTTGGTAGTTGAGCTTAATAAATAATTTGGTGTTATCTAAATAAGTTCTTTTTTGAGTGTGCTTGTATAAAGCAGAAATATTAGTTGTTTTAGATATAGGAGTAAGTATTGATAAATTAGGACGATTTTCAGAAGTGCTATTAAATCTATCAAGTTCTTTAGGCATTTTCTTATGAAAAACATTAAGCTCCTTTAGTGAATCATGAGAGTTTTAGATTTACTGCTAATTTAAGCGAAGATGATAAACAAGAGAATGATATTGAGAAATACTTAGCTGAAGTTGAATATAATGATGATACTAGTAATCCTTCTAGACTGAGAAGAAGGATAGCAATGGCTTTTACGTCTAAATTAGCTTACCAATTACTCACTCAAGCAAAATTTGATTATAACAAGCAAAAGCAGAACATGATCGGAATTCTTTTATAATTTCTTTACCTGATAGCTTGAAGCTAGCAAATCTCCAAGTAGAAAAAGAAATCCTAGAAAGTCTAATCACCTCAGTTTATGGAAAAGTTACAATTTCTTACAAAAATATTAAATATTCAGCAAACAAGACTCTTGCTCTTAGTCTCGATGTAGTAGAGTTACACCAATTAGATCCTAATTCTACATGGTACAAAGTACGAAAAGAATTAGGGGAAGATATTGATAGAGCTTGGTTTTCAAAGCTAAAAGCTGCAGAAAATATTAATACTCAAACTTTGACGCTTGTAGCGTCATCGAATTTCTACCGTGATTGGATTAATAATCATTATGGACATAAAATTAGACATTACACCAAAGAGATGGGTTATCAATTTATGACGGTAGAAATATAGAATGAATATGTTATCATTTAATATTTTAGAGATGATGAATTATAAAACTAAAAGATGTAAAAATAATGAAGGATAAAGTTGTAAATAACCAATTAGTAATTTATCAAACTAAAGATGGTGAAATAAAAATAGATGTACAATTACACAATGAAACTGTATGGCTTTCATTAAATCAAATGTCTCAACTGTTTAAACTTGATAAATCCGTAATATCAAGGCATCTAAAAAGATTTTTGTGGATCAAGAACTGGATGAAAATTCAGTTGTTGCAAAAAATGCAACAACTGCTTCAGATGGTAAAACTTATCAAGTTGAATATTATAATTTAGATGTAATTTTGTCAGTAGGTTATCGAGTTAATTCTAAAGTAGGTGCTGAGTTTAGAAAATGGACAAGTAATATATTGAAAGATTATTTGATTCAAGGTTATAGCATTAATCATGATAGAATTACAGAAGATAAATTAGAAAAGCTAAAACAATCTATAGATTTATTATCAGTAACTTTGATTAAAAATAATTTAATTACTGATACAGGTAAGGAAGTAGTAGAACTCATAAAGGCTTATTCAAAAACTTGGGATATATTAGTTAAATATGATGGAGATAAATTAGCTCAACCAACAAATTTGAATTTAATTAATGATAAATTACTAAGTTATGAAGAAGCGGTAAATGCTATAGAACGGCTTAAACAAGATTTAAGTCAAAATAATGATGCTGAAATTGGCAATTTATTTGGATTAGAAAGAGATAGAAGCTTAAAAGGAATATTAGGTAATATAGATCAAACTTTTGCTGGTAAGTTTTTATATACTTCTGTTCAAGAAAAAGCATCTCATTTATTATATTTTGTAATTAAGGATCATCCTTTTAGTGATGGTAACAAGAGAATAGGGAGTTTATTATTCTTGCTCTATTTAACTAAAGCAAATATTGGCCTAAAGAATCTTGGGGCAAACGCTATGACTTCTCTAGCTCTTCTAATTGCAGAAAGTTCACCATCTCAAAAAGAATTAATGATTAATTTAATTATGAATCTGATTGTTAATTAGATTCAATTAAAAACCACTTGTAAAAAGTAAAACGGTAAGTAATCTCTTTGTGACAAGTTGAAATTTAACAACTTTTACTTAGCCGTTAACAGATTTTTCTTCTTTAGAAAAACAAGATTTAATTACCATCTTAAAACAATATAAAGACACTTGCTGGATTTGCTGTGATTGCAATCCTCCTAATGCCGTCATGTTGATTATTTGTAATCTACAAGACAAACTTTATATTAGATGTAAATCTAAGAACTCCCATTTATCTTCCTGCCATTTTTACCTTATGGGTAAAATAGAATTAATAAACCATAATCATCATCTACATCAATGGTCAAAAAATATTAACCACTGATAAATTATAAAGTGAAGCTTGACATAGGTTAACAACTGTTGTAAACATACCAAAACTTTAAACCGTTTATACCGGATCTTTTAAAATTAGAAGACAAGTTGTTTACTTTTGAAGGTAAAAGAGATGGTTCTGTAGAGGTTTCGCTACATCTACAAAAAATTATATTATCACAGGTGTGGTGAAACCACTTCGTTTTTGTTTCCCTAAAAAGTTTAATTATAAACTGTTTTTTTTATTACAATATTAACTAGAGGAGATCATGAAAAGAAAGAATGGCTGTATTACATTAGATACACCAGGCGCTCTTAAAGATCTACCAGCTGAAAAAATTCAAGTTTCTGATACATTATTAGGTAGAACAGAACAGAAAATAAAGTCAACACAGAATCCCTCGTGGTATGATATGGTATTTACCACAAGAAGAAGAGTATGAAGAAGTTAACACAGAATACCATCGTGATATTGGGTTGGCAGGAGACCAATTATCAACATTTGATGTATAGCAGGCATAAATCTATAAGATAGCGACATTATCCATTATTATGTCATAGGGAGCGAAGGTTCTAGCATCGCGTAGCCATTCAGAAAAGGTTTTGTCGCATTTGTAAGTTAGATTGTGATCTTATAAGGAATGGAATCCTTTGGTTGCTTATGCAGCCATGAGGATTCTACTTTATCTACATAATGTAATCTTACCTCTCACATATGACAGATCCCTATGAAAGCATAGCAAGTTCTTATGTATTAAAGTATTAAATGTATCGGCTAACCTATTATTATTTCTAATATATCCCTAAGATATAAGATCCTTCTTTTTTCTATGGTATATAAATTTTAAATTGAGATTGAGATTGACGATTTACCAATTTGTTACCCCTTTGTTCGGAAGGGTATGAGTTAGGCTTTTTGGAAGGAATTATTCTATTTTCATAGAAATACACCTACCAAATGAGTTCTATAAATTTATAATATTAGCAATAACAATTTCTTCGTGTTTTTGTGACTCTAGAGTTTTTTAGTTAGTAGAGATGAACCAACACATCTCTCTCTCCTTTATGACGGATCCTTAATTCTTCTCTTTCTACTAAACTTAGTTTTCTATATTCCATCTCTCCTATTTATCATTTTCTTTACCTCTTGCCAATCTTTCATTTACTAGAGTATATATTGGTTTGTGGTATTTAACATAAAGCTCATGCCTTGCTGGAATTTGTCTTTATTATTGCAAGCCGATACAGTTAACTACATAAAAATCTTTATTTTCATAAAGCTCAACATCTTTTGATAAATTAATTAAAATAACTGGTAAAGCAATAAAATCATTAGGACATATTTCTTGTATCTTATCTACTAAACGTTTATTAAATAATTTGGGAATCCCTCCACCTCCCCATAACCAATCATAATTAACAAAATCTTCTAACTTGGCTTTTTCAAAACCTGCTACTATTTCATAGTGTTTATTAGAATCAATATTTGAGATAGAATATAAACCACTTCTGAGTTCTATATCTGATTCAATAAATTTTGGTTTGTATTTCTAAGGATATGGATTACGTGGATATACTACTAAAGGGTTTGTTCCTTCAACCCTTTTTATTGTAGATGCGACAGATTCTAATAATATAAACTTGAACTTATTAGTAAAACATATTATTATATCAGATAATGATAACATATGTAATTAAAATGTTAGTATAGAATATGAGAACAATTGTTGACATACCTGATACCCAAGTAAAAATTTTAAACCAATTATCTAAAAGAAAAAATATCTCAAGAGCAGAAATTATACGACAAGCCCTTAGTAGCTATATTACTGATCATAATCAGATTAAGAAAAATTATAAAATGGCATTTGGGATTTGGAAGTCTAAGAAATTAGATAGTGTATTATATCAGCAGAAATTAAGAAATGAATGGTCTGAATAATGAAAGCATTGTTTGATACAAATATTCTAATAGATTATTTACTTGGGATAGAAGAGGCAAGAAATGAATTAAGTGAATATAAAGATCCACAAATTAGTATAATAACTAAAATAGAAATATTAGTAGGAACTACAAAAGATGATGAGAGTATAGTTAGAGAATTTTTAGGTAATTTCACAATTATTAATCTCAACGAAGAAATTTGTGAAATAGTTATCTCTCTTAGAAAGAAACATAAAATCAAAATACCAGATGCTATAATATGGGCAACTGCTAAATATAATAATAGCTTATTAATAACTAGAAATACTAAGGATTTTCCTAATCATTCTTCTGACATTAAAATTCCATATATTATATAAAGTAGATGTTATAGAGATTATTTGGCTATGCAAGAGTATCAACTTTTCAACAATCTTTAGAAATACAAAAACAAGTGTTACAAAAAGCTGGGGTTAAAGAATCAAGAATATTTTTTGATAAGGTTATAGGTAGCAATGTTGATAGAGAGAGATTAAATTCATTACTGGTTAAAGTAGAAGAGAGGGATATTATTTTAGTTACCAAATTAGATAGGTTAGGTAGAGATACTGGAGATATGATAAGTTTAATAAAGCAACGAACATTACCAATAAAAAGACATTAGTACTTCTAAGAGTTAAATTATAAAAGTATTATTCAGAGGTTGAATCTGTATTATAGGTCAAGCTGGGAGTGTTTAACAAACTGTGTCAAACTAAAGAAATGATAATTTGAAAAAGTATTAGATAAATAATATTGTAAAAATTACAGATAAAAAATTATTAACACAGAAGGAGTTTGACATGAAAAAAGATCTATCAGCTAATAATATAGCTGATCAAGTAACAAAGTTACCATCAGTACAAAATGAAGCACTGGCAGAGATAATAAAAGGTCTTTACCAAGGGAAACCATTACTTGGTCCTTCGGGTTTACTGACAAGTTTAGTTAAAGATTTGACGCAAATAGCTTTGCAAGGTGAAATGAATAGTCATTTGCAAGAGGATAGTTTAGAACAAGGAGGTAATCGTCGAAATGGAGTTAGCACTAAAACTATAAAAGCGGTTCTGGTTCATTTGAACTAGAAGTCCCGAGGGATCGAAACTCAACGTTTGAACCTCAGTTGATAAAAAAACGACAAACAATACTAACAGAAGAGCTAGATAATAAAATATTGACTCTTATATGGCTTAGGAACATCATATGATGGGGGATAGCCGAGCCATTTACAAGAAATTTATTGTGTAGAGATATCAGCAGCAACTATATCAAGCATTACTGATACTAGTTCCTTTGCTGAATGAGTGGAGAGCTAGACCACTTGAACTGGTATATGCAATAGTATGATGCGATGTTTTTAAGGTAAAGCAGGATAACAAGGTAGTTACTAAGGTAATTTATAATATCATGGGCAATTACCCAATCTGGACATAAAGAGATACTTGGATTTTATGCCTGTGAATCAGAAGGTGTGCATTTTTGGTTATCTGTTTTAAATGATTTAAAAGCTCAAGGAATTGGAGATATATTAATAGCTTGTGTGGACGGCTAAAAGGTTTTCCGGAAGCAATTAATACAGCCTTTCCTAAAACAGAGATACAGCTATGTGTTGTTCATCAAATTCGTAATTCCTTAAAACATGTAGCTAGCAAAAATCAAAAAGAATTTATGGTTGATTTAAAAACAGTTTACCAAGTTTCAAGTAAAGATTTAGCAGAGAACAACTTATTACAACTTGAAGAAAAATGGGGTAAAAAATACCCAATGGTCATTAAATCTTGGCATGAAAATTGGGAAAATTTAATTACCTTTAAATATTCGAGTGAGATAAGAAAGCTGATTTATACGACTAATCCTATTGAAGGATTCCATCGTCAGGTCAGGAAATATACAAAAACCAAAGGCTCATTTACCAGTGAAAATGCTTTGTTTAAGCTAGTATTTTGTGCTATAAAGCAGATAACGGCTAAATTGCCAGTACCAAATTGGGCACTGACAATCTCCCAGCTAGATATTTACTTTTCCAACAGGCTAAATTTTGGCACGGATTTCTAGGATGACACAGTTCTATGAACGTTCTCAAGGTATACGAATCACACAGGTAATGGAGAAATTATAATAAGAACTTTTGTGCCGCCATAGACGTTTTTTGCGCCCTTTTCTCATTTTTATAGCCGCTTAATTATCTTTTTCTGGCGGTTCTAAATCATTTTCAATGCTTGTTTCTTTTAGCTGTTCAAACATAGTTATTATCCTCATAGCATCTTTTACGACTTCTAAGTAATCCAGTATCTTTAATAACTGAATATTACAAGTTTCTTTGTCTTGTTGTAGACCAGACCTAGCGGATTCTATCTTTTCTCTAACTTCATCTAATTTCTCTGTAAATAAAGCAAGTAGTATACTCATGTCAATTAATCCAATTTTTTAATAATTTAGGCTATTAGTTCTACTGGTAAATACCTAAACGTTAGTCATATCATGGGAACTAGGTTAAAACAAGCAGTTTTGTATCTAATTAGAATTTAAAAAATAGTTAAAGAAAATTAACTATTTGGTTATATGAAGGGTAGAGCTGTATTTCTTGCTTATTTGTATTGAATTGATATTTAAAAATAACGATAATTAAATAATATGGCTAGTGTTTAAATCAAAAATAGATTTACTATGAAAGAGTATATAAGATATGACGAGGGGACGTTTTCCGCATTAACCAAGGAACAGAAAGAAGCCGTTGGACTGCTCTCTATAGGAACGTTTTTAGAGTATTTTGATTTAATGCTCTATGTTCACATGGCGGTTCTGCTTAATGAGTTATTTTTTCCAAAAGCTGATCCTCATACGACGGCAATCTATTCCGCCACTGCATTTTGTGCGACCTTTGTTTTTAGGCCAATTGGTGCATTGGTCATTGGTTGGATTGGCGATAATATAGGCCGTAAATCAACGGTAATTATTACTACTTCTATGATGGCTATTTCCTGTATTATTATGGCCAATCTTCCTACTTACGCTCAAATAGGCATTACCGCTACTTGGATAATGACTATATGCCGTATTGCTCAAGGTATGTCTTCAATGGGAGAAATAATGGGAGCTCAACTTTACCTAACTGAAACTACCAAACCACCTGTGCAATATCCAGTTGTGTCATTAGTAGACGCTTTTGGCTCCATAGGTAGCACCTCTGCTTTATGTATTGCGTCTATTGTTACCTCTTTTGGTTTTAGTTGGCGTACCGCTTTTTGGATAGGAGCAGCTATCGCTATGGTTGGAGCAGTAGCTAGAACTACGCTTAGAGAAACTCCAGAATTTGCTGACGCAAAACGACAAGTAAAAAGATATTGGATAATGTCAATACAAATAAAAAGATATTAAAGGATGACCCTATTTATCAAGAGAAAACTAGCAAAAAAACAGCAATAGCCTTATTTTTAATGGATTGTAGTTGGCCATTAACTTTTTATTTTATATTTTGAAATAAAATACTATGTTTAACCATTTAGATCAAATAGCAGATGTATTAAATAATACTAATCAATATAAAGTGATTAAACGATACAATAAACCTAATTATTATAACATACCTGATGACAGGCCAAAAAAGTAGGAGTGTTTTTAGATACAAAAACTAGTGGATTATCTTATGTTACTGATAAAATCTTAGAACTTGGAATGGTGAAGTTTGAATGCACGAACGATGGACGTATTTACAGTATACTTGAGGAATTTAATCAATATCAAGATCCAAAAGAGCCTATAGCATCACATATTACGGAACTAACCGGTATTACCGATGAAATGGTTCGTGACTAAAATATAAATAAAGAAGAAGTTATTAATTTTCTTCATAATGTAAGTATTATTATTGCACATAATGCAGGATTTGATAGACCATTTTTTGATAAATTGTTTCCAGATCTGACACCCCAAATTTAGGGCTGTTCTAGAGTAGACATAGATTGGAAATATGAAAAAATAGAAAGCCAAAAATTGGAATATCTTGCATATAAATATAATTTCTTTTATGAAGGACACCGAGCAGTTATAGATTGCCTTGCAGGGTTACATTTACTATCACAGTATCTACCCGTTTCTAAAGAATATAGTATTGAAACAATTACTAATGAATTGTCATAAAACAAGATTTAAAGTTTGGGCTAAAAATGCACCCTACGAGACTAAGGACTTATTAAAGTCTAGAGGATATCGTTGGTCTACCCATCCACAGGAAAATTATAAAGCATGCATGGTTGAAATTATTGAGAATAATATGGAATCAGAACTAAACTTTTTACAATTTTGTATTTATCATAAAAATTAACGCTATCCCTATACAAACTATTTTGCCATATAATAGATTTACTTAATGATATCCAAACATTAGACCTATTTTGAAACTGGAATTTAAGATCAAAATATGATATAAATATCTTAGCAAAATAGATGACAAAGATTTGCCCTTAGGTTGAATCTAATAGTTACTAGATATTGTGAGGTTCAAATAACTAGTGTCGAAAGAAGCCTATTGAACTGTAAAAATAATAGTATGGACTTTTCGTATATACAGAATCAATAATAATCGGTATTTTCCAACAAAGGTACAAAAAATCCTGTGCGTATAGTGCTAACAGCTAGGTTTTGTACCTGATATTAAAATGCAAAGAATATGGCAAAGTTGAAAACTAGGAAATTCTTCATATATTTTATAGTCCCTCCGCCAAAAATACTTAAAATCTCTATCATCTGTGATGGGATTAAAATTTTTTTATAAAAATTTCTAATATTTTTGCCAAAATCAAAAATTGTTTTAATTGTTATTAAATTTTACTGATAAATTTCTGTGTTAGTCAATTTTTGATATTAACTTCTTGTTAACGATTTTTTAAATCGTTCATCTAGTTTTTGAATGATGATTTGTTTTGATTTATGTGGAGTTAGGCATGATTTGTAAATGATTGGCACATCGTAAATTCAAACCTATAGCAGAGATTATTGGATTGATCACATCTCCCCTATCACACCCTTCAAGAAGTTTCTGCCCATCCTGCCATATTGTTTTAAATGCCCTATTATTGGTTCTATAGCACTGCGTCTCCTGATCATACACTTGTCTTCTTTCAATAACTTCTTCCGAGTTTTTGGGGTATATACCTTACTCTTCTCTTTAACATTGCTGCCAGTATAACCAAGATCAACAAACGATTTCTTTATCTTTATTCCAGTTACACTTTCTACCGCTTCAAAGGTCTGCTGCAATGTATGACCATCATAAGGATTATTATGAAACGATTGTGCTGACAGTACAAAATTTCTACGACCACTGACTACTACCGCAACTTTATTGCCAAACTCATATGGCTTGTTTCGTTTTCCTTTCCCTATGCACTCTACCTCAGGAGCATGAAAACTATACAATATTTTATTCTGTTCTTTGTATTCCTTTTTCTCTTCTCTTTTAAAACAGATTGGCTATGTATTTGTTTTACTTTTTTCAATACTTCTTGATCTGTGATAGATAAGTTTAATTTCTTATTTTGTATCTCACGTTCACATACTCTAATCAAACGACCAAGTAACGTTTTTAAATGTTTAAGTATTTTCCAACCCTTCTTGTGGCTTTGCTATGCTCTTTATACTTCCAGAGCTTTATTATATCTCGCTTATAGGTTCTAGCGTAAGTTTCGTTTAAACTTACTACCCAAACTTTGGCAAAGCTTCACAATTCTAAGCCTAGCTTTATCCATTAAATAAACATCGTGTGGGTGTTTGATATTCTTGATTTGTACTGTCGTATCAGCGATTATCAATTCCAAATCTTTTTTTTAACTGTATTAGTCTTTATCCCAACCCTGATCAACTCCCCTAATATCTCGTTATATCCAGCTTCACCTAATAAACTACCAAATCTTCTTATGCTAGTTTCCGACATCGCTATATCTGTTTCTATATATTCCCACCCACAGAAATATTGCCAATACATGTTCTTTTTTAGTTCTTCTTCTGCTAGTGAATCTGAAAAATTATACATTGCTTGTAGCATCGTTACGCCAAGCATCACTCTATGACATTTTCTATATAGAAACATTTTTCGATAACCAGTGTTCTAGGCGAGACCAATTTATTAATTCTCTTAATTTATATAGCTTATTATTGGGGTTTAATTCTTCTTTTAATTTATAACCAAAAAGTTTTCCTTGTTTTTGTGATTTGATAATATTTTCTATTGGCATATTGACTGAAATCCATAAGGTTTATGACCATATCTTACCATTTTCTTATGGATTTTTTTATTCTTTTTGCCATAAAAACCCATTACTTATTGGGTTTATAGAGTTTTGGCGGACGGACTTTATAGGCTTCTGATAATAATGATTATAAATAAATCTCCAGAGATTTGGAGTCAATCATAAACCAACTAAAGTGGCTTTAATTGCTGTTATGTGTAAACTCTTGGCACGGTTTTTTATGCATGCTGTTATTCACAATAATTCTTCTTGGAAATATAATTTTTGCTAATTTTTTTATTGACTATTATTACAGATGCTCACATTATTATGTTTCTTACTGTTTAATCGTAGAGATCATTTTATTAATTGCTCTTTGCATATATTCTCGAGCAGTATCATTGGCAAGTCTAGTCTGCAGTTGATCTTGAATCCTTATGATTTAGTAATTGCCCTATCACATATTGATTTGCTCCTGTCATTGCCATCCAGCTTGGTTATTGTTCTTCTTAAATCATGTATCCTTAAATTTTCTATGCCTGCTTTTTACAAATCCTCTTCCATGCTTTCTTTGGTTCTTGCAGGTGACCACTACTGCTGCTCTCACTTGGAAATACCCAAATGCTATTAGATTGCTCTTTCCTGGCTTTTAATATTTCTATTGCCTGAGTCTAATAAAGGTAAACGGTGGGAATCACCATTCTTAGTTTCTGGAAGATACAATTGTTTGTCAGTAAAATTCACTTGTTCCCAACGCATAGTAAGCAAATTATCTTTACGAACTGATGTATATAATGCTATTAAGAAAAAATCCTTCATTACTTGGTTTTTCTCTTCTGCTATTGCTGTAAAAAACTGTGGTATTTCCTCTCTAGTTAAATAACGGTTTCTAGATTGTTCCTGGTGTTTTTTATTCCAGTAACTGGATTCACTTTTAGTAGTTCCCATTTTATTGCTTTGCTAAATATAGGACTTAATATCTCAAGAAATCTATTAGCTCCATATTTACCAGTTTTAGTTAAATTATTAAACAACTCTTGAATATCTGTTTTTGAATGGTAGATATTTTTCTAGGATATAAATGCTTAGCATATCTATTGACAGAAGCAGCATAATTACTCCATCTTTTATTATTAATTTTACTGTACTCATTAAGGTATTTGTCATAAAAATCCTTAAAGGTCAGCTCTTTTGATAATCTAGCTTTTTCTTCTATAGGATTATATCCTTTAGCAATCTCCCCTTTAATTCAGATGCTTTGGCTCGAGCATCAGTAATAGATAGTTCTGGAAAACGCCTTATCTTGATTTTTTGGTATAATTGTTGAATTTTTTTACCAAGGTAAAATGTCTTGCTGCCACCGTATGATACTATCAAAAATAATCCTTTTTCTTTTGTATCTCTATATATATTTTGTTTTTTTGTTGGGATTTTAATGTTGTTTAATACTTCTCTAGTAAAGCATAAAGATTTTACTGACATAAATACCTCAAAGAGCATTGATAGCTAAAATTATAATATGCTTTGGCTATGATAGCAAATCATATAAGAATAATCACTGAAATTAGATAATGGTTGATAATATTAATGCTCCATATTTTCTCCTGTCAGTGTAAGTTGTTAGTATATTTAATAAGTATTTGACAGGTCATTCAAAGCTAACTACAATAAAATTATTCCTTATACATATCAAAGAGGTAGCTATGAATATCAGGCTTTCACTAGGCGTGATACAGCACTATAGTGTTGTATTTTATTTTTATGAAATTGGTAGGATAATATCTAGAAAAACGAGCCGTTACATTGACATCGTAAAGGTCAGAGGTTCGATCCCTCTATCGCCCACCACCATATCTCCTAGCTTTTCTTAATCTGCTAATTTTATCTCCATACTCCGTATGCTCACTATATGCTCCTTGCATTTTGAAAAATAGCATTCTAATCCTCTTACTACCTCGATTAAACCTGATGTTTAAGTTGAGGTCTTATGCACACTATATGCTGCTCACATTTCACTCATGATTGTGCAACGCATAATTTTGATGATCAAAATTCAATTATTTTCTATAATTTTGTTGGTAATTTTATCCCCCCTGAATGGAGTAATCTCTCATCTCATAATGGTAAAACATTAAGTAAAACTGCAAGGCAACTACTATCTCTAATAGTCTTCCGCTTGCAAATCTATCATAATAATAGCATTGATGAACTTCAGGAAACCTATCATTTCTTTGAACAACACTTAAGGGTTTGTCAACGAAGAGTAAGACAATGTCTACTCGAACTAGAACAATCTGGGTTCATCAATCTTTCTACCTCAACCATTATTAAATATGGTATCAAATGTCGTAATACTCCCTGTGTGAAATTAGCAAAAGATTTCCAGCCTTATAATCATAAATCTTTAGGTAAAAACGAAAAAAATTTTAGCACTACACGAAAAAGTTTTCGTCCCAACCCGAAAGAAATTTCAGGTCAACCCGAAAAAAGTTTGGATGAGACAATATATATAGATAATAATAAAAATATATCTAATAAATCTAGATCTAGCAAATCTACATTTTTTCAAAATGAAAAAATATATTTAATCATAATAACCAAACTCAGTTACAAGAACAACAACTTGAAACAAATTTACAATTCAAAATAACAAGCTCAACCAATGATCAACAACAAGCTGATAATACTAATTTCTCTAGTGCTAATATCACAACAGGACGGATTAATACTACACTACAAGCAGTTATTAATAAAATCTCTAAAAAATATGACTCTACACCATCAAATAGCAATAATGCAGCAATTAATGCCGTTAATCATAAAAGCTGGTTCAAAAGAAAGAAATTAACAGATTTCCATCCATTAACCCAAGAAGAGGCTGATTTATTACAGATAAAATCAAATCGAGCATTTAATCTTACTTTTATTAACAAGCTCTTATTGAAATTAGCAGAACAATACCCAGAACATCATTTTGGCCATAAGAAAGTGTTACTAAACTATATGGCTAAAGCTTTAGCTCATGAGTTACGTGAAACTACTAAAGCTAATTGTGAGAAGTTTCAGTTTAAATCTAGTGACTTAAACAACACTAAAGAGCGATATCTAGATAAGATAGAAAACAGCCTTGATACTAGCTTGCAAGCTCAGTTAAAACGTAAAATCGTCGGTATTTTTGATCCTGATTCAGCTTATGAATTACTAAGCTCCTGCTCATTTATTGGGGTAGTAGGTAATAGTTATCAAATAAAATTGCTTAAAAATATGCTACTTTCAGAACATAGCCAAGATAAAATATTGCAGCAAGTACGAATGATTTATGGCAGTAGTATTGGGCAGTTACAAATCATACAATTTACTGAACTTGAAGCGAAGCAGAATAATACTGAAGATGAAAAACAAAATTATCTATTGCAGCTTAGTAGGCAATTAAATCCTGATTCAGTATGGTATAAAGTGAGGAAATTTCTTATTGAACGTTATAACCAATATATTGATTTTGGGGTATTAAGTAAATTAGTAGTGATAGAGGAAGATATAGTCAACAAAAAGGTAATCCTTAAATCAATATCAGCTTTTAATGATTATTATGTTAGGAATCGTCATATGCAAGATCTAGAAGAAGCTTTTAAGACTCAAGATTATTGCTTTGAATTAATCAAGTTTGAATATAACTAAGCTATTGTGGTAATTGATAATTTGTAATAACTACTTCATCAGATATTTTATTGTGTTCAGGCATGGAATATTTAACCTTAATAATACTAATATTAAAATTTTTGTATAAGTTTCTAATAAAGGGAGTATTACTATTAGAAATCATTATTTTTATACCTTGATTATTAAGTTCTGTAGCAAAATCTTTAAGTCTCGTTTGATCATTCTCATCAAAGGGTAATCTGGTATAAAACTTCTCACCTGATTTATGATAAGGAGGATCAAAATAAACAAAATCCTCTTTTTGTGGTTCAATGAAAGAAAAATCCATAGCACAAATAAATGTGCCAGCTAAAAGCTGACTACACTGTTTTAATCTAAAGGCAAGATCAGATTTACTATAATTCCTACCAGAGAAAGTTTGAGCTGGCTTTCCATCAATATTAATTCGGTAAATGCCTTTAAATGAATATCTATTAAGATAGATAAATCTTGCAGTAATTTTTGCTGGGTCATTACTGTCATTATTACTTCTAACTTGGTAATAATGCTCTTTAGAATGTTTTTCTTTATGAGAGTCTAATAGTTTACTGACCTTATCTGGATTCTTCTTAACTGCGTTATAGGACGTTACTAGCTCTAGATTAATATCAGATAAATAGCATTGTTTAAATTTATCTCGTACATGAAAGAATAAAGCTCCGCCTCCAAGGAATGGTTCATAGTAGTTGTTTAATTTCGCAGGAATAAATTTAATTAATTGATCAACAATTTTTCTTTTGCCTCCAACCCATTGTAAGAATGGTTGTGCCTTGTTTAAGTTATTTACTGACATGAAATTATTATTTAAATATTTATATTATAATTATAGTATAAAATAGGCTTAAATGCTAGCAAAATGCCATATTTAAAGGAATTTTCGATAATTTTTGTAGCATAATTAATGCTGATTTTGATTTATATGTAATGGATAAAGAGTTGAGCTAACAAACAATAGTAATTTAGCTGTGTCTCATTTGTGCAGCTGTTTGTCAAATTGTATAAAAATTTGTCAAAAAGCTCTTAAATCCTCTGTACTTCGTAA
Organism: Candidatus Rickettsia vulgarisii; assembly: GCA_050920655.1. GTDB lineage: Bacteria > Pseudomonadota > Alphaproteobacteria > Rickettsiales > Rickettsiaceae > Tisiphia > Tisiphia vulgarisii. Next base: position 1,140,202 of record CP133317.1, on the reverse strand, counting down.
AATTGTGGTGATATCTGTCCTTGTTAAGAGCGGCCGTGGTGCAACTCTAGTTCAGAGGTTAAGTTAAAACTGCAAAATTTTATCACTTTAACCTCTGAGCTGTTTTCTGAACTTTAACAGCAAGGAAATGCTATGACAATTAATAATCAAAATCAACCAAAAGATAATCATAATATCACTCATCTTACTAAAACAAATTGGAATCTTCAATTGTCTCCTATATCTGTCACATTAATACCATATCTGCAAGAAGAGAATATCATTAACTCGACGATCACAAATTATATTGATATAATTAAATATAAATTAGAATTACAAGAAGCAAATAATAAATTGAAAGAATCTGAGTTATTTAAAAGAGATGTGGTTCAAAATATGGTACATGGATTAAAGATTCCATGTAACGGGATTTTTTCATTAGTAACAGCTCTTTATGAAATAGAAGATAATCCTGAAAAAAGGATTATTTAGCTAGTGTGGTAAGTTGTGCTGAAGAATTACTGGATTATTATAACAATATACTTAGTTATCTACAGAATAATTCTGGATTACCTCCTATAGTTTTAAATAAGTTTGATCCAAAACAGTTGGTAAATAAGATTATTGATAAAGCGATGCCAATAGCTCAACGTAAGGGATTAAATTTATCTTGTAATTTTCAGTATGATTTAACAAATGCTATAATTAGTGATACTTATCGAATAGGGGCAATGTTAGAGCAGTTAATAGATAATGCTATTAAATTTACTAAAGAAGGCAAAGTTGTGGTAACAGTGAACATGTTTGCTATTAGTCCAGCCGTTTCAGAATTAGAACAACAACACAGAGAAATGGTATTCCAATTTATGGTGCATGATAGTGGTGTTGGTTTGTCTAAAGAAATCAGGCAACATCTTCATGAAAAGATTGATAAATTTGATGTTGCTATGCAATATCATGGACTTGGATCAGGATTAAGTTTTGTAAAGCGTCTAATTGGTGAGTTAAATGGAGAGATTGAAGTAACAAGTGAAAAAGGTAAAAGTACTACTATTGTCTGTAATATACCAATTAAGTTACCTCTTCTTGATGATCTGATTTATGATAAATGATGTTGATATTGATAAGGTTTTGATGATTATGTATTAATTAATAATGATGATTTTCTTGATTATTGTGCTTCACTTGCTACACTTAAATAAAATTATAGTAGGGATGGATATATGGCAAGAAGTCAAGAAGTCAAGAAGTCAAGAAAATCATCAAAAACTATAGGTCCTATTATAGCAAAGCTAAATTTACCTAAAGGTATAGATCTTGAGCTAGGAAAAGTAAAAATGAACGATCTATCAAATTGCCGATACAGCAAAAGACTATTAACTAAGCTCCTATTCACAAGTAAGATTTCTAAGAACAAAGTTGATCTTAATAAAATTAAAAAGCAATTTATTTTGCTAAAAAATATCATGGCAAGCAAAAGCGAGAAACAGGAGAATTCTATTACTCACATCCTTTAGAAGTAGCATATATGGTTTCTGATTATTCATGTCGCACTGATATAATTATTACTGCAATATTGCATGATTGTATTGAAGATACGTTACTTACTAAAGAAATGATTATACAAGAATTTGGCCATAAGATTGCTAATCAAGTTGAAGATTTAACACGAGTTAAAAATGATAAAAAATTAGTGCAGCAGAAATGGTTAAAATATTGTATCAGCAACAGAAACAAGAATTGCTATTAATTAAGTTATTTGACCGGCTACATAATGTACAAACAATAGGAGCTAAAACCCATAAAAAAGGACAGAAAATAATTTTAGAAACTTTACAGATCTTCTTATCTATTGCTGCTTATCTTAAAATACCAAATGTTACAAGACAATTACACACACATTGTTTAAATATAACTACAAATTACAAAAAATTAAATTTATATAATAATGCAGTATAATTTATCCCTCTTACTCACGCATCACAATATAGGACTAAACAGTTAAGTTAATATTATCAGGAATATAGTAATTGTAAGGTGAGATATTAAAAATTATTGTTCATGATACAGGATTAGATTGCTACAAAAAAACAAGAATATATTAGTCAAGAATTAACTAAAGGCTAATAGTAAAGGATAAATCAATATATATATAGTAATTAGGTTTGGTATAGGTGTCTAGATTTCTTAATTTTTCACTCTTTCATAAGATTATCAATAACTTTTGAGTCGTTAATGTTTATTAAAATTCATTTAAAATAAACTTACAGTTAATAATTTTAATACTAAAATTATGGCAATAGGATAATATAATTTTTTAAACTTATTTCATGGTGGTTAAACATGACTAAAAGAAAATTGGATTGTGTAATCAAGGAGAGTATACAAATTAATAAAATAAATACGAAAAAAAAATTAGAGGGTAATGCTGAAAAAGGTATAATTTACCAGGCTTCTAGTGTATCAAGTATAATCTATTCTGATAAAAATATTAAATCATTATTAAAAAGTTATTTACCAAACGCAAATATAGAAGATATCTACTTATTTAAAATAATAGAGGATCATGTATATTATAATTTTGTAAATAATTTAAAAACCAAATTAATATATGAAACTAAAGATAAAATAGTATCAGATGATAAATTTTATGTCATAATTGAACAATCTATTAATCAAGATCAAAACATATCTTCTGCGATCCTACTAAAACTGTATAATAAAAATAATAAAAATCAACTTGAAATATTACCTGTAATAGACAATGAAGATACTGTAGATTTATTAAAAAATTTAAAAAAACAATTAAAATCATGGCCTGAAGATTTAAAAAAATTACGCATGATTACTGATGATATACCTGAATGGTATAATACTCAATTACCAATCAATATTAGCAATCTCATAGAAATAATAAAATTAAGTATAAAATATAAATCACCTCACCAAATACCAGATGATAAAATTATAGAAATCATGAATACTCCTTATGCAGAATATGAGAAGATACATCAAGAATTACTGAATAGATTAGAATTAACTGATGATGAAGGAATAGATCAATTAAGCCTAGTTGATAAGAATCAAGATGAATTTGTTGCAAGCTCCAGCATAAAAAAAACAGTATCCTGGGATCCGACAGTAGAAGATAATGAAGGTCATACAATAAGGAGAAAAAAACATAAATTTAAAGTCAAAACAAAAGAAAAAGATGAGGTTGAAGAATATTTTGAACAGTGCATTACATCTTGGAATTGGGATCAAAAAATATGGGAAGATAGATATTTTAATACTAATAGATTAGATTCTGACAAATTTCAACACTTACTTGATAAGCATTGTGACCGAATTATGGGTGCATTTGGTAGTCATATTTCAACGAAGCATCATTATGATCGTCCTGAATGTTATCATGGGTGCGGTGAAGTAAAAGAAGAGATATTAAATAAAATTATTGAAGGATATATTTTCTTAATAAATTGTTCTCCAAATTTACTTAATCTTTTCAGGGAATACCAAGAATCTATGTTAGAGGCCTTTTCTCAAAATGATATTGATATGCAAGGATTTTATAATGCTCATCCTGAGTTAAAACTAATAAATTTAATTGAAAAAAGAATTAGTAACATAGATATAGATGAAAAAGACCAGAATAGTATAATCATCCCTATATCTGATGATAAGACTGATACTGAAATACTGGTTGATATTACAAATTATGACCAAGAAAATTCTGAATTAAAATTAGTTGGAAATAGTACAGATAGTTCTGAATAAAGCTACTTCAAGTTATCTTAATTTTTAACAAGTAATATATAAAGTAATAAAATGAGTCGTGACTTTTTATATATATCATCAACTTTAGCTCATAATCTTAAAGAATATTTCGAGAATTTGCATTCAGATCTTTATAAGATAAAGAAATGGTTTAATGAAAATATTCGTGGTAGCGATCAATTAATAGCTAATAGAAGTAAAGTAAGTGCCATATGGTTATATAAGCAATTAAAACAATATAAGTCTAATATATTAAATCAAAAGTTAGTTAAAGAAGCTTTAGACAAGCAATTAAAATTAGAAGCAGCACAAATCGTAGATTATTTTACAAGTCAGCAAGATAGTGCAAAAATCATCCTATTATATTGTAAATATAAACAAGGATATAAATCATTTAAAACTGGACAAGAAGTTCATAGACAAGCTAGCCAACTACGTAAAACTATAAATAAATCTATCGCAGAACATTTAAAAGTAAATTTGGATATAGACGATATTAAAAAGATTCAAGATGTTCAATTTAAACAAAAAATATTTAATAAAATACATGAACAAAGATTAGGTATAATTAAAGATTATCTAAAAGATGTAGGATATAAAAAAGTTACTCCTAGCATTACTATAGATGAAATAAAGAACATAATACGAGATAATGGGTTAACAGGTAGTAAGCTAGGAGAATATATAGAACAAATCTACAACCAAGAAGTAATTCATGAGGTTATTAGCGATACTGAAAGTGAAGATACAAGTTATAGAACCAGTGATAGTAGCACAAATGATCGGACAGAATATAATAAACTAATTAAAAAGATTAAACACAAGGCAGAAGAGCAATTAAAGAAGCCTATTAACAAAGTATTATTAGAAATTAATAATAATGCCAGTCAAAAACATGGACTTAGAATAATAAAATTATATGGTATAAATAATCTTAATATAGATCTAGAAGTTAATGAACAAGCAATTATCAATAAAGTATCGATCAAAAGGAATAGAGGTGGTAATAAACAAGACAATCATACTGTTCCTGTATCCACATTCCTTAAGTCTTTAGAGAAAAATCTTAAAAATAAAAAGCTTACAGAAGTTACTATCAAGAATTTACTACATCACTATGGAAAATACTTACAAGATGATATATCGAATCCTGAGCAAAGGAGAGAACCACAACACACTTCAGAATTTGACTGGATAAAAGATAAAATATCTGGCTTTGATAGTAAAAGTTTAGATCAGAAATTATCTATAGTTGAGAAATATATTATACCTTTTATATTTTACGAGTGGAATACCAGAGCTGAAGCTAGTTTTAGAGCAGTAAAGGAAGCTACAGCTTATGGAGTAGAGGGTAATTTAATAAAAAAAATAAATAAACAATTTAATGAATTAATCAAAAGTCTTAAGAAGGGAGAAATACAATCGATTAATAATTTAAAAGAAAAAGTTAATGAGATATTACCTGAATATTGTAAATCTATAGATTTACCTCCTGAAAGTCAATTAACTCCTAAAAGGCTTGGAGTTGTTATCAGTGATGCAAGAAGATTATTTAAAATATGGTTTTCATTACTGGAGAATGTGGATGAAAATCTAGGACTGCGTTTATTTTTAGATAGTAATGGGTCAAATGATTATAAATTATTTAAAGAAGATTTTTTTGATAGGCAGAAATTTGGTGAGCAGATAATTGATTCAAAGCAACAATTAACTAGACAACAAAAACAGAGTTTAAAAGATAAGTTAAGTGAATATATAACAAATAACCCTGAAACAGTAGATTCAGGATCTGATCAAAGTTCTTCATCTAGTGGTGCTTCTCCAACAAGATATGAAGATGTTGATGTTACAATAGAAAGCTCAGAGAAAGAGGCAATTAAAATTGAATATACGTCTGATAAAATTAAACTAATATTTCAACATTATTTGCCACACAAAAACATAGAACAGGTTTATCTCATAGAGGCTCCAGATCAATATTATAGTTGCATAGATAATTTAAAGCAACAATTAATACAAGAAACTAAAGACAAAATTGTATTTAGTGATAAGTTTTATGTTGTAATAGAACGATCAAATCAACAAGATATTATATCTTCTGTAATTTTATTGAAGTTATCAAATAAAGGAAATAGAAATCAACTTAAAATATTACCTATAACAGATAGTGCAGATACTACAGATTTATTTAAAAAACAATTAAAATTAGGTTCTGAAGAATTAAAAAAATTACGCATGATTACTGATGATATACCTGAATGGTACAATTCTCAATTATTAATCAATATTAGTAATCTGATAGAAATAATAAAATTAAGTATTGAATGTAATGCTCCTTGTGAGGTTGGAGATAATGAGATAGAAGAAATAATGAGTGAATCTTCTATAGAATATGAAAAAACACATAAGAGTATTTTAGATCAAGTAAGTAGAGTAAGTATTGGAGAGCAAGCTGGTACGAGTAGCATATTAAAGAGGAAAGGAACAGGCAGTGATTCACCTACAAAGAAAGTGAAGTTTAATTTAGAAAATCTAGAAGAACACAGAGATAATATAGGTTTGCAAGCATCTGGCTCAAGTTGTTCTACTCATACTTCTAGTAAGAAACGCCTTAAACGTGATCTATGTCAAGAAAAGGAAACTGAAGAGATATTTCCATATGAACCATTGGAAGAAAATATTGCAGAATCTTCTAAAATTAGTGCAAGACTATATTCACAAATAGCATATCTTGTAGCTTTAGAACAACTAGAATCTACTAACCCAAACATCAAGCCAGATAATATTTTTACTTATGTGGCTAATATAGGCGATATAATTAGTGAAGAAGGAATAAACCATAGTTTACGAGAACAGGAATTACTACAAACTCATTATCGGGAAGCACAAGACTTCTTTAATCAATACCCTAAAGATACGGTATTAGAATTAGTAGGAGCAGAAATTGATTCATCAAGTCGTGCTTGGTTATTTGATAATGGTAAACATTCTTTATTAGTATCATATGATGGACATCGTTATCATATATATAGTCAAGATTTGAACTATAGACAAAGCTTTCAAACAAAAGAAGGAGTAAGGTTTACGGATATAGAATTATATGCCGAAGCATTTTTTAAGTGGCGTAGTGATAGTATAGAATATGACTTGTTTGCTTTAAAATCAAATGTACCGGAAGAAATTACCACTAGAATAAAGCAAGCTAAATTTTGGCATCCTGATGAAGTTGTTTCTGATTTAGTATTACTTGACAAGGGGTTTTTCTCAAACATAGAGGGAATACCAGCAAAAGTGGTAAGAGAGTTATTCTTTTTAGATAGTAAAGTACCAGCACTTACAGCATTACATGAGAACTTTTTTGTTAAATATTTTGGAAGAATTTCTATTAGAGTAGAGGAATTACATCATGTTTTATCACTTCTAACTCCACAAGCAAGTAAATCTTTGGTTAATTTAGTAAAACAGCATAACTTCCGGGTAGATACAGCATATCTTAATAATATGCCAGAAAGTATAAAAAGTTTACTACATTCTTACCATAACAAGATTAGCGACAAGTTCAAAACATCAGAATCTATTACTATTCAAGAGTTATCTGGTTTATCTTGGCAAATCATTGCAGACAAAATGTTGGAACATCCTGAAATTTCATCTGAATTAAGAGAGTCATCACTACAGAGTGTGAAGGAGTTACACTCTGTAGCTGCTACGCGTGCTCATGCACTTGGGATAACTAGTCAAACATTATTTTTCTTGCCTGATATCATTAGATCAATGAACACTGGTAATTTTGAAGGATTACAAAAAAACGCTGAAATGATGTTAGGAGATATGGCTTTTAATAAAATGTATGATTCACTAATAAGTAAATTGGGATCAGTATTACCTGAAAGTAGAATAGCGTTACTTAAAAAACTACCCTTAACAAGTCCTATATTTAAGATATTAACAATTCATTCAATTATAGAATTACATAAACAATTAAATAACTTGCCTGCTGATTCAGAAGAAGCCGGTATTATTAAGCATCAATTAGGAGAGCAATATTTTACCATAGGATTAATGGTTGCAGAGTTGTTTGGACTAGAACTTGGTCCATTATGGATTGGATTAATGGCAGAACAATTAGTGTATGGAGCAATAGCATTACGTAAGCAGTATCACTTAGATATTCCATTTGGCGAAGCATTCTTAATGAATTTAGGCTTTGAGCAAGATAAGTTACAATCAATACTTACAGAAAGGCAATTAGCTGATCTTAACTTATCATTAGTAAATAGATTAAGCGCTCAAACAAATACTAGTTATGGTTTAGTAGTAGTGAAAGTACCTAAGATGTCATATGATGAAGCTCATTCAGGACATTCTGTGATTGAGTTTAAACCTAAAGATAGTAGTTTTTGCATGGAGGACAATGTCTTTTTAGAAAAGAGTTCGGGTTATAAGAGAATTTCTTCTGTAATTAGTGACGAACAAAATAATAATTGTGTTGACGCTGCTCCATTACAAATATCTGGTGATGGTCTTACAGCACTTTATGGTAACAGTAATAGCACAGAGAAACAATCTATTTATGTTAATTTTGATCCTAATGAAGGGGATATGAAATTACATTTTACTAAAGAAGGATTAACTAGGCTAGATAAATTAAATAATCATCAACAAAATAATTCTAGTGTTACCAATCTATATGTGGTTACTACTCAGATATATCATAAACCTTATCCAGATCAGATTGGATTATTTGGTAATAGAAATCATCGTTTTATATTAAGTGATGATAGCAAACGTGTAGCTAGTAACTATTATATAGATGGTACTAGCTCTTTTGGATTAGAAGATAATACTCTCTCTACAAGTATAAAGTTTTTAAATAGAAAGCTCTTTAAAGGGTATAACGCTTATGTAAAAGGTAATACAAGTGATATGCAAATAAAAAGCATCTATTCAGAGGATACAGTTACTGGTCGTATTATTTTAAAAAATAAAGATTACTTAAAGCTTAACTTAGAACATCTTCTTATAAATGGGACATTAACTATAGATATTCCAAATATAGAAATATTGTATGCCAAAGGCCATACACATCATGGCTTTCATGATACCCGTATAGAAGTCAGTTCTAATGTACTAACATTTAAAATATTATTAGAAGCACCTAGTATTAGCAGAATTGATATTAAGAATAACAATGCTTCTGACGTTATTATAGATATGGGACATCTTAATAACAGACCTTTTACAATATCTTTACAAGCTATACATACTGAATATAAATCGTATTATACTTTTACAGTAGATGATTTACAACCTGTATTAGATGAAATGACTTTTACTAGCAGAGGTTTTCCAGAGCATTTTCTTTTCCTGTGTAGTAGCAGGGTATTAATTAAAGGACAGTGCATAATAACTAATAATGATCCTATGAAAAATATCATATCTATAAAAGGGAAAATAGATAAAAGTGATGGGATGTTAATGATTGAAGATAAGAAGTCTATTTTAAAAATCGTTAAAAATATAACTGAAGCACCAAAAAATGAACATACTGAGATAGTAAATTATGGCAGTATAGTAAAATATGAAGATGATTTAAGGTTTGATCAAGTATTAAAACGTAGTAATTATAATATTAGTGTTTATTATAATTATATTAGTAAGCATAATTTGACAAACTGGAGTATACTAAAATTTTATTCTAGTAATGGTAGAACAATATTACATCATTTCAAGTATGGTGATATACAAATTAATGATATTAATTATTTTATTAAAGAAAGTAAAATTTATGCTGTTCTTGGTGGTACTATAGATGGTAATAAGTTATTAAAATATGATGAGAAAAGAACAGTAGCAGTGCTTATTGCTAAATCATTAAAAGATAGTCTGATTTCTGTTGAGGGTGAAAAAATTATCATCAATAACGCAACATTATATCACTTACCTGATAAAACAAGTTTAATATTCCAAGAATCTAATAATAAAACACTTTCCGTATCATTTAAGCTATTAAAAGATAGTATTAAATTTAACTCAGGACCACCATTTGTATATTATAATCGTTACAATACTAATATCACGATTAATTCAGAAGATGTAGAAGAAAATACTGAGGTGAGATTTGTTGAACATTTAATAAAAAATCACTTTTGCCAAACAGATAATCATCATTCTTCCATCACCATTTTACTTAAAAGTTCCGATAACTTAGCAGATAATATTGTTCATATAATAACATTGCCCAGATTTTACCAAGAACCGAAGATGCAGACATTATCTATTGTCTTTATTGATCCAGTTAAATGTGGTCCTCTTCATGTTCCATTTTCCACACCATTACCGCTACAACCGCAAACAATAAATAAGATTAAATTAGACAATATAGGCGATACTCTTCCTTCCTGCAGTCTATCATATAATGAACCTTATTGGCTACCAGGATATCATCGTATGAGACGTAAGGAATGTCTACTAAAATATGAAGAGCAAATGCTGCATGATATCGATATACAATTAGATAAGTTAAGTGATCTTACAGTTAGTGCAGTAAAATACTTATTTGAAAGACGATCAACACTGAATTTTTGGTATGGTTATGGCCCTATAATTCTTAAACAAGTAATAGAATATGATAAAAATGGAGCTATAACAACATTGATGTATTTAGTAGCAAGACACTACTTTAAATCAGTAATCCATAATCCCAGTGAAATGCACGAAAACTTACTAATAAAAATCAGTAAATCTTTTGGAGTTGAGCAAATAATGATAAGAGATTTAATAATAGCAATTAACAAAGGAGAAGATGACTTTCATCAGTTTGTTAATAACCATCAACAAAAACTACAAAATATACTGCAAAATGCTATAGATCATCTTGATCATCTTCACCGAGTTCGCCGTGAGGCTGATTCAGGTCAAGAGGTTGAGGTTATTGAGGAACAATCTAAAAACCTGCACAGTGAAAAACAAAATTTATATATAGCTGGCATTGCTAGTAGTGCTACTAAAACTCCATCACTTATAAATGATGGGATCAAATGGCTAAAGGACAAATTATTAAGTAGTAATGATTATAATGATGACCATTACCAAACAAACAGTACTATAACAACAGTATCAAATGTGTTTGATATTAATGGTGGACTGCATTTACTCACATTACTAGCAGGACAATTATTTGGAACAAATAAAACTTTATCTCATAATAACTACTCATCTCCACAACAAATAAGAGCAGACAAGATAGGACAGTTAGAACAAAAAGTAAATATCGCTTTAAGAATAATGCATGCTCTCTATGGTAATTCTGAGCAACCAGAGCAACATCAAAATAACTGGTCAGAAGAAGACAATAGTACATTATCTGCTCTCCTAGGTGAGACTACTTAAATACTATTGAAGATACTGAACTTATCAAAGAAATGATAGAAGAAATATTTGGAGAAAAAGTTGCAAACCAAGTTGAAGATTTAACAAGAATTAAAGACGGCGAAAAGATCAATTTCCATGGAAATGGTTGAGATATTAATAAAGAAAGGTTCTGTTGAATTGATTGTGTACATTTTTGCAAGACTATTACTTACCAAAGAGAAAATAGCTGAAGAATTTGGAGAAAATATAGCAAATCAAGTAATGAATTTAACAAGAATTAAAGAAAACGGTATCAAGATTAGTGTCGCTGAAATGGTAGAGTTACTGTATACAGAGAAAAAGTATGATATACTATTAATAAAGTTATTTGATCGGTTACATAATATACAAAATATGCAAACAATTGGTGCTAAATCTCCTGAAAAAATTAAGAAAATTATAAATGAAACTTTACTAAATTTTATTGTTATCAGGGTTCATAATAATAGCAGGATATGAATATTCTTCAGATGTAACGCTACTATATTCTATATCACCTTTAGGGTGGGTAGAATTTTTAATAATAATAGGGGACCAATTTAATCCCTCATCATAGGACGTAGCTAAACTTAATATATTTCGCGATTTGCGATGATTGATTACTCGATTATATGTAAGTAGCAATGCGTCACTACTTAAATTAATAGCATCAATAGCACTATCAGGATTTAATAAATTTACTGGTTCTAAATTACTCCAATATATTCCTTTATTTATAGATATTGATCTGTGTATGTAAGTAGAAATTAAGGGAGCAGTTTTTCTAGGTCTTACTAACATTATGATTTTATTTGGTGAATTACTACTAACCTAACCCCGATTATGGATAAGAAATACATGGTTTATTAGGTTTAAGTTGGTAAGCAATAAGAGCAGAGAATAGAGAAGTAAAGAAATTAATAGGTGATCGATGTCTGGAAGGAGTAATATTAAAATTCTCTTTTATGTAGCCAAAAATGGTTTCGATAATGAATCTCTTCCTTAAAAGGATTTTATCCAAAAGAGGTAATAAATAGTTTTTCATATCCTTTCTTATACCGGTAATTATTATTAAACCTTGCTTATAAAGTTTTGTAAACATTTTTTCTGAAATAAACCCCTTATCAGCATAACACTTACCTTTTAGACCTTTTTTGATAACCATTGCTTCAAATGCAATTCTGTCATCAACATTACCTTTGGTAATTTTAACAGCAATAATTTCTCCCTTATCATTGATTATCATATGAAGCTTGAATCCAAAAAACCAATCGACAGAACTACGTCCCCTTTTTGCAAGATTATTAAAAGTTCTGTTAGAATTAATTCTGATATTTTTACATACTGCAAAATGTGTGGAATCTGCATAATAAATTCCCGTTCTTTTTCCACTTAAGTAATGTAACATCACAATCAATGGCAGAAATAATGAAGGAATAAGCTGAACAAATCTCTCATAACAAGGTGGATTCCTGAACAAATTACCATTAATAATAAAGTTTTGGTAATAAGCTTTTAAATGTTTATATGCACTAAAATGGTAAAAAATCATTATTGAGAGTTCTTCACTTAAGGAAAGCTTAACTTCTCTAAATCTTTGCTTATTACTTTTCAGCAATTGATGTTTTACCCATTTCTCATAAATTTTACAAAATTCATCGACTATACAAAATATTGTAGTATATTTACACATGTTATTAAACCTTTATTTTACTCCTTCAGTGCCCTATTTATATAAGGTTTAATAACTCTTGCAACCTTCCTTCCTCTCTATTCCTTATCCATAATCGGGGTTAACAGAACTTTTAATAATCTTGCAAAAAGGGGACGTAGTTCTGTCGATTGGTTTTTTGGATTCAAGCTTCATATGATAATCAATGATAAGGGAGAAATTATTGCTGTTAAAATTACCAAAGGTAATGTTGATGACAGAATTGCATTTGAAGCAATGGTTATCAAAAAGGTCTAAAAGGTAAGTGTTATGCTGATAAGGGGTTTATTTCAGAAAAAATGTTTACAAAACTTTATAAGCAAGGTTTAATAATAATTACCGGTATAAGAAAGGATATGAAAAACTATTTATTATTACCTCTTTTGGATAAAATCCTTTTAAGGAAGAGATTCATTATCGAAACCATTTTTGGCTACATAAAAGAGAATTTTAATATTACTCCTTCCAGACATCGATCACCTATTAATTTCTTTACTTCTCTATTCTCTGCTCTTATTGCTTACCAACTTAAACCTAATAAACCATGTATTTCTTATCCATAATCGGGGTTAGGTTAGAGCTTGCAATGCCAGGCGAAACATTTTCTTAACCATAATTTCAAGCTATACAAGGTGCTTATTATTACTGTATACACGGTTATTATGGTATTCTTCATGGTTATGCCAGCTTTATTTGGAGGATTTGGTAACTTATTTTGTACCTTTGTTAATAGGTGCTCCCGATATGACCATTTCCAAGACTAAATAATATTAGTTTCTGATTACTAATCTTTGTTTTATACTCCTAATGTTATCAGCATTTGTCCGAGATAGTGAGCCTAAAACAGCCTAAACTTTTTACCCTCCTCTAAATAATCTGAGCAGCTATCCAGGTGCAGCTGTAGATATGACTATTTTTAGACTACATTTAACAAGTTTATCATCAATCTTAGGATGCGTTAATTTAATAAGACTTTTTAAAATGCTGTTATTTGTTTGGTCCATCTTAAAAATTTACTACATTCTTAATAATTTTAGCTATGCCAGTATTTTACTATGCTACTTACCAATCGTAACTTTGGAACCACTTTCTTTAAACCTGGTGGTGGTGATCCTCCTCTATTATTTCAATATTTATTTTAGTTTTGCGATCATTCTGAAATATATATAAGTAATACTTTTAGGTTTTAGTATAGTTAAGTCAGATTATTTCAACGTTCTCACATAAACCTATATTTAGTAATCGGCTTTGTTGGGTTTATCGTATAGGTACATCATATGTTTACGATTGGACTCTCTCATAATGTACTTGTATATTTTACTGCAAAAACAGAGTATTACACAATACATTATTACGTTGTTGCGCACTTTATATTATACCATGTCACTCAGAGCTTTGTTTACAAGCATTTGCAGGTTTTTATTATTGTTTCGGGAAAATATCTAGTAAGCAGTATCCTAAAAAATCTTAGTCAAAATTCATTTTTGGTTTACTTTTATTGGTGTTAATTTAACCTTCTTTTCTACAGCATTTCCTCAGTCTTGCAAGCATGCCAAGAAGAATAATTAAATATCCGGAAGAGAAGCTTTTGCTGGTTAGAATCTAATTTCATCAATAGGAGCTAGTATCTCTATAATATAATGCACTTTGCTTTATATTTATTGTTTTCTATACCTTTAATATGGTAAAGCTTGCCCAACAAACCCTTGGGCGATGGGCGTTAATACACTTGAATGGATATTTACCTCACCGGCACTGTTCCATACATTTGAAATACTGTCAAAAATTGAGAAATAGCTTATATAATATTGTTACATAATTGCTAAAACACATAGGATAATATTTCTATAAAAATGGTCATCCAGTAAAATATATAAAAAATAAAATATCTATAAATTTTTATTCTATAAAATTTATAGTTTTTATACTACATTAACTATTTTTCTCTGAATCATTACTTTCATGAAGGTGATACCTGAGCTATGCAACAAAATAGATTTAATCGCAAAACCCAATTGAAATATAAAATAACTTAATAATGTTTAAGTGATTTTTCTGGATAACGTAGTCGTAGTTGTGGTATGACACAGTTTCAGATACTTTAATGACTTAACACATAATAGATATTTTTTTGAATCATGAAAATTAGGTACCAAAATGCATAAAAAACCGATAATAGGTATTACACCTGATCTAGCTCAAAACTGTGAAAAATATACTTATGCTGCCTTCCCATGGTATGCACTACGAAAAAATTACACTGATGCAATAATTGCAGCTGGTGGTGTACCGCTATTACTACCTTATCAAAGCGAAACAATAGATCTCATTATACGGCTTGTTGATGGTATCATAATTCCAGGAGGTGATGAGGATATCCATCCTAAATTCTATGAACCAGAACATGCTGAAGATGTAATAATTTCTAATGAAGAGCGTGATAACTTTGAAATATTAGTTTTAAAGAAATCATTAGAAAGAAATATTCCGATTTTAGGTATATGCCGAGGCATGCAATTATTAAACGTTATTTTTGGTGGCACGCTCATTAAACATATCCCAGATCATATTAAAAGCACTAAACAATCTATAATAATTAATCACGAGCAGCCCTCTCCTAAAAATATAGTATCGCATTTAATTAATATTAAAAAAGGTACTAAGCTTGCTAAAATAGCTAATAATCAACTGCAAACCATGGTTAACTCAACTCATCACCAATCAATTAATAGAATTGGTCATGATCTCATTATATCAGCACTAGCAGAGGATAGTTTAGTAGAAGGAATCGAGTCAACAAAACATAAATTCGTTATTGGTGTTCAGTGGCACCCTGAATATCTAAACAATAATGGAATAGATTTAGCTTTATTTAAAGAATTTGTAAAAACTAGTATTATAAACTAGCATTGCTATTTTTATTATATAGCTTAATTTTCAACATCATTACAAGAAGAAACTACAAGTTTTAGCTAAGCAACATCTATTATTATACTTGGTCTAAATCTACTTAAAAACTCATCCCATCTTTAATACCCCTTAATTATACTTTAAATATTTATTATTGTCTCTATTCCTTATCTGACAATCCTGCTTTTCACCAAACTCATATATTATGATTTGTTTTTATAATACTTCTTTTTATACTAAATAAAGAAACAGGGGCAAAAGCGAGTATAGAAGTTAATAAACGTTCATTTGGCAGAATCAGAGGTTCTTTTGTTGAGATTAGTAAAAATAATGAACAGCAGAACGTACAAAGCAGTAAAGATGGTAATAATTCAGCAAGTAATGTAACGATTATAGCAGAGGGGCTCGAGACAGCTTTAAGCATTGCGGAAGCTGGTATTAAAGGCAAAATTCCTTGTAGTTTAGGTGTAAGTAACATAAGAAATTATGAGCCTATCAAAGGAGAGAGAATAATAATTGCTGCCGATAATGACGGCAAAGACGCAGTATCAGTGCGTACCATAATTAAGGTTCAGGAAGAATTAATTAGCAAAGGAGCTATAGTATCAATAATACGATCAGCAGAAAAAGGTGATTTTAATGGTATGTTAAAATCCCAAGGAGCAGAATCTATAAACAAGCTTATAGAGCCTGAAATAGCAAAATTAACAGTAGCTAGCAATGTAGCTGAACTTAAATCATCCTTAAAAGCAAGTGATGATAGAAAATCACAAATTAAATCTATAGAATTATTATTTTCAAAAATGGTAAATAACGATAATAACGGACTAAATAATTTGCAGCAACAGCAAATAAAAGCTCTAGCAAAGTTTGGCACAGCAGAAAATATCGATACTGCTTTACAAATCTACAGAGAAAAAGGTATAGATTCTTGTACTGCTTATAGTAACAAGATTTGCATAGCAGCAATAGAGCAGAAGATACAGAAAGATTTACAAATTATGCAGAATAAATTTGATCCTAATTATAATCTTGGCGATAAGAGATTTTCTGATATAGTGGTATATGATTTTCAAGGCAAAAGTCATCTTGTTCATGAAGATTACTTAAATGCCATAGGAAAAGATAAACAAGTAATGCAATATGTAAGTCCAAGCCCAGAAATAGGTAAAGAAATAAAAAGTGTGGTAAAGCACTGCTCTGAGATCAAGCTAAATCAAGGCATAAGAGTTTAGAGTATAGTGTAATAATATTTTACCAAGTTAAAAAATGTAAACATATGAGTGAAAAAAGAAACCTGCTGGGTGATCCAGATAAAGGCACAAAGAAAGCTAAGCATGATAAGATATTTCGTAAGGCACTAGAGAATCCTCTAGTTGCCCATGAATTCTTTAATGCACATTTGCCCCAAATATTAAAAGTTTAATAGATTTTCCTAGTTTAGCAATGGAAAATACCACTTTTGTAGAAAGCTCTTTAAAAGATTCTATTTCTGATGTTTTATTTTCATGCAAATTTGATAAACAAGACGGATATTTATTTTTGCTTGTCGAGCATCAATCAAAAGCAGATCATTTCATGGCTTTTAGGCTATTTAAATATATGATTAATATTTGTGAGCGATATTTAATACAAAATCCTAAAGTCAAGACTTTACCATTAATATATCCAATGATATTTTATAATGGTCAGGAGAAATACAATGTTGCAAGGAATTTGTGGGATTTATTTGCCAATAACAAATTAGCAAGAGAATTATGGATTAATGATTACCAATTGGTGAATGTCCATGAAATTCCTGATGAGGAGTTTAAACAAAGGATATGGTCAGGGATATTAGAATTTTTTCTCAAACATATACATGAGAGGGAATTATTAAAGAGATGGCAAGAAATATCAGATATATTACCGGAATTAACCAAAATAACTATAGGTTATGATTATTTAGAAATGATATTATATTATACTTTGACAAAGATAGAGCAAACTGATAAAATAAAACTAGAGAATTTATTATCAACAAAGTTGAATCCAGAAATAGGGACAAGGCTTATGAGAAGTTTAGCAGAGCATTGGCAACAAGAAGGAAAAGAATTAGGTATTCTTGAAGGCTTACAAGTTGGTGAAGCTAAAGGTATCCAAATTGGTGAAGCTAGAGGAAAAGCTGAAGGAAAAGCTGAAGAAAATATCAGAGTAAAAACAGAAATAGCAAAAAAAATGCTATCTCAGGGTTGCAATATTGCTTTAATTTCTAGTGTAACCGGTCTTGATGAAGCTTTTATTAGTTCTTTAGAGTAAACATATTTCTTGTATAAAAATTCTGAAATAACAAAAAAGTTTTTTATACACAGCTTACCTCTAAAACTCGTAATACTAAATTAGCGATTTAAAGGGGCATTATAGGAGGATTTTTCTTTATAAGGTAAATATCCCCCCCTATCAAACAATTAAAATCTTTTAAAAATGCCATTAAAATGGTTTTATATCTACAAGTTTTACATAACAGGTAAGATCTGGTAGATTCATGATTTCGGATGGCATTACTAATAATTTCCTTTTCTCTAAGCTGTGCATATTACTCCATCACGCACGGTATTAGAGCCATAAGAGAGATTCTCTTGAGTTTCAATAATTTCTTGCTCACCAAGCATTAAAGCAGATTTATGTGCTGTCTGCTGATCACCTACTCGAAAGATAAATTTACTACCAAATAGATCAAGTATTGAAGCTGCTCCTGCATGACCATATATTTCCTCTAATTGATGAATATTCTGCATACCTGCAACAACGCAGCCACCATATTTTCTACTTTCAGCTAAAGCTATAGGGAGTGAAGATATCTTGTGTAAAGCTGGCAGCTCATCAATCACAAACCACATATTACTATGAGTATTATTGATATTCCTATTCATTAATGCTTTTATCGCTATGCTAATCCATGCAGCAATAAGTGGTCTAAGCATTACTCTTTGATTAGGAGTACTAGTGATAAATAACCAACCTTTGTCCGCAGTAAACCACTTTCTAATACTAAAACTACCATCAGGCTTTAAATATTGCAATACTTCAATATTTTTACTAATAGTTGCTTGAATACCTGAAGAAGTCTCAGGGCACTACTGCTAATTATTCCAGCAACTGCTGTATTTTTAAAGACCCTTGCAAATTCTTTATTATTTGCATAAAGAATAGTATTTATTAGCTTTTTGATGTCTTTACTATCCTGATATAATCTTAATCCTTCAGCTAACACTAACTCAGCACTTTTAGCAAAAAGTCATCTAATTTTGGATTATAATTACTAAAACTACTGGCTATATCATTATAATCCCAAATTTCATGACAATCATTCCACGGTAGCCATGCTGAAGTATTCTCTTGCAAAGGATTAAGTATCTTATCACATTTTGGATCAAAAAATCTATCAGTAAAGCTACCTGTTAAATCAACAATAATTGCTCTACCTCGCTCTTTTCTAATCTGAGGTAATAGCTCATTTATCATATTGGTTTTACCGCTACCTGTAGTACCGGTAATAAGAATATGTCTCCTTTCACTATTTTTAACTAATGGCAACCCAGAAAAGCAAATATTAGCAGCTTGCTTGTTTTTATAAAGCATTGTAGCTAAAGTTTTAGCTTTCACAAAATCTGCTCCCTAATCTTATCTTGAATAACAGCTTTTTTACCTCGATACATAAAAAAGATGATAGCAGTAAACAGACCAATAGTAAAAGTAATAATACCTTCTTGCCAAGCTGAATGCAATAAAAATTGCCCAAATTGATTGATATTATGCGAATGCGGTGTAACATGCCAAAATTTATGAACAAATTCTTCAGCATTACAGTAAACCCAAGCTTTTTGCTCTAAATAATAAAATTTGATTCCTATTTGCTCTAATGGATAAAAATGCTGCCCTATAGCAAGTTTTAATTGTACATATCGCTCTATGATAAAATAATATAGATTAGCAAAGATAATTTCTGAAATGCTCGCCATATAAGCCAAATTACAGTAAACACTACCCCAGCTATTAGGGCATTTATACTTCCTTGCCCAAACATTCTGAGTTGATGAGTAAAGATTTGTGAACCACGAGTAAAATTATTTTGATTTTGGTAGCTCATAGGTCACTCTGTTGTTAAGATTACTACAATTATCTTCTAATAATCTTACCTAATTTAAATTTATAAATTATTCTTTAGCATTTGTAATTTTTCTTCCAAATAATCGGCCATACTACTATTACCTAGTTTTCTTAAACCTTTAATTATTTTTTCATATTCCTCTATAAGATTAGGTCGGTATTTAAGTGCTAAATTAAAATTATCTTTAGCTTCCTTTTGTTTATCTAAATTAACTAAAGTAATTCCTTTTTCTAAGTAACTTTCAGCATAATCAGATTGATACTTAATCGCTAAATCATAGTTTTTAATTGCTTCTTCATATTGGCCTAATTTTCTAAAAGATGCACCTTTATTACAATATGCTGCTGCAAAATTTGGTTTGTATTTAATAGCTAAATCATAATTTTTAATAGCTTCTTGCTGTTTACCTAATATACCGAATATACATCCTTTTAAATTATATGCATCTTCATTTTTATATTCATATTTGATGACTGAGTCAAAATTGCTAATTGCTTCATAATACTTTCCTAGCTGCATTAAAGACGTAGCTTTATTATAATAGGCATCTGCATAATCAGGTTTATATTGAATTGCTAAATTGCAATTTTCTATTGCTTCTTGATATTGACCTAAGTTGATTAAAGAGATTCCTTTATTATTATAGGCTTCTGCAAAATTAAATTCATATTTGATAGCTAAATCATAATTTTTATTGCTTCCTCATATTTTCCTAGTTGTGCTAAAACCATTCCTTTATAGTTATAAGCATCTGCATAGTTAGGTTTATATTGCAGTACGAGATCAAAATTTTTTATCGCTTCTTCATATTTACCTAATTTATATAATGACTTACCAATATTAAAATATTCTTCAGCTAAAATATTTGGATCTTGAATCGTGCTCTGTTGAGCTATTTGTTGTTGTGTATTAATAGGCTTAGTTGAACTTTGTGCTAAAACAACATGAAAAGATATTAGTGGTAAGGTAAATATTAATGCTAATTTCTTAATATTGTTCATAAACTTACCCTTAATTCTTTTTATTTTTGTAATTTTATGTTTCTTTTTTGTATAGCCTTATAACTAATGCCAAGATTATCTGCTATTTCTTGAGCTGTCCTGACAATCGTTGATTCAGGAGTGTTATCAAATTCATCTTGAATCTTCATCCTCTTATTTTCCACTTTAGCAGATAATTGTTCAAGAGTCTTGACTTTTTCTACTTCATTATTATCTGCACTTTGCAGTAGTATTTGTTCTATATTTTTATCAGCAATATCATTGTTTCTGTCATTAATATTACTAGCTTGATCATTTAATTGTTTGGTACTGTGATCAAAATCTGAACGTAAATTTTCTTTAGTTGGAATATGATAGCTACCTTTAGAGCTTAAATTCTTGGATATAGTATTATTAATTTTAGCTATATCTAAAGCTATTTTCTCAGCCTCTGCTTGATGGGTCTTAGCCCAGGTAGCAGCTTGCTCCTTACTACTTACTCCAGGAATATTTTTGGCAATTATTGTGTTTAATACTGGTTCATTTAAATTACGATCAATAGAAGCAGAGTTTTGTGATATATAATTAATATTATAGCTTAATTGCTCCATATTTTGTTTGGTTCTTGATATTTCTTGTCCTACAGATTGTTGCTCAGAGAAGTTACTATTAAGATTATTGCTCAGTGATTGCAGATCACTATTTGTGTACCCTAATCTGCCATCTTTAGTAGCACTCTTAATTTTGGATAATGCTTCATTATATGATTGCTGTTGATTTACTGTTTTTCCTTGTTCTTTTCTTTGAGCATGATCTGATGTAACCGTAGTCATTCCACTACCAAATATAGTATTCAATCCTATGCTTCCTATAGCACTAGTACCAGTGCCCTTCTTATTACTACTACCTATATGATCAGTAGCAGCGGTGCTATCTGAATTCATCTGCTGCAAGGCCAGATATTCACTATCAGTAATACCGATGGATTTTGCCTCTTCATAGCTTAATCTTTTTCCTATCTCAGTTGCTATAGAATTGCCTGTAGTAGTTAAATCACTATACCTGTTATTTAATGAGTCAAGATAACTTTGTGAGCTCATAAACTGACTTTGATAACTATCTTGTAATAATTTAGAAGAGCGATAGTTATTCACCAAGGAATCAGCTGCTTGAGTCAGCACTTGTCATCAGTACTGGTCACTCTCATACCTCCATCATCAATCATTCCTCCTGCCATGTGCAGACTCGGAGCTAGATTTTGCTGAGCAATAGTTCTGTTGCCGATACTATAATTATCCATAGAAAGATTATTATCAGCGATATTGCTACCGATACTACTTGCAACCGGTACTGGAGAAAATTGATTGGCCAAAGTAGTTGTTGCATGAGCACAAGCCTTTAATACTGCCCAGGTAACATCGGAACTGAGGCAGCTAACATCTGAAATGTTGCAAATTCATGCAGCACCATTTCTGAAAAGCTACCTTGCGATAAGATATTTAAACCAGTAAAATGATTTGTGCCAGATTTACCAGATAGGCTAATCATTCCTAAACAATGAATCACAGTAAAAAATACCGGCCAGCTGGTAACCCAAATAATTAAAGTTATCCAGGTTTTAAAAATAGTATAACCCGAAGGCAGCATTGACATTGGAAATACTACAAAAATCAAGCAAATTACCAGGGCAAAGAACACTGATTGTAAAATAGGCATTAAATTTGCTGCCATTTCTCCTGCAATAAGATACGAAAATAATTGCTGAAATAACCCGCGAGTAGCATTCATACTAACTAACTGTGGGTATATTCTGCTTAGCGAAAACTTCTCTCTTAAATCATCATAAGCTTCACGATTAGCATTAAGTAGCATTGCTTGTCTCATCCACTGATGAATATCTGTTTGCTCTTTTTTAAGATATTTCAAAGTATCAGCTGTCATTACTTTTAGCCTGCTAGCTAGCATCTCCTGCTTACCTGAGCTAATACCTATAGTACTTGCAAATTTAGTCAACAGCCCATCATGTAATTCTTTATTAATAGCGGTTTTAATTAAAGGTGTGACTTGCCCGCAGGTTTTAAAGGAAATAACTGAGCTAGTTGGGTCTTTATAATAAATACCAAAATTATTCGGCATATTTTGTTCTATAAACGCTATTATATCACTTGCTCTTTGTGCTTCTGCTTTCTTGCCTAAAATATTGCCGATGATATAAGGTTTCATAAAACATTGTCTTAAAAATTCTTTTGTATTGCTTAAGGTTACTGGATCTTCTATTTGAATGTCTTTAATTTTACCAACTGCTTTAGCACCAAACATAATACCATTCTTCCTGCTTGATAAACCTTCATCAGCTGGCAGTAAATGTTTTTCTAGCATTTCAGATACTGTATAACTTATTTTAGATGATACTGATGCAAATAAAGCAATGCCTATTGGAATATTATCAATTTTAACTGGAGCTTGCATTGATATTTCATCTTTCAGCCAGACATTTGCTTTTGGAGCAAATAAAAAGATAAAAATAAATAAAGATGGGAAGAACCATTCCATGGCAAAAATAC
Source organism: Candidatus Rickettsia vulgarisii (assembly GCA_050920655.1). Classification (GTDB taxonomy): domain Bacteria; phylum Pseudomonadota; class Alphaproteobacteria; order Rickettsiales; family Rickettsiaceae; genus Tisiphia; species Tisiphia vulgarisii. Next base: position 1,116,739 of record CP133317.1, on the reverse strand, counting down.
CAATATTACCTCTAAAAATAGCTTTAGTTGCTGCCCAAATACCACCAATAGTCAAAGCAAATTGTCCTACGGGAGTAAAATACTCGCTATTTGAGCTAAACACTCTGCCTATGCCATTAAATACTTGCCATAATATATCTCCTCCACCAAATGTATGTATTACGTAATCTGCCATATTCTTTATATTTTTTTGCTTACAGTTTCTAACACAGTTGATTGTTATTTTAACTGATTATTGTTTATTTTTTAGGTGTCAAATTAGTAATTTATCATTACTTTTTTTTAACTTCTTTCTTTCAATATTAAGTTCGCTCTTTCGCTATTAAATGTTGTTCTATTAATCTTGCTCTTCTATCAATCTGATCACTACTTGTTAGCATATTGCTCCATTTGTTTTGTGCAAAAGCTTGGACTTTATCCAGAGTTTTTAAATAAGCAGTTAAATGATGATCTACTATTTGTTTTGATTTAAGAGTTGTTACGGCTTTCCTTACTTCAGAGACTACTTCCTTTAAATGCTGTAATAAACTGTAACTAGCAACTAGTTCTGAGGAACTATCTAAAATAGTTACTCCAGATATTGCCTCTAAAGTAATATAATCATAGATAGGAAATGCTTCTCCTATAGATGAGAGGAAGGTAATATCTGCATTAGTAAATTCATTATTGCTTGCAAGATTACTTTTTAAGTCATCCAGCTTTGTTTTAGCCTTGCCTTGATATGATTGATCTGGAACAATAGTAATATTGTGTCTTAAAGCTGGATTTAAGCAATTACTATTATCACAAGCGTAAATTGAAGCAGATTCACTACCTTTTAAATGAGTAATCCAGCTCTTTTCATCTTGGGCTAGTGATTCAAAAAAGTGCACATTACTATCTCTTACTATTATAGTTCCAGTCATTGACATGATAGCATTTCTCAGATCCTTAGGGATACCTGCTTTTTCTGCTGCTTTAGTAAAAACATTATAATCAGTAAGCATTAATTCTGGATCTTGATTTTGTGCTTTAGCTAAAGCTTGTTTTTGTTCTAGATCATTCTTACATCTTTTGCCAGCTGCAAAATAATCAAAACCAGAGCTGGATTGTAAATCCCTACACACTGATTCTTTCATTGATGAGTCCTTGGGCAAAATAGATGCGAAGATAGCTTTGCTCATCTCACAATCCGATTAGCAAATTGATTCATCTCCATCGCAAGATTACGTAAATCTTTTAAGGCATTTTCGATTTGTGGAGCAAATGTTTTTAAACCTAATGAAAATGCATAAGCTTTGGCTTGCGAGCCAATATTCTTCATTAGCTGTACCAGTTCTTCTCCAGAGATTATAGAAAAACTACCAAGATAAGCGTCTATACCGCTACAGCTCATGGTCAGTGTTGGAGGAGTAATCGAGATAGGATTAAAAGCTGTTTTATTAGTTCGCATAGATAATCCACCTGCTGCATAATAGCCGGCAGCTTGAGATTGATACTACGATCCAGGCTTTGTGACATTAACAACACTCATATCTGCAAATACATCCTGTAGATCCCAAGCGTAAGAACTAGGTGTTTGCAGCAGTAAAACTATTATGGCAATATGAACGACATATTTTATACAACGCTTGGTATTCTTAAACTGATAATTATTGCTCATAATCAACCTTTAATCGATTATGGTGCTGGATTATTGCTAAAATATTTTCAGCTAGTTTGTCTGTGCTAATAATACCTCTTGCAACTGGATATATTTGCGCTCCACTACTTGCTACTAAGTACAGTACTGGAACAAGATTTTCAGGATTTAGTCTGCTTAATAACCCAGTATCTTTAGTAGTCTTGAGATCAGCAAAATCTGCTCCATTATTAGAGACAAATATTATTTGGAACCCATACTGACTTGCAAATTCTTGTACAATAGGTGCAAATGCATGACAATAACTACATCTTTGATTTACCTGCAAAATTAATCCCCACTCTTGAGATAAAAGTCTCAGTTTTGCCCTATTTTCTTTTTCTTGCTTTACTTCATATAATCTTTTGTGTAGGGAATTTGCTGGTATATTATTGTTTGTAAGGCGGTAGTCAAGTAGAGTAGCAAGCTGCCACATAGTGGCAAATTTATGTGACTTGTCTAAAATTTCCTTATTAATCTTTGAGCAATAATCACATTGCTAAGTGTTGGATTATCAAGTGCTATACGTTTTGCTCTATCAAATTGTTGTTTAAGATTTTCTATTCTTTGATCATAGGGCTCTTGATTGAGTTTTGTCACTACTGACCTTAATGCTTGTGGATTTTCTAACTGATCCTCATTATACCAAAGAAACCCTTGAGTCTGATCGCTTTCTTTTAATTGCCTGCTGTTAATTAACTCTAAATCTGTCATTTTCTTCACACTACCACTATTTAAATCCATAGTAGCAGCAAATGCATTATTTAGCGAGTGATTGATACAGATCAGTAAAGAGGTGGTAAGTAATAGTTTAGTTAATATGTTTACTATCCACTTCATTCTAGTCAATATGATAAATTAGATGAGTTGTTTTGCTGCTGCATTATAGGCATCTGATTTTGCAATTGCTTTGGAAAACTCTTGTTCATTTTATCTCTAGCCTTATCAAATAAGTCAGTAAATAATTCACTCATATCAATTTTAAAAAAATCTAATTTTGTAATTCTTCTACAGTAAAACCTCGGCAATTAGGATGCTGCGCTACTCCAAAGCTTAGTCCAAGCTGCGCTCTTCCAGCTTCTTGAACTATTCTTGCGAGTTTAGAATTAAAGCAGCAATAAGTGGATCTTTTAGTTAAACATGTACCAAATATTGGGGCTCTTTCACTACAATAAGTACCAACAAAATGACATTGCCCTTTATCTCTTTTAAGAGCTAAAGCTTTTTCTTCTGGATTACACTGATTAAGTCCTAAATCCTTACCCCAGCCTTGTAATCCAGAACAGCAATTAAGAAAATTTAACATATTTCTCTTGCAAGTTTTCCCGTATCCTGAAAATACCCTGATGGGATTAGTCTGCATATCTTTTTTCATCTCATTTAGAGCAGCTAAATAAGCAATATTTTCCATATCTGTATTGCCTGAATTGTTGGATTATGGCAATCCCCACCTAAGCAAAACATTTGTGATCCTGCTATAGAAGAGCTAAGCTTTTTCTGTGATTCTATGCAGCTATAATTTTTCTGCCATAATAAGCAGATATTGCCGCTTTTCTTTACACAATTACTTACCTCTAGCATGCACCCTTGAGATTTTAAGTGGTTACAGCCATCAAGAGGCTGAGAGTAGCATTGATAGCTGATTTCTTCTCTCCAACATGGGCGATTGACAGTATATTGATTAAAAATAACTTATTGCCACTAACAAGACATATTCGTTTTGTTTCATGGCATTCATTTTCTTCAACTAAAGTTTCTGCAAGTTGGTCTGTTACTTGCCAATACTCAGCTTTTTCTCTAAATTCTTTGATTTTATCACGATATTTATAAGTAAAAACATATCTATCCCATTCTCAGAATTCCATCCTTCAGTTAATGCTCCTTCTCCTTGAGGAGAAATGCCGATATATGTATCAATATGATCAAGAGAAGTATTTAACTTACCAGCAATTGCTCTCTTACATCAAGCATGATAGCCTGATTATTATGCATATGCATGCTGTATATTGTTTTACGCCTACCTAAACTTCTTTTCTTTTTCCAAAATACAGGATAAAGCCAATGACGGTAGCTATTACTTATCTCAAGGCCTGAAAATACTATGGCTTTATCCTGCCAATCTCCCCATTTATCTATTAATTCAGCATCTAGTATGAGATTCCTGATGATATCTACTTCAAATTCTACTCCTTCGCTGCAACTCTTACTAATTTTAGTCTTAATTACTTTTTCACTAGCATTAAGTGCAGTCCCTTCAGTATGACTTAATGGCTCTGCCTCAATCTTAGCAGAATTACTAATGAATGGATTGTAAGGATTGAGGTCGTATTCTTGAACAGCATCTATTTTCTTCATCTCTCCTTGTTGTAATAATTGCCCTCTAAACTGTTATTCAGCATCAAGCTACCTTGATTTATCAGATCTTGATCTTGCATTTGAGTTAAATTGGAAACATTTGCCTCGTTATCAAATATAATTTTATTATCCATTTTATCAGGATTACCAAGCTTGATGCTATATTGTTTAGCCTGATTATAACTATCCTCCATAGTCGAAGAGTAAGCTGAATTCATTACTAAAATAACTAACATAATAATACCAATTACTTGTTTCACATTGGTTCCTCTTGCATGATCTGCAATGCATCATTGAGTGCTATATGACCTGCTAGTTTTTTAACCTTTCCTTGATGATTATCTGTAACTATTACTGGTACAGAAGTGATTTGATATTTTGTAAATAACTCAGGATCAATATTAATGCTAATACCGAGCTGATCAGTTTTAGCCTTAGTATCTAGAAATGAATTGTTTTTTAGACCTCGCATTACCAATACTGCGCCTACTTTATTGCTTTCAAGAAAGTAACTCTTTAATGCTGAATCTGGCATTGAAAATGAAACAAAAATATAGATTTTATTATTAACCATCTTATGATGCGTGGTGTTCTGTTCTCTCACTTCTTGCTGCGCAAAAGCATTACTAAAAATTAGTAAACTCACTAAAATTATTAGGTTAAAACATATATTGATCTTATGATTAATCTTATAATTTTGTATCATCTTAAAATCAAAAGAGACAGCATTCTCTCTTCCTCCAAATCAAATAGCCAAAATCCTCACCCTTAACTGGAAATTCTTTTCCTGCTTGCCAGGTAGTTTCAGTCTCACCAATCTTTTGCATGAATGCACCTCTGGTATTGGATAAGTCATCTGCAACCTATATTGACTCTTCTTCATGATTGGCATTGGATATTTAGAACATAATCCTTTGTCCCCCATATATCCCCAAAGTAATAATTCACGATGTAATTTAGCCATAAATTTAGCTGCTATTAATGTAGAAGTACCAACTCCTCCATTATGAGAACTGGTTGTACCAGTAAATGGATATAGCAGGCCCTGACAGCCTGCGCACCAAAACACCTCATCATTTGAAAGATTGCCAACACTAGAGTTAATACAGTCAGCTATACAAGCAGATCCAGCTGCAATATTACCAAATAATAAACTCTCAGGATTTAATATGGCAGATTTAGCATCATCACCCCATAATGGATCAAACTCAGTTAAATATGCTAAGTCAACTTGTGACATCTCTAAACAAGCAAAATCAAGTAATATCTCAAGCCAGTAAATTACTGGATAGACATACCAGTGAACATGATAAAAGCTGCTTCCCTCTATATCATCCTTAATACCTTTTTGCATACTGCTGCCAAGGCTAATACCACCAAGACTTACCATGCACATAGGAGATTTGGTAACATCTACGAGCCTTACCGGCTCCCAAAAACCAACAGGGATCCCTGGCTTTGGACAAAAACAAATTATTTGCTTTGAAGCCTTAGTATCGGCCATAGAGCTTGGCACTACTTGTACTCCTCCAATTGTAATTGGAAATAAACATTTCCAACAAACATCAGTGATTGGATTTACAAACCTCCCAGTGCAGCCAATTGATGTATAACCATAATTACCAAAGAAAATAATGATGATAAACTCAGTAATTTCATTACTGGGCAGAAACCATTAATCTTGTATCTACTTCTGTAGAGATAGTATCTACAGGATATTTTTCACCTGGTACCAAATATACTACTTCTCCATTTGCGTCCATTATCCCTTGTATCTCACCGTGTAATACATTCTTCATGATTTTTTCTAAATTTTTCTTTGCCTCTTGTAACGACCATTTTTTCATACATGTCCTTCCATTTATCAGTTTTGATCCACAATGTTATCTTTACTCAAATACTGCAACATTTCAATTAATATTTATCTCACTAACTTTAAGTAATTTGCCTTCCTGCTTGATGGTAGCTGGCACTGCCTTTATTTTAAAACGAGTAGAAAGAATACCTCCTTGGTCAAAGAACACTTGCTTATTTAGCTTTTTGTTAGTTCTATAGGACTGCCTTTAACTAATATTAATCTTCCTATTTTAGACTTGGCCCAGTTAATCTGATCTTGATCATCACCATCAATAAATATTAAATCTTCTCCCCAGTTTATTGTATCCAAAGGATTAATTTTAGTACCAGATTTTACTATCACATTGTTATTTAGATCTTTAATATCAGTTTTTTGAGTAAAGCTTATATCTAAAATCCTGCTTTTGCTCTTTCTAGCCTTAATTACTCCTGCTACCATAGTTGGTCTTGATATTTTCTTGCTGACTTTTTCTTTAAATTCCTCCTGCATTTTCTCTAAAATGCCATTGTCTTTTGCTATTTGAAGTCTTTTCATAATTACCTCGAGAATGACTCTTCAATAATTGGGAATAAATGACCCCTTACTCCATAATCTAATAATTTAGAATTTTTGTTTGTACTATCATTTGCATAACTTACCAGTGATATAGCCAAAACTAAAAAGTTTATGGCAATAATTTTTAGATTTAAATACTTCGTCATATTTTTTCATAACTTTAAGCTAAGCCTCTTTCCTCTAGTACACTATTAATCGCATCTGTGACATTCATACCCCCATTCATCCTATCCTCTAAAGCCTTATAATCTCTAGCATTAGTAGATGTAAGCATCAGAGTAAATGGATCTAACATTAATCTTGCTACTACTCCATTAACATTTGGACCATAAATTGCTGCTTCACTATAATTAGGAGGACTAGAATGAATTGATTGCAGTAAATTTAGCTTCCAATCCTCATCTACAAAACCTGTAAGTTTAGGGTTAGCTCTCATTGCTTTAAAACTCTCAGGATTTTGCTTTAAAATAACTTTGTGGGATGAATTTTCAAAGGCCTTTTCTGCTGCTGATCCTGACTCCCTAAAATAATCAGTTAACTGCTGAGTAGCAAGAGTTATTGAGCCATTATATTTTCTTGCGATTCTTCCAGCTTCTTCAATAAATTCTCCAGATCTCTTGCCAGATAATAATTTCCATGCCTCATCAATCATGATTAAAAAGGGACGGTCTCGTGCACCTTTAACCATTGTTTGATTAATATGAACAATCATGATCTGTACAATTACTGCAAGTAGGGCCGGGCTACTACGTAAATGATCAGTTTCAATCACTACTATATTTGAGTTTAACGATAATTTTGCCCTACCACTAAAGAACTTGCCATATTGATCATCACGAGTAAATGGAAATAACATATTCCCAAGCTCTTGTGCGTAAGATTCTTCTCTGTTAAGCAGCCAATCTGCTATGTCAGTTATCTCAACTCTTGATCCTTTTTCTTGCCATACAGCTATTAAGGCTTTTTGTAGCATTGGTTGTTGCAAGTCATTAGGTCCCCCATACTGCGGCGCTGCCATGGTTGCTAGAATTGATGGAAAACTTGCTAGAAAATCTGCTCTTGCTTCAATTGACTTAAGACTATCATTTTCTGGTATTTCAGAGAATGGATTAATAGAAATAGGATTTTTTACATCAAACTCAATATAACTACCACCGAGTAACAGACAAGTTCTTTTAAATGATCTACCATAATCAAGAACAAATACTTTTCCTCCTATTCCTAAGATTGATAGCATTAGTTCCTGCATGAATACTGATTTACCAGAACCAGGTACTCCTGCTATACAAAGGTTGAAATTCTCATTTGGGGTGGAGTTTTGTTTTGCAAGCAAAGCACTACCAAAAGGTGACCAATACATGATCTGTCCTCTCCTGCCAACAAGAAGCATACCAGGAGAGGTAAGATCGCTCTTCCACTTACCAATAAAATGGGCAGCAGCACTTTACTTTCTGAAGCGATAGTCTTCTTACCTCTACCAAGATTTGATAATGCTACCCCAATACCCGAAATCTTTGGAGTAAATAAATTATTGAACTTATTAAACTGAGAGAATAAAGAATTAGGAACTCCTTCCACTAATTGCATCGGTAAACTAGCAAGCAGCACAGCTAGGTGATCATATTTGCAAGGCACAAAATACCAACCACTCCTTTGAAGCTGAGAACAAAACTGTGATGCCGAGTTTTTAACTTGGGGCTGACTTCCATACATAATAACGTTTAAATGGATATTGACTACTCTATCTCCATTTTGCAGATTTGCTACTGCTCCTGCTAAATCTCCCGCTTCATCAGATAAATTAGGAAAGAACTTAGCCATTCCAGCATTAATATTTCTCTCTAATGCTTCTCTTTTAGTAATAGCAGCGGTTTTTGCAATCATTTGATTCGGTACTATCTGCAGACCAAAATGAATCAGAAAGTTTGATCTGATATATTCATCTCGTCTTAGTTCGTTGCCTAAAAATAAATCCATGGCTGATAATCGCCACTCTGGTGGTCTTTTACTAGCTTCTAAAGATATGAATATTTGATCATTATTAAGGCAAAGATGATTTTCTTCTTCAAACAAAGAAAAATCACCAGGTAAAATCTGCTCAGCTAGTATCTCATAAGGATTGAGTTCAGGCTATGCTGCTTCAGGCCAGCTAAAGATTAAACGCAGAAACTTTAATAATGATTTTGCATCCACATCTTCAGTCAACATTCCAATTGACTTAAAAGTATCTTTTAAGTACTCTCTTCTTGTTATCATCTGATTAAGATCAATCTTAATATCCATTTTTATAGTAGGGATAGTCACTGATATTAGTAGTACTGTATCTTTTACTATTCCTTCTTTCTTGGCTTTTTCTTGTAAAAACTCTACTCTTTTTTTGCTAAGCTCAGCAAAAATACCATTTTTTCTATGTGATTGCCAATTATCTAAATATTCCTTAATATGATCACAGCCAATCATCAATACCTGAAAACTACTTCCTGCTGGTAAATTCTCATCACTTTTAATAAATTCAGCAATCTATCCTTGCGCTTGCAAGCTTGCTCCAACTAGTGGCCAACCAAGTAAGACAAATCCAACTGAAGCCCGATTAAAAAACAAGCCAGAATCCTTATCATATGACTTGTAAACAAAATGTTTTGATAATCGTTCACGAAAAAAATCTTTATGGATATTCGGCTTCATCTATTTGCTTTTGTATCTTTGCCTAAACAGCATAGATTCACTTGTTTATTTGGGTCAAACATACCAAGATCTGCCATTTTATTTACTTTATATAAAGATTTACACTTTATTCCTTCAGGAATAACACAATCAAAATCACTTCTATAAGGCATTAATTTACAACCACTGATATTCATAGCTAGTAATGATAGTAATAAAATCTTGCTTAATTTATTCATCAAAACCCACCTTCTTGTTCTGGTATGTTATTATCCAGTGATGGGCTATCATCTAATTGATGCTGCCAATTCGCGTCATCTTTGAAAAAACGTTCTCGTAATTTTTGATTTGTTTTGGAGAAATTATTACTAGAAAAGCTATTAATTCTGCTTGAGCTAGTTTGATAATTGTTGTAATTTGAGTGATTAGCAAGATGATTTGCTTCTTCATCACTGTCTCTTAAGTCAAAACCTTTTCTAAACACTACATCTACTACTCTGCCTGATCCGACTACAATTACTGGACTCATGCTTTCTGCTTGCTTTATTGCAAAATCAGCTAGCTTTTCTAAAGCATTACCTGTACCAGAATAAACTCCTCCTTTTAATGCGTCCTGAGCTTTTAGAGCATTTTGCTGGCCAGTTATTGGTGATATTGGAAATACACCATTAGTTGCTTGGGTTTGGAAAAACTTAGCAATCCCTCCCAGTACTCCATTAAGTACCACCATCCTTGCCACATCTGATGATTTATCAACTACTATCCCCTTAATTCCAGGTCTGCCATCTTCTCCTATTAACCAGCCTTCCACTTTCTTCTCTATAATGTCTCCTTTATTATTTACAAGGGATACCGGTCTCTAACCTACATTTAGCTCTTTCTGATGAAATATCTCCACTACATGAGCCTATTAGTATTGCCTCTTTTATTTGTCTGGTCTTGTAACCTTTAGAAAAATTTGCTGTATCAACAAGTCTTAGCATGATAGGTTCAGGGGAGGAGGCATTGTTAGTGCCAGTACCTACTACTACTACTCCAGTAAGTAGCAGCCCTCGTGCAAAACTACCAGTAGTAATATAATCTTTAACTTGCTTTTGTATTCTAGAACCAGCTCTTTTAATATAACCAAATTCTCTTCTTGCAGGGGGTAGGTTCTATCACTGGGCTTTCTTGTGCAAAATTTTGTTTTTGTAAGTCAAGAGGAAGAGCATCATAGAGTAAAGGCTTGTTCTCCAATGATTCTAGTTTTTGGCTCACATCATCAATCTTTGACTTACTCTCTAAATACTTATTCTCTATTACAGTTTCTAATTGGTTTTTCATGGTTTTTACTTCGTTTAAAACCTCTTCAGTCCGTTTCGTCCTTGGATCTACTGCCCTTTCTACCCCAGAGATTTCCTCTCTAGTTTTGCGTTCTTCTTGTGGGTCTTCATTTGGTTTACTTTCAGAAAAACAATAAAATATCAGAGTGATAATTAATCCGAAACAAGCAAGTGATATGACAGGCCTTGCTTTTACTAGATCTATAAACGGCAATAGTTGCAATTTTAGATTAGTAAATGCTAAGGAAGATTTACTATTTGTTAATTCATGTTTGTCTTTAATGCTTTTTTGGTGATCTATCACTTGTTTTACCAAATTTTTATATATTTAATTGATTTTCATACCACCAGCAATCCAATCTAAATAAAAGCCTAGAATAATACCAATAGCTACAATTGCTCCAGCAAGTCTTAAATTACCTCTTACTACTGTCCAAATTGAAGATAAAATAGTTGCTCCTGGGGGGGGGGGATATTCCTATAGTCTTAATCTTACCAGTAGAAAGGCCTCCAATTTTGTCTAACTGTCCCTCTAAAGTATCCGCAAATACTATTTCTGAAAAGCAGCAACACATTATTAATATTGCGAGGCACAAGTGCTTTTTATTAATGATTTTGTTCAACATATTTTTAACCTCTTGCTTTACATTGTGGGCAATTATCCTGAGTTGCTTTTGTCTATTTTGTTACAGATTTTCTTACACTATATTTTAAGAGCCTTATTGGGCTTGGTTTATCCTTAGTAAAACTTAAAGCTAGATCTTGCGTTGTTCCATTTTCTCCAACTATGGTTAAATAAACCTTGCTTTTACCTTGTTGTGGAAGCACAAATATATACAGCCCGAATCATGGACTATTACTTCTGCTGCCTCTTTAGGATGAATCACAATATCGTTAATCTTTTCTCCTTCTATGTTAATCCTAGTTGGGCTATCTTTTGCTATATGCAGCTCCAATAAAGAATTAGCATGTAGCATATAGCCTATAGCGTAAGCATTACTCAAACAAAAGCTTGATAAAATTATCCCGGTAACACATATTCTCAGTTTTGATTTTAAACTCTTCATTTTTCCTCGTCTTCTTTGACACCAGTAAGTAATAGCAAATGATTAGCTCCTCTCTTATAAGTTAGCAAATAGGTTTTATCAGTTGCTATATGCCTATTCTCAGAAAACCAATAACGAAAGGTTCCACTAATTAACACTCCATCTTCAGTTATCTTTGTTCTCTTAGGAAAAAACACTGAGCATACGTTAGAACCCTTCACAAACTGTAAATGCTCTTTAAAAAATTTCTCCAGCTGCTCTGTATTACTAGATACCACTTTTATATCAGCTATTTGCCGCTCTACTTCTTCTGGAGAGGTGGTAAATAATCCCTTCATCACAAATACTGCCCATTCCTTTAAATAAGTCTCATGATAGGTTTTAGATGACACCATCATCCTACGATCAGGCTCTATTGCTGGAATCAACAACCATTTTTCTTCTTTAGTAACTGTTTTTATTATTCCAAGCAGACTAGTAATTGTAAGTAGTAATGTAATAAGCAATAATCTCTTATTATATTTAATTAATTCCTAAATTGAGTTTTGCTTAAATAAATGATCCATTATTTACCCACCTTTTTACCAAGCAGACCAGGATAAGAAGTAGGAGCAGGTAGCCATTTTTTGCTACTAAATAACTCTTAAGCACAAAATACTCTGACACTTTTTTAAATTTCTTAAATGTATAGCAAAGCCCAATACAGCTAATAATGCAAATTACCCCTAGTTTTGCATTAGCACTATTAAGTAAAACTATTCCAGGTACTGTACCAAGTAGTACTACAAACCATTCTTAATCCCATATATTTTAGTGAAGTAGATAATGACCAGTATAATCTTTGATTAGAATTATTCATATTAACTAGTTGCATCTCCATTACAGCTGATGACATTAACATCCTAATTTTAACATTGCCAATGGAGTTTTTATATCCAGCACAAAAAGCTATTATTTACTTTGAAACTGCGTTATTTTGGAGAGCAGAGCCTATCTAAAGGAAGTTTAAAAGAGGTTGAAAAACTTTGATGCTCTTTTTATAGCAATTTTATTACAACAAATAATAGAAATATAATGAGTATTTTTAAAAGTGTAGATGGCTTATTGAAGATAATTTAATGGAAGCAACTATGATCATCACTTTTGCGCCCTTAAATGCATCACACTTCCCATTAATGTTAAAGTGGCTTGAATCACCTCATGTCAAAAAGTGGTAGGATAATAACGTTATTTACACCATAGATTTGGTAAGAAAAAAATATGAATCATATGTAAAAGGGTATAAAACACTGAATGGATTAAATATCCCCATCAAAGCATATATAATTAATGTAGATAACATTCCGATTGGATATATCCAAATTTATAATGCTCATGATTTTCCACGCAGCAAACCACTTTTAGGATTGCCAGAGAATTTAGGTGCATTTGATATATTCATCGGAGAAGAAAAATATTTAGGACAGAAGATGAGTTCCAAAATCATTTCAAAATTTTTAAGTCTATATGGTAGTGACTATTCTCATATTTTTGCTGATCCTAATTTAGGCAATATTGTTGCTATCAAATCTTATGAAAAAGCTGAGTTGAGAAAGTTCTCGGAACATCAAGATACTAATGAAATTTGGATGATTAAAAGGATAAATACCTCAAAAGACTGAAAGATAAAAAGAATTGGCAGATTTGCTATAGGTGATATTATTACAGAGCCCGTCCAGATCAACATCCTGAGATAAACTATGAAAAAAGTAAAATGGGAGTGTTGCGATCCGGGCATTTTTATCATTTTCACATCTGTAAACCATTGATTTTTAGTTATTTTGGTTTTTAAACTTTTCAGTTCGCAACAGTCCCAAAATAGCTGCAAGTGTGATTATCTTATCAATTATTGTGATAATGTTTTTTATTGCCCATTTTATATCCAACAAATACCTAAAAGATTTGCACCTATAGATGTAGTTTATCACGGGTCACCTAGAAGCAATATCAAAGTTTTAAAACCTAGAAATGATCATATTAGAGATAAACATAAGTTGTTTTTGCAACACCATCTTTAAGATTAGCCAGCTGTTATTTATTTAGCTGGGATGATTCTTGGGTGCATCAATCTATCTTTTATAACCATGGTAATGAAAGAGATTATCAGGTTATAATGGTTATTGCAGATAAGGTAAGGTTTGAAAATGAAAATCATGGTGGATCAATTTATATATTGCCGGCTCGTGATTTTTGTTTTGATGAAAGCAAGGGTCTTGGGATATATGAGTGGACTAGTAAGCAAATCGTCGATCCAATTCTTCAAATTAATTTTGATTCTAGTTTAGATGCTATGCAAAAATTAGGAGTTTTATAGTATATTTCGTAGAACCAGATCAATTTCAACATTATTTATCGCTTTTCAATGAAGAACAACAAAAATTTTTATTGAGTTTAAATGATGGAAAAACAAATAACTAAAATACATTATGCAGATGAAGTTGATATACCTGGTTTATTACCACTTCTTGTAGAACTGGGTTATCCAACATCTTTAGAGAATTTCACTATAAGATTTAAGAGGTTTCTAGCAAATCCAGGATATGGAGTAGTGATATGTCAATTAAACAAACAAATTGCAGGATGTATTGCATGGTCCAGATCCACTCTTTTTGTTTCAGAAGCACAGAGGTTTCATATAGAAGGTTTAGTAGTTGCACATCATTACAGGGTAAGTTCTATAATTAATTAAGCCAGATCTATATAAATTAGATAAAAAATATAGATAATTATGGCACATTTAAATATAGATGAAAGATTTAAAATATATGAGATGCATAAATCAGGATATAGTTCTCGTACAATAGCCAAGGCATTAAATCGAGATAAAAGCACTATATGCTATGAACTAAGAAAGAATAAAGGGGACTGTTCGCCCAGATAAAGCACAAGCATTAGCTATGTCTTTGCGATGTAAAAAACGTAATCGTAAAATAGATATAGATACTAACTTACGTAACATTATTATTCAGGGATTGAAGGACAAAATCTCTCCTGATATTATTGCTAATAGAAGAAAGGTAGAAAATTTACCTACTGTGTCTACGGAAACAATATACCAATATATTTATAATTCTGAGTTCGCGAAAACGCATAACCTGCATTTTTAGTGCGAAAACGAGCAATAAGATTAAAACGAGGTAATCTGAATAGAGGAAGAAAATATTCCATTCCGGATAGAATATCAGTACGTGAACGTGATATTAGAGCCAAAGATAAAAGGGAAATAGGTCATTTTGAAGTGGATCTCACTTTTAATAAAGGTGAGAAAAGTAGAAATATAGGTGGTATAAATGATATTGCTACTCAGAGAATTTTTCTCGTACTTAATAACTCAAAGAGCACTAATGACGTGATTAGTAATATGAACACAAAGCTCAAACCGATTAAGAAATTAATAAAAACTATCACGTTTGATAATGGTAAGGAGTTTACAAATCATAAGGAATTATTAGCAAAATCTAGAGCTAAAATTTATTTTTGTGATATTCACCGTGGCAAAAGCCCTTAATTGAAAAAGCTAATTCCATGATTCATAGAATCTATCCTAAAAATGCAGATATTAATAAATTAACAAAACGTCAATTACAGACAATTGAAGATAGGTTGAACAACTTACCTAGAAAAATTCTTAGATATCAAACGCCAAATGAAGTATGGAATAAAAAATTAGAGGTGGCTTAATTAATACTAGAATTTACCCAGGAACAAGGGTATAGGGAAAAAGCTTATGGAATTTGTTGAAGAAATAGCTCTAAAAACAAACCAGCTATAATTGACTTAACTTCAGGACTTAGACGTAAAGAAGAAGGTAGTCATGAATTTTATAAATGCTTAGGTTATAAAAATGAAGGAAGTATGGCAAAGTTATATTTGAGAAAAGAGATATTTTAGCTTATGTAGCTTTTAAAAAATATGATAAATTTATCGCTTAGGTTAAGTTCTTAATATGCAAAAATATCTTATCGTTTTTGGGTTGATTCTAATTGCTGTGGGTCTATTTTGGCCTTGCTTATTACGTCTTAAGTTAAGGCGTCTTCCTGGAGATATTTTCTTTCAAAGAGGTAATTTATCTTTCTATTTTCCCATAACTACTTGTTTGCTGATTAGTGGTGTAATCACTATCATAATATTGATCTTTAATATCATGAAAAAATAGCTAAGAATTTAAATATCTATATACTCTACAGCCATTTTTCTTAAGCCATAAATCAGCTGATAAATAGTCTGGGTAGATAGTTCCTACTAAATTCCAAAAATGCTGATTATGGCCTCTTTTCAACTAAATGGCACATTTCATGTACCACTAAGTATTTTACTATTTCTGGCGGGCAAAATACTAGTCTCCAATTAAACGATAGCACTAATAATCCAGAACAGTGACCCCAGACTTTTTTATTGTCCATAAGCTTTAGCAGAGTAAAATGAAATCCATATTGATCTCGCAACTTCCATGCAAACTCTACTAGCTTAGGAGTTAATTTATCTTTTAAATGACTGATCAAAATATCGTCATGCCTATGAATTGGAGCGCATACTTCAATTGCATCACGATTCTCCTTCACTTTACATTCATCCGAATCAGTACGTAATATTCTATACTTTTTACCTAAAATAGGTAAGTGATCATTATCTATAGGCTCATCGAGTCCAAAATCTTTACATTTTTTTCTAATCCAGTCTTCTCTGATTAATAAGAGTTGATACCCTAAAGCAAAAGACTTTTTATTTTGTATAACTAATTCAGGTCCTTTATAGCCAACCCCAAGAAAAAGCTTCTTAGCTTTTATGCTCATTCTCACTACAACCTTAATATCAGGGCCAAGCTTGTTTAAAATTACAAAATCTGGAACTTGCTTTTCTTCATTCATAAATATTCTTGTATGTTACTATAGTGGTGCTTTCGAGAACATGTCATTGATTGCTTTCTGCATATATTCCCTAGCAGTATCATGAGCAAGTCTTGTATAAACTGCAGTTGATCTTGGATCCATATGATTATCACGTATTGATTCGCTCCAGTCATCGCCATCCAACTAGGCACTGTTCTTCTTAAATCATGGATCCTTAAATTTTCTATCCCTGCCTTTTTACAAATCCTACTCCATGCTTTTTTAGGTTCTTGCAAGTGGCCACTACTGCTAGTTTCACTTGGAAATACCCAACAACTAGTAGAGTTCTCTTTTCGTACTTTTAATATTTCTAATGCTTGATCTAATAAAGGTAAATTATGAGATTGACCGTTTTTAGTTTCTGGAAGGTATAATTGTTTGTCAGTAAAACTCACTTGATCCCATTTCATAGTAAGTAAATTATCTTTACGAACTGATGTATATAAAGCTATTAAGAAAAAATCCTTCATTACCTGGTTTTTCTCTTCTGCTATTGCTGTCAAAAACTGTGGTATTTCTTCTCTAGTTAAATATCTATCTCTTGATTTTTCTTTATGCTTCTTAATGCCAATAACCGGATTTACTGTTAACATTCCCCACTCAATAGCTTTATTAAGTATTGATCTTAAAATATTAATACACCTATTAGCAGCATATGTCCCTGACTCTTTACTGAGATGATTAAATTTTTCTTGAATACTTATTTTTGAAATAGCAGATATCTGTACTGGATATAAATCTTTGGCATGTCTATCAACTGTATCAAGATAATCTTGCCATCTTTTCATATTATATTTAGCATAATCATTAGTGTATCTATCCAACAGTTCTTTGAAAGTAATCTTGTAAGCTGATTCTTTTAAAGCTTGTTTTTTCTTCTCTTCTATTGGATTAATATTATTTGCTATTTGATTTTTTAATTTAGATACCTTTGTTCTTGCTTCACACACAGATAAATTAGGGAAAGACCCTATTTTTACTCTATAATATTTTTTGTTAATGATGCTACCTAAATAAAATATCTTGCTACCACCATATGATACTATCAGTAATAATCCTTGCTCTTTAGTATCTTTATATAAATCTCTTTTTTCTTGTGGCGGTTTAATTTCCTGAAGTAGTTCTTTAGTAAAAAGTAGTGATTTGACTGACATAAATCCTTCCAATACCTTCGCTGTATACAATTGAACTGTAGTATGTTTTATTTATAATGGCAAATCTTATTGTCAAACAATCTTATACTTAAATATGGGCTATTAGAAACTCACCTTACGCAAACTAGTGATTTTGACGAAAATTTGCCAATTCATTCATAACGCAAGTTTCGTATTAATAGAGACTCTGTATAGCTGATAGTGGTATGAACAATGCTGTGTTTGTGATAAAATCAACTAAAAGCTTTATAAATTTAGTACACTATCATGTTTAATGCCAGATATTGAATTGAACAGCTTATAACGCTTCGTACAAAACCTAATCCAATAAGGCTTGTAGAGAACTTATTATCCGTAATTTTATGGCATCTGAATATGACACTATTGTTATTTAAGTATACTTTGCTGTTTTTGCGTAAGGTGAGTTAGAAAGATTCATGATTAACACGAATAAAATCAACTGCTGGCTGTGGTAATTGTGTGTATATTCAAACGGTCCTTTCTTTCTTAGAAGATGAAAATGCATAATAAATTCTAGTTATTATATGCTGAGAATATTTGTGAATTTGCTATATTTTTTTGATTCTTGACAAATAACTGCAACTCTATTACAGTTAAATTATTACTTTTGGTAGTAAGATAAATCCTATAAGCAAAAAGGCTATAAGCCTAAGAGTAGAAAAAATTGTATGTGCATGAAGAGAGTAAAAAGTAGTTAAGAATTGGACCCTGTAAATGGCATTCAAAAGGTCGAGGGTTCGACTCCCCCTGGCTCCACCATTTCATTACTTAAAATTTCAGTTCTCTTTTCTTAATCCAAAACTTTAAAATAATTACTTAGTTCTATGAAACATCTATTTAAAAAATTACTACTATTAGCATTAATAGTAATTTTTTAAATATTAGTATACCTACTGTAGCATTATGTAATGGAAAAATTCAAGAAGAATCTGCTTTAAAAAAAACTTTAACTATAAATCATACTAATAGAGATTTACTAAATAAATTAGATATGTTTCCTCAGTTAGAAGAGTTGAACATGAGCTGTTTAGAGGAAGGAAAAATTCTAAAATTACCTAAAGAGTTATCTAATTTAAAGAATCTACAAAAGTTAAATATTGATAATGGAAATGGCTGCAGCATGAATGTAAGACTTCCAGAAAATATCTCTGATCTGAAAACTTTAAGAGAAATAGTACTTTATGGCGCTCTAGATAACAGAAATATTGATAATTCAAAAGTATCAAAAGAAGAAGCTAATGTACTATTTCCTGCAAGTATAAATCAAATGACATGGATTACTCACTAAACTTAGGCAGAAATGGGTTAAAAGAGATCCCTGATGTTGTATTTTTCTTATCAGGAATTAAGGATTTAAATCTATCTTATA
Organism: Candidatus Rickettsia vulgarisii; assembly: GCA_050920655.1. Classification (GTDB taxonomy): domain Bacteria; phylum Pseudomonadota; class Alphaproteobacteria; order Rickettsiales; family Rickettsiaceae; genus Tisiphia; species Tisiphia vulgarisii. The sequence goes on along the minus strand of CP133317.1, from coordinate 1,097,807 downwards.
ATAATCTTGATTTTATACCCAAAAGCATAGAGTCCTTGAAATCTCTTGAAAAACTTAACTTAAGGGGAAACAATTTAGCAACATTACCAGATTCTATAAAGAAGTTACCAAAACTATCTTATATAAATCTAGGTAGTAATTGTAAAATTACATGTTCTAAAAAATAAAAAATGACTTATTAAAGCGTTTTCCTAAAATTAAATTAGATTTTGAAGGAGAATATGATGATTGCAATTGTAAAACTACAAAATAATAATAATTTAAATCTTTAGAATGTATCAGTTAAATTATATCTGCTAATAGATTTATACTTTCTAAATATTTATTTTTACACTTGAAAAAAGCAAATTGAACTGATATAAAACAATGGCTTATGAAAAGTTATACATAATTCTTCATTTATGCGTCCTTAGCTCAGCTGGATAGAGCAACGGATTTCTAATCCGTAGGTCAGAGGTTCGAATCCTTTAGGACGCGCCATTCTTCATTTTTTGGTAATTTTACAAACATATCAAACGGTGAACGCAAGATATATTCAGGTTTGTGGCCTTTTAACTTTAGGTTTGAAAATACTAAAATTATTAGTTTTTTTTTCTCTCTATTGTCGAACCTTTGAAAGTTTTTAGCGCTCCAGAAATTAACTTTATCATATACTCCTATAATTCTTTTTAAATTTTACTTTTGTAGATAGGTTATCTGCCCCTTTATTTAATAAAATTTTATAAATTTAAAAAATATTCTTTTCTTACTCTCCATTTCTTAAGATTTAATTTATTCAAATTCAAGTTGTATTTTTATAAAATATTAGTATTAGTTAACATTTTAAAAATAATTAATGTTAATTATGATTAGCACTAAAAAATCTAATCTAATCATTAATTTTAATGGTCTATGATGAATAAACTAAAATCTGCATCAGAATATTGTGATAACGGATATGAGTTATATTTACTTGGCAAGTATGAAGAAGCTATAGTAGAGCTTAACAAAGTAATAGCTCTCGATCCAAAGAATATAGAGGTATATATCCTCAAAGGCATTACTTTAACAAATCTTGGCAAATACGAAGAAGCAATAGTAGAATATAACAAAGCAATAAAGCTTGATCCTGATAATCCATTACCCTATTATAGCAGAAGTATAAGAATATTGGCGAGAATAGTCTTGCTTTACTAGACCTAAATAAAGCAAAATATTTTATGGATAATGGTAAGACAAAAGGTCTTACCTCCGGAAATATAAAATTTATTAATGAAACTCTTGCGAGCCTTATTATATTAGAAGAAATAATATTGTATGTCCAAAATAGGATTACAAAATTAGATCATGAAAATCCATAAACAAAGACTCTAAATGAAGAGTTATAAGAATGTATAAAACACCATGCAACTCTTAAGATAAATTTTGAAAAGCTGGAAAAAACAGATAAAGATGGTATAGAGAAATTAAAAGAAGAAATGGCTACTGTTAAACACGCACTAAATACTTTTAAAGGCAAATTCCGAGAAAGCACACTCAGGTTTGAAGAAATAAAGAAGAACGTAGAAGTAATAATAAAATGTAACACTTATTTAGCAGAATATTACAAAGGTTTTGTCTGTGAATTTGGTACTAGTTTTACTGCAGCCCAAAGCATAGCAAGTGGAGTTATTACTTTTAAAAAAGAGAAGAACCTTATTATTTCTTTAGTGACAAAAAGCGCATCTTTAATCCCATTTGTTGGTGAATACATCTCATCTGGTACTAACTATGTAAAACAATATATTTCAAGTACATGCCTTAAAACGCAAAGTAATAACTTAATCAAATTCGGAGTAAGTACAACAAATTTTGATAAAATTGCAGAATATGTAGCAGGTTCTACAATTCTTGATTCTACTGCGCAAAAAGCTATTTCAGATTATAAAGGAGAGGAAGCAAAAGAGTGGCTTAATAAAGTAAATAAGCTTATGGAAAAAGCAAGAAAACTAAAAGATATATAGACAGTAAAATAGCGTAAGATTATAGCAGACTTTCTTCTTCTTTTGAAATTTTAGGACGCAAACATACGCAAGATGTATTAAAAATAATTACATCTGGTAAAATCTTTGAAACTAAGGATGAATTTCAACTTAAAACACTTATATATGCAGTAGTTGACATTTGATCTTACATTTAATAAAAAATAATGTATTAAAAATACAGATAAAAAAATGGAAGGTCACAATGAATTTACATCAAAAAATAATAAAGCCAAATTAGGTTTACTTGAATTAGCTAAGAGCCTTGGTAGCATATCATCATCATGTAAAGCTATGGGATATAGTAGAGATAGTTATTACAGATTTAAAGAACTGTATGAAACTGGTGGGGCAAAGAAGCATTGTATGAAATTAGTCGAAGAAAGCCAATAATAGCGAATAGAGTTGATCCAGTGATGGAGAAAGCAGTAATGGATATGGGCGCAATAGAATATCCAGCATATGGTCAGCTAAGAGTATCAAATGAGCTTAAAAAGACTGGTATTCTTGTATCACCTGGAGGAGTGAGGTCAATTTGGTTACGTAATGATTTAAACAATATCAGTAAAAGGCTTAAAGCATTAGAAGCAAAGATGGCTCAGGATGGTATTGTTCTTACTGAAGCTCAATTACAAGTGCTAGAGAAGCGTCGTAATGAAAAAGAAGCTCATGGAGAAATTGAGGCTCAGCATCCAGGTTATTTAGGATGTCAGGATACGTACTATGTAGGAAATTTTAAAGGGATAGGTAAGATTTATTCTCAGGTATTTATTGATAGCTATACTAGGGTAGCGGATGCTAAACTATAAAACAGCTATTACTTGCTGCTGATATGCTTAATGACCGCGTGTTACCATGGTACGAGACCCAAGGGATACCAATACTTCGTATTCTTACAGATCGTGGGTCAGAATATAAGGGAAATATAGAGCATCACGCTTTTGAGTTATTTCTTAGCATAGAAGGTATAGAACATACTACAACTAAGGCATATTCTCCTCAAACAAACGGTATGTGTGAGCGTTTTAATAAAACAATGAAACAAGAATTCTTTGATGCAGCTATGCGTAAAAAGATTTATACTGAACTTGACGATTTACAATTAGATCTTGATATTTGGTTAGAGCATTTCAATAATGAGCGACCACATTCAGGAAAATATTGTTATGGGAAAACTCCTATGCAAACTTTTCAAGATAGTAAGAAATTAGCTGTTGAAAAGAATAATGAAATCTTGTATCTTGAATACTCCTCTGACAGTCAAAATTTAACTGACAACCAGGTGCAAAATTTATAGTGCCTGTAAGATCAAATCTTGACTTCTACATCACCCGAATCAAAATCTTGAAAGCTTCTTTAATTTATACAAAAACTCTAATAAATTGATTTGTAATTATTAATAATTACAGAAAATTCTTTGATTACTGCTTTATAAAGCTTGCGTTTAAACGGAGTTATAATTGATAATAATTCATCAAGCTCTGCCCAACGCCAGTCTTCAAATTCCGGAGTATTGGTATGAATATTAATCTCTTCGTTGCTACCAGTAAATTTAATTAAAAACCATTTTTGTTTTTGACCACGGAAATTTCCACCCCATAGTTTAGGAACTAATGTCTGCGGTAAGTCGTAGCTATACCAATATTTACTTTCTGCAATAATATATCCTTTATTACAGCCTATTTCTTCTGACATTTCTCTAAGAGCCGCAACGCTTGGAGTTTCTCCTAGATTTATGCCGCCTTGCGGCATTTGCCAAGCCTGTGTTTTAGTATCAATTCTTTTACCAACAAAGACATGGCTATTTTTATCAATTATCATCATACCGACGCCAGGTCTATAAGGTAGTTTACGATAATCTTTTGAAATAATGTTACTGTCCATGTTGTAATCTTTGAATTTAGTTAAGTTATATTAATCTTTTTAAGACAATCTGTTATTTGCTTTGTTTCAAAGTTAAATAACATAAAAAGATAAAAATTTAAAGATTTACTACTTTATTTCTGCCAGTATTTTTTGCTTGATATAAAGCTTTATCTGCTCGTTCTATAAAATTATTAATGGTTTCGCCTATTTTATATTCTGTTACGCCAATAGAAATCGTTTTTTTAATAGGTTCTTGTTGTGTTTTAACTTTAAAATCTATTGATTCTATTTCTTTACGAACTTTTTCAGCAATATAAATAGCGTCATTTAGCGCTATATCGTCTATAAGAATAGAGAATTCTTCCCCACCAAATCTAGCGATTAAATCCGTTACTCTAAAGATATTTTTTAGAATATTAGCTACGGCTTTTAATAATATATCACCTGCTTGATGACCGTAGGTATCATTAACTTGTTTAAAATGATCAATATCGCACATTAAAAGACATAAAGATCTTTTGCTATTAGTAGCTTTGTTAACCATTTGTTTTATATGAGTATCAAAATAATGTCGATTAAATACACCAGTTAAACCATCTTTAATTGATAGGTTGATACTAAGTTCTAAGGCATTGCGTAAATTATCTTGATAATGTTTTTTTCTTAGTTGAGTTTTAGTTCTTGCAAGTAATTCATTCATGTCAATAGGGTAGAAGAAATAGTCATTAATACCTAATTCAAGAGCTTTTAGTATCATTGATTTGTCTTCTTCTTGAGCTTGTAATATTATGGCAATATCACGAAATTTAGCATTAGCTCTTAACGTTACGCACATTCTTAGAGGATCATTTTGCTCTAATTCACTACTAATAATGACTAGATCAGGCATATAATCGCTAGTATCATTCTCTAGCTCGTTGATATCAGTAATAACTTTAACTTGGCTAGTAAGATTCAATAAAATTTTTGTTATATTCTTTGCTTGTACAACATCATCGTTAACTAATAGTATTTTACTATCTGCAAAACTATCTTTCATTTCTATAATAGAAGCGCCAAGTTTAGCGTTAGTAGTATTTCTTAGCTTTAATTCATCTACTACCGCTTTCATTCTAGTAAGAGATTTTACTCTGGCAAAAAGGGCCGTATCATCAATAGGCTTCGTTAGAAATTCATCTGCGCCAGCCTCAAGTCCTTTTACCCGATCTTCGAGGTCTGATAAGGCGGTAACCATAATAACTGGTATATGATTAGTTTGTGGATTAGATTTAATTTTTCTGCAAGTTTCAAAACCATCCATATCAGGCATCATGACATCAAGCAACACAACATCAATTTTAGTATTTTCAAGTATATTAAGTGCATCTTTACCATTACTAGCAGTAAAAACCACATAATATTCTCCCAATAATTTTGCTTCTAGCAATTTAATATTTGATGCTATGTCATCAACTATAAGTACGTTTGCGGTCATAATTATATGATATTTTCTTTTAATATATAATTAATGATAATTACTTGTGTTTATAACAGTTATTGTATATTTTTACTATAACTCTTCTATCCTAAATTGGTGTGATAAATATTGTATTATGCTCCAATTCGTATGGTAATGGAAGTATAACAGACTTATATAATTTTCTTTAAGAAAATTATAATATATTCATGATTTAGTAAGAGATAATTTAAGGTAAGTGATTAAGATATGAAAATTACGGCAAATTCGATTAGAGTAGGGAATGTTCTAGTACATAATGGCGATTTATGGGTTGTAAGTAAAAATCCTGAACATACAAAACCAGGTAAAGGTCCAGCTTATATTCAGTTAGAGATGAAAAATTTAAAAACTGGTACTAAGCTTAATGAGCGCTTCAGTTCATCTGACTATGTTGAAAAAGCTCAGCTTGAGCATAGAGATTTACAATTTTTATATTTTGAAGATGATAAGCTGGTGTTGATGGATAATGAGACATTTGAGCAGATTTTAATTGATAAAGAGCTGCTAGATGAGCGTTTACCATTTCTTGAAGATAGTATGACTTTAAAGGTACAGTTTTATGAAGATACACCTTTAAATGTTGAATTGCCACAAACAGTTATTAGTGAAATTGCTGAAACTGATCCAGTAATTAAAGGAGCTACCGTAACATCTTCATATAAGCCAGCAATTCTAACTAATGGTATAAGAGTAATGGTTCCTCCTTATTTGGTGGTAGGAGAAAAAATAGTAGTTAAAACTGAAGATCTCAGTTTTGTTGAGCGTGCTAAGTAATAATTATATGGAAAATATAACTAATATAATCATTAATGCTTCGCATAAAGCTGTTAAGTTTCTACGCAGAGATTTTTTAGAATTATCGATGTTACAAAGATCTAGCAAAGGAAATAATGATTTTTGTAGTAGATCATATGCTAAAGCTCAAGAAATATTACGTGATGAATTACAAAAATATAGCAAGCATTTATTTTTTCCAAAGGATAAATTTGAGTTGGATTTAGATAATATATCTTCGGAAGAAATAATATTTATTATTAATCCTATTGATAATATAGAGAATTTAGAGAGAAGTATACCACTCTTTGCTTTATCTATAACATGTTTAAAGAAAATTAATGGGGCTTTAACAACAACTTGCTCAGTAATAAATTTTCCTGCTATTGATCGTGTTTATTATGTAGAAAAAGGTCAAGGAGTTAGGTCAGAGAATGACGATTCTAATCTTGGCAGACTTAGAGTTTCTGGTCGTACTAGCCTTAATAATTTTTTAGTAGCTATTGATGATATTACAACAGATTTGCCATTTTTAAAAAATGCTAGAGTTTTTGGATCTCATTGCTATGGGATTTTGATGCTAATATCTGGAAAAGTAGACGTTGTTTATTTTTCATCGCTAGATTATAGCTTAAATGCTGGTTTTGAGTTGATTGTTAAGGAATCTGGTGGAGTGATAATAAATAATGGTAAAATGTTTATTGCTACAAATCCTGAACTTGTAGAAAAATTCAAAGAATAAAGTATAACAAATTAATATAAATAATAGCTATTATTTTGGCTTTATGCCCCTCTCCCTCTCATATTATCGTTTAATTTTGCTATTGATTGAAAGATCAATATCCAATAAATCCATCTTGACGATGCCAGTTTTAAGAATTATATTTATCCTCCGAAAATATAGATAAAATTTTTCTAAATTTTACCTATTACAGTAAAAGAAAATGGTAGCTAGAAGAGAGTTTGAAGCTATGTGTTTTAATGCAGTAAGGTTGTCATTAGGAGTGTCATGCGTCAGTTTATTTCAGCATTTCTCTAAGTAAATAGATCTTGAAACAAGCTGATGGATGACTGATAACTGGAGGGTACACTCATTACATTCACTCGCCATGACAGTTAGTACAGATCTCCATGTAACAAAACTAATATAAAAATAGCGTTCATTTCTCATTTAGAGAAATATTCACATAGTTAAGTATAAAAATTCTTTCTTTTTTTATTATAACATATAACATATCAATTACTTAGATTTTTACTGTAAATTCTTTGTAAGGAATCTAGTAACAGTATAACCTAATTTAATAAAATATTTATGAAAAAATTTAGCGTTAATTGTGATTTTAATGGGCAAGTAGCTCCTTTTACTATATATATAGGACAACCAGAGCCAGGACATCATCCCTTGCATTTTCAAGCTTGGTTTGTATCAGAACAACGCGGTGGGACAATACCAGCTGAAGTAATGGATGCTGTGGCAAAGTTGCAAGAACTTGCTAAAAAAAATAAGGTATTACTTGAGGAATTATGCGTTTATGCACTTGGTTCAGCTCAAGAAGAGGATGAAAACGCTTCACAAAATACTGCGTCAGAAGAAACTGATAGTGACCTAGATGCTATGGATTCTGAGTATGATGGTATAGAAGATGATGAAGAAACTAAATAATATTGAGATCAAATAGAGGAACAAAATGAAACAATATAGTGATTTTGCTAAAATTATTCATCGAGAAGGTTACATATTTATTGTAAGTTCTGCCGCAATTACTTTTTTGCTTGCTACTTTTAGTACTATTCTTGGGTATATAGGATTTATTGCAACAATATGGTGCGCATATTTCTTTAGAAATCCAGATCGCTTTACTCCTCTAAATGACGATCTAATAATTAGCCCTGCTGATGGGATGATTCAGAAAATCACTGAGGCAGTACCGCCAGCCGAGCTTGGGTTAGGTGATCAAGAAATGATTAGAGTTAGTATTTTTCTAAATATTTTTAACGTACACGTAAATAGAATACCAGCTAATGGTAAAATTCTTTCTCTACATTATAACCCTGGAAAGTTTTTTAATGCTTCTCTTGATAAAGCTAGTATTTATAATGAACGTCAGTCAGTTCTGATGGAAACAAATACTGGGCATAAAGTTGTTTTTGTTCAAATAGCTGGATTAATAGCTAGAAGAATATTATGTGATCTAGAAGAAGGGTCAGAAGTAAGAGTCGGTGATAGATATGGTATTATACGTTTTGGTAGTAGGGTAGATGTTTATTTACCTCTGAAAACTGCTTTATGTGTTACTGAGGGGCAAACTGCTGTTGGTGGTGAAACTATTATTGCTGATTTTAAAACCAAAAAAACATCTGAACTTAAATTTGAAAAAAGATAATTAGTACTAAATGGATTAAGTAGGGATGTCATGCTGAATTTATTTCAGCATCTCTCTAAGATTTACAGTGGATCCTGAAACAAGTTTGGGATAACATAATAATCTCAATTTAGTAACTTGTGTTATATACAAAGATAAATTTGTCAATTATTATATCAAATTTAATATTAGGTATAAATTGCTAAAAATACGTAAAGTGAAAATAAGAAAATCAATTCCATTTATTAAATTAATTCCTAATTTTATTACCTTACTAGGTCTAGTAGTTGGAGTGAGTGCTATTAGATTTGGTTTAGATGGTAGATGGGAAAAGGCTGTATATTGCGTTTTGATCGCTGCGATAATTGATGGTATCGATGGCAGAGTCGCAAGAATGTTAAATGCTACTAGCCCATTTGGCGCAGAATTAGATTCATTATGCGATTTTGCTAATTTTGGAGTAATTCCAGCCTTGCTAGTATATTTATGGTCATTCCAGCAATATGAATATAAAATCCTTTCATGGGGATGTATATTATTATTCATTGTTTGTATGACCTTAAGACTTGCAAGATTCAATACAACTATCTTTCAAGAAGTTGGCAGTAATAAAAAGATAGAGAATTTCTTTACAGGCGTGCCTGCTCCTTGCGGAGCTTTGCTTGCTCTAGTACCTATGATTTTAGATTTTGAAATGGGTAGCCTAATCGGTATTAATTTTCGTTCTCATACTATAACAATAGACTTATATATTATTATAGTTGCTTTTTTACTTGCCAGTAGATTGCCAACTTTTTCGACAAAAAATATTAATATCAAACATGAGTATTTATCATTAGTAATGGTTGCTTTTGCGGTAATTATTATAGGTCTTATAATATATCCATGGTATCTACTACCAACGGCTGCATTAATTTACATGATTTCTATACCAATATGCTATTTTATTAATAAAAAATTTAATTAGTTTTGAATATGTATAAATTATACGAAAAATATAAAACTCACCCTTATTATAAATATGGTTTAGTTTTAATAGGTATATTATTCATTTATTTAACATACCGATATTTTTTACTGGCTGCTAATGTTAATAAACAAGCGTTTGTTATTGCGATAAATAATATCTTTGGATCAATAAGTTTATTATTTGTTGTGATGATGATGTTATTACCTTTTTTATCAAATATTAATGTTAAAAATGAAGAGATGAATGCTCACTAAGATTTTTACTTTAATTACTTTATCATTGCTATTATTAGGACTCATTGGAATTCCCTCTGGGGTTTTAGAATTAATATACTTAGTAGTCATACCGATAATAGCATATCTTTTGGCAGTTAAATTTAATTTGATACCTAAAAAACATTATATAAATTATCGTTCTATTAGTTATTTTATTTGGTTAATAAAGGAGGTGCTAACATCTAGTTTAGCGGTAATAAAAATTATATGGCGGAAAGATCTTAATTTGAAGCCAGTATTTGAACGTATTGAACACTGCCAGGAAAATGACGCAAATATTATATTATATACTAACTCAATTACTTTGACTCCAGGTACAGTAACAGTTGATATTTCTAATAACACATTCTTAATACATGCTTTAGAGAAATCATCAATTGATGACTTAAATAGTAAAGGTAGTTGTTCTATGGGAGAAAGAGTAAAAAGGATTTTGTAAATTTGGAAAAATGCTTGTTTTTTCAACTTAAAATTATATATAAATAATGTTAAACCATGTTTAAATTTTGGTTCATGATAAGAAGGAATAAGATAGATGAAAGATTTTAAACAAAATAGTTTTTTATTTGGAGGTAATGCTGTTTTTGTAGAGGAGCTATATCAACGATATTTATTGAATAAAAATTTAGTTGATGAAAGTTGGCAAAATTACTTTCAAAATATTAAAGATAATAACGATCAGAAACCAACTAATAAAACTACCGCAAAGATTATTATTAAATCTGATAAAGCGGTTTCTAAAAATATTACTGAATCTTCTGGTTTAGCGGATAGCTTAAAAGCTAAAGAGATGATAGCCGCCTATCGTGAATATAGTCATTATTTAGTAAAACTTGATCCATTGGATCTTGAAGTGACTAAGACAAAAAATGACCTAGGACTTAATATTGAAAATTTTGGTTTTAGTGAAGAGCAAAAAGATAATATCATCGATATTAAAGATGAATTTTTAGGGGTAGAAAGTTGCAGCTTAGGTGAATTAGTCCAATTGCTTGATTTAGCATATGCAAAAACCATAGCAGTTGAGTTTGATCACATAATAAATCAAGAAGAAAGATCTTGGTTATTTAATCAAATAGAAAATCAAGATGAAATTCCTTTATTAAAAGATAAAAAAAAGATTCTCCAAGATTTAGTAGAAGTAGAAGGCTTTGAACAATATCTTCATATAAAATTTCCAGGCGCCAAGCGTTTTTCAGTAGAAGGTGGAGATGCCACAGTAGTTGCCATAGATAAGGCAATAGATCTAGCTATGGATTATGAGATTGAAGGCGTTGTCATAGGTATGGCTCACCGTGGTAGATTAAGTACCTTAGCAAAAGTAATGTCTAAGCCTTATAAGGCTATTATGTCTGGTTTTATGACCGGTAGTTTCTTTCCTGATGATTTAGGTATTTCAGGAGATGTAAAATATCATGTTGGTTATTCATCGGATAGAGTAAGAGATAAATCATCAATACATCTTTCTATGGCTTTTAATCCATCTCATTTGGAAGCGGTGAACCCAGTTGTCGCTGGTAAGGTGCGAGCAAAGCAAGACCAAGTGAAGGATGTTAGTCGCAAAAAAACAGTAGGTATTTTAGTGCATGGAGATAGCGCTTTCTGTGGGCAAGGTGTTGTTGCTGAAAGCCTATCTATGTCAGAATTAAAACCCTATCATGTTGGAGGAATTGTCCATTTTGTCATTAATAACCAAGTTGGTTTCACAGCTAATAGCGGTGATACTAGAGTAAGTAGATATTCTACTGAATTTGCTAAAATCATTAATATTCCTATCATGCATGTTAACGGTGATGATATTGAGGCAGTATTAAAAGCTACTAGCATTGCTATGAATTATAGGCAAAAATTTGCTAAAGACGTAGTTATTGAAATAACATGCTATCGTAAATATGGTCATAATGAAGGCGATGAGCCAATGTATACTCAAGCGCCTATGTATAATGTTATTAAAAGCAAACAGACTCCAGCTGCTATTTACGCTAATAAATTATTGAATAATTCAGTAATTGAGCAGAGTTATTTAACTAGTTTAAAAGAACAGTTTAAAGCAAAGCTAGATAAAGAGTACGAACAAGCTAAAAATTATCAACCAGAGCCACAATATTTTGAAAAATTATGGGCAGGCTATAAGAGATTTAGTTCTGGCGCAATTGCTACAGGCGTTGATAAAAATATTTTGAAAGATTTAGGGATAAAGCTTTGCCAAATTCCAAAAGATTTTTCTTTAAATAACAAGCTTGCAAAATTATTTAAAGAAAGAGAAGATAATTTAAAACAGGATAAAGCTATCGATTGGGCAACCGCAGAGCAATTAGCTTTTGCTAGCCTATTAAATTCTGGTACGAATATTCGTTTTACTGGTCAAGATTCTGGGCGTGGTACTTTCTCTCATCGTCATAGCGTTTTGCATAGTCAGGTAGATAATAATATTTATATTCCTTTAAATAATATCTCTAAAGATCAAGGGTATTTTGAAATTGCCGACAGTAATCTATCAGAATATTCAGTACTTGGTTTTGAGTTTGGTTACTCATTAGTTAATCCTAAAAATTTGGTAATTTGGGAAGCGCAATTTGGGGATTTTGCTAATGGCGCGCAAGTTATTTTTGATCAATTTATTTCGGCTTGCGAAGATAAATGGCTAAGAATGAGTGGAGTGGTTGCTCTATTGCCGCATGGTTATGAAGGGCAGGGGGCTGAGCATAGTTCTGCGAGATTGGAAAGATTTTTGCAACTTGCCGCTATAAATAATATTCAGGTAGCATATCCAACAACCCCAGCATCACTTTTCCATTTATTACGCCGTCAAATTTGCAGCGATAGCCGTAAACCATTAATAGTTATGTCGCCAAAGTCTTTATTAAGGCATAAAATGGTTGTATCTAATCTTGCTGAGCTTGATAAAAATACCAGCTTTAGTCCAGTATTAGATGAAATTGATAATAATATAGATGCTAAGCAAGTCACTCGTGTTATATTATGTAGTGGTAAAGTATATTATGATTTATTAGAAATGAGATTAGAAAAGAATATTTCTAATATTGCTATTATTAGACTTGAGCAATTATATCCATTTGAACAAGATTTTATTACTAAAATATTAAGCAAATATAATAAGGCTACAGAATTTATTTGGTGTCAAGAAGAGCCAAAAAATATGGGAGCATGGAACTTTGTTCAAGATCGTTTGAATGATTGTTTAAAAATTGCTGGAGTTAATGATCGCTTTAAATATGTAGGAAGAAGCGAGTCTGCTTCTCCAGCTACCGGTTCTCCTTATGTTCATAGTAGACAACAAAAGGAACTGCTTGAGAAAGCGTTAGTTTAATTGAAGAAGTTTATCGTCATGGCGAGCGAACGTAAGTGAGCGTGGCCATCCAGCTTCTGTAAGCATGTCTGGATGGCCAAAGTCGCTAACGCTCCTTTGCCATGACAGTTATCACTAGTAAAAATCTAGGAATGAAATAAATTATTAAAAGGATATCAAAGGAGAAAGAATAATATGAGTGTTGATATTAAGGTACCGTCACTAGGAGAATCTGTATCAGAAGCTACTATTGCTAAATGGCATAAAAAAGCAGGAGATTCGGTAAAAGTTGATGAATTGATCTTAGAGTTGGAAACAGAGAAAGTAACATTAGAAATTAACGCTCTTGCTTCTGGAACAATAAGTAAAGTACTGAAAAATGAAGGCGATACTGTAGGAGTAGGTCATATTGTTGGGCAAATTACTGAAGGAGAAGTAGCTTCACCTAAAGTTGAATCGAATAATAAAGTAGCGCCACAAGCGCAAGCTGCAGCTGCGCCAGTAGCTGAAGCTGATAATCAGACACTTGCTCCTTCTGTAAAAAAACTAGTTACTGAAAATAAATTAGACGCTAATAATATTGCTGGTACTGGTAGAGATGGCAGAATTACTAAAGAAGATGTTTTAGAAGTTATTAAGAATCCAGCTTCTTCTGCTCCAGATAACAAAGAGCAGAATTCGAATGATAAGCCAGTTGAGCGAGTAAGAATGTCTAGACTTCGTAAAACTATAGCTGGTCGTCTAAAAGAATCCCAAAATACAGCTGCTATTTTAACGACTTTCAATGAAATTGATATGTCGAAAGTTATTAGTCTAAGAATTCAGTATCGTGATGAATTTGAGAAAAAACAAGGTATTAAATTAGGATTCTTATCATTTTTTATACAGGCAACAGTTGCAGCTCTTAAGGCTATTCCATCAGTAAATGCCGAAATAGAAGGCGATGATATAATATATAAAAATTATTATGATATTGGTATTGCTGTTGGTACAGAACAAGGTTTAGTAGTACCGGTTCTTAAAGGAGCTGATAAGCTAAACTTTGCAGAAATTGAAAAAGAGATCGCTAATTTTGGTAAGAAAGCTAGAGAAGGGAAATTATCAATGGCTGATTTGACAGGTGGGACATTTACCATTTCTAATGGTGGGGTTTACGGATCATTATTATCTACTCCTATTATCAACCCGCCACAATCAGGTATTTTAGGTTTGCATAAAACAGAAGAAAGACCAGTAGCTATTAATGGTAAAGTAGAAATACGGCCAATGATGTATGTTGCGCTATCATACGATCATCGAATCATTGATGGCAAAGAAGCAGTAACATTTTTAGTTAAAATAAAAGAATTAATTGAAAATCCAGAAAAACTATTACTGAATCTTTAAGCTTATTTGAAATAGTTGGTATTAATAAAATAACTCCAACTATTTCAAATTATATATTATTCAGAACTTTCTCCAAGTAATTCTGGATTATATTCAGCAATAATTATCGAAAAATCTCCTGATTTATGGTTAGGAAGCCCAATTTCTTGAGATGTATAATTCATATCACGAGTTGCATCCCAACCAGTTAAAACAGCAATATTTTTTTCTAAAGAATATTTATTTAATTTTTGCTGATCTTCTAGCGTGAATATTTTCCCATTTATATTCCTTCCAAACATAGGGAATATGCCTATAGGAAGCCTGCCAGGATAAATTTCTTCAATTTGTCTTATTAGTCCTCTTTGATTAACTTCTGGAGTTAGAGAGTTCGTTCCTTCTATTGAAAAACGTATACATTCAAAATAATTAGTATTTGAATCTTTACTAAATTCCATAAACATAGCATTAATTAAAGAAGGTTTTATACCAGCCTCTGATAATTTTTTAAGAAATATCTCGCCATTTAAGTTAAGTCCCATTAATCCAGGTGCGCCATTTACAGATAATGTATAAGAAATTTTTAATTCAGGATTTTCTTGAATTACTTCAGTAATTGCTACTATATGTCTATTTAAAGCTGTGTTATCAGCTAGAAAACTACCCTCAAAATCAAAACCTATAGCTTTTAAAGAGTAATTTTTAATAATATCGCTATAATTAGAAATAAGCTCTCCTATATTAGTCATATAATTTTCTATTGGTAAGTTAGCAGCTCCACCAAAAGATATTATTACATCTCCCCTAATATTATTTATATAAGGTTTATAATAGTTAGAAATAGTTAGATCGCCTGGGTAGCTTTTTTGAGTATTACCCATCAGTTATGGTTGCATTCCCACCCCAACAAGCTTTATATTTTCCATTAATTTCTGCTCCTGTAGCAAATCCTAGGAAATAATATTTTATTCCAGTTGCTTTAGACCATTCATCTGCTGGTGGAGTAGGCCAACTAGTTGCATCAATAAAAGGAGCACACTTAATCCATAAACCGGATTGCCAGGGAGCTGGTCCTTTTAAAGGTTCAGAAGTTGAGAAAGAAAATTCTTTGCTCCAATCTGAATGATTACCAGAATAATCAACAGCGCTTATTTTAAATGTATATTCAGTATTAGAGTCTAAGCCTTGTAATGAAATATTATTTGTACTGGTTTCCTGCGTTAACTGTTTACCATCTTTAGATCTGTACTGTACTAAATAATAATTAACTCCAGTTTCCTTATCAATACTTTCAGGCCATTTTAGATTAATAGCTTTTGGGGTAGAAGAGGCTAATTCTGCACTTTCTACTTTTGTTGGAGGGTTAAGATCTTCAGCTATTAATATTGGCTCGTCATTTAATTTAAAGTTTGTTGGTAATTCTGGGTTAGAAGTTGTTTGAGAAAAATTTACATCAAATGTAAGAGTGATGGTTGATTTTGCTTTTAGCAAACTCACATGTTGACTAAGCTTACCTTGAATAACACCAGTATAAGCTCTAATTTCTCCTGATATATTTTCTATTGCGCTGGTATCAAAACTGATTCTTGGTTCATAAAGATCTTTGTTAGTAACGTTGGTGATCCTAATATTTAACGTTTATACCAAGTCGATATATTATTTGAGGACCAGTTAGCAGTAATGATATATTTTAAAGACATATAAAATCTCCTGAATTTATTCTAAAAAATAGAATCAAATTAGATTGATTTTATTATAAGTTAAGAGCGTTATAATAATAGAAAATGCAAGATATTTTTATAATTTATTATTGTCAGTTTATATCCAGAATTTAAAAGGTTTTGTACATTAATTCACCTGTTTAATAGGATAGGTTGTAATTATTAATAAAAAATTAATTAGCTAAAGGTTACAATAGCATTAATTTAAGTAAAAAGCCTTATTGCATTTCTAAAAATATTATATTATCACTTTATAGCTAGTTTGTTTCTTTATTTTCTATTATTGGTAGAGGTTATCCAACAATAACCTCTACCGAAATTATTATGGTTATCTATATGTCAAAATTATAAAAATATATTTTAGAACAATTTAATGAGTTGGATATTTTAGGAGTAATTCATAGTTATGTAGTATCTGCTAAGATTAATCTGCAAAATAAAAATATCGAAACTTCTATGCAGGATTTAGCCATTGTTGAGGATGAAAGTTTGCAAGATATACTTACTATATTGCCAATGTTAGACAAAATAGAGGAAAATAAGAGAAAAAAGTAGAGATGTTATTAATAAGAGATTTGTACAGTAGTAGGTAGTTTAAGTATTAATTTAAAAAATTTTTTAAGTTAAAGAATTGTATCTTGATTAATAATTGGAATAAAAATGTTAGGTAGAATATGCCAGAATTTCAGCAACAACAAACAAAACTGACAAGAGATCAAAAAGAAGCTGTAGGATTACTATCCATTGGTACTTTTTTAGAGTTTTTTGGTTAAGAAAATTTAGCTTATTAAGTAATTTGTTTGAATATTAGCAATGGGTAAACTTTTCATGCCAATAATTAAAATATCTTCCATATAAATAATAGATTAAGTTACTAATAGTAACTTAATCTATTATTTAATAAACGCAATAGTTCTTATACTTTTAATTATATAGATTAGCAAAATAAGCCCGAAACGTTGAATGAGTAGGTCACCTGAACTTGTTTCAGAATCTATCATAAATTTAGCGAGATGCTGAATTTATTTCAGCATGACACAGCAAGTACCTTCTTATTGCGCAGGTTATACCTTAATAATTATAAGCTGTAGAAGTCAAGATTTGATTTTACAGGCACTATAAATTTTGCACCTGATTGTCAGTTAAATTTTGACTGTCAGAGGAGTATTCAAGATACAAGATTTCATTATTCTTTTCAACAGCTAATTTCTTACTATCTTGAAAAGTTTGCATAGGAGTTTTCCCATAACAATATTTTCCTGAATGTGGTCGCTCATTATTGAAATGCTCTAACCAAATATCAAGATCTAATTGTAAATCGTCAAGTTCAGTATAAATCTTTTTACGCATAGCTGCATCAAAGAATTCTTGTTTCATTGTTTTATTAAAACGCTCACACATACCGTTTGTTTGAGGAGAATATGCCTTAGTTGTAGTATGTTCTATACCTTCTATGCTAAGAAATAACTCAAAAGCGTGATGCTCTATATTTCCCTTATATTCTGACCCACGATCTGTAAGAATACGAAGTATTGGTATCCCTTGGGTCTCGTACCATGGTAACACGCGGTCATTAAGCATATCAGCAGCAAGTAATAGCTGTTTTATAGTTTAGCATCCGCTACCCTAGTATAGCTATCAATAAATACCTGAGAATAAATCTTACCTATCCCTTTAAAATTTCCTACATAGTACGTATCCTGACATCCTAAATAACCTGGATGCTGAGCCTCAATTTCTCCATGAGCTTCTTTTTCATTACGACGCTTCTCTAGCACTTGTAATTGAGCTTCAGTAAGAACAATACCATCCTGAGCCATCTTTGCTTCTAATGCTTTAAGCCTTTTACTGATATTGTTTAAATCATTACGTAACCAAATTGACCTCACTCCTCCAGGTGATACAAGAATACCAGTCTTTTTAAGCTCATTTGATACTCTTAGCTGACCATATGCTGGATATTCTATTGCGCCCATATCCATTACTGCTTTCTCTATCACTGGATCAACTCTATTCGCTATTATTGGCTTTCTTCGACTAATTTCATACAATGCTTCTTCGCCCCACCAGTTTCATACAGTTCTTTAAATCTGTAATAACTATCTCTACTATATCCCATGGCTTTACATGATGATGATATGCTACCAAGGCTCTTAGCTAATTCAAGTAAACCTAATTTGGCTTTATTATTTTTTGATGTAAATTCATTGTGACCTTCCATTTTTTTATCTGTATTTTTAATACATTATTTTTTATTAAATGTAAGATCAAATGTCAACTACTGCAGTAAATTTATCTAACTAAAGTTTTAATCCTCATTTGATTTTTGAGCTTTTTTACGATCATTTGGATTTAGTATAGCTTTACGCAAACGAATTGATTTAGGAGTTACTTCCACTCTCTCATCATCTTGAATATAGCTGATAGCTTGTTCTAATGACATAATGACTGGAGGAGTAAGGCGCATGGCTTCATCCTTTCCAGAAGCTCTAACGTTGGATAATTGTCTAGCCTTTAAAGGGTTAACTTCTAAATCATTATCACGATTATGTTCACCAATAATCATTCCTTGATAAACGGGAACGTTAGGATGGATAAACATTTTTCCACGATCTTCTAAATTCCATAAAGCATAGGCAACAGCGTCACCATCACCGTTGGAAATTAATACGCCATTACGTTTTCCTTCAATAGCTCCCTTATAAGGTCCATACTCATGGAAAACGCGATTCATAATACCTGTGCCACGAGTTTCAGTTAAGAACTGACTGTGATAACCGATGAGACCTCTAGATGGTCCTAAAAATGTTACTCTAGTCTTACCGCCACCTGATGGTCGCATGTCAATCATTTCACCTTTACGTTGGCTCAGTGACGCAACTACAACTCCAACAAATTCATCATCAACGTCAACTTGAATTTCTTCAATAGGTTCAAGCCTTTTACCATTTTCATCTTCTTTAAATAAAACGCGAGGTCTACTGATAGATAATTCAAATCCTTCACGACGCATGGTTTCAATTAATATACCAAGTTGTAATTCACCACGTCCTGCAACTTGATAAGAATCCTTTTCTTCTGTTTGACTAACTTTTAGCGCAACATTGCTTTCAATTTCTCTCATCAACCTATCTCCGAGTAGTCGAGCGGTAAGTTTTGATCCTTCTCTTCCAGCTAGAGGAGAGTCGTTTACTCCAAAGGTCATAGATAATGTTGGTGGATCTATTGGTAGGGAAGGCAGAGCTTCCATAATTTCTGGGGCGCAGATAGTATCAGCAACGTTGGCGTTTTGAATTCCCGCTATAGCAATAATATCGCCTGCGGAAGCTGTATCAACAGGCACACGCTCAAGTCCTCTAAATGATAATATTTTTCTAATACGACCATTTTCTAGAACAGTATTATCTCTGCTAAGCACTTTAACATTCTGGTTAATTTTTACTGTACCGCTATTGATACGACCAGTAAGAACACGGCCAAAATATGAGTTATATTCTCTGGTAGTAACTAACATAGAGAATGGCGCTTGTGAATCAGCAACTGGAGCTGAAACATGCGATATTATTAAGTCAAAAAGAGCTGATAAATCTTTTTCTTCTTTCTCCAAGCTAGTTGATGCCCATCCAGCTCTACCTGAAGCATATAGAATAGGGAAATCCAATTGTTCGTCTGTTGCTTCTAAAGCCATAAATAGTTCAAATACTTCATCAACTACTTCACTTACTCTTCTATCAGGACGGTCGATTTTATTAATTACTACAATAGGTTTTAAACCAAGTTTTAATGCCTTTGACAATACAAATTTGGTTTGCGGCATTGCTCCTTCTGATGAGTCAACGAGTAATATTACTCCATCTACCATGCTAAGAATACGTTCTACTTCGCCACCAAAATCGGCGTGACCAGGAGTATCGACGATATTAATACAGGTGTCCTTCCACATAAGAGAAGTACATTTAGCCAATATGGTAATACCACGCTCACGCTCTAGATCATTTGAATCCATTGCTCGTTCTGCTACTGCTTGATTATCACGGAAAAGACCGCTTTGTTTTAACATGTTATCAACTAGGGTAGTTTTCCCATGGTCAACGTGGGCGATAATAGCAACATTGCGTAGAGACGAAGCAGACATTAAGAACCTTTAATATTAATTTTTGATCAACTAGTATAACCTAAAATGCAATAAATTGGAATAGAAGAGATAATTTTTAGCTTAAATAGTATTTGATCTTACTTTATTAAATTATTAAGATGTAATTATATTAATAATTAATATGGATATTAATTTATATTTAATAGTGAGTATGTTATGAAATCTAGTGAAAATAAATTTTTAAAAACTTATAATGAGTTAAAAAATACTGAAATAGCTCATTAATTTTTTTATAAGTCATATTTAGAAAAAGCTTATAATAATCAGGTAAAAGATATAATTACTGCTTTACATATGGCAGGAATTTGTGAGAAAGGAGATGAAACAGATCACATAGAACATATCGAGTGTGCTTTACAGTATGGTTTAAATCCAGAGGATCTTCCAGAATTGTATAAGACGGAAATTAAAAGAGTTGGCACTGGTACACAAACAGCTGGCGCCAAAAAACTTGTTGATATTTTAAGTAAATGTCACGAAAGTGAGCACCTTGAAGAAATAGGAAAATTGTTTTTTGCAGCCGTACCTGGTGGGCTTGTGACACACTGTAATTACACTAATTCTACAACTGAATAGGATAATAATGTGTCTATAATGGAAGGTTATGACGAGGGACATTAGCTTGTGGTTAATAACTAAAATATGGAAATCCCTATTTTATAAGGTCGGTGCTATTATTGATGTTATTCCTCTTGAAGCGGGAATAACATCAATTTTTAATAATAAATATAACCTTGGTTAATTTTTATATAATATATAAAGTTGCCCTACAATAATTCTATAGTTTAGGTTAATAACTCAGGTACTTGGTACCGTGATGATTTATTCATATAGATATTATTACTTTTAACAAAAACCCAGTCTCTATCACTAGAGTTATTTTTGCTATATTTATAACCTAACTCAAAAAAATCCTTTAGTTTCTTAGGATTATCTACAAGATTTTTACTAATGAAATTAACCATAGCGCCTCTAGCTTTTTTAGCGTTAATGCCAATTATTTGCAGCTTATTATTCTTATATTCTTTAAAATAAATATTTATCATTGGATAGTTAAGCTGATCTAGATTGATGCTACTAGAATATTCACTTGAAGCAAGATTAATTAAATATTTATTTTGCTGAGTTGCCAATGTTTTATTAATATAGGATGTAATCTTGTCTTGCCAAAATTCTGGTAGCTTCATAAGATCCGGTAGTTTTACCGCCATCTCTAATCTATATGGTCTAATTAAGTCTAAAGGTCTAAGTAGCCCATATAATCCTGATATAATACATAAATGATCTTGTAAAAAATTTAATTGTTGTTTGGTAAAATTTTTCCGATCTATATTGCTGTATACATCTCCATCATAAGCTACTACAGCTTGCTTTGCGGAATGATTATTAAAATCTTGAAATCTATTATAATTTAAATCAGCTAATTTATCACTAATACCCATTAATTTTTTGATTTGATCCTTCGATAGATTTTTGCATATTTGTAAAAGATGCTGAGTTTGCTCAGTAAAAATAGGCTTGCTAGAAGGTAAATCAGGTATTTGAGGGGTGAAATCTTGTGACTTGGTTGGGGAGATTATGGTGATCATAATAAACCTCTTTTCAAAACTCTACTTCTGCTGGTGATTTGTATGTCGAACCTAGACTCGGATTCTCACGTACATTTAGTACGTTTTGAATCTTGAGTACCGTGCCTCCTTCAAATCTCTGAGCAGTAGCGAGTTTTAAAAGAGGTTTATGGATTTTTTAGAATAGATTTTCGTTTTATACCAACTCAATCAGTTTCTTTACTCCGTCTACCGATTGATTGAATAAAACTTTTTCTTCTTCAGTTAGCTTTATTTCCACTATTTTTTCAACGCCATTTTTACCAATAATCACTGGTACGCCAACATAGCAATCATTAACGCCATACTCGCCTTGTAAGTAAGCAGCGCAACCTAGTATCTTTCTTTTATCTTTCAGGTAGCTTTCTAGCATTTCTATAGCGGAAGTAGCTGGGGCAACATAAGCAGAGCCAGTTTTAAGCAATGAAACGATTTCTCCTCCGCCATTTCTAGTACGCTCTATTATGGCATTAATTTTTTCTTTGGTAGACCATCCCATTTCTACTAGATCTAAAACTGGGATACCATTAACTGTTGAATATCTAATTAATGGAACCATCAGATCGCCATGACCTCCAAGGACAAAGCTACTGATATTCTCTACAGAAACATTAAATTCATTAGCTAAAAATAAGTTAAATCTTGATGAATCGAGAACTCCGGCCATGCCTACAACCATGTTATGAGGTAAACCGCTTTCTTTTAACATTACGTAAACCATAACGTCAAGAGGATTAGTTATAACAATTACAAAGGCGTTAAGGGCGTATTTCTTGATATTAGCAGCGACTGTTTTGATAATACTAGCATTGGTATTAATTAAATCATCACGACTCATACCAGGCTTTCTAGGTAATCCAGCTGTTACAATAATTACGTCAGAACCTTCGATATCTTTATAATCATTAGTTCCTTTAACACTGCAATCAGAGCCGGTTATAGATCCTGCTTGTTCAATATCTAAAGTTTTGCCTTGAGGCAATCCTTCAGCTATATCAAACATTACCACATCACCTAATTCTTTTAGGCTGATTAGGTGGGCTAATACCCCACCAATATTACCACTACCTATTAAAGAAATTTTTGTTCTTTTATTCATGGCTAATTTCTCACTTTAGTTTTATGAGTTCATTGAATCAAAAAAATCCGTATTTGTCTTGGTATTTTTTAATTTATCTATTAAAAATTCCGCAGCGTCTATAGTACCCATTGGATTAATAATTCTACGAAGAACCCACATTTTGGTTAAGATTGCCTTATCTACTAGTAATTCTTCCTTACGTGTACCAGATTTAGTAATGTCGATAGCAGGGTAAATTCGTTTATCGGCTATTTTACGATCAAGAACTATCTCAGAGTTACCAGTTCCTTTGAATTCTTCAAAGATAACCTCATCCATACGAGAGCCTGTTTCAATAAGAGCAGTTCCTATTATAGTTAGTGATCCGCCATTTTCAATATTTCTTGCTGCTCCAAAGAATCTTTTTGGTCTTTGTAAAGCATTTGCATCAACACCACCAGTGAGAACTTTACCAGAAGATGGCACAACTGTATTATAAGCTCTTGCAAGCCTAGTTATAGCATCTACTAATATTACTACGTCTTTTTTATGCTCTACTAATCTTTTAGCTTTTTCGATTACCATTTCGGCAAGTTGGACGTGTCTGCTAGCTGGTTCGTCAAAAGTTGAGCTAACTACTTCACCGCGTACAGAGCGTTGCATGTCAGTTACTTCTTCAGGACGTTCATCGATTAATAATACTATTAAAAATACTTCTGGATTATTTGTAGTAATTGCATGAGCAATATTTTGTAATAAAACTGTCTTACCAGTTCTTGGAGGCGCAACGATTAACGCTCTTTGACCTTTACCCATTGGAGCCACTAGCTCAATTATTCTAATGCTAAAGTCTTTATTATTATTTTCTATTTCTAATGATAATTTTTCTTCAGGATAAAGAGGGGTAAGATTGTCGAAATGTATTCTGTGATATGCTTTTGATGGTTCTTCAAAATTTACTTTATTGACTTTTAGTAAGGCAAAATAACGTTCGCCTGCTTTTGGCGCTCTAATTTGTCCTTCCACAGTATCGCCTGTACGTAATCCAAAGCGACGAATTTGGCTAGGGGAGATATAAATATCATCAGGGCCAGCTAAGTAATTTACTTCTGGAGACCTAAGAAAACCAAATCCATCAGGTAAAATCTCAAGCACACCTTCTCCTGAAATTAAACCTCCTTGTTCAGATTTCTTTAATATAGCAAAAACGAGCTCTTGTTTTAATAAAGAACTAACATTCTCTATGCCAAGATTTTCTGCCTGCGCTTGAAGTTCTTCAGGTAGTTTGCTTTTTAATTCTTTAAGATTTATAGTAACAACCTTATCTTTATTGTGGTTAGGATACTGCTTATCATCATTGTTATTTGTATCAAGTGGTTCCTTATTATTGTCAGAGATTGTATTTTTGTGCATAGATATTTATTTAGATTAGTTATAATAAGATTATTTTAAAATTGTGGAAATAATGGACCTCAGAAAATTAAGTTAGTTTAATACCAATTAAAAAGTATTAAAATAGTTAGGAGGATTTTCCTATCTTTCTCTCATTCAGGTAAATTATTGATTAATTAAGCAAGGCGAAAACTTAGTTGAGTTTTGAAGTATTTTTATAATATAGCTGAAATGCCTCAAACATATAAATTGTTTATCAAATTATTTTAATGATGTCAAACAAATTTAAACAATTTGGCTTTAATAAATTATTAAACTCTACTACCAGAATTTATGTTGTAGGGGTAGTAGAATTTAAAAAAAGTCTATGGTTAACATTTATTTAGAGATATGGTGTATTTTTAACTTAATAGGTAAAAAAAATCAAGTGTAAAAATAATTTGCTAGTTTAATGGAATTAGTTGGTTATATAAGCAAAATATTGAATAGTATCATTGTGAAGATTTATAAAAATATGGTTTTAAATCAAAATAAAAGCTAAAAATTTACTAATAATGAACCATAAATGCTAATATTAATTTGGGATTTCTAAGAAATTATGTAATATGAAATATAAATTAACAAAAAATTAAATTTAGAATTTTTATGGTTAAGAGAATAATTATAATTTTGTCTGTAGTAATAATATTATTAGTAGGTGTTTTACTTGTTGCTATTAATTCTATTAATTATAATTCAATTTCTAAACGTTTAGCAGAAAAGCTAAATATTTCTGAAGAATCAATAGGTTCGGTAAAAGTTCATAAATTTCCTATTCCTATAGTAGAGATTGACAATATAAAAGAAGAAGGATTATTGGAATTAGAAGATATTGAAATTTCTTTTAGTTTATTGTCATTATTAAAATTTAAGCCCGAGATTAAATTAGTAAAAATATACGATATGACAGTATATTCAAATCAGTCAGGTTTAGATATTGTAAATCATGATGGAATAATTAGCCAGTATTTAACAAAAGCTTTTACGGATATAAATTTTGATGTTGTTAATCTTGAAATTTTAAATAAAAACAAAGAATTAATAATAGTTTTTAGTAATTGTCATTTAGCTAAGAAAGATATTTTTGCTAATAAAGCTATTTTTAGAGGAAAATTACAAGATAGTAGCGTGCAATTTTCTGGTTTTATAGAAGAAAAAGATAAGCAAACGGATTTTGATCTAACTATATATAATAATGATTATAAACTTCATTTATCAGAGAATTATGTAAATAATAAATTAATTAATGGTAAAGGGGAGTATATAGTACAGAATTTAGCTAGTGTATTAAATCATTTAGTGCCAGAATTAAATTTATTTTTTAGAAAATTGAACCAATCTGAAGTAATAAATGTTAAGTTTGATATTCTTCCTACGGAAGAATTAATTAAGTTAGAGAATTTAACTATAGACTCAGCGTCTTTTTCTTCAAAAGGTTTAATATATTTAGGCAGAAATGACAATATTAAAAATGTAATAAATTTATCATTTCCTAAAATAGACATAAGGACATTAATAGCATCATCTAATGATATTGGTAAATTTAGCGATACAGCGTATGGTCTAAGATTTATTTTTGGTACAAAAACTTTGGTGGTAAATATTTCTGCTGATGAAATAATCTTAAATAATGGAGAAATATTAAATAATAATAAATTGCTAATGAATTTAAAAGATGGTGTATTAGTGGTATCAGATTTTTCTGGTACTATAGCCTCTGGAGGAAAATTTCAGTTTATAGGTAATATTACTCAGAATTCTGTGAGAAGTATATTTGATGGTAATGTTTATCTTCAACATAAAGATCTTAACACAATATTGAATATTATAGGACAAGAACAGGTAATAAGCCAAAAGCCTACACCTTTTACTCTATCTTCAGATTTAAAATTAACGTTAATAGATATATTTTTACAAAATCTTTTAATCAAGACTGATAATACCAATGTTGAAGGCGGAATTATTACTAGATTTATTGGTTCTATGCCACATATTCTGGTTAATCTTAATTTTTCTTCTATTGATTTAAATGATGAGAATTATCCAATAATTTCACCAATGATAGGTTTGATGAAAGGATTGGCGCAAAATATGAAAGTAGATTCATATTTAACTAAATATATTCCTTTTAGAACCATAGGATATTTAGGTAATTTTGATATAATTATGAATGATTTACTGATTGGGGATAAATCATATGGTAAAACTTACATCTTAGCAAACGCTTCACCTGGTAATATTGAAGTAACCAATTTTGATTTAAGAAATGATAATTTATATATAAATCTTAGTGGAAAATTATTAGCAAATTCTATTAAGCCACAATTAGAAATTCAAGTTAATAATGGTAAAATTAATATTGATCCTATAGCTCCTAAAGTCCTAATTGATATTAGGAATAAATTATTAGATGAATTTGATTTAGAGAAGATAGGAATAAAATTAAATATTCTGTTAGCAACAATAAAATGTGGTGATTTATTATGGGAAAATTTAAAAACAACATTATCTAATAATAATACTCTATTGAAAATAGAAGGGCTAAAGAGTGATGTTTTAGGAGGGAATTTGGAAGTAGAAGGTAATATTTTGCTAACACCGTATAGTTTAAATTTTGTTTATGCTCTTAATTCAATGGATTTAACTAAGCTATCTAACTTCCTTACCAAAGAATTTTTAGATAATGAAGGCGGGGTTAGTATAAATGGTAATTTATCTACCAGAGGCGACAGTTTAGAGGCATTATTATATAATTTAATATCAAAATCTGATTTTATAATGAAAAATGCAAGAATTAATAATTTTTCTATAGATTCACTAATAGAGAAATTAAATAGTAAAGATTATGATTATAATAATTTGAAAGATGATATAGCAGCATCAATGTACCAAGGGCATACAAGCTTAAATAGCGCGCATGGTAGTTTAAGTATAGAAAAAGGCTCAATAACTATCCAAGATATGTTATTTAATACCAAATATTCAAGTGGAGTAGCTTCTATGGTAACTAATATATATAATTCTGAGATTTCATTAAACTCTATCTTCTCATTTTATATTAATAATGATAGTGTTAATGATAAGTTTTCTCTTATAAATGTTAATGTTACCGCAAAGGGTAATGTATCTAATATAGTTCGAACTGCTGATGATGCAGAATTACAAAATTTCTTTATGAAAGAAAAAAATCCTAGTTAATAAGTAAGGCAAAATTGATGTCATTCTAGCTATGGCAGGGATCTAGAAGAAAGTATAACAAAACGTCATGCGTCAGTTTATTTCAGTATCTATGAGATCCCGAAACAAGCTGACGGATGACAGGTAAGTTACTAAATTTCCGCCATAGCTAGGATGGTATAGATGATATGAAAATGAAGAACAAAGCTCTTAGTACTAATATTATTTTAGTATATTATTCTTAAGTAGCAACTGAAGTAAAACTCATGAAATTGCTACGCCATCGTAAAGCAATGATTTGTGATGACGTATAAATATTTATAATAAGGAGATTAAGGTAGTACGAGGACGTCATGCTGAAATAAGGTCAGCATCTAGTAAAGAAGAAGATCCTGATATTAAGTTTGGGATGATACAAGTAATTTACGTCACTACCTTAACACTCTTTGCTATGTAATATGTGGCAATTAAAAACACAATAAAAACCTATAAAAAATCGATAAAATCAGTATAATTGCTCCCTTGGATAGCTAATAGTAATAGGGTTTAGAAGCCAAAAGTGTAAAAAACTAGATTTTTTATTCTGAAAAATATTTGCTTTTAAAAATAATTATTAAAAACTTGCTATAACTTATTGATATTTGTGTGTTTTTTTAATTATGCTGGAGATGGCAGTATTTCTAACTATTGTCATAGAGATGCTGAAATAAACTGACGCATGACGTTTTGTTATACTTTCTTCTAGATCCCTGCCGTAGCTAGAAATGACATTTTCTTTGCTTTATAAAATATAAACATGGTTGAAATCCTATGCTGTAAAGCTTACGATGGTTCGCCATAACGTGTAATAGAAATTATCTAATGAGGTAAAATGTTAATATCAAAAATTTTTAAAGATTACAGATTATTAGAAATATCAATTCTTGGAGTAGTTAGTAGTGGTATGCCAACAGCTATATTATTTTCTACTCTAGCTGCTTGGCTTAAAGAATCAGGTATTGATATTGCTATTATCACTACCTTTGTGGTTGCTAGATTATCTTATTCTTTAAAAGTTTTCTGGTCTCCTCTAGTAGATTACTTGAAAATACCGATGTTAAAGAAATTTGGCGATCGAAAGAGTTGGTTGATATTATGCTGTAGCTTAACATCTTTGGTATTGTTTTGTATGAGCATGGTAGATCCAAAAGAGTCATTGTCTATATTATATTTCCTAGCTATTTGTCTTGGATTTTTATCAGCAACCTTTGATATAGCTGTTGATGCTTTCAGAATCGATAAATTTGAAGAAGCAACTCAAAGTATAGCAAGCGCAGCGGCAATATTTGGTTAAATCAAGCTGTATCAAATGAAGCTTTGCTAGTTGCTATTACTATAGAAAATTTTGCGGCGGCAATGGGAACTACTGCTTTGGTTGGTTATATTAGTAATTTATGTAATAAAAAATATTCCGCATCACAATATGCTTTACTTAGTAGTAGCGCTAGTTTATGTAATAATACTATCACTATTTATGGTGGAAGTCTGGTAAAAATACTAGGGTGGGACAATTTTTTCATACTAACAATTGTTTTAGCCTTGCCAGGACTTGCCATTTTGTTTTATCTTAATAAAAAAGCCGAAGTTATATAGAATTAGGGGAATATTTGTAGGTTTATTGCTATGTTGAAAAAATTATCGTTATTTTATATCGTTAATATAGTAACTTTAAGTATAAGTCTTAATCAAGCTTATGCTGGGAAAAAAGCAAGGTTTACTCCTATTCAAGCTAGTCTTGTTATAGATTCAAAGACTGGTAAAATATTACATGATGATAAGTCTAAAGATTCAATTGTCCCTGCTTCTATAGCTAAGCTTATGACTTTATATTTACTATTTGAATCAATAGAATCTGGTAAAATAACTATGAACCAGAAAATGTATATTTCAAAGAAAGCTGAAGTAGTTATGCCTACTAAGCTAGGGGTTAAAGCTAATGATTATATTACGGTTAGAGAGGCAATACCAGCTATTGCAATAAAATCAGCAAATGATGTATCCATAGTAGTAGCTGAACATCTTAAAGGTACAGAAGAAAAATTTGCTCAGCTAATGACTATCAGGGCAAAGCAATTAGGGATGAAAGATACCGTATTTACTAATTCTTCAGGAATACCTAATATAATTCATAATAAGAGTACAGCTAGAGATCTTGCTAAATTAGCTATGGCTCTTAAAAGAGATTTTCCTCAATATTATCCAGTGCTTTCAGAAAATAGCTTTGTTCATAGAGGGAGAATTGTTAAAGGACATAATAGAGTTAATGAAACTTATGCATGGGCTGATTGGGGGAAAACAGGTTTTATCAATGCTTCAGGTTATAATTTAATTACGGAAGCGACTAAAAACGGTAAGTCTTTAATAGCAATTGTTACTGGCGGTGAGACTTGGAGATCCAGAGATGAGAAAATGGTGAAATTATTGAATAATCATTTCGGAATAAAAGACGATAAAGTTATTACTGTAGCTCAAGCGAGTAGTAAGCAGGTTCAGAAAACTAAGCTAGTTAGCAAAAAGCTAGTGAATGAGAAGAAAAATTCTGCCCAAGAGCTTGATAAAATTTTAGCTCAAGTAAACACTAAAAAAATTCAGAAGACAAAATTGTCTAAATTATCTAATGTAAAAATGGATAGTAAAAAAGTTAAGATTACTAAAGTTGCTATTAATAATAGTAGGTTGAAGAATAAGAAAAGAGGCGCTTAAGAATTCAGTGCCTTTTATTCACTATAACATTGTTATTAAATAGTCATTATGAGGTTCATAATGACTATTTTTATATGTTAATACCCCTAATGACAAAAAATATAATACGAAAAAATTTATACTAAACGAGAGGGATATATGAAAAATATTGCAGTAATTCTTTCCGGTTGCGGATATTTAGATGGGTCAGAAATTTTTGAAGCAGTTTTCACGTTATTAGAATTGGATAAGCATAAAGTTAATGTGAAAATTTTTGCCCCTAATAAAAATCAGCATTATACGATGAATCATCTTACACAAAAAGAGATGTCAGAGCAGCGTAACATTTTAGTAGAATCAGCTAGAATAGCGCGTGGTAAGATAGAAGCGCTAGAACATTTAAAAGTAGAAGATTTTGATGCTTTAATATTACCAGGTGGTTATGGCGCAGGTTTAAATTTATTTAATATAGCTTTACAAAATGAAAATGGCAAAATATTGCCCGAGCTAGAAGAAATAATAGTAAAATTTTATAAATCGTCAAAGCCAATAGGGGCGATGTGCTTTGCTCCAACAGTTGTAGCAGCTGCTTTAAAAAATCATGCTAAAATTACTATCACTCTTGGTAATGCAAATGAATTAGTTGGCAAGCTTGGAGCTAATGAGAAAATCTGTAAGGTTCAAGATATTGTTATTGATGAAGATAATAAATTAGTTACTACTCCTGCTTTTATGATTGACGCTCCTATATCTGAAATACATGAAGGAATTAGTAATTTGGTAAGTAAAATACTAAACTTGTTGAAATAATATAGAGCTCTTTAATTATAAGAAGTTAAAACCATTTCCGTATTTGCAGAAATGGTTTCTTGTGTTTTAATTAATCTAGATGTTGTGAACCTCTTTTTGGTTGTCTATTTTGTTGTTTATTTATAGAAGTCAAGATTTGATTTTACAGGCACTATAAATTTTGCACCTGGTTGTCAGTTAAATTTTGACTGTCAGAGGAGTATTCAAGATACAAGATTTCATTATTCTTTTCAACAGCTAATTTCTTACTATCTTGAAAAGTTTGCATAGGAGTTTTCCCATAACAATATTTTCCTGAATGTGGTCGCTCATTATTGAAATGCTCTAACCAAATATCAAGATCTAATTGTAAATCGTCAAGTTCAGTATAAATCTTTTTACGCATAGCTGCATCAAAGAATTCTTGTTTCATTGTTTTATTAAAACGCTCACACATACCGTTTGTTTGAGGAGAATATGCCTTAGTTGTAGTATGTTCTATACCTTCTATGCTAAGAAATAACTCAAAAGCGTGATGCTCTATATTTCCCTTATATTCTGACCCACGATCTGTAAGAATACGAAGTATTGGTATCCCTTGGGTCTCGTACCATGGTAACACGCGGTCATTAAGCATATCAGCAGCAAGTAATAGCTGTTTTATAGTTTAGCATCCGCTACCCTAGTATAGCTATCAATAAATACCTGAGAATAAATCTTACCTATCCCTTTAAAATTTCCTACATAGTACGTATCCTGACATCCTAAATAACCTGGATGCTGAGCCTCAATTTCTCCATGAGCTTCTTTTTCATTACGACGCTTCTCTAGCACTTGTAATTGAGCTTCAGTAAGAACAATACCATCCTGAGCCATCTTTGCTTCTAATGCTTTAAGCCTTTTACTGATATTGTTTAAATCATTACGTAACCAAATTGACCTCACTCCTCCAGGTGATACAAGAATACCAGTCTTTTTAAGCTCATTTGATACTCTTAGCTGACCATATGCTGGATATTCTATTGCGCCCACATATCCATTACTGCTTTCTCTATCACTGGATCAACTCTATTCGCTATTATTGGCTTTCTTCGACTAATTTCATACAATGCTTCTTCGCCCCACCAGTTTCATACAGTTCTTTAAATCTGTAATAACTATCTCTACTATATCCCATGGCTTTACATGATGATGATATGCTACCAAGGCTCTTAGCTAATTCAAGTAAACCTAATTTTGGCTTTATTATTTTTTGATGTAAATTCATTGTGACCTTCCATTTTTTTATCTGTATTTTTAATACATTATTTTTTATTAAATGTAAGATCAAATGTCAACTACTGCATATGAATCTAGGGAGATGCTGAAACAAGCTGACGGATAACTTAAGCCTTCAGGTCCACCTTATTACATTAGACTGTAGCTCATGATAAGTTTTTTATAACGATTTTGCTATATTTCTCCATACAGTTGAACGTAACAAAGGACCATATAAATCCTCCTCCATAGAAATTAATATAGTTTGCTCTTCTTCTTTTGTTGGCGGCCTATCAAGAAAAGAAATTTTAGGAGCGTTTTTAATAATTGCTAATGGTGTTTGTTCATTACCTTCACCCATAACAAAACTGCTGAAGTAGCTAAGCTATCTAGAATATTCACCTTGGTAACCTTCAATGACTGATTATAAATATCAGCTTTACCAATATATGAGTAAAGTGGTTCAAAACCACACCAACCAAGAGCAATGCCTGTTACTCCCATCCTCATAATTGTTGTATGACTATCAGTAATTACAACACCCAACCTTTTAAGATTATGTTTCTTTCTTAAGTATTCCCAAATCTCTATTATTGTTTTTTGAATATCTACAGGATATAGAACATACATACCATCCACATTTGACTCATCTATACCTGCAGATGGTATCAATATTCCATTCTTAATGGTTAAACAAATAGGATTATCTGATTCAAGAACTAAATCTGCTTCCCTGTCAATAAGCACTCTTTTATCTACCTTATCTTTTTCAATTAATCTCCCTTGGATTATACTAATAATCTTAGAGGTTATTATTACAATATCTTCTTCTATAAGATCTTTAAAATATTGATCTAAAATATTTTCTAACCGATCATTTACTGTAATTTTATGAGTTTTTATTGCTTGAATATCCATAATAATTTGTCATCCCATCTAAAAAAGACCATAGTAATTTAGCTCCAGATACTGCACCATAGGCAACTTTCTGCTGATTACTTGGGTTCAGATCTTTTATTAAATTAATTAGTTCTTCAGTATGCCATTCATCTGCTTTTTTTGATGTACAGAAAAAAATTGCAGCGTTCTATCATCATCAACGCCATAATATTTTTGCAAACCAGAGATCTTAGAAGCAGATACGTCTGGCGTTTGCCTTTCATAAGCGTATAAAGCTCCAAGTCCAGTTGGATAATCTGTTTTTACTAAGTCAAAATATCCATCCACTAATTTGGCAGTTGAAGGCAGTGATGGTTATGTATTGACTCTCTCTCTACACCAATACCTTCAGCAAATCTAAGCCATAATTCAGGATGATTCTCTTCCTCTTCCTCTTCCTCTTCGTCGATTAAATTATCTAGTAAAATCTGTCTTTGCTTAATATTTGGACAAAGAGCATGGATTTGGCTGATATATCTAGGAAAACTAGCAACATGATGATAATATTCCTTAGCATAAATTTGCGATGTCTCTTTCTCTAATAAACCTTCATTCCATGCCTTATAAAACGGATGTTTTAGTAAATGCCATGTTTCAAGAGATGAATTAAAGATTAGTAATAAATGTCATAATTTTTCCTCCGGTCTTATTAATTTATAAATAGTATAATCTGTAGATTTATATAAAATATCTTCCTCCCAATCCTGAAAATATCTTAAATCAAGATAGCTATCTCCAGGATATAAAGAATGTATTTTGGTTAGAATAAAAGACGAAATCAGGTTGCGCTCCTAGAACAAGTGAGCAATGGAAGCTCTACCTATCATGAAGATTTTCTTAGTTGTTTCTAAAGATTGAATGTATTGAAGGAATTCATCTAATGAATTCACTATCTTTGCATAATTAGAAGTAAGATTTGGATCATGAGAAAAAACGATAAAATCTCTATTAATAGATAAAGATTCAGGAGGAGTATCGTAAGTTCCTTTGCCCATAACTACTATATGTCCCTTAGTAGTGGATCTAAAATGCTCCATCTCTTCTGGATAATTCCAAGGTAAAATATTATTACAACCGATAACTCCTTGCTCAGTTGTCGCCATAATACTAATTATTTCCTTATTTTGATTCATATGTAATTCTTTAACTTGAGTAATTGCAAAATTAAAAAATATTAACCGTCATGGCGAGCGATTGTCTTTAGCAATCGCGTAGCCTCCACATCTATGTCATTCCTAGCTACGGCGGGAATCGAGTAACTGTACCTGTCATCTCGAACTTGTTTCGGGATCTCATAGATGCTGAAATAAATTCAGCATGATGTTTTTCATACTTTCTTCTTGATTCCTCTACGACTAGAAACGACATTATAAATCTCTATGCAACAAGATTTAAAGCTCCTTACCATGACGATTTTTTAACCAATTCGTGATTTTTACCGAGTACACCTACTGAAAATTATGGTATAGTCAATTCAGATGAGTTAGATACTAGGAGCGAGGAGCGAAGCCTATAATTAATAGGTAAGCGACAAGCAACAACGTAGATAACTCATATCAATTGACTATAAGTAGCAAAAAAGCGCATATGATCTTGTACATTATGAACACGTAAAAAATCTACTTTATCCTTAATAGCGCAAGAAATAGCTATAGTTTCCGTATCCCTATCTTTAGCCTCACTATTAGAAAACGTTTGAATGTAGGATTTTCTAGAATGTCCTATCATTAACTGAATTTCTAAACTTCTAAATTCTTGTACCCGCCTTAAAATCTCTATGTTTTGATGCATATTCTTACCAAAACCAATTCCTAGATCAAAAATTAAATCTTCTTTAGCAAAACTATATTAAGGAAACGATCTATGGATTTCTTTCCCCATTCTATTAGTATTTTAATTGGATCTTGATCTAAAGAGGTAGAGTTAACTGATAACTAGGCGGTATAGCTAATGAATGCATAAAACATAGTTTATAGCCAGCTTCGTTAATAATTTTCAGAGTTTTATCATCTAAGATCCCTTCACATCATTAATCCAGCTAATATGGTAATTATTCAGAATCTTCTGAATAGTAGACGGCCAAAAGCTATCTATACTAATTTTAATTATATCTTTGCTTAATAATTCGCTAATACCATCTAAAACTGGCTTTAATTATATTCTTCCTCTGCAGTATGAATTACTGCTTGTGGTTTCGTCGATTGAGCGCCAAGCTCAATGATACTAGCGCCATCACTTGCTAATTTATGAATTTGCTCTATTGCTTTATCTGATTTATCAAATAATCCACCATCTGAAAAAGAGTCACTAGTGATATTAACAACTCCTACAAATGCAGGATAAAGCGTTAGAGCTTTACTAAAAGATTTTATTACTGGCGTTTTATTCCAAGGTTGTACTCCCATAAGAGCCAAAAGATGTTCAAAGAACGGTCGGTTATTTAGTTCCGGATGGGAAATGGTCAAGTCAGAAGTATTAATTTTATATCCCTCCCATAATAAAATATCTAAATCAATAATACGAGGTTCCCATCTTTGATAAATAACTGATCTTCCCATTTCTAATTCAATAGATTTAATAGAAGCTAATAACTCATTTGGTGATAAATCAGTATCTCCCCCTATAATCATATTTAAGAATGGTTTATCCCACGCTAGAGGAGCGCCATCAGCCATCAGGCAATTGCTCTGTTTCAATTACCATAGATAATCTGGTATTACGTAAATATTTTTCAGTCAATAAATGGACAGCCGTTCTTAAATTATTAATACGATCCCCTAAATTAGAACCAATACTAATATAAATCATGATTTCCTCCTTCACCAAACATGCCAGAGCAATAAGTGAAAATAGCTCCTCCATGAAGATCTAGAGCAGGAGTAGAGATTTTATGTACTGTTACGGCTAGATATTTGATAATACCACAATATTGCAATAAAGATTCCTTAAGAGAATTATGAACCTCTGCCGCTAAATACTCTATAAGATTAAATTGTTTGGTTTGACAAAAGAATTTTATATTTTCAGCAAGCCAAGAGTAACATTTACGTCTTCAAGCTTGTCAGTTTTAGTTCCTTTGAGGAGAGATGTAAATTTTAATTCAATATCGAAGCTAACTAACTGGGCGTGAAATTTTTCTTGATCGCTACAACCAAGATGAACCCATATTTGTAGATCTGAAATTATAAGTATTAGAAGAATTGTGGTTGAAATTTTACCTACTTGATTACACTATAATTATTAGAATCAAACGATATTACATAAGATTTTCATTGTCAATTACAAATTAAAATTATTTTAAATTCCAGCTGATTGCTATTTTTATAAAAGCTTGATTTAACATTCTTTAAACTTTTTATTTTTAAAAAGCAGATATGCGTCTATAATGATCTAAATTAATCCGTATTGGAATAAATAATTAAATAGTTAAGGAATATATGGCAGATAATATAACAGATGATTCTTTTGAAAAGGAAGTATTGAAATCAAATGTACCTGTATTGGTTGATTTTTGGGCAGAATGGTGTGGTCCTTGTAGAATGTTAGGACCTATACTTGATGAATTATCTAAAGATCCAGAATTGCAAGGAAAGATAAAGATCGCTAAAGTCGATATAGATAATAACGCTGAAACACCTTCAAAATATGGAGTTCGCAGTATTCCTAATATGATGCTATTTAAAGATGGTAAAGTAGTAGATAGCAAAACTGGAGTATTGACACAAGATAAAATTAAAGAATGGATTAGTTCTTCCGTTGCTATATAATTTGTGATAGAGAGATATCTATAATTGATATATTTTACTCTTTATAATTATATAAGTCGTAGATATCTCTTTAAAATAATCATCTATGAATCTTGCTTTTAACTTAAATTTTACTGATTTAAATAAACTAGAAGGTCTGAAAAAACTAGATCAGGTTTTCTTAAAATTCTTACAAGATCATAATCATTCTCTCTACGAAAATCTTTTGTTATTACAAAGTAATTTCGATCAGATTAATCAAGATCTTTATTCCAATTTTTTATTAGAAATCTCTCCTATTTTAGATGATTTTATAGCCAGACTTTTTAATATTGAAAAAGAAGTTAGCAAATTAAGACAAAATCATAAAGATTTTGATGTAATTTATGAATGCAAAAGAAAGTTTGTCCAACGCTTTGCTATAAAAAAATATCCTTATGATAAGATAAAAGAGATTAATATTGATGAGGCGTCATACTTTCTAGAAAAAATCTTAGGAAAAGATTTTACGGAAAGAACATTTGCTAATCATATAATTGAGTGGCAATTAAACGAAGAAAAATATTCTACTGAACTTGAGCAAGCCGCTAAATATGCTGCTTTTATGGTATATAATAATCATCATAGTATATTATTTTCTATACCAAGCAAGATTGATAAAGATAATCTCATCGACGCTAATAAAATAAATTACTATAAAAAACGAGTAAGATCTAACTTTGACTTTTTTGATCCGGAATTCAATCTAGATAGAGCTTTAAACGGCGCGCATTATTGTATTTATTGCCATAAGCAAAATAAAGATTCATGCTCTACGGGTCTTCCTAGTAGTTCAAAGTCAGGATGTCCCCTCAAACAGAAAATCTCTGAGATGAATTATGTAAAATCAAAAGGCTTTAATCTAGCTGCTCTTGCTATTATTATGATTGATAATCCAATGGTAGCGGCTACTGGTCATAAAATTTGCAATGATTGCGTTAATTCTTGCATCTATCAAAAACAAGAACCTGTAGATATTCCTTTAGTAGAATCAAATATTCTACAAGAAACATTATCACTACCTTATGGAGCTGAGATATATTGGCTACTTACCAATTGGAACCCTATTAACATCTCTGATCCCTTACCCAACTCATCTACTAATTATAAAATTTTAGTAACAGGGCTTGGGCCTGCTGGTTTTAGTTTAAGTTACTATCTACTCCGAGATGGTCATGATGTAGTGGCAGTTGATGGGCTAAAAATCGCGCCATTAACTTTTGATATTAACAAACCTATTCGATATTGGCATGATTTTACCAGTAATTTATCAGAGAAAATACCAAGTGGTTTCGGAGGTGTAGCAGAATATGGCATTACTTCTAGATGGGATAAAAATAACTTAACCTTATTGCGACTAGTATTACAACGTAATAGTAATTTTAAAATATTGGATGGAGTAAGCCTAGGTAGTAATCTAACAATAGATCAAGCATTTAATTTAGGATTTGATCATATAGCCTTATGCATAGGGGCAGGGAAACCTAAGATGATCAAAGCAGAGAATTTCTTAGCAAAAGGCGTTAGAATTGCTTCTGATATTTTAATGACCTTGCAATCAGGCGGAGCTTTTTTAGAAAAATCTATTACTAATTTACTTATTAGAATGCCGATTGCAGTCATAGGAGCAGGCCTCACAGCTACTGACGTAGCAACTGAAACTTTACTTTATTATAAATTACAAGTAGAGAAATTTTATAGGAAATATCAAGAATCCATAGAGCAAAATGGCAAGGAATATACAGAACTAAACTGGACAGAAGAAGATCGTTTAATAGCTGAAGAGTTTATTGCTCACGCTAAATTATTTGAGAAAGCTCAAGATCAAGAATCTGTTAATAAGATTCTTGATGAATTAGGGGGATCAACTATTTACTACCGAGGTAACTTAAAAAATTCTCATGCTTATCAATTAAATCCTGATGAAATAATGTATGCAATGGCGACAGGCGTCAAATTCGTTGAAGATATGATCCCTGTAGCTATTAATGTTGATGAATATAATTATACTAAATCAATAGAATTTGATAATTTAGGTACTAAAAAGGAAATAAAGGCTAGAACGGTAATTGTTGCGATAGGAACAGAAAGTCAAAGTGATTTTCTAAAAAATCTATCTGTAAATAATGATTCAATTAACGACAAAATAAGCTATCTGGGAGACTGCAATCCTTCAACGGCAGGTAGCGTAGTTAAGGCTATTGCAAGCAGCAAAGATGGTTACAAATTTATTAGACAAAAACTTAAGGCTCTTTCTCCTAACTTTTCCGGTAATTATTTAGATTTCTTTGCTAAACTTAATTATCTAGCAACTAGCATTGTTAAAGAAATTAATATTCTATCTGATAATCTTACCGAGTTAGTTATACATTCTCCTCTTGCCGCTCAGAATTTTCAGTCGGGGCAATTTTTCCGTTTGCAAAATTATTCCAATAATATCTCTGAAACTATGGAGCCTGTAGCTGTTACTGGAACTTATGTCAATTATCAAGAAGGATTAATCCATTTAATAATCTGGCAAAATGGTAAATCTAGTAAATTATGTAGATCTTTATCGGTAAATGATAAAATAGTTCTAATGGGACCTAGTGGCAAACCAACTGAAATACTAGAGAATAGTAATATAGTTCTTATAGGCAATGGCATTGGTAATGCGGTTCTATGCGCAATAGCTAGAGATCTTAAAGAAAATAATTGTAAAATTACTTATTTTGCTGGTTATAAAAATCTGCAGGATAGATTCTACCAAGAAAAAATAGAGAGTTTTTCTGACATAGTAATATGGTCTTGTGAGGAAGGAATTTTAACAAAAAACAGACCAGATGATATTAGTATTAAAGGCAGTATCATTGACGCAATTAAGTTGGTTTATCCTAATAAGTCATCCATTCCAGTTGATAGAATAATTTCTACAAATTTTGGCGGGATAGCTCAAGATATACATAATATAAAAAATGATTATTTTAATGACCTTACCCCTCTAATAGTCAGCGTAAATTCTCCGATGCAATGTATGATGAAAGGTATTTGCGGACAGTGCATTCAAAAAGTTACAGATGAACGTAGGTATGTTTTTACTTGCGCTTGTCAAAAACAAGACTCTAGAGCAATTGATTTTGAAGGGTTAAAAAATCGTTTGGAACAGAATTCTTTATTAGAAAAATTATAGCGCGTTGCTTAATTTATCTAAATGATATACAATAATAAATGATATATTATTCAAATAAGCATTTGGTGCAAACTATGGAAAAATTAGTAACAAGTATGGATTCAACATGGTAGAGTATTGATTCCTTCAGAAATAAGAGGGAGACTTAATATACAACCTGGTGATAAGGTTAATCTAGAAGTGTATGAAAATGAAATAAAAATAATTAGCGCTAACCAAGTAATAGATGAGATGTATGCAATCTTTACTAAAAACAAAAAAAGTAAAAAAATTCAATAGTAGATGATTTTTTAAACAAAAAATATGAAGAATACCAAATAGAAGAAAAAAGAAGTATAAAGTAATGTCTAATAAAATAGTATTTGATTCATCTGCTCTTATAATGCTATTTGCAAAAGAACTGGGCTATGAATCAGTAAGACAGCATCTGAAATACGCAATAATCTCAAGCATCAATATTGCTGAAGTATATGAATACTGTATAGAGATACAAAATTTGACAGAATGAAGATGTAGAAATCTAATAAAACTCTCCGGTATAAAAATTATAGATTTCTGTGAAGAACAGGCATTAATGACAGCAAAAATAATCAAGAAAACAAAACAATACGGTCTATAGTTAGGAAATAGAAGTTGTATTGCTTTAGCAATTCTTAAAAATTATCCTATACTTACTTGTGATAAGATATGGGGAAAACTTGACCTTGATGTTGAATTCATAATGGCAAGGTAATAGCAAATTATAGCGCTAAGTTTACCTTTGGAGCTTTTGACAATCATCTAGTATATAGTCCATTCAGACGAATTAGATTACTTTAGCGCAACGGTAGAGCCTATATATAATTAGGTGAGTGAGTAGTAACGACGTTGCTAATTCGTCTGAATGGACTATATTGAACAATATAAGTAGAATACAGGCGTAGTTAATATAGTAATAAATAGCTTAGAAATAACTATTAAATATTACTGGCATAACCTGCTCATACGATATCACCCCTATAATCGTCACAAAGCTAATTACAATTGCGGTATCCACAAATAATGCTACTGCGCTACTAAAATTTCTAACAAAAAGATATTTATTATTAGTCAATTTACGAATTAATAAATAAAGCTTAATGTCTATCATTTGAGCAATAGCTGGCTATTATTGATCCTATCAAGGAAAAACTATAGGCTCCAAAAACAAAATTAAACGTATAATTATCTACTTTTGACCAAGTTGTAGCTTGTAAATTCCCCATGAAAATTATTAAACATAATACTATAAGGTTAATAGTTGCAGCTAATCTGACACAAAATTGAGCTTGCTGCTTACCATAAAATTCCGATATTAAATTTGTAATTAAAAAGGTAATTGGGTAAAAAATTGCTCCAACAGATAATTCAAATGTATAAAGAGAAAAAATAGGCAGATAAACAAATTTTTGATAAACCATATTGCTTACTACCACTAAAACTGTAAATAGTAAACATAGAGAGGTATAAATTTTTTCTTCTAATTTGTAGAAGTCAAGATTTGATCTTACAGGCACTATAAATTTTGCACCTGATTGTCAGTTAAATTTTGACTGTCAGAGGAGTATTCAAGATACAAGATTTCATTATTCTTTTCAACAGCTAATTTCTTACTATCTTGAAAAGTTTGCATAGGAGTTTTCCCATAACAATATTTTCCTGAATGTGGTCGCTCATTATTGAAATGCTCTAACCAAATATCAAGATCTAATTGTAAATCGTCAAGTTCAGTATAAATCTTTTTACGCATAGCTGCATCAAAGAATTCTTGTTTCATTGTTTTATTAAAACGCTCACACATACCGTTTGTTTGAGGAGAATATGCCTTAGTTGTAGTATGTTCTATACCTTCTATGCTAAGAAATAACTCAAAAGCGTGATGCTCTATATTTCCCTTATATTCTGACCCACGATCTGTAAGAATACGAAGTATTGGTATCCCTTGGGTCTCGTACCATGGTAACACGCGGTCATTAAGCATATCAGCAGCAAGTAATAGCTGTTTTATAGTTTAGCATCCGCTACCCTAGTATAGCTATCAATAAATACCTGAGAATAAATCTTACCTATCCCTTTAAAATTTCCTACATAGTACGTATCCTGACATCCTAAATAACCTGGATGCTGAGCCTCAATTTCTCCATGAGCTTCTTTTTCATTACGACGCTTCTCTAGCACTTGTAATTGAGCTTCAGTAAGAACAATA
This sequence comes from Candidatus Rickettsia vulgarisii, assembly GCA_050920655.1. Classification (GTDB taxonomy): domain Bacteria; phylum Pseudomonadota; class Alphaproteobacteria; order Rickettsiales; family Rickettsiaceae; genus Tisiphia; species Tisiphia vulgarisii. The sequence continues at coordinate 1,055,350 of CP133317.1, read as the reverse complement.
CCATCCTGAGCCATCTTTGCTTCTAATGCTTTAAGCCTTTTACTGATATTGTTTAAATCATTACGTAACCAAATTGACCTCACTCCTCCAGGTGATACAAGAATACCAGTCTTTTTAAGCTCATTTGATACTCTTAGCTGACCATATGCTGGATATTCTATTGCGCCCATATCCATTACTGCTTTCTCTATCACTGGATCAACTCTATTCGCTATTATTGGCTTTCTTCGACTAATTTCATACAATGCTTCTTCGCCCCACCAGTTTCATACAGTTCTTTAAATCTGTAATAACTATCTCTACTATATCCCATGGCTTTACATGATGATGATATGCTACCAAGGCTCTTAGCTAATTCAAGTAAACCTAATTTTGGCTTTATTATTTTTTGATGTAAATTCATTGTGACCTTCCATTTTTTTATCTGTATTTTTAATACGTTATTTTTTATTAAATGTAAGATCAAATGTCAACTACTGCATATGAATCTAGGGAGATGCTGAAACAAGTTCAGCATGACGAACCACTAATCTTACCACCCTATTGCATTAAACTATACTTGACTTCGTTTTTCCTAAAAATCCCGAAAACTTATTTAGGTTATGCAAGAGATCTATTGTTTAGTTGATAGTTAACCTTCTACCTTATTTGGCGTTATTTTAAACCAGACGTAATATAAGGCCGGTAAAAATATTAAAGTAAGAGCTGTAGCAACAGTAAGACCACCCATAATAGCGTAAGCCATTGGTCCCCAGAATAGGTACCATGCCAAGAATAGCTGCCATAGCGGTTAGAATCACAGGACGGAAACGGTGCATTGTAGCAGTTATTATAGCCTCCCACTGGGATAAACCATGCTCTATCTCTGATTCTATCTGGGAACAATAATTACTGAGTTTCGTACAATCATACCAATTAAGGCTATGATCCCAAGCATGGCAACAAAGCCTAAAGGTTTACCTGTTAATAATAATATACCAACTACGCCTATTAATCCAAGAGGCACCACGCTTAGAACTAATAGAACCCTTTGGAAATTTTGTAATTGGATCATTAATATGGTAGTTATTATAACCATCATTACTGGAACAGACGCCATAACCGTTGCCTGTGATTTTGCGCTTTCTTCAATTGTGTCACCTGTTGTAATCTTGTAACCATTAGGCAATTTGCGATTAAAATCTTCTATTTTAGATCGCAAATTTTTTACAATAGTCGCTGGTAATTCTTTGCCAGTAACATTGGCTTGAACAGTTATAGTAGATAGTCTATCTCGTCTCCATATTATAGGATATTCTTGTGTTTATATTCTATTGAAGAAAATTGAGTTATAGGAATGCTCTGGCCGCTCATATTAGGAATTTGTAGAGATCTTAATAATGATGGAGACATTTTCTCTTAGGCAATACTTTGCATTATTACATTAATTAAGTAAATATTATCAGGTATTTGAGTAACGTTAGTCCAGATACTATTCGATTTAAAGTTATTGATAAATCTTCTGAGCTAATACCTAGAAGCTTTGCTTGGTTTTGGTCGATATTAACATACATTGCTCTGGCTGGCTCTATCCAATCAAAATTAATATTGCCTACGCTTTGCTCCGTAGAAATAATTTCGGCAAGTTGATAGGCTATATCACGGACAGTTTCAATATTTTCTCCGCTTACTCTATATTGTATAGGCCAACCAATAGGTGGTCCCATTTCCAGCGGCATAATTCTGGTGTTTAAATTATAAAAACTTTCCTTGAAAATATTCTCTAAATCATGTTGAACTCGTTTTCTTGCTTCAATATCTTTAGTAACAATAACCAATTGAGCAAATGCTTTATTCCCTTGTACTGCATCTAAAGGTAAGTAAGAACGAATAGCTCCGCGTCCTACATATGAGCTCCAATGATCTATGTCTTTATTATTAGTTAATAATCCCTCTAGTCTTTTAACTTCTCTATCAGTTGCTGATATTGAGGAGTTTTGAGGTAATTGCATATTAACTAGCAATTCCGGACGATCAGAAGATGGAAAAAATTGATTTGGTACAGAGGTAAACTAATTAGGGAAAATACAAATAACACAATAGTTATAACTATAGTTTTTTTAGGATTAGTAATAGCTAATAAATAAAATATTGTGAAACCATTTCATTAATTTGCTGTTTTCAGTGTTATGAGGTTTTAACTTTTTAGGCAAAAATACCAAGTAATGGAGTAAATACTACAGAGACAACCCAAGAAATAAGTAATGAAATTGCTATTACGGCAAACAAGGAAAATACATATTCTCCAGAAGAGCTTTTGGATAAGGCAATTGGTATAAAAGCGGCAATTGTTACTAAAGTATCTGTTAGCATTGGAATAGTGGTAGAAGTATAAGCAAAAGTGGCTGCAGAAATTTTATTCCCCCCTTTCTTCTAGTTTTAGGATCATCATTTCTGTTGTAATCATTGCGTCATCAACTAATAATCCTAAGAAAATAATAAGTGCTCCTAGTGAGATTCTTTGAAGATCAATACGATAATAATCCATAATTATGAATGTAATAGCAAGTACTAGAGGAATTGAACAAGCTACTACTGCCCCAGCTCTCAAACCAAGACTTAAGAAACTAACAAATAAAACTATGAGAAACGCTTCTTCTAAAGCTTTTATAAACTCACTAATATTTTGTTTTACTACATCAGGTTGGTTTGCCACGCGATGATATTCAATTCCCCAAGGCAATGTTTGGATAATTTCTTGCATAGCCTCATTTACATCTTTGCTTAATTTGAGTATATCTCCACCTGCCACCATAGAAATGGCCAGTCCAATTGCTGGTTTGCCATTGAATCTAAATAAATATTCTGGAGGATCAATAGTTCTTCTTCTTACTGTAGCTATATCTTCTAATCTTAATAATTTATTACCTATATTTATACTAGTAGCTTTTGTAAATCCTTTTCTGATAAGAATTTACCTGAAACTTGCAGTAAAATTACTTTGTTGTTAGTTTGGAAAATACCGGCAGGGCTTATAGAATTTTGTCTTTTTAATATTTGGATTAAGTCTTTAGGATTAATGCCAAGACCAGCAAGCTTATGAACTGATAATTCTATATAAATACATTCTTCTTGTTTCCCGATAATTTCTATTTTTGAAACATTTGGTACTCGTAAAAGTTTATTACGGGCATTTTCTACATAATCTAATAATTGACGGTTATAGAAAAATCATCTGATTGGAAAGCGTAGATAATTCCATAGGTATCACTAAACTCGTCATTGAAAAATGGACCTAATACTCCTTGAGGCAAAGTAGGAGCAATATCTGCAATTTTTTACGTACTTGATACCAAATATTAGGTACATCTTTTGCAGGTGTTGATCCTGTTAGATTGACATAAACTGTTGATGATCCAGGAGAAGTAAAACTACACACATAATCTATATTTGGTACTTCTTGTAATTTTTTTTCTAATCTTTCTGTAAGCTGATTAATGGTATCATCTATGTTTGCTCCTGGCCATTGCCTGCAATACCATATTTTATAGTAAATATAGGGTCTTCATTGCGACCTAAACGTAATATGACATTGCGCCGGTAACTCTACTACCATAACCATTATATAATAGATTAACCCTTGGTGATTAATAGCCCACTCAGAAAGATTAAAACGCCCTTTCATTATTTTGCCTCAAGTAATTTTACTTGTTGACTTGGATATAAAGATCAAATGCCTGCTGTGACAACTATCTCCCCATCTTTTAGCCCATCTATTACTATAATTGATTCTTGAGTATAATCACCTAATGTAATATTTCTTAGTGATAATGTGTGGTTATTTGGGTCTACAACCCATACGGCAGGATTTCCATTAAGTCTATTTAAGGCAGAAGCTGGCAATTCTATTGGACCCATCATCTGAAATAACACTGCCTATTACTGTTGACCATAATTTCATTTCTTTAGGTGGATTAGTTAAAAGAACTTTTACAATAAAAGTTCTAGTTACAGGATCTGCTTGAGGAGATACCTGTCTAATAATTCCAGAAGCCTTGATACTAGGGTTATAACTTAATGATACTTCTATTGGTAAATCCTTAAGTTTTCTCTGAAATAGTTTTTCAGGAACATTAAATACAGCGTCTAATCCTTCATCAGTCGCTATTTTCACTATTGCTTCCCCTGATCTTATAACTTCTCCAGCATCAGCAAAAGTTTTGGTTACTGTGCCTGCGACATCAGAACGTAAATCTGTATAATTAAGGCGACTCCGCACTTGGTTTAACGTTGCTTTTGCTGCTTCGACTTGTGATTTAGCCGATTGTAATTGCTGAACTACTTTGTCATATTGAGCTTTCGTAGCATATTGCTTTTCATATAGAGCTTTTTGTCTTGCTTCTTTGCTGCTAGCCTGTTTAAGTACGGCTTCTGCTGCAGTTAAGTTAGATTTGGCGGTGGTAAGACTATCTTTTATATCTTGTGGATCAAGTTTTGCAATTATTTGATTTGCTGTAACCTTATCTCCTAATGATACTGAACGTTCTATTAATTTACCATCAACTCTAAAGCTAAGAGAGGTTTCGTTTTTTGCTGCAATTTCACCTGTTAGCAATAAAGGCTGGGTAATATTTTTAGATTTTATTATTTCATATTGTACTGGTTCTTATAGCATTTTTATTATCATCTTATTGGGGACGATTTGCAGAAAAATACTTTAGCAAACAAAAAAGGGTGATAATTATTATTATAATGAACTTATAACGAATAATTAATGGTATTAGAGTGTTTGTAATAAATTCTTTTATGTGATCTAATGACATTATGAACTGTTAGGTTAAATTTTATATAAAATGTTAAATCAATTTATTAATGTTAATAGTTATAATAAACTAACTCTATTAATTACTATAGTTTATTTTTATATCATTGTTGCAAATAGGCATAAAAATAAGGTAACATAGATCTTTTTACCATAATATCCAGTTAAATTTTTACTGAGCATGAAATTATGCATAGCTATAGTATTTTATTCCTATTATCTTTTATAGGCACAACTCTTCTTACTAGTCTTTTGATTAAGATTTTGCCATCTTTTGGGCTACTAGATATACCAAATCAGCGTAGAGCTCATAATAAAGTTACCCCAAGAGGGGGTGGGCTTGCCATAGTCATTATGGTAATAGTTACTGTTAGCATATACGAATATTTTTTAGCAACATATTCAATAGGCGCTATAAAAATTCTAGCAATATTACTTGCTATTTCAATGATTTCATTTCTAGATGACCTGATCCATATTCCTATAATTATAAGACTGATTATTCACGTAATTTGTTCTGCAATAGCCATTACATTATTTTTATCTCCGGCTTTATTATTCCATAATGAATTACCACCCTATTTAGATTTTATATTATGCGTAATTGGTTTAACCGCTTTTTTAAATATTTATAATTTTCTTGATGGAATAGATGGTATTACTTGTTCAGAATCTATACATTTGTCAGTTACTATATTAATATTATGTTACTTAAAATCCGATATTATAATAAATGCAAATCTAATTATTGTGCTTAATGTAATAATTATTGGAGCTTCTATGGGATTTTTGCTATTTAATTGGCAATCAGCAAAAATTTTTTTAGGAGATGTTGGAAGCATTAGTTTAGGGTTTTTATTAGGTTTTAGCCTGCTTCTTATTTCAGCCTCAAGCGCTCATTTATTTATGGCATCAGTTATTGCTAGCCTATATTACTTAGCAGATGGTGGGTTGACTATTTTAATTAGGTTAATAAATAAAGAAAAAATCTGGGAACCTCATTTAAAACATTTTTTTCAGCAAGCTGTTAAAAATGGCAAAACTCACAGGCAAGTAGTTAGTAGAATAATATTTTGTAATACTCTGCTAATGTTGCTATCTATAACTTCTTTATATTATCCTGTAATATCAATTATGTTGGCGATATTAGTCGTTATGATTACTATCATTAATTTTACAAAAAACGAAAGTAATTAAGATTTACTTGAACTGTCGTACGACAGTTCAAGTAACGATATTAAGGTAATTTTTATTAATTAAATATTATGATCCACATGATCACCAGTTACTCCTAGGTAATCATGAGGATGATAGTCAATGTTAATCTCATTAGAATTAAAAGTTGTTACAGTGTTGCCTTTATAATCTTCTTGTCCATCTAATTGAGATTGTCCTGTAGAATCTTTAATAAACTCATTTTTCTCTAGTTTTTCTACAAAATAATTAGTTTCTTCAACTTTGAGATTCTGCGTGTCCTCTTGCAAGATTTTGTTTTTTGCTAAAGCCTCATTTAAGGCTTGTATGTCTTCATCTTTTATGTCTATATTGCTAATATCAACGTGGGTTAGAGTCTTGTTCACCTCCAATGTTTCAAGAAAATTCTTAACTAACCATTCAGTTACCATACAATCATCTTTAACAAAAAACGTATCAGAAAGATTTACACTAGTTATAGTATTATTATATTGCAGCATAATAATTAAATCCTCTACTTTATCGCCATAAAAATCATCGAGTCTAGAAAAATCAACTTTTGTTACAGTCTTATTATCCCTCAAAGCCAAAAATATCTTATCACAAAATTCTTGATAAGGGAGAAATTGATTAGTAATTGCAATTTCCGTTACTTTTCCTTCCTTTATATCTTCCAATAAACCATCTAGCACATCCCATGCTGCCTCACCTCGATCCTCTCTATAGCCTATTTTTGATTTTGTGTAGTTACGTATAGTTCACTATTTTTAAAACCAAAATTGTAATCTTTCCTCATTTTGTTACCTATAATTTCTATATATGTTTTTTATCTTAAAAGAGTCTGTTAATAATTATTAGTATCTTAATTGTATAGCAATAATTTTCGTTTGCAACGGTTATTTTATGTGAATGTTAATTTTTTACCCACATAGAAATATAAATATTAATTATCTACTTGCAGTATACGGTATATAAAATGAATTAATCTAAGTAATTTTATGAATAACAATAATTGTAGGCATAATACCAATCATCCTTCCCATACTCAGTATTTACCTAGAGTAAATAGGATTTCAGTACAGATGAATGGCATAAAAAAATGATGGAAGAACAACGTTATTGTCCTGATATCATTATACAACTGCAAGCAGTACACGCCGCTATTAAGGGATTGGCTCTTGAAATGCTAGACGGGCATATATCAAGCTGCGTTAAAGAAGCTTTTGAACAGGCGGATACTGTTGAACAAGATTCAAAAATTGCAGAAATTAAAAATCTAATTAGAAAATTTGATTAATAGAGAAGTTGTTATGGAGACTATCTCAACTATTATTAATAGGTTAGGACAATAGTAAACCATTGATAATAATATTATTATTTACATTAATTCTTTCGTATATTCATACACAAGGAAATAATATTTTTATGTATGGCATGATGGGTTATTTTTTTATATTTCTATCAATGTTTAAATTTTTTGATCTAAATGAATTTGTTCAAGGATTTCAAACTTATGATATTATAACTAAAAGATTTAAATTATACGGATTTTTATACCCTTTTATAGAATTTGCTTTAGGAATTGCATATCTTACAAATTATTATTTAGCTATATAAATGTAGCTACAATGATTATTATGACTATTAGTGGATTCGGGGTATTAAGAAGTGTGCTTTCAGGTCAAAAAATAAAATGCGCTTGTTTAGGAACTGCCCTAAACGTACCACTAGGTGTAATTAGTATTATTGAGAATTTTGGTATGGGTATCATGGCGGTATATATGTTTTATTTAACTAATGTAAGTTAAAATTTTATATGAAATTATTGAGTGATGATATCAATATAATAGTTAAACGAGTTTTTGATAGACAGCATCCATTACTCGGAGAAATTATAATAAATTGGAGTAAAATAGTTGGTCCCAAATTTAGCGCTAAGGCAACGCCTTTGAAAATAATGAAAATGAAAGACAAAGGACAGCATATAAATATATTATATGTGCAAGTAGAAAACTCAAGCATTGCCCTAGAAATATCATTTCAACAGCAAATAATATTGGAACGTATTGCCGTTTACTTAGGTTTTAAAGCTATACATAGTTTAAAGACAAGTGTGTACAGTCAATTGACATGAATTGACATACAATAAAATTTAACTGACAATCAGGTGCAAAATTTATAGTGTCTGTAAGATCAAATCTTGACTTCTACATATGACTATTGCCAGAACTTAAGATTTAAATTTTCATTTCTATGATCAATTTTGTCGTCATTTTTGTTCTCGAATCTTCACGTACATATAAGTACGCTGTGGTTCTGCGAACAAAAATTCCTATAAATCCACTCATAATAAATAAAAATTTATACAAACTCTAGCTTTTGACTTTAAGCATCCAAGTTATTTCATTATTATTAGTTTTCTTAATAGTAGTGAATCCTGCTTTTTCATAAGCGCGGATAGCTCCATGATTTATAGTTTCAGAATCAACAAATGTATAAGTAAATTTGGGGAAAACAAATTTTTCTAAAAAGAGGGACAGGGCTTTTGGACCGATACCTTGACTGGTAAATTCTAATTCACCAATATACCAATCTAAACCAGCGCAAGATTCAGGAAGTTCCGATGTATTATAATTTTGTTCAGGTGGGAAGTCGTGCTTGTTATAATATTGGATATAGCCAATAGGTTGGTTATCTGCACAAATAATAAAAGAATACATAGGTTTGGTAATTGTTTGATCTTTAAGCGTTAGAACTTTATATCCTTTTACATAATTAGAATATTTTTTATTTATTAATTCAGTTGTCCAATTAATATCTTTATCCCACCAAGCTTTAACATGAGGAGTTTCAAGCCATTTCAACAATAATGGAAAGTGAGCTTCGTTAAGAGGGGTAAAGCTAATTTGCATAATAATTCTATTAAAATTTTGATATTATAAAAGGAATCTTAAAAATCTTTAAATCTTTTATATTAAGAATTAATATATCATAGTATAATATAAATATATTGATAAATATATTGATAAATAGGTTTTTTATTATGGGTAATAACTCTGCTTTATATCAAGCGATAATGTCATGCGGAAATAATTGGCTCAATTTTTCATCTAGAGCTGGTAGATTTGAATTTTGGGCATGGGGAATATTTGTTGGGTTTCTAGATGTAATAATTAATATTTTTCTTCTTAATGATATTGATACTCAATATATTTTTAGTAATTTTAAATTTCCTCCCTTATCTTTTGCAAATAGCTTATTTTTTATTTTATCAATATTATTTTACATATTTAGTTTTGTAGCATCTTTTGCTGTAGGTTTCCGTCGTTTGCATGATATTAATAGAAGCGCTTGGGGGCTTCTACTTATGCTTATCCCAATTATAGGTTGGATTATTTTATTCTATTGGCAAGGTATAAAGAAAGGGGATAATTCTACAAACCGTTTTGGAGAACCTAGTAACATTATTGCATTTGGTTTTGATATATTATTAGTAATAGGGCTGTTTATAATATCCGTTGTACTAAATATTGCTTTTGTGAAATCATCAATTACTACACAACAAATAAAGATAGAGCAGAATTTATCAGTAGATAATTAGGTTCCGTGAATTTTCATTTATATAAATGATGATGAAATCAATTATATAAATGAAAACTTCATAAAACTAAGATTCTATGCGCATCTAATTCTTTCTTCAATTTCATGGCGGAAGTGGCGTATTAAACCTTGAATAGGCCAAGCAGCTGCATCACCAAGCGCGCAAATAGTACGTCCTTCTATCATTTTAGTAGTATCTAGTAACTGATCAATTTCTTCTATTTTTGCTTGTCCTTTTACTAATCTCATCATAACTCGCCATATCCAGCCTGTGCCTTCTCTGCAGGGAGTGCATTGACCGCAAGATTCATGCATATAGAATTTGCTAAGTCTAGCAATAGCGTAAATAATATCTGTAGAATTATCCATTACAATTATTCCGCCAGTTCCAAGAGCTGAGCCAAGAGATTTTAAACTGTCAAAATCCATCGTTGCATCTTCACATAGTGACTTTGGTAGTAATGGTACCGATGAACCACCGGGAATGATAGCTTTAAGATCATCCCATCCTCCACGTATTCCACCAGCATATTTGTCAATTAACTCTCTTAAGGGGATTCCTAGCGCCTCTTCGACATTACATGGTTTGTTAACATGACCAGAAATGCAGAAAATTTTAGGTCCAGTATTATTTGGTTTTCCTATGGAGGCAAACCAATCAGCGCCGCGTCTAAGGATAGTAGGAACAACAGATATTGATTCAACGTTATTGATAGTAGTTGGGCAGCCGTATAGGCCAAAGTTAGCGGGAAAGGGTGGTTTTAGTCTAGGCATGCCCTTATTGCCTTCTAGGCTTTCAAGAAGAGCAGTTTCTTCTCCGCAAATGTAGGCTCCAGCTCCTCTATGTAAATAGATATCTAGATTATAACCACTGCCGCAGGCATTCTTGCCAATAAAACCAGCTTCATATGCTTCATCGATAGCTTTTTGTACAGAAGATGATTCGTTATAAAATTCTCCTCGAATATATATGTAGCAAGTGTTAGCATTGATAGCAAAACTAGCTAGTAAGCATCCTTCGATTAGTTTATGTGGCTCGTATCGTAAGATATCTCTATCTTTGCAGGTACCTGGTTCTGATTCATCAGCGTTAACTACTAAATAACTAGGTTTAGGGTGATTTTTAGGCATAAAGGACCATTTCATGCCAGTAGAAAAACCAGCGCCGCCTCTACCTCTAAGACCGGATTTCTTTACTTCCCCTATTATCCATTCTCTGCCTTTGCTAATCAGCTCTTTAGTATTATCCCAATCTCCACGCTTCTTACTATTAGCTATGTCAGATTTTTCATGACCATTAATAGTAAAATTAGTAAAAATTCTATCGCTATCTTTTAGCATAAACTCACTCTTGGGAAGATATTTTAATTATAATTAGTATAGCTGAAGGGAATTAATTGTGAAGAGTAAATGTTAGAGGTTAAAATTTTGTATAGATTCTATGCATGACTATTTTTGTCAAGTATAATTACAGCTAATAACTTAAAATCAACATATCTCTATCTATTCTAAAGCCTTTAAAACGTTCTAATACTGACATCCCCATTAATGATACATCAAGATCACCAGTACCTACATGGGCTTCAATATTTTGTAAAATAGCGTCGCCAATTTTTACATTGTCCAATTGTAGTGAAGTAGCGTTACTAAGCCCGTTAGCTGTAGAATAAGTCTTGGTATATTTAAGTTTTGATAAATCAATATTTAACTTTTTAGCATCATTGGTAGTGAGAGCTACATCACTTGCCCCAGTATCAATCATAAATTTTATTTTTACGTCATTTACCATTGCATCAAGATAAAAATGCCCATCGCTATTACGGCTAATTACTAACTCCCCTCTTTTATTAACCCAAGTATGTGAGGGAATTAATACTGACATTACTCTTTGGGTAAAATAGTCCAATTCAAATCTAAACGCATAGCCAATAATGATAACTAAAAATATTCCAGACCAAGTTAATAATTGACCTGAAACGGCCATAAGATTCCTTTGACTAATAGAATTATAAACCATACTAATAATAATTGCAGTCATTATGAAAAATGAAGCGGTCGTAGTACTATCAAAGGGGAAATCAGGATAATTTTTCGTTGTTATTGTTTTAACAATAAAAGTAAGTAGAGTACTAATAGTAAGTATTATTAGTATTTTGATTAGACTATTATTTCTCACATTAAATCACCGATATTTTCTAAAAATAATCTTGCTCTATGAGATTTTGGTTTTTCAAAAAATTCTGAAGCAGTTTGATCTGCTAACATTTGTCCATGATCCATAAAGATTACTCTATCAGCTATGGATTTAGCAAACTTAATATGATGGGTAACGACAATCATAGTCATTTCAGTTTTTAGTAGTGATGTTATTTCTATAATATCTTTAATATTTTCTGGATCTAATGCTGAAGTTGGTTCATCAAATAAAATTATTTCCGGATCCATCATTAAAGCTCTGCAAATAGCTACCCTTTGCTTTTGGCCGCCTGATAAATTAACTGGGAAAGAAGGTCTTTTTTGCGTTAAGCCAAATTGCTCAAGTAGTTTTTCTGCTTTGGCAACAGCTACAGGTTGCTTCATTCCTAAAACGTTAATAGGAGCGTATATTAGATTATCTAAAACATTTAAATGAGAAAAAAGATTAAAAGATTGAAAAACCATGCCAATCTTTAAGCAAAGTTTTCTTTTATTTCTATGGTTTAATTTTTTGTCATTAATAAACACATGACCTGTAGTTGGAGCTTCCAAACCACTCATGATTCGTAATAAAGTAGATTTACCACTACCAGAAAAGCCTATAATAGCTACGGTTTCTTTTTTTTCAAATTTCAGATCTATTTCTTTCAAAGCGTAATTCTTACCATAATGCTTTGAAATTTTATCTATTATTATCATATATATTTTTAACTTTTATGTTACTTATACAGTATTTTTTATAGGTTTTTTAATTTATATTTAACTAATACAAGAATAATATCTTAAAATATATATAGCGCTAAGATATTATTCTGGACAGCCATCGCTAAGTTTCCCCGTCAGGGTGGCTGGTGTACAAAATACATGAACTTCAATATGTTACAGCAAATTCCTAAGAAATTCTTTTAAAAAACTAGCTAAAATTAGTTAGTAAAAAATTTTTTACACTTTTGCTTCTAAGCCTAATTGTTATTAGCTCTACAAGGCGGAATTTTAGTGAATTTTGATACCTGAATTTATACTTATGCTATATAGCATAAGTTAGTAAAATTAAGTATAATATCTTAAAATACACATAGCGCTAAGATATTTATAATACTAATTAATATTATTGATGTCATTCCCGCGAAAGCGGGATTAGGATTGTAAGAATTCATTGTCATCACGAGCCATCTGAAAGATGGTTCAGGTAGGTCTTATGAGATTGCCACGAGAGAGCTGCTAACGCTCTCTCGCAATGACGGTTGTCTCTGGATTCCCGCTTTCGCGGGAATGACATCAATAGTAACTACCTTATTGAATTAAGCTATATCTCTCAACTTTAAAAAATTACATTATTATTTTATAACCATCATACAGAGGTTTGATATTAGTAGGTAATATTTTTGAAATTTCATGATAATCAATAGAATGATTCATGTTAGTAAGTAATATTTGTTTAGGCTTAAACTCGTCATTCCATTCTAAAACTCTGTCTAATCCAGCATGAGTATTATTAGCTTTATAATCTACGCAGTCTAAAACCCAAATTTTAATATTTTTAAGGAAAGGTTTAGATTCTTCTGGGAAGCTTAACACATCGCTGGAATATACAAAATCTCCTATTCGGAGTCCTATACTATCTATAGGGCCATGATTTTGTTTAAAACATTGTATATCTATTGTTTTAACAGTAAATTTTTCAAAAAAATCTATAGATCTGGCAATTAATTTTTCTGGAGTAAATAAATATTTATGACAAGCAGTAGTTTTTGTTATTGATTCATGATCAGAAAATATTTCTAAAGGTCTATTTTGAATAAAAGGAAATACTCGCAAATTATCAATACCATTAACGTGATCTGCATGATAATGCGTTAATATAGCGGCATCTAATTTTTTAATTCCTTCTCTAACTAGTTGATATTTAATATCAAAACCAAAATCAATAAGAATTTGACTATTACTATCATCAATATATATTGATGATCTAGTTCTTTTATTGTAACTTGATGAGGAGGAGCAGACATTACAGTCGCAACCAATCATTGGAGCGCCAAGTGATGATCCGCAGCCTAGAACTGTTACTTTTAACATAATATTTATTTACTTAAACAAAAATTAGAGATGTTTGAACTTTTATATAATTTCCAAGGCCTTAATCAATCAATATTCTTATATATTAATCAACTGGCTAATCATTTTAGCATAATAGCTAATATTCTACAAATCATCTCTTATTGTTTTAATATTAGCAATTTTGCTATAGTTTATTTTATATTTTGCATATATTTTTATGCCCAAATAAAAAAGATACAAGACATAAATCAAGCCTATCTAAAATTCTGGTCTATCTATAATAAATTAATATTAATTGGTATAATATACGCTATCTTTGGTTTTACTTACGCTATCTTAAAATTCTCGGTTAATCTTTCAAGACCATTTTGCTCTTTGCCACTAGGCAGTTTCGTTACCATTCTTGATGTAAGTCAGGAGCGATGCTTATCCAGTTTTCCAAGTAGTCATGTAGGGCTTGCATTATTAGTAGCATACAGTATCTGGTCTAATATAACCAATATACAGAAAATTATGGCAGTATTAGTAGTAATCTTAGTAGCTGTTTCTCGTATTTCCTTAGCTATGCATTACCCAGCAGATATTATTTGGAGTTTAGTTATTATAATAATGATAATATTTATTGGGAAAATAGTTTTCAAAATTTTCTCGAATAACTTGATAAGATGGTTTGGTGAAATCGCTTTTAGGAAGTTATTTAGGTAGATTAATTATGTAACGCAAGTTATTGTAAGTATATATTTATATAAAATTATATCCTTGTTGAAAATAATTGGTTATAACCTGTGGATTAAGTTTTTATAAACTTCATTACGGTTTCTTTTTCCTATACTTAAAACAAGTACTATTATTGCTACATCATCAACTTGATATACTTAATCTATATCCTGCTGCTTTCAATTTTATTTTATACAGATTAGCGCTTCTGCTTAAAGAATCCTTTGGTAGATGAGGGTTAACTAGTCTATTAAATAATTTCTTTTTGAACTGCTCTTTTATAACTTCTCCTAATTTATCCCATTCTTTCTTTGCGGCTGGAATAAATTGAAGTTTATAGGTTATTGAAATCCACTTCTATTGCATTATGTTTTTCTTTTAGCCTTTCTTCTGTAAGTTTTAGTAAATTTCTATCTTCTAATAATTCAATCATTTGTTCGTATAATTCAGCTGGGATTAAATAGGCGGTAGGCTTATTATGATTTAATATAGCAATAGGAGCATGACTTGACTTAGCAAGCAAAGAAGCTGGATTTTTTTAACTCTGATATACTTAGCTGTAAGATTAGTATAAATGTAATTCATAATTTGTAACATTTATCAGTATTAAATTATGTACTTATTATAGTACTAAATTTAAATTGTAGCAATAATTTTTAATTAAATTTTACATTATTAATATATAAAATTTTAACTTGCTGTCCAGCCTCCATCAATCATTAAAGGGCTGCCTGTTATTGATCCAGCTTTATCATTACATAAAAAAATCACTAAATTAGCTATTTCTTCAATCTCTACAAATTTCTTTGTTGCATGTGCTTTTAAAATTACGTCTCTTAAAGCCTGTTCTTCAGTTATATTTCTAGCTTTAGCAGTATCAGCAAGCTGATTCATTACCAAAGGAGTTCTAACATAACCAGGACAAATGGCGTTAACAGTTATATTATGTTCTGCTACTTCGAGCGCTATAGTTTTAGTAAGTCCGAGTATTCCATGCTTTGCCGCAACATAAGCTGATTTGAAAGGTGAAGCAACTAGGGCGTGAGCGGAAGCGATATTAATAATTCTTCCCCAGCCATTTTTTTTCATAAGAGGTACAGCATGTTTAATAGTATAGAAAGAAGAGATTAGATTAATTCTCATAATAGCTTCCCATTTATCATCTGGAAAATCTTCAATAGGTGAAACAAACTGAATGCCGGCGTTGTTGACTAATATATCTAATTTACCGAATCTATCTATAATTGCCTCAAACATTTTAGCTATTTCTTCAGGATTAGCTAAATTAGTTGGATAATATAAAATATTTGAAGCGCCTAGACTTTTTAATTCAATAGTTATTTGTTCGGCAGTTTCTATAGCTCCGAGTCCATTAATAACAATATTTGCTTTTAATGCCGCAAAATGCCTAGCAATCTCTAATCCAATACCGCTTGTTGATCCGGTTATTAATACTATTTTATCTTCCATGATTCTACTCAATTATTTATCTTGAATAAATATTACTAATACTTTAATATTAAAGTATTAGTAATATTCTACTATTAAAAAATGTTAATAGCTTTAAATTTATGAAAAATGTAGAAATTATTAATACGATATCTACATCAGTGTCGTGTTTTGGCAAGGAATCACCCTTTGATCATCCGAAAGTTTATTTGGAAATTGATCCAACTCAAGGGTCTATCACATGCCCTTATTGCGGGAAAAATTTTGTATTAAACAAAGAAGATGACAGTTAAAATAAAATTTCTATCAGAAAGTACAATAAATCGCATTGCTGCCGGTGAAGTCATAGAGCGACCAGCTTCAGTAGTTAAAGAGTTAGTTGAAAACGCAATAGATGCTGGAAGTAGTAAAATAGATATTATCCTTGAGCAAGCTGGTAAAAACCTGATTGTTATTTCTGATGATGGAATAGGGATGTCTGAAGAAGATTTGAAGATAGCAGTTGAGCGTCATACTACTTCTAAGCTTGATGAATCAGATTTACTCAATATCCATAGCTTTGGCTTTCGTGGAGAAGCTCTTCCCTCGATTGGGTCGATTAGCAAAATGACAATCACTTCAAAGTTTCGTGACCATGACAAAGCGTATCAAATAAAGCTTAATAGCGGAGCTGATAAAGAGACTAAATTAGCAGTACATAATGAAGGTACTAAAATTGAAATACGTGATTTATTTTTTGCTACCCCTGCTAGATTAAAATTTTTAAGATCTGATAAAACTGAATTAGCTGCTTCAGTTGATATAGTAAAGAAAATTGCCTTAGCTCATCCTAAAATTTCTATTAGTTTATCGCATGATGGTAGGAATATTTTAAAACTAAGAGGACAGGGAGGAAAGGATATTCTGAAACAAAGAATAATAAATATAGTAGGAGATAGCTTTATCCAGAATGCTGCGGAAGTTAATCTGCAAAGACCTGAATTGTCTATATATGGTTTCACAAGTATTCCAACTTTTAACAGAGCTTCTGTGGAAGATCAATTTTTATTTGTTAATAATAGACCAGTTAAGGATAAATTATTGCAAGTAGCTCTCCGAGTTGCCTACCAAGATTATCTAGCTAGAGATCGCCATCCTGTATCAGTATTATTTATAAAGATAGATCCTCAATTAGTTGATGTTAATGTTCATCCTGCTAAAACGGAAGTAAGATTTCATGATCCAAATACTATAAGAGGTCTATTGATTAGCGCAATAAAAGATGCCCTTGCGAGTAAAAGTCACATTGTTTCAACAAATATTGCCACTACTACTCTTGGATTATTTAGAAGTAATAATAATTATGTAGCTCCTAAAAACTATAATATCGTATCTGATAGCGCTCGTAGTAATTATAAACCTCAAACCATTCCTTCACATAATCTTTATCAAAAACAGCAATTAATTGCTACTGCTCCTCATGCTAAAGTAGAGATTATTGAGGATGATTTAGCTCGATGTCATTCCCGCGAAGGTGGGAATCCAGAAACCAATATTAGTCGTTTTGGGATTAATTCAGAATCTATAGAGATGTGTAAGTCAATCCAGCATGACAGGCATGTAATGCTGGATTCCCGCCTTCGCGGGAATGACATCGAGAGTGAGAATAAAATTGGGAACAAGAGTGAGTTTAATAATAAAAATAACTATCCTCTTGGAGCGGCTAGGGCTCAGTTGCATAGTACCTATATAATATCACAGACAGAAGACAGTATGATTATTGTTGATCAACATGCTGCTCACGAACGTTTGGGATATGAGAAAATTAAAAGAATGATCGAAAATGATGGATTAATAAAGCAAAGATTGCTTATTCCTGAAATAATTGAATTACCAGATGAAAAAAGAGCCAATTTACTATATAATGCAAAAAATGATCTGATTAAATTAGGTTTAACTATAGAAAAATTTAGTGATAAATCAATTATTGTATCAGAGGCTCCAAGTCTGTTGGAAGGGGTTAATATTAATCAACTAATTCAAGATTTAGCTGATAATTTATCTGATATGGGTGAAAATATTTCCTTGATTCAATTGATTGAACATGTTATAGAAACCTACGCTTGTCATTACTCAATTAGAGCAGGTCGCAAATTATCGCCTGAAGAAATGAACGAGTTATTAAGACAGATGGAAAACACCCCATTTTCAGGTCAATGTAATCATGGTAGACCAACTTACATTGAACTTAAGCTTAAGGATATTGAGCGGTTATTTGGTCGTAGGTAACTCTTAGCTAATTAATAAAAAATAAAGTAAAATGCCACATTATAATTATAATAATATATTTAGTAACCATATTGAAGAAATAAAACAAGAAGGAAGATATCGTGAGTTTGTTCCCGTTAAAAGGCAAGTTGATAATTTTCCATCCGCTTGGTATAATGGTACTGAAATAGTAATGTGGTGTATTAATGATTATTTAGGGATGAGTAAACATCCAGATGTTGCTAACGCCGCTAAGCAAGCAATTGAAAAATATGGTGTTGGTTCAGGAGGAACAAGAAATATAGGTGGAAATAATAGCTGCGTAATTGAATTAGAAAAAGAACTGGCTGATTTACATCAAAAAGAAAGGGCATTGGTTTTTACTTCTGGTTATGTAGCAAATGATACTACTCTTGCAACACTTGCAAAAATTATGCCTGAGATAGTTTTTTTCTCAGACAAATTAAACCATGCTTCTATTATTTCAGGTATTCGTAATTCAAGAGCTGAAAAATATGTATATAGACATTTAGATGCTTTACATCTTGAAGAATTGTTAAAGAAAGTTGATATTAATAGACCAAAGATTATAGTTTTTGAGTCTGCTTATTCTATGGATGGGTTATTCTCTCCTATTAAGGAAATTATAAATCTAGCAAAAAAATATAATGCTCTAACCTTTATTGATGAAGTTCATACTGTTGGGTTATACGGCGAACAGGGAGCTGGCGTTGCTAGATTGCAAGGATATTCTGAGCAAATAGATATTATCCAAGGAACGCTTGGTAAAGCATATGGGACTATTGGTGGTTATATCACAGCTAATAGTGAAATAGTTGACGCTATTAGACTAAATGCTCCAGGGTTTATCTTCACTACCTCGCTACCACCAGTTATTACGGCTGCAGCAACAGCTAGCATTAGGCATTTAAGAAGTTCAAATGCCGAAAGAGATCAGTACCAAACAGTAATAGCAAAAGTAAAAAAATCTTTTGATAATGCTAAAATTCCTTATTTTAAAAATGATAGCCATATTATCCCAGTAATTATTGGTGATCCAATTAAAGCTAAGAAAATTTCTGATATGCTGTTAAGTAAATATAATATTTATGTTCAGCATATTAATTTTCCAACTGTGCCAAGAGGAACAGAGCGTTTAAGAATTATCCCAACTCCTAATCATACTGATGAGATGATTAAAAATTTGACATATGCTTTAATTGAGATTTTTAAGGAGATTGAAATATCACCAGCAATCAATTCTCATTCTATAATAAAAGCGCCGCTTACTCCTCTGCAGCTTAAATTTATCCTTAATCGTGAGATAAGTTTATATTGACATAAAAAGAAATATATTCAACAAATACAGCATATTCTAAGTCAAAATAATTTTGGCGTCTTTTCATTCCTGGTATAAAACAGCAAATAAGCCATACGGAATCTAAATATGGCTATTTAAGTTCTGTAGTTAAAGAGCCAAATTGTATGAAATCTATGAAAGAGGCATGGAAGTGGTTATTTACAAAAGAAAACATTGATAAACCATTAAGTTTAGATCTGATTAAGGAAATTCATAAAAAAGCATTTCCATATGAAAATCATTTATTATTTTGATGGGAATCAGTTTTAACTAATAAAGTTTGTTTTTTTGGGAAATATAGTGAATCAGAAGCATTATCTATTAATCAACGAGCAGAATATATAAAAAAAATTGTAGATTCTAAAACGCTTCCGTGGCTTTGTCAAGATGGTCATAATAAAGCGCAATGGACTATTAAAGAAATATTTACCTAAATTAATCAATAATTATTCAGAACAAATTTCTTTAAACTAGAATGATAAAGATAGTTTACTTGAAACAATCTTGCAAATGGCTCAGGATTTAGAAAATATTCAAATCTTTAGAGACGGTAATACTTGAGTAGTTACTACGTGGCTTAATAAAGAATTAATATCCTATGATTTTAGCCCAGCTATTTTTAATGATCCGCGTAACTTTGCTGAACGCTCTATAAAGGAATTAGTGTCTATTACAAATAATGCTCATAATGCATTTCAAAAATTTTTAGATGATGGATTATCCATATAGTAATTATGTTAATGATAAAACTATTTTAAGAATATTATAAATCACGCTCTTGTAGATAGCATATTGCAGTATAATAATGAATTATCTGATTATGCGATAACAAACGTACTTGCTCAAATGACATCTCAGCATGATGAGAAAATAAATAGATTTCTCTCTACAGAACCTAATTTTGATGAATTTATCAAATTTATTGATAACACGCTATTGGCCGACAATCTTGATGTAATTAAAACTAACTATTTAGAAGTACATGATAATCAAGTGGTAGAAAATCTAGTTCAGCAATTTGCCAATAGATCAAAAATGAGTGGGGATTATTTTAAGGAGTTTTGTAAGTCTAAAGGTATAGATACATCAATTTTAAAATCTTCTGAAATTAATAGTGTTTTTCAAGAATTTTTGAATTCTTTAATTAAAAAAATTGAAAATTATGAGCAAAAATCTTTAACATTTTTACAAGATTACTTAATTGGTAATGGTTTAAGTTTGGCCGATATAGATCCAAAGCTTTTGGATGATAAGCCAGAATTTAAAGCTATATTAGAAGAACAATTGCATAAATTACCAAGCGCTCCACAACATGCGTTAACAAATTTAAATAACAATAATTTTGAGATGCCAGATTGGTACCAGCTATTATATGATACTATATTTGAACCAATTAAAGAAATAAGCCATTTAACAGAATTACAGAAACATTTAATAGGAGTAGCTATTAATTACCTCAATCCAATGCCACTAGATAATAGCTCGGGATATGCAAGTAGTGCAGGATTAATAGGGGAGGCGTTCAATATAATAGTACAACAGAAATGACATGGATGCAGTAATTTCTGGATCCAATTTAAAGCTAAGAAAATTTCTGATATGCTGTTAAGTAAATATAATATTTATGTTCAGCATATTAATTTTCCAACTGTGCCAAGAGGAACTGAGTGTTTAAGAATTATCCCAACTCCTTCATACTGATGAGATGATTAGAGGTTGGAATATCACCAGCAATCAATTCTCATTCTATAGTAAAAGCGCCACTTATTTCTATGGCTTAATGTAAGTGTTATTGCATGGAGATGCGAACCAAATGATAGCCAGGAATGACATTGAGAGTGTGAAAAATGACATTATAAATCCCCATACAACAAAGCCTATAGTAGTTGACATTTGATCTTACATTTAATAAAAAATAATGTATTAAAAATACAGATAAAAAAATGGAAGGTCACAATGAATTTACATCAAAAAATAATAAAGCCAAAATTAGGTTTACTTGAATTAGCTAAGAGCCTTGGTAGCATATCATCATCATGTAAAGCCATGGGATATAGTAGAGATAGTTATTACAGATTTAAAGAACTGTATGAAACTGGTGGGGCAAAGAAGCATTGTATGAAATTAGTCGAAGAAAGCCAATAATAGCGAATAGAGTTGATCCAGTGATAGAGAAAGCAGTAATGGATATGGGCGCAATAGAATATCCAGCATATGGTCAGCTAAGAGTATCAAATGAGCTTAAAAAGACTGGTATTCTTGTATCACCTGGAGGAGTGAGGTCAATTTGGTTACGTAATGATTTAAACAATATCAGTAAAAGGCTTAAAGCATTAGAAGCAAAGATGGCTCAGGATGGTATTGTTCTTACTGAAGCTCAATTACAAGTGCTAGAGAAGCGTCGTAATGAAAAAGAAGCTCATGGAGAAATTGAGGCTCAGCATCCAGGTTATTTAGGATGTCAGGATACGTACTATGTAGGAAATTTTAAAGGGATAGGTAAGATTTATTCTCAGGTATTTATTGATAGCTATACTAGGGTAGCGGATGCTAAACTATAAAACAGCTATTACTTGCTGCTGATATGCTTAATGACCGCGTGTTACCATGGTACGAGACCCAAGGGATACCAATACTTCGTATTCTTACAGATCGTGGGTCAGAATATAAGGGAAATATAGAGCATCACGCTTTTGAGTTATTTCTTAGCATAGAAGGTATAGAACATACTACAACTAAGGCATATTCTCCTCAAACAAACGGTATGTGTGAGCGTTTTAATAAAACAATGAAACAAGAATTCTTTGATGCAGCTATGCGTAAAAAGATTTATACTGAACTTGACGATTTACAATTAGATCTTGATATTTGGTTAGAGCATTTCAATAATGAGCGACCACATTCAGGAAAATATTGTTATGGGAAAACTCCTATGCAAACTTTTCAAGATAGTAAGAAATTAGCTGTTGAAAAGAATAATGAAATCTTGTATCTTGAATACTCCTCTGACAGTCAAAATTTAACTGACAATCAGGTGCAAAATTTATAGTGCCTGTAAAATCAAATCTTGACTTCTACAGTTGCATATTATTCTTACGTATCTTTCAATGCCCAAATTACATTTGCTAAACACCAAGTAGAATCGCATACTAGATATTTACGGATAGCATTTTCTTCCAAGTTAATGTTAATATCATATAATTCTATTAAATCTTCTTGGATAAAAGGAAAAAGTAGTCCTTTTATAGATGCGTGTACAATTTTTGTTAACATTTTATTAGAAAGTAGCTCAGGGTAAATTTTGCTAACAGTAAGAAGAGCCATAACATCTATTGTTCTATATGAAATATCTGCTAATCCTATATCACCATAATATTTAGGTGTATTTTTAGATAAATTATCCTTTTTAGTCCAAGGTTTTGCTACTCTTCCAAACCAATATTTCCACTCAAAATGACTAAGTGTTGCATTCTGAATTCCAGAATATTCTAATAGAGTTAGAATTATATCTCTTGCTTCTTTAGATCGAGATAAATCTCCTCCATAAGTTACACCAGATACCCAGTCATCTTGATGGTTGAAAGGAATTTTAAACCCATCAAAAGGAAAATCTATATTTTTTGGCCACTTCAAAGAAATTCTTCCCTTAGGTAAGTTATCAATATCTTTATAATCTGAAATAAAAAACTCTTCCTCATGATGGTAAAGATTTTCAGTTTGATCTTTAAATTTTTGGTAATTATTAAGATGCTTATTTAAATTTATTTGATATCTTTTAATAAGCCTTAAAATTCTACCAGATTGAACTGCGTATATTCTTAATTGTCCTTTAGTAGAATAACGTGCTGAGTCTATTCCTTTAACCCCATCCTTTAATATTGAATCAAGCAATGTCATTTCAATCTCAAGTCTTTTATCAAGCTTGGCCTTAAATTCATCAGATAACAAATTAAAATTACTACCTGTTTTCTTAGAAAGAATATCAATAAACGCATTAAGATAATAAACCGAAGACCAAGCAATACGAGCTTGATCATTATTCATTCCTAACTCAAGTAATCCAGAATCTTTACCATAGAGAATTTTATGATTTAAAAAATTCTCTATATTTTCCTTTACAAGAGTATCAAATTTTAAACTTCCATCTTCTTTAATTTGTAAATTAAATGGTGTTATGTTTGTTATTTTTTTTAAAATCCTACGGCTTATAGGGTTAAATATAGCGTACTCAGTTTTCGTATTACTTATCTTACTGATAAGTGCCATATGTTTATTAGTGTCGTTAGATGATGCAAGTTCTATAATGTTATACTTATTTGGTAAAGAAAGTTTTTGTAAAATATTTGATGGAATAGATAATTTGTTACACTCAGAACCTGAACATATTAGTATTGAATTGTTTGCCATTTTTGCTAGATGAATCTTTCTATCGATACCATAACGTATATCTTGATCACAATTAAGATTAATCTGAAATTTTTCATTAAAAGATAAATTACCTTGAGGATCTAATGCAATTTTGTAAAGTATGTTAATATCACCTTCTATTGAAGGGTTAGCTTTCTTAGGATGATAATTAATGAAATAAATATCATTTTCATAAATAATTGCTTCCCTGAAATATCCATGATTTATAAGATTCTTTGGTAAATCAATTTTAGTAATTTTAGAATTCTCTTTAAGGTTTACTAAGAAGACTGATATTCCAGTATTAAGTAATGGCCTTGTAAAAATAACTAATTTATCAGGAGAATATTCTAAAGCTTTAACAGGTAAGTTTGAACCAAATTCTACTTTTTTATCAATATCTATGTACAGAGTTACGTTGTGTGGAAAGATTTCAGCAATACTTAGCTTTAAGCGATGATTCTCTGTATTTAAATTGATAAAAGGAACTATATTAGCATTTATGCTATTATACTGTGCTAAAGCAGTATTTATAATACAGTATAATAGTAATAAGTATTTAACTAATATCATACCTAATTCTTCTAATAGCATTAATTAAATCTACACAGTCAACAGAGATAAGCTTACAATATTCTTCTACTTCTTTAAAACGTGGAGCGTTTTCTTTAGCTATTCTTTCTAATGCTTCTTGTCTTGTTATCACATTTTCACGAATTTGATTTGATCTAAAGCAATCATTTTCAGTAAATCCAGCATACATATAATAAATCATATTGTATAAAGGAGCTGTACCATCACCAATTCTCCATGAAGATGGATAATTAGGATCCCATTCCCAGTCATATTCTTTTTTAAGCAAGTCATCTATTTCTTTCTCATCCCATTTCTCATAATCAAATAGGTATAAGAAATCTTGATTCATTACATAGTATGAAAGAAATCCAGCAATTACATCAGAAATAGAACTATTAATATAACTTGGATTTTTCAAATATTGTAATGCATAAAATGTAATTAACTTAAGTTTTCCACTAAGCTTAAGTTGGTGAACTTGTGAACCGAAGTCACTTTGAGTGATACCACAATAGCTAGCTTTAAAATTTGTTCTTTCTAAATTATTAGGACAAAATATTATTAGCTTCAAGTCCATATTTTTCATAACGCGGTTTGCGTGATAAAAATAGGTTTTATCTCCAGCCATAAATAGTGGCACCATACCAACATGTGGATTCTTCATCCAAGCTTCTACATTCTTTTTAATATTATTTCTTTTAAATTTCATGTCAGCAGAGAGCCAAATATGCTCTATCCCTAATTTTCCACAGAGCCTAGCCTGATTTCTACGTGCAAGATCAGTTACCATTCCCCAATCATATGAGTAAGCAACAGGGTTCATCTTATATTTATTTTTAATAAGATGCAGGCCATAACTACTATCTCTGCCCCCACTAAAAGCAACTAAACAGTCAGATGATCGATCTTTACTGCGATATTTATCAAATATTTCTTCAAGAGATTTTAGTGAAGAAGTATGTATAGGTTTATAATTATTGCATTGATTACATATGCCATTTGCATCAAATGAAATACCTGGGAAAGTTTCAGGAAGAACACATTTTGTGCATCTTTTTAAATTTGTAAGCTTTTTGTAAAAACTATCTTCTAAGTCAATCAATAAATTGTTCTGAATTTCTGGAGATGAAATATTGAAATTCTCTTTTTTAGAGGCTGTATTATTTTCAAATAATTCAACTGAATTGTTTGAATAATCAACGATAAGTGACATTCCTGGTTTTAAATGTGATATAGGAACATTATTAATATTGAACTGTGCCTTGAAAAGATTTATTATATGCTTTTCAGAAGATGAGACAAATAAACCATTTACCATATCATCAATGTAATATAGAGTACCGCTATTAGTTGTATGAACTAATTTTTTGTAGTCAGGTAGAGAAAAAACTACTGTATTTTCACCCTCTATTACTTTCCAAAGATTTTGAATAGATTCTACAACATCATGATTTTTAGCTAAATCAAGAGTAAATAATTCAAGTATTGCATAGGTATCTAAAGACCAATCTTTATTAAATTGTTTACCAATAAGTTCAACATTTGTAACAATTCCATTTTGTACACAAGATATATTGTTCTTTTTTACTGGATTATTATTTTCTATGTAAGCATTTGAACCATTAGTAGCAAGCCTGTTATGAGAAATAACGCTAACCTCTGGGCCAATATTTTCAAATATTTTTAAATATTGCTTTGTTTTAATAAATTTTGAAGCTTTTAAGGGTTCTTTTAATAGGTATATTTTATTATTTTTAACATCATGTAAAGAAATACCTGTTGCATCCATTCCTCTATTTTGTCCGGTAAGCAGAAGGTAAGAAACAAGAGAATTTAAATTTTTTTTATATTTAGAATCTAATGATAAATATAATGAAGAAAGACCGCACATAACTAATAATTAAGAAAATTGACCAAAGTGAAGTAATATACTATAATTTGCTCCTTTGTACAATAAATTATAAACTAAAGCTATTATGTTACTATTTTCAATTACAAAATTTGTTTTAATATTTTTTCTATTACCAACACTTAACTCTGTTGTGTTATATCAATTTTTAAAGAAAATATTTTCTCCTTATTATATATTAATTTTTACACTAGCGATTAGCCCTGCTTTTAATACATGGTTGTTATTTAGTTTATATTTTGCAAATCTGCATGCTTCAGATTTATTGTATCTAGGAACTATTATTTTAATAAATATATTACCATGTAGTTGCTTATTTTTAAAAGATAGAAATTTGTTTAGAGAATTTTTTATAGAAATCACCAATGTTAGCAAAAAAAACTTTCTAATTAAGTATATAATAGCTCTGTCTATTATATTTGTAGTATCAATTGCTATTTTTGCTACCCCATACAACAATGATATTCTTGAATATTTTGAAATTGGCAAGATTTTTTATAAAGAAAAGCATATTTTTTATCCAGTTTTACCTCATTACTCAGAGAATTTATTTTCATCACACGCTTCGCATCCGCCATTTTTTACCATATTGCAAAGCTTATGTTTCTTAATTCAAGGTACAACAAAATATCATTTTATTAGTAATTGTTTGCATGGATTTTATATATTTTTATTTATTATAATAATGCTTACAATAATGCAAGAAAACCTAGTGCTTGCAGTAGTATGTTTATTCTGTGGTATTTTTACTAGTCATTATGCTTATTATGCATATTTTTATCCTTCAGGTCTTGATATTTTTAGGCTTACTTATCATCTTTTTGCTTTTTTTACATTGCAGCAATTAATTTCTAAGCCTGAAAGTAAAATTTTGGTAGTTTTCCTTGGTATTTTTTGTGGTTTAAGTCTTTGTACTCACTCTTCAGGGCTACTTTTCTTTATTTTAATTTTACCTATTTTCCTTGCAACATATACGCCCAAAAATATTAGTTCGAAATATTACGCTTTAATTACTACTATTCTTATTGCCATCGTAATTGGTGGATGGCAGTATCTGATCAATATTTATCATTATGGTAGTCCTGTTTCTGATGATGTATTACTTTGGTCTAAGCATGGATACCATTCCTACATGAGATATGAGAGAGATCTGTATTGTTTAAGAAATATGCTTAATAAGTTCTTAAAATTATTTTATCCATCAGACTTAGAATATGGGTATTTTTATTTTGTACTTAGTATATTAGGTGTGCTTACTGTTAAAAAACAAATTTGTGAATTAAAGAATGCTTTTTTAAATTTTTTCAGTTTACAAAATACCTCTTTAGCTTGGTATATGCCTTATTTATTATATATAATAAGTTTTTATTCTGTAGTATTACTTTCTATTAGTTTAAGACAAGATTTAATTATAAAGAATTTTAGGTACTTACTTAGCCCTTATCCATTTGTTATTATAGTGACTTATGCTCTAATACCTTTCCTTCCAATAATTAAGGAGATATGGGAATGTTTAAAGAAAATTCCTGTAATTATATTAAAATTTTTGCAATTTAATAAACTTTTAGCGTTACTTACAGTATTATTTGTTGTTTGGAGCCCGCTTTTATTTTTGTTTGTTAACAAAAAGTTAGAAAATAGCATTCAATCCTTAAGTACTGTAAAAATAGTAGAATATTTATCACAGAATTTATCAGAAAATGAAGTAGTTTTTGCTTTTGATAGAGCAAATTTATATAATAGTTTACCAAATGCAAAAATTAATTTTTACCTTGATGATTCAACAATTGGATATTTTGATATCACAAATATAAAAGAATTATACGATACTTTAAAAAGAAATAACGTAAAATATATATTCACAGCAAGTTATAGGCCATTTATCCTAAATAAATCTGCTTTTAGTAATCTGATAGCTAGTCCTGTTTATACAGAAATTATTGTTTCAGAACAAAATTATACTTTATATAAGCTTAACTCTACTTTACAGAATAATCCTACTAAAAAGCTAAAGGCCAGTATATTGCCTAAAAGTCAATATACTGATATTAGTCTTAAACAAAATACTGAATATCTAGTAGAAGTTACACAGCTCTCAAGTGAACCAGATACTTTCTATACTTTAATGGCATTTGCAAATGGATATAGTTATGCTAATCTAACTCATAATGATTCTACACAGTTTAGGGTAAAAACTCCTATAGTAAAAGGTCAAGGTGAAGATGTAGTATTAATATTCTCTATTACAGCTAAAGATAAATTACTTAAGTTAAAGATTGATATATTTGAAGAGGAATAAAAATGTATAAAAATAACGTAATAGCAGTAGTTGTACCATGTTTTAATGAAGCAAAACAGATTGGTAAAGTAGTTAACTCAATGCCTGATTATATTGATCATATAATAATAATTGATGATAAGAGCACAGATGACACAAATTTAGTTGTTCAAAAATTATCTATTTCAGATAAAAGAGTTCATTTAATTACTCATGAGGAAAATCAAGGAGTTGGTGGTGCAATTGCCAGTGGTTATAAATGGTGTAGAGATAATAAGGTTGATATAGCAGTTGTAATGGCAGGAGACGCTCAAATGGATCCTAGTCAACTACCAAAAGTTCTTAATCCAATAATATACAATGGTTTTGATTATACTAAGGGTAATAGATTAAAATATCCTAATGCTTATAATATTATTCCTAAAGTAAGGTTTTTTGGAAACCAAATACTCTCCTTTTTTACAAAGATAGCTTCAGGATATTGGCGAATTAGTGATGCTCAAAATGGATATACTGCTATTAATCGTAAAGCTTTAGAAGCAATAGACTGGGATCAGATGTATAAAAGATATGGTCAGCCTAATGATCTATTGGTTAAACTTAATATTGCCAATATGAGAGTTGCTGATTGTGTAATGGAACCTGTTTACGGTGTTGGGGAAGAATCAAAGATGAAAATAAGCAGGGTATTTGTAACTCTTCCAATGCTTTTACTTAAATTATTTTTAAGAAGGATTTTTGCTAAATATATAGTTCAAGATTTTAATTTAATAGCTCCTCTTTTTTATATAGGAATGTTTAATTTGGTATTATTTTTGATTTTTTTCGTAAGGACTTTGATATTTTATGCATGTTCTGGTTTCCCAGAAATTAGTTTTATTATATCTCTTTACTCATTGCAAATGGGCATTTTCTTAATTTTAATTGCTATGTATTTTGATATGCAAGCAAATGAGAAATTGCAAAATGACGTTTTTCAAACAAAAGAGTTATAATTTTGTAGCTTATTTCTTTAACCTTGTAGCAAAACCCCATTGGTAACCATCAAGATCTTCCCCATACAGAAGCGATCTCCCCAAAAGCTATCTTATGGTTCCATGATAGATTTTGCGCCATGAGCTAAGGCTTGTTCATATAAAGCGTCTGTATCTTCACAGTATAAGTACATGTTAAGAGGAATTTCTATACCTAAATTCTTAGGAGTTTTTTTAGTTGATCCATAGGCACCTTCAGGAGAAAACATGATAAAAGCTTCTTGTTTTCTCATTTCTACATGTTGAGGTTTTCCACTCTCATCTTTTACGGCGTCTTCTAGAGTAAAGCCAAATGCATTACGGGTATAGAATTCAATAGATTTTGTCCCGTTATTGACAGTTAAATATGGGCTTAATTATGGTATATTATCTGGTTTAAACATTTTAATAATGGTATATTGTAATTTACAAACTTAATTTTTACTTTAAATTAATGTCTTAATCAATTGATTTATAAGAACATGATAAAACTTCTTTATCCAAAATTTTGGCAGACAAGGAATATTATTGCTTATTTATTACTGCCATTCAGTTGGATATATTTTTTGGCAAGTTATATAAGAAAAATAATTGCTTGTCCTATAAGATTTCCATGTAAAGTAATTTGCGTTGGCAATATTACGATTGGTGGTACAGGTAAAACCCAAATAGTTGCTTTTCTTGCAAGAAGTTTAAAGGCTAAGAATATCAATTTTATAATTGTTACTAAAGCCTATGGTAGTAAACTAAAAGACGCTGTATTAGTTAACTTCGACCATACGGTTCTAGAAGTTGGTGATGAATCAGTCATGTTATTAGAATATGGGCAGGTTATTGCCGCTAAGAAAATATCCTATGTTAAATCTTTTATAGATAAGCTTAGGCCATCAGTGATTATAGTTGATGATTCAATGCAAAATCCTAATTTTTATAAGGATTTTATTATTTTAACAGTGGACGCAGATAGATTATTTGGTAATAAGTTTTTAATTCCAGCAGGGCCATTGCGTCAGTATCCAAAACAAGCAATTGAGAAGGCTGATCTAATAGTGTCTGTAGGTACTATCAGTGATAATATTAGCCATTCATTATTAAATGATCTAGGAGGTAAATTATTCCAAGCGCAAATAATTCCTTCTATAGAGATAGATAAAACAAAAAAATATTTTGCCTTTAGTGGTATAGGCAATCCACAAAGGTTTTTTTCAACATTAGAAAATTATGGGGTAAAATTGCTAGGATATAAGATTTTCCCCGACCATCATCTATATTCTAATAATGATTTAGAATATTTAGCAAATCAAGCAAAACAAAATAATGCTTATCTAATAACTACTAAAAAAGATTATGTTAAAATTGATCATAACAAATTACCAGTAATTTGTTGTGATGTTAATTTATCAATTAGTAAAAATCAGCAATTAATAGATCTAATATATGAAAAAATTCTTTAAAAATATTAGATATTTATCGGAGTATTTTTTTATTCTAATAGTAGTAAAAATAATAGGGATATTTGGTATTGTTAAATCGGTGAGCATTTGTCGATATTTAGCAAAAAAAATTGGTCCTTTACTACCAGTTCATAAAATTGCTAAAAATAATATCCAAAATATTTTAGGTAAAACCGTCGATTCTCAGGAAATACTTAATCAAATATGGGATAATTTTGGTAGTTTTGTAGGGGAGTTCCCTTATGTCAGCAATATGACAGAGGAAGAGCTGTCTGAAAGGATAGAGGTAATAGCTTTAGAGAATATTAAGAAATTTCAGGAAACTAATCAGCCGTTTTTAATGTTTACTGGCCATTTTGCCAATTGGGATTTTGCTCTTAAAATAATAAACAGATTTTATCCTAAATTTGCAATTACTTACCGTAAGGCAAATAATCCTTATGTAGATAAGTTAGTTAATAATGCGAGAGTTAGTGAAAATGTTAAGCTAATTCCTAAAGGTCCTAAAGGTATAAGATCATTAATGTCCGCAATTAAAACAGGTTGTTCTATTGGTATGCTAGTGGATCAGAAAATGAACGATGGGATAGAGGTGCCTCTATTAGGTAAGCCTGCTATGACAGCTCATGCGATTGCTAAACTTGCTCTGCAATTTGATTATCCAATTATTCCATTACAGATTATTCGTACTTATGATAGTTACTTCAAAGTAGTTATTCATCCAGCAATTAAGTTCAAGAAGACTAATGATGATAAAAAAGATTGCTATAGTATTATGCTTAAGATTAATAATATTTTAGGCGATTGGATCAAAGAAAATCCAGGTCAATGGTTTTGGTTTCATAATAGATGGAAGAGGAATCCTAGAAGATCAAATAAGTCATCCAAGAAATCTTAATTAACGCGAGAGACTGATATTCCATTCCCGCTGAGGTGGAGATTCGGCATTACGTTGTCATTCCCGCGTGTAGTCTGGAATCCAAGAAAAGATACCAGTAATGTACCGCTGAATTTATTTCAGCATCTAATGGATCCCGAAGCAAGTTCGGGATGACTAATATGTACTCTAGATTCCCTGCCGTAGCTAGAAATAACACCAATTTTACCCATGAAAATAATGCCACAGTCAGCTCATGGTGACGAGTAGTTTGATATTTTCTGGATGGTTGAGCAATTTGCTATGCAAACCACTTACCATTATAATTGACAATAATTTTATTCCAAGAAAACTTTTTGAAGATTTTTACTTGAAGTTTTTTCTTCAGTGAATAAGTTATGGTTTGACCCTTGATCATTTAATAACCTTAACTGCAAATAGTCACGAATTGCTGAGGTAAATTCATCAATTTTATTACGGAAAAAATGATCCGCTCCTTGAATTATCTTATAATCTACAGTTATGTGCTTTTGTTTTGATAATTTATGAGCTAGTTCTAATACCGCTTCTTCAGATACTATACTATCACTATCACCTTGTAATATAAAACCAGAAATAGGGCATTGTGACAAAAAAGAAAAATCATACTTATTTACTGGTGGTGAGATGGCAATAAAATTATTAATTTCAGGTCTTCTCATAATTAGTTGCATGGCTATCCAAGAACCAAAAGAAAAACCAGCTATTAAATTTATACTACTAGTAGTAGGGTTATTTAGCTGTAACCAATCTAAAGCTGTAGCTGCATCAGTCATTTCACCAATACCATTATCAAATTCTCCTTGAGAACGACCAACGCCTCTAAAATTAATTCTTAAAACTGTAAAACCGCTATCGGCTAAAGCTTTGTAAATATTATACACTACCTTATTATTCATAGTGCCACCATAAAGTGGATGCGGGTGTAAAACTAAAGCAATAGGAGCTTTAGGGTTAGTAGATTTAGTATAACGTCCTTCAATTCTTCCTGCAGGACCGTTAAAAAACACTTCGGCCATAATTTATAATATAATATTTAATAGTTATTAATCTTGAGATCTAGAAAAAATTATAACACGTCGGTTTATAAAATTCAAGATAAGTAAATATGCTAGAATTCCGTAAAGATTATAGATAAAATTATCACGTATATTTCTTATAAATTAAATATAGTTAATATATTAATTAGTATTGACATCTGTATTAAAAAGTGTAATTTGGTATGTCTCAAGTAATTTATATTTTAAATGTAAGGTTAAAAATGCGAAAAATATGATACAGATAATGATAATGTTGAATTATTTGAAGAAGAAGATGTGATAGAGTTTGGCTTTAATAATAGAGAATCAGCAAAAAAGCATAAATAGAAATTATTAAATATGGTATACCATATTTAATAATTTCTATATTAGTTGGGTTTGTAATATTTGATTATTTAGTTATTCAATCAATAGAAAAAGATAAAAAATCCTATAAAGAAGAAAAAGCTTTAAAGGTGAGTTATAATGCAAGTTAAGAAAAAAACGGCAATTAATAGATAAGCGAGAAAAAATAATGCAGGAAATAGAGAATCACAATCAAGCTGACGATAAATTTGGGGAAACTCTTATAAACCTGATAGAACTGGCATCTAGAGCCATTAAAACATTTCGAGGTTCGAACATTGAAGGAAAAAGAAAATTAATAAAGTTAGTCTTTTCGAACCTAAGACTAAAAGGTCAGAAGCTTGAATATACCTTGCGTCCACCATTCGATATGTTCATAAAATTGCCAAAAAATGAGGAATGGCGCGCCCGAGAGGAGTCGAACCCCTAACCTTATGATCCGTAGTCATATACTCTATCCAATTGAGCTACGGGCGCTTATTTGTAGAGGTATAATATATCTTTAAAGCGTTTGTATGTCAAGATTATAGTCAACCTATAAATAGAGAGTAGTTAAGCAAACTATTATAGAGGTTATTTTATTTAGTTTATTCTAGTCATTTCAAGATTTCTGATCAGCTGACAGAGAAGTTTTACTGGTTTATCCAAACAAGTAAATGTAAAAATATAACAATTTCAAATATTTAAAACAAAATCATTTAAAAAATATTTGCAAATGTTAAATTAAAATATCATCTTTATTCAAGTAGGAAAGCATTTGGTTCTTATGTTTGATATTATAATAAGCTTTTTATATGATATCTCTAATATTTCTTTATTCTTCTTAATCAATATTATCGTATTAATTTCTACCGCCATATTTTTATTTTGTATAAAAAATATAATTATTCCTAATAATTATCAAAAAGAAAAACTTGGTAGTTTTGGAAATTTTGTAGCTGGTTCAGTTGGAGGTTTACATGCAATATCCGTTGGTTTTATTTTAGTATATCTTGTTGGTAATTTTAATAAAGCAGAAGATTTGATAGTTTCTGAAGGAATAGTATTAAGAAGATTTTCTGATACGGTGAGTTGGCTTCCTGCAAACTTAAAATCGGAAATTTATGTAAATACTACCGGTTATGTACAAGAAATACTAAATAGTGAATGGCCATTAATGAAAAAAGGAGAAAAGATAGATAATAAAGCGTTATCTCACTTGCAATTAATTATTGAAAAAATTAAAGTTTATAAAACTGATGACCCTATACCAATTATTTAAGAAAGCAATATTTAATGAGATTAAAGAATTATATACAGCAAGATATAAAAGAATCCAAATGTCGTATGTTTCACTAAATCCTCAATATTGGTTTTTTATTTTTATTACGACGGTAATTAGCTTAATTTTCCTTTGTATGCTTGGCAATAAACTATATCTACATAATATATCAATTATACTTGTTTGTATTAATTCAACTTCGATAATATTTTTATTAATTAGTTTAGATAAACCATTCAGAGGGGCTCTTTCAGTTAAACCGGAAGCTTTATAAAAGCTGCTATAATATATATGCAACAATATCTCAATAACAACAATAATTAAACACCTATTAATAATCTACCTTGAGGAAATATAAACCGCAAGCAGGAGCTTTCGTTCCAGCTGCTTCTCGCCTGCGTGCTTCAAGAACTTTCTTGATTTCTTCCTTTTCCCAGATGTTACGACCAACTAATACTAGGCTACCAACAATATTGCGAACCATATTATGCAAAAAAGATGGAGCAGAAAAATATAATCTTATTTCTTCATTTTCTTCAGTAATTATTAATTCTGATAAAGTTTTTATAGGAGATTTAGCTTGGCAATCTTTAGATCTAAATGAGCTAAAATCATGATTTCCTATTAGATAGGAAGCTCCTTCTCTCATTGCTTCAACATTAAGAGGCTGACTTATCCACCAGGCTCTATTATGATCTATTATAACCTGACCCGATCTATTAATAATTCTATATATATAATGACGTGCTTTTGCAGAAAATCTAGCATAAAAATCATCGTTTACTATTTCGCATTTTGTTACACCGATATTATCAGCTCTTACAAAGTGGTTAATAGCTTGCATTACTTTGTATGGCGTCATAGGTTTTTGCAAGTCAAAATGCGCTACTTGTCCTATGGCATGAACTCCTGAATCAGTTCTACCAGCGCCATGGACAATTACTTTCTCATGACTAAATTTATAAATTGCGTCTTCTAACATTTGTTGAATAGACATAATATTATCCTGTCTTTGCCATCCAGCAAAATTAGTTCCTAAATATTCAATAGTGATTTTATATCTATGGGTGTTTGTATTCATATTATATGTAAATGAGCTAGAAGAAAAATTCATACAAGCTAGCTATTAACTATAGATTATCATCCATAAGCGGAGTCTGAAGGATTACCATTTTTTTTCGATCCAGTTTGGAAGCTACGAAGCTTTTTAGATCTGGTTGGATGTTTCAATTTACGCAGCGCTTTTGATTCGATCTGTCTGATACGTTCTCTGGTAACTTTAAATTGTTGTCCTACTTCTTCTAAAGTATGATCCGTATTCATCCCTATACCAAATCGCATTCTCAATACTCTTTCCTCTCTAGGAGTAAGACTTGCTAACACTCTAGTTGTGACTTCTCGTAAGTTTGCTTGAGTTGCAGCATCAATTGGTGATACAGCATTTTTGTCTTCAATGAAATCTCCAAGATAACTACCATCATCATCTCCAACTGGATTTTCCAAGCTAACAGGTTCTTTCGCTATTTTCATCACCTTTCGAACTTTATCGACAGGCATAGAGAGGCGAGCGGCTATTTCAGCTGGAGTTGGCTCATAGCCTAACTCATTAAACATTTGTCTAGAAGTACGGATAATTTTATTAATAGTTTCAATCATATGCACTGGGATACGGATAGTACGGGCTTGATCTGCGATAGCCCTAGTAATTGCTTGCCTAATCCACCAAGTAGCATAGGTAGAAAATTTATAACCTCTACGATATTCAAACTTATCAACTGCCTTCATTAATCCAATGTTTCCTTCTTGAATTAAATCAAGGAATTGTAATCCTCTATTAGCGTATTTTTTAGCAATTGAGATTACTAAGCGTAAATTTGCTTCAATCATCTCTTTTTTTGCTCTTTGTGTTTGTCTTTCACCTTTTTGTATAGAATTAATTAGCTTTTTAAATTCTATAATAGGTAGCCCAATAGTTTGTTCAATTGATTTCAATTCGTTAATCATTTGATCAACGGCGTCAGATTCTTTATTAAAGAAATCCTTCCAACCAGAATTCTTATTCTTCATCATCTGCTTTTTCCAATTTTCGTCAATTGCGACGCCCATATATTCGCTTAAGAAATTCTGGCGGCTTACACCATGTTTTTCAGCTAATTTTAAGAAATTACCTTCTTTAGCTACCAAATCTTTATTAACGCTATACATTTTATCCAGAATCTCTTGAGTCCTTTTGGAATTAAAGTGAATATTGGAAATTTCAGTTATTAATAATTGTAGGTTTTTTACATATTTTTTATTATCATGTAAGCCTTTATTTTGAGGTGAGCGCTCGTAATGTTTTTTTGCTTCTATCAATAATTCCTCAGATAGAGCAGCAATCTTTTCCATATTCTCAATTATGGAAGGAAGTAATTGAGCTTCAAGAGCCGCTATGGATAGGTTATTAGTATCTTCATTTTCATCATTATCTGATTCTAGATCACCTGAATTATCTTCAGAAGTATCGTCATGCTCAGCGTTAGCCTCTAAATCAATTAAATCACGAAGGAGCATTTTTTCGTTAACTAGATCTTCATGCCATTTGATAAAAAATTGCATTGAGACAGGGTTTTCGCAAAGAGATTTAATCATTATTTCTTTACCTTCTTCTATCTTCTTAGCTATAGCTATTTCGTTGTCACGAGATAAAAGTTCAACACCTCCCATATCGCGTAGGTATAATCTTACAGGATCATCTGTAGTTCCAAGATTTTCTTCTTCTAAATCACGATCAACATTGTTAGATAACTTGAATTCATCATCAGCATTAAGATCAAGCTTAATATCATCTCCATCATCTTCTATAATATCAACCCCTGCGTCAGAAAATTTTGATATTACTTTCTCTAACTCATTTACTTCTATGCTTTTAGTTGCAGGTATGGCTTTATTGATATCATAATAACTTACAGGCGTATTTTTTTCTTTAGCCTTCTTAACTAAGTTATCAACTTTGTTTTTTTGTATATCTGTCTTATTCTTTGATTTGTCTGCCATAATATATAATGCCTTTGGTCAATTAGTAAAAGATTCGTTTAAACTATAAAGCTCCTGTGAAACCTTCATGATCTCTTCTCGATATAGCATTGCCTTTTTTAGCTCTTCATCTGAACCATTTTGAATCACTGATGTATATTCCTGTTTTAACAATACTAAATGATGCTTCTTATATAACCATTGCCAAAGTAGGTATGAGTCTATATTATTTCTATTAAATGATAGTTTAAGAAACAGATTATTAGACTTTAACAATACCAGAAAAGTATCATAAAATCTAGTTTTTTCTACTAATCTAATAATATTTTCTTTATCTAAAATATTGTTAGTAATAATATTTTCAAAGTACCAATCTCGGAAATCACTAAATAAATTATTTTGAAAATTTAATGTTAGTAAGAAATCTTTTACTTCCTGCCGATTAATTATTTCTGGAAATTCTACTAACATAAGGCAAAAGATTTGCTCTAGCATTTCAATTTCTGAATATTCAGGCAATGAAGCTTTAATATTGGAACTTTTTATGTTATTTTTGTTATTATTTTTAACTAAATTTTGCCATATTTGATCTTTGAAATATCTATAATAATTATTGCTTAAAGATTTATCTTTTATTTGTTTACAATAATTCTCAAGATTTGTTTCAAGGATAGATTTGTCTTCAGGAGTAGAGAAGTTTTTTCCTTCATACTCAAAACGCCAAATCATTTGCGATAAATTAATTCTTTGGTCTAAAAACTTCTTAAAAGCGTTTGCTCCCCCTTCGTTCACTATATTATCTGGATCAGTTGAGGATGGTAAAGTAATGAAAGAGATTTTTTTACTACTATTTATTAGTGACAATACTAAGTTAATGACTCGATGAGTAGCTTTATTCCCAGCTTCATCTCCATCTAGACATACAATTATTTCATCTCCAGCTCGCCACAATTTTTGAATATGATTTTCTGTTACAGCAGTGCCAAGGCTTGCTATAGCTTCTTTAAAGCCGGCTTGATGTAAAGCAATAACATCTAATTGTCCTTCAACTAATATTGAATAATTACTCTTATATGTACTGCTTATAGCGTAATTTTCTCCGTATAATATTTCTTTTTTCTGAAATAATATAGTTTCTGGAGAGTTTAAATATTTAGGCAATCCGTCGTTAATAGTTCTGCCGCTAAAACCAACAGTTTTATTGTAAATATTTTTTATTGGAAAAATTATACGATTATAGAAAAGCTTGTATGTTGTTCCGTCTTCTCTTCTGCCTAACAAGCCAGCTTTTAGTAATTTTGTCCAAGATATAGATTGTTCTTCAAAGAATTTCTGTAGGACTTTACCTTGGGGAGCAAACCCTATAGAAAAATTTTCAATAGTTTCTTTATTAACGCCACGTTTAGATAAGTAATTAGATACTTCTTTAGTTAATTGTGATTTAAAAAACCTTTCAGCTGTTTCTAAAATACTAAGCAACTCATCAGATTCTTCATAAAATCTTTGTTGTTCTGCTGTTAATTTAGGTATTTCAACATTATAATCACTTGCTAATTTAATAGCAGCCTCTTTATAAGATAAACCGCTAATACTGGAAAGAAATTTTATAACGTCTCCATGAGCTGAACAACCAAAGCAATAATAAAATTTCTTGGAGTCGTTTACTGTGAAAGAGGGGGTTTTTTCGGTATGAAATGGGCATATGCCTAGATAATTCCCAGATTTCTTAGTTAGAACTACTTTTTGCCTAACTATATCTGATAAATTAATTCTATTTCTAAGAAGTTCATAAAATTCTAATGGGATTCTCATAACCCCAAAAGAAAGCTAAATATAACTGTAGATAAGCAGTAAGTAATAGGTATTGATAAATTATCATTCACAGATAGTTCTTTTGAATAAAACTCACTGAGAGTAGTAATAATGGAACTAACTATTATGATGCTAAAACTAGTATTATAACCAATAAAAAAATATACTATCATGCTAATAAAAATTGCGGAAGCAAGAAAAGCAATAGAACCTTCCAATGATTTGCCATTTTCCATTTTAACTCCAACCTTTGTGCCTATTAATGCAGCAAGAGTGTCAGATATTATTAATATAAACCAAGAAGCAATAGCTAGTCCTTTTGAAAATAATAAAGCTGTTATAAAGAAACCAAGTACCATATAAGTGCTACCGCTTAACGTAAAAGACCCGCTTTGCTCATGTTCCCTTATAAAATGCGAGAAAAACCTGTCAGTAAACTTTCTTACTCCAAGATTGTAATGTCTTGAAATATCAAGATATAACACACATATTGCAAGTAAAAATAATATTGTTGTAGCTGCCAGTTTAGAAA
Source organism: Candidatus Rickettsia vulgarisii (assembly GCA_050920655.1). GTDB lineage: Bacteria > Pseudomonadota > Alphaproteobacteria > Rickettsiales > Rickettsiaceae > Tisiphia > Tisiphia vulgarisii. Next base: position 1,015,170 of record CP133317.1, on the reverse strand, counting down.
TAAAAAAATAAATAAATGGTACTATTAGGCTGCACAAGTGGAAAGTTTTACGTTGCACTTCGAAAGTATAAACTTCAGTGTTCATGAGGACCTGCAAGGCTTATTTGACAAAGTATCACTCTATAAATATACTATAAAACTTAACTTAGACAAGACATAATTATTATGATAAAATTTCCTATTACTCAAAAAGGCTTTGATAAGCTAGAGAAAGAGATTAAGCACCTAAAACATGTAGAAAGACCAGAGGTGATTGAGTCTATAAAGACTGCTAGGGAATTTGGAGATTTATCTGAGAATGCTGAATATCATGCTGCGCGTGAAAAACAAAGCTTTATTGAAGGACGTATTTTAGATCTTGAAGACAAACTAGCGAGAGCTGAAGTCATTGATATCTCAAAACTATCTGGTGATAGTATAAAATTTGGTGCGACAGTCAAGTTAATTGACGATGAAACAGAAGAAGAAGTAACTTACCATATATCTGGAGAATATGAAGCAGATATAACTAAAAAGATAGTATCTATAGCGTCACCTATTGCTAAAGCTCTGATCGGTAAAACTGTAGGAGACATAATAGAAGTATCAACTCCTAAGGGATCAAAATCTTATGAAGTACTAGAAATATCTTATAAAGAATTAGATAAAATTTAACATCATCTTTTAAATCAATTATTTTTAATGTGTAAATTTATTACCTTACCAGGTCTTTTAAAATATCAAGATGCATTAAGTATAATGGAAGATAAAGTCGATGATGTCATAAACAATCATGCAGAAGAAACAATTTATCTTGTGGAACACCAAGATGTTTATACAGCCGGTACTAGCTATAAAGATCATGAGTTGCTAAATTCCTGCCATATACCAGTAGTTTATGTTGGTAGAGGCGGGAAATTTACCTACCATGGCCCTGGTCAAAGAGTCATATATCCCATCCTTAATTTATCATCAGAAGCAAGACAAAAAGATTTAAAATTATATGTCGAGTTATTAGAAAAGTTGATTATCAATAGCCTATCTGATTTTGGGATTAGAGCTTTTACTATAAATGATACAGTTGGAGTATGGGTAACAGAAAATAATTGCCCAGCAAAAATTGCTTCTATAGGCGTTAGAGTTAAGAAGTGGGTTACTTATCACGGTGTTGCGATAAATGTTTTAACAGATCTTGATAAATTTTCCGGCATTATTGCTTGTGGATTAAAAGATGCTCCAGCAACGTCTTTAAAAAAATTAGGCGTTGATATAGATTTAGCGCAATTTGATGAAGTTATAAAAGATCATTTTAATAGAATTTTTTAAGATATAATAACGTTAATATCATTTAATGTCTTCTTGTCCATTGTTTCATGCCTTTGAATTGCCAATTTAACTATAACAAACTTGCCTATCTAAGTTGTAATTTTTATCAAATAATGTCCTAACTTCAATACAATAATTTCAACTTGTATTGAAAATTATTTTAATACTTCTTAACTTTTATATTTGCGCCCCTGATCTGCTTTATCACAAAATTGAATGCTATAATAGAAAGTAGTTTATATGTGTATTTAAAATATCACTGTTAATAATTAATTATTGATATTAACAGTTAATTTACTTATCTACAGTAATATAATTTTGATAAATTAAAAAGTATGTTAATTACATTTAAGAAGTTATTTATATAAAGAAATCTTTTTTAAATATATTTTTCTTATTATCAAGTATATAGCTGTTTATTAATCAAGCCTTAGCTCTTACAGCAACTGCAACTTTTAACGTTACCGCTAATGTTACTGATGTATGCACAGTTTCAGCTTCTACTCTTTCTTTTGGTACATATGTTGATACTGCTGCAACTGATGGCCAAACAACTATTACTGTCACTTGCACTCAGAATACACAATATACGGTAGCTTTGGACAATGGACTTTATTTTAATACAACTCGTAATATGCAGCTAGCTTCTGGTACTGCTAAACTTAGTTATTTATTATATTCAGATGCTGCTCGTATGAATCTTTGGGCAACTACAGGTACTAGAAACGCCACTGGTTTAGCAGAAATTATAAATGTATGGGGCAGGATTCCTACCGGTCAGACTTACTGTTCAAAGCGGTGCATATAGTGATACAATAACAGTAACTTATACATAAAAGATTATGTTTAAACATTTTTCCATAATTTTTTCATTAATATTATTTTGTACAGCCTATTCTAGCGCTGAAGCGAGTGTTGCTATCTTTCCTGTACGATTAAAATTTAATCAAGGAGAAATAGTGCAATCTCTTAATGTCCAGAATCAAGGTGATTATTCCAAAAATTTTCAACTTGTAGTATACAAAGTGTCTTATGAAAAAGGTAAGGAAATATATAAAGAAACTAAAGATTTAATGGCTTCTCCTATGATGTTTAAATCAGATGGAGGAGCTAAGCAACTTGTTAGAGTTGCTGTAATTAATAAGGATATTTATTCCGATCAAAAAAACATTATGTAATATTTATTAAAGAAGTTCCTATGCTTTTAGAAAGAAAAAAACCAAATATTAGCTTTCGTATGCAATACGTAATCCCTATTTATATATAACTCTGATAAATCGCTGTGTAGTCCCTATTATGTAATTCCTAATAAATTTCTTGAATGCTAATTGATAAAAAAATACTTTTCTATATAAGTATTATTTTTTTATTTATAAATAATTGTTTTGCTGATGCCTCAAAGAATTCAGAGCTAATTGTATTGTTGAAAATAAATCATAGTAAAGTTACCTCTTACGCAATAATAATTACAACAGAAAAAAATGAAATATTAGTTCGTTTTGATGATATAAACAATTTTAATATTAAAGAGGAATATTTATCAACCGCTAAGATTAATATTAATAATATTGATTATATATCCTTAAATAAATTAATAGGTACTAATTATAATTTAAATTTAGCTGATTTATCATTGGAAATTACTTATCCAGTAGATAAAATGCTCAATCAACATTACTCAGCCGATCCTACTTATCTTCCTATCTCTAGTAATTATATAAAAGGTTTGTATCTTAATTATGATTTAACTTTCACTAGTGAACTTAATAATAAATATGCGCATAAACATTTAGCCGGAATTCAAGAATTTAATTATTTTTCAGAGCAAGGGGTTTTGACTAATAGTGTTTTGTTAAATCTTCATTCATCAAAAACATATTTTATAAAATATAATAAAAAATATAGAAAATATCATAATATCAATAGATTAGAAACATATTGGACTTTTGAGAATTTGGAACAGATGACAAAATTGCGTGTAGGAGATAATATTACTACTGCTGTTGATTGGGGTCTGGTTGTACTAGATTTGGTGGCATTAAATATACTACTAATTTTGCTATTAGACCTGATTTTGTTACTAGGCCATTACCTCATTTTTTAGGAAAATCTGAATTACCAACATCAGTTGAGATATATCAAAATTCTTTACCTATTTATCAAAAAAATATAGAGGTAGGAGAGTTTGATATAAACAATCTACCCGTTGTTAACGGGGGGGGTAATTAACAGCAAAAATAAAGATATTACCGGTAGGATTTCTACTGTTACAATACCATATTATGTAGCTCCTAATTTACTTAGGCAAGGATTGTCAGATGTTTCTTTTGAAGCTGGGTTTCAAAGGAAACATTATGGAATAAAAAACAATAAATATAAAGATTTAGTTATAAATTACAATTATATGTATGGGCTTACAGATAAATTAACCAGTGGGGTGTATTTTGAATCACTAAGACATCGTAATACTATAGGTATAAATAATAATGTCCAAATTAGTAATTACGGGGTAATATCTGTTGGTTTTGCTAATAATATTCATCAAGTTAAAAATTCTCAGAAACTAATGCTAGCATATAGCTATCAAGATCCAATATTTAATTTTTATGTTAGCATGAATAAAAATTCTCACAATTATTTAGATATTTATAGTGAAGGATATCATAGATCTTCTAGGATGCATTATCAAGCGTCTATGGGTTTTACTGACGGAATATTAGGTAGTATATCTATTAATTTTTTATCTTTTGATCATAAACATCATCACAAGTATCATCATAGACACCACCATTTTACAAATGAAAATAATTTCTCAAAATGTCATAATATTTTATCGGCAACTTATAGTAGGAATATTATAAAAAATGGCTTTTTAAATTTTACTATGGGATCAGACCTAAGAAAAGCCAATAAGCATAATTTTGCTTGCCTATCTTTAGGCATGAGTTTAGATAATAAAGTTATAGCCTTAAGTAATTCGTGTCAAAATCGTGTTAAGCAGCTTAGTATTAGTTCTAATAATAGTAATGGATTAACTGGTTGGAGATATAACGCAAATTTAATAAAAAGTAAAACTAATGATTATAATATACAAGTAAATAGAGATGGAGGTAAAGTAAGTAACAATTTATATTTATATAAATATGGTGAACTAGGGTTACAAGGAAGTATTATTGCTACTAACAATAAATTATTTTTAACTAGAGCAGTTAATGATTCTTTCGCCTTAGTAAAAGTCGGTGAGTTAAAAGATATGCCAGTTTATAATAATAATTTATTAGTTGGATATACTGATAAAAATGGCGAAATATTAGTTCCAAATATTATACCTTAAGCCAATCTAAAATATCAATTGATGAAACTAAAATTCCTCTTAATAGAAGTTTTGCTGATGCGTCATTTAATGTAGCGCCAAAACGTAAGAGTGGTTTGCTTTTAGATTTTGGCGTTGCCAAAAATAGAAATATTGAGATGACACTGGTAGATACAAATGATAAATATATAGAGGTAGGAAGTATTGTTACTATAAAACAAGTTAGCAAAGAAACGTTTGTAGGATATGATGGTAAATTATATATGAGTGACTCTAATGATTCTAAGTTATTAGAAGGTAGAGTATGTAAAGAACCTAATAGCTGCTGTAATTTTAATATTTTAGTTGATAATAATAAAGAAAATGATTTAGCAATAATAGATTTAGGAAAAGTTATATGCAAATAACTAAGCTTGTTAATAAAATTATAATTTTTATCTATATTGTCATGATTACTAATAACGCGTCAGCACTTTATACTTGCAGTGTAAGTAGTCACCCAAATATTAATTTTGGTAATATTACTATTGGTGCAACTCATACAATAAATTCTAATATATCAGTTACTTGTAGCGGGATTGCTTCTCTTCAAGTAAGATATACTATATCATTGAGTACTGGCTCAGGAAGCTATACAAATAGAACAATGAAAAGAGGAAGTAATATTCCTAATTATCAGCTATATGATAATAGTACATAATGTTTGGGGAAATGGTACTGGTGGTACTGTATAACCGTAACAGATAGTTATGGCCTTCTTATAATAGGCAGCGTAACAAGGAATTATACAATAAAGGCTCAAATTCCACCTCAATTTTCAGTTCCTGCTGGTAATAGTTATAGTGATACTATAACTATTACAGTAACATATACAGGGATTTAACATATTTAGGTAGATAGGATTTATATTTTATGAATAACTTATTCTACTTACACTATTAACCCTCTTACCTGTGATTTCCATAATTTTTTGTATAATTTACTATTTTCTAGTAATTGTTCATGTTTTCCATCTTCTAAAATGCTACCATTTTCAAATACTAATATTCTGTCCATATGTAATAAAGTAGACAATCTATGAGCGATAACTATTACAGTTTTATTTTGCATTAAGTAGCGCAAAGAGTCGTCTATTAGCTCTTCAGTTTTAGTGTCGAGACTACTAGTTGCTTCATCTAGAATTAATATAGGAGCGTTTTTTAATACGGCCCTGGCTATTATTATTCTTTGTCTTTGACCACCGGATAAATTATTGCCCCTTTCCCCGCAAGGGTTATTGTATCCTTCTGGTAGGCTTGTAATAAATTCATGAATATGAGCAATTTTCGCAGCTTCAATTACTTCTTCTAAGCTGGCATCCTTTTTTCCATATCGGATATTTTCTAGAATTGATCTATTAAATAGAATCGATTCTTGAGGTATAATGCTAATATTATCCCTTAGGGAATCTTGAGTTACATGCCTGACGTCTTGACCATCAATTAATATTTCCCCTTTATCTATATCATGTAATCGAATAATAAGATTAACAAAAGTAGATTTTCCTGAACCAGAGAAGCCAACTAAGCCAATTTTTTGTTTACTTTCAATTTTAACGGATTTGTTTTCAAATAAATTATTATTATGATGGTAATTAAAAGTAACATTATTAAAGACTATTTCCCCTTTTGTAACCTTTAGAAGATGAGCGTTTTCAATATCTTTTATTATATAAGGGCTTATTAATGATATGCTTTGGTTAAAAGCTCCAAGTTCCTCAAACATATCACCTACTTCCTGAGTTAGGTCCCATACTTCACTACTGACAGTTATACATAGAGTTAATATTAATACGCAATCTCCTATAGTTATTTGCAATTTGCTGCGAAGTTGTGCTAAATAATAGATCATAATAAAGATCATTAGAGCGCAAGATATGCCAAGTACTATACGTAGCTTAAACATAAAAAATTGCATTGCTTTTTCACTATCTATAGCATCACTAATTCTTGCTTCTAAATTTTGGCGTTCAAATTTATGGGAAGTAAACATGCGGACAGCGCTGATATTAGCTATAGAATCAACAATTCCTCCAGCAACTATTGATTTTCTACGAGCGTAATCTACAGAATATTTATTAATTGTCTTTGAAAAGAAAATGCTAATACCTATGAAAAAGCTAATCCATATAAGGAATATGGTAGCAAATATTTGATTTACCCAATACATTGTAAATAAGGCAAAGGTAATAATAGAAGCTTTATATAAAATCTTTTCTCCAAATGAAGATAGAACCATTTCAAAAGATCTAGACGCTTCTGTAATACGGTTAGTAATATGACCTGCAAGATTTTCTTGGAAGAATTTGTGATTATGATGTTGAGTATAATTATACATTTCATCTAATATTTGCCCCTTAATATAAGGCATTGTTTTGAGATAAAGATAGTCATAAATTCTATATAAAACATTTACCCCCATCCACCAAAGAGCATAAATTATAGCCAGAAACATCATTGATGAAGGAAGGGATGTAACCGTATCATCCGAAAAGGATTCTATTAGATTGATAATTTTTTGTAATAATATACTATCGATGGCTGGAATCATGCCTAATGATATACATAGAAAAGCTAAGATAATAAGTTGTATTTTTCTTTTTTTTAGAAAATAGCAAAATAATCCTGTTGCGGAATGTGAAAAACCAAAACCTTCTAGCACAATGTTCACCTCGTTATAAAAACTATCTGATAAAAAGTATAAAATGTAGATGAGTAAGCTGTTTAAAATGGCTTATGAGAAGAATTTGAAAAGCCTTACCATAACGGCATTACTAAATTTATAAATGATTTATACAATAACCTAATATAATTTAGTAGTATATTATTGTGAATCAGTTAAAAAAATAAAAATTTAAGATAGAACTGTGAGAAGTGTATTATATATCTTCTCAATAATATTATTAGAAATAAATTATTGAGAAGATATGTGGACCTAACTTGTGCCTAGACCTATTAGATGCTAAAACAAGCTGACGTATGACACGTTGTTAGTTTTAACCAAAATCTTCCTTAACAACTACTTTATTAAACATGTTATTTAGCTTTTACTTTTATATTAGTTTCTACAGATTTCACTCCACTTATGCTTGATATAGCGTTTTTAACAGTTTCACTATCGTTTTCTAAAGTTACTGTACCTAATATATGAACTTTTTGATCAGTTGTTTCAACGTGTAAATCATATCCTTCAGCTATTTTCTTATTGATAAATAAGTTTATGATTCTTCCTTTAGCTTTTGCAGTAATTAATGCATCAGCTAATGGTGCCTTACTGTCTTTTACTTTCAGATCTGTAGCGATTACATCTTTAACATTGTCAATGCTTGCAATTAGTTCAATGGCATGAGTTGCTTGTAATTCGGTAGGTAATTCACCGCTTAATGTTACTATCTCATCTTTAGTTTCTACTTTTATATCTTTAGCGGGTATATCGGATTCTTTCGTTAACTTTAATTTTACTGCTGCGGTTATTGCGGTATCTTTTAATGTATCAGCGATTGCTATATTAAAAGTAAAAAATAATAAAATAAATAAGGTAGTAATGTTAAAATTTTTTAAAGTCATAATATCCTCTATTTATTAAAGTTTATTAATTTAATATATACATTTATTTATATATTTTTTGCAATCTGAGGTTAACATTTTTTATTAAGTTGTCCAGCAAATTTTCAAAATTTATAAAATATAAGTAATTATCTATCTTTATAGATTGTAAAATTCATGATAAATTAATTTAAAAGTTGATTAATTTAGGAGAAAACAATGGCATATTTAAATAATAAGGAATTGCCAGATAAAGTAAAAAATAATCTACCTATTCATGCGCTCAAGACATATATAGAAAAGCTTTTAATAATGCTTGGGATGAGTATAAATCGTCTGATAAAAGACGAGGGAATGATTCAAGAGAGGTGGTAGCTCATAAAGTTGCATGGGCAGCAGTTGAAAAGAAATATCATAAAGAAATATCATAAGGATTTGAATGGAAATTTGGTTGAAAATTAGAATATTTTTATAAATTTCATTCACATTCCTTGATATTAATATATAATTCTTCATTCTTAGAATAGGGTTCCTTTTCAATATATCTAAAATATCAATTAAAATAAGTGTTATTATAAATGTTAATTATTAACTCATTGGCTATGGCGTATGGCTCAAAGCTTCTATTTACTGATGTTAACTTAAATTTAAGTAAGGGGAACAGATATAGTTTAGTAGGGGGAAATGGAGCTGGTAAATCTACTTTCCTAAAAGTTTTAATGGGTGAAGAGGAAGCAAGCTTTGGAGAAGTTACAATGCCAAAGAAGTTGCGCGTTGGTTGGTTGAATCAAGATCGGTTTCGCTACGAAAATACTTCTATAATAAATACGGTAATAGCTGGGAAAAAAATATTATGGCAAGCCATATGTGAGAAAGAAAAATTATTAGAGCAAGAAATTTGTGACGATGCGATAGGGAATAGATTGGGTGAGTTAGAACAAATTATTGCGGATAATGATGGTTATATCGCCGAATATATAGCAGCAGAATTATTAGTTGGTTTAGGAATAAAAGAGGAATTTCATCATCATAACCTTTCAGTTCTATCGGGTGGTTATAAACTTAGAGTATTACTTGCCCAAAGCTTATTTGATAATCCAGATATTTTATTGCTTGACGAGCCTACTAACCACTTAGATATAGATTCGATTTATTGGTTAGAGAATTACCTTAAAGACACATTTCATAAAATATTGATTTTTATTTCCCATGATATTGCCTTTGTTAATAATATAGCTACTCATATTCTAGACATTGATTATGGTGAGATAAAAGAGTATGTCGGTAATTATAATCGTTTTGTAGAGCAAAAACAGGCGATAATAAACCAAAAAATGCATGAGCTTAATTATATGAAAAAGAAAATAGCTCGTATGCAGGCTATAATTGATAAGTTTCGTGCTGGAACTAGAGCGAGACAAAGTAAGTCTAAGGAAAAATTAATGGATAAGATGGAATTGCCTGATATCCAGAAATCTTCGAGAATTAGTCCAAAATTTACTTTTAAGCAAAAAAGCCCATCAGGAAAAACGGCTTTAAAAGTTAGTAATATTGAAAAAAACTACGGTGATAAAAAATTATTAATAATATTAGTTTTTCAATAAATCGGGGTGAAAAAGTTATAATTATAGGACCAAATGGGGTAGGTAAATCAACATTATTGAAAGTTATAGTTGGTAATATTACTGCAGATTCTGGCGATTATGAGTGGGGACATGAAGCGCAAGCTTCTTTCTTATTTTGCTCAAGACCATCACGAGTTACTTAATAGCAGTACCACAGTTTTTGATTGGTTACAAGATCAAGTAATTACAGTGCCAATGGGAATAGTGCGTAATGTACTTGGGCAGGTGTTATTTAGACAGGATGAAGCTCATAAAAATATCTTAACGTTAAGTGATGGAGAAGGAGCTAGATTATTATTAGCAAAAATTATGCTAGAAGAAAATAATATCATTGTTTTGGATGAACCTACCAACCAACCATTTGGATATAGAAGCAAAAGAAGCCTTGAAACAGGCTTTAATTAATTATCCAGGTACTTTATTGATGGTACCATGATCGTGATTTTGCAAGTTCTATTGCAACAAGGGTAATTGCTCTTAGCCATAAAAAGGTAAATGACTTTAAAGGTACATATAAAGAATATACGGAAAAATATGAAAATAAATACTGAGATTATTAAAAATTGTCCTGATTGGAAATGTCATAAATTTATTACCAAGACATTATTGAAAAAAGTTGTTACTAATATAATAAATAGATATAGTAATCTTAAGATAGTGAAAGAATTTGAATTATCAGTTTTACTTACTGATAATGAGCAGATGTTAAAATTGAATAAACAATTTCGTGATAAAGAGAAAGCAACCAATGTGTTATCTTTTCCTGATATTGAGTTAGATTTTAGGCATTTACTTGAATTTGCTCCTGATATAGATTATATGTATTTAGGTGATATAGCTTTTGGCTACGAGACAATGTGTGAAGAAGCTATAAGTCAAAATAAAACTTTTGAAAACCATTTTATGCACTTATTGGTGCATAGTATTTTACATTTACTTGGCTTTGATCATCAAAATGATGAAGAAGCGGAAGTTATGGAAAAATTGGAAATAGAGATATTGAATGATTTTGCAATTCCTTCCCCATATTAACTAATTAAAGAACATTATGTTAAGATCTTCAGAAAAAGAAGACCCTACCTATCCTAATTCTAAAACATCACAAATAGTTAAGTTTCTAAAAGATTTTAAATCGTGGCTTTGTTATTGGAAGTCAAAGGATAATTTCTATTATTTAATTAAAAAGCTAGAAATTAACAGTGAAAAAATGTCGGTGGAACAGACCAAGATCTTTCAGAATCTTATAGATTTTGGTAATAAAACAGCAGAGGATGTTATGATTCCTAGATCTGACATCAAGGCTGTAAAACTAACTGCAAGTGTTGAAGAGTTAAGCAAAATTTATAGTAGTAAAGCCCCCCATACCAGAATATTGGTTTATGATGAAACCCTAGATAATATAGTTGGTTTTATTCATATTAAAGATTTATTCCGAGTTCTTATTACTAAACAAGATGTATCATTGAAAAAAATAATGCGTAAGCCAATAATTTCTGCTTCTTCAATGAAGTTAATGGATTTGCTAGCAGAGATGAGAAGAACTCGTGTACAAATTTCAATAGTTGTTGATGAATATGGTGGAACAGATGGTATTGTGACTATTGAAGACATAATGGAAGAAATAGTCGGTAAGATAGATGATGAACATGATAAAAAATATGATAGTGATAATTTTAAAATTATTGGTAAAGGTACCATCATATCAAATGCTAGGGTAGAAGTTGAGGAGTTGGAGTTAGTTCTTGGCGTTAAATTGAAAACATCGGAAGATGAGTTTGATACAATAGGGGGATTGGTTCTAGCAAAAATAGGTAATGTACCTTCAGTTGGTACTAAAATAGATATTGCAGAACAAGTTGAGCTAGAAGTAATTGATGCAAACCCAAGAGTGCTAAAGCAAGTGAAGTTAAAGTTAAAAAATGGCTTAACTTTGTCAAAGAAGAAATAGTAATTTTTGGTTGCATAGGATTAAAAGTGTTAAAGCAAACAATAAAAATAAGGTTATCTCGAACTTGTTTCGGGATCTTAAGATTGCGCTGAAACGAGCTCAGCATGACGTTTTTATTTCTTCTTAAATTTACACCGTATAGGATTACATATTAGCATAGAAGCACCAAATTCCTTTTATTGAGAGAAAATCAAGTAAATTTTACCAAATTTAATCTATACCTATTAATCATACAGATATTATTGTTGACTGGCAGAGTGAAGATTATATAATCGCTGATTGAATTTGAATATGAGAATAATAATATGGCGAGATTATCAAAAATATTGTTGTCAGCGAGCATATGTTCCATTGCTTCTTTTGCTTATGCTGATGAACAAAATACTAATTTCCTTTATATAGGTGGTGAATATGGCGTAGTAGAGCCGGTCATAAAAAAATTTCGTCATGAACATTCTGGTAGTGATTTAGTTCTGAAAAGATCAAAAATGTATAGTGTTAAACTAGGTTATAGTTATTATCCACAAATGGCTATAGAATTTTCGGCAACTTATCAACCTAAATACCGTCTAAATTATATTTTACCACAAACTATAACTACTATGGGTGTAATACCAAAGACTCGTGGTACTACAAGAGTATCGTCAAATATATATATGCTAAATCTTATATATGATTTAAATCAAGTTAGAGGGTTTACGCCATTTGTTATATTAGGTGGTGGTATAGCTCAAGTAAAATTTCGTCCAACTACATCTGTTTGGGATAGTCCCAATGGAATAATAGATTATTTTAGAGTCAAAAAACAGCGTCATAATTGTTTAGCTGGGCAAGTAGGGCTTGGTTTTTCGAAGGATATAACCAGTAATTTGTCTATTGATGCGGCGGCAAAATTACAAGTGGTTCATAATATAAAAATTAAATATGATACGCTTAATCCATATACAGGGGGATTCAATCGAGCAAACCCTATTAAGAAAACTATAGGAGTTGGAGAATTTGGTATAGGATTTACTTATAAATTGCCTATTTAACACGGTCTACTAATTTTTTAAGTATTTTTGTAAAAGATATTGTTCTAAGAGATTGCAAAACTTGCAATCTCACTTAAACTTTCTCTATTAGAGCTAGGACAAGTATTAGATTTCTTTAATTTAGAGGATTATCTAAAATTGCTCAACAATGTCATGTTAAACTTGTTTCGGGATCTAATAGATGCTAAAACAAGTTCAGCATGACTTGCGTATATTTTTAATCAAATCTTGAGAGATTAGAAATATATACATCCTAGTTCTTGTATTAATCATGATTAATATAAGGAGAATCTATGACCGCCGATTTCGATATTACTGCTTCCATAGTACATATGATGATATACCATACGAGAGTTATCCTTATATTCTAACTAGCCCTTATCATTTACATACATTAGCTGTCTTATTTGGCATGAAACCACCAGCAGTGGAAACTGCAAGAATTTTAGAGTTAGGTTGCGCGTCAGGTGGTAATTTAATACCTCATGCAATTGATTATCCTAAAGCTAATTTTATAGGTATTGATTTATCTAAAGTACAAATAGATGAAGCAAATAAAAATAAGGAGCAATTAGGTTTAAAGAATATAGAGTTTTTACATCAATCCATCATGGATATTGACGATTCACTTGGTAAATTTGATTATATAATTTGCCATGGAGTTATTTCTTGGGTACCAAAAGATGTGCAAGATAAAATCTTTGAAGTAAGTAATAAAAATTTAACAGAAAATGGTGTGGCTTATATAAGTATAACATATTACCTGGTTGGAATATGATTTGTACAGTTAGAGATATGATGTTCTATCATTCTAGTATCTTTAATAATACTAATGACAAAATTGCTCAATCTAGATTACTGCTTGATTTTGTTAAAGATAGTTTAGAGAACCAGAATTCTCCATATTCTCAAGTATTAAAAGATGAAGCAAGCTTACTTGCAAAGCAAAATGACCACTACTTACGTTATGACTATTTAGAAGAAGATAATACACAATATTATTTTCATGAATTTATTCAGAATGTTAGAAATAATAATCTGTAATATTTATCTGATTGTAGTATATCTACAATGTATTTAGGGAATATGCCGGCAAAGGTAGCAGAAAAACTACGAGATATTAATGATATTGTTAGAACGGAACAATATATGGATTTTATTACTAACCGTAGATTTAGATCAACATTGCTCTGTCATGATAATATTAAATTAAATAGGTATCTTAATAATGAAGATATTACCAAATTTAATCTTATATTTAATGTAGTGCCTGAAAAACCTATTGCGGAAGTTAATTTAAATTCTATGGAAGAGTTGAAGTTTTTTCTTAATGGAAATAGAGAAAAAACTATTACAACATTTTCTCCATATATGAAGGCAATATTATATAGTTTTGCTGAGAACTTAAGCAATCCTATTAGTTTTGATAAGGTTTGTATTAGCGCTAATAAAAAATTAGGTGGTAAAAAACTCAATGAAATTAAAACAGAATTAATAGAGAATGCTATGAAGTTAGTTTTTCAAGGAGTGATGGCCATAACATTAGAGAATTCTAGAAAGTTAGGGAATCTTGATAAACCGCAAGTATCAAAAATAATTTTACACCAAGCGCTTAACACAGTTAATATGTGGGTTACAAATCTAAGGCATGAGGTGATAGGTATTAACTTATTTAAGAAATTTGCTTTAAGATACATGGATGGCAAACATGATAAGCAGCAGATAATTGAAGCTGTTACCAAGCATGTGAATTCTGGAGAATTAGTACTAAATCGTTCTGGTCAAAAGATTGAAAAGAGTGATGAAATAAATAATGTCCTAGAAGAGTTGATGGAATCAGGATTATCTAAATTTTCTGTTAATGCGTTTTTTGTTTAAAATATAACTTATTGCATTAAGCTATAATATGAGTTGTCAATTAATTGGCAACTCATATTAAAATACTTTAATTATTTGTAAGAGTGCTAATAATTCCCCGTAAAGTTTGTAATTCAGTATTAGAGAGTTTATCTATACGAGTAAAAATATTCATAATATTTTGAGTCATATGAGGTCTCTTTTCAGCTACTTTAAAAAAATTCTTTTTATCTAGTTTGGTAAATAAATGTTGAAAGAAATATCCTAACTCACCCCTTGTAGCTAGCTTTTGTTCATTAGAAATATTATTGCTGGATTCAGTACTACTGACTGAGCAATATTAAGAGAAGCAAAATTCCCAGTATTTATGCTAATATGCTAATAATTTTGTTAGCGTAGGTAATTTCATTATTTCTTAAGCCACAATTTTCCCGTCCAAACATTATCCCGACTTTAAGATTGTTAGGATAATCTTTGCTTAAATTATCTGAGGTAATATATTCTTTGTTGATATTACGAGCTGCTGAGGTTGTTGCGTATAAATAATTAATATCCTTTATGCAATCTTCTAAATTATTATAGATTTTAGCGCTATCAATAATATCTACAGCTGATACAGCCATACTTCTAGCTTGTTCATTAGGCCAGCCATCTCTAGGAGATATGGTTCTTAATTCAGTGCTGTCAAAATTTTTCATTGCTCTAGCAGTAGCGCCAATATTTTCACCCATTTGCGGGTTCCACCAAGATAATAATAGGAGCTTGAGCTATATTGTTAGAAATGTCCTTTAGGCATAGTTATTATATGTTTTGAAGTAAGAGTTCGAGAGCTTTTTTACAGCTAAGATAGCGAATTATTTGTCTATTATCTAGATTTTGTATTTTGTCATTAATTGGATCAAATAAGTTTAGATAGCTCGTTGTTATTGTTTTTGTATCAGTTTTTTTGCTAATGGCGATCCATACTATTCCTACTGGTTTTATTGCGGTCCCGCGCCACTAGGGCCGACAATGCCAGTTATAGCAATTGCTATAGAGCTATTTGCTTTATGTAAGGATCCGATATAGCCATTGATTCTGATGTTTCTTTAGATACTGCGCCAAATTGATCTATAATTTGTAATGGTACGTTAAGCAAATCTATTTTTGCTTGATTAGAATAAGTAATAAACCCATAAGAGAAATAGTTTGACGAGCCGTCTATAGAAGTTAGGCAAAAGGTAAGTAATCCACCTGTGCATGATTCAGCTACAGAAATAGTAAAATTCTTGGCAATAAGTATTTTTTTCAGTTGCTCTACTAAATTTAATAATATTTCATCTATCATAGGATTATTTTTTTGAAGAATGTACCCAGCAACAATAAGCGACAGCAAGGGCGTCAGCCTCATCAAAATTAGTGATGCTGGAAGATGAAGGCAATAATAATTTAATCATTTGTAATATTTGATTTTTATCAGCATGGCCATATCCTGTTAGAGATTTTTTTATAACATTAGGAGTAAGTTCCTGAAAAATGATATCATACCCTCCAATAAGAGCCATTACCGCGCCTCTTGCGTATCCTAATTTTAAAGAAGAGGCGCTATTTTTATTAATAAAGGTTTCTTCCATACCTATAATATTAGGCTGATATTCTGTTATTTTTTTAGTTAGAACAGAATTTATAAGAGCTAATCTTTTGTGTATTGCTTCGGTTGGCTTAGTATTTATAGTGCCGCTAGCTAGATATTTTATAGAATTTTTAGCTTCAATTATTCCCCATCCTAAAGAAGTTAAAGAAGGATCGATTCCAAGTATAATCATAAGTCTGCGCTAATTAATTATAGATATATCTTAATTTTAAGATTGGAATAAATAATATTAGTATTTATTTAACTGATTATCAATAATTTGTGTTTTGGGGTAGTGAAAAGATATTGGAAGCATTATAGTTACTTCCAATATAATTTAATTAAACTTTAAAGTACTTAATTGAAGCTACAAGTAAAATAATTTATAACCTCTAACAATAAAAAAATCTATAGCAAAAAATTTTTTCTTTAAAAATTTTAAATAATAATTTATTAAATTAATTTTTATTTTTGTATAATTTGTTATTAATAATGAGAAAAGAAAAGCTAAATTTTTTAGTAAATCTAGTTTTAAAATGCCGTTTTTAGACTAAATTGATGTAAAATAGATACAATTTTAATAAAATTTAGCTTATATATAAATATATTCAAAAGTTCTATGAAAGTCTAAGTTGCAGTGATGAGAGTGTTTGTTATAATCAGAAAATCAAGGTTAAAGAATCTTGTTGGCATCTCGTTATGCTAATACTAATGTCTAAAATGTTAACAATTTATTTAGAGAGTTGATTTATGAGCAAAAAAAAGACAAGTAAAGGAGAATCCTTAAATAAAGGAGAATTCGTATCATTAATGGCTGATTCACATAGCATTTCAAAAACTGAAGCTGAAAAATCTATTAATATGGTGATAGATTCTTTATTAAAAGCATTTAGTAAAGGTAAAGGTGTTGCTTTAGTTGGTTTTGGATCTTTTAATATTCAGAAGAGAGCTGAGCGTGAGGGGCGTAACCCAAAAACTGGCGCAAAAATGAAAATCGGATCTTACAACCAATTGGTATTTAAAGTTGGTCAAGGTACAAAAGACGCTTGTAACAATAGGCATAAACCAAAAGCAAAATCTAAAAAATAAGTCTAGATTTTATTTAAAAGTTACCAGTTATTTTAGACAGGTAACTTTTAAATTATTAGAGCTAAAGTTTATTATAATTGATAAGCTTTGGTGAATATTTCTCTTCTATAACATAAGTCAATAATGTTGGCTTACTATTGAATTACGTAATGATTAAAGAATATCTAGAGTTTAGATTTAAGCAGAATAGGCTTAATAATAGTTGGTTGATTAATACCTTAGACGATGCAACTCTTTTAGAGGATTTACATAAATTCATATCCAGTAATTTACTGGTAGGCGATATTCCGCTAAAAAATCATCCTGATTATTATTTAGTAGAGAAAGATAATGCTACTACTGTTAAGGATATATCAGTTGAACAGATTAGAGAATTGAAGCAGTTTTTCTATAAAACTCCATCTATTTCTAAATATAGGGTAGCGATTATTTATCAAGCTGAGTTAATGAACTTAAACGCTGCAAATTCTTGTTTGAAGCTTTTAGAAGATACGCCGGCAAATGGTTTTATTTTCCTTATTACTTCTAGAGCGGCTGCTATTATATCAACAATAAGATCTAGATGCGCTAAGTTTAATGTTATATCACAAAATTGTTTAGCTAATAATGAGCAATATATTAAATTTATTACCTGCATTGCGGGTTATTTAAGTAATAATAAGCAATTATCTTGTATTGAAGATTTTGCTGACAAGAACAGGGCTTTATGGGGAGATTTCTCTTATAGTATATTGTATCTATTAAACAAAATTACTAAAAAATCACTTAATCTTAATATTGAACTTAATCAATTAGAAATTAATATTATTAATCAAATGCGTTTTGGTTCTACTAATTGTTTAATAGATAAGTTTGCAAATATTAAACAAATAATAAATAATACCATTGATTATGACCTTAATTTGAAAGCTAGCGCTATATCTCTAGTAGATGAATTATTTTATAGTAGGTGAGATTAAATATTATCTATACTGCTGTAACTTAGAGAGTCGGTTAAGAATAATATACGTCATCTCGAACTTGTTTCAGGATCTCATAGATGCTGAAATAAATTCAGCATGACGTTACTGATACTTTTTCTGGATTCCCGCCTTCGCGGGAATGACATCGATTTTCTGAAAAATGATATTTGATAAATTTCCGCACAACAACGCTGGAATCGTTAGATTCCGTGGCAATCTTATGAGGATAAATTCATGAGATCACCACGCGAACTGACGTTCGCTCGTGATGACGGATTGTTTTGATATTTTTACCTTCTGGCCATGAATTGCTAAAGCAATCTCTGTCATGACGGTTAGTCAATCTTTATACAACAATATATGCAAAAAAATATCTTAGCGTTATATGTATTTTAAGATATAATTTCTGTACGGCTAGGAGTATATTGATATAAATATTTATAATAAGGGGACTAAGGTAGTACGAGGACGTATGCTGATATAAGTTCAGCATCTAGTAAATTGAAAAATCTTGCAATAGGTTCAGGATGATAAAGTAATTTAACGTCGCTGCTTTAGGATTCTTTATTATACAATATATAACAATTAAAAACACAATAAAAACCTATAGAAAATCGATAAAAATTAGTGTAACTGCTACCTTAGAGAGTTGATAGTAACAGGCTTTAAAAAGGGTGTTGGTGTAAAAAACTTGATTTTTTTGAGTATATAATAGCTCTTTTAAAATGTAATTGTTAAGAACTAGCTGTAAGTTATTGAAGTTTGTGTATTTTTAAAGTTGTAATGGAAATAAAAATATTATTAATTATGATAAGTAACCTTTATGTAAAAGGATAGGATATTTATCGTTTTCACAGAACTTCGACCTTAAGAGATTAAAAATTTAAAAGAAAAGAATATATGTTAATTGAAAAAATTAAAGCAAAAGCTAATGATGATACAATAAGTGTTATCATTGAAATTCCAATGAATAGTGATCCAGTAAAATATGAAATGGATAAAGAATCAGGAGCAATATTTGTTGATAGATTCATGCAAACTGCAATGTCTTATCCGTGTAATTATGGGTTTATTCCTCATACTCTTTCAAATGATGGCGATCCTGTAGATGTTTTAGTTATATCGCATTATCCTGTTATAGCAGGTTGTGTTATTAAAGCGCGTCCGATAGGTGTTTTAATGATGGAAGACGAATCTGGTTTTGACGAGAAAATTATTGCTGTACCAGTTTCTAAATTAGATGTTACTTTTGATAAGGTGAAAACTTTAGATAATCTTTGTCCAATGTTAAAAGAGCGTATTAAACATTTTTTTGAACATTATAAAGATTTAGAGAAAGGTAAATGGGTTAAGATTGTTGGTTGGGAGAATGAAGAAAAAGCAATGTCTCTAATCGATGAAGGTATAACAAGAGCTAATGATATGAATTTAGTTGATGCCTTTACGGAGTTGTAGATTTTGTGGCATTATTTCGCTCTGGTATTATAGTTGCTTTTTTTACTTTGATCTCAAGAATATTTGGGCTTGCTAGAGAATTATTTATAGCTTCATTATTTGGAGCTGGTAGCGTTGCAGATAGTGTAAATGTTGCTTTTAAGTTACCTAATTTATTTAGGCGGATTTTTGGAGAAGGGGCTTTATCTGTTATCTTTGTTCCTATTTTCAATGCTAAAATTATAGAATCAAAAACAGCTGCCACTTATTTTACTGGAGCGATCTTTACTATATTACTTATTACTTTAATAATAATAGTAGTATTAATGGAGGTTTTTATGCCTTCATTAATGTTTATTATTGCTCCAGGTTTTTATGAAGATTTAGATAAGTTCAATTTAACAGTTACTCTATGTCGCATAACTACGCCATATCTAGTGTTTATCTCAGTAACTGCCTTATTTGGAGGGATTTTAAATTCTGTTAAAAGATTTGCTGCTTTTGCTTTTTCGCCGATTATTTTAAGTCTATCAGTTATAGTTATAACTTTATTATTAGAAAAACATATAGAAGCTTCAATATCAGTTGGTATTTCGATATTAATAGCTGGTGTATTGCAAATTATATTTATGTTTTTTTGTATAATGAGAGCAGGATTATCTTTTCCTCTAATATTTGATCCTAGTAATAAAGATGTTAAAAAGTTTTTATTTAATATGGGACCAGCGGCAGTTAGTTCAGGAGTTCAACAACTTAACTTATTTATTTCTCAGTCAATAGCTAGTTTCATTGAAGGAGCTATTTCTATATTATCTTATGCTGATAGAATTTATCAATTCCCTTTATCTATAATAGGGGCAACCTTTAGTACTATCTTGTTGCCAAAATTATCAAAAATTTACCATTTAAATGATTTAGAAAAGATAAAAAAAATACAGGATAATGCAGTGAGAGTTGGGGTATTATTATCATTGCCATCTGCCCTTGGGATTATAGTTTTATCAGAACCAATAATTCATATAATATATGAGCGAGGAGCTTTTACTTATGAAGATACAGTTAAAACTGCCTATGCTATTTCTGCTTTTGCTTTAGGAATACCGGCATTTGTCTTGTCTAAAATTCTGATGCCAATTTTCTATGCTAATCATGATACCAAGACGCCTTTAAGAGTAACTATCTATTCTCTTTTGGCAAATACTATATTAAATATTATATTAATGATACCGTTTAGTCATGTTGGGATTGCTCTTGGTTCCTCTATAGCCGCATGGTACAATGTTTGGTTGCTATATATATATACTAGGAAACATGGGCATTTTTCTGTTGATTCGAAATTATATTTGTTTTGTGGAAAAATATTGCTAAGCTGTATAATTATGGTAATGGTACTTCTGGTAATTAAATATCATTATTTCTCACATTATTTTTCTGAATCCTTATTAGTGAAATCCTCAATATTAGCTATAACTATTTTCATGGGAATGATAGCATATTTTTCGATGATTTATTATTTCCGACTATATCCAAAAAATTTAAAACATGAAAAACCAATCTAATTATCAAGATTTTTTAAAATTTATAGGAATAGTGGCAATGATTATAGATCATTGCGGCCTTTATATTTTTCCAGAATCTGAACTTATGAGAAGTATTGGTCGTATTAGCATACCAATATTTTGTTTTTTTGCTGGATATAATTTTCATAATATCCTAAAGATTAGGATTTTAATAGTAGGGGTAATAGTTTATATTTTTACTACTATATTATTTAAGCAATATACCGTACCAAATATTCTAATATCAATTTTTTTAGGTCAATGTTATCTGTATTTATTTTGTAATCGTTTTGATTATAAAATATATGGTCAGATTATTCTTTTAGTGGCCATTTCTTTTTATACTTGGTGGCTTTTTGATTATGGAACTGTTGCTATAGCTATTATGGTATTAGGCTACACGTCTAAACAAGATAATAATAATCTTAAGTTAACGGTTCTTTTATCTATAATTATATCTTTAATACATAGTTTTATAACTTTCCCATTTTCTGATATTTATCTTGCTCTGACTTTTATATTAGGAGTGGTAGAATATATGTTAATGACTAGGAAAAATTTTGCGGAAAGAGATTCTTGGAATTTAAGGATAATAAGTCATTATGTTTTGTATATCTATGCTATTCACCTAATGATACTGCAATTTTACTATTTTCAGCATGCATTCATTTAAACGTAACATAGAATTCTTCAATTAAAGTATGTATTTTTTTGAATCTAGGATTGAGGTTTTAAACGTTGTAAAATATCTACATGATTCAAAAAATACATACTTTTAGAAGAAAAAGATGAAATATAGGAGTAGAAAGGCATATTTTCTTGACAATTAGCGTTAAAAGAATTATCCTTGGTTTTGAGTTTAATAATTAACTCTTTTATAGTATTAGAACCTAATTATCTGGTTTAATTTCTACAAAGGGTTTCAAGTTAAGTTCAGATAAGCAACTCTATACTAGAAAGGTTTTTATATGGCTACTAAAGGTAATGTTAAATGGTTCAACCCAACTAAAGGTTTTGGTTTCATTCAACCAAAAGAAGGTGGGAATGATGTTTTTGTTCATATTTCAGCAGTAGAACGTGCAGGACTTCGTAGTTTAAATGAAGGTCAAGAAGTTACTTTTGAGCTAGAAGAAAGTAAAGGCAGAGTATCTGCTGTTAATTTACAGCTCTAATAACATTTATATTTAAAGCTACAATCAACTACTCAAGATTTGTGAGTGGTTACTTAGTAAATTTTGGGTAGTATCATCTTGTTATAACGCGCTTGCGTGTTATCTTTTGTCTCTTACACTTTATTATTGGTGACAATAGTTTAAGTAAGGGATGTCAATTAGTAAGTTGCCCTTGAAGTTTATAAAATTTATATTGATTGTACTATTCCCTATTTAGAACAGTTAATTGATGTGAATTAGTTTATATAGTTACCTTAATAACTTTAGGTATGTTTAAGAATATTTAATTTATTCAAGTTGCCTATAATATAACTTTTGCGTTTATATAACAACTTATAGTTTAATTCTATATAAATATAGAATTTCTAGAAATTCCTTTAATTTATAGCGTATAATTTAACAATTTGTTTTTAATTTAAGATAAAAAATATTGGATTTATAATGAGAAATTTTAATTTACCAAACGAAGTAATATCATCACTAGAGCAAATGAAAATAATTGCTCCAACTGAAATTCAAAAGCAAGCCATACCATTGGCTATGGAAGGTAATGATATTCTAGCTTCTAGTCAAACTGGTTCAGGTAAAACTTTAGCGTATTTATTACCAGTGATTGATTCCTATATAAAAAATAAAACTATGGCATTGGTCTTAGTTCCAACAAGAGAATTAGCAACACAAGTACGTGATACTCTAACTAAAGTAACTACTAAAATTAAATTGCCTAGCGCAGTTTTGATAGGTGGTGAGCCTATGCATAAGCAATTTACTCAACTTAAGGCAAATCCTAAAGTTGTAGTTGGTACTCCAGGTCGTATTATAGATCATTTATCTCGTGGTAGTTTAAAGCTAGATACAGTGAAATTAGTTGTTCTTGATGAAATGGATAGAATGCTTGATATGGGCATGAAAGAACAGTTAGAAGAAATCAATAAACATATGGTTGGCAAACGACAAGTTCTAATGTTTTCTGCAACTATGCCTAAACATATTATGGAATTATCTAAGAAATATCTGGTTGATCCTAAGCGTATTACAATTGGTTCAGTGAATAAAGCAGCAGTTCAGATAACTCAAGAAACTTTGCATGTTCATGATAAAGATAAGTTTAGTGAGTTAGAAAAGCAATTAAATGATCGGAAAGGTTCAATAATTGTTTTTGTAAAAACTAAGCGTGGCGCTGACCAACTTGCAAGAATGTTGAAAGTTAATGACCATAAAGCGGAAGCTATTCATGGTGATTTAACTCAAGGCAGACGTGATAGGGTAATCTCATCATTCCGTGCTTCTAAGCATAGAATTATGGTAGCAACGGATGTTGCTGCTCGTGGTTTAGATATTCCTCATACTCAGCACGTTATTAATTATGATTTACCTATGTGTCCAGAAGATTACTTACATAGAATAGGCAGAACTGGTAGAGCCGGGCTTGCTGGAAACGCTTTATCATTTATTTCACCGGAAGATAAAATTAGATGGAAAGCTATCGATCGTTTGATCAATCAAGGTGAAAGTACTTCTAGAGAAGAGATGAGAGGAGGAAATAAAAGCCGTAAAAGATCCTTTAATAGTAGTAAGTCATCTAATGGTAAAAGAGGCTTTTTCTCTCGTGATAATAATCGTAGTAAAAATACTGGTGGTAGTAGTAAGTCTTATGATGGACGTCGTACAAAAGCAGTAAAATATTCCTAAATAGCCTTACTGAATTAAGGGTAACTTTACCTTTAATTCAGTAATAAAACAAAATCTTTAGTAAATCATATCAATCTAATTAGGGAATCAATCCCCTTTTAATCTCAGAGTTTTCCTGTTTCTTAATTTTTAACTAAGGATAGATAAATCATCTTAGTATTCTTAGTAAATTTTACTGGCATTTTTATAGCTTTCCATTACCAGTTGTATTCCCCTTCCTGTTCTAATAGCTTGATTAATATCATAGTTTTTTACCACAGATATAAATTATTAATTATTCAAGTTTAAAATAAGTATAAAAATATTATTAATAATATGCAAAACTTTAACCATTAGGAGTTAATTATTTTTAATGGTGCTAGTTATGTCAGTGAGAACAACGCTACTAAAAAAATATTAAATACGGTTTCTTTAACTTCATTAATAACAAGTATAGGGGCAGAGGATGCTTTGCTACTGGCTGCTCCCTCTAGGTGTCCAAATAAGTAATTGGGGTGGCACTCCTAGCAAGCTCAGTGATACTGCGGCAAATCAGCGTTGGAATCTAGTAAATACGGATGGAACTGTACCAGCATTTAATTTTATTAATGCGTCGGGCACTCAAAGTACTAGTCCTTTGGCAATTATGATGAATACTAGTGTTGACTTCATTTTGCTAGATGTATCAGGCGTTAATTTAGGTACGATATGGGCATGGCAAGTTACCGGTAATCCTACTCTAGCAACTGTTACTAATAGTGTTTCAATAGGTTCTATTAAAATTGATACTACTGGTGGCACCATGGGTTTTAGTGTAAATAATGCAGTTACAACTTTTACAGGTATTGGAGCTACAGCAAGTCAAAATGGTTTTAATGCTAATACTAATGATTATAGTGGTTTAGGAGTAGTTAATTTAATGGAGTAAATTCTGGTCTCACAATAAATCCTAATGGTGGTGTAGGAAATACCATTACTATACCTAATACCATTACTATACCTAATACCATTACTATACCTAATGCCATTACTACAACAACTAATAATCAAGGAACATTAATTGTTAACGATGGTAATGTAAATTTTAATAGTAATATTGGGGTAGGTGGTACAGCTTTATCAATAATAAGTTTCGATGGTTAGGGAATGTTAATTTAAAATCCACTTCTAATGCTGCCATTTTTACAATAGGAAATAGTGGGGCTAATGTTACAGCCACTGGATTGATGACAGGTAATTTAAACTATACAGCTGGTGGTAGTGTAACTGCAAATGGTAGTTTAACAGGTGATATAGATTTTAACAATCAAGCTGGTACATTTATTATAGGGGAGGACAGACAGTAACTGGTGATGTTGTTAGTACAGGTGGTTCTAATGGAGTACTTGTCTTTACTTTTAATACTTCAAGTGTAACAGGCAGTATAGGATCTACAGGTCCCTTGGCGAAGATAAGTTTTAATGGAAGTGATGGTGTTGTGGGGATAACTATCCCTAATGGGACTCAGGCATTAGTTTATGATGTCCATAATAACGCAGGAAAGGAATAGCTAATTATCCTATTAATGGTGATGTATATTATTCATTAGGAGGTACTTTCAACGCTAACAATGGTGGAAATGGTAACATAGATTTTAATGGTAAGGACGGTAATTTTAATTTAGGTACGAATTAGGTTTGGAATGGTAAGATAGATAACACGGGAGCAGACAATAATGGTATTATAGTTTTAGATGACGGAACAGTTAATGGTGATATAGGTTCTACACATCCAGTTAAAAGAATAAACGTTAGTGCTGGGACACCTATTGTTGCTGGTAATATTAATTGTTCTGATACTAGTTGAATAACAATGGTTCAGAATTACAAATTGGAGGCAATCTAAGTTCGCCTGTTGATTTTAAAAATATGACAAGTGTATTAACTTTTAATGGAACTAATGGACCATATAATTTCAACAATGTAGTAACTATGCTAGTAAAGGTACTTTAAACGCCCAGGTTGATTTGACAGTAAGTGATCCAGCAATTGGAACAATTAAGACAATAAATATCGGTAGTAATATTGCTGCTAACACCTTAACCGTAGACGCAACTGGCAATGATAACATTAATGTCAAGTGCTGGAGCTGCAATTAATTTTTTAAATGCTGATTCTACATTATTACTCCTTAATTCTGGAGCAAATAATAGGACTATAACTTAAAATAACATTATAGATCCAGGAAATAATGGCACAGGGATAGTTGAAATTAATTCTACTCAAGCTGGACAAACTTTTACTATCGCTAGTGCTGGTAGTAGTTTAGGTACAGCTGTTAATAAACTTAAGCAAGTTACTTTTTCTGGATTTGGAGATTTTAATATAGAACCTACGATTCATACGACATTAATTAATTTAAATGTTCCAACTATAACATTAGATGATGTAGATAGTAATATTAAATTTTCCATTAGTACTGTTTATAACGCAAATGGTGATATAGATGGTGATGTGGATTTTGCTGGTTCTTTTGGTAATCTTAATTTGGCTGATGGTAAGACTATAACTGGTAATCTTGATAGTACAAATAACTCTGGAGGTAATTTTATTCCTGTTGGTGATAGTGAGATTATTGGTAATATTGAAACTAGTAATTCTATAAACTCTATTACAATACCAAGTACTAAGACTTTAAAAATTGGTGGATCAATAATTAATACTTATAATTTAAATTTTGACTCTGTTAATGGTGGGACTTTGAAACTAACTAATGCAGGAGATGTAGATTTTAACAGTAATAATAATTTTACTAATATTTCTGTAGGAACGAATAGTGTAATTGATGCAACTTCTATAGCTGCAGATAAAACTGTGAAATTTAATAATACTAATATAGGTAATCTTAACTCCAATGATGCTTTAGACAAATTAACTCTACAAGGTGGTAATGTCAGTTTTATTAATAATAATGTTCATATTAATGAACTTGATTTTGGGGTAGGTAGTAATGCGACTTTGACGTTACAGAGTATTAATTGTAGATTTGATTCATTAAAAAATACTGATAATACTAATATCAAATTAGTTAACGATGGATGTCAATTACTTAATACTAATTTTACACAGGTAGCCTCTATAGATTTTAGCTCACCAAACGCTAATATAAATTTTATAATAGTAATATTAAAGCAGGATCTTTAACTGCTACTGCCTCAGGTAATACAGGTATAATTTTTGTAGGTGGAGATAATACTATTGATGCACCACTGGCACAAGGTAACTCTATAGGTCATTTAGTAGTAATGCCTCAAACACCTAATACTAGTGTTATAGGGCGAGTTATAAATACTCGTACAAAGGTTGACCAAGGAGTAGGAATGGGTGAAGGTGGAACTTTAGTATTAGATACTGATATTGATTGTGGGCTGGGGATATCTGGGCTTAGTATAGATAATACTGGTGTTATTGCTCTTCCTACTAATGCAGTAATGCAGCTAATTAATAAAAACCCAATGACTATAACAACTTATACTGGGCCAATTAATGTGTACCAGGAATTCCAAGCGGCTTTCCTCAACCTATAGGAAAATTAAAATTGCAAGGTGCGGATGTTATAATAAAAGGAGATAATTTTCCTTTTAAAGAGGTTCAGTTTAGTAATGTAACAAGCCCATCAAAATTAACATTAGATGTAAATACGAAGCTAGATGGAATAAAGGTTAACAGTGATTTTACTACGAATAATGCAACAAAAGCTCCAACTGTGGTATTATCAAAAGATAGTACTATTGATAATGGTTATAATATAGGTAGTGATTTAAATCATTTAGTCAATATTCAGCTTAATAGAAATGCTATTTTAACTGCAAAAGAAGGTGCAAAACTATATTCATCTGTAACAACTACAACAGATTTACAAGGTACAGTGAATCTTGAAGTTAGTGATGCATATGGACTCGGGGCAAATGGAGCTAGATTAAAAGAAGTAAATATCCAGAATAATATTACCAATCATGGTGATTTACATGTAGATAATATAGATTTAGGATCAAATACTTTAACTTTGAATGGTTCTAATTCTCCAAAATGGGGAGGAGGTAGTACTATTAATACTGTTCTGAACATCAGAAAACTTAGGTCATATTGATGTTCAGGCGCAAACTATAGTAGATGGTGAGCTATTTAGTAACGTTTCTGTTGATGATAATGCGTCATTTCCTCAAACAGAAGAAGATTATATCTTGGTAAAAGCAAATGGTAATTTATCAATTAATCAAGATATGTCATCAATATTAGTAAAGACAAATAAACCTTATGTGGTTTATTTACTAAAAGTTTTTGGTGGAGATGTTCATTTATATCGTCAGAGTGATGCAGAAAGTCGAGCTGTAGATGATATAATTAGTGCAGGAGGGGGGGGGATGCAGTTGATGTTGCAAACGTAAGATTATTGACTCAAATGAGTGAGCAAAGTGTTTTGTGGGATAGTCTTGGAGATTTTCCAGATTCAAAAGAAAGGGGTGATTTATTGATGAAGATTGTAAATAATGTAGGTTCGCAAGTAAATGAAGCAATAGGTCATATTGAGAATGATAATATATATAGCTTAAATAAGAGGATGTATAATATAAAGCATAATGGTATGGTATAACGGTAGCGGCAGGTGATGACGAGGAATTAAATGACAAAAAATACGGAATATGGGGTAGTCCATATTATGGTCGATCAAGTCAAGGTATGTTAGGTGGAATAGCTGGGTATAATTCTAGGTCACAAGGCGGAATAGTTGGAATGTATTCAAAGGCAAGAATTAAAACTAGGGAGCCAAGATACGAATTAGGAGTATTAGCGTTATCAAACTATAGATATAGAGCATTAAGAGGCGAGATATTATTAGGTTATAACGTAATATTGGATGATAATAGGTTTTGACTCCAACATAGGAATTAGACATAGCAGATATAAGAATAGTAGTTATAGTGAAACAGGTACGCAATTTTTAGGTACTCATGTTTCTAGTAAGCCAAGTAATAAGACGGAAGGAGTTATTGGAGGAAGAATCCTAACAAATGTAAAAAGGGATAGTATGCTTATTATTCCTGAAGGGCATGTAACTATTTCAAGGATTTTAGGAAAGAAAAGAGGAAAAGTTAACTCTATATTTGAAGGGATGAGTGTTCCATTTATCAATAAATCGGATAGAACTTCAAAAACGTTATATAATCTAGGAGCAAGCGTTACTGCTAAAAGAGGTAGAATGGAATATAGCGTTGGTTATGACGCTTACCTAGCTAAGAAATATATTCGCATTTAGGGATGCTAAAAGTAAAAGTGAATATCTAGTTATTTACTGTTCTTAACTTAACATAAACTTGGAATAAGCACCTTATTCCAAGTTTATGTATAATCTAAGATGATAGATATTAAAGTTTTTTAACTTGTTATTTTTGTTTTCTTAAGAATGCAGGAATATCATGAATATCTACTTCAACTTCATTACTTTGAAAGGCAGGAGTAATAGAAGGTCTAATTTGTTCTTGAATAGATTCAGTAGGGTTTGATTTTAGTGAATTCCACATCCTGCTAAATAATGATTTGTTATCACTTATAGATGATTGATTTTGGACATTATGGGATGATACTTGAATACCTAAATTTACAGATTGTATCTCAGGATTAGTAATATCATTTTCAGTGCTATATTGAGTAGAATTTGGAATTTCTTCTAAAATTTCTACAGGAGCTTCTATATTATCAATAATAGATGGGGTGCTATTTTGAGTTATAGATTCAGTTGTAGTAGTACAAGATTTGTTGAAATTCATTACTTGATCCGTGTCAATACCGGTAGCAACTACTGATACCCTAATAGTACCATTTAATTCTTGGTTAAATGTAGAACCAAAAATAATATTGGCATGTGGATCTCCCACTTCTTCTCTAATTCTATTAGCAGCACTATCCACTTCAAATAGAGTCATATCAGAACCACCAGTAATGTTAATCAATACGCCCTTAGCTCCACGCATTGAATTATGGTCAAGTAAAGGATTAGAAATAGCTGCTTCTGCTGCTTTAATAGCTCTATCTTCACCAGTGGCTTCGCCTGTACCCATCATAGCTTTTCCCATGGCGCTCATTACTGCTCTAATATCAGCGAAATCCAAATTAATAAGACCTGGCATAATCATTAAATCAGTAACTCCTCTAACTCCAGCATGTAACACGTCATCAGCCATTTTAAAAGCATCAGCAAATGTAGTACGTTCATTTGCTATACGAAATAAGTTTTGATTAGGGATTACTATTAAAGTGTCTACAAATTTTTGTAGTTCTAGAATGCCTTGTTCTGCCGTTTTAAGTCTATGTTGTCCTTCAAAATGAAATGGTTTAGTTACTACGCCAACAGTAAGAATATCAAGTTCCTTAGCTATTTTTGCTACGATTGGAGAAGCTCCTGTTCCTGTACCACCACCCATTCCTGCAGTAATAAACACCATATTGCTGCCTTCAAGATAGTTTCTAATTTCATCAGCAGATTCTTCGGCAGCTAATCCTCCAATTTCTGGTGATGCCCCAGCTCCGAGCCCTTTAGTGATATTAGCCCCTAGCTGGATTTTATTATCGCAAATAGAATGTTCTAATGATTGCGCATCAGTGTTAGCTACAACAAAGTTTGCTCCTTGCAATTTTGCAGCTATCATATTATTTACTGCATTATTTCCAGCTCCTCCAACTCCAAATACTGTGATGACTGGTTTAAGAACTATATTTTCTGAAGCTTTAAAATGTAAGGCCATAGCAATATTTGTATACTAAGTTTAATTATCTTCAGTATAATTAAAGAATATAGAAATTTCTACCATAAAATCTTTTTATAAAGCGTTATTTATTATATTTCTGCTAACTATAGTAATTTTTGTAAATTAATTAGATGCTAGTGGTTTAGGCATTTTTCTTAGCATAAAGTTTTTAACTTTCTCAAAAGCGGCATTTTCTATCTGCCTAATTCTTTCTTTAGAAATATTATATTCCACACTAAGAGTATCTAAAGTTTTGGGAGAGTCAGTTAACTTACGCGCTGTTAAAATATGTAACTCACGTTCGTTTAGTACTTTCATTGCCTCTGTTAATAGATTATGTTTTTTAATGGCAATTTCTTGGCTAATTAATCTTGATTCCTGATTTGGTCTAGTTTCTGGTAAAAATTCAATTAACTCGCTATCGTTATTATCAGTGCTATTTACAGAGTTATTTAGAGATAAGTCGGGTCCAGATAATCTAGAGTTCATCTCTCTAACATCGTTTTGTCCTACTCCTAATTCATCGGCAATTTGAGCGAAATCTTGATCTGTTACAGATCTTGAGTATAATTTAGTGATTTTTTGTTTAATTTTACCAAGGCTAAAAAATAATTTCTTTTGAGCAGAGGTAGTACCAATTTTAACTAATGACCAAGATCTTAGTACATATTCTTGTATTGCAGCTTTAATCCACCAAATAGCATAGGTTGATAGGCGAAACCCTAAATCAGGGTTGAATTTTTTGACAGCTTGCATAAGACCAATATTGCCTTCTGATACAAGCTCACTGATTGGTAGACCATAATTTTTGTAACTAACAGCTATTTTTGCTACCAATTTTAAATGGCTAGTTACTAACTTATGAGCAGCATTTAAGTCATTATCATTGAGATAAGCTTTTGCAAGGGTAAATTCTTCTTCTTGCGAAAGAGAAGGGACTTTATTAATCTTTTGTAAATACTGATAAAATCCTGATTCTGTAGAAATTACTGGAACACTTATCTTGTTAGTCATATAATACTTTATAACTTATGATTATTTAAATATAAGTCGCATTATAGCATAAATTGAAAATATTTTAAACAGCCTTTTGACAGAAGAAAGAAATAGTGTCCCAGAAATCCAATAAAAATTTTGCTTTATCCTTAATAGGTTTAGTTTTAAGTATGATTATGCTAAGCTTTGCTGCTGTGCCAATTTATAATCTTTTTTGTAAGATGACAGGGTATGGGGGGACTGTGGCTAGGCAAGAAGTGTCAACTTATTATCAGAAGAAGCCAAAAGGAACTAGGGTAATAAATATAGAATTTGATTCTAATGTCGATAGTAATTTGCCTTGGAGGTTTATTCCTAAACAAAGAAAAACTACAACTATTCCAGGTCATAATACTTTAATTTTTTATGAAACGGAAAATTTTAGCGATAAGGATATAATAGGAACCTCTGTTTATAATATTACTCCTAATAAAGCTGGTAAATATTTTGTGAAGATACATTGCTTTTGTTTTGAGGAGCAATTATTGAAAGCCGGGCAGAAAATGTTGATGCCGGTAACATTTCTTATAGATCCAGATTTTGAAGAAGATCCGGAAATGGATGATGTAGATACGATTACCTTATCATATAGTTTTTATAAAGTAAGAGATTATAAAAAGTAACTGAAGATTTAAATAATAGTTTAAAAAATAACAATTAGTATATAAAATAAGATAAAAATTAGATATTATTATGACTATAGCAATACACTCAAAAGAAGATTTTAAAAAGATGCGGATAGCTGGAAAGCTTGCCGCAGAAACTTTAGATTTTATTACAGATTATGTAAAACCAGGGGTTAGTACAAATTCCTTAAATGATCTTTGTCATAATTTCATCATATCTAATAACGCTATCCCTGCGCCATTGAATTATAATAATTTTCCTAAATCGATCTGTACTTCCGTTAATCATGTTGTATGTCATGGTATTCCAAGTGATAAGATTTTGAGAAATGGTGATATAGTGAATATCGACGTTACAGTAATTGTTGATGGATGGTACGGTGACACTAGTAGAATGTATTATGTAGGAGATCCTAGTATTAAAGCAAAACGCTTAATACAAGTTACCTATGACGCAATGATGATTGGTATTGAATTAGTAAAACCTGGAGCACGTTTAGGTGATATCGGAAATGCTATACAGAATTATGTGGAAAAACATAATTATTCTGTTGTCAGAGATTATACTGGTCATGGTATAGGTCGAATATTCCATGCTGAACCAACAGTTTTGCATTATGGTAAAGCTGGTACTGGGGAAATATTAGAAGAAGGGATGTTTTTTACCATTGAACCAATGGTAAATGCAGGGCATCATTCTACTAACTTAAGTAAATTGGATGGCTGGACAGTTACAACAAGTGATAAATCGTTATCGGCGCAGTTTGAACATACTTTAGGTGTAACTAAGGACGGTTTTGAGATTTTTACTTTATCTCCTAAAAATTTGAGATATCCACCATATCATGCAAAATAATGTACCTCATTATATTGGACATAGACAGCGCTTGAGGCGGCGTATTGTTGATAGCGCAGAGAATCTTGCCGATTATGAGTTACTTGAGTTAATATTGTTTTTTGTTATACCTAGAAAAGATGTTAAACCTCTTGCTAAAGAGTTACTAAATCAATTTAAGGATTTTTCCTCTTTAATTAATGCTAATAAAGAGAAATTATTGAGTATTAAGGGAGTTAATGAAAATTTATATGTGAGTGAATTTTGTTATTTTACGTGAAGTAATTAGTAGAACATTGAAGCAAAAGGTAATAAATAAAAATGTTATTAGTTCTTGGAGTATTTTAATTGATTATTTAAGCCTCGATGGGGAATATGCAGCTTGAACAATTTCGAGTTTTGTTCTTAAATAAAAAAATATCTTAATGGCTGATGAGGTTTTAAGTCAAGGAACTATAGATCAGGCCACAATTTATCCTAGAGAAATAGTTAAAAGAGCGTTATTACATGAAGCAAGCGCAATTATATTAATACATAATCACCCTAGTGGTATTGCTAAACCTTCAAATACTGACATTGAATTAATAGATAAAATAGTTAAAACATGTGTTAATATGAATATAGCAGTTCATAATCATGTAATTATTACAGCAAATGAGTATTTTAGCTTTAAGTCAAATATGCTTTTATAGTGAGATTTATTAAAATGAAAATTTATGTAAATAATTATAGAAAAGGAAATAATTAGATGCTATAACGTAATCCGTTACTAATTCCTGTAATATGGAGAGATGGCCGAGTGGCCGAAGGCGGCGGTTTGCTAAACCGTTATACGGGTTAAACCGTATCGAGGGTTCGAATCCCTCTCTCTCCGCCATCACTACTTTATTTACTATTTACTTCCATATTTTCTAAGTTTATCCTTTTGCCTAATCTTTATTTAATTTGAGGTTCGGTTATGAATAAATTAGCATTTTTTAGTGCAATTAAAAAAGAAGTGTCATTTTGGAAGTTTGCTATGGATCATAACAATATGTTAGTGGTTAATAGTATAATATCAATAATAGCTGGGTTTAAACTTTTTGGTTATATGCATCAAAAAATAACTGATAGTAGTTGGTTAGAAAAAGTAATATTAGAATATTTTAAGAATGAAAATATGATAAGCCTCTTTATTAATTTAAATTTTTTTATAGGTTTTTGTTTTGCTGTAACACTGGTTAATGGTTGCTTTATTTTTAACCACATTAGCTTCTTAAAAAATTATTCCTTCAAACATTTTAAGATTTCTAGAAGTGGTAAAATTAGTGACGATATTTGGTTTATTATTACTTTTTCAATTAATATAATTATATTAGGTTTTATATCAAATGATTTAGTATACCGTATTGCATTAATATACTTAATTCAAATAACAGCTTTATATTTTTTGTTAAAAATAAATTATTGTTCTTATAAATTAAGTTTTCGTACTAATCCTTTAAAAACTTTGGTTTTAATTCAAATCCTAAAAACTACAATTTTATGGTTTTTAGCGCCTAACAGAGAAGTAGTAGAAATATAGGTGGTAAATTTTAGAGGGGTTTATAAGTTTTTATTATGTGAATACAAATATAACTTATAAAAGTTACTATCTGTATCTTAATAATCAAATTATATATTAAAAAATAATCTATAACTTTTCTTTTTGCTATTTACTTTCAACCTTATCCAATACTGAATCAAGTTTACCTATTTTAATAGGATTAATGTAAGCAATTTTTGTTTCCTCTAAAATAGGTTTTTTTATAAATACATCACCGTTATTAGATATGCTAAAATTAGGTCCTTTTAGTTTGTAAGGTTCCTTCTTTTTTTGAGTGTTCTTCGAAAAACTTACTATATTTTTAGATTTGATGGTTAGACTTGTTGATAGAGTCTTTTTAGATGTTTTCATTTTTATTCTGTTATTAATATTTTGATCTTAAAATTTAACAGATAGAATCATTTGAAAACTAGTTGTAATTACCATATATTAAGGATTTAATACTATAACTTAATATAAGATTACGTCAATATAAGTTAATAAATTGATTTAATCAAGAAAAATATTAACTATATTTTCTATTTTTACTTATAATTTAGTATCTAGATTTGTAAATTAGAAGTATAATTCATAGATTATTTTTACATAAATTAAGTGTATGAATATTTTTGCTACAAATATCTGTCCAACAATATCTGCTATTAATTTAGATGATAAACGACTAGTTAAAATGGTTTTAGAATCTGCGCAGCTTCTAGCCATATTTATTAATAGTTAGTGTATGATGATATTTATAAACCAACTCATTTAAAACATCCCTGTACTATTTGGATATCCTTAAATAGTAGAAATTGGGATTGGCTATTTTTACATTTTCAAGCCTTATGTGAAGAATATAGTTTTAGATTTAATAAGAAACATGCCTCAGAAAAGCTATTATTTCCTTTAAAGAGATATAGTAAACATCTTGTTGAAGATAAAGAAATAACGCCTTTTCCTAATTGTACCAAATCTAAGATCTTAAATGTTGATTTTATTACCGTAGCAGATATCTATGAAGCCTATCAGAAATATTTAATTGCTAAATGGAATAATGATTTATTAAAACCAAAATGGACTAATAGACATATTCCTAATTGGTATATTTGCTAAAGAGTTTATATCGTTGCTGCTTGTATAGTACATAGCACTTAGTTCTTCTTTTAGTTTAACTTCGTATCTCAACTCTTCATTTATAAGCAGTATATAAAGGTTTTTTATAGACATATATGTGTGACGTTAAAGTTTAAATTTATCATTTCTGTCATATAATTTCATTATTTTTATAAGGAAAGGATTACTAAATTAGCTAAATAATGGTATAAAATTAAAATAGTATTAATAATTTGAAAGATAGTTAAATTTAAAAAATACACTTAGGAGTTATGATGAATAAGTTTCTAGTATTAACTTTTGTATCTCAGGTCTTTTATTCTACTGCTTTAGCAGATGGTGATTCCGTAAAACCAGCTAATGACTATCCATTGCCACAAGAAAATCAAAAACGTTATATTATTCATTTACCTAAAGAAAGTGATGAAGAGAATTTAATGATTGAGTTAAAGGCATCTAAAAAGTTTAAAAAAGACTGTAATCATATATGGTTTACTGGAAGTTTATCTACAAAAATGTTAACTGGCTGGGGTTATAATTATTACGTAATTGATAATGTATCTGATACTCCTGCTTCTACAATGATGGGTTGTCCAGATCAGAAAGCAACTTTACAGCAAGTTGACATATCTTTAAGCGGTAGTAAAGTGTTGCTAAATTATAATAGCAAACTACCTGTCGTAGTTTATACGCCTAAAGACGTGAATTTAGGTTATATTATCTGGCGAGCTGATAAACCTATGCAAGTTATAGAATAAAATTTACACTAGGGGCTTAGATTACATATCTAAGCCTATATCAACTGCTCTTGCAGAGTTAGTTAGACGTCCTATAGATATAAAATCGACACCAGTGCTTGCTATTGGCTCTATGGTGTCTAGATTAACTCCTCCAGAAACTTCAATTAAGCATCTACTGCTGATAATTTTTATAGCATCATTGATTTGATTTAGAGTCATATTATCAAGCATAATAATATCGACACCGTAATCCACAGCTTTTTTTACCTGATCTAAATTATCGCATTCTACTTCTATCTTTGTATAATGTGGAGCAAATTTCTTTGCTTTTTGTATAGCATTTTCAATAGATCCACAAATTGCTATATGATTGTCTTTAATTAAGATGTTGCTATCCAATGCTAATCGATGATTACTTCCTCCACCACAAGTAACAGCGTATTTTTGTAAAGTTCTAAGACCTGGTATAGTTTTGCGAGTGTCACAAATTTTAGTTTTAGTATTAGCGATTTTTTGAACATATTGACTAGTTAAAGTTGCAATGCCAGATAAATGCTGGAGATAATTTAGGATAGTTCTCTCTAGCATTAATATTTCAATAGCGTTTCCAGATCCGGTGATTATTGGTTTTCCAGGAGCAAGCCTATCTCCATCATTTACTAAAAATTGACATTCTATATTTGAATGATTATTGAAGAAATATAGAGCTACATCACATCCACAAACTATCATTTCTTCTCTTGTAGTTATTGAGAACTTGATATTTTGATTTTTATCAATTAAATATTTTGAAGTAATATCTCCTCCTATACCTAGATCTTCTGACAATGTATAATCAAGAAAATTCCTAATAGGAGTTAATTGTAGTTGCATAATAATCTCACTTACTTTAAATATTTACTATCAATAATATATATTAATAAATAATTTATTGGTAGATATGATTAAATGGTAATAGTAATTACCTTGAAAAAAATAATTAGGTTAAAATAATGTATTGGAAAGACGTTGAAGAAATAGCTAAATCTTTAGAAGAGGATTATCCTGATGAGGATATATCTGAATTATCAATACAAGATCTTGAGGATTTAATAAAATCATTAGAAGATTTTGAAGATAATGAAGTTGAAGTAAATAAAGAAGTGCTAAAGGAAATTCAGGAAGCTTGGGAAGAAATTAGAGATGGTAATTCATCTTGAATAATTAATAAGTACCTTATTTAGCTTCATAATTATATTTAAACTTGTTTTGGCAATGTTGTAATATTAGATGGTGGATTTCTTCTACATTAAGATTTGAAGCTTGTATTGGTATTATCCTTTCTGAAAATTTTGAAGATATATATTGAAATTTATCATAAACCTGTTGATGAAATGCAATATTTTTATGTTCAAATTTATTTATATCACCTTGTTTTAATGACCTTGGTAAAGCTATATTTGGTTTTATGTCAATCCAAAAAGTACAATCAGGCATAAGAGTAGATATTAGAGAATTATGCAAATCGTATATTAGATCAACGCCTAGATCTTGCCCTTGATAACAAGCAGTAGAATCTACAAATCTATCACAAATTACCCAAACACCGGAATTTAGTTTTGGTATAATTCGCTTATAAACATGTTCATAACGAGCAGCCATGACTTGTAGCAATTCGGACATAGGGAGTAATTCTTGGTGAACTAAGATTTCTCGCATTTTTTCAGCAGTTGTAGTTCCGCCTACTTCTCTAGTTAAATCTACGGGGATAGTTTTTGACTGTAAATATTGGTGCAATAATTTACTTTGAGTAGATTTACCGCAACCTTCTCCCCCTTCAAATGTAATAAATTTTCCTCGACTAATTGTTGACATAAGAATCACTATTCATTTCATATAATCTTGAAATCGTTCTTTTAAATTCGTCATTACAATGACCATCTTGATATATTTTTGCAGGTTCTACTTCCAGCGCCATAAATAGCTTCACTTTGTAAAAATAAGCGTTATCTACAAAATTAATGAATCTTACGGCTAAGTCTGTATTATCATAATTTATTATATAGATATTTTTTACTACTATTATAGGAAATTTTTGACAAATATTTGTATAATTAATATAGCCTAACTGTCTTTTAAATAGTTCTGCAAAATCCGTAACTAATACTTTTTTATTAGCCGTTTTAAAATCTATTATGCGTCCAAACACTTCTATATTTACTGGTTTTAATTTATCATTTTCTGTTAAATCTGAAATAAGATTTTTTATTTCAGCATTACTTTCTTCATCAATAGGGTAAATTATGCGTTTATCATGCTTTTGCATGATCTTATCTAACCGGTAATCATGATTACTATTTAAATAGATAATTTCAAATTGCTGTTCTATTTCTTTTATTATTGGTACAAAAGAATTTCTTTGCAAACCATCCTTGTATAAATCACTAGGCTTAGTATTACTTGTAATAAAGATAAATATTTTATTTTGTATCAATTCAAGAATTAAAGGGCCTATTATCATAGCGTCAGTTATATCTTTAATCTCAAACTCATCTATACATATCACTGAAAATTGTTTAGCGTAATTCGTAGCAATTTTCTTAATCAGATTGTTCCTAGATTCAATTGTATTTTGGAATTTATGAAGATCTTTATGTACAGTTTGCATAAAATTTTGATAATGAATAATTAATTTTTTTTCAACAGATGATGCCTGAAAGAAATATTTCATTAATGTGGTCTTGCCATTGCCAACATTGCCATATAAATATATTCCTTTTTTTTTAGGTGCATTCTTAGTAAAAAGTTTTAAAAACGATTTATTACCTATGTCTTTAATAAAAGGTTCTAATTGATCTATTATAAGTAACTGTTTCTTGTCAAATTTCAATTCTAGTGGCAAAACTACCTGTTTTCATGAAAGTTTATAATATTTACTTTATAACAAAATAATATTCATGGATCTAGTAGATACTTATATTCTGTGCAAATGAAGAATGTTATAACACCTAAACTATGAAAAGAGTATTCATAGTTTAGGTGTTATACAAAAGTCAAAATTAGTGAAGTGCTAGGAGTGAGCAAAGCTCCGCTGCTCGTTTTGCTTACGACAACGCAATTTGTGATTTTCACTGAGTATAATTATCAATTTAAAGAGTCTATACAATAGCCTGACGAGCGTATAGTTTTTATGAAGACCTGAGAATCTTTATGTATTATAGATTTTCTGATTCTATTTATATGTACATCAACAGTTCTGGGATCAATATCTTTATTTTCCGACCATATTTTTTTAATAATGTCTTGACGTGAAAATATTATCTTAGGTGATTGAACTAAAAGCTGTAAGATTTTAAATTCTATAGGACCTAAATGAACTTTCTTTCCGCTACTTATTACTTTATAGGTACTAAGATCTATAGTTATTTCCTTAAATGTTATAATAGTATTTTTAAGGACCAGATTAGAGTTTCGTAATAAAGATCTAATTAAATTAATTAGTTGATCTGAAGAGAATGGTTTAATAAGAATAGATATTAAACCATTATTTTGTAAATAACCGCCTAATTTTGGTTTGCCTGAGTTTAGTAAAAAAATAACAGGTACTTTTTCTAAGCCATTGACTTCTCTTATTTTATTTAGAGCTCTTATAGTAATCATATCTTGAGCTACTGAATCAATAATTATTAAATCAGGAGGGATTAAGTAAGAAGAGATTATAGCCTTTTCTAATGTGCTCACTTTAACAATATTAAAATGCGATCTCTCAATAGTACTAAACAAAGATATGTTATCACTTTTAGTTAATTCTAAAATAAGGATTTTAGGAGGTAATTTATCACAAGTCACAAACAGATTAGTCCCAAATAGTTAAGTTGTTAATACGTATAGTTAATATACTAAAATTTTGCAACAACAAATTAATTAAGTTTTAATTTAAATCATTCAAAGGTAATAATTTTTTACTTAAATTTAATTTTAAATTGAATTAAAAATCTTATTTCTAATAGGGCTGTGTATAATTTATTAATATGAATTGTTACTTAATTAAAGATAATGCTTGAATTAAATCAATTTAGTTGTTATAAATGCTTTATTTTTGTATCTGGAGATTCTTATATATGTCTTTTTATGAGTCAGTTTTTATCATGCGCCAAGATATTTCATCAGCTGATGTGGATAAAATAATTGATGATTTTACTAAAATCGTTAAAGATAATAATGGCGAGGTCATTAAAACTGAGTATTGGGGTCTAAGAAACCTAGCTTATAAGATTAATAATAATAAGAAAGGACATTATGTCTTACTTGGTATTAAAGCTGATGCTGTGCTAGTAAATGAAATAGACAGAAAAATGAAGTTAAGTGAAAACATTATTCGTTTTCAAAATATTAAAGTCGATGCAATTAGTAGCGAACCTTCACCAATTCTGAAAAACGTTAAAAATTCAAAAAGCGAAGGAGCGGTTAATGTAACAATTAATGCTTAATCATTAAATTGTAATTAACTTAAATAAATAAATTGGAAATATTTGAATGCCAAAAAATGAATCTACTGAATCAAAATCAATAACTAAAATGTCTGATAAAGGAAATAAAAGGGTGTTTTTCAGAAAGCGTAGAGGTTGCCCATTATCCGTTCAAGATGCTCC
The DNA here is from genome assembly GCA_050920655.1 of Candidatus Rickettsia vulgarisii. Lineage (GTDB taxonomy): Bacteria > Pseudomonadota > Alphaproteobacteria > Rickettsiales > Rickettsiaceae > Tisiphia > Tisiphia vulgarisii. The sequence continues at coordinate 973,677 of CP133317.1, read as the reverse complement.
AGCTATTGATTATAAAAATCCTGATTTACTGATAAAATTTGTATCAGAAGGTGGTAGAATGTTGCCTAGCAGGATTACTAATGTTTGTACTAAAAAGCAAAGAGAATTAAAAAAAGCTATAAAACGCGCAAGAATATTAGCGTTATTGCCTTTCGTGTTTCAAATTTAAGAGGGGTAAGTAAATGGAAGTTATTTTAATTAAGCCTGTAAGAACATTAGGAAAAATTGCTCAAATCTTTAATGTTAAGAATGGCTATGCTCGTAATTACTTGTTCCCTAATAAATTAGCAATTAGAGCAACAGAAGCTAATAAACAATTAATTGAAGCTCAAAGACATGATCTTGAGCAAAAAGATGAGCAAATAAGATCTGAAGCAGCCGTTATTAATAATATTATTGATAATAAGGAACTAGTTTTTATTAGACAATCTGCTGATGATGGAAGATTATTTGGATCAGTAACTAATAAGGAAATTGCTGAAAATTTATCTCAAATTTCTTCTCATCAAATATCGTATTTAAGTATTGTTCTTGATAAGCCTATAAAATCAACAGGTGTTTTTACTGTAGAAGTTAGATTACATGCAAGTCTTAGCGCTAATATTACTGTAATAGTAGCAAGATCTGAATCTGAAGCTCAGGATTACGCAAGAGATAACAAAAGTGATGTTATTACTGCTGAAGACGGGATAGCTTAATAAAGTTCTTATACTTGCTTTGTTGTATAGGTTACAGATGTCATTCCTGCTTAGGTTGGAATGACATTAACCTTGGCTTACAATTCTTATCTATCTATATAGTAAGTCTTCTTTAAAATTAGAACTTCTCTATCTATTTCTTACATTTAATCTTTTAAGATTAAATAACTATTTAAATATTTATATATTCCTGTTATTATTTACCTCCAATTGCTTCTTGCTATTAGATAACCACCTTTTAGGTACAAAATATAGGATTTTTATGATGTCAGTAAGATTATGCCAAGCTTTAAACGAAAAGATATGTCATGATTTTGCTGGTTCAATAGGTGTTATAGATAATAGTATTCAATTAACAAAATCTAGAGATTATCAAGAGAAAGCTACTGGCTTAATTCAAAATAGTACTAATAAGATGATAGGACGCCTACAATTTTATCGTCATTTATATTCAATACCTTTTGATAATAACCATATAAATATTAGAGAAATTAATAGATTAACTGCTAATTTTTTAAAATTTCAAAATCATAATATTCAACTAACATCAGAAGAATCAGAAATTTTAAATATAAAAGACAGTTTAAGTAAAATTATTATGTGTATAATAATAATAGCCTCTAATAACTTGAAACAAGATGGGGTCATAAATCTTGAGTTAAAGATAGGTGATAATAATCTTACTATTACAAAAATAACTGTTACAAGCGAAAAACTTAAATTAGACGATAATAAAGTAGGTATCTTGCTTGGAAAAGGAGATATTGATAATACTAATATAGATAATATTCATGAATATTATACTTATTATTTAATGACAGAGCATAATTATCAATTAGCCATTATTCCTACAGAAAAATCAATAGAATATATTTTAACTAACGTAAACTATGGATAATTACTTATTCATAGTTTAAATTAGCTATCTTAGAATAACAAAATTATCAAATATTATTATGACAAAATATAGAATAGAAACTGATTCATTTGGTGAAATAAAAGTAGAAGAGCAATTTTATTGGGGAGCTCAAACCCAACGATCTATTGAAAATTTTAAAATAGGCGGTCAAAAAATGCCTATTAAATTAATTAAAGCATTAGCTATTCTAAAGAAATGTGCTGCTTCAGTTAATAATGAATTAGGAAGTCTTAATTCTGAAATAGCAGGAGTAATAGATCAAGCCACTATTAGAATATTAAATGGTGAATTCGATGATCAATTTCCATTAGTAGTATGGCAAACCGGTTCTGGTACTCAGACTAATATGAATATGAACGAGGTAATAGCTTCTATTGCCAATCAGCAATTAACTGGTCAAAAAGGTGGAAAATCTCCTGTACACCCTAATGATCACGTAAATATGGCGCAATCATCTAATGATTCATTTCCAACTGCTATGAATATAGCTACTATACTTGCTAGTAAAGAACAGTTAATTCCATCATTAACAAATCTTCATGCAAAATTAGAAGAAAAAGCAAAATCTTGGAATAATATAGTAAAAATAGGTCGTACTCACCTACAAGATGCAACACCAATAACCTTAGGGCAAGAATTTTCTGGTTATGTAGCCCAAATTGCTTATTCTCTAGAAAGAATTGAAGCGGCTCTTAGTAAAGTATATAACTTAGCGCAGGGTGGTACGGCAGTAGGGACCGGTATTAATTGTCCTAAAGAATTTGCTGTAAAATTTGCTGATAAAGTTGCCTCACATACTGGTTATCCTTTTAAAACGGCTGCTAATAAATTTGAATCCTTAGCTACTAATGATTCATTAGTAGAATTTTCAGGAACTTTAAATACAATTGCTGTTAGCTTAATGAAAATAGCTAATGATATTAGACTACTTGGGTCGGGTCCAAGATGTGGTTTTGGTGAATTGCATTTACCAGAAAATGAGCCAGGTTCTTCAATTATGCCAGGTAAAGTTAATCCAACACAAGTTGAGGCTTTAACTATGGTTTGCGCTCAAGTTATAGGCAATAATCTTGCTGTTACTGTAGCTGGATCGAACGGGCATTTAGAACTAAATGTTTATAAACCTGTAATAATTTATAATATATTACAATCAATAGATTTGATTTCTACAGCAGTAAATAGTTTTGTTACTCATTGTATTGAGGGGCTTGTAGCTAATATAGATCAAATCAATAAATTAAGAGATAGGTCATTAATGTTAGTAACAGCTCTTAATCCTCATATTGGTTATGATAATGCAGCAAAAATCGCTAAAACAGCCTATCAAGAAAATATTACCTTAAAAGAAGCAGCCATAAAATTACAGCTTTTATCAAGTGAAGAATTTGATAAAATAGTAATAGCTGAGAACATGATATAGTATTTAACCGTTGTGGCGAGGGGTTATAGATTCAGTTGTATGGAGATACAAATTAAATGATAGTTATATGAAGGTAAGTAAAATCGATGTCATTCCCGCGGAAGCGGGAATCTAGAACACATAAAAACATGCTAATTGTGAGTGTTGTTTGAGTATAGAAAAAACTGGATCACAGTCTACGCGGGGATGACGCGTTGGTAATGTAAAAAATGACATTATAAATCCCCATCTAACAGATCTTACAGTTCTTCGATATCATAAAAGTATATTTTATGTCATAAGTATTATAAGATATGATTCTTGTATAGTTATATTACAACTAAGTACAAATTTAGAGTTCTATAATCACAATTAAAATACTATCAAAATCCGCCAAATTTCTGCCTTGGAGGGCTTATAGTAACCAGCTTTAAAGGTCATTTATACAAAAAATATTTTTTTTAATATAATTATTAGCAATTAGCTGTAAGTATTTGTGTTTCATGTAAATAATGTCAATTTAAAATAAATTAGATTATCGTAGTTTGTATTATTACAGAAGAATGAGAAATATTAAGTGAAAATTTAAATAATTATAGACGTAAGATATTTTATATGTTTTACTAGTAGCCAAATATCTAAGTTAACTATAAATTAGGTAGGTTAGATGGTAAATGATGAGATAAAAAAAATATGTGTAATTGGTTCCGGAGTCATGGGATCAGGAATAGCGGCTTTAGTTGCTAATTCGTCTCATCAAGTAGTATTATTAGATATTGTTAAGGATCCTAATGATAGAAATTCTATAGTTAAGAAAGCTATAGAGAATATCAAAAAGCAACAACCAGCTCCTTTATCTCATACTAATAAGCTAGATTTTATTACTATTGGTAATTTAGAAGATGATCTGCAATTAATTTCAGAATGTGATTTAATTATAGAGGTAATTATTGAGAAAATTGAAATTAAACATCAATTATATAATAAGATCATACCATATTTAAAAGATAACGCTATTATTGCTTCTAACACTTCAACGCTTCCTTTAAGAAAATTAAAAGAACGAGTATCTGATTCCATCAAGTCTAGGTTTGTTATCGCTCATTTCTTTAATCCGCCAAGATATATGGAATTATTAGAGCTTGTTGTGGATCCATCAGTAAATTCTGAGGTAATAGATAGAATTTCCAAATTCCTTGTGAAGTTAGGAAAAACCATTGTTAAATGTAATGATACTCCAGGTTTTATAGCGAATAAAATAGGTTGTTACTTGCTAGAGTTGGTAGTGCGTAAAGCCATAAAAGAGAATTTAAATCCTGTAATTATTGATAAGATTTTTACTAGTTTACTAAAGTTGCCTAGTACAGGGATTTTCGGCTTATATGATCTAATAGGTCATGATGTAATGAAGCTAATTTCCAAGTCGTTGACTAGCTCTTTGCCTGCTGATGATCATTATCATAAAATCTATACTCAGACTCCAATTCTTGATCAAATGATAGAAAAAAACCTCATTGGACGTAAAGGGGATGGTGGTTTTTATCGTATGTCTAAAATAGGTGGGGTAAAAACTAAAGAAATTATTAATTTTTCTAATTTATCTTATAAACCTGTAGAAGATTATAAAGTGGAATATAATTCTATTAAAGAACTACTAAATGATAATGAAATTTATGGTAAGTTCTTTCAAGATGTTTTACAGGAGTTTTATTTATATTTGACCAGTTTAATACCATCTGTGACTGACAATATTTACGATATTGATAAAGCAATGAGGTTAGGTTATAGCTGGAAGATTGGGCCTTTTGAATTATTGCATAATTTACCAGATGGTTTTGTTTGGGTAAAAGAACAAGCTTCTATTAGACAGCTTTCTTTAACAGAATATCTTATTAATAATAGCTATAAAACTATTAATACTGATAAATTTCATACAAATAGAATTAATTTGCAAGATACTATAAGTCTATTGGATAATGATTATGGTAAATTATTCCTGTATCAGGATCGGTTAGTTTTTAGTATCAACAGTAAAATGAATACTCTCAACGAAGATGTCTTTAATCTATTGTTAGAAGCCGCAGATGTTGCCGAAGAAAGGAAACAAGATCTATATATTATTCCGTTGATAGATCATTTTTCAGCTGGGGCAGACTTAAAATTTATGTCCCATTGCATTGAGAATAAAGATTTTGCTAAATTAGAGCAATTTTTAATACTTGGCCAAAAAGCCATGATGAGATTGAAATATTCTAAGGTAAATATTATTAGCTGCGCTCTTGGAGTTGCTTTGGGTGGTGGATGTGAAATATTATTACACTCCGATTTTATTGTTGCTAATCAAGAGTTAAATGCTGGTTTGGTAGAAGTTAGCGTAGGATTGGTTCCAGGTTGGGGTGGTATTAAAGAAATGATTTATCGAGCACATGGTGATAAAGATAAATTAGTTAAAAATATCAAAAATATCATTACATATAATAAATCAAGTTCAGCTGATTATTTTATATCTGATTATGATATTACTCATGCTCAAGTAAATATGAATAAGCAATTGATAGTCTCTGAAGCTTTTAACTTAAACATACCCAAGAAAGTTCAGAAGATATCAGATAAAATTACTCTACCTCAAATTATTCTGTCTGAAGAGCTTGATATATCAGGGTATAATGATTTGCAGATTTGGTTATTATCAAAATTTCAAGATATTATCTCAATGAAGGAAACTTCTGAGCAAAAATTATTGGAATTAGAATGTAAGATCTTTTTAGAGATTGCTCAAGATCCAAAAAGAAAAATTATTTTTTAGGTTTTTTGTTCAGTTTCTATGTAATTTAATTTTGGTTCTTTTTGTTACTAATTAGATTTATAGAAGAATGTTTATTATAAGCTGAAGTTGATAGGTTTTTTGTTGAAAAAATACTATAATAAAAAACATGGTAATATATGGAAGATCTAAATGATTGGCAATTGAAGTTTCAATCCTGCAGTTACTCAGAAAGATTATTAAATAAATTACTATTATTAAATGAACGAGCTGATAATAAGATTGACTTATTAGAAGTTAAAAAAGCGATATATTACGCCAGAAAATATCATGGTAATCAAAAAAGAGATTCAGGAGAGCCATATTATTCTCACCCTATAGAAGTCGCCTATATGGTTGCAGAATGCGCAATTGATACAATACCGCAATTCTTTACAACAGATGTAATTGTTACCTCAATATTGCATGATACAATAGAAGATACCGCTCTTACAAAAGATATGGTAAAGGTTGTTTTTGGAGAGTTAATTGCAAACCAAGTTGAGTCGTTAAGCAAAAATAAAGTTGATAAAAAGCTTAGTCTAGAGGAATTAATAGAATTATTATATAAGCAACAAAATGATAATTTATTGCTTATTAAAATATTTGATAGGATTCATAATTTACAAACTTTAAACTATAGAACCCTTGTAAAACAAAGAATGATGAAAGAAGAAACCCTAACTAATTTAGTACCGGTAGCAAAATATTTGGGTTTATCTTCTTTAGAGGACAAATTAGTAGAATTATGCAATGAATTTGTTGAAGAGTAGGGTTCTTGCATTACGTTATATACTCATAAAACTACCATTTTCTAACCATAATATTTTACAAATTACTTCACTATCTGGATATAATTTCTGGATCATGTGACGGTAGAAATTTAGCTGATCAATGTATGATTCATTAACTAAATCAGGAGTTTTAGGTGGGTGGGCGTCAGATTTATAATCAATAATAGTTATTTTTTCTTCCTCAATTGCTAAAAGATCGATTCTTCCTATTTTAGGTTCATCATTTAAATTAATTCCTACTGTTACCTCAGTTTTCAATTGTCCAGAACTAAGCTTTGTGAATTCATGATTATTTAATAATTTATCAATATTCTTATAGATTTTTTCTTGTAAATTTATTGGTAAGGTTTGAATATAAGGATGTTTACTGAGAGTGGAAAAATCATTAACCTTGGCAGAGTCTTCAAGAATTTTATGGAATATTCTACCATATTGCAGATGATCATTAGCTATTAGTGGAGATTTTACAGAATAATTTTTTTTAGTAGATTTTATTATTTTATTAAATAAAACCCTATCAAAAGAAAAATTTTTATAATGTGAGCTGGTTGATAGGCTGATAGGTTCAGAGATTATTTCATTTGTTTGGCTAGAAGTAGTGATTTTTTCTTTATTATTGGTTTCGTAAATTATGATGTTATTTTTATCTAATAACCCATGGATGCTCATTGCTTTGGAAACTAATTCATACCAACAATTCTTAGGCAAACTATTATTGGATTGATAACCGCATACAACTAAATGATCTTCGGCTCTAGTCATTGCCACATAAAGTAACCTGATATATTCTTGGAGCTCTTTTTCCTGCTGTTGCTCTTTAAGCTTTCTAAAAAACTCTGGGCTATTGGTTGATTTGATAGCAGAAAACATCTCGCCATCTTCTGTCCAGACAAATTTATTGCTGTTAACTGGAGTTGAGGTGGTATCGCATAAAATTACAATAGGAGCCTGCAAGCCTTTAGAAGCATGAGCGGTCATAATTTTGATTTTGTTTGATGATTCTAAATTCCTTTTTATTTCGATATTATTATTTTCAAACCAATAAACAAAATTTTGTAATAGACTATCAACATTATTTGAATAGTTAGAACTTAAATATATTAGCTCATTAATTAGATCATTACTGTTAGGACCATTACTCGCGACTAAGATTTTCCTAATATCAAAGCAATCAACGATGAGCGCAAAGAAACTTCCGCAATTTGAGGTTTTGTATATTTGTAAAAAATAACATAATTTTTCGTAGATAGCGCCATATTCATCTACGGTTTTTAGATATTCCCATAAAGAATTTTTACCACGAGCAATTGCCAGATTTTGCAGCTCTTCTTCACTCATCCCAATAATTGGTGATTTTAGTAAACTAGCTAAGTTTAGATTATCTTGCGGTAGTAATACGAATTTAGCTATCGACATTAAATCCATCACTGATAGATTTTGGTCTAACGTTACTTTATCAATATCCTCTACCTGTAAATCATGCTTCTTAAGAGTTGCTATAATTTCTAATACTAGCTCATCTCTTTTGCGTACTAAAATCATAAAATCAGATTCTTTGACAGGTGAATTAGTAGCATGGAGAATTTTTTTGTTAGCTATTTGTTGCTTGATGAATTTAGCAATTTTATCGGCAAGCAATGTTTTATAGTTAGTTGATTGGGGCTTGCTGGCGTCGTCACTCGTTGCTTTCATATTATTTATAGGCTTCGCTCCATCGCTCCTAGCATCAAATCCCACTGAATTAACTATAGATGTTTCGACATTATTATAATCCTCTGGTGTAGGCCAAAATAATTTATCTTCTTTCTCGTTTTTGACTAAGGGCCATATCTCAACTCTGCCATTATGAGTATTACGAAACGGCAAAATCTTGGGATTTTCTGAAGTGAATAATTGAGGGGTAGTATTTTTAATTTGGTATAAAATTATATAGACAATATTTATAACTTCTTCAGTAGATCTATACGACCATTCAAGAGTTATATTCCTGAAATTTTTATTAGCTTTTGAAAAATTTTGTTGTAAATTTTTATTAATGGTATCAAAAGAATCTAAGTCTGCTCCTTGAAAGCTAAAGATAGATTGTTTTTCATCTCCAACAATAAAAACAGTATTGTTATGTTTAGCGCTCTTATAGAATTCTTCTATAATTGCAGTAATAATTTGCCATTGTTCAGGGCTAGTATCTTGCGCTTCATCTACAAGTAAATGTGAAATCCAACCATCTAGTTTATATAATATCCAATCTTTAGTATCTTGGTTACTTAACAAAATCTGTGTGTAATAAATTAGATCATCATAATCCAGCAAACTATGTTTAGCTTTGTAAGTATCATATTCATCAAGAAAAATTTTAGCTAATTGATACAATGATCTAGAGTAATTCTTTATTTCATTGATCTTATGTTGTTGATCAAGCCTAAAGATCTTGTCTTGAAAATATTCAAGCTCTGGTAATAATTCAGGATGTTTGGTTGCTAAGGGTTTAGGTAATATATTTTTGCGTTTGCTGAAGTCCTTGGTTAAGAAAAATTGTAGAATTTCTTGATCGTCAGTTATATCTATTGAATATTTAGTAAATAAACTTCTTATTTTATCATATAATTCTTGATGATAGTGGGTAGTATAGGTAGTTTCGGTTTCTTCTAAGTAATCTATCTTCTTAGAGAATAATTTCCTGAATTTAATCTTCTGCTGTATTATTTCGTTAAAAATATCGTTAATAGTTACTTCATGGAAATTTGTTAGAAAGAAATTAATCAGCTGACTATGTTCTGGAGATAAATAAATTTGATTTTTTATTTTTTGCAGTATTTCTTGAGCGGTAATATCATCAAGAATTTCAAATTCTGGACTAACTCCTGCTTCAAAGGCAAATAATTTTAATAATTTCTGACAAAAAGCATGAATAGTGTAGATACTAATGCCATAAGTAGAGTTTAATAATTTTTGATATAAAGTTTTTGCAGATTGAATTTTATCGTTAGAAGGTTCTTTTGAAAGCAATGATTTTAATTCAGCAACTAATTTACTAGTATCTATTAGGGCGAAATATTCAAGCTTGCTTCTAATCCTGCTTTGCATTTCAAGAGCAGCGGCATTAGTAAAAGTTAAACATAAAATCTTTTCAAATGGTACATTATTGATTAGTAGCCTTAATACTCTATCTGTTAAAATTTTTGTTTTGCCGGTTCCAGCTGAAGCCGATACCCACACAGAGTAATTTGGATCAGATGCTTGTTGTTGTAGTTCATTCATAATTATTAACAATATTTCCCATCTTCAGTATGATTTTAAAAAATACACAAATATCAATAAGTTACAGCGAATTCTTAACAATTACTTTTTAAAAGCAAATATTTTTTAGAGTAAAAAATCAAGTTTTTTGTACTTTTAGCTTATAAACCCTGCTACTATCAGCTCTGCAAGGTAGAGGTTATACTGATTTTATCAATTTTTTATAGTGTTTTTAATTGTCATATATTGTATAGCAAAGAATGTTGAGGTAGTGACGTTAAATCACTTTATCATCCTGAACTTATTGCAGGATCTTTCAATTTACTAGATGCTGATCCTATTTCAGCATGACGTCCTAGTACTACCTTAGTCTCCTTACTAACCAAATAAGTATATCAAAATTTCTTACTAAAACTAATAGCTATTTTACACATAAATTTGATAATATTTTTAATTAAGTGAGCAAAAGGAGCTTGCTCACTTCCCTGTTCTAAAGCTATATCTTTATGTTCAATTTCTTCTTGTTGAAATTGTTTGATATGAACTAATAAATCCTTCTCTATATTATGACTTGAAAGATAATCTATTTGCTCTTGGTAATGTTGCTCAATAACTTCTTCTACACCCTGAGTTAATAGCATGGAGGTTTTTGTTCCCAGCAGTATTGAACTACTACCAAGCATATAACCAATAGTGTACCACAATGGCATTAATATGGTTGGTCTAACATTACGGGTTAATAATAAATCATTAAAATATGCTAAATGTGTTTTTTCTTGCTCAAGCATGTGATGGATAGTAAGACGATCCTGATGATTTTTGGCGTAATTTAATTGCCCTTCGTAAATTCTTTGCGCTCCGTATTCTCCAGCGTGATTTACTCGAATCATTTCTTTTATAATGTTATTATTTGATGGAAAATTTGGTCTTGCCATTAGATCTCTTTTGAAACTCTACTTCTGCTGGTGATTTGTATGTCGGGTTCTCACGTACATATAGTACGCTTCAAACCCTGTGTTCCGTGTTTCCTTCAAATCCCTCAGCAGTAGCGAGTTTTAAAATTATTATTTTATAGTATTTGCTTACTTTATTAAAGAAGTCTAATTGAAATTATACATAGAATTAGATTGACAATCTACCATTATCTCACTATAAAATAGGTTGTTATTTCGTATGGATATGGATTTATGAAACGTACATTTCAACCTAGCAATTTAGTTAGAAAAAGAAGACATGGCTTCAGGGCTAGAATGGCAACTGTTGGCGGAAGACAAGTGTTAAGACAACGTCGTGCAAAGGGTAGAAAGAAACTATCAGCGTAATTTAAGTTGTTGATCACATCTTTAAAAAATCAAAAGGAATTTAACCTAATTAATAAATCGGGGAAAAAATTCTATTCCCCTTATTTTCTTGTTGTTATTGCAAAAGACTCCCCCAAAGTTATTACCTACTTAAATAATAAGAGAGAAGCTTCAGTTCCTGCTAATCAGAAGAGTGATAATAATATGTTTCACTTTGGGATGAAAGTAGGGAAAAAGTTAGGTAATGCTGTTGTTCGCAATAAAATTAAAAGACGTATTAGACATTTAATTACATTGATAGTTAATAATACTAGTAATGCTAATACCCAAACCTCTCATAAAAAAATAATCTCAAAACAAAGCATTATTGCTCAACATAATTGGGCGATTATAATTGTTCCTCGTAAAGGTTTTCAGCAGGTAGAGTTTGCTACTTTGTTAGGTACGATGAAACAATTGTTGTTGAGTATGTAGTATTAATTTGTATTATCCTTAGTAATAAGTAGAGTGCAAATTATGCCAATTTGGTTCAAGATTACCTAAGATGTTAGATAAATACTCTTCTGTAGAAGATTGTCCAAGAATCTCTCCATACCGCCACATCATATGATCTAGAATATTTTCTTGTCTGTTGTTTGGAAGTGAGTAGTAAAAATCAGTAATTTTTTGTGTAGCACCTTCAGAACCTATAAAAGTTTTATTTTTTAGATCGTCTATGAAAATATTATCTTTTGTGGAATAAAGACAAACTAGAAAGTCAGCGATAGAATGGCAATCATCATCGGAGTCATGCTTGATTTTTTGTAAATTATTTAGTACATAGCTTACAGCGTTTTTGCAATACTGCATATCATTAAATGATATTTTCATGAGAGAGTATACAATCTATACATTGTATCTGTAAGAGGGCCATGTATTATATAAATTTGCTTCTTCTAAGAGTAATTTGATTATAGGAGTTTTGTCAATTTCTTCATATACAGTGGTTAAACAATTTTCTTCTATGTAATCATCAAAATTTTTGGCGTTTAGCTCTAAGGGCACAGCGTTATTAATTAGATTTTGTATATTAGTATCTGTATGCTTTTTTGTCATAATATATTTATTACCATTTTGATAGCTAAGGAATTAATAATATATTATTAATAGAATATCTTGGCGTCAAGAGTGAATAATAGTTAATTATTATTAGTATAATTTTAAACTATATTTTTTGATAGGAAAATGAATAGTAATAGTATAAATAGAGAGGTGCTTTTCTGTTGGTAAGTATGCAAGTTTAATCAGCTATTCTATTAATAAGGAGAATTATAAGATAAGAAGCAACCATGATTTCTCATGATTGCTATGTGTGATAAAGAAAACTCTTCTTTACTTAGCTTTTGCTGCTGCCGCTTCTGTTGCAGGAGCTTCTTCTTCTTCTTCAGTTTTACTTCCTTTACGTCCGATTATAGTTGCAAGAATAAAATCTTCTTTACTTGCTAATTTAGCGCCTTCTGGAAGCTTTATAGTTTTTGCTTTTAAAGATTGTCCAATATGCATATTGGTGATATCGATAGTAACATTCTTAGGAATATTGTTAACATCACATAAAAGAGTTATGGTTCTTTTGATAATATTAAAGAAACCACCTCTTTTGATTCCTATTGATCTATCTCTGCCTTCATATACTACAGGAACTTCCATTTTTTGAGTTTCTCTCTCTAAATGAACAAAATCAACATGTCTTACTATATCGGTAATAGGATGTAATTCTACAGCTTTTGGCAATACTTTATATGTTTTTGCGCCTATTTTAAGATCTACAACTGTAGAAATAAAACCAGGCTTTTTATAATGTTTGGTTATTTCTTTTTCTTGGACAGAGGCTGCTAATATTTCTTTCCCTGCTCCATAAATTATTACTGGAACCATACCATTACGACGAAGATCTCTTGCTACGCCTGTACCAAATTTATCTCGTGTTTCTGCTATAAGTTCTAATGCTTCACTCATTCCTTTCTCCTAAGAGCTTTTAAAACCTCAGGATGATAGTACTAAATGTTAAAAAATTCAAGTATTAATTTTATTGGATTTTATAACAAATGATTGACAACTGGCTGTAAATATATGAAAACCTAGAAATAATTATATAAAAATATTTTTTAGGCGGTTATTATATCTAAAGAAAAACAAGGTAAATTTGACGAAAATAAATTTAAAAAACTATCTAGTGCTTTAAAGTCAAATTTAGTGAGAAGAAAAAATATTCAAAAAATAGATGATAAAGATAAGGTAAAAGCTGATGATAACAGCAACTCCTAAAATTTCTCCTTCTATATTATCAGCTGACTTCGCTAATTTAGGGCAAGAAATAGCTGCACTAACGCAAGCAGGAGCTGATATGATCCATATAGATGTTATGGATGGGCATTTTGTTCCTAATTTGACAATAGGGCCAGCGATAATAAAAGCACTAAAACCATATACAAAACTGCCTTTTGATGTTCATTTGATGATTAATTCTCCAGAACGATCAATTGAAGATTATATAAAGAGTGGAGCGGATATTATTACAATTCATCCAGAAGCTACTGTTCATCTTGATAGAACCTTAGATCATATTAGAAATCTAGGAGCAAAGGCAGCGATTGCGTTGTTGCCATCTGCATCTCCAGACTCAATAGATTATATAATTGATAGGCTTGATATGATTTTGGTTATGACTGTGAATCCTGGGTTTGGAGGGCAGAAATTCATAGATAGTCAATTAAAAAAGATTGCCATCATTTCTGAGAAAATCAAAAATTCTAATAAAAATATCATTCTTTCGGTTGATGGCGGAATTAATGATATAACAGCTAAAGATTGTATAAAAGCAGGAGCTAGTGTTTTAGTATCTGGAAATTTTATCTTTCAATCAAAAAATTATAAAAAGCAAATAGATTTATTAAAATTTTCCTTTTAATTTAATAGTTGTAAAATTTTAATAATTTACTATTTTAAATAAGTATTAATAAGTAGAAAAAATTAAGGTAATAAATGCTTAAGATTAGTAAATATATAGTTAATGCTTGTTTTAGCCAGTTGTTCTGTTTATAAAGCAGCTTCTAATGATGGAATATCGGTATCGGATATAAAAAAATGCCAAACAAAAAACTGCTTTTTATCTCATGGTATGGAAGTACTTGATCGCCATCAAGAAGAAAATGGAAAATATATAGAGCTATGGCAAGAAAATCCGGTTTAAATTATGTAAGAGCGGCTGGGCATGGGGTACTTGATGTTGCTACTCTTTGGATTATGGGCGGTAGCGGGTACGCCAGTTGAAGGAGCTATATCGAATAATTGCGGTTATATTACGACTAAGGTTACTTAATTCAGGTAAAAATGTAGATAGATTCGAAAAAGCTGAAATTTATGATGCTAACGGAAAAAAGTTTACGTTTCAGAATGATTCTCTAGATAAGATTCTTAAAGATCTTATCAATATTTTTTAGGTATTTTAAAATACCTAAAAAATATTATTAAAAGAATAGTTCCGCTGCAAATCTTAAATTTGTGACGGAACGAAATCTAAATTATTCAAAAAAATTTCTACTATCTTTTCAGCATTTTATTATTATACTACCAAGGTATAATTATAATGAAATAAAATATCTGCATATGAGTCAACATATCATAAACTCTTCAAGCTTATTAGACGAAAAACGCAATAGCGCTCGTCAAGGTGGTGGACACGAGAGAATAGCCACTCAGCATAAGAAAGGTAAGTTAACCGCTAGAGAAAGAATTGAAGCGTTATTAGATCCTGAAAGTTTTGAAGAAATAGGAATGTTTGTCGAGCATAGATGCGGTAATTTCGGCATGGATGGTAAAAAGTTCTTAGGGGATGGAGTTGTTACAGGGCAAGGTACTATAAATGGTAGGCTAGTTTTTGTTTATAGTCAGGATTTTACGGTATTTGGCGGATCTTTAGGAGAATATCACGCTAAAAAAATATGTAATATACTTGATATGGCTGTAGCAGTTGGAGCTCCAGTAATTGGTATTAATGACTCAGGTGGAGCTAGAATTCAGGAGGGAGTTGATTCCCTTAGCGGTTATGGAGAGATATTTCAGCGTAATGTGATTGCTTCCGGTATTATCCCACAAATTACTTTAATTATGGGACCTTGTGCTGGTGGCGCTGTATATTCTCCGGCTTTAACAGATTTTATATTCATGATTAAGAATAATTCTTACATGTTTGTAACAGGACCTGATGTAGTAAAAACAGTTACAGGAGAAGAAGTAAGTCAAGAGAATCTTGGTGGTGCTCGTATGCATACTACTAAAAGTGGCGTTGCTGATCTTGCTTTTAAAAATGATATCGAAGCTCTTCTCGAAACTAGAAGATTCTTTAATTTCCTACCTTTATCAAATCGTAGTCCATTGCCTAATCGTCGTACTGAGGATCCTGCTGATCGCGTGGATATGTCTTTAAATACCTTAGTTCCAAGTAATCCTAATAAATCATATGATATGAAGGAGCTAATTGAGCGTATTGTTGATGAAGGAGAATTTTTTGAGCTACAACCAGATTTCGCGAAAAATATAATCATCGGTTTTGGTTATATGGAGGGGAGGTCCGTTGGCTTTGTTGCCAACCAACCGCTGCATTTAGCTGGATGTTTAGACATTAATGCTTCAAGAAAAGCGGCAAGATTTATTCGTTTTTGCGATGCGTTTAATATTCCTATAGTGACCTTAGTTGATGTGCCTGGATTCTTGCCTGGAACTAATCAAGAGCATGATGGTATTATTAAACATGGAGCAAAATTATTATACGCTTATGCTGAGGCAACCGTTCCAAAGATTACTGTAATTACTAGAAAAGCTTATGGTGGGGCTTATATAGTAATGAATTCTAAACATTTACGTGGCGATATTAATTTTGCTTGGGCTAATGCAGAAATAGCAGTGCTCGGAGCAGAAGCAGCAGCTGAAATAATATTCCGAGAAGAATGTAAAGATTCAGAACTAAAAAAACAAAAAATTGCGGAATATAAAAATGTTACATCCCCATATGTTGCGGCATCTAGAGGGTATTTAGACGATATTATCAAGCCGCAAAATACTAGATGGAGAATATGTAAGTCACTAAATATTCTTGAGAACAAGAAAGTTCAGTTGCCATGGAAAAAGCATGATAATCTACCGCTATAAAGATCAAAATGAAATGTTGTTAGGCATGGTATTCTGAGTGGAAAATATTGAAGCAGGTTCTGATTTTTTGAAAGTATATTTAGCCCAAGATATTTTAAGCCATGTTAAGAATTTGCCAAATAATACAATTATATTTGTTGATGTAGATGGTACAATTATTACGCCTAGTTCTAAGACTTTTAGAACGCCACCTTATAATAAGATGATTGAGAATATTAGAAGAGATAAGGATAAATATAAGCAATATGAACAAATTATAAGTAACTGGAGATTGCAGCGTAAAGTAATATTGTTGGATAATAATTGGCCTGATATTGTAAAACAATTGCAAGATACTTATCTAGTATATGGTCTTACCAAAATGGATATAGGGAAATTTGGCAATATTGAATCAATGGAAGAATGGCGTTATCAGGAGTTAAAATCTTTGGGAGTTAGTTTTTCTATGAATGACAATCTACCCAAGAATGAACAAGAAGGGTCTATTTTTTATAAAGGAATATTTTTTACTGGTGATAGCCCTAAAAGTCAGACGCTTGAGAAATATACTCAATATTTACCTAAATTTGATAGTTTAGTCATGATTGATGATAGGTCAGATAATTTAGAAGATATTGGCAATTTTTGTAATAAACATTCTATTAATTGCAGGACCATTCTTTTCAGTGGCTTAGAAAAATTACAAGATAGACAAGATCCAGATATTGCTAATTTTCAACAACAGCATTTGATAGAAGAATGTCAATGGTTAGAAGATGAAGAAGCAGAAAGAATAATAAAAAATATACAATAAATATAAGACAGAGATTCTATGATTAAACCATTGTTTGATAAAGTTTTAATTGCTAATCGTGGTGAGATAGCGTTAAGAATAATGAAAACGCTAAAGAAAATGGGTATTAAATCAGTTGCAGTATATTCTGAAGCTGATACTTATTCAATGCATGTACAATATGCTAATGAAGCCTATTATATAGGTAATTCCCCAGCTACAGAAAGTTATTTATCAATAAAAAATATTATCAATGCTATTAGAGCAAGTGGCGCAAACGCTGTTCACCCAGGCTATGGGTTTTTGTCGGAGAATGCAAATTTTGCTAATATTCTGAAGAGAGAAGGCGTTACTTTAATAGGACCAAACGCTGCTGCTATTAAGAAGATGGGTGATAAGATTGAAGCAAAAAAAGTTGCAATAGAAGCAGGTGTAACTACAGTTCCAGGCTATGTTGGTACTATTGCTAATATAGGGCAAGCAGTTGAAATTGCAGAGAAAATAGGATTTCCTGTCATAGTGAAAGCTGCCGCAGGTGGTGGTGGTCGAGGAATGAGGGTAGTAAAGAATTCTAAGGAAATGGCAAATGCTTTTGAATCAGCTAAGCTTGAAGCGGTAAATACTTTTAGCGATGGTAGATTATTTATTGAAAAATTAATTGTGAAACCAAGACATATTGAGATACAGTTACTTGCAGATCAGTTTGGTAATAGTGTTTGCCTTGGTGAGCGTGAATGTTCAATTCAACGTTACCACCAAAAAGTAATAGAGGAAGCGCCTAGCTCATTTATTACTGAAGAGATAAGGCAAAAAATGTATCAACAGACGGTTTCTTTAGCTAGTAAGGTTGGTTATTATTCAGCAGGGACTGTTGAATTTATGGTTGACCAAGATATGAATTTTTATTTCCTTGAAATGAATACTAGATTGCAAGTTGAGCATCCAGTAACCGAAATGATTACAGGCGTTGATATAGTAGAGGAAATGGTGAAAATTGCCGCTGGAGAAAAATTATCATTTACTCAAGACAATATAAAACTGAAGGGACATGCATTTGAGTCAAGAATTTGCGCTGAAGATCCAAAACGCGGATTTTTGCCTTCTAGTGGAAGAATTACAGAATACTCGGAGCCGCCTAGAAATGCTAATATTCGCGTTGATACTGGTTTAGGG
The DNA here is from genome assembly GCA_050920655.1 of Candidatus Rickettsia vulgarisii. Classification (GTDB taxonomy): domain Bacteria; phylum Pseudomonadota; class Alphaproteobacteria; order Rickettsiales; family Rickettsiaceae; genus Tisiphia; species Tisiphia vulgarisii. The sequence goes on along the minus strand of CP133317.1, from coordinate 955,394 downwards.
CTTGGTGGAGAAGTAAGTATGTTTTATGATCCTATGATTGCTAAATTATGTACTTATGGTGAAACTAGAGAACAAGCCATAGAAGTTATGCGTTCATCTCTAAGTTCTTATATAATGCGAGGTATTTCACATAATATTAGCTTCTTAGAAGCGCTAATATCTAATCCGCGTTTTATAGCGGGTGATATAAATACGTCATTTATTGAGGAAGAATATCCAGGCGGTTTTTCTGGCGCGAGTTTGACTTCTGATATTACAAAAGTATTTTTAGCCACAGCAATTTTTATTTATATGGCAGAACAGAAGAGAGCGGCATTAATTTCTGGACAAATGGTCGAACAAGCACATAAGATTGGTACAAGATGGGTTGTATCAATAGATGATAATTTATTTCCAATTTTAATTAAATCTGTAGATAACGGTTATAATATTAGACAGGAAAATGATAGAATTAATATACGTAGTAACTGGAATCTAGGTAGTAGGCTTTTTTCTTGTGTGGTAAATGGTACTAAAGCCAATGTAAAAATTGAAAATATTATGACAGGTTATATATTGTCGCATTCAGGCATTAGTGTTCAAGCCTTTGTTCGTTCACCAAGAATGTCTGAGCTAGAAGCCATGATGATTGCTAAATCCGCTCAGGAAGAACAAACTGAACTTCTAGCGCCGTTGGCAGGACAGATTATTGCAATTAAAGTTAAAGAAGGTAGTGAAATAACTGTAGGTCAAGAGATTATGGTTCTAACCGCTATGAAGATGGAGAATATAATTCTTGCTGAACGTAGTGGTAAGATTGCAAAAATATTAGTTAAAGAAAAGGAACAAGTAGTTAGTGGTCAAGTATTATTAGAATTTGCTTAGATAAACTCGTTAAACTTGAAGAATTGGCGTCGTTGCTGCTCGCCTTTGATCCTCACGTACGTTTTGTACGCTGCGGTCAAAAGCTGTGCGGCGCCTAGCTCTTCTTCAAGTTTAACTTCATATCCTAACTTTTTATTTACAAACCTAACTATTCTGGTGAAATTTACTACATATAATTAAAATAATAATATGCTGAATTATTATCGAGGATTTAAGAGGTATTTCAACAGTAGGAGAATGCTACTTATCCTAATGATAATAGCTATAATATTAGTGAGTCTAACTTATTATACTATAGCTGTTGATTCTAAGTCTCTTGGACCGGATCCAAGTAGAGTTATAGGATTAATACTTATAGATCTTGTTGTAATTCTATTTCTTGGTATTTTTTTATCTCGTAAGTTTTTAAAAAACTTTGTAACTAGGGGGGGGAAACAAGAAGTTTCAAAGTTACAAAATCGTATTATTATTGCTTTCAGCTTAGTTACAGCTATTCCAACTATTATAGTTGCGGTATTCTCTGCATATTTCTTTAATTTTGGTATTCAGTCTTGGTTTGATAAGAAGATTACCGCCGTATTAGATCAGTCAATAATTGTGGCGGAATCTTATATAGATGAGCATAGATTGCAGCTTCGAGAAACAGCGTTATCTGTTTCTGCAGATTTAAGCGATATGTATTATGATTTGGTGCATAATCCAGCTTTATTTAATAAAGTATTAAATGAAGAAGCGGAAATGCGCTCTCTAGATGAAGCTATAATTTTGCATAAACCTACTAATACTATTGTTGCTAATACATTTTTAAGTTTTGCTATTTCATTTTCTAGCATTCCGGAATATTTAATGCAGAAAGCGAGCGCTGGAGAGATTGTTGAAATAAAATCTGACCCAACGAAACTTAGAATGCTCATTAAGCTTAAAGATCATAATGATGTTTATTTATTAGTGGGTAGATTAGTAGATGACAAAGTTATAGACCATATAGATAAAACTAATGGGGCTGCTGCGGAATATTACCGTCTTAAGAGGCACATATCCGGTATGCAGATTAAATTTTCAATAGTCTTTATTTTTATAGCATTATCATTACTACTTATTGCAATAAGTTGGGGAATGGTTTTTGCCGCAAAAATAGTTAATCCTATTAGAAAGTTAGTAGTTGCTACTGAGAAAATAAAAGCAGGGAATTTAAGTGTCCGAGTACCAGAAAACCATATAAATAAAGATGAGATAAGCGTTTTATCATCAGCTTTTAATATAATGGTTCAGCAAATTGAGCGTCAACAAAGAGATTTGGTGATAGCGCAAAGGGCCTTAGCTTGGTCTGATGTGGCAAGAAAAGTAGCTCATGAAATAAAAAATCCTTTAACCCCGATTCATCTTGCTTCGGAAAGATTGCTTAGAAAATTTAGTAATCAAGTTGAAGATAAGGCGGAATTTGATAAATATATCCAAATGATAATGCGTCATACTGAAGATATTAAAAAAATTACTTCTGAATTTGTTAATTTTGCTAGACTGCCAGCACCAGTATTTGCTGAGTGTGATTTGGTTGCGTTAATTAAAAGTATGGTAGATTCGCGTAAATTAATTAATGACAAGATCCTATATAATTTTACAACTACTAATGAATCTATAGATTTTATCTGCGATATAACTCAAATTAATCAGATTATGGTTAATTTACTGAAAAATTCTGAAGAATCTATTGGTATGACTAGTTCAAAGCTTGGTGTTATAAATACTTATATTAACAAATCTGATAATCAAGTTACTATTACTGTCAGTGATAATGGAGTAGGTTTCCCAGCTAACTTAATTAATAAGGTGGCAGAGGAATATATAACAACTAGATCTAAAGGTACAGGCTTAGGGTTAGCTATTATTAAAAAAATAGCTCAGGATCATGCCGGTGTTCTAGATTTAGCAAACAAGTCAGAAGGTGGAGCTATAGTCAGTATAACATTTGACCTCAGCGCTTTGCAATTAAAGCTTAAAGAATCTCGAAAATAGTATAATTCCCTTTATCATTTACGGCTTAATGCAATAAACTGACGCATGACAATCATTAATACTTCTGGATGGCCGCGTCGTCGCCTTACGGCTCCTCGCCATGACGATTGACAATAGTTTTCACCTCCATACAACAAGGCTGTTTTTAGTCGTAATGGTATCTTTCTTGCTCTAAGAATTCAAAACTAAAATTTCTAATTATCATTATATTTAAAATATTTGTTGTAATTAAATAAGCTTTGATTAAGATGAAATTAAAAAATATTATGTTTAATTTAAGGTTGGGTTAAATAAAATGCTAAAATATTCAAATGAAATAAAAAGTTTTTTGATGCTGCCATATGAAGAATTGGAAACAAGAAACTTAGAAATGAAGTCTTTAAGAAAGCAGTTAAAAGGTCATGATTTCTTTAAGGAAAGAATTTTAAAATATCTAACGGATGAAAAAAATATCAAGGCAGTAACAGTATGTTTTACAGATTTAGAAGGTAAATTACAAAGTCTTGATTACGATAAACAATATCTTGTAAAGAAAAGTGATAATTTAACATTTGATGGATCTTCGGTTAGAGGATTTTCATCACAACATGAATCAGATTTATTGTTACAGATAGATTGGTCAAGCTTTTATTGGGCGCCTTGCGATATTTTTGGGCCTGGGAAAGTAATAGTTTTTGCAAATGTTCATGATCGGAATAAATCGCAGTATAATAGTGATTTTCGGGGAATGTTACAAAATTTCCTGAGTGATATTTTTGAAACTAAGAAGATGCTTTTTAATATGGCCCCTGAAATAGAAGGGTTTTTGCTACAAGGTATTGATGCAGAACAGAATTTTTGTAATAAAGCAGGTTTCCAATTTGTAACAACAGGGGGATATTATAATTCATTACCACAAGATCCTTTGCGTTTATTTATTGATATAGTAGCGGAAGCTAAGAGAGCAATGGGTTTTAGAAATGAAAAAGACCATCCAGAAGTTGCTCCATCTCAATTTGAGCTTAATTATCAATATACTAATCCAGTTGAAGCATGCGACCAAATTCAATTATATAAATTATTATGTAAACAAGTAGCCAAAAAGATGGGATATACGGCGTCCTTTTTGCCTAAGCCTTTTATGAATGTAAATGGCAGCGGCATGCATACTAATATATCGGCTTCAGTTAATGATGAAAATGTATTTTATTGCAAAAAAGCAAAAGATCTGTCTGATTTTGGTAAAGAATTTTCAGCAGCTATTCTTTATCATGCGAAAAATATGTGCTTAATATTAAATTCTAGTGTTAATGCCTATAGAAGACTTGATCCAAAATATGAAGCTCCTAGTGAAATAAAAATGTCTACTTATGATAGGAGTTCAATGATTAGAGTGCCATATGGCGATAAAAGTTCTACTAGAGTAGAAGTTCGTTCAGTAGCGCCAGATTGTAATCCTTATCTGTCAATATTTGTGTTGCTAAAAATTGGTATGTTAAGCCAAAATAAGAAAGTTACCGATGATTTTTCAAGTATATTTGATAAAAGAGAAAAATTACCAGGAAATATCTATGATGCGATAAGATATTTTAAAAATAGCAGCGTTATGAAGGATATTTTGGGAAAAGATTCCCATGCAAAATATTTAGATCTAAAGGAAACGGTTGCTAATAGATGTCCAAAAGATCTAGGAAATATGATTAAAACCGAGGAAGTGATATATCACCACGAAGTTACTAATCAGTTTTTATGGAATAGATTTTAAGGGTTATAGAGAGAATAGCATAAAAGCTATTTGAATAGCCAAATAGCTTTTATGAGTATGTTAAGCATTGCCCATGAGATGGACTGTTATACCAGGAGGTAGAAGATCAGTATCATTTGTAAAATGCTCATTACCCTCAATAGCAGATAATGTACTTGTGTCCATATTATGGGTTGCTGCAATGTGAATTAATGTATCACCTTCTTGTGTTATATATTTGGTGGATACTATAACTACTATTTCCAGGGAGAAATAAGTTGGGGTTGTTCATAAATTGTTTATTGCCGGGAGTATGAAATAATAATTTTTCTAAACTCATACCGTGAGCTATTGCTATATGTGCTAAGGTGTCATTTTTTTGTATTATGTACTAAGAGTACTTAATTGCTTCCTTCATAAATTTAATTTTATTTTGGTTGTTAATAATTAAGCTATTTAAAGTAAATTATTTTGGATCTTTTAGTCAAAATAATAATTTTTAGATTAGTTAATATTTATTCATTAAAGTGACAAGAAGAAAAACGAGATATAGTGCAGAATGCCGTTGACTTAATGAGAGTCATATCTACAAGCAATAAAGAGATTAAAGTAGCTGTCCTATCTGCTGTTGAGACAATAACTTCGGCTATTCCTGCCACCTTAGACGCCGCCGCTTTATCAAAAATGGCTGAGAGAGATCAGATAAAAAACGCCATAGTAGACGGTTCCCTTGCCTTTGATAATGCTATATCATTAGATGTTGCTGAAGCAAGAGGCATTGAATCGCAAGTGTTTGGTAATGCTGATATTTTGATGGTTCCTGATTTAGAATCTGGCAATATGTTAGCTAAGCAGCTTAAATATTTAGGTCATGCTCTTATGGCTATAGTACTAGGAGCTAAAGTTCCAATAATTTTGACTAGTAGAGCAGATCTAATAGATATGAGGGTAGTATCCCGCGTATTAGCCGCCTTTATTCATTATGATAAGAAAGAAAAAATATTAAGCAAAAAATAAATTATACTCGCTAAGCTTGAAGAAAAAGCAAAATGGTTGTCATTAACTACGCCATCTTACGATGGCTCGTGGCAATCTCATGAGATTGCCACGGAAGCTTACGCTTCCTTGAAATGACGACCTTACCAATCCTTTAAGTTTAACTTCGTATTTTAACTCTTCATTTACAGGCGTATATACTTATGAAAAATGTAATATTAGTAGTTAATGCTGGATCATCAAGTTTAAAAGTCGCTATTTTTGCTGTAGGTAATAATAAGGTAGGAGAGTTGCTTTTTAATGTTACACTACAAGCAAGAGATATATATTATTTAAGGTCAAGTCTGGTAGTAATTTGCATGAAATAGCTATTAAACCTGTAGATTAACAGTTTTGGTGAGTGGTGGGAAGAGCAAAGCAAAAATTTTAATTTACTTGCTACTGGTCATCGTGTTGTGCACGGTGGTTCACTATTTACAAGCTCAATAATTGTAACAGACCAAATTTTTAAGAAAATGCAAAATTTGATAGATTTGGTGCCTATTCATTTACCGTATAATCTGCAAGCTTTAGAAGTATTTAGGAAAAAATACAATAAGCAAAAGCATATAGCTTGTTTTGATACAGCTTTTCATTCTACTCAATCACCTCTGGCAAAAACTTTTGCTTTGCCAAAAGAATATTATAACGAAGGAGTGTATAGGTATGGATTTCATGGATTGTCTTATCAATGGATTTGTAGACATTTTAAGGAAATAGCTAAAGAGGGATTGCCGAAGCGTACTATATAGTTGGGCATATTTAGGCAATGGGTGCAGTATGTGCGCTATTAAAAATGGGGAAAGCATTGCAACTAGCATGGGATTTAGTCCTGTAGATGGTTTGATGATGGGGACAAGATGTGGTTATCTTGATCCTGGAGTGATATTATATTTGTTGGATAATAAAAAAATGAATGCTAAGCAAATAGAAAAATTATTATATCGTCAATCAGGGTTGCTTGGCGTTTCTGGAGAAAGTTCAGATATACGCACTTTGCTAGCAAGCGATTCTCCAGATGCAAAATTTGCTATAGATCTGTTTGTTTATCGAGTTCAATTGGAAATTGGACGTTTGGTTGAAGCTCTCTTCAGGGGTTAGATTGTTTGGTTTTTACAGCTGGTATAGGTGAAAATTCATCAGTAATTCGTTCTTCAATTGCTAAAGGTTTAAGTGGTTAGGGGTTAAAATAGATTCTGCTAAAAATCAAAAAAATTAATATTGTATTAGCAGTAAGGATAGTAAGGTTAAAATATTTGTGATACCTACTAATGAAGAGCGTGTTATAGCTGAAGAAGTCGCTATTTTGTTTAGTCACGAGAACCACCATTAACCTCAACATTTTCTTCATTTGGGTCTTGTAAAGGTTGATGGTCAGTGGTGTTAAAATAATAGTTCTTGATCATGGGGATTCCGTGTGTAATCGCTTTCCACAATAGAAAATATGGCCATAGTATAATTATTAACGCAACTTTAGTGCAAATCTCAATTTCTTTTCTATCAAGCATAGATATTATATTTTTAGTATAAAATATAATATTTGCATCAGATCAGTCTTAAAGCAATATAAAATTTATTTTTTATTAGTAATTTTGGTGAATTAAGTATTAGATAGATTGCCTGTAGTAACTACATTCCAACTATCTTCATTTGTATTTTCTGTTAAAGATTCATTGGTAGAGTTGTTATCTGATGTGATGGTTTGAGAAGAATGTTCAGTCAGATTTTTCCAAAAACTGTCAATAGTTGATGTGGTTTTATCTTTTATAATCAAAATGGGCGCTACTACAATAGCTCCGAAAATAGTGGCTGCAGCTGTAGCATAAGTAGCATATTTGGAATCAAGGGGCACAATTATAATTTTATTATATAAACAATAATTACTACTATAATTATTGCATTAGGTCAAGCCTAATGCAATATAAAAATTAGTTTATGAATTCTAAATCTTGGAACTCTATATCACCAGATACTGATGTGTTGTCACCATCATAACTATGAGCGCGATGTAAATCATCATAGCTATATTCACTTAAGGATATTGATATAGTATCTGGATCAATTTCTTCTTCCTTAATAACTACAACATCATTACCGGTAGAGGTGACAGAGTTTGATCCTTTGAAATCCTTTATATATAATTTTCCTGCGGTTTTTTCCCAGCCTTCAGTATCTATAATAGGTTTTTCGCATAAATTAGCAAAGTTCTCAAGAGAATGACCTTTAAGCTTTTCAAGTTCATTTGCAACCTTTGTAATACCTAAATAGTATGAACAAGTATTAACTACATTTGAGCTCACTTTACTAACTAAATAGCTAGTATATCCTATAATGCCTGATGATTCCGTTATTTGTTGTGTAGGCGTATCAGTTGCAGCTTGCTTAAATAAAACCAGTTTAGGCTCTGTGATATGCGGACTGCTTTTGATAGGATTGTAATTAATGGCATTATGTGCAGAGTTATACACAACACAATGCTCTTTTAAATCTTTTATAGTAACATCTACATCTTTGCTGAATACTCCAGCTTTAATTGCTTTGTTTATTGAATTTTTTGAACCAGGACTATCAAAAGTGATAGATGTTCCTAAGTTAAGTCCTTTAGACTTGATTTCAAAAGCTGTAACGTCAGTTAAAACAGCTCCAAGAGAATGACCTGTAACATTAAATGTATAATTGCCAGCATTAGCTTCAAGTAATTCACAGACATGATTAACCATAGCTTTGGCTTGAACAACTTTACTAGGAAAGGTGCCGGCTGCTATCCAAACATCGTCTTTTAAGTCATGTAGATCTGTAGGTACTGTACCTGCTGTAGCAATAAGTATTTCTTTTGTATTATTGTTAATAAAAGCAACAGCTTTGTAACCGTTTTGATTAGTATCAGCAAATTTAGAAGAATTACATAAAACTTTCCAGCCATCACTTTTTAAATTATTGATAGTTTCAGATTCATGCTTTTTGTACGCATCATTGCCTTCAGCAAGCTTATAAGCAAGATTTGTAGTTGAATGAGCAATCTTTGCGTCAAACTTATGGGTAATCTTGTGGGTAATTTTTTCAACTTTATCAATAGTTTTCTTTACTGCGTTAACAACGCTAGTAGATTTAGAACTGAACCAACTAGTACTAAAAACTTTCATACTTTATTCCTTTTAATTTTTAACTATCGTTTTTGTCTACGTCCGTAACAAACGGCTTAAATTTAAATGCATTATACACGTTATTTTAGAAATATGCAAGTATTTTTTTTATGGATAACTATTTTGGTGTGATAGTTTCGATAGTTATAGCGTGTAGCTCATTGCTATTCATTATTTCAGTAAGGGCTTTTTTAACCATTTTATGTTGATTGACTAGACTTAATCCTTCAAATGAAGAGTCTTCTATTTTTAATGAATAATGATCTTGATTACCAAGATAATCTTTAATTTTTATTTTGGCATTTGGGAAACTATTACGTATAATTTCTTCAAGCTTACCAGCGGATATTGCCATCAACTTAAGATATATTAATTATTATGAGCGGGGATTGTATTACAAAAATTCATAATTTACAATCATTGAGTTTCTTAAGGAACAGTAGTTTAAATGTAGGGATTTTGGGTGGGTCATTTAATCCAGCTCATGTTGGTCATTTGCAGATTAGTTACCAAGCGTTAAAAATCTTAAAACTAGATTATGTAATTTGGTTAGTAGCCTTGCAAAATCCTTTTAAAGCTGAATATAAACTTGATATCTTTTCAAGAGCCGCCAAAGCAGCAGAAATTGTTAAACATTCAAGAATTTTAGTTTCAACTGCAGAATTAGATATTGGTTCATATCATACTTATAATTCCCTAAAGAGATTTAAGGAATTATTTAATAATATCAATTTTACTTTTTTAATGGGGGCAGATAATATTAATTCCTTTCATAAATGGTATAGATATAAGGATATAGCTGATCTATACAACATTGTGGTTTTTGATAGACCTAATATTTGCGGGCACTTGAACTTTAATAAATTTATAATGAATTTTAAAGTAGATATTAAATCCTCTGCAAGTTCTTCATTAATGAAATCAGAGTTTTTAAAGAGTTCTATTGATAAAAGACAAACTAACAATATAATAATATATCGAGGAGTTATGTCAGAAATGTCATCGTCATCAATCCGCGGAAACTAAAAAGGTAATTATGCTAGAAAATGTTGAAGAATTAAAAGAATTTATTGTAAAATGTTTAGGAAAAAAAAAAGCTGAAGAGATAACGATTATTGATTTAAGACAGAAAACTAGCTTAGCAGAATACATTATTTTTGCTAATGGTCGTTCAACTAAAAACGTTGGGGCAATAGCTGAGTATTTAGCGTTGAAATTAAAAAATAAAATTAATATTAGCGTTAATATTGAAGGGTTAGGTAAATCTGAGTGGGTTTTAATAGATGTGGGGAATATATTAGTTAATATATTCTATCCAGAAGTTAGAGAGCATTTTAAATTAGAAGATATGTGGATGAAAAAGTCTAGTAGTTAATAGTTAGATAAGTAATAATACCAATAATTTCAAATAGTTAACTATAAAATCGATTAAATTCAATTTCTAGCTGGACAATTCTTAATTTTCAAACTAAGTTTTTGTTATATTTTTAATAACCTGCATAATAGTTTTGAGATAAAACTAAACAGTCAATGCTATACTGAGTATAAGGTAAATGGAAGATCATATTCTTATAAATGTCATAATTTTAATAGGAACTGCTGTATTTGTAGTAGCAATACTTAAGCGTCTTAATTTAAGTCCAGTTCTAGGTTATTTAATTGCTGGCGCAACGATTGGAGACCATGGGTTTAAAATTGTAACATATGACCAAACAAAATTACTGGGAGAATTAGGAGTAGTATTCCTACTTTTTGCAATAGGATTAGAATTATCTTTTAAGCGTCTTAAGGTAATGCGAAGATATGTTTTTGGTCTTGGTTCGCTACAGGTATTGACGACTGCAATAATAATTGCCGCTGCAGTGGTGTTGATTAATGGAGATAGTGGGGCGTCAATTATTATTGGAGGTGGGCTAGCTTTATCTTCTACAGCTCTTGTTATGCAAGTTATAGAAGAGACAAGAAGCCAGTCAACCCAGCATGGTCGTATAGCATTATCTATTTTATTATTACAAGATTTAGCAGTAGTGCCATTACTTGTTATTGTACCTTTGCTTTCAGGAAATAATGAATCTTCTTTAGCTGCAGCTTTAGGTATTGCTGTAGTTAAGGCATTTATAGCGTTGCTTGCAATATTTATAGCTGGCAGATTATTCTTAAGGCCGTTATTTACATTAATATCGTCAGAAAATGGCGATATTAATGAGTTACCTATTTCCATGACTTTATTGGTAGTTTTATCTGCTGCTTGGGCTACTGAATATTTTGGTTTGTCACTGGCTTTAGGAGCTTTTGTTGCAGGAGTATTAGTGGCAGAAACTGAGTTTCGTACACAGGCTGAGGAAAGTATTTACCCTTTTAAGAGTTTATTTTTAGGCTTATTCTTTATGACAGTTGGCATGAAGATTGACGCGCAGGAGATATACGCTCAAATATCGACTATATTAACTTGCTCTTTGGCATTAATTATAGTTAAGACAATGATTATTGCTGCTTTTTGTATTTTATTTGGTTTTAGTAAAGGAATCGCTTTGCATGCAGGGTTATTATTGTCGCAAGGAGGAGAATTTGCCTTTATTTTATTTGGTCTTGGCAAAGAAACGGGGATCATAGAGGAAAAAGTAGCAAATGTCCTTTTATTGACAGTAACTTGTACTATGGCGCTTACCCCTTTGCTTGCAATGTTTGGTAGAAAGCTTGCTGAAAAACTTGATAAAGGATTAGGTAAAACTTCCATGCAAATTATAGAGCTTGGAGCAAGGGATCTAACTAACCATATAATAATTGCTGGTTTTGGTAGTGTTGGTAAAATGATAGCACTAGTTTTAGAAGCTGAAGGAATTAATTATATAGCTCTTGATGTAAATGATGATATAGTTAAAGAGGAAACAGTTAATGGTTTCCCAGTATTTAAAGGTGATGTTTCGCAGATTAAAACGTTAAAAGCTGTTGGCGCAGAAAGAGTTTTAGCGCTAGCCTTAACTATGAACAACCACATTACTATAAAGAAATCTCTTAAAACAATTTCAAGTTCCTTCCCAGATCTTGAGGTTCTTGTTAGGTTAAAAAATCTGCAAAATGCTAGAGATTTCTATGATGCTGGAGCAACAACAATTATTCCAGAAAATTACGAAACTGGTCTTCAGCTTGGTGGAACAATTCTGAAGCTTATTGGCATTAGTGAGTATGAGATTAATCGTATTAAAGGTCAGTTTAGATCTGGAAATTATGTAATTGCTAAACGAGATGACGCATTAAGCGCATTAGAGGAAAATGAATTGGAAACATATTAGTATGTTTTATAAGATAATTTGTCTAATACTAGCTATAATATCTATTATAGCTAGCGCTGAAAATAAAAAGCTACCTATACCACGCTTTGCTTCAATTAAGTCTAATGAAGTAAATTCTCGGGTTGGTCCAACTGTAAAATCACCTATAGAGTGGGTATTTGTTAAAAAAGGAGAACCTGTCGAAATTGTTGCGGAATATGGGCAATGGAGGCAAATACGTGATGTTACAGGAGAAGGTGGATGGGTGCATTCAAGTGTATTATCTGGCAAAAGATCAATAATTATTAAAAGCTCTGATGTAGTAGACCTTACTAAAACGCCTGAGGATAAAAATAGAATTATCGCCAAAGTGCATACTAATGTTCGTTGCTTGTTAAATAAATGCAAAGATTCTTACTGTCAGGTACGTTGTCAAAATAAAACTGGTTGGTTACCTAAAACGGCTCTGTGGGGTGTGTATAAACAAGAGTAATAGGCCTCTTCCAAAACTTTACATTTGCTAAGATTTGTTTTCGCAATGTTCTGATCCTTATTAGCTCCTTTTCGACTTCAGAATTTTACTGCTCTTTACTATAAAGCTTCAATCCTTTCTCCTAGTTCCAAACTCATCAGAATTTATAGATTGACTTTTTAAGTGATTAAGATAAAATCGCGCTTGGGAACGGCAATAAGTCGTTTCGGGGTGTAGAAACCTCTTTGCATGTGGTGTGTATCAACCATTGATTGTGATATAATCCTCGTCTTTATTTACGGTCGGGGAGATGCTAGCGAATGTTCAGAGCTAGGGTAGTAATATCCTAGCTTAAAGGCTATTATAGCTGTCATGTACAGTTTTTCTAACTTCCCGATCACCAAGTATTCTTATCATGAGCTGCTTGGTTGATCAAACTTGAGCAATTCTAGTTTAATCAAAGGGGAGAAATATTATGTCAAATCAAAATAATTATTTAGCGAACTTGTTAAATATAGTTTCGTTGCATTAAGCTTATACCTAATGATTATTTATTATTAATAATATACTTGATTTAATTAAAATATTAATCTATTATTAATTGAAATTAATGATAAAAGTTAAACTTATTATGGTGGTTTGTGAATTGAACAGATCAAAATACACATTAGATCAGATTATAGCAATGCGTTTGAAAGAACGTAGGGAATGTTAGGAATAAGCCAACAGGCTTTGAGTGAAGCTACTAATATAAATATAAAGCAAATACAAAAATATGAAAACGGGTCAATCCCAATGGCTAGTAGCGTATTGTATTTTTTTGCAAAATTATTAAAGATGCCTGTTAGCTATTTTATGAGTGAAGTTCCTCTTGCAACATATAATGCTGAATATTCATGTGATAATAAAAATGAGTATATCACTATATGGTAGCTGAAGATAAATCAGAATATGTAACTCCAATATTAATTAATAATATACCATCTGATTTAAGCCAAGAAGTATCAATGCTTATTAAATTATTTGTAACTATTCAAAATCCAGTAATTAGACAAAGAATAATTGAGCTTACCAAGGCAATATCTGGTTAAATTTAATTATTATTTTGATTGGATAGGATTTTATTTGTTATAGTTAAAATTAAAATATGGTTGATGAATGTAGCTATTACTGCAAGTAGTACGCATATGTCTCCATATTGTGAGTATGTAGTAATAGATTTTGTTTTATATGGAATAAAAGAATCAATATAACCTACTTTATTTATAGGTAGTGAGTTGATAATTCTACCAACAGGGTCTATTATTGCCGATATACCATTATTGGCTGTTCTAACCATAGGTAGACCATTCTCTACGCTACGCATACGACTGATTTGTAAATGCTGATATGGGCCGGAGAAGTTGCCATACCATGCGTCATTAGTTACATTAATTATCAGATCTGCTGATTTGTTTGTAGTACGAACAAGGTTAGGGAAAATTGTTTCATAACAAATAAGCGGTTTTATAATTAGATTATATTTACTAAGCGCAACTAATTTACCATCGCCTTCAGTGTAATCTAGAAAACCATGAGTTATCTTTTTTAAAGGTAATATATTCTTTAAAGGCATATATTCACCAAATGGCACTAAATGTGATTTGTGATATTCAAATAATTGACTTCCTTCTTGAGTTAAGGCGTATAGGCTAGTATAAATTTCAAAATCCTCATCTGCCAGGTCATTATTTGTAATGCCGCCGGTAATTAGAATAGCATTTTTCTTTGCTAGCATACTTAATAATTTTCTTTTTATTGGTTCGTAATTATAAGGTGCTACTAAAGCAGCTTCGGACCAAATAATTAAATCTGTATCGCCTTGTTCTTCTGATAATGTAATATGTGAGTTCAAGTTCTTCCAAAATTCCTGCTCATCCCATTTTGCGACTTGAGGAATGCTCGGTTGGACTACTCTAACTTTTATATTTGAAAAATTAGTAGGATTATTATTTAGTCTTAAGATGCCGTATGAAGTAATTAATAAAATTATTAGCGAGGAGCTTAGCAATAATATTTTTAGTTGTCTGTAGTTCCTAGAAAAAATAGGGTAAAAGCTTGTTGAGATATATACAACAAAGAAACTTAAACCATATATTCCTACAATGCTAGAAGATTGAATTAGAATATTAGAAAATGAAAAAGCATAACCAATTAAATTCCAAGGCAATCCTGTAAATAGCCATGATCTAAGCCATTCAAAGAATACCCAACAGAGACAAAATATAAATTGGTAATAATAATTATTCCTTGCTAAGAAACTTAAGGCGCAAGATCCAGCAATGAAACAGGCTAAAATAATTGGTAAGCCAAATAAAGCAAACGGTATTGCCCACCAGAATTCATCAATATAGACGCTAACACCTATACTGATCCAATACATACTAGTTAAGAAATGTCCAAATCCAAATATAAATCCTAATTTAAGAGCTTCTTGCCAATTCTTGCTAATTTGTACTTGATAGCATAATAATCCAATACCAAGCAAGCCAGGTATGAAAAAAACTGGAGCAAACGCTAAGCCACTTAGCATTCCTACTAATAAGATTAATATACTATCTGTATAAATCAATCTAGTTGGTGATTTTGTTGTCAAAACTTGCTTGCGCTCCTGACGTACGTCTGTGTACGTTGCGGTGCTCGGCTTCGTTTTTTCTAAAAATTTCTCAACTATCTTTGATTTATACAGGTAGTATAATAATTTAGATTTGGACATCGCTTATTACTAATTTGAAAGAATTATTTACAAAAATATACAACATGCTATTGTTTGGACAAGTATTTAATTAGGTATTATAGAATAGTTGATAGTTAAGAGTTTAGTCATGGTGAGGATTCAAAGTAAGAGGACTATAGGTTCTTGACCTGCATGGCATTATTGAGTGGAAAGAGAAATAAAGCGATGGTATGTTTGTATGAAGTAAAATCGATGTCATTCCTGCGTAGGCGGGAATCCAGAAGATATAAAATTATACTCTGTTTATAGCTTTTGTATGATTATTAAAAGGACTAGATTTCCGCCTACGCAGGAATGACATCTAAGCAAATATCTTAGCGTAATTTAGAATTAAGGAGAATGTATGGTACAAGTTGCTGGATTACTTAATGGCAAAAAAGGATTAATTACAGGAGTTGCTAATAATCTATCGATATCTTGGGCAATTGCTCAAATAGCTAAAGAGTATGGAGCAAGCTTAGCATTTACATACCAAGGAGAAGTCCTTGAGAAGCGAGTTATGCCACTTGCTGAAGAAGTAGGATGTGATTTTGTTGTTCCATGTGATGTAACGGATGAAAAATCTATGGATGATCTATTTGAAATGATTGAAAAGAAATGGGGTAAGCTTGATTTCGTAATACATTCTATAGGTTTTTCAGATAAGAATGAATTAAAAGGTAGATATATCGATACAAGTTTACCTAATTTTCTCAACACCATGAATATATCATGTTATTCATTAACAGCTCTTGCAAAGCGCGCTGAACCATTAATGAAAGATGGCGGGAGTATAATTACTTTGACTTATTATGGAGCGAATAAAGTTATACCGAATTATAACGTGATGGGCTTAGCTAAAGCAGCGTTAGAATGTAGTGTTAAGTATCTTGCAACAGATATGGGGCCTAATAATATTCGAGTTAACGCTATTTCAGCGGGACCTATAAGAACTCTTGCCGCAAGTGGTATTGGTGATTTTAAGAGCATGCTGTCTATGCATGAAAAAGTATCGCCGTTACGTAGAAATACTTCTCAACAAGATGTTGCGGGAGCCGCGTTATATTTACTTAGTAATTTAGCTGCTGGGGTAACTGGAGAGATACATTACGTAGATTGCGGATATAATATTACAGCGGGCGCTACTAGTAAGCTTCTTAGCAATGAATAAAGGCTTATAGCTAGTTTATTACTACCTATATGATTCTAGCTACTATAGGTATCAATAACGTCATGCGTCAGCTTGTTTCAGCATCTATGAGATCCCGAAACGAGTTTGGGATGACGCTAATATCACCACTAGATTCCCGCCTCCGCGGGAATGACATCGATTTTGCTTTTCTATATACACATTACTATACAGCTTTATCCTCTATGCAACAAGGCAATGAGGTCGCAAACCTTTCGTCATAACGATTAATAATACTTCTTATGCAATAAGGAAGTTTAAAAATCTTATCCTAAAATCCATATATAGGTATGGGTATATATATTTTTGATTCAGTATTAGGTTTTTCAGATAAGTAATATTGAAGACAAAGTTGCCTTAATTCTTCGGCTACTGCTTTTAGGTCAAGAGAGATTGCAAGAGGTATAAAGAATACTAAAGTTTCCTCAATAGTTTTTTGATTTTTTCAGGAGATTTAGCATAAAGAGTTCTCATATTATGCAGCCTATTAAAACTCTTAATAATCAACATATCAGATTTTCTTTGGAGAAAAATGAATTAATCATTTCTCCAGAACTAATCTTTCCATCTGGCTTTAATCTAGTTAAACCTTGAACTTGGCTAGCAATTTTTTCGCTAAAGATAGTAGCGATTATTTGTTCAGTTATTTCTGTATCTTCGATACAACCGTGAAGTAAGCTTGTCACGATCATATCTGCTCTAAAAGATTGTGGAAGTTCCCGAGCTGTATAGTTAGCAACCATATAAGCTACTTCTATTGGATGTGAGTAGTATGGTTCTCCTGATTTTCTTTTTTGAGTAGCATGGTATTTTTTGGCGTAATATATCGCTTTTTTAATCTCAGTAATATCTATTTTGTTTTCCACTTTCTTATTCAATAATAGAAGTAAATCTAATAATTTTTTTGAATATTGGCATGATTCAAACTTTGATTGCCAGCAATAAATATCTTCCATGAAACCCTCTTAATTTTTCTTAACTTTTTCCTACCAATTATAAGAAAATCATATATAAGACTATTTGGTAAGAGCAAAATTAGGGTGCAGAAATTACCCCCTATAATTACCTCCATTTATAGGAGGTAATTATATATAATTTTCTATTGCTTATTTTCTATTTTTAGTAGAATTTTATTTTATCATATAAATAAGGGAGCTAAACAATGAAAGAGTTTCATTTTAACGGTTTTGGTAATTTAGATAATGATAAAAATGCTGATTTTCTTATTAATTCAATGAGCGTTATGCATTCACTTGAGGATGTACAATCTATAAAGAAAAGAGTAATTTCTAATATGAATTTAAATACTGGTGATACTGTATTGGAAGTAGGATGTGGTTACGGTGATGATGCAGAAGAAATTGCTAGAGTGATTGGTATGGAAGGAGAGGTTGTAGCAGTTGATTTAAGTGAAAAAATGATTAATGAGGCAAAAAAACGCTCTAAGCAAAGTAATGTAAATTATACAATTATGTCTGCTGAAAATCTTAAGTTTAACGATAATAGTTTTTCTGCATGTCATGCTGATCGTTTATTAGTTGGACACCAAGATTATTATAAGATATTTGATGAAATATTAAGAGTGACAAGACCAAGTGGA
Organism: Candidatus Rickettsia vulgarisii; assembly: GCA_050920655.1. Taxonomy (GTDB): domain Bacteria; phylum Pseudomonadota; class Alphaproteobacteria; order Rickettsiales; family Rickettsiaceae; genus Tisiphia; species Tisiphia vulgarisii. Next base: position 937,325 of record CP133317.1, on the reverse strand, counting down.
ACAATCTGTATTACTGACGTGGATGCATTATCAATAATAATGTATCCATTTAATAATTATACAGGGAAAATTCTAAAGCAAATCCAAGAATCTTTTGTAAATCCATTTATGGGTAGGATGGTTCCCGAAATATTTGCTAAAAGGAATTTAAAAAATATTACAGTTTTGCCTGAACCATTAATGATTCAGGATTTTGAGATTTTGAGCAAGATTTTCCCTTTTGATAACATAATGAATGAACTCATTGCTAACGATAAATTAACGGTTTTTGAAGCAAAAAGCTGGATGAATGAAATGTTAAAGGCAAGTCAAGAAGGTAATTTTTTATATTGTGTAACTTTATTTACTGTAATAGGCCAAAAATAAAATGTCCAATCTTTACTCTATTGATAAAAATATTGAATTTAACCTTGAAAAAGTTAAATGGTCTGAGGTTAATGATGAAGTTTTTAAAATTAATCCTGAGCTTGCAGAAAAATGTGATTATGTTAGTAAATACAGAGAATGCGCTTTATTTAAAATTCAATATTCTTATGGAGAATATATTGTTAAGAAAGGAGTTTTCCAGTTACCAACACAAGATGGTAAGCTAATTCCTATAAATGACGCAAAAGTTCCAGAATTTTTAAAAGAAAATTTAATATATGGTTGTATACCTTTATCTTTAGTTCTTAATAATTCTACCGAAGTATTTGTTAAGATACAGAATAGAGTCGCTCCTCGTAACTTTCTTGTTGCAGGAGAGCTTTTTGGTTTATTTGAATTAATGAGCCTATTAACTCAAATACCTTCATCTGATACTCTTATTTGGAATGTATCAGCAGGAGCTCGCTCTACTTTTATGATTCCAAGTATTTTTGATACAATAGGGCATAACAGAATTAAAAAAAGAATAGGCGCTGATATTCATGTGCCTTCTAGTTTGTCAGATCATTGGAAAACATTTGTAGATATTAACAAATATTCTCATAATGCAAATTGGAATAATACAATCTTAGTATTTTCTAAAGAGTGGTTTGAAGATCAAAATGATCTTGGATATATTAATTTTTATAAATATTTAGTTAGCCAATGTTGGAAGCAATTCCAATTGTTAGAAGATTTTACTGATTTTAGTTTATTATGGTCTTTTTTTACTCATGCAATTAATAAACGTAATTTGAAGCCACGGCCGTATTTAGTTGATACTATTAAACATTTAATTTCGATTGCTAAGGGCTTTGGTATAGCATTCCAGCCATCTACAGATGATATAGCTTTGCCCATGAGCCTAATACAACAAACATATATAAATGATTATAATCTAAAAGATTATATACCAAATATAATGCAACCAGCAAAAATTACTAAGAATAGTAAAGTCTATTATTCTCTTAGTTTTCCTACTTTATCTGATAGTTCGCCTTATTTTAAGAATCCTCCAAGTATAATTGAAAATCAAAGAGAGATAAAAAAATTATTAGATATTTTAATAAATACTATTTACCAAATCGAAAATTCTAATGTCAACTTACTTAAAAATATAAAATTTAAGTTGTTTCATTCAGGTAATGATCCTTATGGTCAGATATTGTCTAGTAAAATTATACCAGAAGGTGATCCTAGATTTTTGAACTACAATAGTAAAGAGAATAGGATATTTTGCTCATCTGCAAGTTTTTTTAATGGCTGTATTGCTATTTCTAGAAATAATTAATTTGAGGTATTATGAAAAATACAGATATAAATATATTACCAACCGTACAAAATATAGTTGATAGATTAAAAGATTGTAAAAACCTTGATTTAGAAAATATAACCTTTGTATGTGTACAACATTTATTATTTACAACGGTTGATTTAATAAAAGCCCTTATATTGCTTGGCGCTAAGCCAAGCAATATTCATATAATGGGTAAAATATATTCAACTTGTCCAGAAGTGATTAAGCAACTTACGGAAATGGGGGGTGTTCATTATCCAAGTACCGAGCCCCAGCAATTAGGTAATTTTAACAGCTATTTTAATAATGATATAATCAATATGTGGAATAATATTGCTACTACTATGGTTAATGTAAAATCGGACACTATTATTATACTTGATGATGGTAGCAAATGTGTAACAAATATTCCAGAAGCATTAAGCAATAATTATAGAGTTTTTGCTGTAGAGCAAACATCATCGGGTATTGCTCATATTAAAAAAAGTAATTCTATGCTGCCTATGGTTAACGTTGCTTATTCAGCTGCAAAACAAATATTAGAATCACCAATGATTGCTAAAGCCGTTATTAGCAAACTTGATAAAATTTTACCACTGAATATTAAAGATGAGATATGCGGAGTAGTAGGGTTAGGGGCTATAGGGGTAGCTATTGTTCAAAAGCTATTGTCTTTAGGTTGTAAAGTAGTAGTCTATGATAGATTTGATGATAAACATCATCCTATGAAGAATGTGAAAATTGCCGATAATGTCCAATTTTTATTTGAAGAATCTGAGTATATTTTTGGTTGTACAGGAGAAGATATTACTACATCCCTAGATATTAGTAAAATTCAAGGAACTAAAAATCTAATTAGCTGTTCATCGCAAGATATAGAATTTCAATCCTTACTGCAGATTATCCAAAATAATTCTCAGAATGGTATATTTAATGTACTAGAAAATATTAATTATGTTACGAATAATGCTACATTTAATATTTTTAGAGGTGGGTATCCTGTAAATTTGGATAATTCTGGCGAGTCCGTACCAGCCAAGGATATACAACTTACTCGTGGATTATTGCTTGGTGGAGTTTTGCAAGCGATATTGCATTTAGAGCAAAATGCTAATCAAAAGTTTAAGCAATATATGCTAAATCCGAAAATACAAAAATCAATAGTGCATGAATTAATAGTTAATCAAAAATATCAATTTTCTGATGATCTGCCAGCAAGAAGCTTTTTAGATGAAGAGTGGGTTAAAAATAATTCTGACGGAGAATATATTAGCAATAATATTATCTCAGAGTGTTTTTCATAACTATAATAATTTAAGAAAGTGATATAGCTTAATGCAATAATAGGGTGACATTAAAGATTTGAGTCATCCTGAACTTGTGGATCCACTGTAAATCTTAGAGAGATACTGAAATAAATTCAGCATGACACCTTTATTCGTTTCCTTATTGCATTAAGTTATAGTCTAATTTTTTATACTACTTCACTTTGGCGTTAAATAAGCAAAATAATTTACTTCTATGTCATCACTTAATTGCCAATCATTATTTATAACATTATAGGTTAGGCCTTTTAATTCTTTAAGTTCAATATTATTTTTATTAAATATTGAACTTATTTCTGATGGTTTTAAAAATTTATTATAATCGTGAGTTCCTTTTCCTACCCATCTTAAAATATATTCAGCCATAATAATAGCTAACATATAAGCTTTAGGAGTACGGTTAATTGTTGAGATTATAATCATTCCATTAGGTTTAACTAGATTAGAAAGATTTTTAATAAAATATTCAATATTATCTACATGTTCAATTACTTCTAAACATAATACGACATCATATTTTTTATTTGCAGATTCTATTAGTTCTTCTGCAGTTGATTTATAATATTGAATATTTAGATTTTGTTGTTTTGCGTATTCAGTAGCAATATCAATGTTATTTTGAATGGCATCTATACCAGTTATACTCAAGCAATTCTGCAAATTAGCTTCGCAAAACTGCGAAGAATTCGCGTGCTCAATATCTACGCAGCGCTCGCTTACCTCTTGTTTTATGTTCCAATTCACAGAATTGTTAGAGTATGTACTTGAATTTTGCGTGTGTTTATACAGTCCAGAAGTAACTAGTCCACCACCGCATCCTACATCCAATATTTCCAAATTATTATTTTCATTTTGAAAATGATATTTAATCTTATTTAAGATATAAGAAAGGCGAATAGGATTTATTTGGTGTAAAATTTTAAATTCACCATCCTTTTCCCACCATTGATTAGATATTCTGTCGAATTTTTTTAACTCTATCTCATTAATGGAGGATTTTGTAGACATAATTACTTACTGATTATAAAATGTGCTGCAATAATATCATAAAAATATTTTAACACTAAGTATTATATTAATACTTTAAATAATGAATTGCTTAAATGAGCATTTCATTATTAATTTCATATTTATAACTTATTTTACGAGCTTTATTTATGCTAAATGAGTCTGTTACAAATAATGATTTTGCTTTTTCAGAGAAGAAAAATCATCCTTTTCATATTGTAGATCCAAGTCCATTGCCGATTCTAACATCATTTGCCTTATTACTTCTAGCAGTTGGTGGCATAATGTTTATGCATAACTATAAATTTGGCGAATATACTTTTATAGCAGGTATTATTTCAGTAGTTTTTTGTTTATATGTATGGTGGAAAGAAGTAGTTCAAGAAGGGGTAGTAGGAAAGTTCCATACTGAGAAGGTAAGAGCCGGGTTAAGAATAGGTATGGCATTATTTATCTTGTCTGAGGTAGCTTTTTTTGCAGTGTTTTTTGGTTCATTTTTCAAATCAAGCCTTTTTCCTGTTGAAATATTAGATGGGGTATGGGCTATAAAACCAGGTATATGGCCTCCTGAGAATATTAAAACATTTGATCCTTTTGATATTCCATTCATTAACACTTTAATACTTTTACTGTCTGGAACTACAGTTACTTGGGCGCATTATGCTATTGAAGAAAATAATATCGAAGATTGTATAACAGCTCTTGGTTTTACTATAATACTCGGTATTTTTTTTACTTTAATGCAAGCGTATGAATATCATCATGCAGCTTTTAATTTTAAAGATGGAATATATCCTTCTAACTTTTTTATAGCGACTGGTTTTCATGGAGCTCATGTAATAATAGGAACAATATTTTTAATAGTTTGTTATTTTAGAGCTAAAAGAGGAGATTTTGCTAAAGGCAATGGGCATTTAGGGTTTGAGTTTGCTGCATGGTACTGGCATTTTGTAGATGTAGTATGGTTATTTTTGTTTACTTTTGTATATGTTTTAGGGAGATAATTACTATAGATAAATTTTATTGTTACTAGAATATCACATCTATTCTGTATTATTAGTAATTAATACAATATATTAATAAACAGCTTTGAATATTTAACATTTAGAATATAGAATTTGTTTTAACATTATTAATTAACAAAGTTAATGAGGTAAAGATGAATATTTTTAAAATTGATTCAACGCAGTTTGATAATAATATGGTATGGCGTTTATTTTTCATGTTATGTAGTATTGTTCTAATTATTACAGCAAGGGATGCTCTTGCTAGTACAGACGATCCTATAGGTGACGCATTTTGCGATATGATTGAGATATTCCGAGGAAACACAGCTCGTGGTATAGCAATAATTGGTATAGTTGTTCTAGGTATTCAGACTCTTAGAGGTCAGCTAAAATGGGAAGTAGCTTTAGTTATTGTTGCTGGTGTAATAATATTATTTAAAGCTCCTGATATTGTTAACATGATATCTAATAATACTAATTCTGATAAGTGTGTAAGCTAATTAATTAGTCTCTTAAGCAGGACGACGGGTGGTTAACTGCCTGTCCTTTCTCATAATCCCTTCGGATACTAAATTCCCCTAGTTTATTGCTACTAAAATATCACAATATTTTCATTTGCTGGTAATTACTTTGGATAATCTAATAAAAAATCTAATTAACTTCTTGAATAGTGAATAGTTGCAGTATAGAATCAGCGTTTTAAAATAATCAAGTCAGTTAAATAGAGGTAAAGAGTATGAATATTTTTAAAATTGATTCAACGCAATTTGATAGCAATTTTGTATGTCGTTTATTTTTCATGTTGTGCAGCATTGCTTTAATTATTGCAGCAAGTGATGCTTTTGCTAGCACAGCCGATCCTATAGGTGATACATTTTGTAAAATGATTAATATATTCCGTGGAAACACAGCTCGTGGTATAGCAATAATTGGTATAGTTGTTCTAGGTATTCAGACTCTTAGAGGTCAGCTAAAATGGGAAGTGGCTTTAGTTATTGTTGCTGGTGTAATAATATTATTTAAAGCTCCTGATATTGTTAACATGATATCTGATAATACTAATTCTGATAAATGTGTAAGTATTAGCTAATATAATAACATATAAAGTTTACTCTTCTAATATAAGTTCTTATTAGAAGAGTAAAAGCTTATCTTTCAAAGTTTTAAATTTCTATTAGTGCTTATGGTCATGATGGTGTGTATAGAAACCTATGGCTGATAATGTATCTAAAAATTCCTGATTCCCATCTAATTCATTAGGCTTTCCACTACAACATATATGACCGTTTAAACATATAACTTGATCAGAATTTTTCATTACTGTAAATAGATCATGAGAGACCATAAAAATAGTTACATCTAATTCCTTTTTTATTTTATTAATTGATTGATAGAATTCTTGCTGACTTGTTACGTCTAATGACTGAGTTGGTTCATCTAAGACAATTAAATCTGGCTTATCCAATAAAGTTGTGGCTAGAATTAGTTTTTGAAATTGTCCCCCAGAAAGCTCAGAGATATCTTGATTTTCATAATTTTTTAACTTAACAAAATCAAATAATTCCTGATAATTATTTGATTTATTCTTGGTTAGCAAATGGAGAAATCTTTGAGCAGTCATTGGTAAATTTGAAGAGAAATCTAGTTTTTGTGGTACATAGCCAATTTTTAAATTTGGCTGAATAAATATACTACCTGAAGATGGTGTATCTAAACCTAAGATTAGTTTGACAACTGTTGTTTTTCCTGCGCCATTTGGACCAATTAATGTAGTGACTTGTCCTTTTCTTAAGGTAAAGCTAATATTAGTTAATGGTAGTTTAGTGCCAAATCTTTTAGAAACATTGTCAAATTTTACCAATATAGCATTTTCTTCGGTGGATATGAGCATATATTTTTATAAAAAATTGGTATTTAGTTAGCGCTATGTGAGAATGTTTACAATACTCAACTGTAGATGAAGTTTAATATATAAGTACATGACAATCTTTTCAGATTGCCATGTAACATATGTTGTTAAGTTATTATTTAATAATTTTCCAGTGACCATCTGGTTGGCGGCAAGCTGTACCATAAGCGCGTTGCTGCCTTCCACCTATATTAACTGTTTGAGTATATTCACGGCAATATTCTCCAGAGTTATTTCTATAGGTGTTAGTTGGCGTTATATAACCATGGTGACCGGAATCTGGATTGCGCCATTCTACAGAATGACCGCTAGCGCTACTTTCTAAAGCTCTTTGAGAGGTTTGGCTTAGCAACCTTTTGTCATTTTCATCCAGTTGTTTGCCGATTTGACTACCAATAAGAGCTCCTGCAACTGCGCCAAGTCCTGCGCCTACTATGCGCCCTTCACCTTTACCAAATTGGGCGCCTAGTATAGCTCCTGTAGCTGAGCCAAGGAAAGTTCCAGCGCCTTGTTTATTCATATCACCAGAACATGATTGAAGCATTGTTGATGCTAAAATAATAGTTGTGAGTTTAGCTATTGATTTCATAAGAACCATATATTTTTTATAATTAAATTATAACAGTATTTATATTCTTTAATATAATAAACTTACGATTTAAGATAGTAATTTGGAATTTTTGTAATTAAAACATATAAAAACGTGGATATTAAGCAATTAAAAAGTTAATTAATTAAATAATTCTAAATATAGTAAAGTTTGACAGATCTAAAAGTTATAATATATTTAAGTAAAGAGTAAGGCTTTATAAGCTATATCCATAATCTATTATTAATTCCAAACAAATTAAAAATGAATATATGACCATAGAAGAGCGTCAAACTTTAATAAAATCTGCTTCTTATGCGGCATGTAGTGTAGCCGTAATAATTCTGGTCATTAAATCATATGCTTGGTTTCTAACTGAGTCTCAATCAATCTTAGCGTCTGTTATTGATTCGATGCTTGATCTTTCATCTTCCTTTATTAATTTAATAGCACTTCGCTTTGCTCTAAAACCACCAGATTATCATCATAGATTTGGTCATGAAAAAATTCAGGATTTAACAATTTTTTCTCAAGCAATATTTTTTTGTATTTCTGGTATATTAACCTGTATTTCTTCCGTTAAGTCATTATTGGAAAAATCCGTTCCAACTAATTTAGACTATGGTATTCAGATAATGTATATATGTATTATTTTGACTATCATTTTGCTTTTATATCAAACATACGTAATAAGAAAAACAGGAGCGGAAATTACTAAGGTAGATAAATTGCATTATTTCACTGATTTAATAACAAATTTTTCTATAGTTATTTCTATAAATTTAAGTACTAAATTTTGGTTTGTGGATGGTTTATCTGGTGTTGGTATTTCATTATATATAATTTATGCTTCTTATGGTTTATTTAGAAAAGCGTTTAGAAATCTTGTAGACCAGGAATTTCCAGAAAATGATAGGAAAAAGATCATTGATACAATAGCTAAGTTTAAGGAAGTAAAAGGCGTACACGAAATGAAAACTAGGTACGCTGCAGATAAGCCATTTATTCAGTGTCACATTGAAATGGATGGTAGTATGTCCTTATATAATTCTCATTATATTAGTGATCAAATTAGCAATGCTTTGTTATTAGAATTTCCAGGTGGAGAAATAATTATTCACTTAGATCCTTATGGCTATGAGGAGAAGGTTAATTATCGTGAAAACATTCGAGGTTAAACCTGCTTTTAATAATTTTTTTATGCAAGAGGCATTAAAAGAAGCGCAAATTGCTTATGATCAAAATGAAGTGCCTGTAGGGGTGGTTATAGTTGATAGAGAGTCTAATAAAATTATAGCTAGAAGTCATAATATTGTTGAGCAGCAAAGTAATTCTTTATTACATGCAGAAATTGTCGCAATAAATCAAGCATGTAAAATTTTATCGCAAAAATACTTAGTTGGTTATGATATGTATGTTACTCTAGAGCCGTGCATGATGTGCTCAACTGCAATTTCTTTTTCAAAGATTTTTAGATTATTTTATGCAGCAAGCGATCCTAAACAAGGTGGGATTGAACATGGAGGGAGTTTCTTTTGTAGTAAATCATGTTTCCATCGTCCTGAAATATATAATGGTATATTAGCAGAGCATTCTGAGAGATTAATGAAGAATTTTTTTAAAAAGATTAGGAAAGAGTAAAAAACGTTGTGCTGAACTTGTTTTTACATCTATTAGATCCCGAAACAAGTTCGGGATGACTTAAAATAAACCAGATAAATTATAATAAGATTATAGTTTCATAATTAATTCAAATCTACCATTGTTAGAAGGTATAATTTTTGAAGGAGTATTATAAATAATAGGGTCATTAAATTTTTCATGACCAAATCTATTAGATTTAAAAACTGGTACCGCTAGGTGGCTAGCAAAATCCCTTAAAACCTTCATAATATCGCTACCATCGTTTCCACATGCTCCAAATATTATAGCGTTTATATTATTAAACCCTCCCGCTTGCTTTAAATGATATAAAGTTCGGTCTAACTGATAAGGTTTTATATCAACATCTTCTAGAAATATTATCTTGTCAGAGGTTTTGATTTGCCAATTTGTTCCTAAAGAAGTCTGTACAATTGTTAAATTGCCGCCAGTAAGGCTTCCTGAAACAGATTTGCCAGATTCTGCTGTAGGGTTAATAGCAGATAATCCTTTTATTACTGACTCTGTTGTTTCTCCAGAGATTATTTTAGCTATTTTAATGAAATTTTCACGATCTTTCTCGGGTTTAAATATTTCAACGATACCATTACCATGAATAGTTTTCCACCCCCATTCTTGAGATAAGAAAATATGTAGAGCTGTCATATCACTAAAACCAATGAAGATTTTCTCTTTTGCAGGTTTTGGTAGTTTCTGTAAGCTGCTGATTAATTTTGCTGAACCATATCCACCTCGTAGCGCCCATATTATATTGTTTGAGTTATTCAGTAAGGCATTTTCTAAACATTTATATCGTGTTTCATCAGAATGAGAATGAAATGTACTTTTTGCTCCATTAAAACAATGATCAGGAATATCTAATTTTAATGAATTAATTTGTTTTAAATCTGATAACCATTGTGTGCTTGTTCCAGAAGCTGGAGCAACTACTGTAATTTTGGTATCTTTCAATAATTTAACAAATTCGGCATTAGTATTATTAAAATCCTTATTAGAAAAACCTGTTAACAGTAAAAAAATACAAATTATTCTTATTATATACATATTTAAATTTAACCTAGATATTATTTATGATAAGGGTGATTTTCTGAAATAGTTTGAGAACGATATATTTGTTCTAATAATAGTATTTTTGCCATTTGATGCGTCATAGTCATTTTTGATAAACTAATCTGAATATTTGCTCTATCAATTATAGATTTGTCTAAACCAAAAGCTTCGCCAATTATAAATTGGATATTCTGGTTTGATTGCAAACTACTAGTCATTAGTTTGGCAAATTCATGGCTAGTATACTCTTTTCCTACAACATTTAGAACTATTTTATAAGATTTTTCATCTAAATATTGATTGATTAATTTACCTTCAAATTGTTTAATTTGTTCTGAAGGAAGTTTTTTAGCATAAGAAATAATTTATTAAAAATTTAATTAAAATTCTTTAGTTATCACCAAAGTTATACACAAAATGTATCTAGGTATATACCAACAGTTTTATTTCTAGCAATCTAATTGTTAATATCGTAGATTTTACTGATCCTATAGGGAATAATGGCAATATTATATTACATCAATAGGACGTGTAACTACCTTATACAACGGTAATATAGTGATTATTATTCACGCTTTATTTGCAAACTTATCCACAAAATTTATGTATAGTTTTTAGAACTCTGAGAAGGTTGCGGTAGCACTGTTTTTATATAACCTAAATTCTAGCTATTCTTGATAAATAATGATAGAATATCAATCCAAATAATATATTAGATCTTAATTATGTTTCAAACTTTAACTCAAAATCTGACAAAAATATTTGATCGATTAACAAGAGGTGGGACTTTATCAGAAGAGCAAATAAATGAAACCATGCGTGACATACGAATTGCTCTTTTAGAAGCAGATGTTGCGCTACCAGTAGTTAAAGATTTTATTACAGAAGTTAAATCAAAAGCCTTAGGGCAAGAGATAATTAAATCAGTATCTCCAGGGCAGATGGTAATTAATATTATTCATAAGGAATTGATTAATATTCTCTCTTCTTCTAAAGAAGAAACAAGTTTACAGCTGAAATCTATACCACCAGTGAATATTTTAATGGTTGGGTTGCAAGGTAGTGGTAAAACTACAGCAAGCGCTAAGTTGACTTTAAGATTAAAAAATCAAAATAAAAAAATATTATTAGTATCTCTTGATACATACAGACCAGCAGCTCAAGAACAATTAGCTATACTTGCTAAATCTATTGATGTTGATTGTTTACCAATAATTGCTGGGCAGAATCCAATTGATATTACCAAAAGAGCTCTGCATGAATCAAAATTATCAGCTTATGATATTGTGATCTATGATACGGCAGGTAGATTACAAATTGATGATGATATGATGGATGAGGCGCTAAATATCAAAAATTTAATATTGCCTACAGAGACAATTTTAGTAGTTGATGTAATGACAGGTCAAGATTCTGTGATAATTGCCAATAATTTTAATCAAAAATTAGGTATTACAGGTGTAATCTTATCTCGTATAGATGGTGATTCTAAGGGTGGAGCTGCTTTAAGTATTAAGCATGTTACTAATAAACCAATTAAATTTTTAAGTACAGGTGAGAAACTAGTTAATCTAGAAGAATTTGATCCAGAGCGTATTGCTTCTAGAATATTAGATATGGGAGATATTGTTTCTTTCGTTGAAAAAGCAGCTGGCATAATTGATCGTCAAGAAGCGGAAAGAACTGCCGCTAAACTTAAAAAAGGTAAATTTGATCTAGAAGATTACTTAAATCAAATGAAAAGTATTAAGAAGTTAGGTGGTTTTGGTAGTATGCTTAGTATGTTACCAGGTATTAATAAAATCATGGATAAGGTAGATCAATCGAAATTAAATAGTAAAATTATAGACCATCAGGTTGCCATAATCTTATCAATGACTAAAAAGGAACGTAGAAATCCAGATTTATTAAATGCTTCACGTAGAAAACGTATTGCAGATGGTTCAGGAACATCTGTTCAGAAAGTAAATACCTTATTAAAACAGTTTCAGCAAATAAGCGGTTTTATGAAAAAAGCCAGCAATATGGATCAAAAAAGCCTTATGCGTGGTGGGTTAGGGAAGTTGTTTAAGTAATATAATTTTTATTATTAATTGTTCCCGTTCATTTAAAGTGGTTCTTCATTTGCGTTTTATACTTATAATCAAAAAATATGTTTAATAATCAAGTATAGGATTGACCCAAATTGGCATTTGTTTTGGTCTTGTTCTTAGTGTTCAAATTCAACTGATTTGCCTATTATACATATGATTGGTATACAGTTACTACTGTTGTCAAATTGATGCTCAAATTTACATAAACCTGATGATATATATTTATTATATTGTTTACATAACGAATAGATAACATCTTCTTTGTTTATTGTGGACAGTACCCATTTTTACTTAGGTAATCAGGTGTTGCATTAATAAGCTTTAACGTATATTTAAATTAACCTTTTATCAGCCACTTACTATACCATTTAGGATTTCCTGCGGTCAGCGGAAAAGGAATATTTTTGCAAGGGGTAGTTGTTGTTGTGGTGGTTGTAGTTGTGAAAGAGGTACAGTCTATTAGATTTAAAAAATCATAATAGATTTTTGATACTACGTTAATGTTATTACCTATGCATTCCTTGAATTTTTCAATATTATAGCATTTACTTAGTTTGTTAACAAGAGAAGTACAATGTTTATGACATCCTGGCGATGTAGAGAAAAATTTGTTAGCTTTTACAACAATAGCAGATTTATTATTATAGATTGAATCAGTGAAATATTCTTTAAAGACTCTAGTATATATTGGTTTTATTGTAGTAGTGGGTGTAGCTTGAGTAGTAGAAGAAATACTACTATTTGTTGTGGTATCGTCATCTACGGATGTACCTTTTATTAATAATATTATGCAGGGGCTCACCATGGAGAGGTAGTGACAGTGGCAACAGCGCCCGCAGTTTTATAATGATGCTCACAAACCCATTTTTAACCACTAGAAAAACAACTTGCTACATAGCCAGAAGTACTCTTGTCTAATATTTTAGAGTCTTGAGAGGAGGAGAGATACTAGTAGGAACATTGTTAAATTATCCTGGTTATCTAAATCGTCATTAGTTGGTTTGTAGATATTTTCTTTATCTTCCATTAGTAAAACAATATCATCGTTTTGGATTGTACTTGTTTGAGCTTCTTTGCTGGTTATTGAATTATTTTCTTCAGTACTTACTGGTAGATATTGTTTTCTAATTTTAATTTCTGTCATAGTTCCTTACTAACATTATAATTTGTGGCTGCACAATATATAGGAGGAAAATAAGAATCAAGAGGATTTATCGCGACAAATTGGAATGTACTAAAAGGAAATTATAAGTATTTATATCTAAATAAATCTAGACAAAACGTTCTTTATTAATTATAAGAAACTAGTATTAGTTAAAGTTACTAATTTTAATTATGGCCACATAGCTCAGTTGGTAGAGCAAAGGACTGAAAATCCTTGTGTCGCTGGTTCGATCCCGGCTGTGGCCACCACCCTTAGTCATTTGCAGATAATTTTAGTAGTTTTTTATATTCCTGCGTTTGTTCTTCCTTATATTTGTAATGAGAGGCTTTGCCTTTTTCCGCTACATAATGCATTTCTTTTGTGCGTATTTGTATTTCTGCTCGTTGTTTTATTGTTTTTATAAATACAATTGCATGTATTGATTGGTAATCATTGCTTTTGGGAGCCTTGATATAATCTTTAAATTTTTCTAAAGTTAAGCCATTTAAATTAGAAATAAGTTCTAATACATTATAACATTCTTTTTTAGTAGAAACTATAATTCGAATAGCGACAACATCGGATAATTTTTTAAAATTCACTTTTTTTCTTTGGGATTTTTGCAATATAGAATAGGGGGTTTTAACTCTTACTGATATTTCGGCTGGTATATTTATTTCTAGTAAGCCATTACTGAGTAATGAAACAAGCTTAGAGATGACAATATTTGTTCTATATGAATTAGACTCTAAGTGATGTAGGATATTGATTTTTTGTTCATCTTCTTTTAATTCAATGGAGCAATGTTTTACATGTTCTTGTAATTGGTCAATATCCTTTAAACAGAGAGAGATTTGACTCTCTGTAAGTTGTTTTTTTATCTTCTCAATCATTTTTAACTCTCGTAATAAAAATGAAAGTATTTTTGAGTAGATTTTCTTATTTTTCCCTACCATAAGATTAACCAAAATTTATCTATATATTACGAAAAATCTACTCATTTGAAAAGATATTAATAAAAATTTTTAGGATCTATATCTATCTTTAAATGGCAGTAGGAAGGTATTTCTATGGAACTAAGCCATATTTTTAATAATTTCTGTAAGTTGAATTGTTTGTTTGTGATAATTAAAATGCGATAACGAAATTTTCCTGCTAGTTTAGACATTAGTGCACTTGATGGGCCTAATATTCTAGCTGAAGTCTTTGGCGCAATTGCAACTAATTTTTTAGCTATTTCAAGTACTTGATGTTCATTTTTGCCTGATAAAATTATAGAAGCCATTTTAGTAAAGGGTGGCATATTTTGTGATTCTCTAGTTGATAGCTCATAATTAAAAAATTGATCATCACCATTTTTAATATAGTTAAATAATGTATTATCAGGGTAATATGTTTGTAATAATACCGTCCCTTTCTTCTTTTCTCTTCCTGCTCTTCCTCCTACTTGATGTAGTAGCTGATAATTACGTTCGCTAGAGGTTAAATCGCCATTATTTATGGTACCAAGATCAGCGTCAATAACACCAACTAATGTTAGGTTAGGGAAGTGATATCCTTTAGTAATCATTTGGGTGCCAATTAAAATATCTATCTTGGAATTTTCCATTTTAGATAATAATTCCTGTATATCTTCAGTTTTTTTAGGGTAATCTTTACTGATTATGGCAATTTCCTTGTTAGAAAATAAATATTTTACTTCTTCCTCAATCCTTTCAATACCAGGGCCGCAAATTGTTAAAGAATCTTCTTCAAAACAATCTGGACAAGATGTGTGAATTTTACTTTGATAACCACAGTGATGACATTCAAGTTTTTTGGCAAATTTATGTAATACTAACCAAGCAGAACAAAATTTACATGTGAAGCGGTAGCCACATGATCTGCATAGCATTAAAGGTGAATAACCTCTACGATTTAAAAATAGTAAAACTTGTTCTTTTTTTGCTAAGTTTTTATGAATTGAAGATACTAAGTGGCTAGATAGAAAAGAGTTTTTTGGCAATTTCTCTTTTGTCATGTCAACTATTTGAATTTCTGGTAAATTTGCTCCTTGATACCTATTTTGTAATTCTATTAACTGATATTTCCCTTTATGAGCATTGTAAATTGTTTCAATAGAAGGGGTAGCTGAGCATAGAACTACTTTTGTATCCTGATTTAAACTACTACGTAATATTGAGCAATCTCGTGCATTATATAATATACCGTCATCTTGTTTATAAGAACTATCATGTTCTTCATCGATAATAATTAATCCTAGATTTTGGTATGGAAGAAATAAACTGCTTCTAGCGCCAATTACTACTTTTACTTCGCTACTTAAAATCCCTCTTAAGATCATTTTTTTTTGCGCTTTAGTTATGTTAGAATTCCATATTACTGGTTGGAAGCCAAATCGTTCTGTAAATCTATTGATAATTTGTCCACTTAAAGCAATTTCTGGCAACATAATTAATATTTGTTTATTTTGTTTTAAATAATCAGCTATTAAATGAAAATAGATTTCAGTTTTACCTGAGCCAGTGACTCCTTTAATAATAGATGGCTTATTTGATGATTTTAATAAAGCTAAAGCATTTTGCTGATCAGGTAAAAGAGGTGGTAAAATAAAATCTAGAATTAATTCTTGCTTTTTGACCTTAATTGGCTTTTCAGCTATATCAACAGGTAGTACTAGTTTTGCGATAGAGCCAAGCTCTGTAAGATAATAATTGGCTGCCCATTGGATTAATTGTATTATTTCTTGGTTTAATTTATATTCGCTAGGTAGCTTTTGTTTAATATACTTGATTTTATTGATGGTAACCTTGGTGTTGATTTCTAATTCCCAAACAATAGCTGTTAGCTCTTTATTTCTAAAAGGTACAATTACTAAATCTCCTACAGCTAATTTTAATACACCTGGAACGTAATAATCTAATGGAAATAATTTAGCAGAGGGTAATAATATTTTAGCTATTTGCATGGAATTTTTAAAAGTTAAAATTAATCTTACATTTCTTATTATAGAATTATAATATATTATGTGGAAAGAAGTAAAATTAATGTATCTTCATAGTTTTTCTCTAATATGGATAAGGGGTTATTAATATTTTGAATTAATAATTATCTACAGGTAATAGGATTATGGCGTCCCTCAAAGAATTTAATGATAAGATAAAGAAAAATAGTTTTGATGATCTTGAAGTTGAAAAAAGAAGAAAAGAGAGTCTTAGCAATTCAAAAGAATCCTTAAGAAGCCATGATGATTTAAGTATAAAATCACCTAAACTTAGTGAAGAGGAATTTTTTAAAAAATTTGAAAAAAATGAAGAAATAGCCAAGCCAAAATCAAGAATTAGAAGGTTTATTTCATATGTTGGTAATGTTAATAAAATTAAATCTGGAGTAAATTGGTTTTTGGATTCAAAAATTGGTAAAATATTAACTGGTACAGCTACTGGTCGTGCCATGACTGTAGGATTTGCTATATTAACTTTATCAAGCGCTTTTTCACCGGCTGCTCCAATTGTATTAGCTATGGCTGGAGTTTCGTTGGCTGCAGTGGCAGTTGGAGTGGCGGTTGATACATATAAGACTAGGAGCTTACGTAAATTAGCAACAGAGAGTAACCTATTAGTAAAAAATCGTGGAAATATTGATAAACAAAAGCAATTATTTAAAATAGATCCTAGTTTAGAAAAAATTTTAGATAAGCAGCTAAATAAATCAACTAATGAAATTGTCGATGACAAATATAAAATAGATTATACAACAGAAATAGCAAAAGAAATCAAAAATGCATTAGTTAATAATACTCCTAGTATAGCTAATTTTGTAGTTAGTGCATCTATTGCTGCTACTGGCAATGTTATAAGTATTTTAAAGGCAATAAAGGATGGTACCATTATGGTTAGTAGTTTATCTTATTCAGGGTATAGTGCTAAACAAGGAATTGATCTTGTTACTGCACTTAAGATCAATGTTAACAATGAATTAAAACATCAAGATGTTGGTCACTATGATAATTTACAAGAACTTGGTAATATTGTCAAAAATCAGGAGATTCAAACCCTTGCTATAACAGGATTAATGTGTGATAAAAATTATTTTAAGTTAACTGATCAACAGAAAAGGGATAAATTTGAAGAATATAAAGAAAATATAACTAAATTAAAGAAAAATGAAAAAGTAAAAAAAGAGGGTTACTTAGGGGATTTTGCTAAAGCGCATAATCCTTTTTATGAGCAACCTAGTAAAGTATCAGAATATACCGAATTAACAAAAGCAATAGCAAATAGGGCGAAAGATATAGCAGAACCTGTTAAGAAGCAGTTTGCAGAACGAAGAGCTTCTTTACCTAATATGCATCAAGAGAGTAAGACACAAGAGTCTTTACAGAATAAAAAGGGGAAAAATCATTTTACAAGAAAAAACCGATGAACATTAATTTTTATTTATATTCATCGACTTTAACTAAATTATTGATGATTTTTTACTTCTGCAGTAACTTTTTGCTTTGTATTATTGTCAAAATATAAGAATAAATCAAATTTTTTACCAATTTCTAATTTATCTTTGAGACCTAGTAGCATAACATGCATACCACCTGGTTTTAAAGTAATACTACCTTTTGAGGGAATCACAAGCTTATCAACTTTTGCCATTTTACTGGTACCTTTTTCATCGACGTAACTGCTGTGCAATTCAACATTATTAGCGATATCTGAAGAGACGTTTATTAAATTTAGTTCTTTATCAGAATTATTGTGAATCTCAAAATATACAGCTGAATTATTATTCTTGTTAGGTTCGGAAAGGATAGAAGGTCTTGCCCACGGATTAATTATTTCAACAGGATCGCTTGTTTGAGTAGAGCTATTTGCTTGTTCTGTTTTAGGTTCTGTTTTTTGATTATTTGTTAGGGGAGGATTATTATTTTGAGATGCCAAACATATTAAAGAGGTAAGGATAGTAGTAGTAATTAAAGTTATAATATTTTTAAGTTTCATATATACCTTGTGTTTAAGTTAGATAATTAAATATTGATAATGTTATCCAAACCAATCTATTAAAGTAAAAGTGATAACATAATGTATTACGGAAGCAAAAAATGCTGCTATCACGTCATCTATCATAATACCGATACCACCTTTGATATTTCTATCAACCCAATTTATTGGCCATGGTTTTATTATATCAAAGAACCTAAATAAAAGAAAAGGTAAAACAAGCAGAAATATAATATTTATAGTTAGAGTATCTAAATATTCTGTTATTTTTGAATAATTTATAAAAATAATAGAAAAGAGGCTTAATAGTATTGTCAACATTTGACCTACTACCTCATCAATTACTGCTTCTTTAGGATCATCTTTCATAACATATTTTGAGTAGATTGATGAAAAATATGTTCCAACAATAAATAACAATAGGCAAATAAGAAAGATTACAATTAATATACTAATAATTTGCGCTTGAAATCTAGATAGATTAGCAAATGGAAAAATTATCTGATATTTTAAAGAGAAATGTAGAATTAAGTAACATAGGGGAAAAGCGACCAAAGAGCCAAAAGTACCAGGGCAGTATTTTATTTTTCCTATATAGCAAAAAGTTGTAATAAATTCTGCTAACTTATTTTTATAAAACATACTTATCTATATTATTTAGGTTTATTTATCTAATTCAAATAATTGATGTAAACAACGGATAGTTTGTTCAGTATCTGTATCTTTTATTAATAAAGCAATTTTAATTTCTGATATTTGTATCATCTTTACAGAGATATTATTTTTCTCTAATTCAGTTAATATAAAACTAGCTAGCTTATGGTCATTTTTAATACCATAACCAATAATTGATACTATTGATATTTGTGTGTCAATAGTGAAAGAACTTATTTGTTCTTCCCTTTGGAGAGAATCTAATAAATGTTGTAGTTTATTTTTATCATGTAATGGAGCAATAAAGTTATATTGTTTATTAGTTTCAATATTTTCCATTAACTCCAGATGAATATTATTATCAGCAATTAGATTGCAAATTTGATTAAAATTTATATTAGAATTGACAGTTAATCTTAACAAATTTTTATTTGAGGTAATACCAGTAATTTGTCTATTTTCCATAATTTTGTTTTTTGATGTAATTAATGTACCAATATTTTCCTTTATAGTAGTATCATATAAAAATGATGATAAGACCCTTATAGGTATCTTATATCTAATGGCTATTTCTAAAGAACGTGGATGTAATACTTTAGCGCCACTAGAAGCTAATTCTTGCATTTCTTCGAAGCTTACATTAGATAATTTTTTTGCTTTAGGAACGATTCGTGGGTCAGCAGTGAATACTCCTTCTACATCAGTGTATATATCACATCTATCAGCCTTTATTGCGGCGGCAACTAAAGCTGCGGTAGTATCGGAACCGCCTCTTCCAAGAGTAGTTAATCTGTTATTATTAGTAATTCCTTGGAACCCAGCAATAATAGGTATGATATTATTGTTTAGGCATTCTGTTATTAGATCTGTAGAACAATTTTCTACTACAGCTTTGCTATAATGATCGTTGGTGATAATTGGTAATTGCCATGCTAGTACTGATCTAGCTGGTATGTTTTTTTCTTGAAGACTGAGAGCCAATAAAGAGGCGGTTACCATTTCTCCGCTACACAGGGCGGTGTCATATTCCGCAAGCTTTGAATTAGTTTTGAGACTGGATACTTCATTACATAAGGTTACTAAATGATTTGTCACTCCTGCCATTGCAGAAACGATAATTATTAATTTGTTACCATTTTGTTTTTCTGACTTAATAATAGGGAGAATATCTTTTATTCTTGTAGTGTTGGCAACAGAAGTACCACCAAATTTTTGAACTATTATTGACATAAACTAAGCAAGAATCCATGGATTAGATAATCAATTATCTTATTAGATTTTTTATATAAATCAACCTAGTTAACCTAAAGTTTAGGATAAATTCCTATTATAATGTGGGGTTATTACTGAAGTTTATCTAGCCTTACATATATTTTTAGACTTAACCTGTTGTTTTTTCCTAAAAATTTACCTGATACATGCAAAAGTCTATTTAGCTTTACAGTGATCTGACTTTATTAGATTAAGAAGTATTATATTATTAATACTGATAATGTTGTTTTTACTTTCTACAATATTTACATCGCTTCTATAATCCTTTACCCATCTAGGTAATATAAGCTTATATACAATACATAGAGAGAAATTAACATAAAAAAACCAAGCAAGTCTTAACGATCAATGCTTGGTTTTATTTATAATACCTTGTAAATGTTAGTTTATATAACATTTACTATCTTATAATCTCTCTTACTAGTAAATTGAATGATACCAGCAGTTAAAGCAAAAATAGTATGATCCTTTCCAAGACCAACGTTTTTTCCTGGGTGGATTTTAGTGCCACGTTGTCTAACGATTATATTACCTGGTATTACAGATTGTCCATCAGATTTTTTAGCGCCTAGTCTGCGACCAGCCGAATCTCTACCGTTCCTAGAACTACCACCAGCTTTTTTGGTTGCCATTTTCTATGTCCTTATTTTATTATTGTTTAGTAATATCCAATATTTTCAATTCAGTCAATTCTTGTCTATGACCAGCTTTACGACGGTAATTTTGACGACGCTTTTTCTTGAAAACAATAATTTTACTATCTCTAAACTGATTAGTGATCTCGGCAGTGACGAGTGCTCCCTTAACCATTGGAGTGCCTATAAAGGATGGTTTAGAATCTTCGCCTATCATTAATATTTGATTAAGCTCAACTTTGGAACCTTTTTCACCATCAATTTTTTCTACTTTGATTACACTGTCTTTACCGACTTTATATTGTTTCCCGCCTGTTTTAACGACTGCGAACATGAAAAATATCCCACTATAAAATTTTAACAAACTAAAACGGCATTATATTACCCTGAATTATTTTAGTCAATAGTAATTCTCAGTATATAAATTAAATGTTATTGTGCTATTTTTATCACAAATTTCAGAGTGTTGTTATAATTCCATTACAAAAAAAAATCAACATTTATTAACTAATGATATTAAGTATGATCTCAATTTTAGTTATCATTAAATTATAGCATAACAATTGATTAGTAAAATAAAGGTTTGATAGCCTTGTCCTATGCCTATCAAACCTATAAAGAACATATTGCTTAAGAATAAAATATCCTTTAAAAATATGGGGGTAGGAGTGACTAGGGAAAGAAAATTCTTTAAGAATTTATTAGCCAACATATCCATTATGTTAATAATAGTAACAGCGATAATATATATGCTGCTGGTCTTGCTGCCCCAAATGGTGTGATGTTAGTAAGAAATGGGGCATTAAGTAATACGAGCGCAAATGGAAATTGGCAGCAAATAAGTCAAACAGGTGGTCTTATTCCTGGATATGTTGATGCTCCACAAAATAAAGCAATTACCTATAATGGTAACTTTACTCTAAATGCTGAATAGATAATGCTAATATTATTGCCATAAATCTAGCAGAATTTAATCCTGGACTCCTTACCATTAATAAAAATACTAATATTGGTTCTATAACGACAAATGATAATATTTTACCAATTGAAGTTAATGATAATGCTACTTTAACATTATATGGAGCTGGAGCTGGAGCTGATGTAAATAATGAAGGTTTTACCTTTGCTCTAGTACTTATACTGGGCTTGGTCCTATAACGCTTAATGGACAAAATGCAAGATTAAATATTATTCAAGCAGATTTTGATCCTATAACAAATAATATTGATTCAATTGCAGATGATAGAGGGGAATTAAATATTGAAGGAAATGTTGAAATTATAGGGACGGTTGGATACGATAAAGCCTTAAACAAAATAAATTTTTCTAGTTCTGATACCACCGTAAATTTACGATCTACAGTTCGCGCTAGAACATTAGATATTATAGGTAACAATAATACTATCAATACTGCAGGAATAGTAATTGGTAATTTAACATATATAGGTGATGGAAATGTTGTTAATGCTAATAATGGTATTCATGGTAATATGCAGTTTAATGATAAAGGTGTATTTAATTTAAATGGTGGAATTATTGAAGGTAACGTAGATAGTATAGTTGAATCTGATACTATATTAAATTTTAATGAACCAGCTACTGTGGATCTGGAGAATGCTAAGGATTTTACTTATAATGCTGCTGTTACTGTAAATGCCCATAATAATATAACAAGTGATAACATAAATTTTAATAATCAAAAAGGCGTTCTTAATATAGCGGATGGTAGAGTTATAAATAGTAATATTATTGGAGGTGCTAATAGTACTATAGAATTTGAAGGTAATGGTAGTATTGTAGGTACAATTGATAATTTAGGAATGTTAAAGTTAGGAAGTGGTAATGTAGATATATCAAGTGGTAACCATAATATTACAGAAATTCAAGGTAATGGTACTCAAGAATTAACTTTTGCTGATGATTTTAATTTATAGCAGGTAATATTAATTCAACAGGCGGACAACTTCTTAATTTAATATTTCAAGGTGGTTCAAATGATATTGTAGGTATTGTTGGTACTAATGCTAATCCAGTTGGCAATATTGAAATACAAAATGGCAGAACTAATTTTAGGAATAATAGTTGCTACTGATATAATTATTGGTGATGGCGCAACTATTGCTTTTGTGGGTAATGTTACAGCTCATAATATTAATGGGAATGGTGATAATCAAGATGCTATAATATTTAATAATAATAGTGAGCTTGGTGTTGACAGTACGATAGGTCAAGGTAATAAAATTAATAGCATAGAGATTGCTAACAATAATGTAGTCATTAATGATGACGTTTCTTCAAATAATATTATATTTTCTAGTCGATATCCAGCTACTTTAACTTTAAATGGATTAAACAACACTATAGACAATGTTACTACAACAGGTAATAATTTACATAGTTTAGCTATTGCTCAAGATTTTGCTAGTAGCGCTACTTCTATTGGTTTACCTAATAACAGATTAAAGAATATTTATTTATTAGCTGATAAAACTGTAACTATTGATAGTAACAACTTCTACTCTGGTGTATCTACGTCTATTAATAATAGAGGTAAAGTAATATTTAACTCAGATAATAGTTTTTCTTATGGTCTAGGTGCAAATAATTATAATTTATCTGAAGTAAATTTTACTAGTAATGCTAGAGTAATAGGAGATGTATATGTTAATAGCGTACATGTTAATTCTGGAAAAGTAGCTACTTTTTCTGGAGATAACAATAGAGTTGAAAATCTTCGAGGTATACTAGGGAGAGTATTTAATTATAGCACATTAATTAACTCGCAAGCAGGTATCACTATGGAGATGATGCTGCCAAGATTCATTTTACTAATGGAACATTGGTTAATGCTCAAATTAGCAATGGTCAAATTACTTGTATGGGTGATACTTGGTTTAAAAAGGATATATTCCATGTAAATAGAATAAACCTTCCAGCAGGTAGAGTTACTATATTTGAAGAAAATGTTATAGCTAATGATATTATAGCTAATCATGCCCATATAATTATAGCAAATGATAATTTAGTATTAAGTGGTGATTTAACATCTAATAATTTATTGCTAGTTAAGATCTCATCAATTACAGTATAGTGGTACAATGACTGGGAAATTAAATTTACATACTTTTTATGATCATCGAACTTCATCTGGCGGTAATATACAGTTAGTAAATGGCGCAAAAATAGATTTGTCAGGAGAGGATTTATTAGTAAAAATAACAGCTAGTTCAGATATTAATAATCTTCCTGTAGATGGATATAGACTTATCTCTTCAGAAAATGGCAATAATATTGATATTGACGCCGTTAATGCTGGTAGGATAATTTTAGATAGTAGCGCTGAACAAAATCAATTTGTTCAATGGACGCTTGACGCTAATAATATGACCTTACGTCCAAGAGACACATCTAATGAAATTCTAAGAAGGCGTTTTAGTGATGCATCATTAGAAGAGAGGCAATTTATTGAACAATTATCAAATTTAGAGCCAAATAGTCAAAGTGATGCTGCGATATTTAAGAACCAGCTTGGTTATGTAAACGCAGATATTGTGAAAAAGAAGAAGTTCGTAGATTAATTAATCGTACAGTTCCAATAAGAGATGATAACGGTAATAATAATCTAACATTTGCAGTAATTGAGAAGTATTATATTACAAGCCAATAATGTTGTTACAAATAGATCAACAGAATTACAAAACGCAGCAATTAGTTCAGGTGATGATGAGCAAAAAACTAAATATGGTTTGTGGGTTAGTCCTGTATATAGTCAAGCAAAACAAAAAATGCAAGATGAAGCTAGTGGTTATAAATTGAAATCATCAGGAGCGGTATTTGGTTTTGATAGTTTAGTGAAGGATGATCTGATTATTGGTGTTGCATTAGTAGATTTAGTACAAAAATGTCCCATAGAAATCAAAAAACTGGTGATAGAACTAAAGGAGAAAGTAATATATTCTCTTTATACGGATTATACAATTTTTCAGCTAAATTATTTGGTGAATGTATATTATCTTATGGAAAAACTAGAGTTAAGAATTATGAAGGACGCCTAATTTCAGTTGGAGCTAATATGACTAGTCTAAAAACAGCAGTAGGTAGATATAAATCTACCTATTTTGGTGGAAAATTATTAGGTGGCTATAATTATCAAGCTAGTGATAAAATTATTATTACTCCTGTAGCAGGGTTAAGATATTCTAGATTTAAAGATGGTGGATATAAAGAAACAGGAACATCATTTTAAAATTTGGATATTAGAAAAAGATCTTACAGTAAATTAGAAGGTATTTTAGGGCTTAGAACTAGTAACTTCTTTCGAGATAGATAAAATAGTTATTATCCCAGAGATACATGGTAACTTTAATCATAATTTTAGAAAAAAATCACCGACTATTGATGCAAGAATAAGTGGAATAGATGCGCCTATGCCATCTAAAGTAATTAATCCTGCTAAGAAATATTGGGATGTTGGTGCTAGCTTAACTATAAAATATAAAAAGATAGAATGTGGTATTTCTTATAATGCTGATATATCGCATAAATATGTGGCGCATCAAGGAAGTTTAAAGTTTAGGGTGAATTTATAATAAGGCAATACCTAATATTTAAGGGAAATAGTGAAATATTTTTATCTAGCTGGGCTATTAAGTTATAGGTACAACCTCGCTTAAACAATCCGAACAATTTTCTAAATTAGTTCCTTCTATTATTGCCTTCCTAATGTATACAGGAGCTTTTTATTTTTTAAGTCTTACCTTGAAAAATATGCATGTAGGCGTTGCATAATGCTATTTGGTCAGGTATAGGTATATTGTACTAATTTCAATTTTAAGCGCTTTGTTATACAAGCAAATTCCAGATTTGCCAGCGTTAATAGGGTTAAGTTTAATTGTTATAGGAGTTATTGTTATTAATGTTTTTTCTAAAACAACAAGTCATTAGATTAATTGTAAGTATTATAAAATTTAGATATTAGACTTATATTGGTAGCGAGGGAGGGACTTGAACCCCCGACCTGTGGATTATGATTCCATCGCTCTAACCAGCTGAGCTACCCCGCCATGGGCTATGATATGAAAACGTATCTTTAATATATTTAAGGATAATATTAAAAATTTTACCCTTAAATATATTGTATAAATTTTAACGTTTAGAGAATTGGAAACTCTTACGAGCTTTAGGTTGACCGTATTTTTTACGTTCTACAGATCTTGAATCCCTTGTTAAGAAACCACCCTTATGTAAAGGGTCATGGAGTTCTGGAGTCATCTTATCTAATGCTCTTGCTATTCCTAAGATTATAGCTCCTACTTGTCCTGATTTTCCACCACCTCTAACAGTACAAATAACATTATATTGTTCAGAAGTTTGTGTAGCGACAAAAGGCTTTAATAAAGATTTTGAAAGTGCGTTACTGGTAAAATATTTATCTACAGTCATTTTATTAACAGTGATTGTACCATTTCCGCTTTCTATCCATACTCTAGCAATAGCGCTTTTTCTTCTACCAGTACCATAAGTTCTAGGAAGGATATTATTCGCAGAAACTTTACTTTTTGCTACTTTACTTGATGAGGTAGTTTCACCTTTAGCTTTTTCACTTTGAATCTTTAACTTTGTCATAATTTACTATTTTTTATTTTTAATGTTCTTGCTTGCAAAATCATATAATTCTGGCTGCTGAGCTTGATGAGGGTGTTCATCTCCTGCATAAACATATAGATTTCCCATTTGCTTTGCACCCAAAACATTTCTAGTAATCATTCTTTTTACAGCAAATTTTACAACACGTTCTGGATGTTTACCAGATAAGGTTTTTCCAGCTGTAGTATCTTTTATCCCGCCTGGAAAACCAGTATGACGATAATAGATCTTACCATCCTTAAGAGCAGATTTTTTTCCTGTTAAACAAATATGTTTAGCATTGGTTATAATTATACAATCCCCACAATCTAAATGAGGAGTAAAAGTAGGTTTGTGTTTCCCACGTAAGATTTTTGCTACTTCACTGGCAAGTCTACCTAATACCAAATCTTGAGCATTTATAATCCACCATTTTTTCTTAATTTCTGATGGTTTTGCAGAATAAGTTTTCACGTTCAATACTTTATTAATTACAATTTTGATTAAAGGAGCATCTTATAACTAATTATGGATTAATAATACTCCACAATCTGGTTATTCTAATTTATTAGGCTATACTTAATAGCATTATACCCAGTAACTTGTCAAGATAAATGTAAATTATGTTTTAAGCTAATTTAGGTGAATAATTTACCAATGGTTTCTTGTTGACGTATTAATTATCGATTTATTTAATATTTATTGATTAATAAAAATAATTTTTTTATCAGTAATAAAATACATTAAGTTACTATTAATATCTCCATAAAATTTAATATTTTTAGCAATTTTACTAATTTGCGGTTGTTGGTTTAGAACACCGCTAGCATCTGATATGAAGCTATATAATACACCTTTATTGGATATTACATTTAAGCTCCAAGCATTATCGTTTTTAGCAATTATTGGAGCTAAAAATGAGGAAGTCTTTGTTTTTTTTGCTTTTGGATCATTTAGATCCGCAGCAAACTTAATTTTCCCCGAGTAAGTACTTAGAGCTGCTACTTGTCCAGCATTATTTGTAACAAATAAATTGTTGCCTGATAAGGACATTGATTGCACATCTTCGGCCTTAGCTTGCCATGCAATTTTACCATCTATTATATTTATTTTTACTATTTTGCCAGTGCTACTAGCTAAGTATATATGGTGATCATGAACTAAGGGTTTGCATAGCATGGCTGATGTTTCAAAATTTGGCAGCCCAATTTCTTGTTGATTATCTGATGTATCAGTTCCCCATACAATTTGTCCCTTGCGATCTAAAGCAATGATTTGTCCGGAACTATAATTTACTAATATGTAATTATTATAGACTATTGGATCACTATGATAACTGGATAATAATGTTTCTGGCATTCCTTCATGTTGCCAAATAAAATCCAACTTTTCAATATTAATAGCTAATATTTGATTGCTCACAGTCTGTATTACAATAGTATTATTATCAATTAATACAGGTTTTGTTCTAATGATATCTGGCAGTTCTTTTCTGGTTATTTCATGACCAGATCTGCTATCCAGAATTACCAAAAATCTTGAGCCATGTGTTACGTATAATTTTTCATTATGATGTAAAACACCACCGCCTATATAATGATCATCTGATTTATTGCTGATATTATAGGACCAAACAATAGATTTTGTATTATTTGAAAAAGCAGTCACATTGCCTTTGATATCAATTGTATAAATAATATCATTATAAAACACAGGTTCAGAGATAATTTTATTTTTAGCAATCGTATATTCTTTGCCATTAAGCATTTGTGGGCTGAAGCTATTTATGGCGGAATCTATTTTGAGTGGTTCATTAGTTTCCGCTAATAACTTAGGGGTTAATTCCGTAATAGTTTTAGATTTTTTTGATACAAGATCGCAAGCTGCTAAAAGAAAAGGTAATGTAAAAATAACTAATAGTTGTTTTTTCATAAATTAATGCTTTATTGAAGTTATTGATTTAATTTAGGGTGAGAATATTCTCACCCTAAACATTTATATGCTTGAAAGCAAAGCTTTGGCTTGCTCTTTTACTATTGAGCTAATATTCTCTAGAGTAATTAAATTATTAAGAATCTTTGTCGCTAAATCTTTTGAGCCACTTTTAATATGCCATATTGCTTTGATAAGATTTGCCGTACCATAGAAAGGCTTATTTTCATTATCAAAATAATTTAAATATTCTTCTACTTCTTTAATATTTATATTAGATAAATCTGATTTGTCCATAGTTAAGATTAACCAAACTAAACGAGCATAAGAAGTTGTTAATTCACTATAGTTTTTATTAGTAATAATTATTTTTAATAATTCAGTAGCTTTTGAGATATTATTTTGTTTTATTTCAATACTAACTTGTTCTATAGAAGCTAATTCTCCAACTTTATTATTGCTAGTCTTAATTAAATTTTCTAACGATATATTCGTTAAATCTTTATCGTCATTTATTAGAGAGATAGATTTTACTAATATATCGCCAGTTTGTTGATTGTTTTTTATCTTTTTATCTTCTTGCCAATTATATAAAAGCATTAATAAGATAGTGATTATTGTTAATATAATTGCTATAGGTAAAAGCTTTTTAAAATAATATAATTTTTTTGCTTCGTTTTCATCATTTAAAACTTCATCTAAGATATCGGTCATTTTTTACCTTGTTTATTACAGCCATATTTAATTTCAGCATCTGCAGCTCTTTTTTTAGATGCGCTCGTTCTATTAGGAAACTCTGTTTCTAGCTTGCCAAGAATTGAGCAAGCTTCTTTATTTTTCTTAAGTTCACCAAGAGATAACGCTGATTTGAGCAATGAATCAGAGGCTTTATCTCCTTTAGGTGATTGTTTATAGCCTTTTAAGTAATTTATAGCGGCTTTATCAAACATTTTATTTTGATAAAAGATATCTCCATACCAAAAATAAGCGTTACTTACTAAAGGACTATTAGGATATTTTTTTAGGAATTCCGCAAATTTTTCTTCAGCATCAGATAAATTTTTATCCTTTAAAGAAGCTAAAGCTAAATCATATAATTGTTTATCAGTTGTTGCGCTTTTATTAGGAGTAGAAGAAGGAGTTTTATTTGTCGTTTCTTCAATGACATCAAATATATCTGCTCCACTTGAATTATTTTCTGTCTTTGCAGCTATTGCAGAATTATTGTTGATTTTTTCGGTAGTTGTAGAATTATTATTGCTAGTAAGCTCTTCCTGTTTTGATGAATTAACAATTTTTTCTAACTTTGCAATATTATGTTCGGCTATTTCAATTCTATTAAGAAGCTGTTGGTTTGCTTTTTCTAAATGCTCTAACCTATCATCATTATTAGATAAGGCAAGTTGTATAGGTTTACTACGTATTTCCTCTTCAGCTAAAGCCCCTGTTGAAAAAATAAGAGATAATAAAATATATATAGTTCTCATAAATTAATTTTATAAAAATTTTTTAAATCATTTTAGTATACTATAAAAATTATAGTAATCTACAAATTAACGCTAGATAGATGAATTTTTATCATAAGGGAAACTAATAGTCACAGTTGTCCCATGACCCAATTTACTTTCTATAGAGAATTTTCCTGACATTAATTCTACTAGTTTTCTAGTAAGCGGTAAACCAAGACCAGTTCCTTCGTATTTTCTAGTATCTGCGCTATCAATTTGACCAAAAGTTGATAAGATTTTGGGAATATCTTTTTCATCTATCCCTATACCAGTATCTATAACTTGTATATATACTAATCCTTCTAATTCATTCTTTTTTGCTACAATCGTTACTGAACCTGATTCTTTTGTAAATTTTACAGCATTAGACAATAGATTCAAAAGCACTTGTTTTAGCCCTTTGGGATCAGCATTTAAAACAATATGATCTTTAGGCAATTTTTCTACTAAATTTACTTTTGCTTCATCAGCTCTTGGTTTTACCAATCTTAAACTTGAAGTAATTAATTTATTCAAATCTAATTCTATAGGTACTACTGTTAGTTTATTGGCCGACGCTTTTGATAAATCCAATATATCATTAATTATGCCAAGCAAATGTTTACCTGCATTATTAATATCTTTTATATAGGTTTCATGTTCTTTATTGTAACCTTCAGATATCATAGTTTCTGAGAAACCTATAATAGCATTTAAAGGAGTACGCAATTCATGGCTTACATTAGCAAAAAATTTTGTATGAGCAGAGCTTTCGTTTCTTACCTTAATAACAGCTTCTTCTAGACTTCTGTTAACTTCTAGCTGTTTATCTATAATTTTTTGAGCATAATTTGCATTATTCATAACTATGGCCAATAAAGTTACTAAGATAATAGTAAAAGTTAGTAATACTTTCTTTTCAAGATTTAAGATATTTGACCAAGCTTTTGTAATGTCAGTATTAATTTCTAATACAGCATCAACTGGATATTTATAGAGGTTAAGATCTATAATTGGTATATAGCTTGTTATAAAAGATCTTCTTTCTGTTATATTTGAATCAGCATTTTGAAGAAGAGCATTAGGTATTAGTACATGGGTTGTATAACCTGAAAAAGCTTTATTAAATGCCTGGTCTACAGCTAAATTCTTTAAAAAATATTTATCAATTTTATTAACAATTTTTTGATATAGATTATCATTGGGAAAATCTTTATAACTCGTTATTCTAACTGGCAAACTGGCTATAATCTTGTTTCCCTTTAAGTCGTATAAAGATACATTAGTATTAAGATTTACGAAGGAGTTGATGGTAGCATGGGCAAATTTAATAAAATCTTTATCTTGCAATAAATTAAGATAACCAAATTCATGTATTTTATTTACAGCTTCTCTGTTTTTATTCCAAATATTCCTAGTGTAAGTAGCAGCTATTTTAAGATTATCCTCTCCAACTTGTTTTAAAATCATTTCCTCAATAATGAAGTAACGATAAAAAATCATATTAACAATGATGTTAACAAATAAACCAATGAACGCTAATCTAACAATATATTTGTTTTGGATCATTAAATTTACACATGTGATAGTTAAAACAGATAATAGTAATAAGTGAACATCTTATTTGATGTTTATGGTCATGACAATAAATCCTCTACGCAACAAGGCTAAGCATGACCATTTATATTATTTTACGCCAGTTTCTTTATTTTTATTGATTAAAATTAACCCAGTAATTAAATCATAAGCTCTAGCAAATTGGTAATCTTTTTTATAAAGATCTGCTGTTTGATCCAAAGTATTTTTTTGTTTAGTTTCTTTTACATTACTTGTGGTATCATTCTGGCCTTTTTTAGTATTTGGAGTATCCTTTTTATTCTCATCATTTTTCAAATAATTTCTTAAAGAGGCCTCAGAAAATCTTTTTTCTGTTCCTTTTTCTGGATATTCTACATTTGCCATTTCTACAGTTATATCTGGTTCAATGCCCTCTGCTTGAATTGAATGATCATTAGGAGTGTAATACTTAGCGGTTGTTAATTTTATTGCTGCTCTAGGGCTAACTTGAATAAAACTTTGTACAGATCCTTTCCCAAATGATTTTGTTCCAACTAGTACAGCTCTTTTATGATCTTTTAATGCTCCAGCTACAATTTCCGAAGCTGAGGCTGATCCTCCATTAATTAGGACAACCATAGGGACATTAGGGGCTTTCTCTGAAAATCTATTACTATTGAAGACAGAATTACTATTTTTAGTTCTTCCTTTAGTACTGACAATTACACCAGAATCAATAAAATACTCACTTACGGCAACTGCCTGATCTAATAAGCCACCAGGATTATTACGCAAATCTAATATTATACCATTAATACCAGTTTTACTCTCATTTTGTAAGTTCTTTAAGGATTTTTTTAATTCTGAGATTGTATGCTCATTAAAGCTTACTATTCTAAAGTAAGCTATATTGTTTTTTTCTAAATGAGATTTGACCGGTTTAATTGTTACTATTTCTCTAGTAAGTTCAATTTCTTTTGGTTTTGATTCATCTTGTTTAATTACTAGTAATTTAACTTTTGTGCCTGGTTCACCTCGCATTTCCTTAACGGCCTTATTAAATCCTAGAACTGAAACAAAATCATCATTGACTTTTACGATATAGTCTCCTGATTTTATTCCAGCTTTATAAGCTGGCAAATCATCAATAGGGGAAACAACCTTTATATCTCCATTATCATATGTTATTTCAACGCCAATTCCTCCAAACTCGCCTTTAGTTTGATCTAGAAAATCTTTTAAATCTTCATCAGTAAAATAACCAGAATGAGGATCTAAAGAAGACAACATTCCGTCTATTCCTGCATCAGTCATTTTCTGCTTTTCTGGTTCTTGTACATAATCTTTAGAAATTCGTTCAAAGACTTCTTGAAATTGTTTAAAATAAGTTGAGTCCGGTAAGGTATTGGTATTATCTTTTATCTCTTTCGCATATGATACATTAGAAATAATAAGTAAATATGCTAATAGACTTGTGTAAATCAACCTAACTGGCGATTTATACAAGAAGTCTAATATTGTAGCAAAACGTAGAGACATAGTACTCCTAAATATCAAGATTATTTATAATTTTATCCATTTTATTTAAAGCTTCTTCATAAATAAATTGGAAACGTTTTTCTGGTTTTTTACCCATAAGATTATCAACCATATTAGCAACATTCTCAAAATCATCTATAGTAACTTTTAAAAGAGATCTATTTTTTGGATCCATTGTGGTTTCTTTTAATTGAGCTGGCATCATTTCTCCCAGTCCCTTAAACCTACCTATCTCAATTTTTGCTTTGCTATTTTTGGATAATTTATTGATTAATTCAGTTTTTTGTTGATCGTTTGTTACGTAATAAGTTTTATTAGATTGCGTTATACGGTATAAAGGCGGTTTAGCAATATATAAATGACCTGAAGAAATTAATTTTGGCATTCTAAGGTAGAAAAATGTCATTAAAAGCGAAGCAATGTGAGCTCCATCAACATCTGCGTCAGTCATAATAATTATTTTTTCATAACGTAGATTTTCTTGTTGGTAATTTTTAAGACTGCCACAAGATAAAGCAATTTCTAAATCTTGAATTTCCTGGTTATTAGTAATTTTTTCTAATGTTGCGTTAGCAACGTTTAATATTTTCCCCCGTAGCGGTAGAATAGCTTGGGTTTCTCTATTCCTTGCTTGCTTTGCTGATCCACCAGCTGAATCTCCTTCAACTAAGAATAATTCTGTACCTTGAGGTGATGTCTTCGTACAATCAGCTAATTTACCAGGTAATCTAAGTTTATGAACAGCAGTTTTACGTGAGATATTTTTTTCGTTACGTTTATTTATCCTAAACTCGTAGATATTTATTATATGATCTAGAAGTTGAGTGGCCGCTGCTTTATTACTGCTTAACCAATGATCAAAATGGTCTTTAATAATATTTTCTACGGTTTTATTAATTCCTTGGGAAACTAATTTTTCTTTTGTTTGTCCTTGAAATATTGGATCTTTGATAAACACTGATAAGACTATAGAAGAGGTTTCAAGGATATCATCTATAGTAAGATTAGCGGTTTTTTTATTGCCAATCATTTCTCCATAAACTTTTAACCCACGCAATAATGCAGCGCGTAAGCCTTGTTCGTGAGTTCCGCCAAGAGGGGTAGGAATAGTATTGCAATATGATTGAATAAAATGTGGTTTGTCGTCTGTATTCCAGGCAATTGCCCATTCTACTTTAACATGATCATGTTCCCAGTCGACATTGCCGTAAAAAATTTCTTCACTGACCAAATTATCAGGATTTATTTTTGAGATCAGGTAATCTTTTAAACCATTAGGGAAATGTATCAAAGACTTAGCAGGGGTGTTATCTTTGGTTTCAATTTCACATTGCCATTCTATAGTTACTCCTCTGTATAAATAGGCTTTTGACTTTGCTAATTCATATACAGTTTTAGGAATAAAATGAGCTTTTTCTCCAAATATTTCTGGATCTGGGTGAAAATTTATTGATGTTCCTTTCAGTTTTTTGGCAGCTGGTTCAGGTGTTAACTCAGTTAATTTATGACCTTTTGAATAAGATTGGGTAAATAATGTTCCTTGCTTATAAACCTTAACTTCTAGATGATCGGATAAAGCATTTACTACAGAAATACCAACTCCGTGTAATCCACCGGCTGTTTTATAGACATTGCCGCCAAATTTACCACCTGAATGTAATTGAGTTAAAATGACTTCAAGAGCTGATTTATCAGGAAATTTAGGGTGGTTATCTACTGGAATTCCTCGCCCATTATCAGAGATGGTTACGCTATTGTCAGCATGCATTTTTATGACAATTAAATTAGAGAATCCTGCTACTGCTTCATCCATAGAGTTATCAAGCAACTCTGAAATTAGATGATGCATAGCTTTTTCATCAATTCCACCAATATACATGCCAGGTCTTTTTCGTACTGGCTCTAATCCTTCTAATACTTCAATATCCTTTGCGCTATAAGAATTATTAATAGCTGTAGTTTTATTATTGTTGTTGTTAAAGCTAAATAGATCAGACATAGTATAAATTATTTATAGTATATTTTTTATGGCGTTTTCTAAAAATAGTTGATGTTAGATTTCTATAAACCTGATGTCATTCCCGAGTAGGCGGGAATCTAGCTCTTTCTATACTCAAATAAAACTTATAAGTAGAGTATGATTTATATCATCTGGATTCCCGCTTACTCGGGAATGACATCTACGAGTTATTCAACTGTTTCTAGGTAATACCTTTTTATGAATATTTTTAGTTAATTTTTAAAACAAATCTTTAATATGATATCCTATAGTGTGTTTGATACAAGTATTATCATATTTTATACTTATATTTATTTAGAAAGATAAAGAAAAGCAAGTAAACATACAACTAATGCTTGAAGTATTACTCTTAACGACATTAGTTTAGAGCTAAATTTCTTGTCAAATTTTCCGCCAATTGCCATAGAAACAAGACCTATAATCAACACTAAGGTAGTTATACTTAAAGTAATTAGGACATAGGTCACTTTAATTCTCCAAAATTTTAAAAATACACGAATTTCAATAAGTTACAGCAATATTCTAGAAAAATCTTTTAAAAAATAGCTACTAAAAAATTTTTTTACACTTTTGCTTATAAGGTACATTGCTATGCAGCTTACAAGATGGAAATTTGGTGATTTTTGATGCCATTTTTTGTGCTATCAATATTAAAACAATTTGTCATCACCAGCAGACGTTAAGTCGGCGTGGTGATCTTGGGAGTTTATCCTCATAAGATTACCACGGGAGCTTACGCTTCCTCGCAATGACGTTTCTTTTTAACGTAAATACTAGATGGCAACAAAGTATTTTGCCATAACGATTAATAACCTATTAAATAATACCATTATTATATTCTTTCACTAAGCGTTCAATAATTTGTTCAATATTCATTATAGATTCTTGCTCTTTATCTAGATCTTTTAATTTTAAATTATTGGTTAATTGCTCATCATTGCCAATGAAAATAACATATTTAGCTTTTTGTAAATTTGCTCGCTGAATTCTCTTACCAATTTTTCCTTTTAACTCTATAGCTACAGGAATATTTTTGTGACGCAATTTACTTGTTAAAGCAAAGGAGTAATCAATATTATTATTATCAATAGGTAAGATAAAGACAGGTCTAATACTCGGAATGTCATATTTTCCCATTAAAGCAATTCTCTCTATTCCTGCAGCAAAACCAATAGCTTTTACGTCAGGACCACCTAATATTTTGCTTAAATTATCATAACGTCCACCAGCAAGTACTGTTCCTTGCGCTCCCAGTTTGTTGGTTATAAATTCAAAAGCTGTGTGGCAATAATAATCCAATCCTCTTACTAATCTTGGGTTAATGGTATATTTAATGTTTAATAGCTCTAGATATTTTATTAAATCATCAAAGTATTTAGCGGCGTTACTATTATAATATTTTGACATTATAGGGCTGTTTTGCACTATTTTTTTATCATTTGCGTCTTTAGAATCCAATATCCGCATTGGATTCTTAATTAATCTTTTTTGACTATCTTCTGATAATTCTGATCTAAAATCATTAAAATATTCTACTAATTTTTGTTGGTAACTCGAGCGTGTTTCACTACAGCCAAGAGAATTTATTTCTAGAGTTATTTCTTGATCTATTTCTAGAGCCTTAAGAATATCAGACGCTAAATTAATTGTTTCGGCATCTGCAAGCGGTCCTTCGCCACCAATATATTCAAAATTCAATTGATGAAATTGTCTTTGTCTCCCTGCTTGTGGTCTGTCATAGCGGAACACCGGACCTGTAGAGAAAAACTTTAAAGGCAATGTTTGTTGAAGATTATTTGAGATAAAAGCCCTAATAATACTAGCAGTAAATTCAGGTCTTAACAAGACATGATTGCCGCTCTTATCAGTAAAACTATAGATTTCTTTGCTTACAACGTCAGATGTTTCACCAAGAGTTCGGTCAAAGATTTTAGTATATTCAATTATTGGAGTACTCATAGGTTTGTACCCATAAAGCTCTCCAATATGTCTAGCCGTTTTGATTATATATTCATGAACCGAATATTCTTGTGGTAATAAGTCTTTAGTGCCTCGTAAAGGCTGAATATTTTTTAAATCATTAGAGCTTTGACTATCCATTTTATGACCTTTCTGTAATACAAGTTAGGTTAATTTTGATTTACGTTAGCATAGGAATGTCATGGGGAGTAAAACTATTATTGCGTGGAGAAAAATTAAATGATGGTATGATGACTGTAAAGGAAATCGATGTCATTCCCGTGTAGTCGGGGACCCAGATGATATCAATAATGTCATGCTGAACTTGATTCAGCATCTATGAGATCCCGAAGCAAGTTTGGGATGACAATAACATCACCCCTAGATTTCTATCGTAGCTAGAATGACATCGATTCCATCATTGTTTTATTATTCCTTGCAACAATACTCCCTCGCCATGACGTTCTTGATTTTGAATTAATTGGTAACTTGCTTTTTAGTAAAGAAAGATCTTAAAACATATAAAGCAAATATTATAACAAACCAAATAATTAAAGCTTTTCCAGCAGTTAGCAAATTAAATTCAGCGTCAAATATTTGAATAGCTAGTAAATAGCTGCAAGCTATTAAAACGATCGGCGCAGTAATAAATACAGCTGGGCATTTAAATGGTCTATTAGCATTTGGCATTTTAATTCTAAATAATATTACTATTAAAGCAACTACTACATAATCTATTAATGATCCCATAGAAGATAATTGAACAATAAGAGATGTTGGGCAAAAACCTCCTAAAATAGCCGCTATAGCAGAGAATATTAAAACAGTAACGTAAGGGCTGTCATGTTTTGGGTGTAATTTTGCAAAACTTTTTGGCAATAATCCATCTCTTGCAATTACGTAAAAGATACGAGATGTTGCGTAAATCTGCATCATTATTACAGTAGTCATGCCACATACCGCGCCAGTTGCAACAATTGCTGAACCAATATTGCTATCATTTAAACTAAGAGCATGAGCAAGAGGTTGATCATTGTTAAGTTCTGAAAATGGAGCAATACCAGTAACTAATCCACCAATAGCAACATATATTATTATTGAGATGACTAAAGAACCTACGATACCAATCATCAGGTCTCGGTTTGGATTTTTACATTCTTCAGATGCTGCCGCTATACTTCCAAAGCCAGTAAAAGCAAAAAATAAAATTGAAGCGCCAACTAAAACATTATTAAAACCAAATGGTTGAAAATTTTTCCAATTTGTTGCGTCAAAATGTGGAGTAGCCGATACAACAAAAGCAAAGATAGCAGCCATTTTTACAAATACTAGAGCAGCATTTAATTTTTTACTATCTTTTGTTCCCAAAGATAAAACAAAATAGACAAATACTACTATTAAAAAGGCAGGTAAATTTATTATTCCGCCATCAACTGGTCCTGTAGTTAACACTTTAGGTAGAGATATGCCACCGGCCGCCAATATTGCTTGAATATATCCAGACCAGCCGACCGCAACAACCCCAGCTGCGAATCCTAGCTCTAATATTATAACACTAGCCATTAACCAAGCAAATACTTCACCAAAAGCTACATAAGAATATGTATAAATACTACCGGAAGTTGGTAACATTGTAGCTAATTCGGTGTAAGCAAGAGCAACAAAAATGCACGTTATTCCAGCAATAGCGTAGGATAACATTACCGCGGGTCCAGAATATTGGGCGGCAACTATACCAGTTGTTACAAACACACCGGTGCCTATTATACCACCAAGACCAAGTAATATTAAGTCAAAGGCTCCAAGGGTTTTGCTAAGACCGCTATTAGCTCCAATTTCTCTTATTGATTCAAAACTTTTTTTTGTAAAAAAACTCATTGGTTACTCCAATTTTTTAGGTAATTGAAAAAGTTTATATTATAGGATTATCTAAAAATAGTTAAAAAATAGGAGTGACATTTCCATGCAAGGGGTCAGTATTGCTTATTGTCATCTTGAAGCAAGCTGACACATGACAATATATAATTCTGAATTCTTCCATATTTTAGGGATGACCTAATTATTCATTTAACTGTTTTAAAGCAATTCCTATATTATTATTTAAAGATAAACTATTGTCACAAACTAGAATAATCTTTACATAATTTCTCTTGTAATCCAGCCGCCTCCAAGTACTCGGTTATTGTCGTATATGACGCATGCTTGACCTGGAGTTACAGATTTTTCAGCAGACATTAATTTAACCCTGATCTCTGTATCGCTTAGCCTTTTTATTTTAGCGATAGCAGCAGGGCAGGTCGATCGAATTTTAACGGTTACGTCTAATTCTTCTTGCTCAGTTATTTTTTTACCAAGCCAATTAACATCTTTGATAGTAAATTCGGTTGACTCTAAAGCTGAAGCAGGTCCAACATATACTATCTTAGTACCTGGATCTATTTTTACCACATATAATGGTTCGTGAAAAGATATTCCAAGACCTCGGCGTTGGCCTATAGTGTAGTTTATTATGCCAGTATGACTACCTAACTCAAAACCATCAACATGGATTATTTTACCTTCCTGGCTAGCATCTGGACGAATATTGTTGATAATCTTCCGATAATCCCCATCGGGTACAAAACAAATATCTTGGCTATCTGGTTTATCTGCAATAGCTAAACCATATTTGCTAGCCATATTTCTGGTTTGCTCTTTATTTAACTCGCCTAAAGGAAAGGAAAGATAATTTAATTGTTCATAAGTAGTAGCAAACAAAAAATAGCTTTGATCTTTGCTTCGATCAATACCAGTATGTAATTCTGCTCCATCTTTTCCTTTGATTTTTCTAACGTAATGTCCAGTAGCAAGGCAATCTGCTCCTAAATCTTTAGCAACTTTTAACAGATCCTTAAACTTAACTGATTGATTACATTTTACGCAAGGTAAAGGGGTTTCTCCTCTGATATAGCTATCAGCAAAATCATCAATTACTGATTCTTTAAATTTGCTTTCATAATCTAATACATAATGTGGGATGTTAAGCTTAGCAGCTACCATCTTAGCGTCATAAATATCCTGACCAGCACAACAAGCATTTTTTTTCATTGTAGCCAGCCCATAATCATACAATTGCAAAGTTATACCGATAACTTTATGCCCTTGTTCGCATAGCATAGCAGCTACTGTTGAGCTATCAACTCCACCAGACATTGCAACAACTATTGTAGATGGATTATTATTTATTTTACTATTCACAACATGTTTCTTACTATAATAATCTCTACACAGTTAAGTAGTAGATTAAATATAATCTTTAGATTATAGATAACTTAATTTCTTTTAATTTATCAACCAAAAACTAACTTAGGTTAAACAAAAAAATAGCATATAATAATCTAATTTGCTTAGAATGCAATTAGATTATTATGGATATTGACATATAAAGACAAATCAGATAAGCCTTTTAGATGTATTTTACAAGTTAATTCTCACTATGAATATATTATACCTTGATCATTACGCCAGTTCCGTTCAGTACGGAAGATCTTTTAGACCTTATTATTTAGGTACAGAATGGTTGAAGCAAAATCGTAAAGTGTTTGTAGTTGGTGGCAGTTTTTCTCATCTTAGAAATAAACAACCTACTTCTTCAATTGAAGATATAGATGGAATAAAATATATTTGGCTTAATACTCCTAAATATAATGGAAATGGAGTAAAGCGCGCTTGTTCTATGTTTATCTTTATGTTTCAATTATTTTTAAATCTTAGAAGAATTATTAAGATAGCAAATCCAGATGTGATTATTGCTTCATCAGTTTATATGCTTGATATATATCCAGCTTGGCTAATGAAGAAATTGTTGAAAAAGAAAGCTATTTTAGTTTTTGAATTACATGATTTGTGGCCGCAAACTCTTATACAAATTGGTAATATTAATAAATTCAA
The DNA here is from genome assembly GCA_050920655.1 of Candidatus Rickettsia vulgarisii. GTDB lineage: Bacteria > Pseudomonadota > Alphaproteobacteria > Rickettsiales > Rickettsiaceae > Tisiphia > Tisiphia vulgarisii. The sequence goes on along the minus strand of CP133317.1, from coordinate 896,232 downwards.
TCCTTTTGTAATATTTTTATCTATAACTGAGAAATTTGTCTATAAAACTGTTGATAAAATAGTATCAATATTGCCTGACAGTTTAACATATATGCATAAATTTGGTGTAAAGGATAATCAATTCTGTCATGTTCCAAATGGTATAGTATCAAGGGAGTGGGAAACTATTGATCCATTACCAGAAGATCAGCAAAAAATAATTAATGAATTAAAAGAAAAAAATAAGTTTTTAATCGGATATGCTGGAGCCCATGGTATAGTAAATTGTCTTTACAATTTGTTAGAAGCTGCATATTTATGCCAACAAAAGAATTTTAATAATATACATTTTATATTAGTAGGTAAGGGAGCAGAAAAAGAAAAGATTATAAGTTTTGCGCAAGAGAAAAATCTAAAAAATGTATCATTTTTAGAAGAGATACCAAAGAATTGTATACCTAATTTTTTGAGTCAAATGGATATATTATATATTGGACTTAAAGATAAGCCAATATTTCAATATGGCATTAGTCCTAACAAAATTTTTGATTATATGATGTCTTCTCGTCCAGTGCTGCAGGCAATACCAAGAGGTAGTGATATTGTAGAAAAGGCGAAATGCGGCGTGATTATACCATCAGATTCTCCTGAATTACTATATGAAGCTATATTAAAATTAAAAGATTATCCCAAGGATATGTTGAATGAAATGGGCATACGAGGGAAAAATTATGTTTCCCAAAATCATAATTATCAATATTTAGCTAGTAAATTTATTGATAGTGTAATGGATCATTAGAGGTATTGTTTCCATACAACAAAAATCTAATGGTTCAGGCTATAATCCATTGCTTACACACTATTTTTATCTGAAGAAATCATTTTTTCCCATCTTTCAACTATAAATTCCCTCCATTTTTTAGTGAAAGTTCCGGAGACATTAATATTAAATGCTTGTTTCATCCAAGCTTTTTCCGGAGAAGGGAAGCCTAATTTATCAGTTCTTTCTACTAATTTTTTAGGTAAATAATTATAAGCAACTTGTTTTAGTAGGTATTTTTTAATAGCTTTTCTTATTTTAAAATGATCTGGTAAGGATATAACAAAATTTACTAAATCAACATCTAAAAATGGCACTCTTGATTCAACTTGGTTCTTCATCGAATTTCTATCACCATTGCGCAGTAATTGTGGGATACTTGAGCTAATAAGTGTAGTGAGTAATAATTCATTAAAATTATTTGCTCTTAGTAGATTTTTTATTTGTTTTAATCTTTCTTGATAAGCTTCACTGTTGGATATGACATTATTAGATGGGCGACGATTAAAGAATCTTTTTATATAAGTAAAATTATTACATATAAAATTGGGGAATTTAATAAAAAGCTCAACAGTTTCAAGTAAAAATTTAAGGAATTTCTTTCCCTTTAATAAATATTTAAGAAAGAAAAAATGATAAGAATTATAACCAGCAAATATTTCATCCGCTCCTTGTCCATCAAGACTAACTTTTAAACCAGCTTGATTTATTGCTTTAAAAATAGCGTTTTGGGCATAAACGCTTGTTGAACCGAAAGGTTCGTCATGATGATATAATACTAAATCAAATTCTTTGATAAAATCCTGATATTGAACTTCAATCCAATTGGGATGAACTCCAGTATGATCCACTGCTAATCTAGCCCATTTTGCTTCATCTATCTCTGGAAAGTTTGGATAGTGGGTTGTAAAACTATTAAGTTTATCGTTGTCTTGGACAAGTTTAGTAGCCATTCCAACTATGGTAGAAGAATCCAATCCGCCACTTAAGCAAAAGGCAATTGGTACATCACTTACCATATGCCTTGTTATACTTTGTTTTAGTAAATCATTTAATTTTTTGGTAGCCGTTTCTTCGTCAATATCAGTAAGTTGTTTTGGTGGTTGCCAGTATATTATAGGCTTTACCGTTACTTCTTTGCTTAAATTAATTTCTGCATAACTTGCTTGGGGAAAACGCTTTATATTCTTGAAAAAGGTCCATTCACCTATATCAAGATAACCAAAATCTAAAAAAATTTGTTTAGTAACTTCATCTATATTGTTAAATTGCTCATTTATAAGACGAATTGCTTTGATTTCAGAAGCAAAGTATAAACAATCTTCATAAATAGTATAATATAAAGGTTTAATACCAAAAGGATCCCTAGAGAGAATAGTTTTATTATTCTTAATATCATAAAGAACAAAGGCCCACATTCCTCTAAAATCCTTGATTCCATCTACGCCAAAATGTCTAATATATTCAATAATAACTTCAGTATCGCTATTAGAGAAAAATTTGCTACCTTTTTTAACACATTGTTCTTTAAGTTCTTGATAATTGTAGATCTCGCCGTTGAAGATAATAGAATATAAATTATCGTGCGAAACTAAAGGTTGAAGGGCGTTATTAGACAAATCAATAATAGCAAGTCTTCGGTGAGCGAAATATACGTTTTTATTGGATGAATGCCAGTATTCTTCCCCATCTGGACCTCTGTGTACTTGAAGAGAATTCATCCTTTGTACTAGAGCTTCAAGAGAAGAGATATCTTTATTTGATATAATACCTGCTATACCGCACATTTAATACCTAAATTAAAAATATGTTTACAGCAGCCTATCATATTAATTCACTATCTAGCTTTTATGCATTATGAATAAAAAACTCTTTTATAGATTTGCATATTAACTCAAGCTGCTCTTGCGTTAAATAAGGATGCATAGGTAAACTTAATACTTCATGGCTTAGAGCTTCTGAATTAGTCATTACATTGCTTTTGGGAAAATGTTTATAAGCTGTTTGTAAATGTAATGGTTTAGGATAATAAACCATACTAGGAATGTCAGCACTTTTTAAATGAGCTTGTAGAGCGTCTCTATTCTTTAATTTTATAGTATATTGTGCCCATACAGAGAGATATGGTCTATCAGTATAATTTGGTAATTCTATACTCTCTATTGCTGCAAGCTGTTCGTTATAAAATTTTGCTGCTATATTTCTTTTAGTTATTTCTTCATCATATATTTTTAGCTTTTCTTCTAAAATAGCTGCTTGGAGTGTATCTAGCCTACTATTCATGCCAACGTAAATATTGTCATATTTATCGCTGCCTTTACCATGAAATCTTAAGGATCTAATTTTTTCTGCATATTCCGAAGAATCGGTAAATATTGCCCCACCATCGCCGTAACAGCCAAGTGGTTTGGCTGGAAAGAAGCTAGTTGTCGTAATATCACCATAGCTGCAATTAAATTTATCTTTATATTTAGCGCCGCAAGCTTGTGCCGCATCGATAATATGCCAAATTTTCTTTTCTTTGCAGAAATTTTGTATTAGATCATATTCACAAGATAAGCCAAATAGATCAACAGTCATAATTCCTACAGGCTTTAATCCTTGCGCTAAAGCATCTTGGTAACCTTGCTCTATAGAGCTTAAAGTAACATTATAAGTATCTTTATCTACATCAATAAAGAAAGGAATTCCACTTAAGAAGGCTATTGCTTCAGCAGAAGCTGCAAAAGTAAAGGATGGAACAAGTACAACTTCTCCAGCTTGTAAGTTTAATGCTTGGAGGGCAAGAACTAAAGCATCTGTACCATTTGCACAACTAATTACATGTTTGGTTTGCAGGTAAGAAGCAAGATTTTTTTCAAATTCTTGTACTTGTGGTCCCATAATATAATCTCCTTCATCAAGAACATTGGCAATTTTTGGTAGTATGGTTGATTTTAATAAATTATATTGCTGTTTTAAATCAATAAATTCCATATTTATACCTTCTCCAGATAGGTTTCATTATCTTTTGTTACTTCTTTATACTGCTCACCAGTTTTAGGGCAGATTAAATCTTCTTTTAAAATTTCACCGTAATCACTTACCCAACCGTGAAATCTTGCTGGTACACCATACATTAAGGCATTATTTTTTACATCTCTAGTGACTACTGAGCCAGCTCCTATTAAAGCATATTTGCCAATAGTAATGCCACAAATAATTGTAGCATTTGCTCCAATAGTAGCGCCTTCTTTAATTAAGGTTTTTCTAAACTCATCTTTTCTTTCTATATGAGCTCTAGGGTTAAAGACATTTGTAAATACGCAGCTAGGGCCACAAAACACATTATCTTCTAACTCTATACCTTTATATAGGCTAACATTGTTTTGTATTTTGCAATTATTACCAACAGTTACTTCCGGACCAATGGTTACATTCTGTCCAACGGTTACTTTTTCTCCTAAAATGCAATCTTTTAAGACATGAGAAAAATGCCAAATTTTTGTGTTATTGCCTATCTTTACATTGTCATCAACATAAGATGATTTATGTATAAAAATGCTGAAATTATTGATATTACTATTTTTTTGCATATTGCTCGATTTCTTCAATTATTTTAACAACTTCCATGCCTTGCTGTCCTGTTGAGATAGTAGGAAAAGTTTGGTTAATTATGCAATTATGGAAATATGAAAGTTCTTCAGTTAAAGGGTATTTTTCTTCAACAGGAATTGCCGTTACTTCTCCCTTTTTCAGAGTTGGAGAAACTTCATGTTTATATAAAGTAACTTTATTTTCCCAAGAAAGACTATCGTCAAAGACAATACTTCCCTGATCCCCGACAACAAAAAATTTATGTTCTTTATATGGATGAAACCAAGAAACATTAACCTCTGCTTTAACATTATCCGCTAAGTCAAAAGTTACAAAATATTCATCTTCTATAGGGGAGATAATTTTTTTGCCATAAGCAGAAGTTATTTTTGGTAAAGAATTTGATATTCCTAAGGTAAGGGCAATATCATGTGGAGCAAAGCTCCACAAAATATTTTCTTCCTTTCTTATTTGTCCCATACTCATACGACGAGCTTTTATAGAGTGAACTTTACCTATTTCTCCCTTTGCTACTAATTCTTTTACTTTTTGGTAAGCTGGGTGGAAATTAAGTAAGTGTCCAACCATAAAGATTAATTTCCTTTCTTTGGTCAGATCACATAATTTTTGTGTTTCTGTTGATGAAAGAGCAATAGGCTTTTCTACTAGAAGGTTTTTCCTGGCCTCAATAGCTTGCATAGCTATTTTATAATGGGTTTCTGCGCTACTAGCAATTACTATTCCTTTAATATCTGCACTTTCTAGCATTTCCTTAACCGTTAACGCTTGAGCGTTATGCATTTCTGCTAGGTTTTTTGCTTTTAGAGAATCTTCATCGGCTACAGCTGACAATAATCCTAAAGAAGCTAGGGTTTTTATATGGTTGCTACCCCAGTATCCGCAACCTATTACTCCAATACTCATAAATTAAACTCTAACTATCTTAACTTCGGAATTAGGTTGGAAATTTGACGCTATATTTCTAGTGTCAATAAATATTTTTGAATTATCTAATATTTTTTGATAATCGACACCTTTATGGTTAGTTAATAAGAGAACAGCCTCGTATTTAGAAAAATCAATTTCTTCAAATACTAAACTATTATAATGTTGCTTATTAACTTCTACTTCAGGAATATATGGATCATAATATTCTACTATAGCACCACGTTCTTCTAATATATTCCATATATCTATACTAGCGCTTGCTCTCATATCACCAATATTTTCTTTATAGGATAAACCAATAATAAGAATATTAGATTTATGAAGACCTTTTAATAAGTGCTTATCAATTGCTTTTGCAGTTTTATTAACTACATAGCGAGGAAGAAGCTTTAATATCTCACCGCTTGTTTCAATAAACTTAGTATTTAAATCATATTCATGAGCTTTATAAGTCAAGTAAAATGGGTCAATAGGTATACAATGACCTCCTATCCCTGGGCCTGGATAAAATGGCATAAACCCAAAAGGCTTAGTTTTTGCAGCTTCAATTACTTCCCAAATATCTATATCCATTTTATCAAAAATTATTTTCATTTCATTAACAAAGGAAATATTGATTAAACGAAAAGAATTTTCAAAAATCTTTACTGCTTCAGCTACTTTACATGAGGAAACAGTATAAACAACAGATAAGAAAGAGCTATAGAAAGCTTCAGCTAGGTCGGTCGCGTCTTGACTCATTCCTCCAACTACTTTAGGAATTTGAACATTATTGAAATGTAAATTACCAGGATCTTCTCTTTCTGGAGAATAAGCTATAAAGATACCTTCTTTTTTACCTATAGCATGCTCAACTAGAGGTAAAACTACTTCATCTGTAGTGCCTGGATAAGTTGTGGATTCAAGAATTAAGAGAGCGGAACCTTTTAAATGCTTGCTAATAGTTTCAAATGACTTAACTATGTAGCTTAAATCTGGTTCTCTATTTTTTGTTAAAGGTGTTGGGACACAAACTACTATAATGTCGCATTTAGAAATTTCCGCAAAATTAGTAGTAAATCCTACCTTTTGTTTTAATATTACTGATAAATCATCATTTGTTACAGTAGTAACGTCAGATTTTCCTTGTGATAGGCTATCAACTTTTCTTTGATTAACGTCAAAACCTATTACATTGAAATTTTTAGAGCTGATAGCTCTAACGAGCGGAAGACCTACATATCCAAGACCTATTACTCCAACAGTTGCAGAATGGCTTGTAATCTTATCTATTAAAATATTTTTCATTGTGTTCACATAATAATATATGATCGGAGATCATAATGTAAAACTTATTATATGTAAATATGGAAATTGCTTAGGTTAATGATTATTAAACTAGTTTTAACTAAGGATAAAATTCTCTTAAAACATTTTATCCTTAGTTAAAATAACGCTAAAAAGCATTTTTGATCAGAGATAAAGAAAATTTATCAATGTGTAGCTTAACTTGATAATTAAATTCTTTATCATTTTAGCCTTATCTCCTTTTTCCACAGGTTTACTTCTTTTAAGATCGTTTTTTCTTTGGTTGTCCTGTTTCAGTTTGCTTTTCTTTATTAAATTTCTTTTTTAATTCTGTATTTATACTAGATTTGATAGCACCTTTTAATTCTTGTGTTGCTTTTGCAACATCGCTTGAAAGCGGTCTTGCTACTGTTTTTATAATTTTATGTCCATTAATTAATACGTCTGTTTCTTTTTTTAAAGCTTCTTTCTTGTTAATACTGTTTGGAGATTTGAACCAATCTATAGCAGCGTTTCCCCATTTTTTTATAGTAGCAACAAATTTTGAACTAGTTTTAGTTTTTTCAATTTTATCCTCAAGTTCTTCTACCTTCTTTCCTTTTATAGAAGTAATAAAAGGACCGCCTACACAATTTTCAGCAGATTCTAATAGATCTTTTGCAGTTTTTAAATTTTCTGGTGTATCTATTTTCTGCTTCCTTATGTGCTTTAAAGACAGAAGCTAATTGTAGTTTAAAAAACTCTTGGTTTTCTCTTTGGAGTTCTGTTTTTTCAGGCATGTCATCTGGTCTCATATAATTCTCCTTATGGTTAAATTAATGATATTACTTCTAGCTTAACCTTATTAACATAAAAAATAAACTAATATCAATAATAAAAATCATTTATGTTGTTAATCTTCAGGAATTATGTGATTAATAAGTTATATAATATTCCTTATTGGTATAGAGAAATCATTTCCAACCACTGATCTTCTGTAATTACTTTTATTCCTAGTTCTTTAGCTTTTTTGAGTTTGTTACCAGCATCAGCGCCGGCTATTACAAAATCAGTATTTGAAGAAACGCTGCTAGTTACTTTAGCTCCTAATTTTTCCGCCTGAGATTTAGCTTCCGCTCTAGAAAGAGTTAGCAATGATCCAGTAAATATTATTACCTTACCAGATAAAATAGTTTGATTTGCTTGTTGATTACAATCTTGAATTGTTAGAATTTTACTAAGTTGATGGATAATTTCTAGATTTTCCTTAATATCAAAGAAATCAATAATATCTACTAAGATTTTATCTCCTATACCTTCTAAATCATTTAGTTTTTGATAATTTTGTTGGTATTGATCATTCTCTTTATCTTTATTTACTAATGATTCCATGGTAGAAATAAAATTATTATAAGAACTAAATTCTTGAGCAAGTAACTTAGCGTTTTGTTCACCAATATGCCTTATTCCTAGGGAATATATGAATCTATTTAAACTAATATTTTTTGATTTTTCAATATTTGCAAAGAGATTTTCGACAGATTTCTTTCCCCATCCTGGCATATTTTCAAGTTTTGTTAGACTTTTTTCATTATTTTCTTGCAAATAAAAAATATCTACAGGATTTTTTATTAAAGATTTCTCTAATAAAAATTCTACTTGTTTCTTGCCAAGACCATCTATATCTAAAGCATTTTTAGAAACAAAATGACAAATTCTTTCATAATTTTGGGTAGGGCAGTTTAGGCCATTATCACAACGAATTATTATCGTATCTTGTTCATAATGTAAATGAGAGCCACAAGAAGGACAGTTAGTAGGGAGGGGAACCTTTTCTGTTCCATTAATACGCTTGCTAATATCTGCTGCAATAATTTGCGGGATAACATCACCAGCTCTTTGCAATGAAACTACATCGCCAATCCGAATATCCTTTCTTATAATTTCCTGATAATTATGGAGAGTAGCTCTTGCTACTATTACTCCTCCGATAGAGATAGGCTCTAACTCAGCAACAGGTGTTAGAACGCCAGTTCTTCCTACTTGAACAGTTATATTAAGTAATTTAGTTTGCCCAACTATGGCAGGGAATTTATAGGCGATAGCGAATCTTGGACTTCTAGCGATAAATCCCATTCTTTGTTGCAAAGCAAAATCATTGAGTTTATATACAATACCATCAATTTCATAAGGTAATTTATCTCTCAGTGAATTTAAATATTCGTAGAATGATCTTATATCCTCAATAGAATTAGCTAATTTTCCTATATCATTAATAACAAAATTTAATTCCTTTAATTTCTTTAATAGTTCTGATTGAGAATCAGCTATTTTCTCACTTGCGCTGCCTATTGCATAAACAAAATATTTGAGTGGTCTGCTAGCTGTAACGTTAGGGTCTAATTGCCTCAGTGAACCAGCTGCTGCATTGCGAGGATTAGCGAATTTATCTTTGCCTAACGATTCTTGAATGTTATTGAGCAGCAGAAAATCATCTTTGTTTATATAAACTTCTCCTCTTACTTCCAATAATTTAGGGGCATTATTAAGAGTAGAGGGGAAATCTTTGATAGTTTTAATATTTTCTGTAATATTTTCTCCGATGTATCCATCACCTCGTGTTGAGGCAACTTTTAGGATACCATCTTCGTAAATAGCGGAGAAAGATAGCCCATCAATTTTAGGTTCACAAAAAATAGGTTGAAAATTGTCTAGTCGTAGAAAATTTTTAATTCTATCTATAAAATCTATTAGGTCTTGGTCATCAAATGCATTGCTTAAAGAAAGCATAGGAGTAAGATGAGTTACCTTAGAAAATTTTTCAGAAGCGGTGCTGCCAACTTTTTTAGATGGACTGTCCATTAAGATTAGATGAGGAAATTTTGTTTCAATTTGTAGATTAAGATTAAATAATTGGTCATATTCAGCATCAGAAATTATAGGGGCATTATCTTGATAATAAGCCTTATTATGTTTTTCTATTTCTTTTGCTAATTGCTTTAATAATTTTTTAGCTTCTGGTTCAGAGATATCTTGAATATTTGGTATATTGTCCATGTTGAAATTTTATGATTTAACTTAATAAAAGATTTAGCGGATTATAACTAATTCTACATAAAATAGATACATATGTCATCCCGAACTTGTTTCGGGATCTTAGATGCTGAAACAAGCTGATGCATGACGCTGTGAGGATTTTAAACAGTCTTTTAAAGATTATTTGTTCATAACAGTTTTATATAGGATTAGCTATAATTTAATATTTTCCACTAAAGAAATTTTACAAATTATTATTTAGGATTCTTTAACGTTGAAAATATGATAATTTTCATTCCCTAATATTATTTGATCCTTTAGAATTAGGCTGAGCGCTATTTCTACGCTCTGAAATTGTTTAGCATGAAGAGGAGAGAGAGGTCGTTGGTTTATCTCCTGCTATACTATTGCTACGTGCTAATTTTTGCGCTTTAATATTACCTAGCTGTTCTTTAGTTAGATTATCTAATTTATCGCCTATATCAAAAGCTGTAGTTTTAAATTGTTGTTTTGTTACCTGCTTTTGCTGCTCAAAACGTTTTATTCGTTGATTGCCCGCTATTTTTCTGCCTTCTTCTTCTAATTTTTGTTGATTTTCCTTGGAATATTCCATAATAAATTTTTCTAATGTTGGATTATTTTTAACTAATTCTTCGCTAATAACTTGATATTCCTCGAATCTAGGTACTTGCCTATTATAATTTGGTAAATGTTTTTTTATTTCTTGGTTAAATATCTGATAGATTTTTCCTATAACTTTTTGTTGTTGGATTGTAATATCTTCTGGTTTGTCAAAATTAATAGGATTTATACAAAACTCTAACAGAGCTTCTTTAAAAGATGGATTGTCTTTAGCTTCTTTTGCCAATTTCTCTAATAGGCTTTCTGTGAATCCTTTTATATTTTCAGCAGTAATTTATCCTTTAATTTCTCTTCCGCTAATATAGTTTGCTTGTTAGGTTTTTTGTTATTTTGATTGTCTTTATTATAGCTTATATTAGAAAACTTAACATAATCTTGCATTTCTTCTAGAGCGCATGATAATCTTTCTTGAATTATCTTAGTGTGTTCATTCTGGATTCTTCCTAATTAAGGTTGTTAACAACTCTTTCTTTTCTGCAATTGGAAATTCTTGCTTATCTATTAACAGTTTAACTAACCCTATTGTCTTTGGAATGGTTATGTTATCTCCTTGCTTATTATAAGCATTCTCATGAGAATAATAACACGAGTCAGATTTTAAGTATTTGTCAGCCAATACTTTACCAGTTTTATCTGTTACCATTTTAATAAATGTAGTGTCATCAGGCAAAGCTTGATTGCTCGTCAATACCTTGTCTAAAGTATTACGCTTACCACTATCGCTTAAACCAAGCAATTTTGTTTCAAGGGGGGTAAGGGAGAAATTCTTAATATTTTCATTATACGATGTTGCTGCTGTAAGCAAGATATCTTTATCTTTACCGTATGACTTAACCATTTCATTAGCAACAAAATGATTTTGCTCGGTAATTTCTGTAGCATGAACGCCTTGGGTATTAGCAGTTAAAGCTCCTATGGTTTGACCTTGCTCTGGGTTTGGAACTAGCCCATGTTCAAATAAATATTTCTTCATCTCGTGGTTATTACTATAATAATGTTCTAATGTATTACCATTTTGATCACGGGAATTTATTGGAAATGGAAATTCATCAGGATGTTCTAAAAAATATTTAACGTAAGATCCTGAATTATCTAGAGGAGCCAATCTAAATATTAAATCTTTCATTACTCCAAGAGGAATTGTTTTTATTTTCTTTATAAAAGGGCGATAGAGTTGAAATAATTATTTGACTTTGTCTTTCGATATTAATTTTACATTTAGGATTAAGTAATAACTTTGCTAAGCTTACAGCTCCTTCAGCGCTAGTGTTATTACTACTCAAATGAAGAGAAGTAAGCTTGGCAAGAGTCCTTGATTCTGTTAGATATTTTGTTCCTTCAGCGCCAATGCCATTATTCCTCAAATTAAGAGTAGTAATTTGAGGATTTTGTTTTATAAACGTTAATACAGCATTTATATCTTGATCCTTGATATCGCATTTACTAAGATCGAGAATATTCCTATCTTTTATTCTACTTTTAAGCGATTCTGTTGTAAGATCTATATTTGCCATAATCTGCCTATTTTTAAATTCTTTGATTTATAAAAATTTAGGACTTCTAACTCTAGGCTTGTATATTTTATAGTAACATATTATAGGTGATGTGGTTTATTTTTATTGTCTTTGTCTATAAATATTTTTTAAGTTTTGTATCTTAATTACCAATTTTACGTCCGATGAAGTAAGAGACTTAATTCTTTTACTATCTTCAATATAATATGGGGGTTGATATATTTCTTAGAGTATTAGTGGTATTCCTATCTAAATATGGAGAAATACAATATTTAATACGACCTATTTAGGGTAAATTCTACTAACGACTTTAAATGATCTTTATAGATGTTTTCTACAGGAATTTGTTCTAGTAAATTATTAGTATTATCTTGGATATTTAGCGCATAATTTATAATTTGTTGCTTTATCCCGTGTTGTATCATTAAATCTCTTACTAGCTTAAATTGTTCTTGAGATCTTGTCTCTGATTTAATCATTTCTTGAATTTTTAACTGCCAGTGGTGATCGAGATGTTTATATAGAAAAATTAACGGTAGGGTAACTTTTCCTTCAAAGAAATCGTCGCCTGTATTTTTACCAAGATCTTGAGAATTTCCTAAATAATCAAATAAATCATCAATAATTTGGAAAATATTTCCTAGAGACCTGCCAAAATCTCTAGCAATTATACATATATCGTCTGATTGATTGGCAATTCTTGCTCCAGATTCACATGATGCTCCAAATAATTCAGCGGTTTTTGCCATTATTATTTCATGATATTCTTTTTCATCAATAATTCTTTTTTCATTCAATTTAACTAGTTGTGAGACTTCGCCCTCGGATATAACGGCAGATGCTCTAGCTAGAGATTTCATAGAATCAATAGATTTTGTGTCAACCATAAGTTGAAATGCCTGGCTAAATAAAAAGTCTCCTACTAGAATACTTGCTTTGCTACCCCAAATAACGTGAGCGGTAGGTTTAGCTCTTCGCATAGTACTTTCATCAACTACATCGTCATGAAGTAGAGTAGCTGTATGAATAAATTCTACAGAAGCCGCAAGTTTTAAATTATCTTCTCCAATATAGTCAAACATTTTACTGGTTAATATGGTCAATAACGGTCTTATTCTTTTCCCGCCAGATTCTAATATGTGTTTGCCTATTAATTCTACTAAATCCTCCTTTACAGTTAAACGGCTTATAATAAGTTCATTTAACTTTAGCAGATCTTCAGCTACAGTTTGCTGTATTGTTTTTATAATATCCATTATTTTGTAATTTCCTGCCAAATGTTATTATCTATTTGTTCAAAAGGTTGAATCATTAATTGCTGAAATAATTTCTGATGTTGATTAAAGTCAGGAATTAATTTAGGCATCTTTTCTGATAATACATCGCCTTTATTAATATATTTTAGAGCTTCTCTATATAGCGCCAAATAATATAATGGTGTAATTTTATCAAGATCCATACTACCTATTTTAGCTCTTTGCATATTATCTGAATCTAATTTATATTCAAAACTTATATCTTCTGAATTAGAACTAGGATGATCTGATATAGATTTAAGAAAATTTTGAGTAGCCGTTTTATAAATATCTTTGCTTGTATCAGAAAATGTTTTAAATTTTCCTAAATTAAATATGTAATTAGTAATAATACTAGTAGGTTTAGTATAATTGTTTAATAGAACAACACCATTAATATTCAATTTTTGAAAAGAGGACAGACTAAACTCACTTGATAGACGAAACCCAGTATTATTAGAATAGATACTGAAGTTATTAATATCTATTTTTGCTACATTTTGAGGTCTAGTAATGAAGTTAATATCTGTATCAAAAAGATATTGACGATTTTCCAAATCAATAAGGCTAAATTTTTCCTTATTATCTTTTATATATTTAAGCTCATCGATTAAAGGTAGGTTAGTAGGAAATTCTGGTAAATAGACTAATAAATATTGTATAAAATTAAAGAAACTATCGTTAAAACCAGTTTTTAAATCTATTTTCGAATTGATTTTTAAATAAGTATCATTATTTCCCAGACCAGTTATTTTATTTTTAAGTATTAATGTAGTAAATGATTTTTGAGTATTACTTATAATATCGCTATGGAAGCAATTTATTTCAAAATCTTTGTGAAATTCACTTAAAAGGGGTTGGTTGGTTTTTATATAAAATTTACTATCTATACTAAAAGCAAATGGCCAAGTATATCTATGCAGAAAAAGTCCAGCCGGTATTCTTCTGGCTATAATATTACTTTCAATTATTTTTGTGGAATAAGTAACATTAAGTTTCTGAGGTACATTATTTTTAAAATCCTCTAAATTGGTATAATATTTACTTTTATCAAATGAAAATAAAATATTAGTGTAATCTTCTTCATAAAGTTTCTTTTGATCATATAAATCTAATATTTGAGTTTTATCAGATTGTAATCTTATTTCCTTTATGAAATTAATTAGTTCAAATACATCCTTTTTCTGAAAAAAAAGTCTAAGTAATTTTAAGCTTAAAGGCATTCTTATTGAAGCAGAATAGTTTTTAGAATTAAATATTGATCCAAATTTTAGGTCTATTGGTTTGTAATGACCTATAGCTTTGCCGGAGAAATTAAAGAAGAAGGATTGTTTTATAAAATCATATCCTATATAAATTGGCGTTAGAAATTCAATTAAAGTTTCTTCTCCTTCTTCTTGCCAATTAATAATTTGAAATCCTATTTTGAAAGGAAATCCATAAGTAGAAATTTTATAGAATTTAATATAATATTCTCGTTTATCACTTTTCAATGAAGTAACATTTATATCTTTACCAGCATATTCTTTATTAATAACATGAGATATAGAGATAGCGGTTACAAACCACACTGTGGTATATAGCAAAAATAATATAGCAAGTATAATTGATAGATATTTAAAGCTTCGTATCATCTATTTAATTACATAGTTTTATATATTCTTGGTTTAATTGTACTATATTCCAAAACCATAAAAATACTATAGCAATAAAGATTATTAGTAAATAAGCTGATATTGAGTCGAATGTGGCAGTAGGAACAATAATAAATATGAATGATTGAATGAACGCTCCTAAAGATTTACCAAATTTAGTTCCGATTACTTCAACGGCAGCTTTGCCTTTTGTTCGTAATTCTAATGACAAGGGAATATAAGCCATTTCTTTAGTAGAATCAAATAATGAATATTTTGTCGATTTACTTAAAATATTTTGAACAGCTCCAATAATAACGGCAACATAGATAGGGTTAAAATCTTCTAGGTCAAAGCTTAATGCATCTGAAAAAATAACAAAGACAAAGAATGTAAATCCTGTAATGGAAAACATTAACGGAGTTGACAAGGCGGAAACTAGCCAAGTAAACCTCCTGATAACATTACTTGCAACTAAAGCAAAAGTAACGCAAGATATTCCCATCCAAATATTAAATCTTCCCATAAAATGAATATAATCCAAAGTATTGGGATTCAACTCTCGTACTTTAGCTTTCCATGGTCCTTCAACTATATTAATGGATAGACCATAACAAATTATTAGCAAGGCAATATGACCAATGTATTTTGATTTAAGCACCATTCTAATACTTTCAAATAAAGGTAGAGATGTTTTCATCTGTATTCTATCTGTTTTAAAATCAGAGCTTAAGTCATTGTCATGAATAATTAGGTAATTAATTAGTCTAAATAATAGTATTGATACTATGCCAGCGAATACTATTATAGATATAATAGGTTTTAGCATCATTTCTGATCGATATTGGCTATTCTCTATCGTAATAATAAGCTCAGAGTTTATTACTCCTTCGATATCAGAGAAAATCACCAAGACGCTACCAGCTAAAATTAAGCCGATATTGCCGACCATTCCTAAGATTGGATAAAATCTTTTAGCTTTACTTGTATCAAAGATATTATTAGCAAATTGCCAAAACATTAAATTGATAATTACCGCGCTCCATAATTCTGAGCAAATATACATGACGGCGTAACTCCATTTGCCCATTATCTTAATGAACCATTGGAAATTAGGATATAAAGATACTAATTTTTCAATTTGTTCGGAGTCTGGGTGATAAAACCCTTGGTTAGGATAAATTACATATGCAAATAATAAGAAAAAAAGCAAAAAACCTGAAATTACTATATAAAAAATATATTCAAATTTAATTTTATTGCTAAGTCTTACATATAATATAGTGAATATAATTGATGACGGTAGAACAAGCCAAAGCTTTAAAAAGCTAATAACTTCAGCTCCAATTGATGGTATAACTAACCCATCTTTAACTGATCTAAGAGCTCCAAAATTAAATAAAATACAGAGCATCATTAATGCCATAGGTAAAAAAAGTTTTAATTCTTCTTTTTTTATAGGCCAAATAATTTCTTTAAGCTTAGAGATAGAGACAATATTTTTGAAAGGTAACATTATTTACATAAATAAGTTTAATATACTGCGCAGCTGAATATTATGATATCAAAGTGTAAAGTGAAACAAATATCATGAACTGATTGTTAATTATAAAATAATTGGTACATCGGTAAGGATAGAAAATTTAAAAAAAAATACAACTTAAAAATTATTAAAATAATTTTTAAGTTGATCAAGTATATATCCTGAAATTAGAATTATATCGCCCAAGGAGTTATTTGTCTATATCTCCAGTAATCTTTATCATTTTCTTTAGTCCATGGTTTTGGTCCAGTGTAATGCATAATAAAATAAGAAAATTGTGAGGAGGCATATTTTGAAGCAGTTTGGATATTCCATCTAATAGGTAAATGAAATATTCTGTCATAGAAAGCTAATCCTATTAAGTCCTGATCTGGTAGTGAAAAATTACATTTAGAGGAATTAATGACTTTTTTGAGCATATGGGCAATATCAAAATTTCTCATATTTTTAAATTTAAAAATATAAGACCACTATTTTTATAAAAATTAGGCGCAAGTCTACCGCATTCTGTATCTTGTTTTAGATTATTTCTAATAAGAAACCAGAAATTAAGGGCAGCGGTGGCAAAATAATCTTCCATATCTATAGTCTTAAAATAGTTCAGGTCTCTAAAAACTAACATATTGGAATCAATATATAAGATTGTATCAAGTTCTGGATATATTTTATCTAAATACAGATGGTAATTTACTAAATAAAGGAAAAGAGTTAGAAAACCTCATTTTACTTTTCATTAAATTTACAGGTATGATATTGTTATCAAAATTTGTAAATTCAATAGAATAGTCTTTTATATATTTCATAGAAGATAATTTTTGTTGTGATTTCTTTGGTACTGGATCATCAGGGTTCATTACTATGTGGAATCTATAAAAACTATCAAAATTAGAATTGAGTAGAGCAGAAGCGATAGTTACTGAAGCGTGTTCAGCGAATTTATTATTTATCACGAGCGCTATATCAATGAAATTATCAGGTTTTATTCCAGATAGTTTCATTGCTTCATTTAATTCTTTATAAGCTAATTTCAAATTTTGGTTTATAAGAACCATCATTAGAAGAAGCTCTACCTAAAGTATTAATTAAACTAAGTCTATATAAACTTCTAGCAGAGAGACCAGGAATATTTAATGTAAGTAGTTTTTTAAAAATGGTATTTCGTCTTTAGAATATCCGGTCAAATATTTATTGATAATTTGATCTGAATTATTAACCTTTAGTAGTTTAAATATCTGATTTTCATAACCATTAATTATTAGATTGTAAAGATTTATGGTGCTTTTCTTAAGAAAAATAATATCAAGACCATGACTAGCATTTTTTATAGCCTTGTATATTCCAGGTTTTGGCTCTAAATCTTCAAGACGCGCTAAACAGTCATAGGCTTTCGCTACATCTAATTTTTCAAAACTATCTTCTATTTGAATAGTGCAGATTCTTTTCAATTCCTCTTTAGTAGAGTTAGTAATATTAGTTTTTTCTAGATTTTTTAGATAATTATTAAATATTAAGCTTTTTTCTCTTATATCATTGTAGGAATATATATGTAGATAATCCTGTAAGTTAGAAGTGTAGGCTATTTTTTGACCCGTTAGTCTATTATTATAGATATAGAAAGGAGTAACAAAGATTAATGATAATATATAGTGATCTTGAAAATACGTAAAATAATTTTTGTATAAAGGATCTTGATTTTTGCATATGCTTTTTTAATTAGAAGATTAAATAGAGACTATTTAAGAAAAAAATTTAATCAAGAAGAATTATTTAATAATAGTTTAAATTAATAATGAAAATGTTACATAGCTTGCCTTATTTAAATATTTTTAATATAGTACATAATTAAGAAGAGCAAGAATAGGAATTAGGGGGGCTTTTGAAGCTAAAGTTATCTTTATTATTTCTTTTACTATGTTATTCATCTGCAAATGCAGATACCGAGATCATTGAATCGCAAAAATGCTCAAGAATGTTTTCTTATTTTGAAGCTAAGTTTCAGATTCCTCGTAATACACTATATTCAATAGCTTTAAAAGAATCTGGAAAGAAACATAGTAAACATAAGATAGTTGTGGTATGGCCTTGGACTGTTAACGTTGAGGGTACAGGCTACCATTTTAATTCTAAAAAAGAAGCGGTATCTTTTGTTAAGAAACAAATAATACTTGGTAAAGAAAGTATTGATGTAGGGTGTATGCAGATCAATCTTAAGCATCACTTAGACGCTTTTGATTCTTTAAATGAAGCTTTTAATCCTAAAGATAATATTGCTTATGGGGCCAAGTTCTTGAGAGCTAAATATGATCAATTAGGAAGTTGGCATAAAGCGATAGCTCATTATCATTCCGCAACTCATAAACTTGGTTCTAAATATAAAGAAGATGTGATTAAGATAGCTAGTAATATGCATTTATATAAAACTTCTGCTAGATTGCATAATAATAATGATGATTATGTTGATAATAATATTACTCATAATAAAGTAGCTCCTCCTCCATTAATCAGTAAAGATAATTTTGAAAGGAATAGTAAAAAATATAGAAGTAATATGATGATACTGGTACCCAAGAAATAATTAAATGATAATATTTGATCGTCAGCAACTACAATTTAATCGTGATAAAAATATAGAAAATATTAGAAATTGTTCTTATTTTCAGGATTCAGCAGAAGCAATTATTCAAAGACTAGATATAATTGATAGGAATTTTGTTAATATCTTAGATATAGGATGTCGTACTGGGCAATTAACTAAATTATTAGCGAAAAAATATAAATCAGCTGTAGTTACGGCAGTAAATCCTTTGCAATCTATGCTTAAGTCTTTTGAACATGAGCAAAAATTATCAATAGATGAGGAGGATTTATCATTTAATGAGATGCAATATGATCTTATTAGTTTTTCGTTAGGTTTACATTGGATTAATGACATACAAAAATTTTTACGGCAAATTAAATCAATGTTAAAGCCAGATGGAGTGTTTATTGGTAATTTCGTTGGTGGTAATAGTTTAAAAGAGTTAAGGAGGAAATTTATTGAAGCAGAAATATCTGAAAATTATCCTCATTCTTCTCACATAATACTTATGATAAATTTTGATCATGTTACTCCATTGCTTTCTGGAGCGGGCTTCAAAGAAATAATTGTTGATTATGACAATATACATTTAACATATAAGAGTCCTTTTAATTTTATTAAGGAATTAAAGAATATAGGAGAATCTAGTATATTAAGTAGAAAATCTCATTATACTATATCAAAGCGAATATTATCTGCGCTTAAAGATGATACTAGTAATTTTACTGAACAAATTAGTGTCATTAGTTTTGTTGCTTCTCCTAATAAAAATAGTATAAAACTAAAAATATAGATAAACATATTTTGTAATAGAGGGTTATGAAAGAATTTGATTTGATAGTAATTGGTGGTGGTCCAGCTGGTTATACAGGAGCTATAAGAGCTGCTCAATTGGGGATGAAAGTTGCGTGTATAGAAAAAAGATCTACTCTAGGCGGTACCTGTTTAAATGTTGGCTGTATTCCATCAAAGATACTACTAAATTTTTCTGAAAAATATCATGAAGCAACTGAGAAATTTTCTGATATTGGAATTATGGCTAATGTAAAACTCGATTTGCAAAAAATGATGAGTAAAAAAAGTCAAATAGTTTCTGAATTATGTAAGGGTATAGAAAGTTTATTTGCAAAAAATAAAATTACTAAATTTAGTGGAATAGCTAAAATTATTTCTAATAATGTTGTTAAAATAGAAAATGGGGAATCAGTAGAACAAATTTCTGCTAGGAATATTTTAATAGCAACTGGTTCAAATGTTATTGATATACCAAATGTTATTGTAGATGAGGAATATATTGTTTCATCAACAGGAGTATTGGATCTTAAGAAAGTTCCAGAAACTATGGTAGTAATAGGTGGCGGTTATATCGGATTAGAACTTGGATCAGTTTGGAATAGACTTGGATCTAAAGTAACTGTGATCGAATATGCTGGAAGTATAGTGCCTGCTTTAGATAAAGAAATTATCGGTCAATTTACTAAGATACTACAAAAACAATCTATAGAATTGCTTCTTGATACTAAAGTGCTATTAGCTGAAAAGAAAGATGGCAAAGTTATTTTAGAAATAGAAGGGGTAAAAGATGAAAAGATAGAGAAAGTAACGGCAGATATAGTACTGTTATCTGTTGGTAGAAAAGCTAACACCGAAAATTTACAATTAGATAAATTAGGAATAGAAATAGATAAATTTGGCAAAATCGCTGTTAATGATCATTTCCAGACAAATATTCCTAACATTTATGCGGTAGGAGATGTAATTAGTGGTCCTATGCTTGCTCATAAAGCAGAAGAAGAAGCAGTGGCAGCAGTTGAAATTATGGTAGGGCAAGCAGGTCATGTTAATTACAATCTTATCCCTAGCGTAATTTATACTTGGCCTGAAGTAGCAAGTGTTGGTTTAACTGAAGAGCAATTAAAAGAAGCAAAAATAGATTATAAAGTTGGTAAATTTCCATTTTTAGCTAATTCTAGAGCTAGAACAACAGGTAATGTTGATGGGATGGTAAAAATATTAGCAGATAGTGCTACTGATAAAGTGCTTGGGTCTCATATTATTGGGCCGGACGCTGGTACAATGATTGCAGAAATTGTTGCTTTTATGGAGTTTGGAGCATCTTCAGAAGATATAGCAAGAACATGTCATGCTCATCCTACCTTAAATGAGGCAATTAAAGAAGCCGCTTTGGCTATTGATAAAAGAACAATAAATATTTAGATTTTTCAATCTAATAGGAGACTTGCTGTATGAAGATCAATTATGCGATAATATATGCAGACTCTAAGGCAAAAATCTATGTCATTCTCGCGTAGGCGAGAATGACATCAAATCTTCGTTCAATAAAGTCAACACAGATAAGATTTTAAAATTCTTACCTATGGTTGGAATTTGTTGCAAATAATGCAAATTTTACTATAAAACTAAGCTCAAAATAGTACGTTATATAAAAAATCTATTGATATAATTTTAGAGTATTATAAAGTTAGGTAGTTACTTGGTAGATATTTTATATAAATCGTTAGAAATGATTCCCAAATTTATAAAATTTACATTTTATAATGCGCAAGCATTTATTAAGCTATTGATTTTATATAGTATGTTAAATATCGTACCCAATAATAACGTTTATGCGAAAGATGCTCTAGATACAATAGTTGATACTTTAACAGGCTTAACTTGTGAAACTCAAGGAGTAGGGGATTTATTACGTACTGAATTCTCTCATACCTGCATACCTGCGCCATTTTTTACCTTTGCTGTCGCTAATATAATTTCCCCAGGTCTTTACGCAAATAATATGTTGCGTCTAAAGATTAATGATCGTGAATTATTTGCTGATAAATTTCCTGATGGCCAATGCGCAAGGATGAATAAAGTTGATTATAATGATCCAGTATTAGAATTTGCGCTTTGTAATAATGTAGATTTAGTTGTGGTTAGAGCAGGAGCGGTTGCCGCTTCTGCTCTTGCGATTGTCAAAGCAGTATTAACAGGTAAAGATCCGTGGGATGATATTGCGGATGCTTGGAAATCAGAGAGAAAAAAATATCACCGTTTTTTTAAAGGAAAAGATGGGGATAAAATCACCATGCCAGATCTAGGTGTTATACCTATAATTCATGTTAAAGTAGTAAAAATAAAAGACACTCTATGTGTCGCTTCTCCAACCGTAACGCTTGATTGGGCGCCTATTGGTTGTAAATATATGACAGAACCATTTCCAGATTCTATTTACAAGAGCTTTTCAAGTTCAGGTGGAGTTGAACATGGGGCTAATCAAGCTACTGATCCAATGGCTATAGTTGATTGTGGTGTAGGTAAATCAAGTTGTTATCAAAGAGCCTATGAAAATTCAAAAACAGCTATAGTGATTAGCGCTCCTATAATAGAATGTATTAAGGAGATGACAGCAAGATTGTTAGTTAGTAATGAAGTATGTACATTTGATGATGTAAAATTAGTTATTAATTCAAGTAAAAGAGAAAGTAGTATATTATTTCAGTTTCAACGCAACATGCATAGAACAGTTACTGCTTTATTAACTATATACGTAATGTTTTTTGGTGCTAAAATTATACTTTCTGGAGATGTGCCTCCTAAAAATGAAATTATAAACTTCATTTTAAAAATGATATTTGTAATTTATTTTTCTGTAGGCATTAATATTAATCCAACTGGTGGTAATGCTTACGGAAGACTTGACGGAATGGTGCAATGGGCGTTTCCATTGTTACTAGGAGGGGTAGATACGCTTGCTGGCTGGATAATCAATGCTTCTCCTTCAGAATTATGCAAGTTTAATAGCCCAGATGTTGTTTATAATCCTAAACTTTCTTATATGGCTTTATGGGATGCGTTAGATTGTAGAGTAGCCCATTATTTAGGGTTGGATATGATATCGACTTTATTGGTAGAAAATAGCTCTAAAAAGTTTGACTTTTTTAGTTTTTCAGCACCACCATATGTATATCTATTAATACCAGCAATTATTTCTGGAAATATGACGCTTGTATCTTTAGCATTGTCTTATCCATTATTGGTAATTTCAGTTGGGGCATTTTTAGTTAATGCCACAGTTATGTGTATAGTATCTATAGTTATATTAGGTGTACTTGCGCCTCTATTTGTTCCAATGCTTTTATTTGAATATACGCGTGGTTATTTTGAATCATGGGTGAAGTTGTTAATATCATTTTTACTTCAACCTATGGTTGTAACAACTTTTATGATTATGATGTTTTCTGTATATGATTTTGGTTTTTATGGTCATTGTAAATATACAGGAAAAATAATAGAAAGTAGTATAGAGAGTTCAGTATTAACTGGTTCTACTGCAAAGAGAAAAGTAAAAATATTTTATATCGATAATGATTGGAATAAGTATAGCCCAGAAGACGAGAAAAGCTGTAAAAATAGTCTAGGATATATGCTTAATAATCCACTATCTACACTTTTTGATTTTGCTAAAGATAGTCTTGAAGAAATGGTAAAAGAAAAACCTGGTGGAACTAGTACTGATAAATTTTTATCTAAGTTTCAATTCTTGCAAGGAATTGTGCTGGGACCGGGAATGTTCTTTGTTTCACCAAAAATACTTTTTGAGAAAATTAGAGACATAGTTTTAGCATTAATTACAGCATGTTTTACGTTATATTTAATATATCATTTTAGCGCTCAATTAGCAGAATTTGCTGCTGATATGACAGAAGGCGTTGCGCTAAATAATGTGACTATTAAACCTCAAGCAATATTTAAAGCTGGTATGGCTGCCATAGGAGCAGCTGGAGGAGCTATGGATATGAAAGCTGGTGGTGGTGGGCAAACCGCTGGAGATTCATCAGCAATTGGGGGCGGAGATGAAGCTGATGATTTATTAGAAACTGGAGAGGGAGGAGAAGACGAAGCTGGTGATAGTGTATCTACAGGAGAAGGTGGTAGTGCTAGACAACCAATAAGAACTGAAGCTGCTGTTCCTCCTTCTAGTTCAACTTTGGAAACTGCTGAAATTGAATCTGTTGATAATATAAGCGCAGAGTTGCCTATACAAGGACAAACAACATCAGGTTCTGATACAGTAAGTTCTAGTGATACAACGCAGAAAAATTTACAATCTTCTACAGCAGAAACTGAAACAAGACCTGGCTTAGAGAAAGCCGATGTATTAGATAAAACTGCTACAGGTGGGACAGAAACTTTAAGAGATAAAGAGGCAGGAGAGAAAAAATTAAGATATACTCAAAATCCTATAGTTATGAAGTTTTTAAAGAATTCTAATTTAGAAAAACTAGAGTACTTTAAAAATAGTCTAAAAACAGATAAAAATATATATGGCCGAAGTTATGAAGAAAATGAAGTAGTTGCTGATTATATTGCTAAGGTTAGTCCAGAGCAATTCCAGTTAGATAAGAAGATAATAGAATCCATGTCTGAAGAAAAATATAATGAAAGGATAGATCAATTTAAAGAATTGATGAATAAAGGATATAAAGGTAATTATAATGATTATTTATTTGATGTTCATGAAAGTCAGAAGCAAACAAATAAACAAAACTCTAGTGAGCCAGAATTAGCTCAAGAGAAATCCATGAAAAGCGCATCATCAAAAGAGATGAGAGGTTCCATAGCTAGAATAGTGCCTGGTTCTTTAGGTATGGGAGGCAGTACAAGATCAATGCATGGTAATGAACAAGTTGAATCTATATCTAAGGAACTTGATGGTAAAAGTTTAGAAGATAAGAAAAAACATATTAATAAAATGTTATCAGAAGATAACTTACCTAAAGACCAACAAGCAGAAGTATTAACACAGCTTTTAGCAGTAGAAACTGGAAAAAGGGGCGGTGAGCTTAATGAGGCGTATGAGAATGCTAAAGAAGAAGGAAGAGAGATTACAGAAGTAGAAAGGAAGAGCTTTGATGATGGTCTAAAATTACAAACATTCCTTGCAGAGAAAATAGATGAGTTAAAATTAGATAATAAAAATCCACAATCATCAACATCAACAGATGCAAATATTGATAAGAGTGGAAATAACAATTTTGGTCTCATCCATAGGAAACCTTATCCTTTGCCTAAATCTCCACAGCAAGAATGGGAGGAAAAAAAGAAAAATAGTCAGCCAAAACAGCAAACAAAAGATGGTTCTGATGAAAATGCATAAAGCAATACAAACCGTAATATATTTTTGTTTATTATTGTTTTCAGTAGAAGTTTTTGCTGAATTTGGTTCTTCATGTCCTACTGCCTCATTACCATATAATGATAGGGATAATTACCTAAAAGAATATACGGTTTATGGCTATATTATCTCTCATATTGATATGAATGTAATTTCTGATGGTTGTAAACCGGAAGACAAGCAGTTTAAATTCTGTGTTATGAATAAAGATAAAGCTACTTGTAAACAATTTACCCTTAATGTTAATGATTCTAAAACTATAGGTGATTTTAATTCCGACAAATCTCTTGCATTTGAAGATAATGAAACATTAAATAAAGTTATTTTAACAGTAAAGGTTTTACCTAATAATTTAATGTGTTTAACTATGTCAACTTCTAGGGGAGAGATGCCAGTAGCGTGTAAGCGTACGGATATGGTACCTGATTTACCCCCTGATGAACCATGTCGTAACATAGGTAGTAGTTGTTATGGGAATAATACTAAAAGCCAGTCTTTATTTAACTTTTCTGGCACAGCTGTGGATTGCGTAAAAGAAACGTTAGATAAGGTATTTTTTCGATATAATAGTTGTAAACCTGGGACTAGTAATGCAAGTATAATAGGATTGAATCCTTTTTCAAGGTTCCAAGAGGCATTAAAAGTAACTATTAGATTAGCTCTAATACTATATGTTATGCTTTTTGCTACTAATATGATTCTTACTCAAGAAAATAAAGATTTAGATAAGGTAGCAATATTTATCATTAAGATGGTGGTGGTTACGTATTTTTCAGTAGGGTTAGGTCCAATATATTTTCAAAATGGCAAGGAAACTAGAGCAAATGGTATGACGGAATATGCTCTTCCTTTGCTTAGCAATCTTACGCCACATTTTGCTGAAATTGTTTTTAACTCTGCAGGTAATAAAGGGTTATGCCAGTTTGATACTAAAAAATATAAAAAAGATTATTATTTTTATGGAATTTGGGATTCTATCGATTGTCGTATAGGTTATTATCTTGGTTTAAATTTAGTTAATAATACCTCACCAATTTTCAGTGGCCTTTCTAGTACTTCTGTAGGGACTGGTTCTGTTATAACTATAACTAGTCCTTCAATGAAAACGGATATACAAGGTTTTATTGAAAGGTCTGCTAATACATTTAAATTTTTTACAGTAATGTTTGGTATGCTTGCTTCAGGTAACATTATTGTAGTGGTATCAGGAATTGCATTTGCCGTAATATTCCTTTCAATTATGTTATATTTTATAAGTAACTATTTAGTATGTTTAGTTACTATTTATGCTATGGCGTATGTTTCTCCAATATTTATTCCTATGGCGTTATTTAACAGGACTAAAGCATATTTCGATGCATGGTTAAAAATATGTATATCTTGTACATTGCAGCCAGCGGTAATAGCTGGATTTATTGCGCTATTAGTTACTTTATATGATACGGCGATATATAAGAATTGTGAGTTTATACGACGTGATTATACATATAATGATAGAGATTTTAGTACTTTTCAAATAGGATTACCAGATTCAAAGCCTGAAGAATGTAAAAGTAGCGCTGGTTACAAGTTATTAAATTATTATGCAGGGTATGGTTGGGAGCAGCATCTTTTAATACTTTTCCGAGTCTTTACTCTTAGAGATACTATGAATTTATATTTAGAACTTATAGGAGTATTAGTTTTTTCTATAATATTTTACTTTTTCTCCAAATCAATAGGTCAGCTTGCTGCCGAGATTACTGGAGGGCCTATCATGGAAGCAGTAACAGCTAGTCCTACTGCAATAGTAGACCTAGCTAAAAAAGCTATGGATTATGCTAAAGCTGCAGGAGAAATTTCAGGAGGAAAACCTCCTGAGAAAAATCCTTTAGAGCAGGAGAAAGGAAGGAAAGGTGGAGAACAAGCTTCAGATTCTCATGGTGGTGGTAGCGGTAGCGGAGGAGTTAGCGATATGATGGGTGGTGGGTCATCTGGTAGTGGCGGTATGGGCGGAGGAGGCATGGCTGGTGGTTAATTTGGGTATGACAGTATGAAAGATAAATTAATGCAACTTATCTTAATTTTAGGGATAGCCGCTCTCATTGTTTGTGTAGTTATGACTATAATTATGTTTATTGGTTCCCTGAAAATAACTGATGGTTGTTTGCTTAGGTATGATCCAGATAAAGGTGAAGGTATGAGTGATACCGTCACCAATAGTTTTATGCTTGATGCAACAGCAAATAATACCTTAGTTACTATTAACAAGCCTGATGGATCATTTGAAAATAAATATGATCCTGCTCATTATGGGAAGGATTGGACGAATTCTAATATGAGTGTTGCAAAAGATCAGGAAATTAAGTTAAAGATAGAAGGGGAGATAAGCCTTTGTAAAGCATATTTACCAAGAAACAATATTCAACAAGAATCAGATTTAGATAATAATGGTAAAAGAGTAGAGATTCCTAGAGTAGAAGATGTTGATGCTGAACCTGTATCTTTAATTTTTAACGCAAAAACTAATAAATGGCGTAATATAGCCGAGTTATATTCAGGTGATAGTATTTTAGTTTCTATTCTACCTAATCAGAAGCATTCGGTAGCAAGTGAAATGGTCTATGTTAAAGATGTTTTTAATAATGAACGTGAGGAAGCAAATTGCTCAGAAGGTGAAGATAAATATGAGCCATTATGTGGTAGATATTCAATATATTCTGGAGAGTATGTCAGTGATTGTAGATTGTCAGGCGATTGTAATATAAATAATGAGTGTATGCACAAAAATCCAAAAAAAGTATGCTGGAGTTTTGTAGAAAAGACAGTAACAGCAATGTCTTGGTGTATAATTGACTTTGTAGGAGCTACTGAATATAAATATGAATGTACTCCAGTAAGATTTTGGCATAATATTACTAGTCCTGCTCCTGAGAAATATAGAGATGATGGATATTTTACTTTTCCCATTTCTAAGTATAATGAACTTACTGAACCTGAGATTGGTAAATTACTTACCAAGGTTAACCTAGAATGTTCTAATAATGTAAACATTGCATCAGGATTGTGCAATACTTCCCCTAATGTTGATCGTTCAGAGAAGGATATGACCAAAATAAAGGGTTCATATCAAAATGAGAGGTATTTTTGGTATGCTGCACCTGTTGGTTTAGTGTCTAGACTAGATAATAATGAGGCGCCAACAAACGCTGAGTTTTTAGGTAGTAACTATAGACTTGCTAAATATGAAAGAAATGAAACCTATGATGGGTTATATAATAATGGTCAGCATAATGATAATAATAAATATCAAATAATTTACAATATAACACCAACTCGGGAAGCAAAAGAATATTTGCAATATCGTTTATGGTCTAATTCTTCAGATTATAGCAAAAATACAGGAGGTTATGTTTTAAATATAAAACAAACCAAGTGTAAAAGAAAGAACGGTAAAGGACGGGATGATCCAGGTTTTGCTAATCGCGGTAAGGTACAATTTAAGGTAGTGCCTTATGATCAAGATATTAACGAATGTGGTAGCGCTTGCAGTACTATTGATATTAATACAGATGATGATGGAAACGCAAAAATAAAAATGGATAAAGCTGGTTATTTATATATGCGCATTTTAAATAAGCCAGAAGATTACAAAGATAGTTACGGTAGATATAGAGTTCAGATGTTTACTTCAATGAAGGTTGGGAGCTTTACGTTGCAGATTTTAAATCCATTATTCCAAACATTAAGGGAACAAGTTGAAAATGCTTCTATCAAAATTTTTAAAAATATGACCTGCTATGGTGGAGGCAATAATTGTTCTAACTTTTTTACCTATATTAAGTTAACATTAATTCTTTATGTTATGACTTATGGAGCGATGTTTATACTTGGTATCGTTAAAATTAACCAACAAGATTTATTGATTAGAATAGTAAAAATCGCCATAGTTAGTGGTCTAATGAATGGTAGTACTTTTGAATTTTTTAATAATTATATTAGACCTTTAATTAGTAATTTCTCAGATGGTATAATTTCTAATATGAGTGGTTATAGTATGTTTTCAACTACTAATACCATTGCAAATCCATTTATGTTTTTAGATGCTGTAATGAGCAAAATATTATTTGGAAAAACTTTTTCAGGTCAATTGTTATCTTTCCTATCAATGGGATTAAGCGGAGTAATATATTTTGTTCTAGTATTTATAGCTGTTCTAATTGTTATTATTACAGCTTTAAGAGCTATAGCAGTGTATGTTATGGCATTTATGGCAGTTGCGTTGTTGGTAGGTATAGCGCCATTATTTTTTACCTTTATGCTTTTTGACTTTACTAGATATTTATTTGAGAACTGGGTAAGATTTACTCTTAGATATATGATGGAACCAGTAATTTTAATGGCTGGTATCATTGTTATGACTCAATTATTTACTATTTATTTAGATTATGTTCTTGGCTTTAGCGTGTGTTGGAAGTGTGCTTTACCTATCAAAATGCCGTTTATAGGGATAGCAGGTTTTACACCGGCATTTATTGATGTGCCAATTTTTTGTATTAACTGGTTTGCTCCTTGGGGTATGGATTATCGTTCTGGTATGATGGGAGTGAATATGCAGCATTTTATTGCTTTAATTATTATTGCTTATGGTATGTATGGTTATGTTGAGTTTTCTGGTAAGATGGTAGCAAAATTAACTAGTACAGCTGGTCCATCCGCAACGCAAATGGGTAGAAGTATGTCAGATGCAGCAGAAAAGAAAGTTTTAGGAGAAGTTGGCTTAGATAAGAATAGTAGAGCGCAAATTAAGCAAAAAGCAAAACAGAGATTGAAAACGAGAAATAAAACTCTGGATAAAGTTAATAAGGCGAACAGAGAAGGTAAGAAAGATAATAATGATGGTGGTTCTGCTACTACCTAGTTAACAAAAAATAAGTAATAAAATGATAAATTTTAAACGTATAATTTTATCTGTATGGCAAAAGCTTAAGGGGAAAGTAATGTCTATACGAAAATCATTATTTTATTTTTGCGTTAGCTTAATTTTTCTTTTCTCATATTCTGCAAGAGCTAGCGACAAGGATGAAAAATATGATTGGATGAACCAAACATATGACGGGCTTAAAACTTGGTTTCAAGCATGTTTAGAAACCCCATCTCCTGGTGACTCAATTCAAGAAGGTAATACTTACTTAAATCTAGAAAATCCTGATGTTTGGGTTTCTACTGGTAAGTATGTTATGAAAGATAAAGCTATTAGATTTGATTGGAGTACTTTAGGCGCTACTGCCGCAAATTCCAGAAAATATCGAATACTTTATCGTGTAGATCCAAGATTTGATAGACCACAGGTATTTATAAAAGAATATAATCCTAAAACTAAAAAGTATGAAGCTGTGGGTTTTCCTAAATTTAATACTACTGATCCGGATAAAGATTATCCAAATATAGCGTTTAATAAAATGCAAGATTATGTAGATTATATTTCTTTTAAAAATAGGAAAAAAATTTGTGTAGAAAAAGGAGATGTAATAAATATTACTTTAGGTAGTTCAGGAGATTTTTTTGGAGTTGCTACGGAAGATAATTTAATATCACAAGAGTTAGGCGATACAGAAGGAAGCGCATCAATGCTTCATACAAAAAGTGGTATGGATAATAAAATAATATATTCAAATACTAGGGCATTTTGTAAAGAGCTGTCATCTGGCTCTAGTTATTTATGCGTTGATAAGCCAAATTTTAATTATAGTAAATTATGTTTGGTAGGTAATCCAGCTCTTAGTGTTGAGCTCAACATGTTAAATAAAAGACCAAGTTGTCCTAGCGCGGCAAATGGTAAAGATAATGATCCTCTATGTTTTTATGATCAAGGTAGGGGGATGAAAATTACGGTTGGCGGCCATGTAATAAAGAAAGAATCAGAAAGTTTTGTATATTCCCCACTTATGAGCAAAAGCTTTTTGTATTATAAATCTGATACAGGAGGTGATTTGGATTTTATCACGGATTGGTCAATACAAAATATATTTTATTCATTAAGTAAACCTTTAATGAATGATTGGATAGGAGGGTATTCTTCTCTAACGAACTTTTATAATTGGCTTAATGCTAGCCCTAATAATTTAAGAACTAATTTCTTGCATTTCGGGCGTTATATTATGATTGTTGAGATAGGAAATGGTAACGAAAAACTTACCACTGAACAACATCAAGATATAGAAGTTGAGTATACTATAGTAAAAGATGATTCTATGTCGCCAGAAATTGGGAGAGTAGGAATGCCACTTAGCAAAGATGTATCATTTGATGCTTATGAATCTGGTTATATTTGGTTAAAAGTGAAAAACCCTAACCCTGAAGTTAAAGGTAGTATTAATGTAAATTACGCAAATTATACTGGAACCACGTGGTTTTCTGACATTATCTATACAGGAGTTGTAAAGCCTATTACAGATCAGTTTCATAAGTTTACGGCAGATTTTTATAGAAAATTAGTTCGTAATTCTTCTCTGCAAAGGATAGGAAGACTTGCTTTGGTTTTATATATATGTATTTATGGCTTAACTTTTTTAGCTGGTGCAACGCAAATAACCGCTAAGGATCTAGTAATTAGAATATTTAAGATAACCATAATAGTAATTTTATTAGGGGATACTAGTTGGGAATTTTTTAACAAGTACCTGTTTAATGCCTATATTAAAGGTACAGATTACTTAATGACTAACATAGTAGGTCTTACGGGAACTAAATCTAATATTTTTGGTTTTATTGATCCTATCTTTGACAAATATACTGATGGTAGATTTTGGCTATTATTATTCATTGAGTTGTTACAAATTCATAATGGCTTAACTTTTGTAGCTATTATCACTATTTATTCACTTTTATTATATTTTAGAGCTATTTTAGAGGTAATAGTAAGTTATGTAATTGCTTATGTAGGTTTATCAGTAATGATATCGTTAGCCCCATTTTTTATAATATTAATGTTATTTGAGAAAACCAAAAGCATTTTTGATAATTGGTTGTCTACTTTATTTAGTTATGTAATACAACCGACTATATTATTAATATTTTTCTTATTGATAGATCAGCTAATGTATCAACAAATTACTAAAATTGTTGTTAGAGCTTGTTGGGGAGTGTTAATTCCAATTAGAATAGGGCTAGATTTAAGTCATTTAGATCTACCTATTAATTTCTCTTTCCCACTATGGTTTTTCCTTGGAATACCTTTCTTTATACCAAGAATAACAGAGATTAGTAATATAGATAATATTAATGCTCCTGGCACGTTCTTAATAGTATTTAGCAGTGCGTTATTATTCTATCTTTTTTCTAAGATGGCTCATGGTATTGTAGATTATGTTACAACAGTATCTTCTATGTTAACCAATGTTTCCCCTGCAAGACAAGAAGGCAAGTTCCAAAAACGTGATAATCCTGCATCTGGTATAGTTTCGGATATCACAGATGCAGGGAAATTTGTGGCTAAACCTGTTACTGTGCCCGTGACAAGAGTGGCTAAAGTATTTAAAGATAAAGTAATAGATCAGAATTATATGGCAAAGCAGGATGATGATAAGAAAGAATATACTAAGAAGATCTTAGCTTCAAGGAATGATAAAGAATAATTCTACAGCTTGATGTGTTTATGATTTTATATAAAAGTAAGTAATCTAGGTTTTTTAATACATGAAGAAATTTTTTGCTATTTTGATAATTTCTATGATAAGTCTCTCTGGGTGTACAGGGGATAGGTGTATTGATGCAGATGATTTTGGTTTTATAAAATTTGTTATTTCTTCAAGATATAAAAAACCAACAAAACATGAGTATGGTTATGCATCAGATGAGCAAGAAGGTAATATTAGCGCTCCTCAACCAGATAACCAATCAGCTCCGTGGGTTAATAGCGGATATAATGTTAATGGTCAACCATTAACTATATTAGTAAAAACTTGGGATTATGGAAAAGGCGATAAAAATAGTTCTAGCGAATTATCAGCTTGGGGTCCATGGTTTGGTAAAGAAGAACATTCTTGTACATTATCTGAATTTTCAAAGAGACTACAAGAGTGTCGTTTCATAGATAATAGAATGTGTACTGATACTAAAGACGCAAAGATTATTAACGCTCCATGTTTATTCAAAAACGGTAAAGGATTGTATTACTTAATTGCTAAGCGCGGTGAAAACCCTAATCTCTCAGAAGACAGCCAACGTTCTCCAAAAGGTATTACAGGTCATTTAGGTGAGCCTAATACTGGACATACGTTGTATGATCTTACTAAAAGAGGAGAACATATAGAAGCTGGTGGAGTAAATTATCAGTATGATGGGGATAAAAATAAGTCTACCAACTATTCCCAATGTTCTTTGTATTTTAAAATATTGGATAAGTTTTATGATGATAATAATGGTCAATATCGTGTAGTGATTAAATCGGGAGTTAGCGATACTAGGCCTGATCCTTTAGAATTTTTAACAAATCTAATAAAAGAAGAGTTATTTGGTAATAAAAAACATCCTGGGTTAGTTAGATCTGTATATGAGAATATCATCAAAACACCAGGATATAGGATAACTGTTTCGGCTTTATTGACTTTATACATAATGTTTATGGCTGCTAATTTTCTAATAGGAAATGTTAATTTCACTCATACTGAGTTAATAGTGAGGTTATTAAAGGTTAGTATAGTTTCTACAATGCTTAGTTCAGTTAGTAGCTGGCAGTTTTTTCATGATTATTTATTTGTATTTTTTATAGAAGGTGTAGAGCAAATATTACAAATAATTAAGGAGACAGGTAATACTGGTCCTGGTTCTTCCAGTCTTATAGGGCTAATGATAGCTCCCCAGACTATGGCCAAGTTATTTTCTTTACTATTTACTGATGCGTTAGGTTTTATCTATATATTTCTATTTTTAATAGCCTTGTGTTTTATATTCATGATGGTATTTAAAGCTACTATTATATACCTAACCGCTTTAATAACTATTGGTATGATTATTATAATGGCGCCAATATTTATTTGTTTCATGTTATTTGGTATAACTCGTTCATTGTTTGAAAATTGGTTAAGACAATTAATTTCTTACGCAATTCAACCAATAATCTTATTTACTGGTATAGCTTTTATTTCAATGATTGTAAGAAGTGAAATATATTCTTCTCTTGGCTTTGCAGTATGTAAATATGATTTTCCAGATTTAGGACCAATAAATACGCTCTTTGGAAATATAAATGATGATTTAGATTCTAGTCTTGGAGATTCAATATTGTATTGGTGGTTCCCATCACCAATGAAATCTAATAAATTTACTAAGAAAAAAGCAAATATATTAATACCAGTGGATCACCGAGTGGATGATGGTTCCGAGTTTGGGAAACTATGTTTAGCATATGAATGTACTGGAGAGAGGTATATTGAATTTCCTTTCTTAGATCCAGTTAAAGACACAAAACGACTTACTGATTTCTTTAATGGTAAGTTTGTTCAGCTTGATGGGTTATTGTTAATTTTTGTATGTGTTTATCTGCTTAAGAAATTTAATGAAGTTGCTGTTTCTTCTGCTAGGTTTTTATCAAGTACTTCAGGGAATTTAACAAGTATTCAACGAGTTGGAGATAATGCTTATAATTCAATAAAAAAATATACTGCTGATCAGACTCAAAAATATGCAATTGATCCTGCAAAGGATTATGTAAAACGACGGGCTAGTAGAGCAGATTCTTGGATATCAAAAGAAGGGCTAAACCACCCTACATTACTAAAGTTGTATGAAATGGCTAAAAATCCTAGTATGGCAGCTGCTGAGTATTATCAGGAGCGAATAATCGGCCGTTTACAAAAAGAAGCCTTAACTAAATCTGCTAATCCTAGCGTTTTAGATGAAGTTAGAAGAAAATATGGTATAGATCGTACTGATGTAGACCCTGAGGCAGTTGCCAATTATAGACAGGCTTTAGAAGATAGACTCAAAAATCTAGATCCAACTCGTAAACTTAATTTAGATGACCTTGCTCAACAGGATTATTCTACTCTTAAAGATGGTTTAGCAGGTGTAATGAAATCTAAAAAATATAGTGCGCTTAATAAAACTGAGAAAGAGGAAATAGATAACATACTAAAAGATACCAGCAAAGGAAGTAGTTTAAGAGAATTAGCTAGTGATGCAAAATATACTAGGGATTTCCAAAAAGCCTATGCTAATTCACATCAGGAAATGTCAGCTCGAGGAGTCGGATTATTTGGTAAAAAGATTGCTCCTCTAAGAATGTGGCAAGAGATAGATAATCGTGTTAAGAGTAAGAAGGAGATAAATAAAGCTAAACGTCTTAATAGAGGGGAAAGAATTTACGCTGGTTATGAGGGGATAAAACGCGCAGCTATTACTGGTGTAATTGGTGAGGATTTACGTAATGCGTTTGAAGGTAATCTAACAGGTGCAGCATGGCATGACTTTGATTATAATGATCGAAGGCTTAGAACTTATCATGAAGCTTTAAAGGATACAAATAGAGAACTAGAATATAAAAAACTTAATAATAAAATTAACAAAGAAACTATTGCAGAAGGTGCAGATATCTTATCTCCAGAATATTTAGCTAGAGTTCAAATTCAAGGAGGAGCAGGTAATAATGATTATGAAAAAATGTCTTATGAGAAACTTAAGTATGACATAGATAGTCAACTATCTGCAGGTGAAGAACCGGTATTAATGGGTGATAGATTTATGAGAGAGAAAGCGAGTGATAGCCAAACTCGTAAAATGATAGAAGATGCCTATAAGGTTGGAAATAAGTTAATACAGGAAGATAGATATATTGGAAGAAAAGAACGTTATGAGATTGCAAAAGAAAGGGCTGAAGCAAGAGTTAAAGAAAATTTAGACTTCTTATCAAAAGAATATCCTGATAGCAAGATAGAAAAAGAAGAAATGCCAGCTTTACTAGCTCAGTATTATAATAACGCTATACAAGATGTTAATACATTAAGCGCTTCTATTGATATGTCAACGAAAATGGAAGAATTGCATATAAGAGATCAAAGAAATATAGATGATAACTTACAAATTCTTTCAAGACATTATGGTAGAAATAATATACGAAAAGAAGAAATGCCAGAATTATTAAAACAATATTATGGTAGTAAATCTCCTGCTGGTAAATTTCCTGATGATATTGGTAAAGAGGTATCAGATCTGCAATTATCTATTTACAATGTGGATTATAGTAAAGCAGTCTTAAATAAAATTGAAGAACGAGAGAAATTTATTAAGAATAGAATTGAGAAAACTGTTGAAAATATTAATAAATATCGTGTAGATGCTAAATCTAATATGACTAAATACAATTTGAAAGAAGAAGATAAATGGGATAGTTAATTTAGAAATCACCAACTTCTTTTAAGTGGTGATCTTATTACGGGAGCTTTAGATCCCGTAGCATATGGACTCTTATATTACTTTATATAATAAAATCCTTTAGAGAAGTAATAAAGAACACAAGATGCATTTATGATTATCCAATGACTCATACTTTTTAAATATAAGAATCTCTGTAGCTATCCCAATAACATGTATCGTTTCCTATTTGTGCAAGATCACCATTATCATGATAATGGTGATCTTGCATTGAGTTAATATTAACATTCTTTCCAATACATGTTGATTTGTAATTGCCTCTGATATCATATTGTATGTTTCATTAAGATGAGGGGTGTTTAATCCTCCTGTTTTTACCGCTAACTGACAGCTTTTAAAAGCATCTGTATACTTTTCCAATATAATGGCCAGAGCTTTGTCTAAAATGAAGTTCTGGATCAAGTATATTGTCCTTTATTATTGCATTATACATTTTTATAGCGGAATCATATTGTTTTAATTTATGGTATGTATTTCCTATTCTATGTATAACATCTGCTCTACTTGGGTCTGTATTACTATTATAATCACTTGTATCATTACTATAACATTTTAGTGTAGTTGAATAACAACTAAGAGCCTTTTTGTATTCACCAGCATTAAAATATACTTCTGCTTTATTGTAATTAGCTAAAATTAAATTTGGATTTTTACTTAATAAAGTATCATAAGTTTTTATAGCCTCGCTATGTTTTCCAGTATCATTTAATAAATTTGCTTTTCCAAGGTAAGCGTCATAGTTTTCTGAAGATTTGCTTATTAAGATATCATAAATCTTCATAGCTTCATCGTATGAGCCATTTGCCTTAAGCGCTATTGCCTTGTAAAGATGCGGCATGAGTATTGGTGTCAGGGTCTATCTTTATTGCTCTATTATACTGGGCTATAGCGCTTAGATAATTCCCTGCATCATAGAGTTTATTCCCATTTTCAATAAGATCATAATATTTATTAGTGTTATAAGGATTAAAATATTCAATGGATGAGTTTTTCTTCATATATAATTTCTCAAATTTAAGTTAAATAAGCTTTTAAAGCAAAACTATAATCACTTATTTTTGCTTTTAAAATTGCCGTTAAATATAATTGATAAATTAACGTAATAAAGAAAAAGGTTAATTTTTTGTAAATATTACAATATGTTAGTTCTTGTATAGGTGATTACAATTTTTAGTTAGGTATAATTTTAAAAATAGTTATTCTTGATAAAAAATTTTGCATTTTGCATTAGTTAAAATTTATAGATTTATGTATCAAATTAAATTTAATGGAAAAATCTTTATTTTTAAACTAATTTCCACTTATTTTTAATATTTTAAAAACTTGTTAAAGCTTAGTCCCCCTAAGGTTTATTTTATTAAGTATATTATATAATTTTATGACAGTATGTTTTTTGTAACTTATACTTTAAAAATTTATAAAAATGTGATATACTGACTCTCGGAATAAATTTGCGTAATAAAATGCTTTATTAATTAATAGCGGGTAGTTATTAATATTGTACCTTAATTACAACAATTTACCTCTATTTAAGATAAAAAATCATATGTAGCATGATTTCCTACAAATCTATTTCTTAAGTTTTATTATGGAAAGGAGTAACTATGCCAACATCACCTGAATTTAAAATAGGAGAAAGAATTGTTTATCCATCTCATGGAGTTGGGGAAATAACAAAGATAGAACATCAAATTATAGTAGGTACCACTATAAAAGTTTATGTAATATCATTTCCTCAAGATAAAATGACTCTAAAAGTACCTGTTAATAGGGCAGCAGCATCTGGTTTAAGAAAACTTGTTAGTAAAAATGATTTACTTTTAATATATTCTACCCTTCAAAGCAAACCTAAGCAAGGTAACAGGATGTGGAGCAGAAGAGCTCAAGAATATGAGAGTAAAATAAATTCTGGTAATGTTGTAGCGGTAGCAGAAGTAGTTAGAGATCTTTATAAGAATGTTGATAGTGATAGATCTTATAGAGAAAGGACTATTTATGAATCAGCTTTAAATAGATTAGCTGGTGAATTGGCAATTCTTGAAAATATTAAGTCTGAAGAAGCTATTAGTAAGCTAGTAGAAGTGCTAAGAGATAAAGTAGCAGCAGCATAAAATATAATAAATCGCATCACAAGCCACATAAATGTGGTTTGTGATCTCATGAGATTGCTACGGTCTAAAGCTTCCTTAGCTCATGATAATAGATAATCATCTCACTCTAAGTATATTTGCTCCGCAATTATTTAATTTCTTTTCTATAGTTTGATATCCACGATCTAAATGGTAGATTCTATGTACAGTTGTTTGCTCTTGCGCAGCAAGACCAGCTAAAACTAAAGCTACTGAAGCTCTAAGATCGCTTGCCATAACTTCCGTCCCTACCAAGAATGGTACACCAAGTACTTTAGCTTTATTTCCGTTAACGCTAATATTAGCTCCCATTCTGCATAGTTCAGGTACATGCATAAATCGATTTTCAAAGATATTTTCTGTTATAATAGAAGAGCCATTACAAATGGTCATTAAACTCATAAATTGTGCTTGAAAATCTGTTGCAATGCCAGGGTAGGGATTTGTTTGCATATCCACGGCTTTTATCGGATTTATGCAAAAAACTTTTAAACCATTATCAGTTGGTGCAATTTTTATTCCTGCTTCAATAAGTTTTAAGGCTAGATTTTCAACAAGACTATAATTAATTCCGCAGATATTTAAATCTCCTTTGGTGATAGCTGCAGCTATCATATAAGTTCCAGCCTCAATACGATCTGCCATTACTGTATATTCAGCATTATTTAAATGCTTTTTACCAATAATTTTTATGGAGCTAGTACCTATACCTTCAATTTCTGCTCCCATTTTTTTTAAGGCACAGCATAAATCAACTATTTCAGGTTCTTGAGCGCAGTTATCTAATATGGTTTCTCCTTCTGCTAAAGTAGCGGCCATTATAGCATTAATACTTGCTCCAACAGATATTTTTTTAAAAGTAAAATTAACTCCTTTTAATCTACCATTAATTTTTGCATTAATATAACCATTTTCTACTTTGATGGTTGCTCCCATAGCTTGTAGAACTTCTATATGTAAATCAACTTGCCTTGCCCCTATAGCGCATCCTCCAGGTAAAGATACCTTAGCTTTAGAAAATCTAGCTAGTAAAGGACTAAGAACACAAATGGAAGCTCTCATTTTCTTTACTATATCATATGGAGCGACTAAGTTGTTAATATTACTACTATCAAATTTCATAGTAAAAGAATCTTGATGATCTACTGTAGTGATAGTGCTACCAATTTCCTCAAGTAAAGTCTTCATGGTAATGATATCAGTAAGTTTTGGGATATTGTTTAAGGTAAGTTTATTTGTAAGTAGAGCGGCAGCCATAATTGGTAGGGCTGCATTCTTAGCTCCACTAATATTAATATCTCCTTTTAGTGAAACGCCACCCTTAATTATTAGACTATCCATTGTACTGCTTTTTAGTTTCCTATTATATATACTCTACCAACTTAAAGAATTATTAAACTATTCTTTAAGTTGGTAGCCATTGGAAGTGATAAAATTTCAAAATAACTTTCATCTTTTGACAAAATTAATATTAAATTAGATTTTGTGACAAAATTGAAAGTTATTTTGGATCTTTTGCGCTTATTATTTTAACTTTAAGCAGTAATTATTCTTGCTTTCCTTTATCAAGGGCAGCTCCAAGAATGTCTCCTAAATTTGATCCATTATCAGTAGTACCATATTCCTTGATAGCTTTTTTTCTTTCTTCAAGTTCAAGAGCCTTTATTGATAGGGTAATTTTACGAGATGCTTTATCTATATTAGTAATTTGAGCTTCGATTTTATCACCTATATTAAATCTTTCAACTTTTTGTTCTGATTTCTCGCTTGAAAGATCAGCTTTTTTAATAAAGCCGGTGATTTTCTCATTCAAAGATACTTCTATACCATCATCTTTTATTGAGCTAACTACACATGAAACATTCATGTTTTTCTTATAATTTTCGTAATCTTCTTGTAATGTATCTTCTGTTAATTGTTTGATACCAAGACCTATACGCTCTTTTTCAATATCAATAGATAATACTTTACAATCTATTTTATCGCCTTTTTTATAAGATTTTAATAATTCAGCGCCATTTCCTTCCCAGCTAATATCTGATTCATGAATCATGCCATCTAAATTTTCATCTAATGCTACAAACATAGCAAAATCAGTGATATTTCTTATAGGTGCGTCTTTAATTACGCTATTAACTGGATGTGATTTAGCAAATTCAATTAAAGGGTTTTCTTGGCATTGTTTGATACTTAGAGATACTCTATGTTTATTAATATCAACTTCTAAAACCTTAAACTGCACTTCTTGACCGATAGTAAGCATTTTCTTAGGATGTTGATTTGCTTTTATCCAGCTAATTTCGCTAGTATGAACAAGTCCTTCAATACCATCTTTTAACTCGATAAATACACCATAATCAGCAATATTGGTTACTTTACCAATTTTTACTTCTCCAACAGGGAATTCATCTTTTATGTTTTGCCATGGATTGTCATCTAGCTGCTTCATACCAAGGGAAATTCTTTTTGTTGTTTCATCAAAATCAATTACTGCAACTTTAATTTTTTGCCCAATAGATAAAACTTCTTGAGGGTGATTTATTCTTTTCCATGAAATATCTGTAACGTGTAATAA
Organism: Candidatus Rickettsia vulgarisii; assembly: GCA_050920655.1. Lineage (GTDB taxonomy): Bacteria > Pseudomonadota > Alphaproteobacteria > Rickettsiales > Rickettsiaceae > Tisiphia > Tisiphia vulgarisii. Next base: position 855,107 of record CP133317.1, on the reverse strand, counting down.
AGCGTCTACATTACCTAAGTCAATAAATGCGCCATAAGGGGTAAGATTTTTCACTATACCGTCTAATATTACGCCTTTCTTAATTTTAGCTAACATTTCATCGCGAGCTTCAGATCTTGATTCTTCCATAATAGCTCTTCTAGAAACTACGATGTTACCAAGTTTTTTATCCATTTTAAGAATTTGGAAAGGTTGTTTTATACCCATTAATGAGGAGATGTCTTTAATTGGTCTAACATCTACTTGGCTACCTGGTAAGAAGGCGACAACGCCTGATAGATCAACGGTAAATCCACCTTTAACGCGTCCAAATATAACTCCATCAACAAACTGATTTTTTGCACACGCAATTTCTAAATGTCCCCACGCTTCTTCTCTGATAGCTTTTTCACGGCTTAAAATAGTTCTACCATTACGTCCTTCAATTTTTTCAATATAGACATCTACTATATCGCCTATTTCTGGTAAAGGTTGATTGGTGCTTAAGAAAAATTCTTCTATAGGAACTCTACCTTCGTTTTTAAGTCCTACGTCAACTATGATAACGCCTTTGTTATTTCCAACTACTTGACCTTTAACAACAGTACCTTCTTTAACATGACTGGTACTAACGTCATTTAGCATTGCTTCAAAATCTTCGTTATTTTGAATAGTTATTTCAGCAAGCTGAGGAACAAATTTTTTCTTAAATTGTGTTTGCATATTTTTCTCTGATACTAGCTTTGCGTCAATCTAGTATAAAATTTTTAAAAAGTTAATAATAGCTGAAAAAGTCTAATGTAATACTCATTCAGCGCGTCCAAACATAGATAAACAACTATGACGCATAAAAATAGTTGTTAACTAATCTCGATAAATTTCATTATAATATCTATTATCTCTTCTGGAGATAAATAGGAAGTATCAATTTCTAAAGCTCCTTTTGAGACGGTCAGCGGAGCCGCGTTGCGCTCTGTGTCCCTTTGATCTCGTATTTTTAATTGAGACAAAACTTCTTCTAAGTTACATGACTTCCCTTGTGATAGTAACTCTTGATATCTTCTTTCCGCTCTAATATTTACATCTGCTGTAATAAAGATTTTTAAGTCAGCAGATGGAGCAATTACTGTTCCAATATCTCTACCTTCCATTATAATTCTAGGAGTTGTTTCTATCAGTTTTACTAGATATTTTCCTAGATTAATCCTTACTTCAGGTATGACTCCAATTTGTGATGCTACGATGCTAATCCGCTCATCATTTAATTGTCTATCTTCTAGATATTTAACAGTTTTTGACAATTCAATTACTGCCTTAGTATCAGTAGGGTCAATTTCCTGATTTAAGCAAGATAAAGCAAGACTTCTATAAACAATGCTTGATTGGTAGTAGGTTAGTTTAAATTTCTCAGCTAATCTTTTGCCGATTGTTCCTTTGCCGGAAGCAGCAGGGCCGTCTAAGGTAACTACAAAATTATTATTAATATCAAAAGCTTTAGATTTTAAAGTCAAAGGCAGCATCACACATACATATTTAGGTAGCATTATAGTTGAATATTGTAAATAGTGCAAATAGAACTTGAAATTTTTGTAATTATAGATTAGTTTGGATTGCAAAATTAAGGGCGGTTAGCTCAGTTGGTTGGAGCATTACGTTGACATCGTAAAGGTCGGGGGTTCAACTCCCCCATCGCCCACCACCTTACCTCCTAGCTTTTCTTAATCTGCTAATTTTATCTCCATACTCCGTATGCTCACTATATGCTCCTTGCATTTTGAAAAATAGCATTCTAATCCTCTTACTACCTCGATTAAACCTGATGTTTAAGTTGAGGTCTTATGCACACTATATGCTGCTCACATTTCACTCATGATTGTGCAACGCATAATTTTGATGATCAAAATTCAATTATTTTCTATAATTTTGTTGGTAATTTTATCCCCCCTGAATGGAGTAATCTCTCATCTCATAATGGTAAAACATTAAGTAAAACTGCAAGGCAACTACTATCTCTAATAGTCTTCCGCTTGCAAATCTATCATAATAATAGCATTGATGAACTTCAGGAAACCTATCATTTCTTTGAACAACACTTAAGGGTTTGTCAACGAAGAGTAAGACAATGTCTACTCGAACTAGAACAATCTGGGTTCATCAATCTTTCTACCTCAACCATTATTAAATATGGTATCAAATGTCGTAATACTCCCTGTGTGAAATTAGCAAAAGATTTCCAGCCTTATAATCATAAATCTTTAGGTAAAAACGAAAAAAATTTTAGCACTACACGAAAAAGTTTTCGTCCCAACCCGAAAGAAATTTCAGGTCAACCCGAAAAAAGTTTGGATGAGACAATATATATAGATAATAATAAAAATATATCTAATAAATCTAGATCTAGCAAATCTACATTTTTTCAAAATGAAAAAAATATATTTAATCATAATAACCAAACTCAGTTACAAGAACAACAACTTGAAACAAATTTACAATTCAAAATAACAAGCTCAACCAATGATCAACAACAAGCTGATAATACTAATTTCTCTAGTGCTAATATCACAACAGGACGGATTAATACTACACTACAAGCAGTTATTAATAAAATCTCTAAAAAATATGACTCTACACCATCAAATAGCAATAATGCAGCAATTAATGCCGTTAATCATAAAAGCTGGTTCAAAAGAAAGAAATTAACAGATTTCCATCCATTAACCCAAGAAGAGGCTGATTTATTACAGATAAAATCAAATCGAGCATTTAATCTTACTTTTATTAACAAGCTCTTATTGAAATTAGCAGAACAATACCCAGAACATCATTTTGGCCATAAGAAAGTGTTACTAAACTATATGGCTAAAGCTTTAGCTCATGAGTTACGTGAAACTACTAAAGCTAATTGTGAGAAGTTTCAGTTTAAATCTAGTGACTTAAACAACACTAAAGAGCGATATCTAGATAAGATAGAAAACAGCCTTGATACTAGCTTGCAAGCTCAGTTAAAACGTAAAATCGTCGGTATTTTTGATCCTGATTCAGCTTATGAATTACTAAGCTCCTGCTCATTTATTGGGGTAGTAGGTAATAGTTATCAAATAAAATTGCTTAAAAATATGCTACTTTCAGAACATAGCCAAGATAAAATATTGCAGCAAGTACGAATGATTTATGGCAGTAGTATTGGGCAGTTACAAATCATACAATTTACTGAACTTGAAGCGAAGCAGAATAATACTGAAGATGAAAAACAAAATTATCTATTGCAGCTTAGTAGGCAATTAAATCCTGATTCAGTATGGTATAAAGTGAGGAAATTTCTTATTGAACGTTATAACCAATATATTGATTTTGGGGTATTAAGTAAATTAGTAGTGATAGAGGAAGATATAGTCAACAAAAAGGTAATCCTTAAATCAATATCAGCTTTTAATGATTATTATGTTAGGAATCGTCATATGCAAGATCTAGAAGAAGCTTTTAAGACTCAAGATTATTGCTTTGAATTAATCAAGTTTGAATATAACTAAGCTATTGTGGTAATTGATAATTTGTAATAACTACTTCATCAGATATTTTATTGTGTTCAGGCATGGAATATTTAACCTTAATAATACTAATATTAAAATTTTTGTATAAGTTTCTAATAAAGGGAGTATTACTATTAGAAATCATTATTTTTATACCTTGATTATTAAGTTCTGTAGCAAAATCTTTAAGTCTCGTTTGATCATTCTCATCAAAGGGTAATCTGGTATAAAACTTCTCACCTGATTTATGATAAGGAGGATCAAAATAAACAAAATCCTCTTTTTGTGGTTCAATGAAAGAAAAATCCATAGCACAAATAAATGTGCCAGCTAAAAGCTGACTACACTGTTTTAATCTAAAGGCAAGATCAGATTTACTATAATTCCTACCAGAGAAAGTTTGAGCTGGCTTTCCATCAATATTAATTCGGTAAATGCCTTTAAATGAATATCTATTAAGATAGATAAATCTTGCAGTAATTTTTGCTGGGTCATTACTGTCATTATTACTTCTAACTTGGTAATAATGCTCTTTAGAATGTTTTTCTTTATGAGAGTCTAATAGTTTACTGACCTTATCTGGATTCTTCTTAACTGCGTTATAGGACGTTACTAGCTCTAGATTAATATCAGATAAATAGCATTGTTTAAATTTATCTCGTACATGAAAGAATAAAGCTCCGCCTCCAAGGAATGGTTCATAGTAGTTGTTTAATTTCGCAGGAATAAATTTAATTAATTGATCAACAATTTTTCTTTTGCCTCCAACCCATTGTAAGAATGGTTGTGCCTTGTTTAAGTTATTTACTGACATGAAATTATTATTTAAATATTTATATTATAATTATAGTATAAAATAGGCTTAAATGCTAGCAAAATGCCATATTTAAAGGAATTTTCGATAATTTTTGTAGCATAATTAATGCTGATTTTGATTTATATGTAATGGATAAAGAGTTGAGCTAACAAACAATAGTAATTTAGCTGTGTCTCATTTGTGCAGCTGTTTGTCAAATTGTATAAAAATTTGTCAAAAAAGCTCTTAAATCCTCTGTACTTCGTAAAATTGTGGTGATATCTGTCCTTGTTAAGAGCGGCCGTGGTGCAACTCTAGTTCAGAGGTTAAGTTAAAACTGCAAAATTTTATCACTTTAACCTCTGAGCTGTTTTCTGAACTTTAACAGCAAGGAAATGCTATGACAATTAATAATCAAAATCAACCAAAAGATAATCATAATATCACTCATCTTACTAAAACAAATTGGAATCTTCAATTGTCTCCTATATCTGTCACATTAATACCATATCTGCAAGAAGAGAATATCATTAACTCGACGATCACAAATTATATTGATATAATTAAATATAAATTAGAATTACAAGAAGCAAATAATAAATTGAAAGAATCTGAGTTATTTAAAAGAGATGTGGTTCAAAATATGGTACATGGATTAAAGATTCCATGTAACGGGATTTTTTCATTAGTAACAGCTCTTTATGAAATAGAAGATAATCCTGAAAAAAGGATTATTTAGCTAGTGTGGTAAGTTGTGCTGAAGAATTACTGGATTATTATAACAATATACTTAGTTATCTACAGAATAATTCTGGATTACCTCCTATAGTTTTAAATAAGTTTGATCCAAAACAGTTGGTAAATAAGATTATTGATAAAGCGATGCCAATAGCTCAACGTAAGGGATTAAATTTATCTTGTAATTTTCAGTATGATTTAACAAATGCTATAATTAGTGATACTTATCGAATAGGGGCAATGTTAGAGCAGTTAATAGATAATGCTATTAAATTTACTAAAGAAGGCAAAGTTGTGGTAACAGTGAACATGTTTGCTATTAGTCCAGCCGTTTCAGAATTAGAACAACAACACAGAGAAATGGTATTCCAATTTATGGTGCATGATAGTGGTGTTGGTTTGTCTAAAGAAATCAGGCAACATCTTCATGAAAAGATTGATAAATTTGATGTTGCTATGCAATATCATGGACTTGGATCAGGATTAAGTTTTGTAAAGCGTCTAATTGGTGAGTTAAATGGAGAGATTGAAGTAACAAGTGAAAAAGGTAAAAGTACTACTATTGTCTGTAATATACCAATTAAGTTACCTCTTCTTGATGATCTGATTTATGATAAATGATGTTGATATTGATAAGGTTTTGATGATTATGTATTAATTAATAATGATGATTTTCTTGATTATTGTGCTTCACTTGCTACACTTAAATAAAATTATAGTAGGGATGGATATATGGCAAGAAGTCAAGAAGTCAAGAAGTCAAGAAAATCATCAAAAAACTATAGGTCCTATTATAGCAAAGCTAAATTTACCTAAAGGTATAGATCTTGAGCTAGGAAAAGTAAAAATGAACGATCTATCAAATTGCCGATACAGCAAAAGACTATTAACTAAGCTCCTATTCACAAGTAAGATTTCTAAGAACAAAGTTGATCTTAATAAAATTAAAAAAGCAATTTATTTTGCTAAAAAATATCATGGCAAGCAAAAGCGAGAAACAGGAGAATTCTATTACTCACATCCTTTAGAAGTAGCATATATGGTTTCTGATTATTCATGTCGCACTGATATAATTATTACTGCAATATTGCATGATTGTATTGAAGATACGTTACTTACTAAAGAAATGATTATACAAGAATTTGGCCATAAGATTGCTAATCAAGTTGAAGATTTAACACGAGTTAAAAATGATAAAAAAATTAGTGCAGCAGAAATGGTTAAAATATTGTATCAGCAACAGAAACAAGAATTGCTATTAATTAAGTTATTTGACCGGCTACATAATGTACAAACAATAGGAGCTAAAACCCATAAAAAAGGACAGAAAATAATTTTAGAAACTTTACAGATCTTCTTATCTATTGCTGCTTATCTTAAAATACCAAATGTTACAAGACAATTACACACACATTGTTTAAATATAACTACAAATTACAAAAAATTAAATTTATATAATAACACAGTCCCATTCTCTCCTCTTACTCCACAATAACGGTAAATTGTTATTATGCAATAAATATCTTTAATACTCTTTATTATACCTAATTGAATTTACTTAACTATAGAATGCTATTCAATTTTATTGCAGTGATGCTTTAATAGTTTTCTCTTGATTGTTAAGATAATTTAATTTATTGTTAAGATGTAATTTCTCTGCTTGTTGTTTAGCTTTACCACAATATTCCAAAGCTTTGTTGAAATCGCCTTTGCTAAAATAAACATCTGAATAAGTTATATAAAAAAGCATTTTTATCATGTCATCAGATATTTGCTCAATTAAGTTATTGTATTTATTAAACTCTATTATTACTTTATCCACTTGGTTAGTTAAAATAAGTAGTTGTCCATACAATCTAATTGATAATAAAAAACCTCTAGTTCTATTAGCTGCCTTAAATAAAATCATTGCTTCTTGAATTGATTTAATAGCATTCTCTATTTCTAGTGTATTTATATTAGTTTTATCTGTTTTTTGACTTTTCTCTAAGACAAGCTTAGCTTTATGATACACTAATCTTGCCTTCAATATTTTCATATCATTGTCTTTTTCTGAATTATTTATTTTTATATTATTGTACTCATCAAATGCTTTATTTAGTTTTTCTTCAGCCTCATGATAATTACCGATTTTATAAAAATATGCTGAATATAAGGCTAGCATTTCACATTTTAACATTTCTAAGCCGTCAATTTTCTGCAAATATGCATTAACCTGATCAAGTATCTTTAGAAAATCTTTATACTTTTCTTGATAATAGTAGATTGTAGCCACCATCAAATCCATTGTCACAAGATTTTCATTATATTTATCCTGAAATTGAGTTTTAAAGTGCTGACTAGTTTCAATAATTTGTTGAAAAGAATTAGTTAGTTTAAATTCTTGCTCATTATCTATAAAAAATTGTAATAGGGATTCAAACCACCTTAAATTTAAGGTAGGATACATATTATTGTTTTTATTTAGTATCTGATTGAACTGATGACGTAAAACTGTTTGTACTAGACGATGGACGGAAATATTATTATCGTCATCATAATTGATCATGGAATATTGCCATAATAGAGCAATATGTTTATTTAATGTTAATTCTGGCGATGATAAATCAGGATGAGCAGTTTGCAGCCATGTAAGCAATAGTTTTCGAGAGATTTTGTCTGGTGCTAAGTAAGCACATACTATTAAAAGTTCAATAGCTATTGGTGGTTCATTGTTAATTCTAGTATCTCTAACAATTTCATCTAAGGTAATGTTCCAGGTTACTGCCACTGGGTAGCTATAATTATTTGTCTCTTCTAAAAAAGAATTATCTGATAATAATTTTGATTCATACTTCTTGTAAAGGCCTAAATATTCTGGAATAGTAATATGTTTTTGCTTAATATAAGCACTAGCTTGTACTAGTGCTAAGGGTAAATATCCTAAAATTTCTACTAATTCCCTTATAGCATTTTCTTCTTCTAATGCCACATTTCGCTGTATTAAAGTCTTTATTGTTTTAATAGATTCTTCTTCTGTCATGACGTCAATGGGCAATATTGAAAATTTTGTTGGCCAATGACGTTGACGAGTTGTTAAAATTACATGTCCCCCAGTTTCTGGTAAAAATGGTGCAATTTCACGATAGTTATTTACGTTATCATAAACTAAAAGCCATCCTGGATTATCAACTAGCCATTGTTTAACATAAGCGATAATGTTTTCTGTATATCCTAATAGCTTACTGAATTCAATATATTTATTATACAAATCATCAATGTTCTCTGCAGGAAACCAAGCTTTAAATGTATACGGATGTTTTGTGTGCGTGACATATTGCAAAGTTAATTGTGTTTTTCCAATTCCTCCAAGTCCAGCACATGCACTAATTGCCAAATTACTTATTTCTTCTGGTGTGTGATTCTGACGTAATTTATTGTGTAAATTATTCAATAATTTTTCTCTACCAACAAAAACATTATCTTGTCTAGGTATATTCCAAGTAGTCAAATTCTTAGGAAATATTATTGATTCTTGTGGTTTAAGGTAGGGCATTTCTGCTTCTTGACTTTTAACCGTTGTTCTAACAGCTGGGTCAAATATTAAAAGATAAGTACTACAAATAATCAAAACCAATACACCAACTATTGGTAAATAAATATTCCTAACTTTAGCTTGAATATTTTTGTCTGTCAAATAGGCTTGAGTGGCAACTGAACTAGTCTGATTTGACATAATATTATTATATCTTTCCCTGAACTCAACAATAATATTCTCTACATTTGTATTAGAAAAAACTTTTGTGATAATTTCTAAAAAAATAAAATGATATTGTTTGGATAGAGAAAGATTAATATATTCAAAATTAGTTCGTTTAGGTAAAAATTCTAAACCTTGTTCTTCCTGTGTTGTAAGGAAAAATACTTTAGATATATCCTGATCATTAGACATAACAATAGATTGTCGTTTAGGTATATTAGTTTTATTTACAGATAAAACATAGATAGTACATTGCTTTTTATCTTCGCCATGTGTCCCCTTATGCATGAGAACTATAGGAACATTATCAGAATATTCTCGCAGTTCTATAAAAACTGTTATGCCTACAAGTTGTAAATCCCTACGTATCTTATAAATTACCCAGTTTAAATCATTGTTTCCTAGCATCTGCAAAACAATAAAAAAAGATATATTATAAGGCTTTGTTAATATTAAAATTTCCTTTAAGTTTTTTTTAAATTCTTGTTGAATTAATAAACTTAAATAGTAACTTTGTATTAGTTTATATTTATCGGACTTTTCCATAAAGTTTATAATGCCCTCTCGGACATTTGTTCCTATTTTCCGTTTGATGTTAGAAATATGACTTTCAATAGTTCTTGTCTCAACCTGTTTATCCTCATTTGATAAAAAATTAGCTACTCCTTTTATGTTCTTCCCATGCATAATGCATGCTATTACATCTATTTCTCTTGATGTAAATCTAATATTGTTAATTACACGTAAATGTTTTGCATATATTTCTTGCGGACACATAGCCTTTATCTTCCATAAAATCTAATTTATTTAAACTATTATTATTCTATAAGGTTAAAAGACATCGTCATATATGGATCAGTCAAAAATGCCTCCTCTCACATGATCGCTTCTCTTATCAATTACCAGTTACTACCTAACAAACCGTCTATCGACTCTTCCCTTAATTCTTGACTTATTTTAATTCGCTATTCACGTTAAATTATATAATTGTCCTAATAGGATACATTTAAATAACAATCACTCGCTATAACCAATCCTGCCTAAGAGCCTGTCTTGAAAGTGGATTGATAACAACAATAATACACTAATTCATAACAAGCAGTTTAAAATCTATATAAAAAAACAGTAATTTTGCTAAAACTTGTAAATTTTTTATACATAAAATAGTACTAAAGTAACATGTTGAAGTACTATGTAATTAGATAATTAGTCTTTCAAGACAGGCTCTAAGTCAGATCTCAGTTTACTGTTCTTTAAATAATTACTTACTTGATTCCAGTTAATTATTTGTTCTAACTTAAGTACGTTATCTTTACTTAATCTGTCTCTTCCAGCAACTGTAAATATATCCATTCTAATAATTCTTAATGATTATAATCTCTTCATTAATATCTACTTTCTTATTATTGACTACTTAATTCACTTATTTTCAGAGGTCTTTAATAGATAAATTTTTACATTAATATCTATGTGTTTTTTACTTATGTATAATACTTACTGTTTTTTTAAGAGTTGTAATAATTCTAATTTAAGTTTTAATACATTCTGCCAGATTAGTAAGGTCAGGGAGTTAAATTGCACTTAAGTTACTGTAAAATAATCAGCTTTTTCCCTCCATAAATTTAAAAGTAAAGTTCCAAGAGTTATATCTCTTTATGGAGTTTAGTGTACTAATGTGGAGTTAATAGTTAATTACAGGGATCAAAAGCTGATTATCTTATAACAAACGTATTATAATTTATTATAAATGTTAATTATGCAAGGTATAAATACTAATGATTTACATAATATCATAGCTGCTATTAGCACTAAACTATATAAAGCTAATATAGCTACTGAAATACATTACAGATTAAAATCCCCTTGTTCTGTTTTAAAGAAGATATTAAAAAAAGCTATCGCTGTGAAAGAATTGAATGACCTAATTGCTTTTAGGATTATAGTTAATAAAAAAGAAGACTGTTATAAAGTATTAGATATTATTTACAATATTTATTCTGTTGATGTAAAGAAGTTTAAAGACTATATTACTAATCCTAAGGATAATGGATACCGTTCCTTACATGTCATAATTAATATCTATAAACGTAATATAGAAATACAAATACGTAGCAGAGAGATGCATAATACAGCAGAATTTGGTACAGCAAACCACGATGAATATAAAAAGACACAGGAAACAAGATTAAGAAAGTTACTCTCTAATGATAGGTTTAATACAGCTTATATTAATACTAACATCAATAATGCCTATAATATTTTGAGTCGGTTTAATTGGACTATGTCACAACTCCTTGCATATGAGCAGATACTTGAGAATCTTTGTCATAATTTGAATTGCCGTAACGGAATATGCGAAAAGCGAAAAGTGGACTATCCATCGGATGGCTCTAGCCTCTACCTTCATGTGGAGAAACTTTAGTTTGAGAAAGTCATAGTCATCCTATAAAATTAGGAAAAAGGTTCGTGAAATAATAGACCTCCTGCGAAAGAGATTGGATTGAATTAAGTTAAAGGAAAATAGATAATGTGAACAAAAGCTTAAATTATCTAAAGTTGAGTAAATACCCAAAAAATTTGGTACAACTAGCTGGTGTAAATTTAAAGATTTAGAGAGATAGTAGAACGGATTAGACCTGAATTTAAAAAGATTGAACTCAAGAAAAGATGTCATGGTAGAATATCACATTTACCTTTAATAGAAGATAAAGTGTTATGTGTATTAATATCAGCGAACTGTTGTGAAAAGTATTTTTGTAGTCATTTTGTTTGTATAAACCACTGTAGTTTTGATAAATAAGCGTATATTAGTATAACTTTTAATTTATTTTACTATAATGTATTTAAATTACTTAAAACTTTTTCAATAGTCCCATTAAGATAATGGACGTTAATTGTTTAATTTTTGATCAAAAATATTTTTACCGATTTGAGTCCACTGATCTTGGACATTAGGATGTTGTATTAATTCTTTTTTCAAAGAAATCAAAGCCCCAAATAAGCTGTTAGATGGTAAATCATCAAGTTTAGCTTTAACAACTAAGCCACCGATTTCAATTAAACGACGGGTGCGAGCTTTTCTTTCTTGAATTTTAAGTCTTGCTTCTTCAGTAATAATTTGAGCTTTTTTTTGTTCTAATTTTAATCTACGTTTTATGACATTATCCATAGAGATAATTTTATTTTTGATTGTTATAATCATCATGAATCATCAATAAATTATAAAAGTCAACATCCTAATTATAAGTGCTAAGAAATTCTGCAAATTTTTTTCTTAAATAAATCAATGTTAGATACAATTTTTAAGCTTGCAAAGTCCAGCATAATAATGAAATAGCAAGCCATTCAAAATCAACCATTTTCATCTGAGAGATGAAAGTTTGATTATAGCGACTAGAAGTCGCATATCAAGCTAAAGCTTATTCGAGTCTTATGTTAGAAATCATGTCTGATTCATGTGCATCAGTATGCTTATTAATTATATTCATTAATTATATCATCAGTCACATTACCACTAGTAGCACTAAAGTAACCCCGTGCCCACAAATGTCTACCCCAGTACTTTTGTTTTAATATTGGAAATTCTTCTTGCATCTTCTTTGAAGATCTGCCTTTCGCTTTTTGTACAAATTCACAGATTTTTATATGAGGTGGAATATTAGCAAAAATGTGTATATGATCGCTTGATACTACTTCCATTTTCTATTTTAATACCTAATTCTGTTGCTACCTGTGCAATAATTTCTCGAACCCTCTTTTTTATATCATAAGTTAATACCTTATATCGATACTTTGTAATCCACACTATGTGATAGCGATGATAGTAAACTGTATGTGATTTCCTGCTGTAATGTGTCATAGTGCTTATGATGCTAACGCATCATGGCGCACATGGCAAGCTAAAGCTTCTCCATCTGGAAGATGGAGGTTTGTACCTACAAAGGGACTATCAAAATATCACCATACCTACCCGAACCAGCAAACTAAGATCAATAAAAACAAATAAAGATGATTACCATTATTCAAGACCTATAAAGAAGTAGCAGAGAGGAGAGTTCTCTCCTTGTTTGTAAAAACAGGGAGAAGCGGGTAGGTAGGCACCATATTGGTGCTTTCCTCCCAAAGGTAGGGTCGAGTAATGGCGCGGTTGCTTTTGTTATCCCCGTTTCCATCACCCGCCTCGTCAAACGTAACGTACAGATTTCCCGTATTACGCTTTCCTGATAACTTCTTATCATTGCCTATGGCCTATCCGCTGTTATTGCTTTCAAAGGCCTGTAATATCGAATTTGGTAATCGTTATATAATCCCATTTTCTCATACAAGTCTCTCCTACTCCACCTTTCCCAACCGAAACCTTTCAATCCTCGTGATTTCATTAAATGACGTCTTACTTTCTTCTCCACCCAGTCCCTTACATATCCAAAACAACGGCTAGAGTTACCAATTCTAAAGTAATTTATCCAGCCTCGTAATATCGGATTGATAAGCCATGTCACTCTATCAACTGGTTGCGATATATACTTACGGAATATCTCTTTTAGTTTTTCTAGCAGGGCGGTTCGTGCTCTCATCCTAGGCGTCTTCTGAATTCCAATTTTTCCTTGCTTAGTTTTCGCTCGTCTAAAATCAAATCCCAGAAAGCTAAATGTTTCACCACTCTTTAGATCAACTGTCTTTGTCTTCTCTTCGTTTAGCTCAACCTTTATTTTCAACAATTCTTGTCTTAGCCTGATATTGATCGCTCTCTCTAACCACTGCCATTTGCTATAGCCATCAATTAGTATGATTAGATCATCAGCCCATCTAACGTACTCTATGTGGTCATAACCATCTCTTAGCTTACTCACGCTCTTTGCTCTTTCTAGCATCTTATCTACTTCATTTAGGTAAATATTGCTTAAAAGAGGTGATAGTGGTCCGCCTTGAGATATGCCTCTTTTCCCACCTGCTTTGACTATTAATTTTAGTAGCTTCATAACATCTTTGTCATTTACACGCTCTGCTATCTTGTTAAATAGCTCAAGGTGAGCAATCGTGTTAAAGTAAGAGCGCAAGTCTACATCTATTACTCTTGTCTTGTCCTTAATTGCTGCTACTGTAACTTTTTCTATAGCCGCAGCTGCAGTCCGTTTAGGGCGATATCCATATGATCCAGGTTGGAAGTCAGCTTCAAATATTGGTTCTAAAATGAGCTTTAGTGCTCCTTCTACTACTCTATCTTTGATAGTTGGTATCGATAACTTCCTCATTTTATTCCCATTATCTTTAGGAATTACCTTGATCCTTCTCCTCTCGGGATAATAGGTTCTGGCTTGTAATTCTGTTTGTATGTTTTCCAGAAATTGTTCAACCCCAGCTGACTCTATCATTTCAAAGGTAACACCATCTATTCCAGGTGCCCCCTTATTGTGTTTAGCTAGCTTATAGGCTTCTCTTAGTGTTTCTTTCTTACATACATGAACATATAATCCCCAAAACCGCCATTGCTTCTCAGCTTTAGCTTTGATATATATCTTCCTTCTCAGGTCTTGTAATTCTATAGACGTTTTTATCATTCGTCTTTACCTCCCTTGTTGTTGGAATAATGTTATCAGTAGGGTGCCTTTGCTCCACAAGCATTACCCTGCTTCACTGCTAATACACACCCATCCGCCATCCTCTCATCTTCAGTTCATTTCCTAGTGTTACTAGTTATAGAATCTACCTTGCTCCAGAAGATTTCTTTCTGGAATGAGGAGGACTTCTCCAGTCACTTAATATGTCCTTATTATCATGCTGCCACTACCACCCCGCCGAAGTATTCAACTGTACCAGTTAGTTTTCAGTTGAACATATTGCCTTCACTCTACGGTCGCTAGTTCGGCCTTCGGGACTTCGCACTTTCGGGGCCACCTATGTGTTCGCTCTCGCTGCAGCCTAATAATTCGCTCTTACCCTATAGATAAGTTTGTCGATATGTTCCAACATCTTAATTTCTCGCCATGCCGCTATCCTAGCTATAGATCTCTAACTTTTAATCTAGTAGGTTTACCTCCTACTGAACATACCAGTTTCTCTGGACACACAACCGGACGAGCATATTGCTATGCATACGGCTCAAGCAATTTACTAACAGCTGCAATTAGTTGACCTCGCTTGCTATGTACTTGCCTATGACAGTTTGTATGCAATAAGCACAAATTGTTAATATGGTCAGTGCCGCCACATTTTGTAGGTCTTTTATGATGGACTTGCACATTTTCACCATTATCTATTAAATCTAAACAAACAAGACATTTACCTTCTTGTCTACGCCAAAGAATCTGTCTGGTTTTAAAGAAGTACTTTGGTTTACTAGCTTGACGTTTTTGCCAGTATTCCTTAAGTTCTGGATTATCAGGAGATGCTTTGCCTTTAACTAGAATATGCCTTTTGATTGCTGTCCATTGTAATTTCCATAGATATAGATCTTTACTTTTATCCATAAAAACCCAATTATCATTTCGTGCTTTGATTCTGCCCCAATACTTCTCCTTAAGCCACCACCAGTATTTATTAGGATGTCTTCGACAAACAAATCTTGCTTGTCGCATCCACATCCACCGATCTAGTTGAGTAAAAGTTCTCTTAGAGATAACTTTGTTAAAATAACTGCACCATCCCATTATTCTAGGATTAAGATTTTCAATTATTCTATCAATTTCCCATGAGAAACTGCTTTTCCATTCTATCATCATTCGCTTTTTGAATGATTTTATAGTATCTTTGGATGGAGTGTTACACCTTTTCTTGTACTTTTGGTATTATATTGACGGATATTAAATCCCAGAAAGTCAAACCCTTTCTTAATGTGGAGTATCTTGGTCTTTTCCTCTGATAATGTTAATCCTCTAATATTTAACCAATCGTTAATTATCTTCTTTGCTTTAATACAAGAGCTTTCAGATTTTGCACAAACTATAAAATCATCAGCATATTTTACTAAAGCATATTCAGATTTTGGATGGAGATGATCATATTTATCATAAGTTATGTTAAGTATGTCTTCCATTCCATGAAGAGCTGTGTTTAAAAGTAAGAAACTGATTACTCCCCCTTGAGGAATTCCAACTGTTGGTGAATTGATATTCTTCCATCACGCCAGATTTAAGCCATGCTTTAATCCAATTTCGTGCTGGAAAATTTCCTATAATTTTCAAAAGAAAATTATGATCGATATTATCAAATGCACCTTTAATATCAGCGTCCAGTATCCATCCCCTGGTTGTGCCAGGGCAGACAATAGCAGAAATCCTAAAGAAGCACTAGCACAAATTTTATCACAAGCTATCAAAGTCAAGAAGAGCGAAAAAGCTCTTCTTATAACCTCAAGAATTGTAATAGGCAGGATACAACAATAGGTGTTAAATTACAAGAGGATGTTATGGCAAAGAATAAAATAGATTATCATGCTATTAACAAACAAGAGACACTAGAATTAAAGCAAAGATTATCATTTAAAGCAGCAGAAATAGGACAAAACTTACTAGGCAGTCCAATATAAGCATTTATCAAATAGCCAGTTACTCCGCTGGGAGCAAGATGGTAAAATAGCAATGAAGATAAATGGCAGTAAAGCTGGTATCTGGCATGATTTTAGTACAGGAGAGGGAGAAGATTTATTTACTTTAGTACAAAGAGAAAAAAATTGTGATTTTGTGCAAGCTAAGAAATATTTACAAGATATGGTTGGTATATCATCAACAAACAGTAAAGATATAGGAGTAAATTTAGCAGCAAATAAAAATCAACAAATTAAAACTCAAACAGAGCAAGAGTCTGAAGCAGTAAAAATTAAAAAAGCAGCAATATTATATGAAAAATCAAATTCTTTAAAATATGTCATGCCCAATAATGTAGCAAAAAGATATTTATCAGAGCATCGTGGAATTAAAGAAATATTAACAAGATTCCAATTAAGCTGGAATATTAGAACCCATATTATGTGGGACAGTAATAGCAAACAATATTATCCGGCATTAATTGTTTTTGCCAGAAATAAAGATGGCAATATTACCGGAGGTCAAGCTATTTATTTAAATAAAAAAACAGGGCAAAAACGAGTATAGAAGTTAATAAACGTTCATTTGGCAAAATTAGAGGTTCTTTTGTTGAGATTAATAAAAATAATGAACAGCAGAACATACAAAACAGTAAACATGGCAACAATTTAGTTAGTAATATAACAATTATAGCAGAAGGGGTAGAGACAGCTTTAAGCATTAGGGATAGCTGGTATTAAGGATAGAATTTTTTGTAGTTTAGGTGTAAGTAACATCAGAAACTATGAACCTATCAAAGGAGAAAGAATAATAATTGCTGCTGATAACGATGGCAAAGAAGCATTATCAGTTAATACTGTAATTAAGGCTCAAGAAGAATTAATTAGCAAAGGAGCTGTAGTTTCAATAATACGACCACCAGAAAAAGGCGATTTTAATGATATGTTGAAATCCCAAGGAACAGAATCAGTAAGAAAGCTTATAGAGCCTGAAATAGAAAAATTAATACCAAATAGTAAGGTAATAGAACTTCAATCATCATTAAGAGCAAATGATAATAAAAAATTACAATTTCAATCTATAGAATTATTAGTTTCACAATTGAAAAATCGTGATAATAGTGAACTAAGTCATTTACAACAACAGCAAATAAAAGCTTTAGCCAAGTTTGGTACAGCAGAAAATATCAATACTGTTTTACAACTCTACAGAGAAAAAGGCGTAGATTCTTGTATGCTATACAGTCACAAGATTTGCATAGCAGCAATAGAGCAGAAGATACAAAGAGATTTACAAATAATGAAGAATAAATTTGATCCTAATTATATAATCTTGGTAATAAAAGATTTTCTGATACTAGTAGTACATGATTTTCAAGGCAAGAGTCATCTTGTCCCTGAAGATTATTTAGTAGCTATTGGAAAAGATAAGCAAGTCATGCAGTATATAAATCCAGCTTCCGAGATAGGTAAAGCAATAAAAACTGAGATTCAAAATGCTGCTGAGATCAAGCTCAATCAAGGAATAAGAGTTTAAAAGTACCATAAGTAGTGCTGCTATACGAATCAAATAATAAAAGTTATATGGCAAAAAAATTAAAACATGATGCTTTAGTAAAGAAGATTCTAACTGATAAGATAGCAGCACAGGAATTTTTAGAACATTATTTGCCCTCAGATTTTAAGGATTTAATAGATTTAAGAGCAATAACAGTAGAAAAAGAGCCATTTGTTGAAGATGATTTAAAAAGAAAATATAGTGATATAATTTATTCGGTAAAAACTAGAGATCAAGAAGAAGCATTTGTCTATGTACTAATAGAGGCCCAATCTACTTGTGATTATTGGATAGCATTAAGATTATGGAAATATATGCTGCTTCTATGTGAGTGTCATATGATAAATAAAGAGAAATTACCATTAATTTGTCCATTGTTAATATATAATGGTTCTGAAGTATATAGCGTGCCAAGAAATTTTTGGGCATTATTTACAAAACCAGAACAAGCAAAGAAACTAATGGTTCAGGATTACCAACTAGTAGATTTGCAAAATCAGTCTGATGATGAGATAGCGAAGAAGAAACATCTTGGGATGATGGAGTATTTTTTAAAGCACATATACCAAAGGGATATGCCAAACTATGGGATGAGTTTTTAAGTAGATTTAAACCAAGTCTAATAATGGATAAGGAATCAGGATATATTTACTTAAGATCGTTTTTATGGTATACTGACGCCAAGATATCTGAATAGAAGCAGCAAGAGTTAGAACAAATAATAGTTAAGCATTTATCAACAGAAGAAAAAGATAATTTCTGCAATACTCGCCATATAAGCCAAGTTACAGAAAATAATAATCCAATAAGTAAAGCATTAATACTGCCTTGCCCGAGCATTCTCATTTGATAAGCAAAAATCTGAGAACCACGAGTAAAAATTATTG
The DNA here is from genome assembly GCA_050920655.1 of Candidatus Rickettsia vulgarisii. Classification (GTDB taxonomy): domain Bacteria; phylum Pseudomonadota; class Alphaproteobacteria; order Rickettsiales; family Rickettsiaceae; genus Tisiphia; species Tisiphia vulgarisii. The sequence continues at coordinate 836,358 of CP133317.1, read as the reverse complement.
TGATTTTGATAGCTCATAAGTAAATTATTTGTGTTTTAGGTTTACATTCACGAGAGCCATCTTAAATAACTTCAAGTTTATAAATTGCAGTAGTTGATATTTGATCTTACATTTAATAAAAAATAACGTATTAAAAATACAGATAAAAAAATGGAAGGTCACAATGAATTTACATCAAAAAATAATAAAGCCAAATTAGGTTTACTTGAATTAGCTAAGAGCCTTGGTAGCATATCATCATCATGTAAAGCTATGGGATATAGTAGAGATAGTTATTACAGATTTAAAGAACTGTATGAAACTGGTGGGGCGAAGAAGCATTGTATGAAATTAGTCGAAGAAAGCCAATAATAGCGAATAGAGTTGATCCAGTGATAGAGAAAGCAGTAATGGATATGGGCGCAATAGAATATCCAGCATATGGTCAGCTAAGAGTATCAAATGAGCTTAAAAAGACTGGTATTCTTGTATCACCTGGAGGAGTGAGGTCAATTTGGTTACGTAATGATTTAAACAATATCAGTAAAAGGCTTAAAGCATTAGAAGCAAAGATGGCTCAGGATGGTATTGTTCTTACTGAAGCTCAATTACAAGTGCTAGAGAAGCGTCGTAATGAAAAAGAAGCTCATGGAGAAATTGAGGCTCAGCATCCAGGTTATTTAGGATGTCAGGATACGTACTATGTAGGAAATTTTAAAGGGATAGGTAAGATTTATTCTCAGGTATTTATTGATAGCTATACTAGGGTAGCGGATGCTAAACTATAAAACAGCTATTACTTGCTGCTGATATGCTTAATGACCGCGTGTTACCATGGTACGAGACCCAAGGGATACCAATACTTCGTATTCTTACAGATCGTGGGTCAGAATATAAGGGAAATATAGAGCATCACGCTTTTGAGTTATTTCTTAGCATAGAAGGTATAGAACATACTACAACTAAGGCATATTCTCCTCAAACAAACGGTATGTGTGAGCGTTTTAATAAAACAATGAAACAAGAATTCTTTGATGCAGCTATGCGTAAAAAGATTTATACTGAACTTGACGATTTACAATTAGATCTTGATATTTGGTTAGAGCATTTCAATAATGAGCGACCACATTCAGGAAAATATTGTTATGGGAAAACTCCTATGCAAACTTTTCAAGATAGTAAGAAATTAGCTGTTGAAAAGAATAATGAAATCTTGTATCTTGAATACTCCTCTGACAGTCAAAATTTAACTGACAACCAGGTGCAAAATTTATAGTGCCTGTAAGATCAAATCTTGACTTCTACAGCTTAATTAATCCTTGAATTTGCCGCATTGTAGCATCGTGACGTCAAGCATCACTCTAAGACATTTTCTATTTCTACCAAATGTCTTAATAGAAATATTTTTCGATAACCATTCTTCTAGGCGAAACCAATTTATTAATTCTCGTAATTTATATAGCTTATTATTGGGGTTTAATTCTTCTTTTAATTTATAACCAAATAGTTTTCCCTGCTTTTGTGATGTGATAATATTTTCGATTGGCATATTGAGTGAAATCCATAAGGTTTATTAGCATATTCTACCATTTTCTTGTGGATTCTGTTATTCTTTTTGTTACAAAACCCACTTTTTATTAAGTGTATAGAGTTTTGGCGGACGGACGATCTAAACAAATTGATATATAGTACTTTTGATTTAACTCTAAATTAATTATTTGATATTCATTATAAAGTAAATTATTATCTTGAATTGTAAGTGCAGGAAATTGCATACCCATCATTCCAATCCCTGAACATTTTAATATAGCTTCTTTAGTAGTCCAAAGTTGATAAAATCTTTTTATAGAGTGATTTTCTTGTACCCAAAAAATTTCTATATCTGATGCACATACTTCTAATACAGGTAAATAGTTAAATTGAGAGTTAATAAATTCTATATCAACTCCAACGTTACAATTTTTACTAAAAGCAACTATAGCTAAATCATTTGTATGAGAAATATTAAAATTAAGGCTAATATTTTTTATATATGGTTTCCATATTTATGATACTTAAAAGATACTTTAGAAATATCTATATTGAGCAAATCTGCAATTATCTTTTTAATAAGTGTTCTATATACACCATATTTATAAGTTAAAAGTGAATTAATAAACTTATCGCATTTGAGAGTTTCTTCAGGTCTAAGAAATTCTTTAGCTAATTTAAATTTATACTACTTATTTTGCTTATATCTATTAAAATAATATTATAATCCTTTCCTAAAGGAAATAACACTTTGATTCTCTTCTCTAGTAAATTTAACGTCAACGTAAAGTAAATATAAAGATTGCTAAGTTATACATCTTAAACCCAATTAGTAAATATTTTAGCTTATTAAGAATCGTTATTTTCAATATTAAGATATTTAGTTGATTTTATCATTAAAATACTAATTACTAGAAAATATACTGGCATAACATATAAAGAATTTGGTAAAAAGCCAATACCAAAAACAAACAATGAAACCCAAAAGTAATATAGAATGCCAAATATAGAACTAGCAGTACCTATGTTGTCGTTATAATGCACAAGAGCTTTACTTAAAATATTTGGAATACCAACACCAAAACAAATATAAAATAACATCATAAACATCATAATTAACATTATACTTAAAATTGATGGTGCTTTTATAATGTCTAGGAAGACTAAGCTAGAAAAAATAGTCATAACAAATAAATTAAGGTAACATGCAACTTTAATCAATTTCAATGTATTAATTTTATGGTTTATTTTGTATGACAAAAATGAACCAAAACAAACTCCAGTCGCCATAAAAATACCTAACATACCGTAATGAGATGGCTTGAGTTTAAATAACTCTATAAAAATATAAGGACTTTCTGAATAGTAACTGAATAAAATACCATTAAATCCACCAACTAATATAGAGGACGCTATAATATGCTTATCTGATAGCATGTTTTTAGTTAAGGATACAAAACTATAGTTAGTATTTATAACTATTGCTTCTTGTAATATATTATTTCTTTTCATTGGTAATGTTTCTGATAGATTAATTAAAGTATATAAAAAAAGTGAGACACCCATAATGGTTAAGCATATAAAATTTGCTGACCACGAAAAACTTTGTGTTAAATATCCTCCTAATAAAGGGCCAATTGCTGGAGCTAAAGCAATTGACATTCCTACTAAGGAAAATATTTTATTTCTCTCTATTCCTGAAAAACAGTCGCGCATAATAGCTTGCGTAATAACTGATCCTACACTAATTCCAACTGCTTGAAAAAACCTAGAGATAAGCAAATATACAATATTTGTAGAAATTCCACATAATATAGATGTTAATATGTAAAGTGATAAACCAATAAGAATTACAGGTTTTCTACCTATATGATCGGATAATTTGCCCCATATGCCAACTCCAAGTGCAAATCCAACGAAATAGATACTTAACGACCATCGTACCAAATGGCTATTAGTATTTAAAGATTTTGTAATCGAAGGTAGAGCTGGAGCATATATTGTTTCGCTTATTTGTGGTAACCCAACAAGACAAATTATGAATAATATAGAAGGTACAGACTTAATATATATTTTTTCATTTATTAAAGTTTTACTCATTTGCTATACTCGCTATTTAACAAGATGCAATTTTAGAATTTAGAACATCTTCAACATGTTTCTTTAAGTAATGCACTAAAGGGGTTCCACCTGTTCCAGTTTCAACAGGGCTACTTTTTTCTACTTGACGATTGATGTAATTCATTGCATATTTAAAGTGCACGTCACGAAATACATGTATACCGTCAAGGCATTTATTATAAGCATTAACTAATTCTTTATTGGTATTGTTGTGTATTACGAAATTACGTATACTGTGATTTTCTTCTAGTTTTTCTATTGTCTCAATAAAATTTCTATGTTTTGGATTCATATACTCCCTCAGTCCAAGTAAATGTTGATAAAGTAGACTTGTTTTATCAAACTGTAAGCCCCCAAAGCAGCATCAAAAGATGGAATAATAGAGCTTTGGGCTCCCGTTTCTCCACGGAATTTTTGTCCTATTCCTGCCCATTCCTTAACACCATCATAAAATACACAAGATGGAAGCTCGGGATTATTTAGCCATCCAAAAATGAAATTACGTACACAATTATAATAAATATAAGAATCACATTTTTCAGGTATTTTCTTTAAAATATCTCCCATAATTTTTAGTGTATTAGACATTATATTAAGCACAGAGAGTAATTTTTGCTGATCATCATGTAGTACTGTATTAAAAGCATCCAATATTGCTTGTAGTCCTGAAGCCGATTGTGCCTCTATAGCAATATGTACTAACACAAACCAGTCTTCATCTATTCCACCATAAAAGTTCTCTAATCTTATTACATTAGTTAACGTTATACCTTGATTTTTATCATATAGTTTCCAGTTATATAGAGCGCGCGAATCATATGACAGTATAGGTGGACGATCAAGTTGTTTTGCAACCTCATACCATGGAACAGTAATATTTTTGGGTAATGTATCATATATAGTTTTACCTCCCCAAATATAAGCATGCCCTAGATAAGATAGAAGCAACATAGCTCTATTTATTTCCATTGTATCTTGTAATTTATCTATGTTTAGCAAGGGAATATTAGAAATTTCTTCTCTTGCCTTATCTAAAACAAAAAGTTTATTTAGATTATTTGCTACATTTTCCCAATGATTAAAGTAATTAGGTAATGTAGTTAGAGGACCTTTAGATGGTAAGAATCCACGTTTTGGATCAATATCAAATTGTGATAGTGATATATTATCAAGTCGCATAAAATCCTCCCTGGATAGTAGGATTATTAATAAATTGTCTTATAGTGAGCTGCGTATTTAATTTACTATTAATCATTGCAACAATATCAGTAATTAACAAAGAACTACCACCTAAATTAAAAAAATTAATATCGATCGCTGGATTATTAATCTTCAAACTTTGTAACCATATTTCTTGTATTATAGGCTCAGTATTTGATATTTGTTTATTTAAATTTTTATTGTTATTTATATGATTGTAGTATAACGATTTTAACTTAAAGTTATCAACTTTACCATTTGTATTAAGAGGTATATTATATGTAACAATCATAACGTTTGGTATCATGTACTCAGGAAGGTAAAGTTTAGCGTGTACCATAATTGATTCCAGAAATGTTGTATCATTACCTAATTTTGCATTAGGAACTATAAAACTAACCAATATTTGATTGTAGTTATTATTTTTTTGCGTTAGTGTAATACTCACAACATCTTTCACTAAAGGATGTGGCTTTATTACTTGACTAATTTCATTTAGTTCTATTCTGTATCCTCTAATTTTTACTTGTGCATTTTTGCGACCAAGATAAGTTAAAAATCCATCATGCGAGATTCTTCCAATATCACCTGTTTTATAAAACAGTTTTGGTTTATTAAATAAATTAGGATAATATAAATTCACAAAATTTTCTTTAGTTTCTTGTTGCTTATTAATATACCCATTACTAACACTATTTCCTGCAATAATTATTTCACCTAAACAACCAATAGGTACTAGTTGATGATTTTGATCAACTAATAGAATTGTAGTGTTGTCTATAGGTACACCTAAGTGGACCACTAGAGTTAGTAAGGTTAGAATAAGTGGACCATATAGTTGTTTCCGTAGGTCCATAAAAATTATATACTTCCTTAAAATGTTCTTGTAAGGAACTCAATAAGTTATTGTCAAAATTTTCTCCACCAACTAAAGCAATAGAGTTAAATCGCAGCTTGGCACATTGTTGTATTATTAATTTCCATGCTGAGGGGCTTGCTTGAATAAAATCTGGATTTATAGAGGTAATTAGCTTCTTAATGTTATTAACGAAAAGAGAAAATGGCTTACTTGAAAAATAACATGTATCACCCGAAAGTAATGGTAAAAAAATCTCTAACTGGAATATGTCAAAACTTTGCGATGTCAAGCTTAATAACTGACATGGGTTATGAGTCCTAAATTTATTAACAAAAAAATGCAATGTGTTAATTAAGTTTTTATGTAAGACTTGTACGCCTTTAGGTTGGCCAGTAGACCCCAAAGCATAAAGAATATAACAATCATTGCATAAAGTAATTGGTGCCTTGTAAGAATTAATTTTATGCATTAAATCTGTATAATTGATAATAGATATTTTATTTGAAGCTATAGAGGGTAATTTGTTGTTAATGATAATACAATTTGCATTGCTGTCAGATAGAATATAATTAACTCTACTATCTGGCATCTCAGGGTCAATTATTAAATATGTATTACCTGATTTCATTATAGCAATAATAGATACAAAAAAGGCAATAGACTTTTCTAAGTATACAGCTATTACTCCATGACGTAGTTTATAATTATTGGTAATAACATAAGCAAAAGGAATTGAATATCCAATAAATTTATTATAGTTTATTTTTCTTCGTTCTATTTCTTCGCTAATATTTTTTATAGAAGTAAATTGAAAAATGTCTAATGGAGCAACTCTAACAGTAAAAGTTTTCTCAATAAAATTTATAAGATAAATAATGCCTATGGAATTTATACCAAGTGATAATAAATTGTCATTTAAATTATTAACTTGTAGTTTCAGTTCGTTTACAGCAAACTGAAACACTTTTTTTTCTGTAATGGATGATATATCAGAGGGAATATTCTTATTTATAAGAAGAGGTATATCATGATCAAAATACAGTTTTATTAAGGCATCCTTATCAATTTTACCGTTTATGGTTTTTGGCAAATTATCTAAGTGTATAAAATAACTCGGTATCATATATTGAGGAAGAATTAAAGATAACTTTTTTTTAACCTTTGTTAATTCAATTTTATAATCTACTACTTTTCTGAAAACACAGTACGCAACTAATATAATATTTTTTTTACCATGTGAATTATCATTTATAGTTTGAATAGAAACAGCTTTAATGTTAAACTGTTGTGCTATTACACGTTCAATTTCTTCAACCTCTACACGTTTCCCACTTATTTTAACTTGATTATCTATACGTCCTATTATACGTCCTATATATTTTACTGTATTATCAGACAGTATCTTTACAAGATCGCCGGTTCTATAAATTACTTTATCTACAGCAGAGCAAGATTTAAAGAAATGGTTTTCATTTTCGTTTTGATTATTTATATACCCTAACGCAACACCTTTGCCCCCTATGTACAATTTTCCAACAACTCCTTTTAGTGTTAGATGCTGTTTGTCATTCACAACATATAAGTTGATATTTTGAATTGGAAATCCTATGGGAATAAAATCATAATTTAAATTAGCTATAGCTTTGTAGTGAATAGATGTAATAGCACATTCGGTAGGGCCATATCCATGATATAAGTTACAATTAGGTAATTTATTAAAGAACCTTTGTACAGTATCAGGACGTAGTTCTTCTCCACCGGATACAACATGTTTTAATGTTAGGCAAGGTGTGTTTTCCAATTCATCTATAAAAAGATCAAGAATGGTTGGTATCATATGAGCAATACTCACCTGATGTTTTGATATTGTATTTGCAATATAGTGTGGATCGCTATATTCATCATCTTGAGCTAATATAAGTTTAGCTCCTGATATTAATGCTGCAAAAATCTCCCAAATTGAAATATCAAAAGCATATGGCGCTAATTGTATAATAGAATCTTTACAAGTAATAGGGTAGGTATTAATAGTCCACAAAATCATGTTTATTGCACCGCAATGAGTACACATAACACCTTTAGGTTTTTCTGTACTCCCTGAAGTATAAATTATATAGGCAATTTTATTACTATTATTATGTGGTGTATATTCTATAAAACTTGATATATTATAATCTTGCCAATTTACACAAAAGATTTTTATATTAGAGGATAGAAGTTTTACTTCTTCTACTAATTCGCTATCACATAAGATTAAATTAACTTTTGAGTCATCGATTATTAACTTGTTACGTTCTATAGGATTTTTAGGATCCAACGGAATATAAGAAAAATTTTCTTTTAGAGTTGCAAGTATTGCAATAATCATGTTGATATTTTTCTTAAAATATAATGCTATATAAGGATAAGTAGGATTATATTTTGCCTTTATTTTGTCTGCTGTTGTTGAAGCAGAATAATATAGTTGGTTATAATTTACCGAAGTATCACCATATTTCAGTGCAGTGTTATGAGGATATTTTTGTACTGTATTAACAAAAGCTTCCCATAAATTTTTAGGTATAGAATCTTGATCTATTGTAGGGGAAATAATTATAGAAGAATTTTTAATTAAATAATCTTCATTGAGTGTTTGTCTGGATAAATTTGATAGAATTTCAATAAAAGACTCACGAATTTTTTCCTCTATAGTTAGGTCATTGTCAACATTTGTAGATATAGGATAGAAAAAACCGTCCTTATTAAAGCTAATATACCAGTAATATATATGAGTTTTGGATTCTGTATTCTGTATATCAAAATTAGATGTATCAAATGCATGCTCATTAAATACTAAGTTTATCCCATCTAACTTTTCTATATTTTTATGACAAAGTACATAGATTACCATCGGATCTGAATCTAGTTTATCATTATTTATAACATTAATAGCGTGTCCTGCAGATAGGATTTCTACAGTACAAAGACTTGCAATATCATTATTTCCTATAACAATAAAATTTAATTTTTTCATTATGAATCACTGATCCTATAGTAAATTATATTGATTAAAGACCTCCAATGTTTTAGGGTGTTCTAATACATTAGTCCTCTGAAGCAAAGTAATTAAATTAATAATTACTGGATTGTTACTATTTAAGCTTAATGAGCATGAGAGAGAATAAGTATCATTTATTATCTGATTTACATCATGATTATCAATATTTAATGAGACTAAAATTTTTTGTCATATTCTTGTTGAATATCTAAACGTAAATACTCTCTCATGAATTCCAGCAGTATGGGACCTAAGATATCTTTATTTTGTGTTGGTAACCAATTCCAAAAATACTGTAAAATAAACGCAAAAATATTAGCATGACGACCTTCATCTAATACGTGATCCGCCATAATATTTTGAAAAAATTCTCCTACATTTTGATCTTTTCCAATAGAAATTAGGTCTTTAGTTAACACATGTTCACCAATACACACAGCAATTAATTCAAATTTATCATGCAGAGCTTGATCAAGCTTAGATTTGATAAAATTAACAGCATTAATAACAGACGTTTTCTTCAAGACTTCTATTGGTTGTACTCCTGTGAGTTGCTTGACTTGGTTTATATAATCTATTGCAACATAAGCATGATATGCTTCATCTATAATTATAGATGAAGCATCATGACGAAGTTCAGCTGGAAAATTAATATTAAGATGATCATTTGCTACAATTAATGCACCTTTATTAACCATTTCTGTTTCTAATATTGCAATATCATGCATAAATTTATAAACAGTCTGTATTAAAATATAAGAAATTGTAGATTGTCCCATCTTTTGAATAATAGGATGAATTGCTATTGGTTGTCTTGAAATAGGAAAAAAGCTTTGTAACTTTTCTGTTTCTTCTAGTATTCTTCTTGGCCTTGATCTTATAGATGCTTTTCGATCCCATATGACAAAATTACTTTTGTATTGAGTGATTAGTGGTGTAGATTTAGTCATAGCATTAATACTCACTAAGTAGTTATCTGAAGTTTTGACAAAAATGTTCTATATGTATTAATTCATTATGTTTATTAATTATTAGCTTTACATATATTTTATGACTATGCAACTTATTTTTGGGCATCGTCAAGTTAAGAGAGAATTGGTAAATTCAAGGATTCATTAAGCTAAAATTGCATTTTCTTCCCATACTTCATTTGGCGTTTTATAACCAAGAATTTTTCTTGTCTATTGCTGTTTGAGTTTTTAATATACTTCTTTCGAAACTATGATTTAAGATCAACACATGAGCTAAAAATCTAAATAACATAGATAAAAAAGATTTGTTTTGAGGCTTAATCTAATAGATTTTAGATATGATTTCAGTCTCAAATAATTAGTTTCGAAAGAAGTATATTCTATTTTCTATTATCAGTTGTTTAACAGTTTGTATCAACTAATCGATTATTATCAGATATATTCTGTAGGATTTCATAATTGAAGATTACACTGAGGCAGTGTTGTTCTAATTGCCTAGCAATCTCAGGTATTTTTAAGTAAGCAGCTAATGCTAAAAATATTTGTAAAGTTTCCAAGGTTGTGTGCCAAATTTTGTCAAGTCAAGGGACTTAGCCCTGACTGTCTGCATATTATGCAATCTATCAAATAGCTTAATTAATAATAAATCATCATTTTTTTGCATATATAATATCTTAACTATTTCTGCGGCACTAATCTTATAATCTTTCTTAATTCTGGTTAAATCTTCAACATAATAAGCTATCTTATCATTAAATGCTGTTGCTATCATTTCTTGAGTACATTCTGTATCCTCGATAACATCATGTAATATGGCAGTGACAATAACATAAGTTTTAAATGAATAATCAGAAACCATATAGGCAACTTCTAAAGTATGAGTGTAAAATAATTCTCCAGTTTTGCGTTTTTGTTTACTGTGATATTTTTTGGCATAATAAATAGCCTTAGTAACTTGATTAAAATCTATCTTATTTGTTGCAGCTTTATTTAATAGCAAAAGTTTTTGTAATAATCTTTTACTATTAATAACAATTTAAAGATTCCTGATACTGACAACTAACGTGATTTTTTGTCATACTGTTCCATTTCATAAATTGATACTTCAAGTTTAGTTGACGGAACGGCAATAATCAAGAAATTTGTATCAGCAGGTCCAAGTCTGCTCTCATGTGAAACTTCTTGCACAAGAAGTATTTAAGGTCTTATCATTTGACTTACAATACCTTAAATTGTTGATGATTATTGATTATATATCAGGTAATGTTACTGGTATATTACATGTAATAGTCGTACTCTTACCCTTTTCACTTTCAACGTGAGTATCTCCATGTATTTCATGGATCAGCCTTTTCACCAAGGTTAGTCCTAAGTTTAATCGTTTATACCCAGTCGCAGAATTAAATTCAGTATCCTTACCTCCAATATATTGCTGTATGTCTTCAGACATACCAATACCTGTATCATGAATAATAAGTTGTAGCACCATCTCTGTATTATGTTCGGCTATAGTAGTAGAAAATAAATTTACTGTCACAATCACTTTGCCGTTTTCAGTAAATTTAACTGAATTAGCTACTAATTGTTCTAATATCACTCCTATCCAGTAACTATCACCAATAATAATCTTTGCTATATTGTATTGCAAATTATAAAAAAGATCTAAACCTTTAACCTTAGCTTCAGTTTTAATTTTATTAACAGTTTCATATACTAATTGCTCTAAATCAAACACTTGTAAATCTACTGGAACTAATTTAGTATCTTGTTGTAAAAAATCGACTAGATTATGAGAATAATCAAGTAATCCCTTAGCACAATCTATAACAATATTAGATAAGGCATTTTTCTTTTCAGTATCTTTTTCTATTCCATAAAGCGTAAGGAACTCAGAGAGCATTTCATTACATGATATATCTAATTTATTACTAATATTTTTAATTAAATTTATTTTAAATATATTAGATTCTTTTAGTGAATGCTTTGCTTTTTGTAATTCCAGTTCTAATTCTTGATATTTATCTGTAAAACAGTATTCTTGGTCAGATGGCATTAATGTGACAGATATAGGAGATAATTGCAATGTCCAAGCTTGCTGCACCATATTTTTAACTTTATTGTTATCTTTTTGTTGATTTGTGTGATTACTTATCATAGTATCTCTCTGCTGTTGAAGTTAAAAAAAGACAGCTCAGGGGTTAAGGTGAGAAAATGTTGTAGTTTTTAACTTAACCTCTGAACTAGAGTTGCACCATACAGCTCATGGTAAGGACAGATATCCTAACTATTCTTTGAAGTACAGAGGATTTAAGAGCTTTTTGACAGATTTTTTCATAATATAAAACAGCTGCATAAATGAGACATTAAAATATAATATATTCTAACCTAATTCTTTCTCAATTATACATAGATAAAAATAACACTAAATGATGCTATAACAAACACTTAAATCCTTTTAGTTATAGTATTTTACTGGTATCTAAGCTTATTTTTTTATATAATCTTTAGTAGAAGATAAATAATAGATTATGTCAGTAAAGAACTTAGATAAACCACAACCATTCTTACAATGGATAGGTGGTAAAAGAAAAATCGTCGATCAATTAGTTAAATTTATTCCTGCGAAATTAAACAACTACTATGAACCATTCCTTGGAGGCGGAGCTTTATTTTTTCAAGTTAGAGATAATTTTAAACATTGTTTTTTATCCGATATTAACTTGGAGCTAGTGACGTCCTATAACACAATAAAGAAGAATCCAGAGCAGGTCAGTAAAAACTATTGTAAATCTGATATTACTTCTTGATTAAAGCAATGTAGCAGCTTACTTGCTGGTACATCTATTTGTGCTATAGATTTCTCTTTCATTGAAGCACAAGAAGATGATTTTGTTTATTTTGATCCTCTTTATCATAAATCAGGTGAGAAGTTTTATACCAGATTACCCTTTGATGAAAATGAGCAAACTAGACTTAGAGGTTTTGCTATAGAGCTCAACAATAAAGGTGTGAAAATAATGATTTCTAATAGCAATACTCCATTTATTAGAAGCTTATACCAGAATTTCAATATTAATATTATTATAAGTTAAATATTCTATGCCTAAGAATAATAAAATATCTGATGAGGTAATAGTAACCAATTGTTAAAGAGAGATTAAAATACTGAAATCTACCACAACTCAATTCAGTTAACCATTATTATCTTTTAATATAGAATTAACATGCTATATTAAAAGATGAGACAAGCCTTTCACTTATTAAGTTAATAACCAGTTTTGACTTAAATTACTAATACTATATTGAAATATAATTAGTATAAATCATAGAAAGTCTTGATTATTTTAAAATTTCATCAATTCAAAAGTAAAACCTTGGGCCTTGAAAGCCTAATCGAGATCATGCATATAATTATTTCTCACATAGTAATCGTAGAAAAATGATGTGGATTTAAGAATTATTTTCTGATTAGCCGTATCTTCTTCTGTTACTACTAATTTACTTAATACATTAAAATCAATATATTTGTTATAACGTTGAATAAGAAATTTCCGTACCCTGTACCATACTGTATCAGGATTTAATTGTTTACTAAGCTGAGATAGATAATTTTGTTGTTCCTCTTCAGTATTATTCTGCTTCGCTTCAAGCTCAGCAAATGGTATTGCCCATAACAAAGTTATGATTATTGATGAGTATACAGTAATTACTGGTAGCTTTAATTTTAGTAAAAATGCAGGTTATAAGAATGCAGAAAATGTAATTATTATCAATGATCCAATAGTAGCAAGACAGTATTTGCAAAATTGGCTATCTAGAGAACATGTCAATAACAATCTTACTAAGCAAGATTAATTTCTTCCTTTGTGGGATAAGAGATTTATAGTATTTAGAAAAAAGAAACATATAATGAAGTTACCATCACAACGAGATAAGACATATTAGATGTTATAAGAAAAATATATTCATAAATCATTCATGGTGTATCTTATATGGATATTACCACCATTCATTAGACCTCTTTCGAAACTAATTATTTGGAACTAAAATTATATCTTGCAATTATTAGATTTAGCCTAAAACCAGATTATGTTACTCGGATGTTTTAGTTTATATTTTTATCTTAAATCTTAGTGTCGAAAGAGGCCTATTTTACAGCTAATATATGTTTACCGTCGACATAAAAAGCTTTCAAAAAACCAAAAATCTTTTTATCAGCAAGTTATAAATAAAATTTTATCTCCAAATTAACGCAGTTTTAAGTTAAATAATAGATTTTTTTGTAATTGATATAAAACTCCATTGGCAATGTCAAAATTAGGATGTTAATGTCATGATCTGTAATGTCTATTAAGCTCGTTAATATGAATAATAATTGCTCTAATCAAAGATTATACTGGTCATTATCTACTTCCTTAAAATATATGGGCTTGGGGCTAGATGAGTGGTGTGTCGTATTACTTGGGATAGTGCCTGGCATAGTTTTGCTTAATAGTGGTAATACAAAGCTTGGGGTCATGTGCATTATTAGTGGTATTACGCTCTGCTATACATTTAAGAAGTTTAAGAAAGTATCAGAGTATTTTGTGTGCTTAAGAGTTATTTAGTAGCTAAGAAATGGCTACCTGCTCCTACTTCTTATCCCAATCTACTTGGTAAAAAGGTAGGCAAGTAATTGGAAAAAAGTAATGGATCATTTATTTAAACAAAGCTCTATTCAAGAATTAGTTAAATATAACAAGAGATTATTACTAATTACATTATTACTTGCACTTACTTGCTTACTTAGCATGATCAAAGTAATTACTAAAGAAGAGCAATGGTTATTAATTCCAGCCATAGAGACAGATCGCAGGATGATAGTATCATCAAAAAGCTATCATGAAACATATTTACGAGAATGGGCCGTTTTTGTGATGAAAGAATTATTTACTACTTCACCTGAGGAGGTAGAGCGTCAAATAGCTGATTTAAAAGTGGTCTCTAAGTAATACGGAGCAGCTAGATAAGTTTTTTAAAGAGCATTTACAATTTGTTAAAGGCTCAAATGTATCGTCGGTATTCTTTTTAAAGAAAACAAAAATAACTGAGCAAGGAGTAATGATTAGTGGCACATTTCGTTATTGGTTTTCCGAGAATAAACATATCTCAGCTGATAAGACATATCTTTTATCCTACAAGCGAGGAGCTAATCATTTGTTATTATTAACTGGTATTAAAGAGGAGGAAAATAATCATTAAAAGTTTTAAATTAAAACTGCAGATTTGGCTATTGTTTATTGGGACTTTGTTAAGCTTTAACAATGTATACGCTATAGGTTATATGTTACATGATGATTCTGTATTAGAGCTACAAATAGCCAAAAACTCCCCAACCAGTATCGAGGAGGGTGAGAAGATTAACGATATTATGATTCATCCTAAAGAAGCAGCAGAAATAATAGTACATGATTCAGGCTGCATATTTGTTTTGCCGCAACAAGGTAAAAACAAAGTTTATGTCAGCATAGTTGCTGAAAGTGGCATGGTGCAGGATCTGCTGTTAAGTTTTACTAAGAATAAACCAAGCCCGATCAGATTGTTAAAATATAATTTTAAAATAGCAGAAACGCAGCAGTTTAGTAATAAGTTTCCAACTAATCAAAACTTACCTGCATATAAGGGATATAAAATAAAGCAAGAGGTTAAAAAATAGAGATATGTTTAACAAAATAATAAGAAAGATATTTAATAAACAGCATTTAGGTTACGTAGTATTAATCACATTTTGCTGTTGTTTATTTCAAGAGATAGTATTTGCTAATAGTTTAGAGGGGCAATTAGATAAAATTGGCGGTCTTTCTACTGGTAAGCTTAAAACTATAGGAATATCAGGAGCGACGATTTTAGCTACCATTTGGGCAGTAGTAAAGGGAAATTTACGATTTGCTGGAGCAATTGTAGCCATTGGTATTATTTTAGGTTTTTATTTAGATTGGGTCTCTGCTGGTATGAAAATCAGTTAGAGATAACTAGATTCTAGATTGTATTGATAAAATATAAAATTGGATAATAAGCTATGGATCAAGAAGATCAAAAAGATATAGCAAAAAGCAAGAGAGTTGCCACTAGTAAATTATATTCTAAGTTCACTAGTGTGAAGTTACAGTTATTAGAATTGTTCGATCGAGTCAAAACTAAACCTCTTGTCTCTTTAGCTGCTTTGGGAGTAATCATCACCTTAATATTTTATTATTTTTCTGATAACAACGAGCCAAATAAATTAATAGAAAAAGAACGCACAACAAGAAAGGAAATATCAGGAGTAGAAAAGGCAGTAGATCCAAGGGCGAAGTGGACAGAAGAAGTTTTAAATGAAGTAAGAACTATAAAAAATCAATTAGAAACTGTCATAGAAAATAAATCTTTAGAGAGTAAATCAAAGATTGATGAGGTTAATCAAAAAGTGGAATCATTAGAGCAGCAAGCAAATGAAAAACCATTACTTTATGATACTCTGCCTCTTGATTTACAAAAAGAAAACTTCCCGCAAGAAGATTTAGCAATAAAATCTCAGCCGCTGACATCATTTAGAAGAGAATTTGGCTACGTTACAAGAGTAAATTCTAGAATAAAAAAAGAAGTGAAGAAGTATATTACTACTGGTAGTTTTGCACGAGGATTACTGCTTACCGGAGTAGTAGTTGGTACTGGTACTAATAACGCCGCCTCACCTGAGCCAATCATGATCAGACTTGTTGATACAGCAAATTTTTCTAAAGGCTATAAAACAAAGCAGATAAAAGAAGCAATATTAATCGGTTCATGTAGCGGTGATATTTCATCAGAGCGTGCTAAATGTCGCTTAGAGACAGTATCACTGATAAATAATAAGGGAGATATTATAGAGAAGAACGTAGAAGGTTGGTTAATTGGGGAAGATGGCAGACCTGGTATTAAAGGCATAGTAGTTGATAAATCCTCAGATATAGCAAGAATGGCAGTACTGAACGGAGTACTTGGAGGCATCGCTCATTTTTTCCAGAATCAGGCAACTAATGGCATTTTTCCAATATCGCCAATGACCGGTCAACAAAATGCTCTCAAAGCTCAGGATGCGTTAAAAGCAGGAGTATACTCAGGCACTGGCAATGCTTTAGAAAAGCTAGCTGATTTTGCAATAAAGCGAGCAGAAAGCATGAGTCCAGTAATTGTGGTAGGATCAGGCAGAGTAGTAGATGTAGTATTTAGAAAAGGTTTTGATTTAATAGATAGTAGCAAAGAGAAGCAATTAACGGCCTATAGAGATAATTTTACTGAGCAAGAAAATTATCGCAATAATCATAATTATCATAATTATCCAAGTGCCTCAAACAAAGTTAATAGCTTTGCTAATAATAATTTTTCTAAAACAAATCAAAAATTAAGAGAGCGATTTCTTAAAGATGATGAAAATTGGCAGCAGCAATTAGATGCAGAATCTACAGCCAATAATAACATCCTAGAGCAAGAAGGTGGCTTTTAATGAAAAGATTATCCAAGATTATATTGTTATTGTTACTTGCCATAAGTATTAGCAGCTGTAAATTAATGCCATATCGCAGTGACTTTGATTGCCCTATTCCTGAAGGTATAAAGTGTAAATCTTTATATGAGGTTAATAAGATGGCAGATCTTGGCATGTTCGATCCAAATAAACAAGATAACATAAAAATATGCTGCAATAAAAAACGTCAAAAAAACCTTTGATAGGGAGTAAGTAAAACAGTCGTCAGGTTAAGAGGTACAAAAATGCAAGCTGATATCCATAAAGATTTTACCCGCACAAGCCTTGCTAAACATTTTGTTTATGAGTCATATGATCAGGATTCCGGCTTATTTTTTAATAGGGCTTCAGTAGGATTTGTATTACTTGGCTGGCCGCTTGTTGGAGCAAGCTTGCAAGCTCAAGGCGAGATTGCTGAATTTATCAAAAGTGATGAAAATTTACCGGCAGGTAGTAGTTTTCAGGTATTAATGATTGGCTGTGATCATATAAAGGAATATTTAGATAATTGGCAATCACATAGAAAGGGTGGCATCTTTTATGAGCTGAGCCAGAAAAGAGCAAAGTTTTTCCAAGATAAAACTACAGCAGAAGGAAATATCAAAGATATAGTTTTATTAATTTCAGTAACTATTCCAACTATTACAATTGATATTAATGAAATGATTCGCAGAAAAGAAGTATTGCAAGATACATTTAAATCAATTGGCATGTTAACTGAAGATGTGGATGCTAAATTATTATTAAAATTGATGCGTTTAATTTTTGGCTGGAATGAAACAGAGCAGCCTGAGCTTAATCCTTATGAGATATTATCGAAGCAGATTTTACCTGGTGATTTTTCTTTGTTTGAAGAGGACAATTCTGTGCGTCTTAATAACGATCAAATATTTATTCTTTAGAGGTAAGTAAAAGACCATCAAAGTGGTGATTATCAGCCATGGATTTGTTTTTAGGTAATGAAATGCGACGGGATAAATATATCAGATCAAATTTTCTGATGCATTTTGGTTTGCAGATAGCAGCGAATCAAATGATGGCAAAAACAGCAGCAATTACTAAAAGAGAGGCTCTGGAGAGAAATATTAATGCTGGCAGGTAAGTTTTTCCGAGTTTAGTAAGTGAAGCAAAAGATTTAGCAGGAGTAGTAGCAAGTTTGCAAAGTGGCGATAGGGTAGTAAATATCCACTTCAATGTCATTATGTATGGCCATACGGATAAAGCTAAAACTGCAGCATCACAGTTTTGCGCACAACTAAGAAGAAGTGGTTGGTATTTTGTCCCTTGCAAATATGATCATTTAGCTGTGGTTCTTGCAAGTTTACCTATGCAGTTAGTTGAAGCTATACCTAATACTTTGAGCAACAAATTTAAAGCCATATTATCCCCTAAAATAGCAGGAGTTGGAGTAGCATTAACAAATCTTGGTAGAGGCGTAAAAACTATTGCTGCAGAAAGTAAAGTATTACTGCCCATTATCGGTGAGTGGAAAGGAGATCTTAGCTCTCCTGGGATGCTACTTGTTGGCAGAAGAGGACAGATTATGTATTGGTCACCTTTTGGTAGTGCTTTGGTAGCAAAATTAGGACAAAATACTAATTTCACACCAAATGAGAATTTTAATCTTTGTATAGCAGGAGTTCCTGGCTCTGGTAAATCAGTTTTTATGCAAGAGCTAATGCTGTCGGTGCTTGGAGTTGGCGGTCGAGTATTTGTTCTTGATTATGGGAGATCATTTAAAAAAACTTGTTTGTTACTTGGTGGTAATTATATAGAGTTTGATGTAAAAAATCCTATTTCTATTAATCCATTTTCTGAAGTACCAGAAGAGACAAATGAAAAATCAATTGAAGCAAGAGCAGATTTTTTAGCAAGTTTTCCATCGATTCTAGCAACCATGGCAGCACCAAAATATGGAACGAATGATTTGCAACAACCAATGCTGCAAAAAGCCTTAATAGCTGTGTGGCAAGAAAAAGGAGCAAGAGCTGAAGTCACTGACATAGCAGATTGGCTGCTTAAAAGAGAGGAGCCTTACGCACAAGAACTCGGTAATATGTTATTTCCATTTACCAGAGATGGGCAATATGGCAAGTTTTTTAGCGATAAGGCAAAATTATCGTTAAGCTCAGATATAGTGGTAATTGAAACAGATCATTTACGCAGCAGCCCAGCACTGCTTGCAGTAATTGTACAAATTATGATTGTGCATATTAATCAAACAATGGTTAAAGGCGATAGAGATCGTCCGTTTCTAATCATGATTGATGAGGCATGGAAGTTATTATCTGGCAAGAGATCAGGAGAATTTATTGAAGAAGCAGGTAGAATTGCAAGAAAATATAATGGCTCAATTACTCTTGCAACTCAGCAATTAACTGATTATTTCAGAGAAGAAGGATCAGCAGCAGAAAAAGCCTTTGAGAACTCATCACATAAAGTTATTTTAAAGCAAAATCCTGAGAGCTTTAAAGCCATGAGATCTAACCCTAAGCTGCAGGTTTTGTTGATGAGGATTGGAAGCTAAATTTACTGCAATCAATTCATTCTAGTCCGCCTCATTATAGTGAAGCAGCAATTTATGGACCAAATGTACATGGTGTTGTAACAAGGTTAATGTTAGATCCGTTTACTCTGATGCTAACATCTACTAATGCTAGGGATTATCAGGCTTTAGAAGATAAGATGATGCTTGGGATGAATGTCACAGATGCGATTAATAGTGTACTGCAGATAAGAAATGTAGCTTAAAAGTGCGCGGAAAAATATGACGAGGTATTTAGATCTAAAAATTGTTCTCATCATCTCCTTTATTTTATTTGTGATTGTATTAAAGGTCAGTTATGTAAATGCACAAAATAATAATTTAAAGATAAGCATAGATAATAATTCTAAAATAGAAATTAAAGATTATGGCGTAAGAGGTCATGTATTTCCAATTATTGAAGAGTCATTACTCGAGGTAATTATGTCAAGACTTAAAATAGCAAAAGAAAATGGCGTGTTAGAAAAAATGCAGGAAGAATTTACAGAAAAAGTAAGAAAGAAAATATCAAGGCCAACGCCGGTAGCAGGATTAACTAAGTCCCAAGCAAATCGCAGTTGGAGCTATAACCCTAGTTTTGTGCAAAAAACCGATATAAAAGATCAAGCAGGAAACATCGTAATAAAAGCCGGAACAAGTGTAAATCCTTTAGAGAAAATAAGCTGGGGAGAAGAATTAATATTTATTGATGGTGATGATCAGCAGCAGATTAGCTGGGCTAAGTCTAAGATAGGAAAATTAGTATTAATCAAAGGTAGCCCCGTGGAGCTGACACAAAAATTAAATAAGCCAGTATTTTTTGATCAAGGGGCGTGCTTACTACTCGTTTTAAAATAAAGTCAGTACCTGCTATTGCTTGTCAGGACGGCAAATTACTTAAAATTAGTGAAGTAAAAATCAAATAAAATATTTAGTAATATTTAAGCAAAGAGCAAAGATTCAACTATAAATAAAAACTAATAAATCAGGGATAATATATGAAAAAATGGTCATTACAGGAGGCAAAGAAATATTTAGAGGCAATAGTTGATGATGTTCTGCAGGGTCAGGTGCAAGCGATAGTAAGATCCAGCGGCGAAGTAGTGTTTTTAATACCAGGTGCGAAATATTTACCTACAAAACATACTACTGATTTACTACATAATCAAGAAGAGGTAAGCATGGTATCTCCTGACCGCATCCTTCAATGAAGTGCATCATATTTATTATAATTATTTTGTTTGGTAATTATAGTTATGCGTCAATTGGCTGCGTAGGAAGATTTGTAAGTCCAATCACTGACGTTTGCTGGAAATGTTTATTTCCCATTACTATCGGAGGAGTCAAAATTGTCTCAAGTTCTATGGCTGATACTAATAACCCAAAACAGATAATCTGTTTTTGTCCTAAGCCTTCGATTCCAGTTCCTGTGCCTGGCATTCCTATTGGTTTTTGGGAGCCAGTAAGATTAGTTGATGTAACAAAATCTCCCATGTGTATGGTAAGCCTTGGAGGTATTAATCTTGGCACTAGCATGCAAAAAGGTGTTAAGGATGATATAGAAGGAAGTAGCTTTTATCATGTGCACTGGTATATTTATCCAGTGCTTTACTGGCTTGAGCTATTACTTGATTTTGCCTGTTTAGAAAGCATGCAAGTTGATTTAGCATATTTAACTGAATTTGACCCATTATGGGGTGATGATGCTAAATCTGCCATATTAAATCCTGAGAGTTTATTATTTGGAAGTATTGCAACTCTATCAGCTTGCATAGCTGATTGTATTAGCTGCAGTAGCGTCATCTCTCAAATGATGAGATGTTCTGGTGTGCTGGCTGTCAAGGCTCTCTTTATCCATTTACCGGCACTACTGCTCATCATAACGGAGGAGTTGGTACTTCTGCGTTAATAGTAGCTAAATTTATGGCTAAACTGCACCGGGAACTATTACTTTGGGGTTATGTAGGAAGTAGAGGATTATGCTCAAAATATCCAATGCCCATAATCAAAAAAAGCCAATATAGGTTGCAGATGACTTATCCTATACCAGAAGTAGATTCGTGTAAAAAGATTGGTGAGACTGAAGTAATTTGGCAGAAGGCACGAGAATTCCCAATTAAAGGAGAAGATTTTGGCTATTTAATTTGGAGAAAAAGGAACTGTTGTTTAAGTGCAATGTAAGGTTATTGATCAGGCTAATGAAGTGAATGTATGAGATTAAATTTAAAAATAATAATTGTAACTATTTTATTAGTTGTCAGTAGTAATTCAAGTAGTGCTAATATTTTAAGTGCTAATATTTTAGCAGAGCAAGAAAATTTGCTTACCAATATGTCGCAGTCTCAAATTTATATTTTTGTTTCATTTTCAATGTCTGATTCAGCATTACAAAGCTACTTTATTGAGGCAGACAAAATAGGAGCAAAACTAGTAATGCAAGGCCTAAAACATAACTCATTTATCGATACCAAAGCAAAAGCTGATGACATTGGTATTAGTTTTGATATTGATCCTGAATTATTTAAAAAATATCAAATTACTTCTGTACCAGTAATAATAGTAGATAATAGTCAAGGACAAGTTAAGAAACTAACTGGTCATATAGCTTTAATGAAAGCTATAGAACTGATGGAGCAAGCAAATTGATACAAAATTGCTGTAATTATTTGTTTTTTATTATGATTGCTTTGTTGTTACTAACTTACAAGCCATCCTCTATTTTAGCATCTGCCATGCAAAATAGTTATAGTCAGACAGAGCAATATAGAAACAGTCTAAGGCTTGGTAATCCTGATCAAACAGGTAATAAAATAATATTTGATAAAGATGGCAATGTATCACACTTAACTAATATGCGAGATAATGATTTAACTAATAAAGGTGGAAATATTTTAAATAAATAGTGAAGAGGGTAAATTTATCCAACAAACTGAACTAAAGAAAATAAATGCTTTAAAGGAATATGATTTAAATAATCAAAATACTTTGCTAGTTAATGCCAAGAGGATTGAAGAAAATCCATTAAGACATACTGAAGGTGATTATTTTAGTGCTAGTGAATTTGCAACTAAGACTGAAATTAATAAGAGTTGCCATGAAGGAGTTGAGTTTGAAATAGATATAATCAAGCAGTTAATCGTAGAGAATGAATTATTTGAAGGATGGGGAGAGTGGCAAGATCGAAGTATTAAGTAAAAAAGATATTGCACCAAGTTGGAGCAAGGAATTAGTTAAAGAAGTTTATTATGATAAGCATAATTGGTCTAGAGCGACTTATCAAGGTGTAAGAGAAGAAGACCCATTAATACAAATGGAATTAAGGCAGTTTATCGCAGATAGATTAGGCTTAGATATAAATAATATAAATCATCATATCACAGTAGGTTACGATGAAAAAGAAGTTAAAATTTTTCATTTTACTACGATACCAGAAATAGCCAGATTAAACTATCAATATCGTGATAAAATCAAGGAATTTAAAGAAAAAGGTGAATATTGGCAAGTTATTACTGAAGAAGCAGAAAAATTAGCAGAAGCAAATGAATGTCATGAAATAAATCGAGTTTGCCTTGAATCTGGCAATAAGACATTTTTTGATAAATATATTATAAGCCGTCCATGTTGGCAGGAGAAAATCAGCTATCAATGTTACTCTGAACGAGCGTGTGGTTGTAAACATTTAAAGCAACAAGGATGCCAGTTAGAAAATAGTAATTGCTTAAAAAGACATGGTAATATCTGCTTATTATGGCAAAGGAATTATAAATGTTTTAGTGAAAAGAAGAGCTTAAGCTCTTCTTTGGCAGGTGCAACTATTTTTTGTTTAGGCGGTGACTGCCATACACCTACTATTGAGCAAAATCATGACATCTCAAATGTTGGTTATCTTGCCATGTTAAATGAGATGAAGAAAGATATGCAAGGTACGCCAATTTATGTCTTTAAGGGAGAATCAAATAGCTGTCGAAAAAATATTGTTAGTTTCCTTAATTGTTGTTCTTCAATGAAAGGTTGGGGCAAGGATTTGGGTCTTGCTAGATGTAGTGCAGGCGAGAAAGCTCTTGCCTTTAAGAGGGGGAAAGGACAATGCTATTATGTTGGCACTTATTGTAGTCAGAGAGATAAGGTATTTAAGAAATGTTTAACTAAAAAATCAACCTATTGTTGTTTTAATTCAAAGCTTGCTAGGATTTTTCAAGAGCAAGGGAGAAATCAATTAGCTATTGGTTTTGGCACAGCACAATATGCTAATTGTCGGGGTTTTACTGTCGATGAATTACAAAGAATAGATTTTTCAAAGTTTGATTTAGAAGAATTTTTTGCTGATTTGCTATTCGATGCTAAAAATAAGATGGGCAAGAGTTTTCCAAAACAACTAAATAACCAAATATCAGTAATGCAAAAACAGCATTCTCTTGGTAATAGAAATCATAATTTATCGTACTAGTGTTTTACTAAAAAAATGATCAATGGATGATAGTTAGAACAAGCATAACAATAAATATATTAAAAATAATAACTGCTCTGTTGTTAATCAATCACTGGTCTAAGCAATCATTTGCTGGTACTATAACAGCAGAGATTAGCAATGTAAATAAGATGAGCGCAATAAACTTAAATAACAATATATGGCAGCAACCACAAGGTTTTTTATGGTATAATGAGCAGCAAGTGGAAGAAACTAATAAATTGCAATTTCATGATGCATCATCATTATCACAGCCAAAACAACAATCATACAACGAACCATACGATCAAAGGATAGAGGATTTAAAGCAAAAATTTAATAGAGCTCAACGTCAAGCTCTGGATAATCCAACACTTATAAATGTCATTATTGCTCAAAGATTACATAAGCAAATTTTAGAAAAATCACATAAATTTGCCACCATGTGGCAACTAGCAACGATATTAGATTACAAGCTAGTAAACATGGATGAACCAGTAAATTCCTTACATAAAAAATTATATGAAGTAAGGCAAGAAGAAGAAAACAGCAAAAAACTAAGATTTTTAGCTAAAAATTGGGGATTAATTCTACAAGTAAATCAAGATTGTAATTATTGTCATGCATTTAGCCCTATTGTGAGAGAATTTGCTGATAAATATGGATTTCAGTTGTTACTGGTGTCAAATAATGGAGAAAATTTTACAAATCTCAGGACCATAAAAGATACTGGACTTCTTAATAAGCTCAATCCGGCACATTTTATCCCGGTTTTATATTTAGTAGCAAGTAGCGGCACGCAAATATATCCAGTTGCACGAGGTATTATTAGTGAAGATAAAATCTCTGAAAATATTTTAGCAGTAGTGCGGCTCTACAGTAGTGCGATACATGATTGATTAAAGGTTAATGATTATGAGCAATGACTATCAGTTCAGAAACACTAAGTTTTACATAAAGCAGGTTATGCATATTGTAATGATAGTTTTACTTCTGCAACCACCTATTTCTTACGCATGGGACTTACAGGATGTATTTGAAGGAATGAGCGTAAATGTTACTAAGCCTGGAGCGTACCAATCGCAAGCTGCTGGTTATTATGCGGCAGGCGGATTATCTCTTCGAACTAACAAAACAGCTTTTAATCCTATTTCTATAACTCCGCCATCTTTAAATATGAGTTGCAGCGGTATCGATAGCTATCTTGGTAGTTTTTCGATAATCTCTGGAGATGAGCTAGTACAGCTAATGAAAAATATTGGCTCACAAGCTAAAGCTTACGCATTTTCTTTAGGATTAAAGACATTCGCTCCCCAAATAGAAAATGCTTTAAAAGATTTACGTAATCTTGCGATGGAGATGAATCAATTTGCAAAATCAGATTGCGAGATGAGTAAAGCTATCTTTGCATCTATCTTGCCCAAGGACTCATCAATGAGAGAATCAGTGTGTAGAGATTTACAATCAAGCTCTGGATTTGATTATTTTGCAGCTGGTAAAAGATGTAAAAACGATCTAGAACAAAAACAAGCTTTAGCTAAAGCTCAAGCTAAAGATCCAGAATTAATGCTTACTGATTATAATATTTTTACAAAAGCCGCGGATAAAGTAGGCATCCCTGAAAATATGAGAAGTAGCATTATGTCAATGACTGGCACTATAATAGTGCGAGATAATAATGTTAATGTGCATTTCTTTGAGTCACTTGCTCAAAATGAAAAAAGCTGGATTACGCATTTAAAAGGTGGGGAATCTGCCTCAATTTACGCTTGTGACAATCGTAATTGCTTAAATCCCTCTTTAAGACGCAATATTACTATTGCTCCAGATCAATCATATCAGGGCAAGGCTAAAACAAAGCTTGATGACTTAAAAAGTAAACTTGCAAGCAACAATGAATTCAGTAATGCCGATATTGCCTTTTTATCCTCTATAGGAGAAGCATTTCCAATATATGATTATATTACTTTAGAAGCAATATCTGGAGTAACTATTTTAGATAGTTCTTCAGAATTAGTGGCTAGCTACAGTTTATTGCAGCATTTAAAGGAAGTAATCTCTGAGGTAAGAAAAGCAGTAACTATGCTATAATCTAAGCAGGTAGCAGATCATCATTTAACTGCTTATTTAAAAGCCCTAAATAAAGTACAAGCTTTTGCTCAAGAGAAATGGAGTAATATGCTAACCAGTAGTGATCAGATTGATAAAAGAGCAAGATTAATAGAACAACATTTAATATCGAAAGAGAGAAGTTAAAAAAAGTAATTATAAATTCATAATTCGACACTTAAAAAATAAATAATAATCAGCTAAAATAACAATCAACTGTTGGCAACAGTAAGCAAAAAATATAAAGAATATGACAGATTACATAATACATACATTTGGTGGAGGAGATATATTATGGCAGGTTTTTAATGGCATAGGTAGAGTATTTAGCTCAAATAGCGAGTATTTTACTCCAGTAGGTCAGTTTGCTTTGACAATTGGTGGTATTTGGGCAGCAACTCGTGCTATTTTTAGAGGTAATATTGGTATTTTTGCTATGGAATGGTTTTTCCATCCTTATTTATTTTTGTCTTTTTATTTGCTCCCAAAGCAAATGTGTGGCTCAAAGATGAAATATCAATGCAGGCTCCTGTTAAAATTGATAATATTCCAATAAGAATTGCTTTTTTTGCTTCTATATCATCAAAAATAAGTCACTCTTTATCAGAGACGCTCGAAAAGCATTTACTTCCACCGGATGAAGGGTTATCAAGCAGGAAGAATGGGATTATGTTTGGAGCAAAAGTAATTGGTAAAATTAAAGATATTCAAATAGAGGATCCAGTAACTTTAACCAACACAAAAGAATTTTTAAGACAATGTTTTATGAAACCTTATATCATCGGCAATATTTTAGGCAAAAAAGCAGAAGCACAAAGGGCCAGTGATATAATTGCTTTTATCGAACAAAATATGCCGAATAATTTTGGTATTTATTATAAAGACCCAAATAATTCTACTATTTCTTTTAAAACCTGCAAACAAGTAACTCCTTTAATTAAGGTAGCTTTTAATAAAGAATTAAATGATGGATTACTTACTCAATTTGCAAGTAGTATAGGTATAAGCTCAAGCAAGCAAGAGATATTAGCAACTAGATTAAAAGCTATGAGTTCTGATACTTTAAAATATCTTAAAAAAGAACAAACAGATATTCATCAGTGGATGAAACAAGCCATGCTGCTTAACGCTAATCGTGAGGCTTATGATGATTTAAGAGAGAAGTTTTCGCTCTCTAGAATATATCCCCAGCTAGTTACTATGAATGCTACTCGCGGGTTATTTCAGCAATCATTTTCGTATCTTATTGCAGGAGAAATGGCAGCAAATCTAATGCCTATCTTACAATCAGTATTTTTTGCCTTGGTGATTTGTCTCATTTTCGTAGTATTTCCAATGTCACTGCTGCCAGGCGGTTATACTATCTTTAAAAGCTGGATAACCTTAATTATTTGGGTCATTAGCTGGCCAGTATTTTTTACTGTGATTCATTGTTTGGGGATGATGAGCCTTGCTGGTAAATCAGGAAGCAGTTACTTTACTGGTTTAAATATTTTATCACAAGGCAGTTTTTCAGAAAATGTCCTGCATTGCTATGCAACATTTCAGATGTTAGCAGCTTCAGTGCCGATGTTATCCTGGGCAGTATTAAAGGCTTGTGCTCATGCCACAACTACTTTGGCTCATCAATTTTCTCCAGTACCAGTTGCAAGCAGTATCGGTAGCAGTATTGCTGATAATAACCTTGCTATGGATAATTACAACATCGGTAATAGAACAATTGCCCAGCAAAATCTTGCTCCCACTTTGCAAATAGCAGGAGGAATTATTGATGATGGGGGTATGAGAGTGGCTACTACTTATGAAGGCAGACAGGTACTTACTGAAGCAGTTGATTCACTGGTTAACAATTACCGCTCATCTAAATTATTGCAAGATAGTTATCAAGCTCAGTTCATGAGTTCACAAAGTTACCTTGATTCATTAAATAACAGGTATAGTGATTTAACTACTACAGGAGATTCTATAGCAACTGAAATAGGAAAAAGATTAAGTTATGAAGAAGCAAAATCTATAGGCATTACTGATAGCCAGTATTTAGCCTTGCAGCAGATGAATTCAGATAGCCAGTCTGCCACTGATCATACAGGTAGTAGTAATAAGAAAGTAGATGGAACTCATGCCAATGCTGGTTTAAAAACCCCTGTAGCACAATTTGGTTTTGGAGTTACATCAACTAATGATCGAGGAAAAGAACAAGGGAAATCAGTAAATCAACAGCAATCATATAATGAAGCATTATCTAAAATTAAGAGTGCTACTAAAGATGGTAGATTAAGTAATGCAAATAGTGATCTGCATTCGCTTAGTAATAATTTAAACAGTAATTTCTCTGAGCAACAATCTGTAGGACAAGAAATAGCAAGAACCAAGCAAAATATGCAGCAATTAAGCTATAATATGAATTATATCTCACAAAATTCTGCTTCTATTGATCGTAATTTAAATGAACCAGTATTAAATAGCATAATTGCCAAAAATATTCCTGGAGTAAATAGTAAAGAGCAGGCTGCTATGTGGGCAAGTACTCACAGGCAAGAGGCAGAGCAAATAGCTTTAGATGTAGCTAAAATCAATAATATTATACCACAAAAATTAACTGTTCCTAGTAGCATTAATATTCCATCTAAAGAAAACTTACGATCAAGTTTTAATAAAAACACCAAACAATTAAATGATCAGGCGGCTATTAATAATATTGATGACAGAACAAATGAAATTTATAATAAAAGTGTAGAACAAATGCTAATTCACAATGCAGATAATAATGAAGTAGAAAAAGTAAAGATTTTGGAGCAGTTATCTGCTAAAGTAAAAGAGCAGCAGGAACAGATCGAAGATGAATTTAATAAAACTCCTGAATCAACGATTGTCAGAACTGGCCAGCAAATAGCAGATAATATTGGCATTAGCGATAAGGCGATAAAGAAAAGAAATATTAAACTACCAGGCTATAAAAATGAAAATAATTAAAAAGAAATCTATACAAAATATCAAAAAATTAGCATTCATATTTATCTTACCATTAATATTTTTTAGCCGTGCTTTTGCAGAAAATACCACTAGTATTGTTAATGAAAAACCACAACAAATAGATCAACAGAGCAAAATTCAAGATCCAAACATTTTAGCGGAAGAATATTTAAATATTGGTAAATCTTTGTATAAGTTAGGTAAATATCAGGAAGCTATTAAAAATTATGATTTAGCTATTAAATATAAACCTGATTATGCAGATGCTTACAACTATAAAGGAATGGTTTTAGCTAATTTAGGAAAATATCAAGAAGCAATAAAAAATTACGATTTAGCTCTTAAATATGAGGTTAATTTTGCAGAGGCATATAATAATAAAGGAAATGCTTTAAAGAGATTAAGCAAATACCAAGAAGCAGTTAACAATTTTGATCTTGCTCTTAAATATAAGCCACATTTTGCAGTAGCTTATAATAATAAAGGTAGTGTATTAAATGACTTAGGAAAATATCCAGAAGCAATAAAAAATTGTGATTTAGCCGTGAAGTATAAACCTGATTATGCAGATGCTTATAACAATAAAGGATTATCTTTAATACATTTAGGAAAATATCAAGAAGCTATAAAAGCCTACGATTTAGCAATTAAATTCCAAAGTAATTATATAAAAGCGTACTATGGTAAAGCATACGCATTAAATATACTAGGACAATATAAAGAAGCAATAGAGAATTGTGATTTGGCAATCAAATATGATCCTAATTATGTAGCATCGTACTTAGAAAAAGGAGTAGCTTTTAGGAAATTGGGTAAATACCAAGATGCAATTAATAGCTACAACTTAGCTATTAAACATAAATCTGATTATGCTGAAAGTTACTTAGAAAAAGGGATTGCTTTGATTAGCATAAGAAAACAAAAAGAAGCAAAAGAAAACTTTAACTTAGCTCTTAAATATAAACCTAATCTTATTGAAGAATACAAAAAAATAATTAAAGCTTTAAAAAAACTAGGTAATGATCGCATGGCTGATGATTTTGCAGCAAAATTACAAATACTAAAGAATAATTTATAAACTTAAGTATGAGCTATCAAAATCAAAATAACTTTACCCGTGGTTCACAAATCTTTACTCATCAACTCAGAATGTTTGGGCAAGGAAGTATAAATGCCCTAATAGCTGGGGTAGTGTTTACTGTAATTTGGCTTATATGGCGAGCATTTCAGAAATTATCTTTGCTAATCTATATTATTTTATCATAGAGCGATATGTACAATTAAAACTTGCTATAGGGCAGCATTTTTATCCATTAGAGCAAATAGGAATCAAATTTTATTATTTAGAGCAAAAAGCTTGGGTTTACTGTAATGCTGAAGAATTTGTTCATAAATTTTGGCATGTTACACCGCATTCGCATAATATCAATCAATTTGGGCAATTTTTATTGCATTCAGCTTGGCAAGAAGGTATTATTACTTTTACTATTGGTCTGTTTACTGCTATCATCTTTTTTATGTATCGAGGTAAAAAAGCTGTTATTCAAGATAAGATTAGGGGAGCAGATTTTGTGAAAGCTAAAACTTTAGCTACAATGCTTTATAAAAACAAGCAAGCTGCTAATATTTGCTTTTCTGGGTTGCCATTAGTTAAAAATAGTGAAAGGAGACATATTCTTATTACCGGTACTACAGGTAGCGGTAAAACCAATATGATAAATGAGCTATTACCTCAGATTAGAAAAAGAGCGAGGTAGAGCAATTATTGTTGATTTAACAGGTAGCTTTACTGATAGATTTTTTGATCCAAAATGTGATAAGATACTTAATCCTTTGCAAGAGAATACTTCAGCATGGCTACCGTGGAATGATTGTCATGAAATTTGGGATTATAATGATATAGCCAGTAGTTTTAGTAATTATAATCCAAAATTAGATGACTTTTTGCTAAAAGTGCTGAGTTAGTGTTAGCTGAAGGATTAAGATTATATCAGGATAGTAAAGACATCAAAAAGCTAATAAATACTATTCTTTATGCAAATAATAAAGAATTTGCAAGGGTCTTTAAAAATACAGCAGTTGCTGGAATAATTAGCAGTAGTGCCCCTGAGACTTCTTCAGGTATTCAAGCAACTATTAGTAAAAATATTGAAGTATTGCAATATTTAAAGCCTGATGGTAGTTTTAGTATTAGAAAGTGGTTTACTGCGGACAAAGGTTGGTTATTTATCACTAGTACTCCTAATCAAAGAGTAATGCTTAGACCACTTATTGCTGCATGGATTAGCATAGCGATAAAAGCATTAATGAATAGGAATATCAATAATACTCATAGTAATATGTGGTTTGTGATTGATGAGCTGCCAGCTTTACACAAGATATCTTCACTCCCTATAGCTTTAGCTGAAAGTAGAAAATATGGTGGCTGCGTTGTTGCAGGTATGCAGAATATTCATCAATTAGAGGAAATATATGGTCATGCAGGAGCAGCTTCAATACTTGATCTATTTGGTAGTAAATTTATCTTTCGAGTAGGTGATCAGCAGACAGCACATAAATCTGCTTTAATGCTTGGTGAGCAAGAAATTATTGAAACTCAAGAGAATCTCTCTTATGGCTCTAATACCGTGCGTGATGGAGTAATATGCACAGCTTAGAGAAAAGGAAATTATTAGTAATGCCATCCGAAATCATGAATCTACCAGATCTTACCTGTTATGTAAAACTTGTAGATATAAAACCATTTTAATGGCATTTTTAAAAGATTTTAATTGTTTGATAGGGGTTGATATTTACCTTATAAACAAAAATCCTCCTATAATGCCCCTTGAAATCGCTAATTTAGTATTACGAGTTTTAGAGGTAAGCTGTGTATAAAAAACTTTTTTGTTATTTCAGAATTTTTATACAAGAAATATGTTTACTCTAAAGAACTAATAAAAGCTTCATCAAGACCGGTTACACTAGAAATTAAAGCAATATTGCAACCCTGAGATAGCATTTTTTTTGCTATTTCTACTGCTTTATTATATTCCCCTTCAGCTTTTCCTCTAGCTTCACCAACTTGTAAGCCTTCAAGAATACCTAATTCTTTTCCTTCTTGTTGCCAATGCTCTGCTAAACTTCTCATAAGCCTTGTCCCTATTTCTGGATTCAACTTTGTTGATAATAAATTCTCTAGTTTTATTTTATCAGTTTGCTCTATCTTTGTCAAAGTATAATATAATATCATTTCTAAATAATCATAACCTATAGTTATTTTGGTTAATTCCGGTAATATATCTGATATTTCTTGCCATCTCTTTAATAATTCCCTCTCATGTATATGTTTGAGAAAAAATTCTAATATCCCTGACCATATCCTTTGTTTAAACTCCTCATCAGGAATTTCATGGACATTCACCAATTGGTAATCATTAATCCATAATTCTCTTGCTAATTTGTTATTGGCAAATAAATCCCACAAATTCCTTGCAACATTGTATTTCTCCTGACCATTATAAAATATCATTGGATATATTAATGGTAAAGTCTTGACTTTAGGATTTTGTATTAAATATCGCTCACAAATATTAATCATATATTTAAATAGCCTAAAAGCCATGAAATGATCTGCTTTTGATTGATGCTCGACAAGCAAAAATAAATATCCGTCTTGTTTATCAAATTTGCATGAAAATAAAACATCAGAAATAGAATCTTTTAAAGAGCTTTCTACAAAAGTGGTATTTTCCATTGCTAAACTAGGAAAATCTATTAAACTTTTAATATTTGGGGGCAAATGTGCATTAAAGAATTCATGGGCAACTAGAGGATTCTCTAGTGCCTTACGAAATATCTTATCATGCTTAGCTTTCTTTGTGCCTTTATCTGGATCACCCAGCAGGTTTCTTTTTTCACTCATATGTTTACATTTTTTAACTTGGTAAAATATTATTACACTATACTCTAAACTCTTATGCCTTGATTTAGCTTGATCTCAGAGCAGTGCTTTACCACACTTTTTATTTCTTTACCTATTTCTGGGCTTGGACTTACATATTGCATTACTTGTTTATCTTTTCCTATGGCATTTAAGTAATCTTCATGAACAAGATGACTTTTGCCTTGAAAATCATATACCACTATATCAGAAAATCTCTTATCGCCAAGATTATAATTAGGATCAAATTTATTCTGCATAATTTGTAAATCTTTCTGTATCTTCTGCTCTATTGCTGCTATGCAAATCTTGTTACTATAAGCAGTACAAGAATCTATACCTTTTTCTCTGTAGATTTGTAAAGCAGTATCGATATTTTCTGCTGTGCCAAACTTTGCTAGAGCTTTTATTTGCTGTTGCTGCAAATTATTTAGTCCGTTATTATCGTTATTTACCATTTTTGAAAATAATAATTCTATAGATTTAATTTGTGATTTTCTATCATCACTTGCTTTTAAGGATGATTTAAGTTCAGCTACATTGCTAGCTACTGTTAATTTTGCTATTTCAGGCTCTATAAGCTTGTTTATAGATTCTGCTCCTTGGGATTTTAACATACCATTAAAATCACCTTTTTCTGCTGATCGTATTATTGATACTATAGCTCCTTTGCTAATTAATTCTTCCTGAACCTTAATTATGGTACGCACTGATACTGCGTCTTTGCCGTCATTATCGGCAGCAATTATTATTCTCTCACCTTTGATAGGCTCATAGTTCCTGATGTTACTTACACCTAAACTACAAAGCATTTTACCCTTAATACCAGCTTCTGCAATGCTTAAAGCTGTTTCTACCCCTTCTGCTATAATCGTTATATTACTAACTGAATTATTGCCATCTTTACTGACTTGTACGTTCCTGCTTTGTACGTTCTGCTGTTCGTTATTTTTATTAATCTCAACAAAAGAACCTCTGATTCTACCAAATGAACGTTTATTAACCTCAATATCAGCTTTATTATTTGTGTCTTTGTTTAAATAAATTGATTGTCCACCGGTAATATTACCATCTTTATTTCTAGCAAAAGCAATTAATGCAGGATAATATTGTTTGCTATTACTGTCCCACATCATATTGGTTCTAAGATCATTATTTAGTTGATATCCTGTTAATATTTTTTAATTCCACGATGTTCTAATAAATATTTTTTGCTATATTATTTGGCGTCATATAGATTATAGAATCTGATTTTTCATATAATTCTTCAGCTCTCTTTATCTTAGATATTTCAGCATATTTCGCTTGTTGATCTTGATTCTTAACTTTTTGGTCAAATTGCTCTTTTATCTTATCTTCTAATAACTTGCTATTGTTTGATATACCAACCATATCTTGTAAATATTTCTTAGCTTCTACAAAATCACAATTTTTTTCTCTTTGTACTAAGGTAAATAAATCTCCTCCCTCTCCTTTACTAAAATCATACCATCTGCCGGCTTTACTGCCATTTATCTTCATCACTATTTTGCCATCTTTCTCCCAGCGGAGTAACTGGCTATTTGATAAATGCTTATTTGGACTGCCTAGTAAGTTTATACCTATTTCTGCAGCTTTAAATGATAATCTTTGCTTTAATTCTAGTGCTTCTTGCTTGTTAATAGAATGATAATCTATTATCTTCTTTGCCATCATAACCTCCTCTTGTAATTTAGTACTTATTGCTGTATCTTGCTTATTACATTTCTTGAGATTATCAGAAGAGCTTTTTTGCTCTTCTTGGGCTTTATGGCTTGTTGCAGGATTTACACTGGTGTTTCTAACAATTGCTACTACTTTTGTAGCTGGCTCTGATTTTATGATTTCAGCTGGTGCTAATTTGACTCTTAAGCGGTAGTAGAGCTATCATTACTATGTAATCTATCTTGAATATCTTCTATTACCCCTTTAAACCAATTACCGACTTTATTTATAATATTATGACTTTTATTTTCTTGATCTTGAATCACACTTAATTCTTCTAAAACTTTAAAATTAATGCTAGATAGCCTATTATCTATTTTATTAAGTTGCGATATTAAACTTGCTATATTTCTTGTATTGTCCCTATTATAGTAAAGTTGTACCTCTTCTACGTGCCTGGTCATCGCTACATAAGAATTTCTGCTATTTCCTGCTAGATTATGTAATACATATACATCTTTAATTGAGATTCCTTGTGCTTTATACACTGTAGAAGCATAGCCATGTTTAAAGCTTACATCTTGAGGATTAAATTCTATTTCTTTTCCGCTATCTGTTTTAGCTATCAATCTATCGTTACTTACTAAAGTTATCGTTGCAAATTCACCATTTTCTATTTGTAAATCTTTATTTGTACTTTTAAACAAAATACGATCTCCTGCCATATAATCTTCATACTGCTGAGCTGGTAGATAGCGTCTATATTCTTTACCGGTAAGCAAGCCTTTAGCTTTTAATAACTCCCTGATCCCTTGATTAATACTATCTACTTCAACATTACGCATGGTAATTATTAAACGCTCATTTAGAGCAAATTTGCTGTTATTCCAATCATTAATTAATCTTGCCATTGATTCTTCTAATGTATGATCAATCTTTAAACATTTATGCTGTTCTAATAATTGCAAACCACCAGTAATATCTGATCTTGCAAAGCATGAAGCCATTTCTCTTGCCCACACTTTACTTTGTCTTCTAATATTACTTAATTCATATGAGCCAAATTTACTAGCCAATACTGCAAACATTCCTCCTCACTCAACGGAAGTTAGTTGTCTCTCATCTCCAGCCAATATTAGATTACAATTACTACTCCTTGCTACTTTTAGTAATTCTAAATAATCACTATTACCTACCATCCCTGCTTCATCTACTACGAGCAGGCTGTTTCTTGCTAGATCAGCTTTGCTATTATACAATTTAAATAAAAATCCTTTTACTGTGTGACATTGCAGGTAACCTTTACTTTTAAGCTCCGATGCTGCTTTATGAGTAGGACTAAGCCCTATAACATGTTGACCATTATTGGTAGCAATTTTATAAGCTTCAGCAAGTACTTGTGACTTACCAGTGCCGGCTCTACCTTTTACAAGATCCTAATCCCTTGATTATTAATTAAAATATGCTGTAGACTTTCTCTTTGTGCTTCATTAACACTTGCAAGATTATCGATAGCACTTTTAAGTTTAACAACGTTATTAAAATGAATCTGGCTATTTACCTTACCTGCTATTCTAACTATCCTTAATTCTTCATCTCGCACGCCTTTAGTAGTATAGTATTTAGTATCCGTGCCATCTTCATTATATAGTTTTACCAGCCTATCTGAATTTAATACCTCCCTTATTAGTTTTTGTTTTTCTGCTTCTTCTTTAATCTCTTTTACTGCTTTTTCTATATCCAATTTAGTAAAAATAGCTTGATGACGAATCATGCGATCAAGCACTCCATCTGATCCTTTGATGATTTCAAGATGGGCTAGCCTGCATATGTTATTTTGCTCAGATATTTCATTGATAATACTTCTCATTCTAGTAGGACCAACATGCTGCTGTGGCATAAAACTTATCGGGTCTACTCTGATTTCTAAACCTAACTTAGCAAAATATTGATTGATTACTTCTTTAGCTCTTTCATGAATTATTTTATCTTCCGGGATAATAAATGCTTTGCCATTCACTTTGGCAAATTTAGGATTTAAATCTATTGCCTTAGCTCCTAATGCTTTACCGTCTTCTGTGAATCTTCTGGTGGTAACAAGCAAATGGGCATGCCAATTCTTTTCTCCATCATGTGGCTGATGAATATCAACCTGAACTCCAAGCCCATTCTTTACCCATCCCATCTCTTTGATGATTTCATGAGTAATGGCTATTCTATCATCTAAATCCAATTCCTTATCATCAGGCAGTGCTATCACAATATCTTTTAATAATTGACTATTTTTTCTTGTCTCTAGACGTTCTACCTCGTTCATTAAGACCTGAGAATCTTTGAATTTTTTATCTACATGAGCAGGCAATAATACTGCATGGTAAACATTATCGCCTTTTTTGCTAAAATTATAAGTAACGTTAGTTCTCTCATCTTTAATAATCAGCCTGGCATTATAGGCAGATTTACAACAGCTATTGCCTACTGAGCTTCTACCTACTATTTCTATCCTTGCAAACTGTATCGCCATGATTCTTTTTCTTATGATTATTACAATCTTGCATTACATTAGCATGAATGTTTTTCATCATCCATTGAATCAGCAATAAATTAGCAAATAATAAACCTTTAGGTTTATATATTGCGTATTGCGTATTGCGTATTGCGTATTGCGTATTGCGTATTGCGTATTGCGTATTGCGTATTGCGTATTGCGTATTGCGTATTGCGTATTGCGTATTGCGTATTGCGTATTGCGTATTGCGTATTGCGTATTGCGTATTGCGTATTGCGTATTGCGTATTGCGTATTGCGTATTGCGTATTGCGTATTGCGTATTGCGTATTGCGTATTGCGTATTGCGTATTGCGTATTGCGTATTGCGTATTGCGTATTGCGTATTGCGTATTGCGTATTGCGTATTGCGTATTGCGTATTGCGTATTGCGTATTGCGTATTGCGTATTGCGTATTGCGTATTGCGTATTGCGACACGATGGCACTAAAATAAAGTCTGCAAGTATATTGCGTATTGCGTATTGCGTATTGCGTATTGCGACACGATGGCACTAAAATAAAGTCTGCAAGTATATTGCGGCTAGGTTGCATTTAGACCTAATTACTATTATTGTGGTGCAAGATTGGTAACGATCTTGTGCTAAGCACAATTAAGAAGCCTAACTAAATTACTAATCTGGATGGGAAATAGGGGCAAGGTAAAGTTAAAATTGGTTAAACGAAAGTGAATCTTTGTTTGGAAAATATCGTAAATATAAAAGTAGATACTCCAGATAACATCTATTATAGGGATAAAGCTGAAAAGCTTAACTGTAAGAAGGAAGACGCGACCTTCTTTAAAAATGCCAGTTCCCCGGTATAAAGAAGATAACCAACTTAACGCATCTTTAATTAGTGAAACGTGGTAAGCCTATTACTTGGCAACTGGTAGTAAGGTAAGAGAGGTCTTAAAAAGCTAATGACACTAAGCTGAAAGGCTACAGGAATAAATAACTGGGTGTATAGGCACTATGTGCTAATCAGAAATGATGCTGACTTAAGACTGGTGATTTACCCTAGGTAAGTAAACAAGATTATGAATTATATTGGAAAAGTTAGATGCAAAACGCAAATGTAACAATTAAGACCAATAATAATAACTTTGAGAAAATTTATTGGCATGCAATAAATTGGCAAGAAGTTAATAAAAAGGTTAATAATCTTCGTAAACGTATCTATAGGGCATCTGCAAATGGTAACATGAAATTAGTACGTAGTTTATAGAAATTGATGTTGAAGTCAAGATCAAATAAATTACTTGCTATAAGATGTGTTACCCAAATCTAAATTGCAGTTGTTAGTAAATTGCTTGAGCCGTATGCATAGCAATATGCTCGTCCGGTTGTGTGTCCAGAGAAACTGGTATGTTCAGTAGGAGGTAAACCTACTAGATTAAAAGTTAGAGATCTATAGCTAGGATAGCGGCATGGCGAGAAATTAAGATGTTGGAACATATCGACAAACTTATCTATAGGGTAAGAGCGAATTATTAGGCTGCAGCGAGAGCGAACACATAGGTGGCCCCGAAAGTGCGAAGTCCCGAAGGCCGAACTAGCGACCGTAGAGTGAAGGCAATATGTTCAACTGAAAACTAACTGGTACAGTTGAATACTTCGGCGGGGTGGTAGTGGCAGCATGATAATAAGGACATATTAAGTGACTGGAGAAGTCCTCCTCATTCCAGAAAGAAATCTTCTGGAGCAAGGTAGATTCTATAACTAGTAACACTAGGAAATGAACTGAAGATGAGAGGATGGCGGATGGGTGTGTATTAGCAGTGAAGCAGGGTAATGCTTGTGGAGCAAAGGCACCCTACTGATAACATTATTCCAACAACAAGGGAGGTAAAGACGAATGATAAAAACGTCTATAGAATTACAAGACCTGAGAAGGAAGATATATATCAAAGCTAAAGCTGAGAAGCAATGGCGGTTTTGGGGATTATATGTTCATGTATGTAAGAAAGAAACACTAAGAGAAGCCTATAAGCTAGCTAAACACAATAAGGGGGCACCTGGAATAGATGGTGTTACCTTTGAAATGATAGAGTCAGCTGGGGTTGAACAATTTCTGGAAAACATACAAACAGAATTACAAGCCAGAACCTATTATCCCGAGAGGAGAAGGATCAAGGTAATTCCTAAAGATAATGGGAATAAAATGAGGAAGTTATCGATACCAACTATCAAAGATAGAGTAGTAGAAGGAGCACTAAAGCTCATTTTAGAACCAATATTTGAAGCTGACTTCCAACCTGGATCATATGGATATCGCCCTAAACGGACTGCAGCTGCGGCTATAGAAAAAGTTACAGTAGCAGCAATTAAGGACAAGACAAGAGTAATAGATGTAGACTTGCGCTCTTACTTTAACACGATTGCTCACCTTGAGCTATTTAACAAGATAGCAGAGCGTGTAAATGACAAAGATGTTATGAAGCTACTAAAATTAATAGTCAAAGCAGGTGGGAAAAGAGGCATATCTCAAGGCGGACCACTATCACCTCTTTTAAGCAATATTTACCTAAATGAAGTAGATAAGATGCTAGAAAGAGCAAAGAGCGTGAGTAAGCTAAGAGATGGTTATGACCACATAGAGTACGTTAGATGGGCTGATGATCTAATCATACTAATTGATGGCTATAGCAAATGGCAGTGGTTAGAGAGAGAGCGATCAATATCAGGCTAAGACAAGAATTGTTGAAAATAAAGGTTGAGCTAAACGAAGAGAAGACAAAGACAGTTGATCTAAAGAGTGGTGAAACATTTAGCTTTCTGGGATTTGATTTTAGACGAGCGAAAACTAAGCAAGGAAAAATTGGAATTCAGAAGACGCCTAGGATGAGAGCACGAACCGCCCTGCTAGAAAAACTAAAAGAGATATTCCGTAAGTATATATCGCAACCAGTTGATAGAGTGACATGGCTTATCAATCCGATATTACGAGGCTGGATAAATTACTTTAGAATTGGTAACTCTAGCCGTTGTTTTGGATATGTAAGGGACTGGGTGGAGAAGAAAGTAAGACGTCATTTAATGAAATCACGAGGATTGAAAGGTTTCGGTTGGGAAAGGTGGAGTAGGAGAGACTTGTATGAGAAAATGGGATTATATAACGATTACCAAATTCGATATTACAGGCCTTTGAAAGCAATAACAGCGGATAGGCCATAGGCAATGATAAGAAGTTATCAGGAAAGCGTAATACGGGAAATCTGTACGTTACGTTTGACGAGGCGGGTGATGGAAACGGGGATAACAAAAGCAACCGCGCCATTACTCGACCCTACCAAATCCGACATTAGGAGACATTTTTTGGCAATTTTTCATGTACTCCTCTGAAATTATCTTATAATTTTCTAATCGTATAAGTATTATTATACGATTAGAAAATCTTAGTACATAAGGACTTATTGTGCTTTTACTAATAATTTGTCTATACTAAAACTAATCGTATAATAATTAAATGTAAAACGTGGATCGATGGGCTTTGTTCGGAAGGGTATGAGTTGGTCTTTTTTGGACGGAATTATCCTATTTTTACGGAAATACATTGAAGCTTAAGGATTTTTTCAATATAGACCAGTAACTTGAGATATGTATTCAGGTTTAGCTTTTTCTTTAAGTAATCTAATAGTTGTTTTAGTTTGAAACTTAGTCATAAAATCAATTTTTAAAACCTTACGTTAAGCACTAATTTTTAACACCTCATTGATTCTAGCTATAGACATCTTTGTCATCTTAGCTATTTGTTCAATCGAAACGCCGTTAGCTATCATTGTTTTTACTAATTTAGTTTCACCTTCATCTATATATTTTTGAGCAATAGTTCTCATAAGATTATCTTTGTCCTCTAAGGATAAATGGTTGGTTAATATCCTTTCTAAAAATAATGTTCTAGAAAATTTGTTTTATTTTAGTTGCCATCATCATCATTATTATTATTATATAACGTTATTAACTAATGAAGAATTATAATTTTAAGTAGTGCAATATGAAACTAGAAAGATTTTTAAATGCTTTAGATAAATTAGGGGGAGTTTCTCCAGAAACATGTTCGAATAAGTCAAACCATATACTATCTGGCTTAACTCAAGGTTACTATATGATTATCACGATGATGCCCATTTAGAATACACTTTAATGAACATCGAGATAATATCTAGTCTAAAAGTAATTAATGCACGCTGTAGAAAATTAGATTAACTTGCTCAAAGTTAAAGGTTAGTTACTATTTTATGAATAAGTTAAGTATTATCTTAAAAATAGCAGAAAGATGTAATTTAAACTGTACTTACTGCTATTTTTTAATGGTCCTGATTCTTCCTATAAGAAACGTCCTTCTAGGATGTTACATAATACTGTAGAACAATTAATAAAATTTTTACTTAATGGAATTGAAGAATTAAATATATCTCATGTAGGCATAGGCTTTCATGGAGGAGAACCTCTATTATATGGAATAAATGAGTTTGACAATCTATGTAATACATTAATAAGCAATCTTTCTTCAAAAGTAAAACTTAATTTTTCAGTTCAAACAAATGGATTGCTTATTAATGAAAAATGGATTTCTATCTTTAAAAAATATTCTATTGATTTAGGTATTAGTATTGATGGTCCAAAAGAATATAATGATAAGCATAGAGTAGATAATCTAGGCAATGGTTCATATGATAGATTAATGAAGAAAATAGATCTTCTACATTCATGCTCGATGAGATTTGGTATTTTAACAGTTGTTAATCCAGATCTAGGGGGTAAGAATATCTATAAATTTATTACAAAAGAATTAAAAGTAAAAAGTTTTAATGTATTGTTGCCACATTTAACCCATGATGAATCTCCAACTCATACCATGGAACAGTATGGAAAGTGTCTAACGGATTTATTTAAAATTTGGACTAAAGAAGATAATCCTTTAATTAAAATTAGACTTTTTAGCTCATTTATGGGTATTTTTCTAGGAAGAGAACGTTTAATATGGTATCGGAGCTACTAATAAATTGTCCTTACCATTAATAACAATTAGAAGTGATGGAGAATTAGAACCAGTAACAGGGTTGATGTATACTGATCCAAATACTGTGTCAAATACAAATGCTTATATTACTGATATTCAGTTTAAGAGAATTTATAAATTATCCTATATTTGGAGAATTAGCAAAAGCCCAAACTGAAATGCCGAAAGAATGTAAATCATGTTGCTGGGAGAAGGTTTGTGGAGGTGGTAATATCATATATAGATTTAGTAAAGAAGAGAGGTTTAATAATCCATCAACATATTGCAGTGTTTGCGGTATTTATATGCTAATATAGTTAAATATCTTTTAGATTCAGGCAAATGGATACGCTCAATAAGAAATTAGCTTTATATTGATAAAAAAATTAAGGTTTTTAGCGTTTGTTAAAATAACTGGTTTTGACTGCAATAATAAAAAATGTAAAACATATATTTTAATAATTATAGGAGTGATTAATGAAATTAGAACAATTCCAGAATACTTTAAGGCCTTACCCAGGCGTGATAGGTGTTAAAAATCGCCATAACGCATTATACGAACTAATAGGCCTATAAGAGCAGAAACTAATATTGTCTGCAAGATCAAAAATCTTGTATCTTGATTTTTACTACTTATGTTTTTTTTTCACTCGAATGGAAAGGACAAACACCTGACACCGTAGCTTCTGATGTATATTCATCATATTGTTGGGACAGTGGACCAAAATATTCTTGATAGATATGATCAGTACTTACTTCTTCAGAATGTAATATTGCAAGTATCGCATTACTGAAAGATCTAGGACCACAAATATCAAATAATTTATTATCATAATTATCTTCATGTTGTATCTAAACCTTTTTTATCCACTCTACCTTGATATTCTTTCACTATACCATCAGAATCATTACCTATCTCATCACGACTATAAAATACGGTGGGATAAAAATTATTCTGTTTCTTTACAAAGGATTTTATTCTATCACGAAATATTTCTGTATCTTTACTTTGAGTAGAATAAATAATCTTCACAGATTTTTCTGGATAACAAGACGCTACATATTCAGTATTAAGTAATCCATACGTGAGTCCCACTCCTCCACTAATTGAAACATAATCTTTTTCACCTATTTTATCTATAATACTAGAACCAAAAGCTGGTTTTATTGATAAAATCGTACCAATATCTGCATTATGCAAATATCCTGACATTTTTCCATCAGATACATGTTTGACTGTAATTTCATATGAATTATTATTATTGCTATTATTTGTAAGTGAATAATGACGAATTATGTTATCACTATTTTTTATAGTAATATATTGTCCTGGTTCAATTTTTGATATTCCATCTCCCCATCTACAGGTTTAAGTGTAAAAGTGTGTATATCTCCTTAGTTGGTTCTTTATATTTATATTATAAAATCTTTATAACCTTCCCAGCCTCCTCCATTAAGAGATTTGCTATATAGTTCTTCTTCAATACTTATAAATTTACGACTTAATTCATTATAAGCATTGCCTAATAGTTCCTTTTCAGAGCTGGTCAATTGTAAAACTGAATTTATAACTTTTATTAAAGTATTGCCGATTGCTGGATAATGCTCTGGTTTTATATTAAGAGGCAGCATGCTTATTAGCAATTTTATCTATAAGAGTCTGTTCTAAATTAATATACTGAAGCCAATTTTCTATGAATTTTGCAAGGCTATCAGCTTGTAAACCGTTTAATTGATTTGTTTTATTAAAAAAGGAGATTAATTGGGGATAATCATTAAATAATGTTAGGTAAAATTCTTTTGTAACGTCTACCATAGTGGCG
Organism: Candidatus Rickettsia vulgarisii; assembly: GCA_050920655.1. Lineage (GTDB taxonomy): Bacteria > Pseudomonadota > Alphaproteobacteria > Rickettsiales > Rickettsiaceae > Tisiphia > Tisiphia vulgarisii. The sequence continues at coordinate 792,105 of CP133317.1, read as the reverse complement.
TGTGGCAGAGATTTTAATACTTCAATAATATTTCTAGGCATACTCTTATCTCCTTAATATATTTACAAAATAGCTGTACATTATAATATGTATTACAAATACATATTATAACCACTTTATATAGATCGTTTCTATATTTTCAAGATAAAATTTTATGCAGTTAACTAATTTTGCAGATTATGGCATACGATGTCTCATATATTTAGCGTCTAATCAAGATAAAATTTCTAGTGTAAAGGAAATAGCACTTTATAGCCTTTCTACTAATCATTTAGTTAAAATAGTACATAAACTTGTTCAATTAGGATATGTAAGAAGCAGTAAGGGCAGGTGGAGGTATTAAATTAGCGTGTAATCCATCCTAAATAAAATTAGGTAATATAATAGAACAACTCGAACCAAGCATGGACATAGTAGAGTGCTTTAACCCTTCAACTAATAGATGTAGGATAGCAAAATCATGCAATTTTAAACATTATCTTAAAGAAGCAAATAAATCATTTATCAGAACATTAAATAATTATACCTTAGATGATGTGATGAACAAATAATAAGTCTAAAGGATATTTTCCTAATTTTATCGTGACCTACACCATGTAGTATGAAAGTCGTAAGTAATCTTGCTGTTCTAAAGGAATCAAAACCTAGATCCTTTTTAATTATCGTCTTTTAATATCATTTTTACCTTTAAAAGCATTACTTCTTTTAAGTACTGAAACATGTGGTGATTGCTTATTATCCTTATTTGGCATAGGTTTGAAAGATTGCCCTATATTATTTAAAATCTGCTGGTTTGCAACTTCAGGAAGTATATTAGTAAATTTCCCTTTTTCTTTAGCAACTGTATAAGCTTTCAGTAAATCCTCTTTCAAATAATCATATCCTACACCAATATCTTGCTCTTTTACTTCAATTGTTTTAAAGCCAGCTATAACTTTAGCAGCTAAATCAATATTTTTTTTATCCAACTGACCTTTACCATCACGCCCTGGTTGAATAATAACTTTTGATTTTTCACCTAAAAACCAACGAGAGAAGGTATTAGGTTGATATAATTGGACAGTAGCTGAAGCACCATCTTTATCTTTGATAACCATACTTCCTTCGTAACCTGTAAACTTAGTTAACCAACTTTTTGGTTGTTTAACAGTTATCTCCATTGAATCCTTAATAATATTTCCTCTAACCTTAGCATCTTTAAAAACTTCCTTTATCTCTTTATAAGCAGGATCATTACTTAAATTATCAGTTTTAAGATTATAACCAGGAGCAGTTTCAATAAAATTCAATTCAAAAGGTTTTGCTTTAATGTCTTTATATAATCCTTCTAATAGATGGTTAGGAAAATTATGACCGTTGTTAGTACCATTTAAATTTTTTTTCAATTGTTCAAAAGTCATTTTATTTTTAATGCCAGGCTTATGTAAGTCACTATTTAGCATAATTGACTGAAACGCTAGAAGGTAAGCTGCATCTTTACCATCTATATCTTGCGTATTATTATCCTTATAATATTTTGCACTGAAAGCTTCAACTAATCGATCTATTTTTTGAGCTTCTCCCGGTAATTTAAAAGTTTGAAGATATTCACGCAGAGCACTTGTAAAAGGTTTGTCTTTAAAATCTATTTGATCTACAAAAGATTTCAAAGTATTCTGATTACTTTGATCTGGACCACTAAGATAATCTCCTGCATGTTCTAAATTAATTTGCTTTTTTTCTGTAATAAATAAATCAGCTAATTCTGTTGAAATATTTAAACCATGTTTTTCACAGATTTTTTGTAATACATCTATTCCAGATTTAGGCTTGATATTAAATTGTCTAATTATCTCTATTTTGTTTGTGTCTATATCTTGTATACCTTTGTGTGTATCAACGATTTTACTTGCTATTTCTGATATTAGTTGATTAGGATTATCAAGATATTGGTCTGAATTAAGTGCCTCAAATTCAGGAAATAATCTCTTATAAATCTTTTCCTTTTGCTCAGTTGTAATTGTTATGTCTTTTTCTTTTAGTTCTATGCTTTGAACCGCTTCGTCAAAAAATTTCCGTGTAACTAAATTAGTATTTTCATTTTTAATAATTTGATTGATTGAATCTGAAAAATTTTTAATATTTTCTTCTGTAATTTTTTCCTTATCTAATATACCCCATGTTTTTGTTTCATCACCATATGTAGCAAAGGCAGAGATTATAGCATCATTTGTTAACTTGTCTAAGCTGGGGTTTTTTCCTGCTTTAATGGATAATATTACTTCCCTCCTTAATTCTTGAGGTATATTTTGAATATATGAAGTAACCTTAGATAAGAAGTTTATTTTATCTTGTGGAGTTAACGCTTTAGGTTGACTATCCTCTCCACGTTCATAGAGATTCATATGTAAAAATATATTTTTATTAATTAATCTCTGGTCTATTAGCTGGTTTATTCCCTCATTATTAGATAGTTGTTTATGCATTAAATCTTGATAATTATATAGTTCTTGCCTAAATTCTGTAAAATACTTCTCATCAATTCCCATTTTCTCAGGTGATTCACCTGTAATTAACTTATTTATTTTTTCTTCTATTCCTTTCACTTCAGCTAGCACACTATAAGACCCAGGACTCAGAGTAGGATCGCTTTCTAAAAGAGCCTTACATGCTTCCTTAAATTGAGTGTTATTGATATCAACGATACCATTATTATTTGCGGCTATTTTAATTAGTTCATCACTGATATAACCTTTCATATAGTTCATGCCAGTTCTAAATGAAGCTATAGAATTAACTACAACTTCAGGTAAACCTTCGTCATAATTCATTCTATTTGGCGTATCACTCTCATAACCAGACTCAATAGAGCTAGTTCTTATGTAATTATCATTACTTGATTTACTGTCCTTTGACATATGATTTCCTATCTAATAAATTTAACGGTAGTGTTATATAATCTTAATTTTGATTTAATTTAGGCCTACAGGCGTGGTGATAGATGTTAAAAAAATCACCATAACAGGAATTCTTTAACAGAAGGTTACTGTTATTCACTTATTTACATGCTACAGAGTTACCCCTTGTCTTTTCTCTTTATATTGCCCATTATTAGCAACTTCCTTCTTAAAACTATGATAAAGTACTGGGATAACAAAAATAGTAAAAACAGTTCCAAGCACCATTCCACCGACAATTACTAGTCCAATAGAATTACGAGCAGCAGCTCCCGCACCAGATGCCAGTGTTAAAGGAATTGCCCCGCAGATGGTTGCAATACTTGTCATCAGAATAGGGCGCAGACGGAGTTTAGCTGATTCTATTATAGCTTCTCTTATTGCTAACTCTTCTTTTCTTAATTGATTGGTAAATTCAACTAGCATTATCGAGTTTTTAGTAATAAGACCTATTAAAGTAACTAAACCAATATTACTATACATATTAATACTATTATTACATATTAGTAAAGCTAAAACTCCACCGGTAATTGAAAAAGGTACTGCCATTAGAATTAACAATGAATCACCAAAACTTTCAAACTGCGCTGAGAGTACCAAATAGATGAAAATTAGAGCAAATAAAAATGTGACTAAAGTCCCAGAATTAGATTCATTCATTCTCTTTATTTCGCCAAGATATTCTATTTTAGTATTATTTGCGTCAATGAGCTCTTTAGCAATTTTTTCAATAGCATTAATAGCCTCAGTTAAATTTTCCTTTGGAGCTAAATCAGATGAAATATTAATAGCTCGAGAGCTATTATAATGATTATATTGTTTAACAGTAATTTTAGGAATTATGTTTGCCACTACTTCCAGAGGTAACATTAAATTTTCGTTAGTTTTAATTAATATTTTTTTCAAATCTGTTGGATTTGTTCGTTGGTTTTCATCATAACGTAATAAAACGTCATAAATATCATTCCCCATTCTAAAATCTCCAATTTGTCTACCAGAGATTAAATATTGAATGGTTTTGCCAATAGTATCTAAACTTACTGCATAACGATATGCTTTTTCACGATTTACTATAATATCAAGCGTTGGCGTGGATGATTTATAATCCCTTGTGACATTTTGGAAAATAGTATTTTGTTGCATTCTATTTATAAATTCTTGAGAAATTTTATCTATTTCATTATATTCTAAAGATGTTTGTAGATTAAACTCGATCATTTTCTCTGACCCGCTTCCTCCTAATGATCTAGGACTCATAGCAAAAATAGACATTCCCGGTATGCTAAAAAATTGTATATTTAGTTCATTTTTAATTTGCTCTTGAGATTTGTGTCTTTTGCTCCAATTTTTGAGCGGTACAAAAGCGAAAGCATTTTCTCCACCTCCCCATCCAATAACTTCAAAAAAGCCAAAAATATTCTTATTTTTAGCTAAAATTTCTTCCGCTTTTATAACAGTTTTTTCTGATTCGATGGTACTTGAGCCTTCCGGTCCATTAAATATTACCTGTAAGAATCCTTCATCTTCTTCAGGAATAAAGGCTTTATTTACAAATACAAAGCTTAAGATAAGAATTACTATAGAAATAGTGCTTACAATAGAGAATTTCTTTTTATTTTGTAAAGTTAGCTCTAGGTAATGAATATATAAAGTTTGTAATTTTAAGAAATAATAATCAAATTTTTGCAGTATCTTAGGTTTAGATATTTCCATAGAGCTGGTCATTCTACTGCTCATCATAGGAGTTAAAGTTAAAGCGACAAAACCTGAAACTAGTACGCAGAAAGCTAATGTCCAAGCAAATTCGATGAATAATTTGCCAAGAAATCCTTCAATAAAACCAATAGGCAAGAATACTGAGGCAAGAGTAATAGTCATGGCAATAATAGCAAAGCCAATTTCTTTTGATGCGTCAAAGGACGCTTGTATAGGTGTTTTCCCAAGCTCATGGTTATGACGGAAAATATTTTCAAGCATAACAATAGCGTCATCTACTACTAGTCCAATAGCCAAGATCATTGCAAGTAATGAGAAAATATTAATCGAAAAGCCAAAAAAATACATTGCTGTAAAGGTGCCAATTAATGATATCGGAATAGTAACAATTGGTATTAAAGTTATTCTAACTGATCCTAAAAATATATAAATTACTATACCAACTAGGATTAAAGCCTCAAATATGGTAAAAAATACTGCTTTTATTGATTCTTTAACGGCTATTGCTCCATCGTAAGCCACCTCTACTTGAACGCCAGCTGGTAGATTTTTTCTAATTTTCTTAAGTTCTTTAGTTACGCTGTCAGATAGTTCAATGATATTGGCTGTAGATTGTTTAGTTAGGCCAACAGCCATAGCTCTTTTACCATTATATCTAAGTATTGTATCATTTTCGGCTGGTGTGAGCTCTACATTGGCAATATCTTTTAATTTAATTATTGTTCCATCGTCATATTTTTTAACAATTATATTTTGAAATTCTTCCGGTTGGTTTAAAGAAGCGTTTAATCTAAGCGTATAGTTAATAAAATTGCTTTTTAAAGTACCAGCAGGAAAATCTTTATTTTGAGTTAGGATAGCTTGTTCAATTTCAAAAGGAGAGATTTTGTGTTGAAACATTTTAGTATTGATGGGATCAATACTCATTGTGTAACGTTTTGCCCCAAAAATAGTTGATTCTCCAACAGTTGCTAATTTCTCTAGGACATCTTTAATTTCAGTTTCAGAAATTCTAGTTAATTCTAAGTTAGTATGCCTGTCACTATTGACACTGATCCATAAACTAGGCCAGCTATCTGAATCCATTTTGGCAATAGCAGGCGGTTTCATATCATCAGGAAAATTATTTTGGATATCTGAGATTTTAGAACGTACATCATTTAAAGCTATTTCAATATCAGCGTCAAGTTTGAAAGATAAAGTAATAACACTCGCGCCTACTGAGCTTTGAGACGACATAAAATCAAGATTTTTTAAGGTCTTAAGGGCTTTTTCCATTCTTGTGGTGATTTGCTTCTCCATATATAAAGCATCAGCTCCAAGATATGCAGCATTAATAGTGATGATAGGGGGATTGACGTTTGGAGTTCCTCTTATCTGTAGTTTGGTATAGAAAATAAGACCAAGTATCGTAATAATAAGGCTTAATACAATAGTAAATACCGGTTTTTTTATACAAATTTCAGGTAGTTGCATTTTGTGATTATTCTTTTATTAATTCAACAGCTGTATTATCTTGAATTTTGGTTAATCCTTCCACTACAATTATATCGCCCTTTTTTAATTCATTAGAAGTTAATTCAACCATATTACCAGTAGCTACCCCAAGAGTAACATAAATTTTCTTGGTTAGATTTTCTTCAGTGACCTTATATACAAAACTACCATCTTCATTCTTTAAAATAGCTTTTTCGAGGATAGCTAGAGCAGTATGTTTATTATATATTATTTCAGTTTCTACATAACTTCCATGGACAATATTAGTAGTAGGAGGCAACATGACTCTGGCAGTAATGGTTCCTTGCTCTGAAAGATAATCTGAAACAGCTATTATTTTCCCAGTTACTTTATTATTGCTTAAATCAATTATAGAAACTTCAGATGTATCGTTAATTTTTCCATATAAAGTTTCTGGTAATTCAATAAATATTATTTTATTTCCACCCGCTACTAAACTAAATAGATAATCACCTACTTTTACTTGATTCCCGACATTAGCTCTTACCACTCCAATATATCCATTGAATGGCGCCTTAATTATCATATCATTGTACTGATTGATAGCTTTAGCTAGTTCAGCTTTAGCATGCTCAAAAGCAACTTTTGAATTGTTAAAAGTTGCTTCAGGAATTATCTTTTTTTCTAATAATAATAAGTTCCTTTTATAAGTTACCTGTGCTGAGTGAAAAGCTGTTTTTGCCGCTATTTTATGAGATTCAGCCAATTTCTTGTCAATAGTAATTAATACATCACCTGCTTGAACGTTATCCCCTTGAGTAATAGCGATAGAATCAACAGTACCAACCACTTTTGCATTATAGGTTCTACTATTTTCGCTTTTACATTGACCTACGGCAATATATTTTTCAAAAAATTCCGCAGGTTTAGTTGTAGCGACTTTAACCAAAATCTTAGGTTGTTGTTTGCATAAAGCTTGATAGGGAATCGCTAATGCTAAACATAGAAAAAGTGATTTGATATATAATTTCATTGGAATGTTTACTCAACAGTTACACTTTTTGCTAAATTACGTGGTTGGTCAATATTATTTTCCTTAGCATCAGCAGTATAATAAGCTAGTAATTGTAAAGGCAATGTATAAATTATTGGAGCAATAAATTCATCGCAATCTACTATCTCATAGATCCAGTTACAATTATCAGGAATTTTTTTGACATTATGCTTATCTACCATACATAAGGTCTTTGGATCTCTGGCTAAGATTTCTTGTAAATTAGAGAATACTTTTTCAAATAAAATATTAGAATGTAGTAAAGAAATTACTAACATGTCTTTATCCAAAAGGGAAATGGGGCCATGTTTTAATTCACCAGCTGCGTAACCTTCAGCATGAATATATGATAATTCCTTGAGTTTTAAGGATCCTTCTAAAGCGATAGGATATAATGCCCCTCTAGCAATAAAGAAGCAATTCTTAAAATCCTTTAGTTCATTAGCGATATTTTTAATATTATCATGATTATCAAGGATAGTTTTAAGCTTTTCTGGAACTGATAATAATTGATTACTAAAATCATGGAATTGTTCTTTAGAAATATGTCCTTTGTCTAACCCCATTTTTAAGCTTAATGCCGCAAATACCATTACTTGTCCTAAAAAGGCTTTAGTAGAAGCAACGCCAACTTCTGGACCTGTCATTATAGGCAAGACATAATCTGAGGCTCTTGCAATTGAACTTCTTTCAGCATTTATTATTGATATTATAATCTGTCCTTGAGATTTTGCTTTCTTTAAAGCTTCAAGAGTATCTATTGTTTCACCTGATTGAGATACTATTATAGTTACCTGAGTATCTTTATCTGCAGATTTACGATATCTGTATTCAGAAGCAATTTCTATATCAACTGCAATATTACTTATTTCTTCTATCCAGTATTTTGCAACATATCCTGAATAATATGCGCTTCCGCATGCAACAATCTTAATTTTGTTAATTTTTTTCCAATCAATTTTTAAGTTATTTAAGTCATGTCCTTTTACATATTTATTTAGGACATGAGTTAATACTAAAGGTTGTTCATAAATTTCTTTTAGCATAAAGTGAGGATAATTTTCCTTGGAGACAGTTTGCGCTGCTGAGAATTTATTAATGCTTCTAGTAGTAATATTATTATTTACATCAAAAATTTGATAGACATCTTGCTTAATTATAGCCCTATCACCATCATCTAAATATATTATATTTTGTACCTTATAGTCAAAAGCTATGGCATCAGAGGCAATATAATGTCCATCATCAGATATACCAATTACTAAAGAATTTGTTTTATTGGCAGCAAATAATATAGGATTATCCTTAAACATAAATACTAGAGCGTATGACCCTTCTAATCTGTCTAAGGTTTTATTAGAGGCAGTCAGGTGATCCATATCTAAAGAAAGATAATAATCAAGTAAGTTTGCTACTACTTCAGTATCTGTAGCAGATTTAAACTTATAGCCCAAATCTAATAGTTCTTTTTTTATTTCTTTGTAATTTTCTATAATCCCATTATGGACAATTGCTACTCTTTCTGTAACGTGTGGGTGAGCGTTTTCTACGCTTGGTTTGCCATGAGTTGCCCATCTGGTATGACTAATTCCTATAGTACTAGATAATCCAGTTTCTGGTAATATTTTTTTTAAATCAGCAACTTTGCCAATAGTTTTGCTTATGGCTATTTGGTCATTAATGATTAATGCCATACCAGCACTATCATATCCTCGATATTCTAATTTTTCTAAGCCACTAATTAATGGCAATAAGATATTAGTTCTACTAATACCTGCTACAATACCGCACATATTTATTTTCTCCGCGATTTGGTTTTATGGATTGTTTGCTACGACCAATAGCAAAAGTATGATCTGGGACGTCTTGATTAATAAAAGAACCAGCTCCAACAAGTGATTTGGTGCCAATAGTAATAGGGGCAACTAATGCGCTATTTGAACCAATGAAGCTATGGTCTTTTATTATGGTTTTATGTTTTTTTAATCCATCATAATTACAAGTGATGGTTCCAGCTCCAATATTAACATTTTTTCCAATTTCTGCATCACCTATATATGATAAGTGACCGGCTTTCGTACCTATATCAAGAGTAGAGTTTTTAATTTCTACAAAATTTCCTATATGAACATTTTCTCTTATCTTGCTATTACCACGTATTCTAGCGAAAGGACCTATTGACGCGCCATCTTCTATTTCAACCCCTTCTAGGTAAGAGAAGGCTTTGATATGAACATTATCATTAATTTTAACATTAGAATGAAAATAGACATTTGGTTCAATTATAACATTGTTACCAAAGACAGTATCGAAAGACAAATAAGTGCTGGTAGGGTCTTGTAGAAAGACTCCTTGAGAAATAGCTTTTTGTCTCAGTTCATTTTGTATTTCTTGTTCAAAATTAATAATTTTTTCCATACTATCTAGTATCTTCAATGAATAAGAGTCGAGATTATAACACATCCATTCATTTTTTAAATGATTATAAGGAGATATGTTGTTAGGAAAGAACTTATCAAGCTCTTTATTATTGACTTTTATGATACATATTACATTATTTATTTTTCCAACGAAAACTTCTTGTCCAGTGCTTTGGTTTATAAAATCACTAAGGATATTATCAGTTAATCCTATTAAATTGGATTTAATAAATATAGTATAAGATTCCGGTGATTCTTTACTGCTAGGAAATACCGAGGAGATAGAATAATTATTAATATTATCGGATGAATATTGCTTTATTAATTTTGATGCAACTAGGCAATTACTATATTGCTCACCTATAAAAAAAATAGTATTACTCATTGTTGATAAAATAATTATACAAATTATACTTCTTTAACTTGAAAAAGTTGCTTTATAAGCGTCAAAACGTCATGCACCAGATTGTTTTCAGCATCTTCGGGATGACTATATATGCTTTACGCTAATTTTTCAAATATTAAAAGTATATTTGTAGATATAAAAGAGAATTGAGATTAAATAAGGTTTTACAATAAAATGCAACAAAAATATTTTGGTACAGATGGAGTAAGGGGTAGAAGTAACACTGCGATTATCACACCTGATGGTATGATTAAGCTAGCTATGGCAACTTCAGTAGCTTGTGGTTTTACAGAAAAGAATCAATCTCATAAACCTACGGTACTAATAGGGAAGGATACAAGATTATCTGGATATATGTTGGGATACGCTTTAACTTCGGGATTTATCTCAATGGGGGTTAATATAATACTAGTTGGACCAATCCCAACTCCAGCGGTATCTATGCTAGTCCGAAGTTTAAGAGTTGATTTGGGAATTATGATTTCTGCTTCTCATAACCCGTATTACGACAACGGAATTAAATTTTTTAATTCGTTAGGTTATAAAATTTCTCATGAATTAGAAAGCAAAATTGAGCAATTAATACCTAATGATTTATCAGAATATTTAGCTCATTATAATGATATAGGCAAGGCTGTAAGCCTAATGGATGCAAAAGGTCGCTATATTGAGCATATAAAACATACATTTCCAGATTCTTATAGGCTAGATGGTATGAAAATAGTAGTTGATTGCGCTAATGGAGCTGCTTATGAGGTAGCGCCTAAAATACTTCATGAGCTTGGGGCTGAGGTAATGAGCTGTGGAGTTCGTCCTGATGGTTTAAACATTAATGATAAATGCGGAGTTTTAGATTATAAAATGCTCTCAGACTTAGTAATTGAGCATAAAGCGGATTTAGGTATATCATTAGATGGGGATGCCGATAGGATCTTAATAATTGATGAGAAAGGCCAGCTTATAGATGGAGATCAAATTATTGCCTCTTTAGCTCATTATTTATCTGGTATAAAAGGTGGATTAACTAGTAATACTGTAGTAACTACCGTTATGTCTAATATGGGATTAGAGCTATATTTACAATCATTAGGGATTAATATGGTCCGAACAGATGTTGGAGATAAATATGTAGTCCGAGGAATGCAGGAATTAGGATGCAATTTAGGCGGTGAGGAGTCAGGGCATATAATAATTGGTTCTAATCAAGGTACTGGTGATGGGATTAAAGTTGCTTTACAAGTTCTTGCAATGTATAAAATGGCAAATAATCTTCCAATTAGTCAACTTCTTAAAAAATTTGAACCTATTCCGCAATTAATGCGAGATATACATTATAGTCATAAATATTACGGCAAGAATGTTATTTGTTCAGATGTTATAAATGATATGATGAATTCTTACCAACAACGTTATAATAATGAAGCTAGAATTTTAGTACGAAAATCTGGTACTCAGCCTATTATAAGATTAATGGTTGAAAGTTTAAATAAACAGTTAGCTGGAGATATATTATCAAATATACAAGTTGAGATTGAAAAAAATTTGAATGTTAACTAATACAAACATCCATCATCACGAACTGACATTGACTTTGTTGGGTGTAGATCTAGATTGCTAGTCATGGCGAGCGGTTTGCGACAAAGCAAATCCGCGTGGCCATCCAGAAATACCTTGATACTATAAATGTTTTAAAGATATCTTTTGGCCGTGTCGCTTTGCGGATCTTCGCCATGACGATTAACAATATTCTCTATTTCCATAAACTAAGTCTAATTTCAGTGAATACCATAGAAATTTCTAGCGCCTTGTAAAATCTTATTAAATTCTCCTTCATTAGGTGTTAGGCTAGATGCTCCCTCAATATGAGTGCCACCTATCACTCCAACATCATCGACATCCCCAAAAGCCATATGTTTAGGAAAAATCTGGAAAGAGCGTCTTATTTTTTGTCCATGATCGGTATAATCTTCATTTATAGGCACAGAAATCATATATTCTAAATCTTCTGGATTTTGATTTTTTAGCAGAATGAAATGTCCTTGGACTCCTTCTAATTTATAATCATTATTTAATGCACTTGCTCTAAGACCAGTACAATTGATTACGTATTTATTATCAATATCAGAAAAATTTGTAATTTTCTGTTGGATAAATTTAACATTCTTACCTTTTAAATATCTTGTAAGATTAATCATCATCTTATTAGCGTCTATGAAAAGGCTGTCATCATAGGCAGCCATGCTTCTTCTTGTGCCATTGCCAAAATCTAGAATTACATCTTTTGGATGGGACATTACTTTTCCAACCCAAAAGGCTAATTTATTATCATTTCTATCTCTGAAATATGTTGAAATAAATCTTGCTCCATCTTTAAAATCGCTAGATATGTTTCTAGCAATATCAGAATAAAATTCATAACTATTCATAGCTATTCTAAGAATAGTTTTTTGGGTAGCAGAGTCATTATCCATATTTGTTACAGCAAAGAGTCCACCAGCATTGTAAGAAGTGATATTTTGAAAATTTTCTGCAACAATAATTATATTGCTAAACCCCTTTTTTACTAGATCATATGCTGTAAATAATCCTATGATCCCAGCGCCAACAACTACTATAGGAGTTTTTTCATTAAGATCAGTAGCGTATTCTGATCTTAGAAGCATGTCATTGATGTACTTAGCCGCTCCTGGAGCAAGAGTCCATCCGCTACCGCCATGTCCATAATTATGAGCAATTATTTGACCATATTTTTTTTCTATACTCATTTTAGGTGAGCCATGCCTGAGAGGTCTATAGCAAGTTATTTTTTTACCCATATTCTTGAATTCTAATCTTGGTGGAGTAATATATCTAACTTCTGGATTTGCTAATGTAAATGTTGGAGTTGTTGTTAAAGTTATTATGGTTAAAATAACTAAAATATTTAATAGACTTGCTTTACAACTAAATTTAGTTGGTGCTTCTGTTATTGAAACAACCTTACGCTTCTCATGTACGTCTATGTATACTGCAGCGCTTGACTGCGTTTCTCCTAAAAATTCTGAAAATTTTTTTAATTTATCTTGGAAGTCTAATATTAAATTTAGCATTTTTTCACTTCCTCATTATCTTTAAATATTGGCAAATAGCAGAGCTATAAGCTTATCTTTAACTAATAGACAAAAATACCCAAATTTTAGTTTATTGCTATTTTGCAATTTGGTCAATGAACAATGAAATATTAATCAATAATGAATAGAATTTCTTTGTGTATAGTGTGATAAATATTATGCAATTAGTTTGTAATGTTGTATAGAGATTGAAAATATGGCTTGTTATCATGATGGAGAGTTGTAATGGCTATCTATTATCTAGAAAAAGTTATTAGTGTTTCAGAATGATTACAAGGGCTAATGCTTCCATCTTCATGCAACAAGGTGAATGTCTCCTTGCCATAATATAGGGTTTCTTTAATAAGAAAATAATAGACCTCTATCATGACCTGCTAAATCGTTATATGCTTTTTTAAATATATAATTATAGCTGCTAAAAATTTCTTTAACTGTAGATGATTGATTAAAACCAATTTCTAAGAATAGTTTTCCATCCTTTTTTAGGAAATTTTTAGCGTTCTTAGCTATTGAATAATATGCAGCAAGACCATTATCTTGAGCGAATAAAGCAAGATTAGGTTCGTATTTTAGAGTCTCAGGAGCAATATAATCAATTTCATCTTTAGAAATATATGGTGGGTTGCTGACTATGATATCGAATTTTTGATCTTCTAAATTTTCAAACCAATTACTATTAATTATTTGTAATCTATCAAGAACATTATGCTTTGCAGCATTTTGAGTAGCAATGACTATAGCTTCATTACTTATATCAGTGGCTATTGCTTTAGCATTGGGTATTGCTAACAATAAGCTAATGGCAATACAACCGCTACCAGTTGTTAGATCTAGTAGTTTTATTGTAGAATCTATTCTACTACTACTTAATAAAACTGCTTCGATAAGAATTTCTGTATCTTGTCTTGGAATAAGTACGTTTTTATTGACAATAAATTCATGGCCATAAAATTCTTTAACACCTGTAATATAAGCGATTGGTTCTAAGGAAAGGCGACGATTTATTAGTTCCTCAAAGATAGTTTGTTGCTTTTCTGGTAATTCTTCATCAAATCTTGCTAGTAAATATTCTATTGGTCTTTTAATTGCATGTTGCAGTAAGATTCTTGCTTCTAGATTTGCTAATTGAATGCCAGTAGCTTGTAACTTACGGGTGGCATTAGCTAATGTTTCTTTTATATTCATGAAATTATTTCTGCAATATCTTTAGGTAATGGTGATTGAAACTCAAGTAACTTACCGCTTACAGGGTGAGTAAAGCTGATATACCAAGAATGTAAAGCCTGCCTTTTGAAATTTATTAGTTTTTGCTTTACAGCATCAGAGGCTTGATTAATTTTTCTATTATTATGACCATAAGTTTGATCTCCTACTATAGAATGTTGTAAATGACTTAACTGTACTCTAATCTGGTGAGTTCGCCCAGTAGTGAGTTTACATTCTATCATGCTGATTAAACCATTAAAAAATATTTCTTCAGTTTTATAACTGGTAATAGCTTCTTTTCCACCAAATTTTAATATGGTCATTTTTTGTCTGTCTATTCTATTACGCCCGATATTATTTCTAATAGTTCCAGTTGCCGGATTCATTACCCCCCAAATTAACGCTTTATATTTTCTTGTAAGATTGCGACTTTCTATTTGTTTGGCAAGATTTACATGGGCGAAGTTATTTTTGGCAACTACCATAAGTCCTGATGTATCTTTATCTAGACGATGCACTACTCCTGGTCTTTCTAAACCACCTATATCAGATAGAAATTTTGTATGATATAGGAGAGCATTAACCAGTGTATCTTGATGATTGCCGCTACCTGGATGGACTGTCATGCCAGCTGCTTTATTAATTACTATTAAATCTTCATCTTCATAGAAAATATCAAGTTTAATATTAGCTTCTTGTATTGTTAAAGGGATAGGCTCTTTAAAGTCAACAAAAATAATATCATTCTCCTTGACCTGAAAATTAGAATCAGAAATAATTATACTATTAACTTTTACCTGAGAATTGTTTATAATTCGTTGAATTTGGCTTCTAGAAGACTTGTTAATAAGACGGACTAAAGCTTTGTCAAGTCTGAAGCCCGCTAAGTTTTGCGGTATAGTATATTCTTCAATCATTTAAGAATTTTTGTAAATTAAGATGCACATAGAAAAAATTAACCAACTTAAATGGTTGCAAGCAATTGGCGTAGAATATTATTTTTCTGAATCAACTAAGAAAGAAAATAAAATATTAGTTAATCCTAATATTAAAAATAACCAGCTAATAGAACCATCATTATACCAAAATAAGTTAAAGAATGAAGAAAAAAATGTCAGGATTGAGCCTTTGAAATATTCTAACAATATAAAATTTCTAAAAGATACTAATGCTGTGAAGCTTGCGAGAACTTTAGCTGATTTGGCTAAAAACCTTGAAGACTTAAGGAATTCCGTAATGAATTTTGATGGTTGTGATTTAAAGAAATTTGCAAATAACATGGTATTTTCTGATGGTAATCCGCTTAGTCCTATTATGTTTATTGGCGAAGCTCCAGGAAGTAACGAAGATCTTCAAGGGATACCTTTTTGTGGAGAAAGTGGGAAATTACTGGATAATATTTTAGCTTCTATAAGTATTTTCAGGAAAGATAACGCCTATATTACTAATACAGTTTTTTGGAGACCGCCCGCTAATCGTCAACCAACTCAAGAAGAAATAGATATTTGTCGTCCTTTTGTAGAGAAACATATTGCTTTGATAAATCCAAAACTAATAGTTTTAGTTGGTAATGTTGCCGCCACTAGTTTACTTGGTAAAAATGCTGGTATTAGTAAAATTAGGCAAGAATATTACTTATATAATAACCAATATCTTGCTAAGCCAATTCAAACAACTGCTATTTTCCATCCTGCTTATTTACTAAGACAACCAATGCAGAAGAAAACTACTTGGTATGATTTGCTAAAAATCCAAGAATTTATTGTTGAGAATTTAGGACATAGTAAAGAGCAGTAAGATAGGGATTTATTCTAAATAGATCTAATAAATCAAGGTCGTCATGGCGAGCAATTGTGTGGCCATCCAGTAAAAGTTAATATTAAGGTATTGCTGGATGGTCACGCCTATTAGCATTGGTTTGTCATGACAATTCAATCTAATTTACTATAACTTCCCAAACATATTACTTACCCATGCTTGCTGATTTGCGTTTTGAGCCAGAAGGAGTAGTAGTAGGAGAAGATATGGTTGTAGTATGGTGAAGATTTTTCTTTTTTCTAGTTCCCTTATAACTTTTTGGTATTCTTTTTGTGTATTACTTAAACTTCCTAAACTTGAAGTAAATTGCTTATTTGTTGACAGCTCTTTTGCTGGTGCTATAGTAGTATTATATGTTTCATCTTTGAACATATTAGGAGTTTCTTTAGCAATTTCCTGCTCCTTTTTCTCATCAATAATTTGATTCTTTTTTAATATTTTAATTTTATTATTAGGGGCTGTTGGTTCCATTATAGGTTGTAGTACTTCTTTTCTATATTCTGGGAATCCTTGACTTGTTACTGGTAATGTACCATAGCAACCAATTGTTGCTCCTCCGGCATGAATTCCTCCAGCTTGCCCGGCAGTATATGTCCGGATTTTAGAAGTTGCTTATCAATATCTTCTATTTTCATATTTAATTTGGCTGCTATAACTCCAGCGCTTTGATCATGTTCGGCAAGGCCAGTTCTATCTTTACCGCTAGCGCACATAGTTAGAGTTTCATGTTTGAGAGCTTTTAACAAAATTGGGTCTTTGGAATTTAAGATTCGATTATTTAAGTAATTAAGTTTTTTTGAAATATCAGCACTAATATTATTTTTATCTTCTTCTCTAAGTAGAATTTTATCAGATTTCTCTACATCCTTTTTTAAGTCAGCGGCAATTTTTAATGTTTCGATAGTTTCCGGTGGTAAGTTGTAATTTTGCTTTACTATGTTTAATAATTCTTCAAGGTTACCTTTTGGTTTATTAAATAATTTATTTAATTTTCCTCTAGGTTTTAAATGAGATTTTATACTCTTAAATGTTGTATCTTCTGGTAAGCTAGCCGCTAAATCATTAAGTCGTTCTTTTACGCCACTAAGATTACTAAAAGAAACAATTTTTCTAAATTTATTAAAGGTTGTATTAGTATGAAAACCTCCTATATGCTTCATAGCTTCTTTTGTACGTACTACTATTTCTGCGTCTTTATCTAGTTTCTTAACAAGTTCACTACCACTATTTAAAGTATTGGCATGAAGAATATGATCTTTACCCATCCATTCTTGCGCTTGTTTAGCATTTAAGTTAGTAATCTTCTGTTTTGAGTTATCATCACGCGCAATAGACGCTAAGGTTCCTGCATGTTTTGAGTTATGTAATATTTCAAAATTATTGCTATTTGGGTCAGCAATGCCAGTAATCTTTTCAAAAGCGTTTTTCATTCCAACAATTTGTCGTAACTGAGTTGGTATAACATGCTTACCATCGCTTATTTTTTCAGCATATTTATTAACTAGTTCTTGCTCCCAAGTAGGCATTTTTGTGAACCATTTCTCGTTATCTTTATTTTTATACTCCATTTTTTGTTTTTCAGTTATGCCTTTTAAGGCTACTTCGGCTTCAATAACAGTATGGTTTTTGCCTGTATTGTCTTTAATATTTGAAAGAGTAACTATATTAAAATGTTCATCGTTAAAATTTTGAAAATCTTTAGCAACATTTATTTTTTTATGAGGCTTTTCAATGCCATTCTTTTCTAAAAACGTCATTACATCATTAACTTCATTTTTTACGTTAATAGACATTTGTTCTTGAGGTTGTTCTTTATTTTTTTCATGGAAAGTGTTAATAAAATTGATAGCTTTATCTTTTAGTTGATCCTTAAGTTGAGGTTTCTTCTCAATATCTGCTATTTCTATAGCTGCCCTTATTGCATTCAAATATTGCATTTCAAATCCTTCAGTACTTAGGACTCTCACTTCATTAGTGTTATTTCGACTGTCACGTATTAATATTGGCGCATTGCCATCTTTACCATCAATCTTAATAAGATCTATACATACCGGCTTTTTGTTCACGTAAGATTTCTAAATTTTGTAGAGCCTCGCTAAAATTACCATTTTTTACTGCTTCGTTAATTTTATCTCTATTAGTTTCCAAAGGTGCGCTAAAGAAGCTACTTCTAGATTTTAAAAACTCATTTGTTTGCTTTATAAGAAATTCTTTATCTTGGTCGGCTTTTTCTTTTAATGATAGAGACATAATAAACTCCACGACAATAGTTATAGTATTATTTTAATGTAATTAATATATTAGTCTAAAGCAATTGTATAAGAAATAGTATATAAAAACGTATTTTATTTGATTGTTGATATAGATAGTGTAACAAATGCTATCATAGGATAATAGTTTTTCTTTTGCTTATTTAGTGTTTTTAGATAAAATGTTAAAGATTATTATAAAAATTAGGGGTTTGCATGACTGATGAAAAAGATAATGTGCCAAATGAAGTAGAGTTAAAAATAGGTTCTGAGGTTTTTAATTTTCCAATAAAGAAATCAACCATAGGACCAAATGTTATTGATGTTACTAACATATATTCAAAAACTGGTTATTTTACTTATGATCCAGGATATATGTCCACAGCTTCTTGTAAGTCGTCTATGACCTATATAGATGGAGATAAAGGGATATTAAGGCATAGAGGATATGATATAAAAACATTGGCAGAAAAATGTGATTTTCTAGAAGTGGCTTATTTATTATTAAATGGTGAATTACCAACTAAAGGTCAATATAGCTTATTTTCCCAAGAAATAACCCATCACTCATTGCTTAACGAACAGCTAAGAAATTTATTTATGGCATTCCGTCATTCCGCGCATCCAATGGCAATCATGCTAGCTGTAGTAGGTTCTTTATCAGCGTTTTATCCAGATTTTTTAGATGCTGAGGAAAATAAGAGATTAATCGCTATTCGAATGATAGCCAAAATGCCTACAATTGCAGCAATGGCATATAAATATTCAATAGGTCAACCTTTTGTATATCCAAATAATAGTTTAGATTTTACCGGAAATTTTCTTTATATGATGTTTGCTACGCCATGTAAAAAATATAAAGTAAATCCCATAATAAAAAATGCTTTAGACAAAATATTTATTTTACATGCCGATCATGAACAAAACGCTTCTACATCTACAGTACGTATGGCCGGCTCATCTGGAGCTAATCCGTTTGCTTGCATTAGTACTGGTATAGCGTCTTTATGGGGACCAGCGCATGGGGGGGCAAATGAAGCGGTGATTAATATGTTGAAAGAAATTGGAACAATTGATCATATACCGGAATATATTGCTAGAGCAAAAGATAAAAGTGATTCATTTCGTTTAATGGGTTTTGGTCATAGAGTTTATAAAAATTATGATCCAAGAGCTGTTGTACTTAAAGAAGTATGTAAAGAAGTGTTAGAGCAATTAGGAGATAATAATAATCAATTGTTAAAAATAGCTGTAGAACTTGAAAAAATTGCTCTTAATGAACAATATTTTATTGATAGAAAACTTTATCCAAATGTTGATTTTTATTCAGGTATTATTTATCAGGCCATGGGTATACCATCTCAAATGTTTACAGTACTTTTCGCTATAGCAAGAACAGTAGGTTGGATGGGGCAGTGGAAAGAAATGCACGAAGATTCAGATCAAAAAATTAGTAGACCTCGTCAGCTATATACTGGGCATGTTCAAAGAGAATTTGTACCTTTTGAAAGTAGATAATTATAAAGTAAATTTAGGATAAACTGGTTTATCCTAAATTTATAGTTAGGTTGTTCAGAAAATTTGGTATCAATTTTATTTAGTAGATTTTATAAAAGTCTTAATTAATTTTCCATTTAGCAGGATGAATAAAAGCTGTTATATCTAGCTTATGCTTATTAATAACTTTGAACTCAAAACTTCTATCTAATAAATCATAAAACGATGCAGTGCTTGTATCATCTAAATCAAGTTGTTTGTAAATGGATGGAGAAATAACATAATCTCCATTACCTAGTAGTAATTCTGGATATATAAGACGAATGGTCTTTTGTTCTCCCTCTTTAAAATAACTATCTTCAGTATGAACATGCACTGTAACAGGATGGCCACTTAAAGTATAAGTAACTATAGCGTAAGTACATGGGTAGAAACCTTCCTTTTGGGCTCTAATTGTCATAATAAATTCAACTTTTTCACCACTGCAGAAAGTAAAACGTTTCTCATTATTGGCATTAACCATGTGAAAATCTTCTATCAAAATTTCTCCGCTACTATTCCATCTAGAAACTGATCTGTTTTGATAATTTTCGGTAAGTTCTATATCAATTGTACTTGTTGTATAGGTAGAATCTGGTGTTATTTTTTCCTTAGGTGATATTGATATAGCGTTTTTCCTTTGGTTTAAGGAAAAATTGTTTTTTAATGTTTTATTTTGTTTTTCCAGCCTAGCTTCATCAAGTTCACGCATATATTTAGAATATGCTTTACATACTTCTAAAGCTTCTCCTTGCATATGAATATTTTTATCTTTCATCCAAATGGCTTGGTCGCAAAACTGAATGATTTGAGCTGTTGAATGAGAAACTAATAATAAAGTAGTTCCGTCCTTGGTTAATTTTTTCATACGTTCTGATGATTTAGCAACAAAATATGCATCACCTGCGCCCATTATTTCATCAACTATAAGAATTTCTGGATGGATAGCTGTTGCTGTAGCAAATCCTAAACGAGATACCATCCCTAAAGAGTAGGTTTTTATTGGTTGATCAATAAATTCACCTAGTTCAGCAAACTCAATAATATCCTCAAAAGCTTCTTTCATTTGTCGAGTGGTTAATCCATTATAAATTAAAGAAGATTTTATGTTTTCTCTACCTGTAAATTCCGGATGAAATCCTAACCCAGAATCCATTAAGCTTTGTACCTTACCATGAATTTCTACTTTACCTTTTGTAGGAGGGTAGTTTTCTGTAGCTAATTTAAGTAATGTTGTTTTACCAGCTCCGTTTTGTCCGATAATTCCAATTCTGTCGCCTTTGTTTATAGTTAGGTTTACATCTTTTAAGGCTTGAAAAGTTGGGGTATGTCTTTTTAATAATTTATTTATTCCAATAAGTTCCATAATTACTTCTGTTGGAGAAGTAAAAAGATTGTAAGTTTTATGTACATTAGTAAATCTAATGGCTAGTTTTTTAGACATAGTTTACTACTGTATTTTTAAGTTTATAAAAAAGACGATAGCCCATATAAAATGTTATAAAACTAATAATTATCATTGATATTAATACATCTAGAGGGGGAAGTTTTCCATATACTAAAATATATTGATAAGAAATTATATATTTTGCAAAAGGATTCCAGTTTATCAGTATTGATATTTTTTCAGGTACCATATTAGGGGTATAAGCAATAGGAGACGAGACCATTAATACCATATTAAAAAGAGCTATAAAATTTTGGGTATCTCTTAAAAATATAGTTATTAGTCCTAAACACCACCCTAATCCTACTAGAAACATTAATTGTAAAATAAAAACAATTGGTAACAATAAATAAGAGAATGATAGATGATGAGCATAAATACTCATTAATATTATTAATAATATTCCAAAAATAAATCCTACATGAGATTTAAAGACAGCAGTAATAGGTAAAACTTCAATAGGGAAAATAGTGTTTTTTAATAGACTCTTACTTCCAACTAATGACATAGTAGTTGTTGATAATGATTCAGATATTGCTAAGAATGGTACTAAACCAGCAAAAATATATAATATATAATCAAATTGAGAAAACTCAGGTATCCTTAAGTTAAATATAGCAATATAAATTACTGCATATACGGATAAAAGTAAAATAGGAAAAAGAATAAGCCAAATGCTTCCTAAGATGGAACCAGCATTTTTCTTTCTTAGCTCATCTAATGTTGAGGAATATATTAAATTAAAATTATTTATAAAGAACTTAAAAGGATTTACTTTTCTTTTTATCATATAATTATGTGTAGAAACCCTTATAATGCGGATTTATAATTGTAGTTTTACTTTAAATAATTGAATCAGTAAATTTGTTTTGGTTAAAATAGCATTATTTCATGAATATTGAAAGGATTTTCTTATAATTTCAAGGAACCTCCTTTCAATATTCATATAGTTTATGGTCTAATATTTTTCTTTACAAAGAATACGTTTTAGCTTTTTTAGTATAGGTATTTTACGAACAATATATCTTCTTAGTGCAGATTTTATTGTAGATATTTTATTAAGAAAGTAATTTAGTTTTATTATTATTACTATGGGTTCTGCCCTATCATTTGTGTAGTGAGAAGATATGTAAGATTTCAAGAATATTAGGTTGTTATTAGGTGTAATTGGTATAGAAGTTATAGGAATTTGCTTTTGAGTTAGAGAATATTTATCTATCTCTTTTTCTACCATTTTAACAAATGCTTGATAGTTATACTTACCGGATTTTATAATATCATTATAAGCATTTTCTGTTAATTGTTTAATATGATCTAGATTATTTACTTGTTCTAGAACTTCATTAATATTACTCCAATCTTTTTTTAAAGGAATATAATGACGATATGGCTCAATTATCCCTGAATATTCACCCTCATATAAAATTAAAGCAGTTCTGCAAATTATAGATTGGAAGATTTTAGGAGAAATTTGATTCATTAAAATTTTTCCATCATCTTTTAAGAATATTTTTGCTACTTCGTCATAGGTTGCATTTGGTTTACGCTTAAGATATTTTTCTATTGACGTTTTAAGGGTTCCGTCAAAATCAAATATATTAGCTCCACTTTCTGTACCTAAGATAGCTCTACTATTTGTTAAGAAATCATACCATGCTGAACCATAAATTCTTTTTTTATCATCGCATTCGATATCTGCTGGAATTTGTAATTTTTGGCATATTTCATTCATCTTGATGCCAATTTCATATTTTTCTTGTCCTAGAGATCCATACCAATATCCTAATTTTCTTCCTCTATAAACTATAAGATTCTTACGTTCCTCATGTGGAAGTATATTAAGATCAGATATATCTTCAGGAACATAGCCAGTTAAATTATTAATAAACTTAACATTAGGAAATATACTTTTGGGGTAAACGTCATTAATGAATTTTTCAGGAACGCATGTAAACACTGTATTTATTCCAAGTTTCTTAATCCAGTGGTGAGCTTGGTATGTATTCTCATACTCATCTTGTATAAACAAACATTTTAAACCTTTAAAATTAGAAAGTTCTTTTTTTAAATAAGAAGAAATATAATCAGAGTGAGCAACTCGCACAGAATAATGAATGATAATTACATCTGCAAAATTAATATTTGTACCGCAAAAAGCATTTAAAGTACCTATTGCATGAAATATATTATGTTTTGAATATTTTCTAAAACTATCTAGATGTTCTGTTACAGTTGATGTATAACATGCATGATCATCGTAGAATATTAAAATATTTAATTTTTTATTTTGCATTTATGTACCAAATAGAATTTATAAAGTCATTAACTAATTTTTTGTATAATTAAATAAATAGAGTTTGTGATATTTACTTTGTTGGTATTTTAAATAAAATTATATTGCCAGAAGATTTTAAGGTTAAAAAATACCACTATTTTTGATTCTTTTAAAGAATTTCCTGAAAATTAATTGGGAATTAAATCTGAAGATTAAAAATAGTAACTAAGATAAAATTGTTTTATAATTAAATGAAATTAATCCATAACTTACGATTATATAAAATTTTATATAGTCTAATATTGGTAGTGAATTTCGTTAAAAACTCATTTAGCCAGAAATATTAATTATTTATCATAATAGTAAGATAATTCTCTTTATTAAACTTCATATAATAAAAAATGACAAAAAAATTCTTTTAATAGCTTGGTATGACCCAAATAAATATAGCATGATTGTAAATCATATAGAAAATATTCAAAGAAAATCTAGGTATAATATTGAGGTTTTAAATTTATATAACAGTAAATTTTTAAAAAAATTATTATGTTTTGGTATAAATAAATTTAAAAAATTGATAAATTTGAATCTAAATATAAATAAAAAGGATATTTCTTCTTATGATGGCTATATTATCCATAATACTATCTCATATGATATAAATAATGTTATAGCAATAAATAATAAATTCTCACCTACATTAGAGAATTTTGAGGGTTTTAAAATTCTAATGAAGCAAGATGAAATGTTAAGAACTAACTTAACATTAAATTTGTTAAATCAATGGAAATTTAATCTGTATTTAACTTGTATCCCTAAAGATCAGTGGGGTATTCATTTTTCATCAAAAGTTTCTTCCTCTTTACATGTGATGCAAGTATTAACTGGTTACGTAGAAGATAGAATGAGAGATTTTGATTTTTCTCAGGATAATTATCGTCCTGTAGATATTTTTTATAGAGGAATGCTTCTGCCTTATTATTTTGGTAAGCTGTCTTACGAAAAATATTTTATAGGAGAGGAATTTAAAAAAATTTGCAAAAAATATAATTTAATTTCTGATATATCTTCTAATATAGGTGATCGTTTATATGGCAAGGATTGGTTTAATGCTCTAGCTAACTCAAAAGCAGTCTTAGCTGTTGAAAGTGGGGCTAGTATTTTTGATTGGGATGGATCCCTTCAAAAGCAGGTGGAAACTTATATGAAAAATAACCCTAAAGCTAGTTTTGAAGAAGTTTGGGGAAAAATGTTAAAAGATTTCGATGGCAAAATAAATTATGGTCAAGTTTCCCCTAGGCACTTTGAAGCGGCGTCTACTAAGACTTTACAAATTATGTTTGAGGGAAATTATAGCAATATATTTATAAAAGATGTTCACTATTTATCGTTAAAAAAAGATTTTAGTAATTTAGAAGAAGTACTAGCAAAATTTAAAGATCAAGATTTAAGAAAAAAGATTACTGATAGAGCATTTAATGACATTATTTTAAACGAAAAATATTCTTATGATGTTTTTATAAAAGAATTGGATGAAAAAATAGCAAATATATAGTTTATTTAATAATAAATCAACTATTAGTGCGCTAATTGTTTATTAGTAGTATTTAATTTAGCTTGAAATTAAAAATTGACTAAGTAGTCAATCATAATTATACTCTTTTGCAATTAATTTTGGTTAATAATAACTTGCTTTATATATTTAAATAAGTAATTTTGTTACTTGATTAATACATAATTGAAGAAATAATTTTAGGAGCATGATAATGAAAAAAGTATTTATAACAGGTGGAGCAGGTTTTATAGGTTCTAGTCTAGCAGATCGTCTTTTAGCAAGAGGTGATGAAGTTCTGGTGTTAGATAATTATGCAACTGGCAGAAGGGATAATTTAGTTCCACATAAGAATCTTAAAGTAGTAGAAGGAAGTATTACAGATGAAGCATTAGTAAATCGTCTTGTAAGTGAATTTAAGCCAAATGTAATGGTACATGCTGCAGCTTCATATAAAGATCCAAACAATTGGGAAGAAGATTGTAAAACTAATGCTCTTGGTACAGCAATAGTTGTTAAGGCATCAGAAGCAGTAAAAGTTGAAAAATTTATTTATTTTCAAACAGCTTTATGCTATGGGTTAAAGCCTCTTGAGCAACCTATTACTTTGAATCATCCAATTTTACCAAGAGGTTCAAGTTATGCAATAAGCAAAACTGTTGGAGAAGATTACTTGCATCTCTCTAGTCTTGATTTTGTTACTTTCCGTCTTGCTAACGCGTATGGACCACGTAATATTAGTGGACCATTACCTACATTCTATAAGAGTTTAACTACCGGACAAAAATGTTTTGTAATGGATACAAGGCGTGATTTTGTTTATGTATCAGATATGATCGATTGTATAGAAATGGCTGTTGATGGTAAAGGTCAAGGTACATATCATTTAGCATCAGGTAAAGATTTTTCTATTAAAGAATTATTTGAAGATACTCTTTCTGCATTAGATATGTCTATGGAAGTGGAAGTAAAACCACGTCATCCTGACGATGTATTTTCTATTCTTTTAGATCCATCTAGAACTGCTGAAGATTTCGGTTGGGTTCCTAATACTAGTTTAAAAGACGGTATAAAGAAGACTATAGATTATTATAAAGAATATGGTATTGAAGAAACATTTACTCATCTAAAATAGAGCGATAAATAAGGTAGTAATATGTTTGATAATCAAAAAGTTTTAGTAATTGGTGGAGCAGGTTTTGTTGGTAGTAATTTATGCCATAAACTTTTAGAAAAAAACGCTAGTAAGGTTGTTGTTATTGACAACCTTCTTTCAGCAGAAGTTTTTAATTTACCTAAATCACCTAATTTAGAATTTTTATACGGATCGGTAACCTCTGATTCTATATTAAATTCTGCTGGTAAAGATTTTGATTATGTATTTCATTTAGCGACTTATCATGGTAATCAATCAAGTTTACATAGTCCTTTAGATGATCATGAAAATAATACTTTTACTACTTTAAAAGTTTGTGAACATTTCAAAGGAACTTCAGTGAAAAAGATGGTTTATTCTTCAGCTGGATGTACAGTTGCTCAGAAAACTTTTGATAAAGCAGAAGCTACTACAGAAGATGATTCAGTTTCTTTATATTTAGATAGCCCGTATCAAATATCTAAAATTATAGGAGAATTTTACGGAAATTTCTATTGGTCGAAATATAACTTACCTTTTGTAAAAGCAAGGTTTCAAAATGTTTATGGTCCTAGAGAGATTTTGGGGGCTGGACTTTGGAGAGGAACTCCTGCTACTGTCTGGCGTAATGTTACACCTTCATTTATCTGGAAATCATTAAATAAAGAAGTGTTGCCACTTGAAAAAGGTGGAATAGCTACACGTGATTTTATTTACGTAGATGATATTGTTGATGGGTTAATTGCTTGCGCTTTGAAAGGTGCATCTGGTGGTGTCTACAACTTAGCTTCAGGTGATGAAACATCTATTAAAGACTTAGCCGCGCTTATTAATAATATAACTGGTAATTCGACAGGTGTATTGGATACAGAAGCTAGATCTTGGGATAGATCAGGTAAACGTTTTGCTGATACAACAAAGAGTGATAAAGAGCTTGGATTTAAAGCTAAAGTTTCTCTTGAAGAAGGTCTTGAAAGGACTGTTAAATGGACTAAAGATCATTTTGATGAGATTAGAAACACCATTATGAAACATTCTTATTTTTATAATGAAGTAGAGAAATATAAAAAACTTTAGTTTCTTTCTTGAAATTTGAGCTAGCGAGCAATTCTTGCTAGCTCTTCTTAAGTTCGAATTATTTACTACTAAGCTCGATCATTTTATCTAACGATCTTTTTGCCTTCATAGCTATTGCGCTATCTAATTTAATTTCAGGGCTTTCATTAGCCATGCAAAGATATAATTTCTCAAGAGAATTGAGTTTCATATAAGGGCAATTGCTACAACTTGTACAACCAGCCTGGTTAATAGAAGGTACATCGTAGAACTTACTATCTGGACTCTTTATTTTCATTTGATGAATAATTCCAGGTTCTGTAAGAACGATAAATTCTTTACCATTATTTAATTCTGTATAATTAAGCAACGCAGAAGTAGATCCTATATAATCTGCATATTTTAATAAATTATCTGGGCATTCTGGATGAGCAATAATTTTAGCGGCAGGGTGGCTTACTTGAATTTTTATTAATTCTCTTTCAGAAAAATTCTCATGGACAATACAAGTACCATCCCATAATTTCATTTGTCTGCCAGTTTTTTTTATTAAATAATTTCCTAGATGTTTATCAGGAGCAAAGATAATAGGCTGGTCTTTTGGAATGGAATTAACTATTTTTTCTGCGCTAGAGGAAGTAACAATAATGTCAGATAAAGCTTTTACTTCAGCAGAGCAATTAATATAAGTTAGAGAAATATGATCTGGATTTTCTTCTCTAAATTTACGAAAATTTTCTGCTTTACAGGAATCTTCAAGAGAACAACCTGCATTGTAGTCAGGAAGCAAAACTTTTTTACCAGGGTTAAGAATATAAGCAGCTTCTGCCATAAATCTAACACCGCAAAAAACTATTATATCAGCAGATGTTTGAGCAGCTTTTTTAGATAATTCTAAAGAATCACCAATATAATCAGCAATATCTTGAATTTCAGGATCTTGATAATAATGAGCTAGAATTATAGCATTTTTCTCTTTCTTAAGACGTAAGATTTCTTTCTCAAGATTAAGATAAGGATCAATATCTGCAACAGTAAGGCTTTTCTTTTCCATAATTTAGTATAATTTAAAAGCGAACAAGTATAGCATAAGTACAGAAACTTTGCAAATTACTCTAGTCTTCATAATATAATTCAAAGTGATATGGTGCAACTTTAGAGAATATTTTTCCTACTACTGGAATTTTTGTTATAATTTTACTAGCAAAAAAGAAGGAAGGTATCACATTTCCTTTAAGTTTTATTTGCCGTATATTAGTATCAATTAATCCTTTCATTGTAAAATCAAAGAATGGTCCTTGAGCTTGAGTATCAGTGATTGTAATAGTATTGCCCATATAGATAAATTTACCATTCATATTAGTAAACGCAATATCTTTATTATTGACTATTAAACTCATGAAACCTGGAAGTGAAACAAACGATACTATTCTGGTAAGGAATGACATATCTGTAACGTAAAAATGTTGAAAATCAAAAGTTCCATCTAAAATTGGCACTATTTCACCTTTTTTAACTTTTTGTCTTTTTGTTTCAAGAATAAATTTTACAGTCCCAGATTTCATATTATTATACATACCAAGACCTTTGAGTAATGCTCCAGCGTTGTCGCAAGTGATTACCCACTGTTCTAAATCTTGTTTGTCTGTGAGAGACATTTTTAAAGATTTGTCGTCAATTGAAGATGATAAAGAGCCAGAAAAGCATTTGATTTTATTACAATTTATTTTTAAATTAAAATCATTAAGATATATATTATTTTTTAATTGGACCCTATTTATATTAACGGTTAGATTGGTATTTTTTTGATCTGATTCTTTCTCTAAGAATTTTACCATCTTTGAGCCAGATAAATCTAATATTCTTCCAGAAATTTCAGCGCTTAAATTGTCTTTATCGAATGATAATTTCCCTGCTACATCAGTTTCATTATGTTTAATAGTTTGTAAATTAATATTATATTTATTATTTTTAGCTTTAACTTTACCAAGAATTTTTAAATTATCATCGCCAGAAAGATTAAAATCGATATAACTATTTTGACCATCTTCTAGATTGCCTGTTAAAGTCAAAAAAGCATTTTTATTTATTTTTTTATATATAGAAATCTTATCAATATAAAATTCTAAATTTTTTAAATTTGATGTAGCTTTGAAAGAAGACTTTTTACCTAGTTGTTGTTTATACTCAAAATCTAAAATACCATTGCCAGACATTAATTTAATTACACCAAAATCTTGCTTTTGTCCTAAGATAGTAGTTTTAATCTTTAACAATGATTCCTGATCAGGGTTATTATATTGATAAACAAAGTTACTAGCATTATCATTAATTTTTCCTGCCCCATTTAAAATTACTTTATTGCCATCAAATGATCCATCAATCTTAGCGTTTTTTAAGATAATATTATCATTAAAGGCGGAGAGACCAGCTGAGGTAATTACCGTAGAAATATCATATTTATTATTGATATTAGAATTAGTTGGTATAGAAATGTTAATCTTTGTATTAGCTTGTCCTGAAATTTTCTTTAAATCAATACCTTGATTCTTTGTATCTTGATAATTTTTGTCTGAGATAAAATCAATTAGGTCAATCGCTTGTCCTTTAGCGGTAGCATTAAAAGTAACATATGAATCTTCAATTTTTCCTTGCCACTTAAAGGTTATTAATCCAGAAAGCAAGCTATTGCCGCTATAGGCCTGATTTAATACAAAGTCAACTTGAGGCCCTTCTATAATAATGTCTGTATTAACTTTTTTAAGGGGAGGAAAATCTTTATCATATTTATAATCAAGATTTATAACATTAAATTTACCATTTATTGCTTCTTTTGAAATTTCAGCTTGCAAAGAGTTTATATCAAGATTTAAATCAAGCTTTCCTTTAGTAATATGACCATTTTTAATATGTTCCTTTAGAAAGGTGATTATTTTATTGTTAGGAATAAGCCCTTCAGCAATTTGATAAATCATTATAGGGATATTATTAACATCAGTGTGTACTTCTATTATATTATCGTTAATAGAGCTGTTAAGTAATAAATTAGCTTGGTTATCAAAGGTAAGTTTACAATCAAGTGACTTATTAGAATTTGAAATTTTGGCTTTATATGAACAAAGCCCAGTTCCTTCTTGTAAAGTATTGTTAGATGATTCAAAAGTAATATTTCTGATAGGATCAAGATTTATTTCACCTTCAAGATTATTTTTTAAATAATCTATTGTTTGGGTGGCAGATATTTTTGTATCTATTACAGGTTGATTATCTTTCGAAGTAATGACAAAATTATCAATATTAATAATATTAAATATTAGAGGCTCCTTGCTTATATTATTAATAGTGAAGCTAATTTTAAAATTAGTAATTTCTCCTTTAGCTTTGCTTGTTAAATCCATAAATATCTTATCAATTGATAAAACATTATCTTTTATATGTAGCTCGCCAATTTTTGTTTTTATATTTTTTTTATCTAAGTAATATTCTATTGCTTTCTTTACTGGTTTATCTAAATATCCTGAGCTAGCGCTTAATATTAAAAAACATAAAATGATTATAATAGAACTAAGTACAACACTTAGATTAAGAAAAAAGTTTTTTATTATAGCCATTTTATTGTCATAGTTACTGATCGTTAAGATATTTTATAGGATCAACAGCAGTTTTTCCCTCACGAATAGCAAAATGAAGTTGTGGAGATTTTACCTCCCCAGTTTGACCAACATGACCTATCATTTGCCCTTTAGAAACAGTTGCTCCTTTTTGAACAATTAAGTCTTCTAGATGGGCATATGCTGCATAAAGGTCTCCTTCATCTAATTTAACTATTACTAGATTTCCAAATTTTTTGTTATTACCTGAAAATATTACTTTTCCTGCTCCAACAGATGTTACCTTACTTCCTTTATTTGCGGAAATATTTATACCTGCGTTTTTTCCTTCAGCTGATGATTGACCAAATTTAGAAACGATTTGTCCATCAACAGGTTTAGCAAATTTAGCGTTGATAGATTTAGGCGTGCTGGTAGTTGTTTGAACAGTTGTTGAGCTTTCTTTTAAATTGATTTCTTTATTTTTTTTATTTAATAATTCAGGGCTAACTTTTATCTTAACAATCTGTGATTCCTGTAGATTATAAGGAGGTGTTAAGCCATTTAACTTTCCTAATTCTTCAGAGGTTTGGTTATAATCACCTGCTATGGAAGCTAAAGTTTCTCCTGGCTGTACCTCGTGGTAAATTAGTTTACTATTGTCTGGTTTTACTTCTGGTACTGATAATACATTATCCTGATTTTCTTCCTTCTTAATTTCTTCACCTTGGCGTTCTACTAAATAACCATCTGGTCCATCAAAATCTTTTTCTTTTTGATCAAGTTGTCTGCGTATTATTCCGTCCTCATCATTTTCCGAACTAATATCGCGCTTATGAAGATTTTTATTAGATAAATTAGCTTTATAAGCTTTTTTGGTATAATTTTTACCATGATTATATTCAATAGGTGCAGGGGATTGTCCAGCGCATCCAAACATTGTAAAAGCTATAAAAAATAGAAAAATTTGATTAATTTTCATAAACCTTACCTTAAAATTACGATTTTATTATGCAATAAACCAGCTTTAATGTACAATTATTTTTAGATTTTCTACTAAAATTAAAATAATTATGAAGACATACGATGTTTTAATAGCTAGCGATCATTCTGGCTTTTTACTGAAGAGTAAGGTTATTAAGTATTTACAAGATAAAAATATCTCTGTTTTAGATTACGGAACTGATAGTCAAGAGATAGTTGATTATCCAGATTATTCTAAAAAGGTAGTAGATGGAATTTTGGAAGAAGTTGCACCTTTAGGGGTTTTAATTTGTGGTACAGGTATAGGTATGTCAATAGCCGCAAATCGTACTTCTGAAATAAGAGCCGCTTTATGTTTTGACATATTTATGGCAGAAAGAGCCAGAGCTCATAATGACGCAAATATTTTAGTTTTAGGAGCTAAAGTACCAGAAGAACAAATTATTTATCAAATGATAGATAAATTTTTGTCCACCAGTTTTGAAGGTGGTAGGCATATTACTAGATTGTCAAAGATAAATTAGATTTATTACTGTTTCTCGATATTATTTCCATTTCTCAATGCCATCCTAGCTACGGTGAGGATCTAGTACTACTAGTCTCATCCCGAACTTGTCTCGGGATCTATTAGATGCAGAAACAAGTTCAATATGACATCGAGAGAACAATACATTTCTACCAGTGATAATAATATTACTAAATTTAGTAAGAAATTGTCTTGTAAGTTGTTAACTACTTCTATCCTTTCTGCTTTGATATTTAGTAGTTCTAATGCATCAGCAAAAGTGGTTGAAATGGCAGAAGATATTGTTACTGCAAGTGATTATACAATTTAATACAGTTCCTACTTTTGCTAATGGAGATACTGTAATTGTTGCAGCTCCTGGTTCTATGGCTATTCCATTTGGCAATTATAATACTACTATACAAGCCTTAGTTGCTAATAACAATATTAGCAATATAACGATTGGACAAAATAGAACACTTTCTATTGGTTCAATAATAGGTTCTAGCGAGATAACAACTATTAGTATTGCTGTTTCCAGTTCTTATAGTAGTATTCTTAATCTTACTGGTAATCTAGGTGAAAATGACGTTGCGCCTTCTAATGACTATAGTTCATTAAAAAATATAGTTATTTATAATAGTGTTTCTACACAGAGTAATCTAAAAGGTAGTTACTTAAATATTAATGCTCCAATTACTCTTGATGCAATTATAACTGCTAATAGTTATTGTCGTAGTAACTTGAACATAAATGACAATATTACACTTAAACTTAATAATACAATTATTATTAATAATATGAATATGAATGTAAATATTAAAGAAGGTCATTCTCTAACTTTAACTAAGGATCAAGGGTTAATTAGTAAGACAGGAGGAGAATTCATTTTTAACCTATCAGATAACAGCGCATTAAATGTTAATGGCAATAATATAACTTTTAATGGTCCTATTAATTTTAATGAGCTGGAGCTACTTTAAATATCAATGGAACTGGAACCACTATCAATAGCGATCAAACTTTTAACAATTCCACAATCAACTTAGGCTTAAATCAATTAAACTACAATGGTAATGCCACTACATCAGGTACAATGCAATTAGGGATACTTATGACGCAAGAACGGAACAATCAGGGAAAATTGCGGTACTTGGAGGAGGTCTAGATTTATCAACACTTGATTCATTGGTAATTAATATTGATCCTGAATCTGGCTTATATGATCTACCTAATCAAAAATATTTCTATACAATAATTGACGCTGATGGTGGTATAGTTACCCCTGTTGATAAATCAAAAATAATATTAACAGGCGCCTCGGATGCTAACCGTTACGCTGAGTATTCTGTAGGTAATGATTTAGTGTTGCATGTTGAAGATCGCTCTCAAGAAATATTAATAACTGATTTGGTTGATTGGACTATTGATCCTAAAATCAGCTTATTACTCAGGAGACTACTTTTGTTCAGTTGCTTCAATTATTAAATAATGGTCAACTAAGTGACGCAATTATATTATTAAATGATCTTGGTTTATCAAATATAGAAAGAGCAAGAGAAACATTAGATAGAATCATTACAGCGGTTCCGCCAAGAGTTAATGATTATCATCAGCAAACAAGGACGACATTTCATTTAACTAATAGTGAGATTAGTAAAAGAATGACTCCTGTTTCTGCTGGTTGTGATGATTATAGTAAGTCGTATGGATTATGGGTAAGTCCAATATATAGTAGGGGTATTAAGAGAACTGAAGGTGGAGTAAGCGGTTATAGATCCAAAGCTCAAGGTATGGTGTTTTGGATAGATACCCTGATTAACGATACTTATCTGGTAGGTCTATATTATGGACAGATTTATGATAAATTAACTTATAGGAATCTTAAATATGGAGATAATACCAAAGGTCTAACCAATATCTTCTCTCTATATGGAGCATATAATGAGCCAAGTAGTCCATGGTTTACCGAAGGGGTATTATCTTATGCTAATACTAGAATAAAGGATCGTTCTGGTCGTAGAATATATAATGGTAATATAGAAACAGCTTTAGGAAAATATAAATCAAGAGCATATAGCGGTCAGGTAATAGAAGGCTATAATTTTAACTTAGCAAATGGTTTGATGTTAAGCCCAGTAGCAGGTTTAAGATATTCATATTTTAGAGATGCTAGCTATCAAGAGACAGGTACTAGATTCCAAAATTTATTGATGAAGGGTAAATCATACGGTAAATTTGAAGGGATATTAGGATTTAGAACTAGCGGTGGCGTTGAATTTATCAAGCTAGCCTTAATGCCAGAGCTACATGATTATTTGGATTACAATTTTACTAACAAAAGATCTCCAACAATAGCGGCGACAATACAAGGGATTAGTGCGCCATTGGCAACCAAACAATATAAAACATCAAGAGCGTTATATACAATAGGTGGTAGTTTAACAACCAAATATAGGAAGGTAGAGTTAGGCGTGGGATTTGACGCTTTCTTAGCTAAGAAATACTATGCTTATCAAGGCAGTTTAAAAGTTAGGGCGAATTTTTAGGGTAATATTTTTTAATTATGGCGGAGAGGAGGGGATTCGAACCCCTGACACGTTGCCATGAACACGCTTTCCAGGCGTGCGCCTTAAACCACTCGGCCACCTCTCCATTGTTTAAAAAGAGTTAATAAAATACAAATTACTTATAATTATATTTTAGTTAAATTTTTATAATATTTGCAATAGTCCTTAACTGGGCAAATAGAACAATCTGGTGTTCGCGCTTTGCAAATATATCTACCAAGCAATATTAACCAGTGGTGCGCATACTGCATCCATTTTGGATTAATAATGCTAATTAATTCAGCCTCTACTTTTTCAGGGGTATTGGTTTTTGCTAGACCTAATCTCTTAGCAACCCTAAATACATGACTATCAACTGCCATTGTTGGTTTACCAAATAAGCAATTTAATACTACATTAGCTGTTTTTCGCCCAACTCCTGGTAATTTTATTAATTCTTCAAAATCATCAGGAACATTACCATGATACTTATCTACTAAAATTTGGCAAAGTGCAATAATATTTTTTGCTTTTGTTGAAAATAAACCTATTGACTTGATATAATCCTTTAATTTAGTTTCTCCAAGTATAAGTATTTGTTCAGGAGTATTATATTTTTCAAATAATGATTTTGTTGCTTTGTTTACTGAAGCATCAGTTGCTTGGGCGGAGAGTACAACAGCTACCAGTAAAGTGAAATTATTAATATATTCTAGTTCTGTTTTGGGTGTGGGATTGATTCTACTTAAGGTTTTGAAAATTTTATCAGCTATTTCAACTTGCATATTAATAAGATTTAAGGATAAAAGGATGCATAATAATTCTTATCAGGTTTATCTATGTTAGAAAATAAAAATTTTGATTTTATTGAAAATGAGATCAAAAATAATGATGTAGTTCTATTTATGAAAGGAACCGCAAATATGCCAATGTGCGGGTTTTCAGCTACTGTTGTTACAATTTTAAAGAATTTAGGTGTAGTATTTCGTGGTATTAACGTTTTGTCTGATGCTAATTTAAGAGAAGATATTAAAGCCTTTAGCGATTGGCCTACCATACCTCAACTTTATATAAAAGGAGAATTTATAGGAGGGTGTGATATAGTTCGTGAAATGTTTAATAATGGAGAGTTGATTTCATTATTAGAAGATAAAAACATACCTCATGTTAATTTTAAATAGGTTAATTTTTTTTTTTTAATATAAATTAAAAGTTAAGTAAACTAATCTAATTGTTTAATAGTATAAAATCATTTACAAAGTATAGTACTTAATAGGCAATTTAATATTATGATAATAATGGTTGCTTTTGTTAGCAATATAATATATTAACAATGTTTAATATATTTTTTATAAAGGAGATAGAATGGCAAGGAAAAATGAGTTTCTAGAGAAAATTGATCAATTTATCGGTGGAAAGATTTATTCTTTGAGGCTTGCAAAAGGTTATTCTCGTCAGCAGCTTGCTGAGGTAATTGGAGTAACTCACCAACAATTACAGAAATACGAAAAAGGTACTAATAGAATATCTACAGGTAGATTAATATTAATTGCTAAAGCTTTAGATAAAACTATAGATTATTTTTATCAAGGTTTAGAGGAAGCTAGTAGCGCTGATCCAATTCTTACTCAACATCAACGTATGTGCATTGAAGTATCAAGAAACTTTATGAAAATTCGTAACCCAGAACACCAGCAAGCAGTAAATGTATTAATACGTTCCTTAATTAAAGAAGCGTCAGGGTAAAACTAATTATTATTTTTTAAATAATAATTAGTTAGATTAATATAGTTTTGACTATTATCTAACATAGCATCTAAGTCTTTATTTGTTAAATATCTAACAAATTTAGCAGGGGAGCCCATCCATAATTCTTTTGATTTAATAATTTGATTAGAAATTACTAGGCTCCCAGCTGCAACGAATCCATATTCTTCAACTACAGAATAATCCATAATAGTAGCTCTCATTCCTATAAAAGCGTTATCATGAATAGTACAGGCATGAATAAGGCTAGCATGGCCGATAGTTACATTATCACCAATAGATACAGGACCATTGAATCTTGAAGTGTGAATAATTGTTCCATCTTGAACATTGGTATTATTACCTATTTTAATTGGAGCAACATCTCCTCTTAAGACACAATTAAACCAAACGCTAGAATTCTTCCCTATTGATACATCACCTATTATGGAAGAATGATCTGCTATATAAGCTTCTTTATCAATTTTAGGATAAGTATCCTTATAGGGAAGAAGTTTGAAACTCATGATTTAGAATCAATCCAAGATATATTGCCATCTTTACGGTAATAAACTACATTTACCCTATCAGTTTTAATATTTTGAAACATTAGAGCAGGTAAATCTTCTAAATCCATTTTCATTACTGCTTCACTTACAGATAGTTTTAGTATTTCTGTAGATTTTTCAGCTATGATTGTTGGATTGTCTCCTATTAAATTATCATCATCTTCCTCATATTGATTAGGAGTAATAACATATTTTACTGCTTGTGGCAGAATTTCAGAGACTTTAATTTTTGCATGACGATCTTTAAGTTTAGATTTATATTTTCTAAATTGTGATTCAAGTCGTGAAATAGCAATATCAAACGATGAATATAGATCATTTGACGCAGAATTGGCTTTTAATACTATATGTCTGCCGGTTCCGTCATTTACTATAATATCACATACATACTGAGAAGATGATTGTTTTACAAAATGAATATGGGCGCTAATTGCTTTGCTAAGGTATTTTTCTGTAACTTGTAAAATACGGGTTTTTACATAATCATTTAAAGATTCCCCAACAGAAATATGCTGGCCAGTGATTGATATTTGCATAATATTCTCTCAGTTTGAATTAACCTAGATAAGGTAATTTCTTAACCAATAGCTCTAGGTATTAAATTAGGTTTATAAAACTATAAATAAAACTAACTTATTATTACGTTAAATTCAAGAGATATTCTAGGCGTAATTAATATTTATATTAAATATAATTTGTCGATAATCTTTATTCATGGTTTGCCTTAATTAAAGAATTTTCTTTGATAGTTAATATAAATTAATATATTGTCGAGCTCTATATATACCGTAATCTAAATAAAATATATTAGGGGATATGTCAAAAAAATCAATAATTCCTATTTGGGAAAGATATAGAGAAAAATGTGGTAACTTCTCCATTGAATATGATAATGATGGAAAACTTACATATACACGGAAAGATTTACTTCAGAATCCATATGTACTGATAAAGAAAATTTTGATGATTTCCCAGATGATATTAAAGAATTATATAAAGTAACATTTTCCGATGCTGCGGTAATGAAACAATATAATGGTGGTCATCTTCTTAATAAAAAAGAATATGAATTCAAAATTCATAGATTATCTGATTATTATTCTAGTAAGAAAAAGCCATTTATTGGTTTTCTTACTAGAGAGAATGATAGCGATAGAGAATAGGATGTCAGCAGTTACAATTACGGATAAAGCAAATACTGCTGATATTGGCTATATGTTTAATAAACAACTATGTCCAAAAAATATGTTGGATATGAAAATGTTGGCGCTTTTGTTTTAGGATATGCAAGAGGGCAATTTAAACACCAATTTTCTACTTAAAAGAAAAAGCTTGTAAAGGAGAATTTTTTACTACTATTTCATCTCAAGTAAGATACGATAATGAGCGTTCCATTAGGATATTAGAAAATTTAGGTTTTAGTAAGTATGATGGAGATACAATAAGTTCGGATTGTTATTATAAATTAGATTATTCTGATTTTAGGTATGACATTGAATTGCCTGGTGATGTTCCATTATCTGGTAGTAGTGGAATTGTTAAAGAATATTAAATAGTGTGGTCATTTAAGAAAGTGCCACAACGTCATTGTCATTGCGAGCCACATTTATGTGGCGTGGCAATCTTGTGACTGAGATCACCACGCCGACTTACAGTCGGCTCGTGATGACGTATGATATTCCTAGATGGTTACGAAGACTTACAACCTCTCGCCATGACAGTTAAATAATATTTCGTATTCCCACTCAATAAGCTCTTTTCTAGTCTATAGGTTTCCCTTTTTTATGATCTCTGAACCTTGATTGTTTCCTATGTATCTTTATAAGTTCTTTGGTTACTCTTCTTACGAATGATGGTTCAATGCCGCATTCAAAGCAAGTTGTTCGAAAGGTGATTATAGTTTGATGACATTATGGTTATTTGTTTTTTTATTCATAGGTAAATCCTAATTTTAATTTTTAATTGCCTTTGAATAAAGTTTTGCACTTTATTTAGGATGTTTAATTCAAATTATAATAGCTTTTATTCGCCAACTAATAGTTTCGAAAAAAGCGTTGAATATTTAAAACTAGGTTGAGGTATTAGGTTGATAAAGTATTGGCGGTATACTTTTTGGTTATTTTATGATATAATGCCATAAATTATGCAATCTAAGAAAATTATGGCGATATTACCTATAGTAACTGCTCCTGATCCAAGATTAAAACAGAGATCTTTACCTGTAAAATCAGTTACTGATGATGTCAGAAAATTTATGGATGATATGGTACAGACCATGTACCATGATGAGGGGGTAGGGCTAGCAGCTATTCAAGTTGGAGTGCAACAACGAATATTAGTTGTTGATTTACAAGCTAATGATGATATGGAAAGAGAAGCAAATTTCTACCCATTATTTATTGTAGACCCAGAAGTAGTTGAAAAATCCAAGGAGTTGGTAGTTGCAACGGAAGGTTGTCTTTCATTGCCAGAACAGCGAATCGATGTAGCTAGATCTGAATCTATTACTATCAAATTTTTAGATTACAATAATAATCAGCAACAATTACATGCAAGTGGCTGGCTTGCTAGAGTTATTCAGCATGAAATGGATCATCTAGACGGTAAATTACTAATTGATTATTTAAGTAGTTTGAAAAAAGATGTTGCATTACGTAGATTAAAAAAGTTAAAAAATAATATTCTGTGAAAGTGATTTTTATGGGGACACCGCAATTTGCTGTACCCACTCTCCTAAAATTAATTAATTGTCAATCTCATCAAGTAACAGCTGTATTTACTCAAGCTCCTAAATCAAAAGGCAGAGGGCTAAATGCGGTTGCTTCTCCTGTTCATGAGGTAGC
Source organism: Candidatus Rickettsia vulgarisii (assembly GCA_050920655.1). Taxonomy (GTDB): domain Bacteria; phylum Pseudomonadota; class Alphaproteobacteria; order Rickettsiales; family Rickettsiaceae; genus Tisiphia; species Tisiphia vulgarisii. Next base: position 751,945 of record CP133317.1, on the reverse strand, counting down.
TGAGCAATATAATATTCCAGTTTATACCCCTACAACTTTAAAAACTAAAGAAGTAACTGATATAGTTGAAGGAATTGAGGCTGATATAATAGTTGTAGTTGCCTATGGGTTTATAATACCTAAATTAGTTCTTCAATCTAAGAAATATGGCTGTCTTAATATTCATCCCTCTAGCTTACCTCGTCATCGTGGAGCAGCTCCACTGCAACGTACTATTATTGAAGGCGATAATGAGACATCTGTTTGCGTAATGCAAATGGATGAGGGGCTGGATACAGGTGATATTATTTTGCAAAAATCATTCCCTCTTTCCTCTAGAATAACTTTAGCTGAGTTGCATGATAAATGCGCTGAATATGGAGCTGATTTATTGTTAAAAGTACTTAATAATATTGAGAATTTACCAAGAATTGTTCAGTCAAAAGAAGATGTAACTTACGCTCATAAGCTTACTAAGGAAGAAGGAAAAATTAATTGGCAGGAAAACGCTTATAAAATTGATTGTAGAATTCGAGGTATGAACCCATGGCCTGGGGTATATTTTGAGTATAATAATAAAATTGTTAAGGTTCTAGAAGCTGAATATAGTAACGAAAATAGTAATTTTTCTCCAAGTACTGTGATTAATGATAAGTTACATGTTGCATGTGGAACTGGTATATTAATTATTAAAAAACTTCAGCAAGAAGGTAAGAAAGCTCTAAATGTTGAAGAGTTTTTACGAGGGGTAAATATTCCTGCAGGTACTATATTAAATTAGGCATAGGAATTTTTATTATTTATGAGAAAAATAAAGAGCTTTTCTAGAAGAGTAAGTAAAAATTTATCTAAATTAAGTCACCAAATACTTGCAGATAATTTACCTTTATAATGAAGAGCGTTTAAGTAGCGTTAATAATTTGTATGTAGAGATAGGTTGTGGTACAGGGGAATACTTAATTAATCAAGCAATTTTAAATCCACAGAATCAACATCTAGGAGCAGAGCCTTATTTGAATGGTATTATAAGAGTTTTAAAAGATATAGAAATAAATAAAATCAATAATATTCACCTTTGGGCTGATGATATTGATTTGATTTTAAACAAAATTCCTATGAGTAAAGGTTTTTATATTCTGTTCCCAGATCCTTGGCCTAAAAGTAAACACATAAAAAGAAGATTGGTAAACCAAGATAGGTTAAATGTAGAAGTCAAGATTTGATTTTACAGGCACTATAAATTTTGCACCTGGTTGTCAGTTAAATTTTGACTGTCAGAGGAGTATTCAAGATACAAGATTTCATTATTCTTTTCAACAGCTAATTTCTTACTATCTTGAAAAGTTTGCATAGGAGTTTTCCCATAACAATATTTTCCTGAATGTGGTCGCTCATTATTGAAATGCTCTAACCAAATATCAAGATCTAATTGTAAATCGTCAAGTTCAGTATAAATCTTTTTACGCATAGCTGCATCAAAGAATTCTTGTTTCATTGTTTTATTAAAACGCTCACACATACCGTTTGTTTGAGGAGAATATGCCTTAGTTGTAGTATGTTCTATACCTTCTATGCTAAGAAATAACTCAAAAGCGTGATGCTCTATATTTCCCTTATATTCTGACCCACGATCTGTAAGAATACGAAGTATTGGTATCCCTTGGATCTCGTACCATGGTAACACGCGGTCATTAAGCATATCAGCAGCAAGTAATAGCTGTTTTATAGTTTAGCATCCGCTACCCTAGTATAGCTATCAATAAATACCTGAGAATAAATCTTACCTATCCCTTTAAAATTTCCTACATAGTACGTATCCTGACATCCTAAATAACCTGGATGCTGAGCCTCAATTTCTCCATGAGCTTCTTTTTCATTACGACGCTTCTCTAGCACTTGTAATTGAGCTTCAGTAAGAACAATACCATCCTGAGCCATCTTTGCTTCTAATGCTTTAAGCCTTTTACTGATATTGTTTAAATCATTACGTAACCAAATTGACCTCACTCCTCCAGGTGATACAAGAATACCAGTCTTTTTAAGCTCATTTGATACTCTTAGCTGACCATATGCTGGATATTCTATTGCGCCCATATCCATTACTGCTTTCTCTATCACTGGATCAACTCTATTCGCTATTATTGGCTTTCTTCGACTAATTTCATACAATGCTTCTTCGCCCCACCAGTTTCATACAGTTCTTTAAATCTGTAATAACTATCTCTACTATATCCCATAGCTTTACATGATGATGATATGCTACCAAGGCTCTTAGCTAATTCAAGTAAACCTAATTTGGCTTTATTATTTTTTGATGTAAATTCATTGTGACCTTCCATTTTTTTATCTGTATTTTTAATACATTATTTTTTATTAAATGTAAGATCAAATGTCAACTACTGCATTTGTATTAGTTTTTAGATAATCATATGTTGTCATAATTTCTGTATGATTGTGCTTAATAGTTAAACTTCCACCAATTTTATAACCATATTGTGTAAGGTTTTCAACAGGTTGGTAATATTTTTCTTTAAAATTAGAATTTGAAGTTATAGAAATTTTAGATTGTTTATTATGCAAAAATTTTTCAAATTTAGCATATAATCGGGGAATTATTCTTGTATCATTTTTAACTTGTATTGGCATAAGAGTTTCAATGCCGATAATCATGGAAGTTTTGTTGTTGTTAGTTCCAGCAACCGATAGGCTTTGGGTCTCAAAATTGGAGGTATAACTACCTGTATTATATGCTCCGTATTTTATGGCAAAATTAGGTATAATTAATATTTTGTTAACCTTAGATTTATGAGCAAGTATAATTTCGGTACTATACGATGGTTTATTCTTGATTTTATTTTTTACTATTTTGTTATTTATCAAATTTCTAGTATATGAATTTCCAAACCCTATTGTTGCAATTCCTTGTAATATCAATTTTTCAGATAAATTATTTTGACCATATAAAGATAATAGGTGAGTTTTTACCGTAATAGTACTGTGATAATTTAGGTATTTAAAATGAGAGTTAATGTAATTATAAGCTGCCCCAATATATTATTGTTAGAAAATATTATATCTGATCCTATGGTAATAGTATTGGTTTTTCCTGTATACCAACTTGATTTATTTTCCCCATTATATTTGTTTATCCCATAGCTTTTGCTAACCCAGATATTTTGGATTAAAGTATTTTCATCGCCAGCTGCAGTAGCTATTACAAGGAGTGATAAATGATTAAGTCTCTTTTCTACGTTAACCCCGATTATGGATAAGAAATACATGGTTTATTAGGTTTAAGTTGGTAAGCAATAAGAGCAGAGAATAGAGAAGTAAAGAAATTAATAGGTGATCGATGTCTGGAAGGAGTAATATTAAAATTCTCTTTTATGTAGCCAAAAATGGTTTCGATAATGAATCTCTTCCTTAAAAGGATTTTATCCAAAAGAGGTAATAAATAGTTTTTCATATCCTTTCTTATACCGGTAATTATTATTAAACCTTGCTTATAAAGTTTTGTAAACATTTTTTCTGAAATAAACCCCTTATCAGCATAACACTTACCTTTTAGACCTTTTTTGATAACCATTGCTTCAAATGCAATTCTGTCATCAACATTACCTTTGGTAATTTTAACAGCAATAATTTCTCCCTTATCATTGATTATCATATGAAGCTTGAATCCAAAAAACCAATCGACAGAACTACGTCCCCTTTTTGCAAGATTATTAAAAGTTCTGTTAGAATTAATTCTGATATTTTTACATACTGCAAAATGTGTGGAATCTGCATAATAAATTCCCGTTCTTTTTCCACTTAAGTAATGTAACATCACAATCAATGGCAGAAATAATGAAGGAATAAGCTGAACAAATCTCTCATAACAAGGTGGATTCCTGAACAAATTACCATTAATAATAAAGTTTTGGTAATAAGCTTTTAAATGTTTATATGCACTAAAATGGTAAAAAATCATTATTGAGAGTTCTTCACTTAAGGAAAGCTTAACTTCTCTAAATCTTTGCTTATTACTTTTCAGCAATTGATGTTTTACCCATTTCTCATAAATTTTACAAAATTCATCGACTATACAAAATATTGTAGTATATTTACACATGTTATTAAACCTTTATTTTACTCCTTCAGTGCCCTATTTATATAAGGTTTAATAACTCTTGCAACCTTCCTTCCTCTCTATTCCTTATCCATAATCGGGGTTATGTTAGTATTTGCCATATTATGAGCAATATCTGTGATATCTAACATTTTTATATTATTACTAACTTTTTTTGTGTAGTAGTAGATTGTTTTACTGAAGTAGTTGTTGGATCTGAAGTGACTACATCAATATCAGTTATAGTTGGTGCTGGAAGGGATGTTAAATTAGGTATATTGCTTTCGGGAGTTGGTGAAATAGGTAAAATCGAAGTGACCTCATCAAAATCTAGTAATAGATTGATTGTTAAAACTATTTATTCCATGTTCTAAGCGATTTGTCCTATAATCTAGATGATTTAGCATTGTGTAATCTAGCTAGATAATCTTGAGCAGATATTTCCTTGGTGGTAAATAAACCTTCGTAAAAATTTGAATTAAAACCCGCATCTATAAGTAAATTATTAGATGGATTAGTAAATGTTCCTGACCCATAAGCATTATTTATAGCAATAATAACTGTTGTTATATTAGAAGTTATTAATAGATTTTTTACAAGATATTTAATTGTACTATTGATAATATATTTTAATAACGAGTTTAGAGTTTGCATAGATTTCTCTTAATCTTGCCTCTTAATTAGAAGGAGCCTTACTTTTATATTTTCGCCTAATAATATAAAGATATTTTAAAGTGAGTCAATTTTTTGTTAAAATTAATACAGTAATGGATATGGGCGCAATAGAATATCCAGCATATGGTCAGCTAAGAGTATCAAATGAGCTTAAAAAGACTGGTATTCTTGTATCACCTGGAGGAGTGAGGTCAATTTGGTTACGTAATGATTTAAACAATATCAGTAAAAGGCTTAAAGCATTAGAAGCAAAGATGGCTCAGGATGGTATTGTTCTTACTGAAGCTCAATTACAAGTGCTAGAGAAGCGTCGTAATGAAAAAGAAGCTCATGGAGAAATTGAGGCTCAGCATCCAGGTTATTTAGGATGTCAGGATACGTACTATGTAGGAAATTTTAAAGGGATAGGTAAGATTTATTCTCAGGTATTTATTGATAGCTATACTAGGGTAGCGGATGCTAAACTATAAAACAGCTATTACTTGCTGCTGATATGCTTAATGACCGCGTGTTACCATGGTACGAGACCCAAGGGATACCAATACTTCGTATTCTTACAGATCGTGGGTCAGAATATAAGGGAAATATAGAGCATCACGCTTTTGAGTTATTTCTTAGCATAGAAGGTATAGAACATACTACAACTAAGGCATATTCTCCTCAAACAAACGGTATGTGTGAGCGTTTTAATAAAACAATGAAACAAGAATTCTTTGATGCAGCTATGCGTAAAAAGATTTATACTGAACTTGACGATTTACAATTAGATCTTGATATTTGGTTAGAGCATTTCAATAATGAGCGACCACATTCAGGAAAATATTGTTATGGGAAAACTCCTATGCAAACTTTTCAAGATAGTAAGAAATTAGCTGTTGAAAAGAATAATGAAATCTTGTATCTTGAATACTCCTCTGACAGTCAAAATTTAACTGACAATCAGGTGCAAAATTTATAGTGCCTGTAAAATCAAATCTTGACTTCTACAAATAAATCGCCTAAATTAAAATTTTCCTCAGCAATTGGGGTTGTTTTCTTTTTTGTAGTAGTAGTTTTAACTGCTTTTCTAGTCTTAGAAGTTGCAGAGCTTGTAGCTGTTGATGTATTAGGGGTAACAGCTGGAGTTGCAGCAACGGCGCTATCATCTATAGATTTTTTACGTAATGCTCCATCATGATTAGGAGTTAACTTTGAATTTCTATATTCACCAGCTGTTGGTATATTATTTCCAGCTGTTATAATAACTTCTTCAGAATTTAAAGAAGTGGTTGCTGGATTTTCTTCAGTTTTATCAGCAAATTTGTTTTTGAAAAATGCTTCTAAATTTCTTTTTGCTTCAGTATCACCTATTTTTTTGATAGTAGTTGAAGATTTTGTCTTGCCTTTAGATGTAACTTCATCTTCATTATCTGAATCATCCCAATGAGAATCTTTATGACCATTAAAATACTTTGTATGTTGTAGCATATGATCCTTTACGGTGTTATATACACCTGGTAGCGTTTGTTTCTTTTTTTGTCTGTTCTTCAGTATGGATTTGTTCTAACGCAGCTTGATTAAGTTTTTTTTGAGCTTTCTGTTGTTTTTTTTGTTTAGCTTCCCTAAGTTTTGTAGCATTTTCTAAATCGATTCTTTTTTGCTCTAACCCCTGGTTTGTATGTTCCTCGTCTGCTTTCTCTGTTTCATCCCATACATCATTATTTGTGTCGGATTCAGTATTATTAGTTGCATCATTAAGTTTCATCTTAGGGATAATACGTTAAGCATGCTTTTACTTGCTGAGCTGCTATTAGTTGCAGCGTTAGATGTATCAACTTTTCTAAGTACTTTACCTTTTTTTATTGCATTTAATAAATCTTCTTTGCCTGATGTGTTATTTGTTACGACATTAGATGTAGAAGAGGTGGCGGTATTTAATTCATTTATTGGAGGAGGTGGAGGCAGATCTGCGCCATAAGCATTATTTACGTTAATAACAGCTGTTGCTATACTAGATGTCATTAATAAACTTTTCATAATGTATTTGATTTTGGTATCACTTCTTGTTATATTAAGGTTTTCCATAACACTCCTATATGTAATATGTAGTTAATTTAATCCGTATTATACGGTTGACATTAATCAGCAATATACACATTTTTGCAAAAAAGTAAATATTTGTTAACATTTAATAAGTAATAATTACTAATTTTTATTAATACAGTGTTGCTTTTTAGATAAATATTGACAATTAAGGTCTATTAAATGATAATTCTGTTGATGGTCGTGCAGTTGCGTAAATAATCTATCAAGAATTTACGAGGAAAGTCCGGACTCCGTAGAGATATAGCGCTGGTTAATTGCCAGCAAAAGAGTAATCTTTTAGGGAAAGTGCCACAGAAAATATACCGCCATTTTTGGTAAGGGTGAAAAGGTGCGGTAAGAGCGCACCGGTAAGTTGGTGACATCTTACGCATGGTAAACCCCGCTAGGAGCAAGATCAAATAAACGCTACAGAACTTACGTGTTCCCAAGGCTCTAATTGGAGTAGTGCGGGTGGATCGCTTGAGGTAAATGGTAACATTTATCCTAGATAAATAACTGCAATAGATACTTAATAGTATTTATACAGAATCCGGCTTATAGACCATCAATCTTTTTATAAAGTTAAAGCAGAAATAACTTATATTTCTGCTTTAACTTTTCCAATATAAAACTATTTCTCGACACTATTCTTTATTGCAGTGGTTATACGGATAAAGTCTTTCATTAATATTTCTAATTGCTTAAAGTCTTTAACGTCTGTAAGTTTCCCTTGTTTATCAAATTTCTTATATGATTCAGAAATGTTGATCTTTCCAGGTAACACTATGGATCCAACGTTATTTAACATCATTTGTAGAGGGACAAGACCTCTTTGACCACCAAGGCGCTACTAGGAGAGACGCAGAGCCAAGGACTATTACCTTATTAGCATATATACTCTACTATTTTTTCATTAGGTCTTGATACCCAGTCTAAAGCGTTTTTTAATAAAGGGATAATTGAACCGTTGTATTCAGGAGCAGCAATAAAAATCCCATCATGTTCAGCAAAGATTTTTTTAAGTTCTTGAGCTTTCTCTGGCATTCCTTTTGATTCAAGATCTTGGTCAAAGATTGGCATAGGGTAGTCTTTTAAATCAATAAAAGTTGCATTTGCTCCAGAGTTTTAGCAATCTCAAACGCATTATGAGCAAGCATTCTATTAACAGATTCTGCACGGATACTGCCTGCTATAAAAAGTAGTTTAGGTTTAATCATAGTTGTATCTAGTTTTTGAGTTTTTTGTTCTGATCCTATAGCAAGATTAGCGATTAAGCTAATTATCAGTGCTGATATTAAATTAAGTCATAAGCAATATAATAATGCTAATTCAACTCCTTAACTCCAGTTCTATCAAATAGTTTTATTTGTAAATGGGATATGGCTGAAATATCTGTATTTTCTGCTAGTTTATTAGCGTTTATTAAAAGATCGGTATCTCTAGCAAGATCAGCAAAGAAAAATCTTATTTCTCCACTTTGCTTAGTTCCTAATATTTCACCACTGCCTCTTAGTAAGAGATCTTGCTCCGCTATATAAAATCCATCACTACTATTTCTCATTACTTCAAATCTAGACTTGGCAACTTGGCTTAGCCTTTTAGGGTCATATAATAGAATACAATGGGATTGTAAACTACCACGTCCAACTCTTCCTCTTAATTGATGCAACTGGGCTAAGCCAAATTGCTCAGCGTTTTCTATAATTATTAACGTTGCTTCAGGTACATCGATACCTACTTCAATAACGGTGGTTGCAACTAAAATGTGAACATCTTCATCTTTAAATTTTTGCATAATCAAATCTTTTTGATCATTTTTCATTTTGCCATGAATAGCAGATGTAATATTGGGATATATATTTTCAATACTAGCTAAGCGCGATGTGACATCAATAAATTCTATATTAGAATTTTCTTCATTTTGATCAATAAGAGGGCAGATCCAGTAAATTTTCTCTTTAACTTGGAGTTTTTTGTCTAAAACTCCAAGTAATTCGTTTAATTTATGTTTTGGTATTACGCTAGTAGTAATAGGTAGGCGGTTTTTTGGTTTGCTAATTAATTTTGAAACAGCCATATCTCCAAACATTGTTAAAGTAAGACTTCTTGGAATAGGAGTTGCAGTCATAACTAATACATCAGGCTTAGAAGCTTTATTAATTAAATCTAGACGCTGCTGTACACCAAATTTATGTTGCTCATCAATAACTATATAGCCTAAATTTTTAAAGATTACTGTTTCTTGAAATAGAGCATGAGTACCGATTAAAATATCAATATCGCCATTTTGTAAGTCCAACAAAATTTTTTTTCGTTCTTTTAATGATAATTTACCAGTAAGCAACCCAAGTTTTATATTAGTTCCTTCTAGAGCTTTAAGGCAGAATTGATAATGTTGATTTGCAAGTAAATTAGTTGGAGCCATTAGAGCTGCTTGAAAACCATGTGGTACAACATTAATCATCGTCATTAAGGCTACGATAGTTTTTCCTGATCCAACATCCCCTTGTAATAAGCGCATCATTTCATGATTAGATAATTGATCTTTCTCAATCTCTGTAATTACTCTTTTTTGATCGTCTGTTAATTCAAATCCTAAATTTTCAAGAATGGATTTTTGTATTTGTTCAGCTTTATAAAATGAATTGCCAAGTTTCTCTTGGATTTTGCTACGAATTTGTTTCAATGCTAGTTGGTTAGCAAGCAATTCTCTTTCAGCAAATCTTCTTAGGCAATTAGATTGTATTTCTTCCATATTGTGTAAGTCAATTTGGTGAAAATGTAAAATTTTCAAATCATTTAACAAATCCTTAATATAATTCCGGATAGTTAAATCATTTTCAGAAATGCTGATGTAAGCTTTCTCTAATAGAGTTATGGCTTTTTTAATATATAAGTAAATTTGTGAATTTATTATGCCATAGGTTAAAGGGTATATTGGTTCTATATTTGAATGTTTTTGAAAATTGGCTTCGCAAAACTGCGGGGAATTCGCGTGCTCACGTAGTTTATCTACGCTGCGCTCGCTCATCCCTTGTTTTACGTTCCAATTTACAGGATCATTCAAGCAGCTTTGATTATGAGAACTATTATTAAATATAAATTCTGGATGATTTATTTGGGGAAGATTATTAGGTAAAACCTGTACTTTACCTTTAATTATATGTTTGCTGCCTATCTTAAGTTTATTTAAAATAAAATTTCCTGGGCGATTAAAAAATACTAAGAGAATAGAACCTGTTTCATTAGACGCTAAAATTTTTAAAGGTTGCGTTCTTCTAGAAGGAACAAGTAAATCTTTAATTTCTATGGAAGTTTGAATTAATTGGCCATTTTGTAATGAAGATAAATTAGGTTCAAGTAATTTGAGTTGGTAAGAAGTAGGTTTATGGAACAATAAATCCCTTAAGGTAAATATTTCTAATCTTTTAAGAGATTCAGCTATGTTATCGCTAATACCTAGATGGGTTTTTATAGGAGAATCAATAAAATTGTTAATATTTGATATGGTCATAGATAATTCTGTAAAGTCTTGTTGTGTAGAAGTATTGCCAATTGTCATGGCGAGGAGCCGTAAGGCTCCACGACCATCCAGAAAAATGTCATATCACTACTAGTCATCACGAATTGCTTTTAAGTAGCGTGGTGATCTATAATGGATGTCATGCTGAATTTATTTCAGCATCTAATAGATCCTGAAACAAGTTCAGGATGACAAAATAAGGACTGGATGACTACTCAAACCGCTCGTCATGACGTAATTTGTCTACGTAACAATGTTTCTTCTCCATAATGATAGCTAATAATATTTCTTATCTTTAGGATAATTTTAAAAAATACACAAATATCAATAGGTTACAGCAATATTCTAACAAATTTTAAAAGCAAAAAAATATTTTTTTGCACTTTTGCCTTTAAACCCTTCTACTATCTGGTCTCCAAGGTGGAATTTTGGCGAATTTTGATAGTATTTTAATTGTGGTTATAGAACATTAAATTTATATTTAACTTAGCTGTCATATAGCTATATAAGAATTATATGTTAAAATATTTATAGCGCTAAGATATTTCTATTCCATGCAAGCAACAAGAACAGTTGCATGGAGATGATACATTAATATACCTATATTAAACAAAGAAAGATGTCATTCCCGCATAGGCGGGAATCCAGACTACATACTAGTCATCCTGAACTTGTTTCGAGATCTAATAGATGCTGAAATAAACTGACGCATGACATTACTGATACTTTCTTCTGGATTCCCGCTGCAGCTAGGAATGATATCAACTTTGTCTTACAATCAGTATATTAATGCTTACTTTCCTTCTTCATATAACAAAGTCAATAATCCTTCACCATGATAATCAAATAAAAGACAATATCTTAAATCTAATGACTAAAAATATCTATATTATTCCATCCAATCAAATCTAAATTAGCTCTAGCAGGTAAAAATTTGAAGATTTGTTTAGCAATTTCCAATCTATTTTCAGCTACCAACATTTGTTGTAAAATAGAGCGTAATTGATGAAGATATAGCACATCTTTAGCTGCATATTCTTTTTGCTCTTCTGTTAATTCTTTAGTTCCCCAGTAAGAAGATTGTTGCTGTTTAGAAATTTGAATAGAAAGTAGTTCACGGCATAAGTCTTTTAGTCCATGAAAATCTGTATAAGTTCTAACTAATTTTGAAGCGACTTTAGTACAGAAAATATTTTCTAGATCTATATCAAGATATTTTTTTATTGCTGCCAGATCAAATCTTGCATAATGAAATATTTTTTCTCTATTCTTATCAAGAAGTAATTTTTTTAAATTTGGCGCTGCATAATTTTTTTCAATAAAATTTATAAGATAAGCGTCTCCATTACCGTTGCTCATTTGCAAAATGCATAATCTATCTCGATTTAAATTTAAGCCCATTGTTTCAGTATCAATAGCAATATCTCCTTCAAGATTAAAATCTTCAGGAATATCATTTTGGTAGACTATAATATTTATAAACACCTCCTAAGGCTTTGTAATTTAAATTTTGTTCACAGAACCTAATTTTTAGATTTTAAAGAATTAGCTGTAAAAACTTGTTCATTTGGTAGAGCCATTCCAAGAATTCTTCTTGCTTCTTGATCAAGCATATCTTTGTCCAATGATTCCGGCCTAAGTAATTTCACTCTATGTTCCAATTCAACTCTCTCTGCTTTCAAAGTTTCTAATTCACTATAAGCTTTCTCTAGTTTTCTATTTAATGAAAAATAAGCAATAATTCCTCTATTGCCATAAATTGAATGAAAGACAAAATAGGCAAGCAATAAAAATAAGAAGACATTAAGAATTGTCTTCTTTGACTTCCTAATAGAATTAATAAAATATAAATAGTTCATAAACTTATAATAATATTAACAATATCAGAGGAGCGGTTAAAATTATGCTATCGAATCGATCTAATACTCCACCATGTCCTGGTATTATACTACCACTATCTTTTATAGTAAATTTACGTTTAAAGTATGAGATAAATAAATCGCTCATCTGTGCTATTAGTGCAAGGAAAATGCTTGCTATAATTAAACAGTTTGTTGTTGAAAAATAGTCTACAGGTAGCTTAAATCCTGGTATTAAGCTTAATAAATATGCTGCTGCGCTACTACTGAGAATTCCAGTTATTAAACCACTCCAAGTTTTGTTAGGGCTAATTTTAGGAGCAAGTTTTGGTCCTCCTATGTTTTTTCCTCCAAGCATAGCAAATGTATCAACAGAAGTTATGATAGAAAAATATAATAATAATAACCAACGATTATTTTCATTAGAACCAATAATTATTAAAGATATTATAGGAATGGGAATAATCATCAATCCTAATAATATATGAATAGTAGAAGATTTAGTCATCTGATACCATTCATAAAGCATTCCTGTAGCAATTAATAGCATTTGTAAATAGAACAATAGTTTACTAAACATTATTGCTATAATGCATATAGGCGCCATTACTAAGGCTGATAATGTTCTAATTAATAAGTTGGATTTTTTCTTATCTTGTTCCAAAAGTTCTCTTCCTTTTTGAATAATTGTCTATAGCCGCTATTATGTCATCTTTATCGATATCTGGCCAATATTTATCAGTAAAATATAATTCAGCATAAGCAATTTGCCATAATAAAAAATTACTTATCCTAAGTAATCCGCTAGTACGAATTAATAGATCAACATCAGGCATTTCCTTGTCGTAAAGATAATTTTTAAATTCTTCTTCACTAATTGTATTTTTTCCAGAATCTATAATTTTTTGACAAGCGTCAACAATTTCTGCTCTAGCTCCGTAGCTAAAAGCTATACATAAAGTTATTTTATTATTATGTTTTGTTAATTCTATAGCTTCATGAATTTGTTTTTGTAAGGCTTGGTTTAATTGGCTAAGTCTACCAATAACTTTTATTCGTACACCGTTTTGATGTAAGGATTGCGTTTCATTCTTTAAATAATGCTGTAATAATTTTAGTAAAAATGTAATTTCTGCTTTTGACCTATTCCAGTTTTCTGATGAAAAAGCATAAAGAGTTACATAAGGTATATTTAATTCTATAAAATTAGGTATTAATTTTTTTAAATTTCCAGCTCCAGCTTTATGTCCATCAGATTTAGGCAAATTTTTACTTATAGCCCATCTTGCGTTACCGTCCATTATTATGGCTAAGTGATTTATTTTGTTTGTTGTAGTCATTTAAAAAACTGAAATTTAGGTTATTCAATAAAATAATATAGCATAGTTTACTTAGGTAATGACAAGGATGTCATGCGTCAATTTATTTCAGTATCTCTCTAAGTTTTAATAGATCCTGAAACAAATCCAGGATGACACAGTGCGTTGCCTACGAAAACTTAGGTATTGTAATTCTAACTAACAGCCCCCCTAGATCTTTGCTGTCTTGTAGCAATATTGTTCCATCATGATCAAGAATTATTTCTTTAGTAATTGCAAGGCCAAGTCCTACATTCCCAGAGTTGTTAAGAGAACGAGACTTATCGGATCGATAAAATGGCTTAAATACTAATGATTTTTCTTTGTTAGATACTCCAGGGCCATTATCTTCGATTTTTATAATTACATTAGTAGAAGTAGAATATACAGAAATTTTTATTTTTGTAGAGTATTTTATAGCGTTATTTATTAGGTTTGCTAGAGCTCTTTCGAAATTATTAGGTTTAATTTTAGTTTTTAAATTAGTTTCTTTAACAACTAATTTAATATTGCTAGAGGGCCATTTATTAACTATAGTTTTTAACCATTTTGGAAAGTTGATAGTCTGAAATTCTTCTCCAGTTTCTCCTTTTGCAAAATCCAGATATGATTTAATCATTTGCTGCATTACTTCTATATCTTTCCTTAATCCTTCAGTATCTTCTGACTTATCCATTAATTCTAGTTGTAACTTCATTCTGGTTAAAGGGGTACATAGATCATGGGAAATCATAGCAAGCATTCTAGTTCTTTTTATTACTTGTTTTTCGATACGTTCTTTCATCTTAAGAAAAGCAATGCCTGCTTTTCTTATTTCTTTTGCCCCTGAAGGTTTAAAATTATTCGTTGATCTGATTCCACGTCCAAATTGATCAGCAGCATCAGCTAAAGATAAAATAGATTTAATTTGATTTTTGGAAAAAATTAAAGAAATGGAGATTAGAGAGATAGATAAAAATATTAACCATAAAACAAAAATATAGGAAGTAGGGTTCATTAATAATTTTGTTGGAAATGATATTATTAATAAGCCTTGTATTAACTGAAAATATACTTCAATTTTTCCTGCGTTATTAGTTCTAATGATATTCTTTTTATTTATTTTTACATCTAGGATATTTTTGAAAATACCAAGCTCTTCACTAATTTTAGGCTGAGTTTTAGGTATTGTAGAATTTTTAAGGAATTTGTAGGATAGATTTAAATAATTTGTTTCAGTAGTATTTGTTTCTAATAAATTATTTTTATTTTGGTCAAGTAAGGAGATGATTTCATTGGCAATGATATTGCTTGTGTAGAATGAAACATTATACCAATGTCTATCGTAAAATAAGAATACGGCTAAGATTTGTCCTATTAGCGTAGGTATAATAATAATAAGAACAAATCTGGTTAATAAGGTTTGCGGGATTAATTTACGTATAAATTGCATATCCGCCATTCCGGATAGTCCTTAAGTATTTTGGCTCTTTAGGATTATCTTCAATTTTACTTCTTATTCTAGTGATCTTTACGTCAATAGATCTAGGGCTTATTCCTCCCATTAATTTTGATAAATCTTCTCGTGAAAATATTTGTCCATTATTCTCTAATAATAATTCTAGTAATTGTTGCTCTGTAGAACTAAGCTGTACTGGTTGATTATTTTTTTTAAATTTTTTCGAGCTGAAATTGTAATAATTATTACCAAAATATTTAACAGTAACTTCATTTGAATTATTATGAGAGTTGGTATTATTTTTTTTTATTAGATTGTTAATTCTAAGTAATAATTCTTTAGGTTCAAAAGGCTTTGTCATATAGTCTGACGCTCCTGATTCTAAGCCCTTAACTCGATCGCTTGCTTCTGATAGAGCAGTTAACATAACAATTGGTATATTGCTGCCAGTTGATCTGATAATATTGGCGAATTCTAAGCCGGTAATATTTGGTAGCATGACATCTAGGATAATTAGATCATAAGTAGAAGAGTTCAATAATAGTTTTGCCTCTTTCACATCCACTGCTATTGAAACTAAAAAACCGTTATTATGTAGAAATTGCTGTAAAAGTTTTAGTATTCTGATATCATCATCAACTACAAGAATATGAGATTTATGATTTTCCATAATTTATTTTTAATCCTTCTAGGATATAGGTAAGAATATTTTAACTGAATAGCAATTTGTTGACAATGATTAATCGGTAAAAATATATGACTTTAGATAATAAAAATGTAACTATTCCTAATCAATCATCAACATATATTTGGATTAATGGTGAATTTGTAATATTTGATGAAGCAAAGATACACGCTTTAACTCATAGTCTACATTATTCTGGAGCAGTATTTGAAGGAGAAAAAGCCTATAATGGTAAAATCTTTAAGCTAGAAGGACATACTTATAGGCTTATAGAATCAGCAAAATCCTTGGGGTTAGATGTTCCATATAGTTATGAACAAATCATAGAAGCTCACAAGTTACTTATAGAAAAAAATAATGTCAAGAATGCTTACGTTCGTCCTCTAATTTGGCAAGGTAACGAATCAATAAACATAACTAATCCATCTTTGTCAGTTAATTTGCTAATTGCTTCAGTACCATCAATTTATAGGCCATCAGAACCGTTAAATTTGCATATTGCTCGCTGGCGTAAACCTCATCCAGATTCTCTCCCACCGCAATGTAAATCATCTGGTCATTATAATATGGCGATTGTCTGCCAGAAAGAAGCTAAAGCTTTAGGTTTTAGAGACGCTATTATGTTAGATTTTGAAGGGTATATTGCTGAATCTACTACAGCAAATATCTTTTTTGTGAAAAATAATCAATTATTTACTCCTATTGCTGATAGATTCTTAAACGGTATAACGCGGCAAACTATTATTGATCTTGCTCGTGAATCAAATATCGGAGTAACTGAAGAAAGGATAATGCCTAATAAGTTAGAGGAATTTTCAGAGTGCTTTGTTACTGGTACCGCTCTAGAAGTTAAAGAGGTTAAATCAGTTGATTTTAATGGTAAAGAGATAATATTCCCTGATAACAAGATTACTACTTTGTTAAAAGCTAAATATGATAAATTGGTAGGGAAGGAATAAAAATTGATATTATTATATTTGGGTGAATCGTAAGGTAAGATGGATGTCATTCTAGCTACGGCGGGAATCCAGTAACTTACTTGTCATCCCGAACTTATTTCGAGATCTCATAGATGCTGAAATAAATTCAGCATGACATTTTATTGATATTTTCTGGACTCCCGCCGTAGCTAGAATGACATCCATCTTTTCTTTACTATATGTGAATAGTGCATAAATTTTATAATAGTTTGCAAAGTAGATTTTCAATTTACTTTAAACTTTCTGTAGTCTCATGTGGCTATAAATAAAGGGTCGTTTTCCCAAAGTTCACGTACTTTTACAAATAAAAATAAATGAATTTTACAGTCAAAAGCCTTCTCCATTTCAAGTCTAGCTTTGGATCCTATTTCTTTAATTTTTGAACCATTTTTTCCTAATATAATGGTTTTATAAGCATCTCTTGAAACAATTATTACTTGATTAATTTTAACGGATTTATCTTTATGTTCCTGCCACATTTCAGTTTGAACAGTTAGATTATATGGCAGCTCTTGGTGGAGTTGCAAAAATAATTGTTCTCTAGTTATTTCCGCTGCCAAAAAACGCATAGGCAAGTTAGTAACGTCATCTTTTTCGTATAACCAAGGAGAAGTTTTAGCTTGTTTTAGAATATGATTTTGTAATTGTTTAATATTCTCGCCGGATAGCGCGGATATTTTAAATATATTAGGATCAGTAAATTGAGATTTTATTGTATTTTCTGTTTCCTCAATATATTTAGAAGGGAGATCAATTTTATTAAAAATAAATAATAGATTTATTTTAAGAGCTTGCAGTTTTTTAAGCATTTCTAAGCTGAACTGGTCAATAGGTTTGATGCTATCTATAATAAGTAACACTAAATCAACATCATGCAGGCTAGACCAGGCACACCTAACCATAGCTTTTTCCAATTGCTTTTTGGGCTCAAAAAGCCCAGGAGTGTCTAATATTATTAATTGGGTGTCTTCTATAGTGACTATTCCAGTAATAATAGTACGGGTTGTTTGAACCTTAGGAGTAACTATAGAAATTTTTTCGCCAATAAGTCTGTTTAATAAAGAAGATTTACCAGCATTGGGCTTGCCAATAATACAGATGGAAATAGTTTTTTGTTTCTGTATATCAGTCATATAAACTTAATTCCTTCTAATAAATGAACCGCTTTGGCCGTTGCCTAAAGATCCGCAAAGAACCTTTTTGTATAAAGTGGATGCCATATACCTGTACCTCGGTAGCAGGCAGGGACAGCTTCCTATCGTAAGAATTATAGTCCTGGGGTATAATACATTAAGCTCACGTACCAAGCAGCTCTAAGTTCTATGAAATTTTTAGTCAATTAATATGAATTAGCTACAAACTCCTTGTGCCTAATTCATTTTAATTGGCTATACATAGTATTTCTAGTATTGATATTGAAATATTACGTGTGGCAATATATCACTTTCCGATCTTCTTTGCAAGATTTTCTAAATAACCGGCTATAGTAGTTAGGGTTTCTGCGAATTGCTCTTCTTCTTTTAAGTTTTTGCCGCCATAAAGATTATTAATTTGATGAGTTAAGTTTTGTACTTCTTCTTGTAGACCTAAGGCAGACATGACTAGTAATAGTTCGAATGAGGCCGTTGGGCTTATTCTTTTCATTTCAGAAATTCTGTCGTTTAATTTAGCTACAAGAATATTTAATTCTTGAACAGAGCCATCGCTACAGGCAAGCTGAAAATTTTTATTACCTAAGGTTATAGTGACTATAGACATCTATTTTATCTATTTAACTGTTTTTTATGGATTCAAGTTCTGTAATATATAAATTTATCTGTTCTAATATTTGCTTATAATTATTTTTAAGTTTTTCATTCTCATACTTTAAATTAGTAATTTCTTCATTCTGACCGTTTAATTTTGTAAGAAGTAATTCAAGTTTCTGATCTAGATCTTTTACTAAACTTAATAATATATTTTTCTGTTCTTGCAAACTATTTTTGCCTAGCTCATTATTACTAGTTTTCTGATCTATTTGATTTACATAACAGTTTGTAAGATCATTCATATAAGTTATTTTTATTCAGGTGATAACATTATGTTAAAGATTATTGAAAGTAAGATTAATAATAAAATAGAAATAATAATGATATGTTTTTTCCATTTATATTTTAGGATTATTTTGTTATGCCTAGTTCGTAAATTAATTTTTTTATTAGCTTTTCTACTTCTTTCTAGAGCATCTACATCTTCTCCAGTGCTTGACGTTAATCCTAAATAATTTGAATATAATTTAAGATATCCTTTAGTATATACTTCTGCTGGTAGTAATTCTAGCTGTTCCTCTTCAAGCGCCACTAAATACTGCTTTTTTATTTTTAAATAAGAAGCTACTTCTTCGATAGTTTTTCCAGCTTCAATTCTGGCCTGTTTTAATGGCGATGAGGACATAATATATTACTCAAGTTTATACAAAAATGTTTCAAATTTCTTATTTGCTAGAATTAAAATATTTAAGTCTATATTTTTTTGAGATCTTAATATTGTAATAAAATCTAAAAAGATAGACATATAATTTTTATTATTATCAATCCATAAATCTAAATCAATATTTACTTTTGAATTATTAATTATTTTTATTATTAATTGTCTTTGTTTGTCATATAAATCATCTTTTAACGCTTGGGTTGACAATCTAGTCCAATAAGTATCATTTAGCTGCTTATCGCAAAGCCTACGTAACCAGTCAATACTAAATTTGCTTGCAGTAGTAAAATATAGGTTAGCAACATCTAGATTTGGTCTTTTAGTTTTTTGGGCAATATATATTATATCAAAGACAGATACTAAACTATCAAGTGTGGCTATTTTGTGAGCTAGGTTACTTTCTATTCTGGAAGAAGTATATAATTTGACTTTCTCTTTAAATTTAGTTTTTGCTTCTCCTAGTAATAGACCACCAACTTTTTTGCTTAGAGATTGAGATGGCGCGTAATATTCTTCAATAATATTACTAATATTCATAGGACGTTTGATATGTTTTGTAAACCAAGCGATACCTCTACGCATAATTTTAGCGATTTCGGTAAACATATCAATTTTTACTTTATAGTCTACGCTATTTGGTAATGATTCTACTTCTGTCCAAAGGTTATTTAAATCAAAAATTTCACAGATAATAGTATATGAACGAACTATATCACAAAGAGGAGAGCCTGTTTCACGTTTCAATAGATTAATAGAAGGACCGCCAAGCTGATTTACAATTTTATTAGTTACAACAGTTCTAATAATTTCATGTTTTAATGGGTGTGATAAAATTTCCTCATTGAAGTTTTTTTGCATTAATTTAGGGAAATAATTAATCAAATATGAGTCGAAATATTTATCTTGAGAAAATGTTGTATGTCTTAAATCATGATAAGTAGAGCTTTTACTGTAAGATAATAATACGCAAAGTTCAGGACGAGTTAAATTTTCTTTATTAACAGTTCTTCTGTTAAGCTCCTCTTTGGTTGGCAGGAACTCTACTTCTCTATTGATAAGTTTTTCTTCTTCTAAAGTATCAATAAACTCGTTGAATATTCCTATATTTAGAGTAGGGGATAATTGCATTATATCAAGAGCTTGATTTTGTTGGTAATTATCAAGCAATACCAATTCTTCAACTTGCTTGGTCATTTTTGCAAGATATTTATTACGTTCCTCTAAAGTGATTTTTCCAGATGATACAGTTTTATTAAGAGCAATTTTTATGTTTACTTCGTGATCGGAACAATCAACTCCTGCTGAATTATCAATAAAATCAGTATTTATTCTACCGCCTGATCGGCTATATTCTATACGTCCTAATTGTGATACGCCAATATTTCCGCCTTCTCCTATTACTTTTGCCTTAACATCATTACCGTTTACTCTAAGACTATCGTTGGACTTATCGCCTATTTCTAAATTAGTTTCTATAGACGCTTTAATGTAAGTTCCAATTCCTCCATTCCATAATAAATCAACATTTGCTTGTAAAATAGCTTTGATTAAATCGTCAGGCGTTATTTCATTAGTATTGATTTTCAGTAATGTTTTAGCTTCTTTAGACAGAGTAATAGATTTGCTACTTCTCTCAAAAACCCCACCACCTCCCGAAATTATTTCTTGATTGTAATCAGACCAGTTGGAAGTGGGGAGTCCAAATAAACGCATACGTTCATTAAAACTGATAATAGGGTCTGGTTCTGGATCAATAAATATATGTTTATGGTTAAAGGCGGCTACAAGCTTGATACTATCAGATCTGAGCATTCCATTACCAAAGACGTCTCCGGACATATCGCCAATACCTACAACAGTGATAGGATCTTTTTGAACATTAATACCCATAGCATGGAAGTGATTCGTTACAGAGATCCATGCGCCCTTAGAGGTAATAGCCATTTTCTTATGGTCATAACCAGCAGAGCCACCTGAAGCAAAAGCGTCTCCTAACCAGAAATTATATTCAGCAGATACGCTATTGGCGTAATCAGAGAAAGTAGCGGTACCTTTATCAGCGGCTACTACTAAATATGGATCTTCATTGTCATATATAACTGTATTTTGTGGATGAATAATTTTACCGTCGACTATATTCTCAGTTATATCTAATAAACCACGTAAGAAGTTTTTATAACATCCAATGACTTTATCCATATAATCCTTAGGATTTAAACCGTCTTTGCTAAAATGAACAAAAAATCCACCTTTTGAGCCAACTGGTACAATAACTGAGTTTTTAGTCATTTGAGCTTTCATTAGCCCTAGTATTTCTGTTCGGTAATCTTCTCCTCGATCAGACCATCTGAGTCCACCGCGAGCTACTTTCCCTCCACGTAAGTGAATACCTTCAAATAAATCATTTTCATAAACAAATATTTCAGCATAAGGTATCGGTAACGGTAGGTTAGGAATTTTGCTAGAGTCAAACTTAAAAGAAAGATAATTTTTACCTTTCTTATTATTTGGTTCTAATTGATAGCAGTTAGTTCTAACGATAGCTTTAATAATGCTAAACATAGTTCGTAGAACTTTATCTTCACTACTGGAATTAATATTATCAAGATAGTTAGTGATAGAATTTTTTAAGGTTTTTGTTCGTTTTTCTGAAAAATTGGCAGGGTTAAATTTAGCGTCAAATAGATCAACTAACATTTTAGTATATAGAAAATGTTTTATTAAAGTTAGTTGAACATAACCTTTGCCATAGGTAAAACTTGTCTGATGCAAATATCTAGTTAAAGCTTTAACTAATTTAACTTGCCACCAACTAAAACCAGATAATACTATTAATTTGCTTAAAGAATCATTGGCAAGAAATCCAGTATTAATTTTGTCAAGCGCTACTTCTACGTTTCTCTTAAGTTCATTAGGATTAGTTTCAATTTCTATTAAGCTTTCAAGAGTAAATTCATATATCCAACTATCGCTTATATTGTCAGTTTGTCTGACAGCAAAACTATGTTCATCTATAGCTTTAAATCCTAAATTTTCGATAGGTGGCAATAAATTGGAAAGGGCTAATTTAGGAGCAGGGCTATAAATTTTTAAACAATAACGCTTATTATCTATAGCAATTAAATTATAGAAGGTTTTATTATGAGTAGTAGCCTTAATTAGATAATCAATATCTATGATAGCAGTTGTTCCATTAAATTTTTCTTTATAATCATTAGAGAAAATTGGATCATATAATTTAAAATTAATACCACCCTGGTATTCACCAAATTCTTTACATAATTCATGAGCAAAATCTTCTCTAAAGCTAGTAGATAACTCATTTAATTCTTGCTCAATTGTTTCAGCATTTACTTTAATATTATCTTTATCATGTACTTTTATGGTTAAAAATAAATATGAAAAATGTTCTGCTACTTGAGTGATGTAATCAGTTAATATTCTACCATTCAGCGCATCAGATAAATATGAGTTAATAGTGCTATGTATTTCTGGAGTTAAACGATGTCTTGTTAAAAAGATTATTACATTAACAAATGTACCAGACCAATCTTGCTGAATAAATAATTTAAGCTTTTTACTTAAGATGCCTGACAATATATGTAAGGACATGCAATATAAGTCGCTTTCGTCAATTTGACTTAAAGCTTCTATAGGAAGAGTTTGAATAATATTTTTTAATTTTTTAGTATTATATCCGTCAGTGACAAAAGAGGCTTTATTTAATACAAATTGTAATTTTTGTCTTAATATTGGAATATTGGCAATTGATTGATAATGGACAGCCATACTATATAAGCCAAAAATTATACTACCAGAAGTATAATTGCCGTTTTTATCAATTTTTTTAATTAAAACATAATCAACCAAATTACTTTTATGGACATTTGATATAGAGTCAATTTTACCAAGGATAACTAGCTGATTTTGGCATGAAGGATCATTGGAACGTTTGATAATATCAATAATTTCATTATTAGAATCGCGCCAAATTTTCTTTACGCCCATTTCTAATGGGAATTTTTTTGATGAGAGATTAAAATCTATCATTCCAAGGAAAGTAAAATTATCACTTTTTAACCAGTTTAGAAAATCAATAGATTCATTGTAATCTAAATTATTCTCTTTATAGAGTTTGCTATTTTTGCTAATTTCATCTGAAATAGAAGTCACTTTATTTAATAATTTTTGCCACACGTTACAAGTATCATCTACTTGCTCTAAAATATCATTAAGAGAATTTTCTAAAGATTTTATGGATTCTTTATTAAAATTTCCTAGTAAAGTAATATGAACTAGAGATTCAACATGACCATTTTTGCTGTCCCTATTAAATATTTTTTGTAACTTTCCTTTACTATTTCTAACGCATGATATAACTGGGTGAAGCAAAAATTTTGCTTTTAAATTAAGATTTATCAATAAACAATTAATAGAATCAATTATAAAAGGCTTATTGTCAACTAATAGTAGAATTTCAATAGCAGGGTTATCTTCAATTATAGTATTGGTAATTTGTATTTTTCTTTTTGCGTCAGGCCTTTCTTTAAAAAATTCAAAGGCATTATATGCTAGATCGCCAAATAATTCTTTCCTATCTTTAAATTTATAATCAATAGGAATATAGACTAGGAATTTTTGAATAAATTCACTATAAAGTGGATCATTGGTTTTTGCTTTACTAAGGGATAAAATTTCTGATTTATAATTAGGAACTTGACAAGTAAGCTTACTTAAAGCTAAGGATGTCTTGGAATTAGTCATATATTGCGCCATAAATTTTATTTTAAAATCAAAACCTGATAATTATATTATAATTCACTAAATCTTTTGAAGTATAGTATAATCACTTGATAGAACTAGTCAGGCTTATTTTGGTGTGACATATTATATTAAATAACAAAAATTGCCAGCTATAAATTTAGAAGGTGGTTTTTTGAGAATTAAAGATGTCATTTCTAGCTACGGCGGGAATGACATCCTTTGTTAATTAGAATAACATTACGAGTTATTATAACTGTTTTAAATAATTAAAAAACATAAATTATAATGGAAACTATTTTTGCTCAAAGCTCTAAAGTTGGAAAAGCAGGGGTGTCGGTTTTTCGAATTTCCGGCCCTAACAGTTTACCTGCATTACAGCGTTTGTTAATAGGTGATGCAAATCTTGAGCCAAGAAAAATCTATTATAAAAAAATTGTTAATCCTAAGAATCAAGAATTAATTGATAACGCAATGGTTGTATATTTCGCAGCTCCGGCAAGTTTTACTGGAGAAGATGTAGTGGAAATATATACCCATGGCAGTATAGCAATTGCCTCAATGCTTAGTGAAGTAATATTAAATATTGATAATATAAGGCTTGCAGAACCAGGAGAGTTTACCCGTAGAGCTTTTTTAAATGGTAAGTTTGATTTGACCGCTGCTGAAGGATTAGCTGATTTAATTGAAGCTGAAACTATTTGGCAACATCGTCAGGCGGTTAAACAATTTGGCGGTGAATTAGAAGACCTTTATAATGGTTGGAAAGAGTCGTTGCTTACTATTATCAGCCTACTTGAAGCCTATATTGATTTTCCTGAAGAAGATGTACCTAGTGAAGTATTAGACAAAGTAACAGCAGTTAGTTCTGGGCTTAAAATTGCTATAGCTAAACATCTTAATGACAATAGAAAAGGAGAGTTACTGCGTAGTGGCATTAAGCTAGCAATTCTTGGTGCTCCGAATGTTGGTAAGTCAAGCTTGCTTAATTTCCTGATGCAAAGAGATGTAGCTATTGTCTCAAATATAGAAGGTACAACAAGAGATATAATTGAAGGGCATTTAGATATAGGAGGATATCCTATTATCTTGCAAGATACAGCAGGTATAAGATCTAGTAGTGATGTAATAGAGCAAGAAGGAATTAAGAGGGCGGTACAATCAGCAAAGATGGCTGATATTAAGATAATTATTCTTGATATAGCAAAGCTTATTAATGTGCCATCATATATTGACGAGCTAAAAGATATCATAGAATTGGTTAATGATAATACTATAATATTGATTAATAAAATAGATTTGATTAATTCAGATGAAAAAAGCGGTGTATTAAATGATAAATTATCATCTTTGAATAAAAAATATTTAAAAGTATCTATTAAGAAAAATATTGGTTTAGATAAATTACTGGGAAGGATTGAAGAGATAGCTAATAATATCGCAGGTCTAACAGAAGCCCCGCATATTACTAGACAGCGTCAAAGACGTTATGTAGAAAAAGCTTTAGAATATCTAGAAAATTTTAACGCTGAAAAAGATTTAGTGCTAGCTACTGAAGATGTTAGAATGACTATCCGGAGTCTTAGTAACATTACCGGTAAGATTACTGTAGAGGAGATATTAGGAGAGATATTTAGTAATTTTTGTATTGGGAAATAGATTCTATAAAGCTTTCTTATTTGCAGTAGTTGACATTTGATCTTACATTTAATAAAAAATAACGTATTAAAAATACAGATAAAAAAATGGAAGGTCACAATGAATTTACATCAAAAAATAATAAAGCCAAAATTAGGTTTACTTGAATTAGCTAAGAGCCTTGGTAGCATATCATCATCATGTAAAGCTATGGGATATAGTAGAGATAGTTATTACAGATTTAAAGAACTGTATGAAACTGGTGGGGCAAAGAAGCATTGTATGAAATTAGTCGAAGAAAGCCAATAATAGCGAATAGAGTTGATCCAGTGATGGAGAAAGCAGTAATGGATAATGGGGGCAATAGAATATCCAGTATATGGTCTAAGAGTATCAAATGAGCTTAAAAAGACTGGTATTCTTGTATCACCTGGAGGAGTGAGGTCAATTTGGTTACGTAATGATTTAAACAATATCAGTAAAAGGCTTAAAGCATTAGAAGCAAAGATGGCTCAGGATGGTATTGTTCTTACTGAAGCTCAATTACAAGTGCTAGAGAAGCGTCGTAATGAAAAAGAAGCTCATGGAGAAATTGAGGCTCAGCATCCAGGTTATTTAGGATGTCAGGATACGTACTATGTAGGAAATTTTAAAGGGATAGGTAAGATTTATTCTCAGGTATTTATTGATAGCTATACTAGGGTAGCGGATGCTAAACTATAAAACAGCTATTACTTGCTGCTGATATGCTTAATGACCGCGTGTTACCATGGTACGAGACCCAAGGGATACCAATACTTCGTATTCTTACAGATCGTGGGTCAGAATATAAGGGAAATATAGAGCATCACGCTTTTGAGTTATTTCTTAGCATAGAAGGTATAGAACATACTACAACTAAGGCATATTCTCCTCAAACAAACGGTATGTGTGAGCGTTTTAATAAAACAATGAAACAAGAATTCTTTGATGCAGCTATGCGTAAAAAGATTTATACTGAACTTGACGATTTACAATTAGATCTTGATATTTGGTTAGAGCATTTCAATAATGAGCGACCACATTCAGGAAAATATTGTTATGGGAAAACTCCTATGCAAACTTTTCAAGATAGTAAGAAATTAGCTGTTGAATTCTACAGCTTATTCCCTATAATGCCTATATCTAATAATTTGCGCTGGATTCATAAAAATTCTGGCTTTATGTTTAGAACCCATACATTGATGTAAAAATATATGTTCACAATCTTCGTCAATGGAGTCGTAATAACAATTTTCAAAACATTTCTTTTTGTATATAGCAAGACCATTAAAACAAGAAGATACAGGTACTAGATCAGAATCAACAGAATATATTTTCTGCATACTTGAGATATGCTCTTTAGACCAATAGTTTTTAGCAAATTTTTTATTATATTCTGTTGGTGAATCAGGGAATTCTTCATTACGAAAAGCAAAAGCATCGTACATTTGGCCTTGACTGTTAAATATACCGTTTGAACATAAAACATCCCAACGATCTATTTTGCTAAAACTATATTGTATTCCTCTAATATCTATACCATAGGACATATCCACAGCAATTACCATATCAAAGTTATTATATTCTAGGGTTTTTAAAATTTCTAAATATCTATTTCTAGCATCAGCCAGAAATTTAATTGAGGGTCTTTTAGTGTTGTAGAAGTTTTGTGATATAATTTTTACTTTAGGATTAAATAATTGCCATAGATTTAATATTAGTTTTGTTGTGTCAATAGAGTCATTTTCAAAAATTATTACTTTATAATCTGAAAAAAAACGTCCTATAAATTATATATGGAATATTACACTAGGCAAATCTAAGGCATTATCTCTAGCAATGCCAGTAAAAACTACCTGATGTTTCTTCATCTCCAATTTACCTGAAAGTAAATTTTCATTATTTATGGAATCTAATTTATTAATTCTTTCTATAGAAGGCACTAATAATATTGCTGCCATTAGAATCATTAACAAACTTATAAAAAAGATCTTATAAACTATTTTGATCATGCATATTAGCTATATTTTATAATATTTGTTCCATTGTAAACCGATTTAGATAGATTTGATGGGTATTTTTTGCTTTTATGTAAGCTTGATCCGGATTCGATTTAATCCATTCTAAATGTTTACTTATTTGATCATATATTTCTTGGGTGCTTTTATTGATTGTCTATATATAGTACATTATCGCCAAAAGTTTCCTTTATCCAAGGCATTTCATCACTAATTGCCAAGCCTGAAGAGCTTACTAATTTCTAAAAGTTTAGCGGATGGTAAACGCTCAGCTTTATGTTCTTCTGAATGTATCGCTAAACTGATACCGCTACGCCTTATTGCGTTAACAAATAATTGATCGTCGTTTGGTCTTTATACTTAGAGCCATTACGTGTTTTATCCCAATTATAACCACACATAAATAATCTAGAATAATTAACTTTAACAAAATCTGTTCTAGGACGTGAAAATTTGAAATCAACTATAGGAACTGACAGTTTACCACAAAGTTGTTCTACTTTTTCATTATCTGCAACAGCGAGTAATCCGTCATATAAGAATGGCTTAGGGCAATAATTTGGCAGACTATTTGGACTATGAGAGCAAGGGAAATGCCAGATGAAATAGTTTTTAGTCCCTGTTACACTACCTAGGTTAATACTAGATATAGTGAAATCTGGATTAAATTGACTAACTATACCATGAATTCTTATTATATCTAATGGATTTATAGGCGTTGTATGTATAGAGATTAATAAAGATTCCCACCCAAGATTATTTGCCGCTTGTTGTATTCTCATAGCAGCTAAAACATCATATTTGAATATTAGCACAATTTTGTATGGGGAGCATTTGAATTTTTGGGTAATCTATTAATATAATTAGATTCAGCTAATTTTTCTTCTAGTGAAGAAGGCGAAGAATTATAGTAAGAAAAGCCGCTATACAGATTTTCTCTATAAATACCGAAATATAAGTTAATTGATGCAAATATTAATAGAATAGAGGTAGAAATAGTTATTAATATTAATAATAAAATTAAACGAAATTTTTCTTTTCTTTCATGATAGCTTTTGTAAATGAAATTTAACTTGGTCGTAAGGAGGTATATAAGCATAATATAATGTATGATTTTTGCTATTTCATTTTTTATCCATATTTATCATTAGGTTCTATAATAATTTTATTAGAACTACACTCTATTTTTAACATAATTGCCTGGAGCTTTTTCTATAGCAGTTAAATTTTTATAATCCAGCGATTTTTTCTTCTTACTGCTGCTAGCTTGTAGCCATTCTAACCAATAATTCCACCAAGATCCTTGATGTTCTTTAGAATTAATAAACCATGACTCGCTACTAAGAGATAAATCATCGTTAGTTTTATAATTATATTTGGAATGAGTAGGAGGATTAACTATCCCAGCAACATGCCCAGAGCTAGTTAGACAAAATACTTTATTGCCTTTTAGTAATTTCAGCCCTTCATATACAGAACGCCACGGCACTATATGGTCATCATTAGCTGCTAAAAAAAATGAATCGCAATCAATGTTTCCTAAATCAATAGGAGTATCAAGTAATGTTAAAGCGTTTGGCTCTTTTAGTAAATTCTTTTGATACATATTACGTAAATAATAACTATGCATAGCAGCTGGTAGATGAGTTGGATCAGAATTCCAATAAAGTAAATCAAATGGCATAGGAGTTTTGCCAAGCAAATAATTATTGACAAAAAATGACCATACTAAATCATTAGCTCTTAGCAAGCTAAAGCTATTTGCTAGATAGCGACCATCAAAATATCCTTTGGAATTCATTTCTTCTTCGATCATAGAAATTGATGGGTCATTTATAAAGACCCCAACTTCCCCAGGATTTTGAAAATCTAGCAGAGTAGTAAGCAAACTAATATTATTTAGATAATTCAATTTATTTGCTTTGAGGTAACTAGCGGCAGCAGCAAGTAAGGTACCACCAATACAATAACCGACACCATTAATTTTTTTATAACCAAACTTTAAAATATAGTCGCAAGAATCTAAAATACCTAATTGTAAATAATCTTCAAAATTTATATCAGCTAAAGATTTATCAGGGTTAACCCATGATACCATAAAGACTTGAAAGTTATTTTCCACAAGAAATGATACCATTGAATTATGTTCTGATAAATCAAGGATATAATATTTATTAATGCAAGGTGGAATTATAAGAAGAGGGATAGAATGAGTTTTAACTTTAGGTTCATAGCATATTAACTGCATTAATTTATTTTGAAAAACAATTTTACCTTTAGTAGCCGCTATATTTTTTCCTAAAGTAAAGGCATTTTTATCAGTTGTTTTAATATTTAATATATCACCACCAGAGTTTTTTATATCTTTAAGAAAATTCTCTAATCCTTCTACAAGATTTTGCCCTCCTGTTCTTAGAATTTCATTTAGTACTAGAGGATTGCCAAGAGCAAAGTTTGAAGGTGAAAATGCGTTAATAAATTGTCCAGTTATAAACTCAAGATGTTGCTTTAGTTCAGGCGGTAAATTATATAATTCTATATTTTTTTCTAACCATTCAGATGACATTAGGTAAAATTGCTTAATAAAATCAAAATAAGCGCTATTTTCCCATGAAGCATCTCTAAATCTTCTATCTCTATCAGCTGGAACAAAAAGAGGGGAAGGGTTCTTACCAATAAATTTATCTATAGAATTTGTTATGAGTGATTGGAATTTTTGAACATATTCTAAATTTAATTGCCAAAATTTCTCAGGATTTTCTAGAAACTGTTCCTGTAAATTTACAGCGATAATTCTATTCTTGTCCATATCAACAAGGGAAGGGGGAAGCATACTTCCTTTACCCTGTATAAGATATAATATTATTTCTTGATATTTATCGCTAATTTTTTTTAAATTATTGATTATTTGATCGCTAGAAACAGTATCTATCATTTTTAAAACCAATTTAAATATAATTAAATTATACTTTAAATTGGTTAATATACATATATATAAAGTGATATTTTGCTATATTTTTTATAACATCTATGGAAATAATTTTTTAAAAATTACATTAATAAAATATTAATCCGAGCTCCCTAGCAAAGGAGTTGTATTATTCTCCTCTTGGTGGTGTATTAGATTAGTATTTGTTTCTACTTGCTTATCTTCTTCTTGTTCTTCTAGATTAATAGTTGTGTATTAATAGTTGTATTGTTATTATTTGTATCATTACAACTTTTCTCATATTGAGGTGATTGGCTATCTCCATCCTTATCATCACTTTCTTGTTGAAAGAAGTAATGGTACAATATTTTTCCTCCTCCCGCTATTAATAGTATAATACTAATAATAGCAAATATATACTTCAATGCGTCACTCTGTTCGCTTCCTTGACTTTCGTTTGCATAATTCCCCAGCAATGCATAATTGTCTCCAGTATAATTTGCTTTATTATTCAGTAATAGAATAGTATAATTATTACGTATTTCTTCTATACCTAAGAAACGCTTAAAGCCATCCCAATTACAAGATGAAAACAAGGAGTTTAATACATCATTTTGTTGCTAGCACAATATTTAATTAATTCTGTTCTATTACAATAAGATACAAAAGCATGTCCTAATGGGTAGATAATATAGTCATTAGTATCGTTTACTAATTGTTGAAAATTTTTTATTCCTTTAATTAATATAAGAGATTTAGTAAATGCTACATCGCTGGTTATCAGATTTCGGTCATCTGTATACTCTAAAGCTCTAGCGATTCCTTCGTATATAAAAACTGGGACAGGATACGTATATCCAACAAATGCAGAAGTAAACAAATGCCCCATTTCATGCCAAGTGTTTTTCCTGTTATATGGTAAAAATAAACTTAGCTCACATTTATTTTTTTCCCCAACTAATTACAGGTTTATAAACTCCTGCTATTTCATTAAAAAGATCTGGGTAACGAAAGAATTGTAACGTACAGTTATGTACAATAAAATTTTTTAACTTAAATAATTTACCATTAGAAAAACTATTAAATTTATGAGCAGAATCAATTATATCTGCTTGAATTTTATAGTTAGTTGTACCTGACTTAATATTATTAAAAACTTTTATTACTCCCAATTTATTTGGTAGATGTACTCTAAATGTTGAATAATTTTTCATTTTCTAATCTCTTTTATAGCTAATCATAGATAAAAGTTACATAACAATAATCTCTAAATAGTTAATCAAAATAGTACACTAATATTTTTTGCCTGCTCCCATTTATCGATTTTCGATATGAATAAAATTAGAAAGAAAAGTAATAACTTAATCTTTAATTCCAAGAAACTCCCATATTTTATCTATTTTATCAATTACTTCCTTAGTCATTTCTATTTTTTCTTCCCATTCTCTAGTAGTTTCAGGTGGGATTTTATTAGTTGCGTCTATTCCCATTTTGCTGCCAAGACCAGATAAAGGAGAGGCAAAATCCAAATAATCAATAGGAGAATTTTCGATGAAAGTAGTATCTCTAGCCGGATCGCTTCTAGTAGAGATAGCCCAAATTACCTCTTTCCAATCACGAATATCAATATCGTCATCTACAATAATAATGAATTTCGTATACATAAACTGTCTTAAGAACGACCAGATTCCCATCATAATTCTTTTAGCGTGCCCGGCGTAAGCTTTGCGGATTGAGACAACCGCTACCCTATAAGAACAACCTTCAGGTGGTAGCCAAAAATCTACTATTTCTGGGAATTGCTGCTTTAAAATAGGAATAAATATTTCATTTAACGCTTCTCCAAGTATTGATGGTTCATCTGGTGGTTTGCCAGTATAAGTACTTAAATAGACAGGTTGTTTTTTCATGGTAATAGTTTTGATGTTAAATACCGGAAAATATTCAACATCATTATAATAGCCGGTATGATCGCCAAATGGTCCTTCTGGTAAATATTCATCAAAACTTACATAGCCTTCAATAACTATCTCACTATGGGCTGGTACTTTCATGTCGATACTAACGCAATCAGTCAGTTCGGCGGATTTGCCTTGCAATAGTCCAGCGAAATTGTATTCTGACAAATTTTCTGGTATAGGCATAACTGCAGCCATAGTTATTGCTGGATTAGCGCCAATGACAATAGCTGCAGGAAATGGTTCTTTTTTTTCCTTTTGCCAGCGGCTATGTTGTTGGGCTCCGCCTCGTAATTTTAGCCAGCGCATAATCAATTTATTATGACTTACAACTTGTAATCGATAAATTCCAAGATTGTAATTATCTATTTTCTCTTTGCTTGGTCCTTTAGTGACAACTATTCCCCAAGTAATTAACTCTGATACGTCTAAAGGCCAGCATCTTTGTATTGGCAGGATATTAATATCAGGTTTATCAATAATAATTTCTTGGCAGGGAGAGGTTTTAACCATCTTAGGTGACATGGCAAGTATTCTCTTAGCTAGTGGCAGCATAGAGAATGTTTCCTTAAAAGATGATGGTAATTCAGGGCTTTTTAGGAAAGAAAGCAATTCACCAAATTTTCTGAGTTCACTCTTATCTTTTAGATTAAGACCTAAAGCAATCCGGTCTATATTAGCGTATAAATTAGTAAGAACAGGAATGTCTGATTTAGTTCCATCCTGTTTTATAACATTTTCAAATAATAGAGCAGGGCCATTTTTTTCTAACACTCTTCTACTAATCTCGGTAATTTCTAGATTAGTAGATACAGGATGAGATATACGTTTTAAATGGCCATTTTTTTTTAGAATTTTAAGAAATTCTGGTAAGTCTTTAATAGTCATAATAAATTACTAAGTTGTTTTTTATTAAAATCCTCTGCCTTCTTTTCGTTTGTTATGGTCGTCAAAAGATAAATTTCTTTTTTAGAATTATTAATATTTATAATATTATTAGGATTTTTAATCAATCCATGATCTGTAAGATTAATATTCATATTTTTTAATATTTGTTTTAACTGTGATTCTTCTATTAGTTTTATTATTTCTTGTTAACACTTGTCTTAATACATAGAGTAAAGAAATTGAATTTTTAATCGGAAGATTTAACTATATGTTTTTGCGAGTATATAAATATGTACTTAATATAATAGCGCAAACAATGTTAGCATAGCAGGCAAAGATATAAATTAGGTTTTTAGAAGCATAATTTTGTAAAGTAAAATGTAAATATGTGATAATTGTTACTAAGGATACAGTAACTAAAATTTGTTTAGCGTGGGATTTTTTATTATATGGCTGTCTTAAAAAAATAGATAAAGATACGAGAACTAGGATAAAATTATACATTGGCCAAATTAATCTTTGATGTCCTTCAGCAATTAATTTTGTTTTTCTTTGCTCATCTACAGTATTATCAGGATTTAATAGTTCATGAATATAATATTCATTAATTTCTCGGCGATTATTTGTTATAGAAGAATTATCAACATTATTAGCTAATTCTATTACTAGAGAATCAAAATTTAGATTGGTCAAGTTGTTATTATGGTCGTATGCTTGCCTAGTACCATGATCTAGCTCAAAAATTGATACATCACTATATGTTTTAATATTGCCTGATGCTGCAAATACAATTGCTTGATTATCAGATTTGCGATTATCAAAAATGATTATGCCAAGCATAGTATCATTAGCTAATTTACTATCAAAATAGACTGTAACATCCTTAGAAATCTTATTAAATATTTTTTCTGTTAGTAGAGTAGAAGTATAATTATTTTTCATAAAATTTAGGTAGGTTTTAAGCTTATTGTAAGATAGTGGTAGTAAGCTGGCGGAAATATAATAAGAGAATAAAGTAATTATAATGGCGACTAATAAAGCTGGGGTAGCAAGCTTGAAATTATTTAACCCTAAGTTTTGTAGAATAATTATCTGGCGTTTTTCACTTAAATGTAAGTAAGTATAGATAATAGCTATAGTAGTTGCTAGAGGTGTTAAGATGAATAATAATGAAGGGAGAACTAAAATAATTAAATTAAAGAAATGACTAATCTTTATTCCTTTATCGATTAGATATAAGAACTTTAATATTTGTGTGATCCATACAAGAGTTGTCATTGAAAAAATAATGATTATTAGCGATGGGATAATATTTTTTATTATGTATCTTTTGTATATTAACATTTCTTTAAGATCTCTTTTTTATAACATTTATAGCTTAATATAGAACAAAGAAAATGTCATTCCTGCGGAAGCGGGAATCCAGGAGATATCAATAACGTCATGCGTTAGCTTGATTCAGCATCTAATAGATCCCGAAACAAGCTGATGGATGACAATAACACCAATTCTGGATTCCCGCCGTAGCTAGAAATGACATCGATTTTGTCTTGCTATTATATTTTACTTATTAAATTGTTCCTTGATAATTCGATTTTCAAGGGTATTCTTTTTATCAAATAATAACTTTATACTATAATTTTTCACTGATTTTATTGATACTGATTTAATATTATCAAATTCCTGAAAATCTGCGACAGCATTTACCGGTCTTTTAGTATGTTCTAAAACTTCAAATTTTATGTTGCTAGAAAATGGTAATAATGCTCCATGCCAACGTCTAGGGCGAAATGGGCATATAGGAGTTAAGCATAGTACATTTGATTCAAGTGGTAGAATAGGGCCGCCAGCTGATAGATTATAAGCGCTGCTGCCAGCTGGAGTTGCCACCATTGCTCCATCCGCAACTAATTTTATCCGTTCAACTTGATCAACTTCAATTCTAAACTTAGCAGCTTGATTAGTTTTACGAAAAATAGATACTTCGTTAATTGCTAGAGCGTTATGTGTTTTACCATCTACAGTTTCTACTTGCATTTTCAGAGGATGTAAATGTGATATTTTAGAATCATGTAAATCATCTAGTAAAGTTTTAGCAGTAATAGAATTCATCAAAAAGCCAACGCTGCCAGAATTAACACCGAAAAAAGGGATATCTAATTTCATGTAATTATGTATAGCGTGCAATAATTTCCCATCTCCACCTACAACAATAATTACTTCAGCTTCATTTATAGGGTAAAATTTATGTATCCGCTTTAACTGATCAACCAATCCTAAAGATTTTGTAGAATTATTATGAATGATAGCTAATTTATTTAAATTGATTTTAGTTTTTGCCAACATAAATATAATAAATGATTAATGATTAATACTACAAAACAAGATGCTAGTACATCGCTTAAAAAATGTCCGCCCATTAATATACGGCTCATTCCAACTACAGAGCCTAAAAATAAGGCTAAACTATAAATTCTAGTAAAAAATAAATATGGCGCAACATAAGCAAGGTTAGTAAAACTATATCCCATAGCGGCATGTCCTGATGAAAACGAGCAATTATGCATGCATTCATTAGTAATTTCAAAAACTCTAGTAAAATTTTGTTTTCCATTAAAATTGGTGATTTGAATAGGTCTTGCTCTACCAAAATTCTCTTTAAATAGATGGTTAACTACCAAACCTGGTCCTATTGCTGTGGAGATAATTATATAAATACTTCCTGACAATAATAATATTTTTTTTATACTTCTATATCGAATTATTAGGTAGAACAAATATAATAATAATACAGCAATTAATGTTTTAGTAAGTGTTGGAATTATTATAAACCAAAATTCAACAATAATATCATTCCTGTAGATAAAACCTTCTTGTTCATTATAAAATAATTTAGCAAAATCTATATCGATATTAGGAAATAATGTAACCAATAGTAATAATATACCAGAAGTAATAATACTAGTATATACTAAACGAGTATTAATCATAGACTTAAAGCCAAGAATAAGTTATAAGATATTATAGTCAATTAACATGAATCATCTACGTAGTATATGAGCTTTGCTCATTGCTTCTAGTGTCTAATTCAGCTGAACTGACTATATAGTCAGTATAGAATATTTCAATTTTATAAATAATATAGCAGATAATATGTCATTCAACATTAAAAACCATAAAAACGATTTACTATTTTTGCCGTTAGGCGGAGCAAATGAAATAGGAATTAATGTAAATCTATATCATTATAAAGGTAAATGGATAATGATCGATTGTGGCAGTGGTTTTGCCGATGATTACTTACCTGGTGTTGATATGGTAGTTGTGGATATTAGTTTTATTGAAAAACATAAAAAAGATTTATTAGGTTTAGTTTTAACTCATGCTCATGAAGATCATTTAGGAGCAATCCAATATTTATGGAATAGTTTAGAATGTCCTATATATGCTACAACTTTTACTGCTAATTTCTTAAAAATTAGGCTGTCGGAGTATGATTTTGTCAAGAATATTAAAATTCATACAGTTCAACCAGGATCAAAAATAAATCTTGATCCTTTTCAGTTAGAGATGGTACCTCTGGCTCATTCAGCGCCAGAAATGCAAGCAATAATGATTAGAACAGATGCTGGGAATATTCTTCATACAGGAGATTGGAAATTTGATCATAATCCAGTAGTAGGCGAGAAAGCAGATGAAAAATTATTAAAATCATATGGTGACGAAGGAGTCTTAGCGTTAGTTTGTGATTCAACTAACGTATTTAATGAAGGAGTTTCTGGATCAGAAGGTAAAGTACGAGAAAGTCTTGTAGATATCATAGCTGGTTGTCCAAAAACGGTAGTTGTTACTACATTTGCTTCGAATTTAGCAAGGCTTGATACCTTAATTCATGCAGGTCAAATGGCTGGAAGGAAAGTTGTATTAACAGGTAGAAGTTTACATAGAATCCTGCAAGCTGCTCAGGAAAGCGGTTATTTAAATGATATTTTGCCACTGATAGACGAACGTGATGTTGCAAGGTTTAGAAGAAAAGAATTATTAATTATAGCTACCGGCTGCCAAGGAGAACCCTTAGCTGCTACTGCTAAAATGGCAAATAATAATCATCATAGTATTAAATTAGCGCCAAAAGATACAATTATATTTTCTTCCAAAATTATTCCTGGTAATGAAAAGAAAATTTTTAGAATGTTTAATACTTTTGTTAGATTAGGAGTTGAAGTAATAACAGAGAGGGATCATTTTGTACATGTTTCAGGTCATCCTTCTATTGATGAGCTTAAGAAAATGTATAGTCTAGTTAAGCCTAAAATTTGTGTTCCAGTACATGGAGAACCAGTACATATCCATGAACATGCAAAATTGGCTCGAAGTAATGGTATTAAGCAAGCAGTAGAAGTAGAAAATGGGAGTTTATTATTACTTGATCCTCATAATCCACGTATTTTAACTAAAGTAGAAACCGGTTATTTAGCAGTTGACGGTAATTATCTTTTACCAACAGAAGCGTCAGTTTTTAGAATGCGTAGGCGTATGCGTGAATCTGGTATAGTCGTTGTATCATTGGTGGTAAATAAAAAGGGCACTCTTGGTGCAAGACCGATATTATCAATGCCAGGTTTACTTGATGATAATGAAGATGCCCAATTAATTAATATTATCAAAGATGGGATAGCAGAAGCTGTAGAAATTCAAGCAATCTCAACAAAGAATAAAACATCAAATGAACAAATTGAAAATGCCGTAAGATCTTTCATACGTAAGAGTTTAAGACATGAGATCAATAAAAATCCAATTATTATAGTTAATATAGAAAAAATTATAGAATAGGGATTATTTAGTTATACTTTTTTGGTTATTTATAAACTTGGTTGTTTCTTGGTTTAGTAACAGGAGTAGTATTAATAGCTATATCAAATTTTTTCATTGCTTTTTTTACTTCAGGATTATTTAAGATATCTTGGCTAGGTGATTCTGTCTTGCTGGTAGTTTTTTCAGATTTTATCTCATCTGGTATTTGAATATTAAAATTCTTTATGAGCCTAGGATATGCTTTGTATTCTGGTGCATCTTTCTGATATACTTCTTCAAGAAGGAAAAATCTTAGAGATTTTGGTAAATCATTAAATTTCTTTCCTTGATTTTTACTAATTAAATATTCTATAGGGTCTCTAGTTATATTTTTAGTAGTTTTTGTTTTTAATTCTGTTTCTACTTGTTTCCAATTTATTCCATGTTTTTTCCAAAGTTTTTCTGTACTAATTTCATTTTTACTAGCTACAGTTAATGAAGTACACACTTTATGATGATTTTCTTTTGCCCAAATTAGAGGGGCTTTTCCTTCAATTTTTATATCATGATTTACAGCGTATATTACTGGATCTTTTTCTTCTGATTCAGCAAATTTTTAACCCACTCTCCTTGTTTGAATTCAATTGATATATTACTATACTTACTTATTATATTTAAAT
The DNA here is from genome assembly GCA_050920655.1 of Candidatus Rickettsia vulgarisii. Lineage (GTDB taxonomy): Bacteria > Pseudomonadota > Alphaproteobacteria > Rickettsiales > Rickettsiaceae > Tisiphia > Tisiphia vulgarisii. The sequence continues at coordinate 713,117 of CP133317.1, read as the reverse complement.
CTTTGCTAATTTCTTTTATATCATTGAGATTAGCTTTTATTTCTTTTTTGTAGTGGTCAGATAATTGTTGATAATTATCAATTATTATTTCTGACTTCTTATTATTAACAAGCATGTTTTTAGGATCAAAGCCGGATTTTTGCAACTCAGAGTTTTTTGGTCTATTATATTATCTATTTGATCGTCAGTTAATTGCTTAGTCATTTGTTCCATTGCTGAAGCATATTTACCAATATCAAATTTTAGATTTTGAACTTCTCCATCATCCATATACCTAAATACTCTAAAGCATCTATAGAGGTTATTTGTCAAACTAGCTAAATCTTTATTAAATTCCAGAAATGATCTACCATGATCTATTTTAGTGGCGATATATCTAGTTTGTCCATTTTCTATATGTTCTTGAACCATAAGTATTTCCACCATGGTAATCGATTTCTCCTAAAATTACATGCTGCTACTACTTTTTCAAATCCTTCAATCTTTGCTACTTTAGGATTATCAGAGTTAAAAACAGTGTCAGGGGCATCACTAAATTTAGATAATGAAGTAACTTTTTGGAGAAATTTTGAACAAATATAAAGATAATCTTCATGCGATTTGTTAGGTACAACTAATTCTTCTTTTGGAGTGTGATCATAAAGTAATAAATTATATAATCCAGAGGCTAAAAGCTCCTGTACCCCATCTAGTACACATTAAAATTTTTTGGTTTATATTTTTTGCCTAGTTTTACAGCTACTTGTTGGTCTTTTTCTATAGCAGCGGAGGTGTTTTTATGAATTGTTTTAGAATGAAAATATTACTAGTATCATTTTCTTTAGCTATATAACCAGCTGTTGCGCCTAATTGTTTATCTCCACTTCGTTGAAAATCATCTTGTTTAAGAATGTTTTTGTCGCAAAGTAAGTCATTTAGAGTATTTTTTCTAGCTTCTTTGTTGACAATTTTTTCAGATTGCAATTTTTTAATTCATTTCCTCTTTGCTCGATTTGTTGTTTATGAAATTTATCTATATTTTTATTAGTTATATCCTTAGACATAATATATCTACACCTTTTTATCTACCAAAGGCTTTTTGTACTTTATATTTAATTTTACTAAGCTTATGTTTTATTTTATAAGCTACACCTTTCTCTGGCTTTTTCAATTCAATTGGCGCTGATCTTTTTGTAAGATTACTAAAAGCGCGCATAGCTTGTTTTATATCCTGGTCATTAAGCATAGCTGAATTAATTCTTATTACTTGAGGTTTATTAGCTTCTGGTAAAATTGGTTTTTTAAACTTGATTAGGAGCAGGAATTATATTTTGTTGCATACATCTCACTATTTACAGTTTTTGTATTTTCTTGTATTTTAGGAGTAAGATTAGTGTTTTGTTCCTGTGAGATTTATTAATTTTTTGTTTGCGGGTATTTTTATCTGTTAGCAAATTATTTAAGGCATCTTTTTTAGATACTCCACTAGCAATTTTTTGCTTAGCAAGTTTCTGTAATTCTTTACGCAATTCTTGCTTTTTTTGCTCTTCTAGTAATAATTTTCCATTTTGCGTAGAGTTTGTAGCCATATTAGGGTACTGATAATGATTTCAGAGATTTAGAGAATAATTTTTTCGGAAAAGTTTAATAAATGCCACAGTTTTTAAACATTATTTGTTTTAAAAAACTCTATAACCTTGTCTAAATCTTCTTGTGTATCAACTGAAATAGGGATGTTTGTAACATGGCAAACACCTATGGACATGCCATTTTGCAAAGCTCTTAATTGTTCAAGTTTTTCACTTAACTCTAATGAAGAAGGTGACAATTTTACAAATTTATTTAGAGCGTCTTTGCGAAAACCATAAATGCCTATATGGTATAAAAATGTGTTAGCTCCATGGGGAATTAGGCTGCGAGAGAAGTAAAGGGCCTTATTGTTATTATCAACTATAGCTTTTACATTGCTAGCGGAATTCGCTACATCTATTCCTACCTCTGCTACAGGTGTGATGATGTCATAGTTACTATTTTTTAGGTTTTCAATAACTGCTAAAATAGATTCTGGTTCTACAAATGGCATATCTCCTTGAACATTTAAGATATATTTGATATTTTGATTATCAGGAATTTCTTGAAACGCCTCATATACTCGATCGGTACCAGAAGGGCATTCCGGTTTTGTTAAAATAAATTTTCCACCATGGCTAGTTACGGTTTCCGCAATGGTATTAGAATCAGTTGCAATAAAAATATTCTTTAAACCAGTTAATTTAACTTGTCTGAGAACATGGGCAATCATCGGCATATTGCCTATGTTTTGTAAAGGTTTATTGCTAAGCCTTACGGAAGCCAATCTTGATGGAATGATAATAGCGACATCTGAGTGCATAAAAGAGCCATATTTAATTTTGAATAATAATATGCAAAATTTTTAATAATTAGAAAAGGTTTTTTTAATTTATTAAAAATTTTATGCAACTTTTCGTAGTAAAAATAATATTGATATTGACATTATAATAGAGTTGTCTAAAATCGTCCCTAGAATAGCAGGTGACTATTCTAGGGTGTAGAAACTTCTTATGACTAGCGGTAAACATCAACCGAAAAAATGATGCAATCCTCGATTATGGTCGGGGAGATGGTAGTTATGTTCAGGGCTTGAATTTTTTATTAATTTCGCCGAGCCTAAAAGCTACCGTAGCTGTTAGTCATAGTTTTTCTAACTCCTCGATCACCAAGTATTCTTATAGTAAAGTTACTTGGTAGATCAAAACTTGAGCAATTTAAGTTTAAACAAGGGGTGAAAAGATGATAAATCAAATAACTTTATCTTCCATAATTTTCTTACAAAAACCTCTCTCAGATTATAGCAGGGATCTTGCTAACAATATGATGAAAATATGGCAGGAAGAAAATAAAATAATAAAAATTATTGAATCCTAAGGGCCTTATGATCATAATTCTATCAGTCAATTAATTAGTGAAGTAATGGCAGGTGAGAACCGGCTAGTTACTATAATAGTTGACAATGATTTGCTTAATAGACCTATCTATAATTTGCTGTGGTCGGTACTTGGTACTTTTATCGGTAGCTGGTTTAATTAAAGTAGCTACTTATGAATGGTATTATTGGTGTTATAATGAGATCAAGTTTGAGGATATTAGCAATCCACCAGATCAGCTACTATACAAGGCGGCTCATTATTTTGAACATTTTAGTATTTTGAATAAAAGAGAACGTTTTAGTTAAGTTTATAATTTTTTATAAAATCAGTTGCATTTTTAAGCAATATTGGTTAGGATCTCTAGTACTTCAGGCTAGGTAGCAAAGTGGTAATGCGGCGGGCTGCAAATCCGCCATGCGTCGGTTCGATTCCGACCCTGGCCTCCAGTATTAGTTTTAGCTCTATTCGTAAGGTAATTAGAGTAGTATTTATGGAATTTATTGAACAATTCCTAGAAATGATGGTTGCTGAGCGTGGAATAGCTTGTAACTCAGTAATCAGCTATCAAAATGACCTGTTAGGATTTCATAAATTTTTACTAACCAATCATTTGCCAGCATTAAATGTTCAAACAGAAAACGTCAGAAGATGGATAGAATATTTAGCAAGAAATGATATAAGTCCTCGATCAATAAATCGTAAAATATCTGCTATCAAAAATTATTATGAATTTTTGATTAGCGAGAAATATACTCAGCATAATCCTTGTCTACTAGTAGATCTACCAAAATATCAAGCTACGCTTCCTTCTGTTTTATCAATAGATGAAATTAAAATTTTACTATTATGTTGTGATAGCGATAAATCTGATGCAGCTGTGCGTTTAAAGGCAATGGTTCATCTGTTATACGCAAGCGGAATGAGAGTATCTGAACTTGTTAGCATTAAACTAGCAAGCATTTTAGTCAATCAATTATCTAAAGAGATAAAAAAAATCTTTTCAATATTTGGTAAAGGTAATAAAGAACGAATGGTAGTTATCAATGATAAGACTATTGCTAGTTTACAGGAATATTTAACTATTCGTCATAAATTTATTAATCCTAAACAGCCAAATAGCAAGCTATATCTATTTCCTTCCTCTTCAGCTACTGGGCATATGACCAGACAGAATTTTGCGATTTTATTAAAGCAAATCTCTATTAAAGCTGGTTTAAATCCTGAAAATATTTCCCCTCATGCGTTGCGCCATAGTTTTGCTAGTCATTTATTAGATGGTGGAGCAGATCTTAGAGTAATTCAAGAGCTGCTGGGTCATGCTGATATTAGTAGCACTCAAATATACACCAATATCCAAACTAAGCACTTGAAGCGGGCGTTAGAGAAGCATCCTTTGAGTAGTCTTAAAAATACTTACTGCATAATTTAAAGTAAGAATAGCCTGTTATAATTGTTAGCAACGCAGCGATCCAAAGGGCGATTTGACCTATTAAATCCATATGTTCTATACCAGAGCCTTTTGAACCTAGAATTAAGGTTGTTAGAGCAAACATCTGAATAAAAGTCTTAATTTTTGCAAGTCTTGAGACGGGAAGGCTAACTTTAGTTAATGCTAAGAACTCACGAAAGCCAGCTACTAAAAACTCTCTCATTAGAATTAATATACACGGTATTTCTCCAGCTGTGCCTTTTTTTACTAACATAATTAATACACAACCTACCAATAATTTATCAGCTATTGGATCGAACATTTCTCCGAAGCTTGATACTAGGCTAAATCTTCTTGCAATATAGCCATCAAAAAAATCAGTAACACTTGCTAATATAAATAATATTGCTCCTAAACGATGAGCTAGCTTAGAATTATCTAGATAAAAAGTCATTACTATAACAGGAATAACAATAATACGTGCTATTGTTAAGTAGTTTGGCAAATTTTTATCAATATTCATTATATCTAATATTAAAATTAAGGTTTATAGAAGTTTTAATTTTATAGCGAAGCAACTTATAACTTATCAATATTATTCATCATAATTTTTTTAGCTATTTCTGTATCCAACATTTTTTCATTATCTGTTTCTTGCATATATAATGAAACTAATTCTAATGTTTTACCACAAAATTCTGACTGAAGTCTTTCTAAAGCCTTTAATTTTTCTGTATTTATAAAATTAATAGTAGTATTTTTTTTATGTTCTAAAAATTTTTCTATTTTTCTATTTTGCTCATTAATTATATTATTAGCAGTTTCTTCTCCTTCTTTAAGCATTTTTTCTTTTAGATTGGCAATTTCCGCTAGTTGATTTGTAGCTTTTTCAAGCAATAAGGTTGTATCTTCATTAAGCTTTTTACTTTCTAAAACTTGTTGTTGAATAGCAAGAATTTTTAAATCAAGAGACTTGAAGATTATATTTTTTACAGGTCTATAAATTAAATATACAAAGATTATAAAAGATATTGCTAACCAAAAGTCTTCGTTAAAAAAATTCATTATTTTATCTTATCATATAATTTATTTAATAATTTTTGGTCAGCTGATTTGTTGGTAATTTGCTCAATTAGCATTTTAGATAAATCAACACAAGATTGATTTATATTAGCCCAAAAAAATTTGTAATCTTCTTGAATATCATGATTAGTTTGATGAATTTGGTTTTTTAAGTCATTGCTTAATTGATTTTTTTTTGATAAAAAAACCTCTTCCATTCTACTAGATGTTTGTTTTTGAATATTTTCTACAGAATCTTGTATAGCTTTTATCTCATCATCATATTGTTTCTGTAGATTTTTTGCTTCTTTTGCAAGCTTTTCCGCATTTGAAATATTAAAATTTATTATAGATTGCCTGTTATCTGAAACTTTCTTAGCTAAAGGAATAATAAACCTATGAATTAAGCTATACAAGCAGATAAAGACAATTGCTAACCAAAAAATTTGCGAATAATAAAAATTAACATCAAATTGCGGCATAATAATTTTAAGAGAATATTAATAAGATTGCAATTACGAATGAGAATAATCCCATAGCTTCAGTAAGACCAGCTCCAATTAAAGCCATTCTTTGTAACTGATCGCTTGCAGAAGGATTGCGTGCCATAGAAGATAATAATGAGCTAAAAATATTAGATACGCCAAGAGCTGCCCCAAGTAGACCAATAGCCATACATCCTATACCAATATATTTTAATGACATTGCATCCATAAATAAATACTCCTAAAAAATGATTAATAATAATTTTAATTTTCTTAATGCAAATTTATCGCATCACTTAAATATATGCAAGAGAGAATTGTAAAAATATATGCTTGAAGTATGGCTACAAAGATTTCAAAGCCAATTAAAGCCACAATTATTGGAATTGGTAAAGGTTTTAATATAATCATTAATGAGACAGCAAATCCTGCCATTACTTTTAATAATATATGTCCTGCTACCATATTTGCGGCAAGCCTTAAAGACAGGCTTATTGGTCTTGCTAAATAAGCGAATAATTCTAATATAACCATAACGGGAGCTAACCATAAAGGTACGCCTTGGGGTAAAAATAATGATAAAAAATGCATACCATGATTAACAAACCCAACAATTGTAATAAATAAAAAAACAATTATTGCTAAAGAAAATGTAATAGCAATATGACTGGTAACAGTAAAACCATAGGGAATCATGCCAAGCAGGTTGCATAATAGAATGAAAATAAATAGAGAGAATATTATAGGTACAAATTTCTTTCCTTTCTCTCCAACATTTTGATCTAGCATAGAAGTAATCATATTATAGATTATTTCTGCGCTAGTTTGTAATCTCGAGGGGATAATTTGTTGAGGCTTTAGAGCGCAATAAAAGTAAGATAAAGCTATCATCCCAGCAGCTATCATAAATAAACTGGAATTAGTAAAACTAATATCAAAACCAAATAAGTTAATTTCTACTAGTTTTTTTAATGCAAATTGCTCTAAAGGGTTCTTAGACATTATTTTCTATTTAATTTTTGCCAAATCATTTTAAATCCTGCTAGCACACCTATCAATGAAAAAATTATAATGCATAAAGGCTTACTTACAAAAAATTTATCTAAAAATATACCGATAGCTATTCCTACACCTGTACTTGCTACTAAATCTAATCCCATCCCTAAAGCATCTGCTTCATTTCCTTTCTTATAATTATTTGAGGTTTGAAGATTATTTGCTTTAAATTTATCGATTCTTTCCTGTATTTCTTCTAATTTATTGTCTTTCAACAAGTTCCTTCCTAAACTCAACGTTGTTATATGGAGTTAACAAGTAAAGAATGGTGTCATTCCCGCGAAGGCGGGAATCCAGTTCTTTCTATATCCATATAAAATTCTTATAAGTAGAGTATAATTTTTATATTTTTCTGGATTCCCGCCTTCGCGGGAATGACAGTGATTTTTCCCTTATAATAAGGTACTACATTTTAATTTTTCTCTCTATGTATTTTCAACATGACATAATCCATATTATAAGAGCAATACACTATATTTTATCAGTAGAACTAGCTTCTTCTAATGCCTTATCAATCTTTTTAGATAAAATATCTAAACCATATCCTTCAGATACTTGTTCTCCATTGATGAAAAATGCAGGAGTACCAACAAAATTAGGAGATTTAGAAATAAAATTAGTATTTTCCAATAATATTTTTGCTATTTTATCATCTTTTAGGCATTTTTCATATGATTCTGGTGATACACCACCTATTTGGCCCATATTAGTAAGTAAAGTGCGATATTTAGTGCTACCGGCCCAATTATCTCGTTGAGCTAATATTGCTGCCTGAAATTTTACAAAACTTTCTTTAGAACTTGTACAACGCTGTAAGATAGCAGCATCTAAATCTTGTTTATTAGATATAAATTCACGTATTACATATGCAATTTTATTAGTATCAACATATTTCTTTTTTAGTTCTGGTAAAACAGCTTTATTAAAATAAGCACAATGAGGGCAAGTTGGAGAATAATACTCCATTAGTACTACTTTAGCGTCTGGATTACCAAGTACTATATCATTTTGATTAATTTTGAAACTTGGTTTTTCAGATATTTCAGGAGCCTTCTTATTATCTAAATTCTCAGTAGTATTTATGTTACTTACATTTTCTGAAGTAGTAATATCGTTGTTATGTTTATCAGAAATATTAGTAGAATCTTTGTTATCTTCTGAGTCAGAGATAAATTCTTGAACTACTACTTCTTCAGAAACATTTTTTTTAGGATCATTTTCTTCTGAACACGATGTTAAAAAAAGAGAAATTAGAATAATAAGAAATAATTGCATTTTTAAGTAAATCTTTTTGATAATATTAATATTGAATATTAGACTAGGAAATTTTGCTTGGTTAGTCAATTGATCTTATAAAGAAAATAATATTTTTTTACTAAAATTTTATTAAATCTTTGATAAAGCATTATATTTATTAGTTTTTTAGTAAAAAAGCATTAATTATTAGGACAAAATAGCTATAGTAATAATGGATTTATTATATTCTATTTACATAAAACAAATTATTACTAGCATTAACGTAAACTATGGATAAAATTTAAACTATGGATAAAATTTTTATTTAGATTAAAATTAATTTCAGTTAGTTTAAAACTAAATATAAGGTTTTATGTATATTCAAATGGTTTGTTATTCGTGAAAAATCTGGATAGCAAGAATGACGAAATATTGCAAAGACTAAAAAATTGCTTTGTTATCTTAAGTTTACAATTTATTGCAGCTCTTAAATATCCTCGCATTTTAAGGCAAGCTGCCTGTACTGTAAATATTGTAGATATTTTGCAAAATAATAAAGATTTGCTTAATTATCTTAAACCAGATACTCAAAAAGAATTGTCATCGGTTTTGCAGCGTTTTGGTAGTAAATCCATTGAAGCATTAAAGCAGCAACCACATAAGTCAGAAGAAATTGTAGATTTAACTAATTCTATAATTAGTTTAACAGAGTTTTTGGATAGCGCTCCAAACTCTATTGAAAAAAATCAACCAATTAATAAAGAAAAACAAAAAGAAATTGATTTAGTTGAATTTTTTATTAGCCAGTGTTGTATTCTAATTTCTGGTGATCTGGATCAGAATATAGTAAATAATTTTCAAGTTGCAGCAATTGTTGAAAATTTAGATTATTTGTCAGAAGAACATAAAAGATTACTTTTATCACAATTACTTTTAATAAAGGAACTATGGCAAGTAGATGGTACTGTGAATATTGAAAGAGAATCTGTTATTGTAAATTTTCATGAAAAAATTTTATCTATTTTAAAGAATGATAAAATAGATAATCATGATAGTACTTTAGAAAGGGTTGTTCGATTTTTATTAGAAGATAATTATGTCCTAATAGAACTATCTGATGCTAAGTTAGTACGTTTATATGATAGATTAAAAGAATTATCTACTAAGCCTCATATTAGTAATATTTTATTAAAGATATATGAAGAATCAAGATTTAGGGTCAGTAGTAGTAAATTTTATAATTCAGGATATGATCTTTTAAAATTATTTGAAAGTTATAATACGATCTTACATCAAATAGAAAATACTGAATTTGCTATAGTAGAAAAATTTTTACTTAAGAAAAATTCTTTCCAGCACGAAATTCTAATCAATATTACTAAGCATATAGATTTTATAACTATTGCAAATGTAACTAATGATGTTAACCTGAATTATATATTGAATTATGTGCGGAAAGAACTAACTCAGAATATTCAAAATGGTCATACTATTTCCTTAATGATTTCTTCAATAGAGTCCAAATTAGCTAGGCATACTAATGATAAAATTATTAATAGGTATAATTCCTTAGATAATTTTACTAAAAATAGATTAAAAGAACGATATGAGTTGCTATTTAAAAATATTGTATCATTATTAACAACAGACTCTATCTATAAAATTTTAGTACAAAATACGGTAATATATAAAATTGCTTCTGATTATAAACAAAATGTTAATACTGATTCGTCTCAAGAATTAAGGATAATAGATAAGGAAAGGTCGGAGATAATAAAGCAATTGAATGAAATCAATTTTATAGAGATTTTTGATGATAAACGTTTAAATAAAATCTCTAGTTTAAGTTTTAAGAAATATGCAAGAAAGATGAGGGCTGAAACGCCATTAGCTTATATTAGATTAATTGTAAAATTATTATCCAACAATTTTACGGTAGAACAACTTTGTATATTATTAGAGTTATTAATAAATAATAAGTTAGAAAATATTAAAGCAATTGTAAAGCATGAATTAGTTTTACAGCTTAAAAAACGGATGAGTTTTACTAAAATATTATATTATATACTTACTCGAAAAAGTGATGAGCTTGCAAAATTAAACTATATTAAGAGATCTTTAAATGAATATATTGATTAAATTTATCACGAGTGGGATAGTCTTTCTTTTACCCTTAATAACATACGGGGAAATAAAGGAGATTAATGATTTAAAAACGATAAGTGAAGATTATTTAGCGTTAAAAGAGGATTATTATTCTAAAGATATTTTGGTAGTTTTAGAATTAAAAAAAGTTATATTTAAACCAGTATTACCTGAGTTAGAAGACCTTAGTAAAGGTGAAGTTACTAAATTATCTGAAATATTTAAATCAATAAAACCTTCTTCAATTAAGTATTTTGATACGGTAGTTCTTACCGAATATAATAATCAATTATTAGATTCAAATTTACCTAATATTATTAAAAACATTCAAGAATCTGGTAGTTCAGTTATAGTGGTTGATAATAGCTTAACTGGTAATTTTAATAATATTGATAAACTTGAAATATGGAAAGTTGATTATTTAAAAAAATTTAATATTGACTTATCTAGTAATTTACTCTCAAATCAATATTTGATCTTTAATAATATAGAACCTTTTGATAATACATATCCAACATTTTATAATGGTATATTAACTACTAATAATTCTCCTATTTATCAAATGTTATTAAATTTGTTAATAGAAGTAAAATACATGCCTAAGTTATTTATAATGATAAGTAGTGAAATAGACGAGTTAAATAGTATGGAGACTCAATTGCAAAATTATAATTCTAATATTGCATTCATTGGTTATCATTTAACATCAGGTTTTCCAGAAAATTCTAATGATACTGTTAAATTACTTAATGAATTAGCAAAGAAAATACAGTCTGTAAAGCGTAATAATCCTAAATTAAATAATAAAGATAATATAAAATCAAATGATAAAAAATAGATTATATTTAAAGCTTTTTGGGAAATATTTACCTGAATGCTTATTTTATAGAGTAATATTAAAATCATTACTAATCATTAGCGCAACCATTTCCGTAAGCTATGCTGAGATAATCCCGACATATTCTATTAATTCAGTAACAATAAAAAATCTATTACCAAAGATTGGTAAAGCTAGTTTGGTGCTAGTTAATATTGATGATACAATCATTACGCCAAAATCTAAGATGTTTAGTTATAAGAGTCCATATAAAGGTTTAATTAGTGAACTTAATGGTACTAAGAAATATAATTATACAGCTAATCAGATAATTATTAATTTACTCCTAAATCGTCAAATTATTTTAGTTGAAGAAGATTGGCCAAGTTTTATTAAAAAATTAGAAGACAAAGGAGCGTTAGTTTTTGGTTATACTAAAATAGAAGAAATTTTGAGGAGAGTTGAAGATTTTAAGGAAAGGAAATATCAGAAACTTAGTAAATTAGGAATTAAATTTACTGATAAATTTAATGACAAAGATGTATTTAATTTTGATGATAATGATAAAAACTCTCCAACATTTTATCATGGAATAATATTTAATGATATTTTAAGTAATGCTGTTACTTTAGGGAATTTTATAAATATTACTATGAGTAGCCTTTCTTTTGATAATATTATAGTTTTTTCTAATAAAAAACCTGAATTAATGGAAATAGCTAATGCATTTAGTAAAATTGAAGTTAGTTATTACGGAATAGAATATTTAGCGGTTACGGAACGTAACGAAAAGCCTGAAGCAGATGTCGTAAAATTCCAACAAGATAGATTGTTAAATACTGGTGAGTGGTTAGAAGATGACGTTGCTAAAGAGTTAATGAAGAATGATGAGTCGGTAAAGCAATAAATGAGTAATTTAATTGAAGATTTAAAAGGCTTGATCGTTGAAGCCGGTACGATTGCGATACAGAGAAGAGAAGCGGGGTTAACGGTATCATACAAGAAAGATGAATCACCAGTAACTAACGTTGACAAAGAAATTAGTGATTTTATATATAATAATTTAAAGCTTTTAGAGCCTAATATACCAGTAGTTTGTGAAGAAAGAGAAGTTGGCGTTTTAACTGACGATAATTTTTGGCTTGTAGACCCAATAGATGGTACAGGCTGTTATATGGAGAGTTATAATACCTATACTGTTAATATTGCTTTGATAAAAGAAGGCGTCCCAATAATTGGTTTAATCTACCATCCATCGCTTAGAAGATTATATTATACTGATGATAATAATTTGTTAAGAATAGAGCAAGATGGCCTTGAAGTAAATTATGATATTGCTAGTGAGAGTTATGGTGGTGCTTTAATAAGTTCCCGTTCATTAGATTCAATAACTCAACAAGTTCTTGAGACCTTACCTAAAGATTATAGTAGTTATGAGGTAAGTTTAGATTCTGTAGATTTAAATACCAGAAATTTTCTAGAAAAACATTCAATAACTAAAGCAACTGTTGTTCCTAGCTCTATTAAATTATGTTTAATAGCGGAAGGAAAATTTGATATTTATCCTAGATTTGGTGAAACTATGGGGTGGGATATAGCAGCCGGCCATGCTTTAATTAAGGCAGGTGGTGGCAATGTCATGGATTTCAAAGGAAATGAACTGGTATATAGAAAAAATCAATATCAAAATCCAGATTTTTATGCCTATAGTAGATATTGGTTATCAAAATGAACTGGTTATTTAATTTTATATTGCGTAATAATTTTTTTAAACAATTTGTTCCAAGGCAGGATATTGATAAAGATTTGGCAGAGATTGATAATTTAAAAGATAAAGAGCCTGCTCGAGATTATTATGAAGATTTAAGTAATATGCATTAATGATAAAGACTAAGTGTCATGGCGAGCGAATGTAATGAGTGTGGCCATCCAGAAATATTAAAATGTTCAGTACTTTTATTGAGAAACTGGATGGCCACACTCATTACATTCGCTCGCCATGACACTTAATAATAACATCACTACCTTATGCATTAGACTACACCCTACAAATATCCAATACTAAAAACAATGTAAAAAGATAGAAGATAGAATAGGCGAATAATTTCTTAGCTTGTTTATTATCTTGATCTTTAAATAAAGAAATGGTGTAATATAAAAAGATAATACCAAACGAAGTATTTATGATTAGATATATATTATTTCCTAATCCACAAAAATAGGGCATGAAGGAAGTGATAAACATTATTATGCTATAGAAGACTATATATTTTTTAGTGTAAGTTTCTCCTTTTACTACTGGCATCATCGGAACATTGCAATTTTTATAATCTTCATTGCGGAACAGAGCTAATGCCCAAGAATGAGGAGGTGTCCAAGTTAAGATAATCATAAATAGAGAAAAACTACCAAGAGAAATATCGTTAGTAACCGCTGCCCAGCCAATCATTGGGGGCAATGCTCCCGCCACTCCTCCGATAACAATATTTTGCATAGTTGATCGCTTCAGCCATATAGTATAAATAAAAACATAATATAATATGGTGATTAGAAGTAGAAATGCAGATAATAAATTAATACAAAGTCCCATCAAAAAGACAGAAAAGAATGCTGTAACTATGCCAAAGGCTAGAGCGTCATCAGGTCTGATCGCCTTAATGATAATAGGTCTTTTCTGTGTACGCTTCATGATTGCGTCAATATCGCGATCATACCACATATTAATAGCCGCGCTGCTACCAGCTCCAATTGTAATGCATAACATAGCTATAAAAGCTAGAAATGGATTAATAGAACCTGGCGCAAGCCATAGACCAGAAAAGCTAGTAAATACTACCAAAGCCATAACTCTTGGTTTCATTAAAGAGATATAGTCTTTTACGGAGCTGTTGCTAGGAGAATTATAATAAATTATTTCGGGCATTAATTGAAATTTTTAAGCATTTTGGTAATTTTGATTCTTATTATATAATATATTATGATTAAAGTTAACTGAGAAATTAGAAGAATTAATAGCATTCTTAAATAACTATAGAAAAACAGTAAAAAGTGTTAAGAGCTACAGTTGTGTTAGCGTTGTTGCATGGAGAAAGAAAATATTGCTAACCGTTATGGCGAGTGAATGTAATGAACACGGCCATCCAGAAATATCTTAATGTCATTAATATTTTTAAGTTATTTTACTGGATGACCACGCGGATTTGCTTTGTCGCAAACACTGCTCGCCATGACGTATAGTTTATCCATGAAAGTAATACCTCCTTGCCATGACGATTGACAACAAGATTACTATATGTTTTTAAGCCGCTATAGCGTTGTCACTCATAGCAAATTTATCACCAGTTAGTTTGCAAGTATATTCATCAGTATTATAAATGTTATAATCACTATCTGTTTTATCAGTTATTTCATATAATTGGCTTTGTTTATCTACAAAATTACACTCTGAAAGTAGCTTGTTATTGTTAATTGTTTCCTCAAAATATTTTATATTTCCTAATAGCATTTTTTTAAAATCAGGGTACTGATCTATGGTTTTATCATTATAAGAGGATCAAAGGTTTCTTTAGCTTTATTACAAGCGTATAAAGCTTCCTGAAATTTACCAGATTTAGCTAAAGCGCCGGCCTTGTTTAAATAAATCATTGAGTCGAGAGAGTCAATTTTTAGGGCTTGATCGTAGGAGTCAATAGCTTTTTCAAATTTATTTAAAATTTTTAAGCAATTTCCTTTGTTAATATATGCATCTAAAGCATCTTTGCCAGGATTACATTTTATATGCATATTATAATATTCAATAGCCTTCTCAAAATTAGTTGATTTACTATTAGTACCACCATTATACAAAAAAACATTTTGAAAATCAGGGGAAGATTTTACCATTATCTTATAACATTTAACAGCTTCTTCATCTCGATCTAACTTAAATAAAGTTACTGATTTATGCAAATTAAGCTCCGCCTGGTTAGGCATAGATTTTAGAGCTTTATTAAAATCATTAAAGAGCGCTTCATATTTGCCTAGTTTATGTTTAATAGCTCCTATGCTGCATAGTAATGATGATGAATTTTCAGCAGACGCATTTTTAGGAAGTTTGTTTAAAGCTTCTGTAAGCGATTTAAGGGTTTCAATAGCTTCAAGATCTCCAAGAGTTTCGGTATAGTTGTTGTCGTTAGATTTCATATTAGTACCTATTAATTTATTAAATAATTGTTACATCCGCATTAAACGGCAGCATATAAGAAAAAAGAACATGTCAACAATTAAAAAATTAATATGAATTAAAATTGAATATATACAATTTAATAATTTTGTTAGAAAATGCTGATAGCTATAGGCATGTAAAAATAAAATTTGCTGTAAGGAAAGAAAAGTTAAATGGCAATTATTATAACCTATAAGATAATATGGCAAAAACTAACTTAGAAATATAGGGATTAAGAATAATTCTATTCTTTTGCTTTGGTTCTTGTTATATTTTATATCCGCAATGTTATAGCTTAATACAATAAACATTGAAGACTTAAGTCATCTGTCAGCTTGTTTTTCAGGATCTAATAGATGCTGAAATAAATTCAGCATGACATTCTAGGTTACTAACTTATTGTATTAAGCTATATGAATAATCTTTATTGTATGTAGAGGAAAATATCTTAGCGTTATAAGTATTTTAAGATATTATTCTTGTATGGCTAAGTATAAATTAAAAAGATCAATAGAAACCTATAAAAAATCATCAAAATTCGAGAAATTTCCGTCTTGGAGAGCTAATAGTAGTAGGGTTTAAAGGCCATTTGTTTTTTTAGGAATTTGTTAAGATATTGCTGTAACCTATTGATATTTACGTATTTATGAAATTGCAAAAAAGACTAGTTTTAATTATAGTATTTTAGAGTTTAGAATGAAAATAATAGCAGGAAAGCATAAAAATCAAGTAATACCAGTACTCAAAGGTTCAAATTATCGTCCTTCTACTGGTAAAATAAGAGAAGCAATTTTTAGTATACTTACTTCAGGTAAATTTGCTGAACAAGAAATCTTTAATGATAATACTTCTGTTCTTGATTTATTTGCTGGTACAGGAAGTTTATCCTTTGAAGCTTTATCAAGAGGAGCTGTAGAAGTTACATTAGTTGATATTAACGCTAATCATTTAAAGTTAGCTAAGAAATTTGCTATCTCGATAGGGGAAGAGGAGAATAGTAATTTTTTAAATATTAGCGCTACTAATTTACCTAAAGCTACTAAGAATTTTGATTTAGTGTTTATCGACCCACCATATTATAACAATCTTGTTAAGGGAGCTGTTAACAGCTTGAAAACAGGTAAATGGCTTAAGGATAGCGCTATTTTAGTTATAGAATCAGCTAAAACAGATGATTTTTCTGATGATTCCTGCCAGCTAATTAAAGAAAAAATATACGGCGATACTAAATTACTTGTTTTAAGGTATAAGAATCCTAATGACTAAAATAAAAAAACAACAAAAATACGTCTGTACAAATTGTGGCAATAGTAGCATGAAATGGTCAGGGCAGTGTTTTGATTGTGGTTTATGGGGAGTAATTGAAGAGCAACTAGTTGATAATTCATTAAAAATCAAATCGGGAAATAAGCAAGATTTACAAAAATTAGATGGAATATTTATT
This sequence comes from Candidatus Rickettsia vulgarisii, assembly GCA_050920655.1. GTDB lineage: Bacteria > Pseudomonadota > Alphaproteobacteria > Rickettsiales > Rickettsiaceae > Tisiphia > Tisiphia vulgarisii. The sequence goes on along the minus strand of CP133317.1, from coordinate 696,312 downwards.
GAGACATTATCTACGGCAACACCTATTAATAAGTTAAATAGGGTGCTTGGTGGAGGGCTAGTTGCTGCCTCAGCAATTTTAATTGGCGGTGATCTAGGTATTGTCGACTTTATTATTACAGCTAGTAGTTAGTTCCTTTTCTATAAGAATGAATTGTTCATATGTAACTGGTGAAGAATCAGTTGAGCAGATAAAGCTTAGAGCTTTAAGACTAGGTTTAAATAATCAGACAACATCTATTTTAGCGGCAACTAATATTGAAGATATAATCTCTACCCTTGAAGCTGATAAAGGAAATATAGATTTGGTGGTTATTGATTCAATCCAAACAATGACAACTAGGGAATTATTATCGCCATCTGAAACTGTCTCTCAAATTAAAGCCTGTGCTAATGAGTTAATTGCTTATTGTAAGAGGAATAATATTATTATTATCTTAAGTTGTCATGTTACAAAAGATGGTCAATTAGCTGGGCCTAAGTTATTAGAACATTTAGTCGATACTGTATTATATTTTGAAGGTGATAGTCATTTCCGGATTTTGCGTTCCATTAAAAATAGATATGGTGGAGTAGGAGAAATAGGTGTTTTTGATATGACTAGCAAAGGTTTGGTAGAAATATCCAGTCCTTCAGAATTATTTTTAATAAAGAGAGAAAAAAATGTTAGCGGCGTTGCGGTATTTGCTGGCATTGAAGGTTCAAGACCGCTACTAATTGAGATTCAAGCATTAATTGCTCCGTCAAATATTCCTATGCCAAGACGATCAGTTGTTGGTTGGGATCCTAATAGATTATCAATGATTATAGCAGTGCTAAATATTCAGTTTGGTCTTAATTTATCCTCCAATGAAGTATATTTAAGCATTGCTGGGGGACTGAAAATTTCTGATCCAGCTTCTGATTTAGCGGTGGCGGCTGCTTTAATTTCCGCTTCAACTAACAAGCCTATTCCAGATCATAGTATTTTCTTTGGAGAAATTGGCTTATCCGGTGAAATAAGAAAAGTTAATGGAGCGGAAACAAGAGTAAGGGAAGCAAAAAAATTAGGATTTAATAAATTAATTTGCTCAAAATTGGAAAAGATTAATGATGAATCGGTTCATCCTATTGATAATTTAAAAGATTTAAAAAATTTTCTTGGTTAAAGTAAATAGGAATAGGGGAAGAATTTAACTGCTATCTTTTTATGAAGTTGGTATGTTGCATAAATTTTGAAATCAGATAATGGTATCCTGGTTATAGTCAGTAAAAACTTATCAATAACATCGATAGATTGTTTGTACTGACACCTCAGCTAGTTTTGTTTTGATTCTTCTTCGTAGGGATTAGCTTGTTCTTGATTATTTTTATCTTTAGGCAACAAATTATTTAAATTATCTTTTAATTTACCTTCTCCAGTAAGTTCTTCGTTAGGTACATATTGGGGAGGATTACCTAAGCAGTGCCAAAATCTAACTAAATGATCCCAATTAGGCCCTAATTTAGGAATACAATTTTGTGCAGCTCCTTTAGTTGTATCAAGAATTTCTTCTACGGAATCAGTTACGTAATCTATAAAACCGATATCCTTAAGCCCTTTAGTTACCCAAAATAGTACAACTAATGAGGTGATAATTATCATTACATACCATTTACCTATGATACCCCATAAAAACACTCTCATAGGGTTTAGTTTTTTAAGTGATCTTAATATTTGCCACATAAAATTTATTACCTAAATTATTAAATATTTTTCTTATATAGATAATTCATCTGAATTGACTATAATTGATAAGTTACATGAATTCTATATAAATCACAAATTCTTTATTTGGTTAAGGGGTTGTGAATCTATAATAAATATTAGATGTTGTAAATATTTTTAATTAAATATGATGAAAGATATAATATAATCGGTAAAAGAATTATATTAATTCCAATCATTACAAAAATATATTTTATATTTTCAGGGTTTTGGATAATAAGTCCAGTAAATATTATACTTGGTATTAATATTGGCATAATTAATATTGATAACAAGTTAGTATTGGATCTGAAATAGCTTTGAATTGAGCCAATTAAAATTAATAAAGCGCTAGATAAGATTAATAATAATGTTAAGCTTATAATAATCAAAAATATTAGTTCTGCTTTAATATCAAATAAAATATAAATTATTGGTATATTTAATATTACACTACTAATAGCAATAAGAAATATTGTTAGAAATTTAGAAATAATAATTTCATTTTCACTAAAACTGGATAATAGTAATTCTAGATTGCCATCCTCAATATCATTCTTAAAGATTATTTGTGAAAAACTAATTAGAGCTATAGGCAAAAAAATTACTGAGAAAATAATACTAAATTTTTGTATATTTTTTTGGTTATTGATTAATGCTGTGCTGATAATGCAAAATAAGAAAAATATAAAAAGATATTTTGTAAGATTATTAATACGATTTTGAACTAAATATTCCCATTTAATTAATTGTAGTAGCTTGGTCATATTAATTTTACATTACTATATGTCATCCTGAACTTGTTTCAGGATCTCTTGTGTATTTACTAGATGCTGAAATAAATCCAGCATGACGCCTTTGTCACTATTTTAGTTATCTATATTATATTTCAAAATAATGATTAATCTTCAACTTTGTTCATTACAATGTAGATCAAGCACGTTATAGAAGCAACGCATAATCCAACACCTAGTTCGATAACAAAAATACCCAGACGTTGAGCTGCTAGTTTATTATTTAGAAGAGAAGAGTAATTTAAATAATTATCATTAAATAATATTGATATCATGCCAGTTGTGGCATAGATTAACACTCCAATAGTAGCCAGAGCAATTAATGATTCGATGAAAAAGTATTTTTTTAATTTAAATTTATTATGAACTAAATCAAAGGCAATTACTGCAGAAGCAAATATTATCCCAGACTGGAAACTACCTCCAGGTGATACTTCGCCATTAACTTGAATATATAATCCATATAAAAAAATATATGGAATAATAAAAAGGGTTAAGTGTCTAATAATTATAAAATCTTTAAGCATCTCTATCCTTTTCTAATTTTTTAGAAAATAGTAATAATACCGATATTCCAGCTATTAAAATAACTATAGTTTCTCCAAGTGTATCATATCCTCTATAGCTAGCAAGTAGCGCCGTTATAAAAGAGGGGATGCCAATATCTTGTTGGGTATTTTCAATATAATATTTTGTTAAATGATTTTGCAAAGGGGAATCAGTTGAGCCATATTCTGGTAAGTTAAATCCTGCGTATGGTAATATTATAATAAAGATTAAACATATAATAGATGAGCTTATTAAGCGAGTATGTTTAAGATCGTGTCTATGAGGTTTTGGTAATCTATTTAGAAAACTTAAAAACACGCAACTGGACAAACAGCTTCCTAAAGCTACTTCTGTCATTGCTACATCTGGAGCATCCATTAAAAGATAAGATATACTGATAAGTAAGCTAAAAACCGAGCTAGTTATTGTAAGACTTAATAAAGAATTACAAAAAATTAGCTTAATAGATACGATACATAATATTGTAAGGGTAACGGTAAGCAAGCAAGTAGATAATTGAAAATTTATTATTTCTGGAATCATAAATAGTTATTTATCTTTACTATAAAATGGAATTTTGCTTAATAAAGCGGCTCTAGCTATTGCATGCGTTGAAATAGGGTTTAATATTAAAATTAATATCACAGCAAGAACTAATTTAAAAGCGCTAGTAAAATCATTCTGTAAAAAAGCAAGGCCAACAAGTGATAAAGGAACTCCACACGATTCAATTACTCCAGCTGCATGAATTTTTGTATAAAAATCTGGGAATCTAAAAAAACCTATAATACCAGAAAATATAGCTATCATTCCTAGAGTGATTAATCCATAACCGATATATATTAGCATAATAAAATTCCTTATTAGATTGGTATGTCATCTTAGCTACTGCTGGGACCAAGAAAGCTAAAAAGACGTCATGCGTCAGCTTGATTCAGCATCTAATAGATCCCGAAACAAGTTCGGGATGACATATTGCCAGCTCTAGATTCCCAGCCTAAGTGTAAATGACATTGTTATTTTTATAGTGCTCATGGACTCTAGATCTATAAAAATAGCTACTACTCTCCTTGAGCCAGAGAAAAACCTGGTTTACCATCAAAAGAAAATAAATTCTCAATCTTAATAAAATCTATATCATTGTCACTTAGCGCTTTGAGCAAATTAGCTATAGAGATATGTTGTATTTGAGCTCCATTTTTTTCCATAAAACGACAGCACCAATGATCGGAAATAAGCTCAAATCTATCATCGCGAGGCCATAATTTTAGTCCCATAGAAGATATAGTTTTCAATTCTAAATTTTCTAAATTTATTGCTTGAATTTTTTCTGCTATATCATGGGCTGAAGTAACATTCATTTGAATAAATACATCAACTCCCATTAAGCTTTTAACTTCTTTATTATTAATAGTATAATTATGTTCTTGGCTATCTTGTTCTGAAGATGGGGAATAGTCAGCTATTTTTAGTTTAGAAGGTTTAGATCCTAATCTTTTAATCACTTCTTGAGCAAATTCTTTTGTGCCTACTTTTTTGTTAGAGAGTTTTGGATCAAATATATCACTGGTATGAATACCGTCCTCAATTGTTTTTTTCCAAGCGTTTTCTATTAAAGTTGCAACATCCCCTTGTCCTATATGTACTAGCATCATAATTGCTGCATTAAGTAAACCAGAAGGATTAGCTATATCTTGATCCGCAATTGTTGGAGCTGAGCCATGAATAGCTTCAAATAAAGCGTAATCTTGACCTATATTGGCTGAGCCAGCTTGACCAACTGATCCTGAAATATCAGCCGCTACATCGGAAATAATATCCCCATAAAGATTTAAGGTAACTACAACGTCAAAAGTTTCTGGTTGGGTAGCTAAACGAGCTGTTCCTATATCTACAATAGAGAAATCGCTTTTAATTTGTGGATATTCACTTCTTATTTCATCAAAAACTTTATGAAAAATTCCATCAGAAAGTTTCATAATATTATCTTTACTAAAACAGGTAACTTTTTTACGATTATTTTTTATTGCATATTCAAAAGCGTATCTAATAATTCTTTCGCTACCAATACGGCTGATTAATTTTAGTGATTCATAAACATTATGAGTTTGTCGATATTCTATACCAGCATAAAGATCTTCAACATTTTCCCTTACTATAACAACATCAAGGTTAGGGTGTAACGTTTCAACAAAAGGGGCGTAGGAGATAGAAGGGCGAACATTTGCGTAAAGAGATAAAGCTTTTCTAAGCGTAACGTTTAAGCTCTTATAGCCTCCACCTAAAGGAGTAGTAATTGGAGCTTTTAAAAGTACCCTAGTTCGTGCTAAAGATTCCCAAGTATTTTCTGCAATTCCTGAGGTGTAGTTTTTCCTATATAATTTTTCACCTACCTCAACTACTTCTACACGTATTCTTGCTTCTGCCTCTTTTAAAATATTAAGAACAGCTTGCATTATTTCTGGACCAATTCCATCGCCGTAGGCGACGGTTATAGGGATGATTTCTTTACTCATATGCAACTTCAATACGTTTTAAATTATTATTTAATGTTTTAATTAGCTCATCAGTAATGTTTAAAGTATTCCTAGAAAATAATATTTGAGTATTAGGCATTACAACGTCAACATCATGTTTTTTTGCTAGATTACTTATAATATCCATAATAACGTCTTGTACTTTCCCTACTGCTTTACTATGAGATTGATCAAGGCGTGTTTTACGATCTTGTATTTCTTTTTGTAGTAAATTTACTTTTTTATGAAAGCTTTGAAGTTCATTATTAAAATCATCTTGGCTTAAAGAAGCTTGTTTTTCATGTAATTTTCTTTCCATTTCCTTAAGTTCAGCTTCCTTTTTTAAGAAATCTTGCTGAATTTTTTTGCTTATACTATCAATGGATTTTCTAATAGATTGAATTGCTACAGATGCTTCTAAAACAGATTGAGTATCAACAATAGCGATTCTAGCTATAAATTTATTTTTATCTTTTATTGTAGAAGCATGAGTTGCTATTGAGAAGCTTATTATACAAAGTGTTGTTATTAACCAGTTAGAATATTTTTTCATATATGCAGATATAATTTAGGTTAATTTTTATGCCTAGATAATTAGCTATAAGTAGCTTTTAACAGTATTACTGATCTAGATTTGATGTGTCACTCCCGCCTTCGCAGGAATGACGTCATTTACTTCTAACCTTTACGTAACAACGTCAGTTCTAGCTTGCTACCACAATATTCTAAGCAATATTATTCTTATATAGACTCTAACCTAAATTATTAAAAATGTGTAGAGAATTTTAGATGAAATGTTTGTTTTTCATCATAATGTTTTTTCTTAATTGGAAAGCCCCAATCTAATCTAATAGGAGCAAAGCGAGTCACCCATATAACTCCAAAACCAACAGAGGCTCGAAGTGATTTATCATTGTAAAAACTATCTTTACTTCGGTTTTTGAATTTTCCTATTCCCCAGACGCTACCTGTATCCACAAACACCGCTCCGGTTAAATTAAATTCTTCTGGTAAGCCAGTAGGGAAATTTAACTCAGTTGATAAAGTATAGTACTTTAATCCACCTAGTGTTTCTGATGTTGTTTTTTCTCTTGGACCAACTCCACTAGGAGCAAAACCTCTTAAAGTATAATCACCTAAATTATAACGATCTGAAATTCTAACGGTTTTATTTTGGATTCCTGTAATATTACCAGCAGTAGCTGCTAGTTTTACAGTAAGCTTATTATTGATAAAGGATTTAAAATATTTACCATCTAATTCATGTTTTAAATACTTATTATTCCCTCCAAGATCAGCATATTCTTGAAAAAATGTTAGAATATAACCATTTTTAGGTACAATTCTGCTATCGAGCTTATCATAAGTAAAGGTTTGCCCAATGGCGGAAGTAACAAATTTACCAAGTTGATCATAGAAGATAGAGTCAGATTTAGTTGGTGATTTTAAATGATCTTGTTTGATAGTATATTCAATTTCGTGAGTTAGATCTTTTGCAATCTCATAACCAAGAGAAGTTCTTGCTCCTATAGTATTTAAAGTATAGTTCTGGTCGCCTTGTGATAAGAAAGATACCCCATGACCGACGTGGTTTCTAAAAATATTAACGCCTAATGATAAATCTCTATCTAAGAAATATGGGTCGGTTACACCGGCATAGATACTGTTAGATCTTTTTCCAACTTGCACACCTGCATTTAGAACTTTTCCAGTACCAACAAGATTACGTTCTAAGAAATTAACACCGCCAAATAATCCCCCAGCTGTATTATATCCTAAATCAAAACCTATTGAAGATGTTGATTTTTCTTCAACATTAACATTGAGATCATATTTATCTTTTCTATTAGTAGGGGTTACGCTAATATTGACTTTTTCAAAATAATCTAAATTACGTAAATTCTTATCGCCATCTTCAATATAGGTTCGATTAAAGATATCTCCTTCTGCTATATCAAATTCTCGTCTAATAACTTTATCTTCAGTTTTTAGATTATTGGTAATATTTATTTGATTAATATAAGCTTTATCTGCTTTTTCTATAACAAATTTAGTATCAATAGTATGATCTGGGTTGCGGCTAGTTGTATCAGCCTCAACATTAACTCCGGGATAACCTTGGCTAGCGAAATAAGAAGATATATTTTCAGATATCTTATTTAATTCTTTATTATTAAAAACATCACCTTGTTTTATAGTGATATATTTATTTAGCTTAGTCGTATCAATATTCGGTAATTGACTGTCAATAGAGATTTTGCCAAATTTATATTTTTGTCCTTCTTCAATTGAAAAAGTAATAGTAAAATATTCTTTAGTAGGGTTAAGCTCTGTTATAGCGGAAATAACACGGAAATCTGCAAATCCAACTGATTGATAAAAATCCTTTAGCAATTCTTTATCATATTCTAAACGGTCTGGATCATAAGTATCATTTGTTTCCAGGAAACTAAACCATCTAGTATATTTTGTCATAATAACAGTATGTAATTCACTGTCACGGTAATTACTATTACCATTAAAATAGATATTTCTTACGGTAGTTTTAGGTCCTTCTGTAATATCAAAAATTACTTGAACCCTGCTATTTTGTTGTTTTTCTATTTTAGCAGTAACGCTACTAGAAAAACGTCCTGATTTTTTATATAATTCTTTAATTTTTTCAGTGTCTAATTGAACTTTAGCAGTGCTTAAAGATTCGCCAGCAGTTGTAAGTAATTCTTTATAAATTTGAGGAGATTTTATTTTAGAATTTCCTTTAATTATAACTTTAGTTATAAAAGGTGTTTCCGTTACTTTGACTATTAAATTTCCATCATTTTGAAATTTAATATTAATATTTTCAAATAAAGAAGTTGCATATAGACTCTTTATAGCCGCGTTTTCTTTTGCTGCAGTATATGTTTCTCCTACACGCAATTTTAAGTAATTTGCTATAGTGGAACTTTCTATTCTATTACTACCTTGAATGGTAATCACCTTTATATGTTCAGCTGATAATGCAAAAAGATTATATAAAATTGTTGTTGTTAAAATAGTTAGCTTGATACTTGACTTAATAGTTTGTTTCACAAGACCCTAGACTTTTATAATTAATTTTAAAACACTAAACTTTTTATATCATTTGAGAAAGAAATTACAATAAGAAAAATAATTGCTAACATGCCAATTTTTAAGATAGCATTTTTTACTTTTTCATTTGGAGCTTTTTTTGTAATTGCTTCATAAATTATAAAAATTAAATACCCCCCATCTAGAACAGGGATTGGTAGAAGATTAAGTAAACCTGAATTTAATAGATAGCATAGCTAAAAATAATCCAAAACTTGTAAATCCTGAGCTAATGATTTGCCAGATTCTTTTGCTATAGCAATTGGTCCTCCAAGCCCATCTAAGGATCTAGTACCAGTAATCATTTGACCTAGAGATTGTAAAATTAATTTTGAAATATAAATAACATCGGTAGAAGCTTGATATAGGCTTTGGAAAATATTCAATCTAACAAAAATTGGTTCATTTTTAGCTTTGATTCCTATGTAAGGAGTTTTAATAGTGGTTTTATCATCGATTTTTCTAGTTATTTCCTCAGGAATTATAGAAATATCAATAATCTCATCTTTTCTTTCTACTACGAGATGAAGATTTTCTTTGTTGTTATTTATTAATATGTTCTTCTGTAGGTCAGCAAAATCATTGATTTTATTGTTACCAACCATAATGACTTTATCATTTTCTTGCAATCCAGCTTTTTCTGAAGGTGAACCAGCAACTACTTCGCCAATTATAGGAGGTACTTCTATTTGTCCGTGAATAGAATAAATAGTTACGAAAATTATAATAGCTAGCAAATAATTAGCCGCAGGTCTTGCAAATATAGTTAAAAACTGAGCGTATAAAGGTTTGCTACGGAAGCTATTGTTTGTAGTATTTGAGTCATTAAAGCCTTGGATTTTAACATAACCTCCAAAAGGTAAAGTGCAAATTTTCCATCTAACGTTATCTTTGTCTATTTTTGAGAATAAAGTTTTGCCAAAACCTATAGAAAATTCTTCAATTTTCATACCAAATAATTTAGCTACGTAATAATGACCAAATTCATGGATAAATATCAGTAAGCTAATTGTAAAAATAAATCCAAATAGAGAAAGCATATAATTTTAAACTTTTAATATATTTACTAGTATGTAATTCTTTGTTATAATCTCGACCTTCCATTAGGCTTGTTTCATTAAATATTTATGGCTCTATGACTCCATCAAACCAGATTAGTACCAAGACTATAGCGAGAATTGCCGCTGTGCAAGTAATATATCAATATAATCCTACAGACCAAGATCAAGATATAAATTCGCTTAAGGAGCAAATTATTCGATTCTATCAAGATGAGAGAGCAGCAAATGATTCAAATAAATCAATAAAAGTGAGATTTAGTATAAGTCATTTTGAACTGCTAGTAAAGTCTGTAATAGAGCATTTATCAGAGATTGATGAGATAATAGAAAAACATTTATCTTCTGAGTGGAAAATAACTAACCTACCTATTTTACTTCTTGCTCTTTTACGTGTTGCAGTTTGTGAATTGCAATATTTCTCAAACGTACCAAGTAAGGTAGTTATTAATGAGTTTACTGATATTACTAGTGATATGTTAAGCGAGCATGAAGTAGCTTTTGTTAATTCAATATTAGATAACATAGCTAAAAAGTAAATAGTTTTAACATAAATAATAAAAATCAATTAAAAATCAACTTGATTAATTTAAATCTTCCTAATAGATTTAGCTGGTTTGGTGCTTCATCACATCATGTACAAAATCAATCTATTAACCCTATAGCTATTTATGCCATGAGGTTTACTATTATAAGTACCTATGGTATGAAATATAGTAGAGGTTATTGTTGTAATGACTTGATGAAACCCCATGGCGCCACTATTCAATAGGTTTCATAGGGTTGATATGGAAGGAATTAACAACAATCTTGAGGAAATCAATAAAGAACTAAAATTATTGCATAGCAGAATTATGACCATGTCTGGTTATATCATTGCTATGAGATCAGAAAGTGTAAGAGATTTAAAAATTACTAGAAGATTCAAAAACTGTAATAAAGTATTCTTATGATATTAGAGGAGCTTTATGGGTTTGTTTCCTTACTACTATGGTTTTTAGCAATACTTATTATTTGCGTTGTTCTTTATTAGGATTCTTTGCAACTATGGATAAAGAAATCCTATCCATAGTTGTGATTAGGTAAGAATTTATCAATTATTTATTTTACGTTTTGCCAAATTTTCTTCTTAGAGATATAAAATAAGATAGTGAATACGACTAAAAACATCATTACTTTAAGCCCCATAGATTTACGATTCTCCATTTCAGGTTCAGCTGCCCATTGAAGGAAAACAGTGACATCCATAGCCATTTGTTCTACAGTAGCTTTAGTTCCATCCATATATACTACTTGATCATCACTAAGTGGCGCTGGCATAGCAATCTGATGTCCTGCAAAATATTCATTATAATATAATCCTGGCATTAATTTGAGGTCTTTGGGGGCTTCAGAGTAGCCAGTAAGTAAAGAATATAGGTAATTTGCTCCATCAGGTCTAGCCTTGACTATTAACGAGAGATCAGGAGGGTAGGCACCATTGTTGGCCGCTCTTGCCGCTTGCTCATTTGGGTATGGTTTAATGAAGCGATCAGATTGCAACCCAGGTCTTTCAAACATTTCTCCTGCGTCATTTGGGCCATCTTGAACAGTTACGTTTTTTGCTATTTCTTTAATTTCTGCTTCAGAAAAGCCTAAATCTTTTAAATTGCGATAATAAAGATTATAAAGGCCATGACAAGAGCTGCACACTTCTTTATATACTTGAAATCCCCTTTGAGCAGCTTTTCTATCCACGCTGCCAAAAGCTCCATCAAATGGCCAAGTAATTTTTTTTAACGGTGGAGTTTCGTTAGCATTAGCTATATTTGGTAATATAGCTAATAACAAATACAAGAAAATTTTACTTTTTTTTATCATATATGATCCGGTAATGGCAGAGGTTTTTCATATTTACAAATTAATGGTATTAAAACCAAGAAATGGAAGAAATAATACGTAGCGGCAAATCTACTTAAAGTAATATATGGTTCTTCTGCTGGCATGCCACCAAGATATCCAAGTGTTAAACAATCTATAACAAATATCCAAAAAGCTATTTTAAACATTGGTCTAAAGCTTGCGCTTCTGACTTTTGAAGTATCAAGCCAAGGTAGAACAAATAATACAAAAATACTAGAAAACATTAATAATACTCCGCCAAGCTTAGATGGTACAGCTCTTAAGATTGCATAAAACGGTAAGAAATACCATTCTGGTACAATATGAGCAGGAGTAACTAAAGGATTAGCTGGGATATAATTATCAGGATGACCTAGATAATTTGGTTGATAAAATATAAAGAAAGCAAATATTAAAAAATAAAAACCAAATCCAACAAAATCTTTTACCGTATAATATGGATGAAAAGGTATAGTATCTTTTTTGGATTTAACATCTATGCCTTTAGGATTATTTGAGCCATGCATATGCAAAGCAGTTAAGTGCAACATTACTAGGCCCACAATAATGAAAGGTAATAAGTAATGTAGAGAGAAAAATCTATTAAGTGTTGGGTTGTCAACGGAAAAACCTCCCCAAAGCCAAGTAACTATTGATTTTCCTATAATAGGTATTGCGGAAAATAAGTTGGTAATTACAGTCGCTCCCCAATAACTCATTTGTCCCCATGGTAGAACATAGCCCATAAAAGCTGTTGCCATCATGGTTAGAAAAATTATGATACCAATGTGCCATAATAATTCTCGTGGTGACTTATATGAGCCGTAATATAAAGCTTTAAAGATATGTAGGTAAACCGCTACAAAAAACATTGAAGCGCCTACAGAATGAGTATATCGTATCAGCCAGCCATAATTGACGTCACGCATGGTTTTTTCAACGCTTTCGAACGCATGGTCTACGTGTGGGGTATAGTGCATAGCTAAAATAATACCAGTAATAATCTGGATTAATAAAGCAATACCGGCTATTGATCCTAAGTTCCACATATAACTTAGGTTTTTAGGAGTACGATATTCACCTAAATGTTTTAAAAATGAAAAAACAGGAAGTCTGTAGTCTATCCATTCTACTATAGAATTAGTTTTCTCAGGATAATTGTCGTTATTCATAAATAATTATCCAATTTTAATTTTTGTATCAGAAATAAATTCATAAGGGGGAATAGCTAAATTTAATGGAGCTGGTCCTTTTCTTACGCGTCCAGATGAATCGTATTGGGAGCCGTGGCATGGGCAAAACCATCCATCGTAATCACCTTGATTAGCAAGTGGTACACATCCTAAATGAGTGCAAATACCAATAGTAACTAACCATTGATCATGTCCAGCTTTAACACGGTCTTGATCAAGTTCTGGATCCATTAATTCAGAAAGTTTGACGTCTCTCGCTTCATCAATTTTCGCTTGAGTTCTATTTGTAATAAAGACTGGTTTTCCTTGCCATTTAACAGTAATAGTTTGACCTGGTTGTATTTGAGATATATCTACTTCTATGGAGGACATCGCTAAAACATCAGCTGAAGGGTTTAGTGAATCAACAAGGGGCCAAGCACTGCATACTGCGCCAACTGCTACCATACTACTGGCAGTTAGGGTAATAAAGTCTCTACGGGTAGTTTTATTTTGATCTTTTATATCTGTCATAAATTGATTAAACTAAAGATGATTAAGCTCTTATAGAATAATATCTAATCAAAGTAAAAAATCAAGAGTTACGAGCCTGAATGTTATGCTATTAGTTAAAAAATAATAAGAATATCTAAATGCCAAAAACCTATATTGTAGAAAATTTAAGTGATGCGAGAGAATTTTTACATCATTATCATGATCCAGTTATTTTAACTAATAAAATTGGCAGTACTAGGTATTATGGTATTTTAGTATTGGATTATATGTTTAGGACATTACAAAAAGAATTTCCTCAAATTACTGGGATTATTATTGAAGTAGGAGATGATCACGCGGCATTATTTTCCGCTATTAAATTAGGTTATAAAAATATAATTTATACAGGCAAATCAGAAGAAGCAAAGAAAATGCTTGCCTATTTAGAAAAAATTAATAATAAGTGAGATTTTACAACAGAATAATATTGCCTAATTTAAATGTAATATTATTGAACTAGTTAATGATTATTAATTAATGGCAGTATTATAAAACAAGAGCAAGGTAATAATAATTACCTTAATGAAAATTATCTATTATTAGAAACTAATAATCAAATAAGAGAAATAGATTCTAATTTTAAAGCAGCTGGTCTTACTTCTGATTCTCAGCAAATTAATAAAGAACAACATTGGTACGAATCGCATGATATATTTAATATATTGAGAGATAAAATTGATACAAAAGCAGTTGATATTGTACTTCCTGAACCATTGCTTTGGAATGAAAAAAATAAGCAATCTCTTAAAAATACACTTAATATTGAATATACTAAATTAAAGAGCAATAATAATAAAAAATCTGCTATTATACCTATTAATTTAGGTAATGCTCATTGGGTTTCTTTGATAATTACTAAAAGTCGAGCTAATGATTTAATCTTTACTTATAATAACCCTGATGGGTCACCAATTAACCCTAATTTAAAAAGCTTTTTACAACAGGTAGCCCCTGAAGCGCCAATTACAGATCTTGAAACTAAACAACAGTGGAATGATTATGATTGTGGACCTATTGTTGTAAGATAATCTAATAAAAATTGCTAATGGCGAGCCAATAAAATCTAATCTTACTGAAAGCAGTTCAAAGGATTATGTAACTCAATTGCGTCAAGAACATGCTGGAGTAATACAAAGGCAACAACAAAGGAAGCAAGTTCAGCAACAGGAAGTTCAAAAGAAGATTAATCCATCAAAGCAACAGAAGCAAGCACTTGGAGATTATCCACGTCAGCCACACCATCCGTTAAAATATGAAGAGGCGCCAGTATATATGCCGTCACAACCGCGCCAACAACAGATGTATCAACAACCATTTAGGCAACCAGTAGTACAATCTCAACAACAAGCGCAGCAGCAATACAAGCAAGATAGTAAAGGTTGGACTTCTGCTGGTAACTTATGGAAGTCAATAAAAAGAAATCCTGTAAAATCAGTTGCTATGGGAGTGCTTTTATTATAATCCCCAGTTGGTGCAGCAATTGCAGGATCTATTATTGCCGCAAAAATAGGAAAAGATGTTGTTAAAGAAAAATATCCAAATTAGTAAACTAGGGCAAGTTTTTAGTAATATAGATAATAAAATTGGTAATATTCCTAATAGAATAGAGTCAGTATTAAATGCTATAGGTAGTAGAGTTACCCAGTCTTTTAAAGATACGGGAACAAAAATTAAAAATAATAAGATAATATAGGCGCTTATAGGAGTAGCTATGATAGCTACTCTTCCATATAGCGCAGTAGTAGCTGGGGTTGTACTAGCAGGAAAGGTGGCAAAAGACGTTATTTCTCCTCCAAAATCAAATATGACACAAATGACAAACTTTCAGAGCTTGCCGCCGCAACCAAATCAGCAGCCACAACAATTGCAACAACGGCAGCCTCAGCAACAACAAAATCAACAGCAGCAACCATTCAAAATTTTAGAAAAAATACGCCTATTCAACAACCAAAGATTAATCCGCCAGCTCCAAGGCCTAATAATAGAAAAAATAATAATCAACAACAAGGGCGTTAGGATGTCATTCTAGTTACGGCAGGAATCTAAGAAGTAGTAATCAATCGTCATTGCAAGGGAGCTTTAGCTCCCGTGGTAATCTCATGAAATAAAATTCTTGAGATCACAATGCCGTCTTACGACGGTTCGTGATAACAGATCTTCTTCTATTATATTCTTGGATTCCTACTTGGCTGGAATGACACTAAGAATATAATTAACGTAATAATTATACTAAAAATAAGTAGGCTAGAGTTAGGAAAGTAAAAAAGCCAAAAGAATCGGTTATGGTAGTTAAGAAAACCCCGGAGCCGGTGGCGGGATCAATATCTAAATAATGTAGAGTAATAGGGATTACTGAGCCAAAGAAACCAGCTATTAGAAAATTTAATATAACGGCAATAGCAAAAATTAAACTAAGATTAGGGTCAGACAGCATAACTAAGCTTAGAAGAGCTCCAATCAAAGCTAATGCAACGCCATTAAAGCTGCATACTGCTACTTCTTTAAGAACAACTTTTAAAATATTATTATGATGGATATCTTTGTTAGCAAGAGCTCTTACTGTTACGGTCATTGCTTGCGTGCCAGCATTGCCTCCCATAGAAGCAACTATGGGCATAATAGAGGCAATTGCTATAAGTTTAGAAATAGTTAGACTAAATTGATTGATAATAACAGAAGTGAAACAGGCGGTAATTAGATTAACAAATAGCCAGGGAAACCTATGTTTTACTGTATAAAAAAGATTGTAAAAAGTATCTTGAGTATGAACCCCGCCAAGAGACATAATATCTTTTTCTGTTTGTTCTTCAATAATATAGATCATATTATCTATAGAAACGGTTCCTATTAGTTTGCCATTTTTATTTACTACTGGAACGATAGTTAAAGCATATTGCTTAAAAATAAAGCTTAATTCACTTAAGTTAGTAAATACATCAGTGATCTTAAAATCATGACTCATTATTTTTTTTAGTGATTCATCGCCTTTATGTTTAAGTAAGGTGCTTAATAGGATAATACCTATAGGACGATTTTTACTATCTGTAACGATAGCCGCATGAAAATCCTGTTTAATATGTTTACTTTTAATAAACTCAATAGCTTTTGTTACAGTCCAGTCTTCTTGAAAAGAAACAAAATTTCTTTCAATTACCCTACCAACTGTATCTTCTGGATAAGTACAACCTTCTAGAATTTGTTGTTTTTTTTCTTTCTTGAGATTATCTAATATTATTTCTTTAGTAGTTTCGTCTAGATCAACTATAACTTCAATAGCGTCTTCTATGGGTAACTGATTAATTAGCTGAGTAGTTTTTTGAATACCTAAAATTTCTAAAATTAATGATTTGCTACTAACGCTTAGCTGGATTAGAGTTTCTGGGCTGAAACTGTCCTGTATTAAAGGTATAAGGGTTTTGTATAGTTTTTGATTTATATTATCTAACAAATCGGCAAGATCAGCATAATGGAGATTTTTCATAATCTCTGCAGCTTGTTCAAATAGATCATTATTAATAAGAAAATCAATTTGTTCAAAAGTTTCCTCATAATGATCTTGATGAACAGGTAATATACTTTTTGTTTGATTCTGCATAACTCCTCATGGGATTTATTTGAGTTATAAAAGTATACAGCTAAACACTTAAAAGCCGTTACAAAGGTCATCAATGTCATGCTAAATTTATTTCAGCATCTAAGATCCCGAAACAAGTTTGGGATGACTATGAAAATATTCCTTAGAGAAGAATGAGTAGACCGCATTCTAGTGCTAAGAATTAGATATTACAAATTTAATTGTAGGTTGATTCTACACTAATTAAGTATAATTTAAAATCTAGATTTAAGATTATACTTATTATTTTGGTGCGGCCGAGAAGATTTGAACTTCCACTCCGTTAAGAACAGCGACCTCAACGCTGCGCGTCTACCATTCCGCCACGGCCGCATAAATTATTTGCAGTGAAACTATTTATGTTACGAAAATAGATAATTAAATAACTTGCTAGTTTATTAGCAAATTATTTAATTAATTTCAATAAACTTTTTAAATTATTTTAGCAATCTTGACTATTATCATAAGTACTACCTGTTAAACTAACGCTATTATTGCAAGTCGGAAAAAGCGCATAAAAATATTTTTGTGCCCATTCATGGGAATAATAATATTCAGATAAGTATTTATTCCAACCAATTTCTTTGGTTTTTATTGATTGAAGTACTTCATCACCAGTGTTTTCATTCCTAAGCCCATCATGATAAATATATAGAGAAGATATTGAGCATAATTTTCCTCGTTATATTCGTTTATATATTCATAATAATTTTTATAATTTTTTGATGTACTGTGGTGGAAAAAGAAATGTGATGTATATTAGTCTCTGATAGATTTTTTAAATCATTAGGTAATAAATCTTTATGGGAAATTTGTAGATTAATTATAGTTTTTACATTTAAAAAAGCTTCTGTTGAATTAGGGGAGAGCTTATTTCCTAAATCAAAATCTGTTAGATGAGGAGTTTTTTGAAGTAAATTATTTAATCCAGTAACATCAAAGCGATTTTTTGAAGAATAATCATTTCCTAATATTAATTTTTTAAGATTTGGTAATTGTTTTGGTGTAATATGCTCAGATAAGTCTGATCCAACATTATTATTATTAGAACTCTTAAAATGTTCGGGTAATGATAAACTAGATAATATATGTCCTGCATCTTTAGAACTAAGATAATTGTCATCGGCAATAAATTTTCTTAACATTGGCAAATTAGCAGTTTTAATATCTTGAATGCTAGAGCTAAGATTCATATCTTTTAAGTTAAGAGATATGAGATATGGTAATGGTGTAGAGAAAATAGCTTTAGCTAACTCAATGCCATTTTCTTGATTATTCTCAATTGCCAGTGTTTGTATATTAATAGTTTTTTCTAATATTTTTAATAAATTTTCAGCATTAATATTACATTTAATTGTTATATTAATAATACTATTGTTAGCTTCAAGAAGCTTTAAAAATTCTTGGAAATTTTTTTCTTGTGAGATGAATATTGAGGATCTTCTAGATCTAATAGAGTTAAACATCCTAAACTTTCATTATAGCCGATATTTTTCATATATTTTCCCTATATGTATATTTTAAAGGGAAAATATATTATAAGAACTTGACAATCAAATATATTTTTCAACTTTATTAATAATTTTTAACTATTATAAAAAAATTCTCCTTTTTCCCCTAATTGAATTACAAAACTTGGCATTACTTCTTCTTCAGTAGCGGCAATTTTTAAATGTATTAATTTTTCTTCAATAGTATAATATTGACTATGAAATTTTGAAGCATTGCC
The DNA here is from genome assembly GCA_050920655.1 of Candidatus Rickettsia vulgarisii. GTDB lineage: Bacteria > Pseudomonadota > Alphaproteobacteria > Rickettsiales > Rickettsiaceae > Tisiphia > Tisiphia vulgarisii. The sequence continues at coordinate 677,609 of CP133317.1, read as the reverse complement.
TGTTAGTACTAAAGCTGAATCTATTCCTATTTTATTTGCCCCAAGAATATCGGTATAGAAAGTATCTCCAATCATAAGAATTCTATTTTTAGGAACATTAGGAAAGTTATTTAGTACTTTATTGTATATTTCGGGATATGGCTTACCTGCGTAAATTACTTCGCCGCCAAATTGTTTTACTTTAGCAGCAAAATATCCAGCGCAATATCTATAGACTCCTTGTTGCATTATTCCAAAATCTGGGTTGGCGCAGAGAGTGAGAATTTTCTTTTCAGCAGCTTTTTTCAATATTTCGTCATATTTATCTAGATCTAAATCTTTACCTTCATCACAATATAATGATAAGAGTAAAACATTAGCTTTATCTATATCATTAGTTATAGAGAGTTCTGCTTTAGCTATTAAATCATTTTCATCTGTTTTGAGATGGTATACTAGAGGGTTTTGAACACCTAAAGCCTTTTCGTTATTTACAATATTTACAATCATCTCTACTGTTAGTTCGCCAGAACTGACAATCATTTCTTTAGTAGCTTTAACTCCCCATTCAGTCATTTTACCTAATAAATGTTCAGCGCTACGAGGAGCATTAGTAACGAAAAAGATATTTTTATTTTTTTCTATTATACGATTAACATTATCAACTACTCCTGGGTAGTTGTGATTCCCTTCAACTATTACTCCCCAAAGATCAAATAAAAATATATCATAATCATTTAATATATCGGAAATATGTTTGAAATTTAATCTAGTCATTTATACCTACTAAAATTTGTTGATATTATAATAAACAATAAACTCTAGGAGAGAAATATATTTATTTTATAATTTGTATGGATTTAGGAATATAGGCCTTTACTTTGATTAGTAGTAAAACTGCCTTAAACTATACTAAATTTATCTTGAAGATTTTATATAAATATTATATTTACCTAACCTTAATGGTATTGATTAACAAAAATTAATTAATTTTGTTTATATTTATTAATTAAGGAATTTGAGTAAAAATGGGCTATAAAACAATAAAAAAAGCTCTTAGAGAAAGTGATATTAGAGTTAACTGATGCAGACAAAAAAATACTTAAGAAGAACAGGGTTTGGATTAAATATGGTAAACTTCAAAAAACTATTATTGAAATAGTGTCATCTGATCAAGGAAAGAAATTATATAATAATAAATACTTTAGTGTAGATGATTTATTACATGTTATGGGATCTTTTGGTTCCAGAGCAATAAGTGCTTGTAAAAATAAAATTAACCTAGCTATTTCTGACAATGCTATTAAAGGTTATGAAAATAAATGGTTCACCATAGAAGAACTCTGCAATGCTATAAAGCACTTATCAACTGAAAGATCCAATCTTCTGCTTTCTGATAATGCTGTTAAAAGCTATGAAAATCAAATACTTCACTATAAAAGAACTCAGTAATGCTATATTTAATTCATGTGATACAGAAATTGAACTTTTACTTTCTAATGAGGCATACGAAGGATATGAAAAAGGGTATCTTAATTTAAACAAACTTAAAGATGACTTAAAAAACTTAAGTGTTAAGGAAGCTAAAATTTTAATCTCTAATAAGCATTAGATTTTTATAAAAATGTATTACTACTTTCGCAAGATGGCGCTATCAAAGTAGATATAGGTACTAATGATATATTTACCCATGTTACTGATGAAACAACAAAAATTACTGGTGTTGTTGATGATTATACGGCATAAGAACAGTATAAAGGCTAGTTTATGATAATAAATTTTCTGTATAAAAATTGTGTTACATGTAATTGACTAATGCATTTAGTAACTTGCTTAGATCCTATTGAGTAATCATTATTAAGTAAAGAACATATACATTATAGTTTAATTTTAGTGTATAGTGATCTTTGTATACGAAACATGATATTGAATGGTTAATAAGAATATATGAGAGTAACATCGTCTGAAAAAGATAGGTATGGAATAGTAGATTCCATTCAACTATTAAAAGGTCTAAAAGATAAGGAAGAAACCTCTGGTATGTATATTGAAGGTTTTGGCAATATTCTGACTAGGGCTATAGTGGTGATTAGTAGCGGAGAGAATATATATAATAATACACAAGATAATAGCGCTGAAGAAGTAAAAGTTGGTATACAGGGACTAATACTGGCTCTGAATAAACTAAATTTTTTGAGTTAATGTATCTATTTTAAATTTGCATGGATTAGAAATGCTGATTTATCCTTAGAATATCGGTTCCTATGCTATTCTTAGCTAAAGGTAGCTTTGTTGTATGGAGAATTATAATGTTAATGTCACATTACCCGTGTATATGGTAATTCATAAATAAAAAAAAGATTCTTTGCCACGAGTCAGTATTGCTTTCATGGATCAAAAAAGGGTTATTAACTATTATGGCGAGGAGTCATTAGACTCCGTGGCCATCCAGAAATACCTTAATGCTGCTAGTATTTTTAAGTTATTTTACTGGATTGTCATGCGGATTTGCTTTTAGCAAATCTGCTCGCAATAACGTAATTTATCCACGAAAGCAATGTCTCACGAACCACCGTGAGATGGCTTCTGTAGCTCATGAGGGGGGCATATGTAACCCTATTCAATTTATCATTCTGAATTCCCGCCGTAGCTAAGAATAACATCTACTTTGCCTTACCTTCATGAGTAATCATTTATTTTTATAAGAAAGAATATATACATACAGTTTAATTTTAGTGTATAGTAATCTTTGTATACGTAAGTAATTTAATATCAAACGGTAAATAAGAGTCTATGACAGTAGAAGCAGCAAAAATTGAAGCAGCAGAAATTGAGTATGGAGCAGACTCAATTAAAGTATTAAAAGGATTGGAAGCAGTTAAAAAAAGACCTGGTATGTATATCGGGGATACTGATGACGGTTCTGGTCTGCATCATATGATTTATGAAGTTGTGGATAATGCTATTGATGAATCTTTAGCAGGATATTGTGATTTAATTAATGTGATCTTAAATTCAAATGGTTCTGTTACCGTACGCGATAATGGTCGTGGAATACCAGTAGATATTCATGAGGAAGAGGGAATATCAGCTGCAGAAGTTATTATGACTCAATTACACGCTGGTGGTAAATTTGATCAGAATTCATACAAAATATCAGGTGGTTTGCATGGTGTCGGTGTATCGGTAGTAAATGCTTTATCTGAGTGGTTAGAGCTAAGAATTTGGCGAGATAATAAAGAATATTTTATGAGGTTTAGAGATGGAGTTTCAGAAGCCCCACTTGAACTTAAAGGAAATTCTGTAGGTAAGAGAGGGACAGAAGTTACCTTCCTTCCGTCTGCAACAACTTTTAAACAAATTGAATTTAATTTTGCGACTATTGAACATCGTCTTAGAGAATTAGCTTTTTTAAATTCTGGAGTAAGAATTCTTCTGCAGGATAATCGTTTTGCCGAGCATCAAGAGATAGAATTTTGTTATGATGGTGGTGTAGAAGAATATGTAAAATATATTGATAAAGCCAAAAGCCCATTACATAAATGTATAGCTGTAAGCGCTAATAATCCAGAATCTGGTATTGCTTTTGAGTTAGCTATGAGTTGGAATGATTCATATCACGAGAATATTTTATGTTTTACTAATAATATCAGACAGAGGGATGGCGGTACTCACCTTATTGCTTTTAAAGCAGCTTTAACTAGGGTTATATCAGGTTATTTTGAAAAATCTGGTCTTAATAAGAAGGCTAAAATTAATTTAACTGGTGATGATAGTAGAGAGGGATTATCTTGCGTTTTATCAGTAAAAGTGCCGGATCCAAAATTTTCATCACAAACTAAAGATAAATTGGTAAGTTCCGAAGTTAGACCAATTGTAGAAAACGCTGTATATACAAAGGTTTTAGAGTGGCTTGAAGAGCATCCTCTTGAGGCAAAAACTATTATTAATAAAATTATTGAAGCGGCAACCGCAAGAGAAGCGGCTAGAAAAGCTAGAGAACTAACTCGTAGGAAAACGGCTCTTGATATATCTAATTTACCAGGAAAGCTTGCTGATTGTCAGGAAAGAGATCCCGCTCATTCAGAGCTATTTATTGTAGAAGGAGATTCTGCGGGTGGTACAGCTAAACAGGGTAGAGATAGAAAATTTCAGGCGATTTTACCGTTGCGAGGCAAGATTCTTAATGTTGAAAGAGCCAGATTTGACAAAATGTTAAGTTCGGAGCAAATAGGAATGCTAATTACGGCGCTTGGAACTGGAATTGGTGAAGAATTTTCTTTAGAAAAGTTAAGATATCATAAAATTACTATTATGACCGATGCTGACGTAGATGGCTCACATATTAGGACTTTACTGCTAACTTTCTTTTATCGTCATATGCGACAAGTTGTTGATAATGGTTATCTATATATCGCTCAACCGCCTTTATATAAGGTAAAAAGAGGTAGTAGTGAACTTTATTTAAAAAATGAGCAAGCCTTGCAGGATTACTTGATTAAAGCGTCAGTTAATGATTCAGTAATTATTTTGCATAGCGGGCTTAGAGTAGTCGATAATGATCTTACAGAAATTGTCAAACATACTACAAAGTTTAGTAATTTGCTTGAGCAAGTGGGGAAAAAATTTAATAAGGCAATAGCAGAAGTTTTGGCTATTAACAATTTACTTAATGAACAAATTTTTAATGAAAATAATAAAGATAAAATTACTGCTGCCTTGAGTATTTTAAATCTAGGTGATGCTGAGCCAGATAAAACAGATTGGCAGTTTACAGTACATCATAGTAATATTGAATTCTTTCGTTTAGTACGGGGGGTAAAGGAAAGCAAAACTTTATATAAAGAACAGCTGGAATCTTTTGAATTTACTCAATTATCAAAAGCTTTTAGCGCAATTGAAGTTTTGTTTAGTGCTCCTAGTAGATTGCTTGTCAGAAATCAAGAATATGCTATTTCGCTTCCTAGCTTATTATTAAGTACTATTTTAGAAAATGGTAAAAGAGGCATTAGTATTCAACGCTTTAAGGGACTTGGTGAGATGAATGCTGAACAATTATGGGAAACAACGTTAGATCCAGAAAAAAGAACGATGTTGCAAGTAAAAGTGGAAGAGCAGGATAGCGCTGAAGTAATTTTCTCAACTTTAATGGGCGATATAGTTGAGCCTAGAAGACAATTTATCCAAGAAAACGCTTTAAATGTAATAAATTTGGATGTTTAGTATTATTGATGTCATGACATGCGATTGCTTTTAGCAATCACTCGCCATGATGAGTAACTTTAGACCTTTATGAAATAAAGTTCGGTGTAGCTAGAAATGACATTGATTTTCTCTTTTTAAGATAATTATTAAGAATTGGCTGTAAGTACTTGTAATTCGTGTAAATAGTATTTGTAAAGGTTGATTAATAAATAAATTTTATAAAATCTATATTATATTTGCGACTTTACATAAGATAGCTATTTAGATATTATGAAAAATTATTTAAATAAAAAATTATAACAATGAATATCCACGAATATCAAGCAAAGATGGTCTTAAGACAATATGGTATACCTACTTCAACTGGTGTAGTAATATTGGAGAAAGGAGATATAGATAGTAAAATTGATAGCTTAAATGCAGATTTATATGTAGTAAAAGCTCAGATTCATGCTGGCGGTAGAGGTAAAGCTGGTGGCGTTAAGGTAGTAAAGGATAAAGAGCAAGCTAAGGAAATTGCTCATAAAATGTTTGGTATACATTTAGTAACTCATCAAACATCTCCAGAGGGACAAAGAGTTCGTCGTATTTACGTAGAAGCAGGTTGTGACATTTTAAAAGAATATTATTTTAGCGCGGTTTTTGATCGTAATAAGAGCAAAATTACTTTTATTGCTTCTACAGAAGGTGGAGTAGATATAGAAGAAGTAGCTGAAAAAACTCCAGAAAAGATTATTAAAGTAACTGTTGATCCTGCAACTGGTATACAGCCCTTTCATTGTAGAGAAATAGCTTATAAGCTTGGATTTAAAGATGCCCAAGTTAAGCAGATGATGAAAATAGTTGAATCAACTTATAAAGCTTTTGTTGAAACTGATGCTAGCCAGATTGAGATAAACCCTCTAGTAACTAAGCATGATGGAAATTTATTAGCTTTAGACGCTAAGATTAATTTTGATGAAAACGCTCTATTCAAACATCCTAAAATCTTAGAATTTAGAGATGAGGATGAAGAAAATCCTCTAGAAACTAGAGCTGCTAATGCTGACATTAGTTATGTTAAAATGGATGGTAATATTGGTTGTATGGTTAATGGTGCTGGGCTTGCTATGGCAACAATGGACATTATTAAACTATATGGAGCTGAACCAGCAAACTTCTTAGATGTTGGTGGTGGCGCTGATCGTGAGAGAGTTACTGAGGCTCTGAAAATAATTTTATCTGATCATGGGGTAAAAGGGGTTTTAGTTAATATTTTTGGTGGGATAATGCGTTGTGATATCATTGCAGAAGGAATTATTGCTGCTGTAAAAGATATTGGTATTAAAGTACCACTGGTTGTACGCCTATCAGGAACTAATTTTGAAATAGGTAGGGAAATCCTAGCAAATTCTGGTTTAAAAATAGTAGCAGCAGATGATTTAAGTGACGCTGCTCAAAAAATTGTTAATGAAATAAAGAAGTAAAATAGATATGGCTATATTAGTTAATAAGGATACAAGAGTAATTTGCCAAGGTTTCACAGGTTCTCAAGGAACTTTCCATTCTGAGCAGGCTATTGCTTATGGAACTAAAATGGTTGGTGGAGTAACTCCAGGAAAAGGTGGGCAGACTCATTTAGATCTTCCAGTATATAATACAGTTAGTGAGGCAGTTGCCAAAACTAAAGCAACAGCTAGCGTTATTTATGTTCCACCGCCTTTTGCTGCTGATTCAATTTTAGAAGCTATAGATGCAGAATTAGAGTTGGTTGTCTGTATTACGGAAGGTATACCTGTTCTTGATATGATTAGGGTTAAAAGAGCTTTAGTAGGATCAAAAACTAGATTAATTGGACCAAATTGTCCGGGAATTATTACGCCGGATGAGTGTAAAATAGGGATAATGCCTGGTTATATTCATAAGCGTGGTTCAGTAGGAGTTATCTCTAGATCTGGTACTTTAACCTATGAGGCGGTAGCTCAAACTACAGCTGTAAGGTTAGGGCAATCTACTTGTGTTGGTATTGGTGGTGATCCAGTTAATGGAACTAGTTTTGTTGACACTTTAGAGTTGTTTTTACAGGATGAAGAAACCAAATCAATTATTATGATTGGGGAAATAGGTGGAAGTGCTGAAGAAGAGGCAGCAGAATTAATTAAAAGCTCAAAAATCAAAAAGCCGACAGTTAGCTTTATTGCTGGTGTTACTGCTCCTGAAGGAAAGAGAATGGGGCATGCTGGAGCGATTATTTCTAACGGTCAAGGTTCAGCTGAAGATAAGCTTGAAGCGTTACAAAGTGCAGGGGTAACTGTTACTAGATCACCAGCTGATATTGGTAAAACTATGTTTGAGTTGCTAAATAGCAAGGGATAGATCAAGACAAAGATGTCGTTCTAGCTACGACGGGAACCAGAATATATAGCATTGCGAGATTGCACGCTCACATACGTTTGTTCGCAATGACGTGTTTGTTTTTATATTTTCTGAGGATTCTCACCTTTAAGTAGATACTCTCAGCTTTACTTCGCTACTTGAGTGTAATTATTATAATAACTTCCAAATATACCAATAAAGAATAAAATTTATGCTTAGCAATACATATAAAGAGTTAGTTTTTGAAGTAAAAGATAAGAAATACGATGTTTTAAGATTTGATTTAATAGATCAAAAAAAGCTGCAAGAAATTGCAAGTCCTATATCTCAAACATACGATAATATTGTTATAATTGGTCTAGGGGCTTCTTCTTTAAATGTTATGGCATTGCTTAGCGTTCAGGCTAAGTCTAATAAAAAAAAAATTTATCTTGATAATTTAGATCAGTTAGAAATTAATGAAAAATTATCATCAATTAATTTAGCTAAAACAGTATTTTTTGCTTTAAGTAGATCCGGTAATACTAATGAAACATATTTATTAACAAAATATGTTTTAGAAGTTTTGCGAGTTGTGCCGCAAAATGTTCATATAATAGTTCCTTTTAGTGATAATCTATTATTTAATTTAGCAAAATCTTTTCAAACTCATACATTTGAGCATGATACTATATGTAGTGGAAGATTTGGAGTCATTACTAATGCTTGTTTATTGCCAGCTTTAGTTGCAGGACTTAATATAGAAAAGATTATTGATGCGGCTCAGAAGAGAGTAGATAAATTCATTGTTGATGGCAATGATATTTGTCAGTTAGTGGAATATTACCTTAATCAATATTCTTTAGGAAGGCATATATTCATCCTATTTAACTATAGCTACCAATTGAATGGTTTATGTAGATGGCAGCAGCAAATTATAGCGGAATCTCTTGGTAAAAATGCTTTTGGTATAACTCCTTTAATATCAAGGGGAACCTTTGACCAACATAGTTTGTTGCAGCTTTATTTAGAAGGACCAGATGATAAATTTTATAAAATTATTACCAATAATAAATCTGGATCAGATATTGATTTAAGCTTGGCTGCTCATGCCGCTAATATATATGATGCCTTAATCAAAATAGAAAGGCCTGCCACAATCAATAATTTTGACATTAATGAAGAAACAATAATAGCGGAGATAATTGATACAATGCTCTCTATTATGTTGATATCACGCCATATGGGATTTAATCCATTCGATCAACCGTCAGTTGATAAATACAAGAAGTTTTAATATCTTTAATAACAAAATCGTAACATTCTTATCAAGGTTTCTTAATTTTCTAATAATTATTCATAAAATACATTGCCTCTAATAGAGACGTTGATTTACCCTTAATATTATAAGGAATATTAAGGGAGAGGGAAAAATAACAAAACCTACTGCTAAGCAGGATGAAAAATTAGAAGAAAAATTATCTTCATACCTTAATGAAGCGTTTGATAGTGTTTTTAGGGGCAGTATGCTAATGTTAGAGAGTATCATGAGCATAGGAATAAAGAGCATAAAAAATATAAAGCTGAAGTAGAGCAAATTCTAAATATACCTAAAGATAATTTGCAAGTGGATAAGGAAGGAAATATTAGACTTTTACCTAAGCAAGTTGGAAATCTCAGTAAAGAGCAATGGTATGATATCATGAATTGTAACCAAGAAGAAAGCTTGATGATCCTGTTGAATATTTTATTGAGTTATTTAGTGCAGAAAATCAGCTCAAGAAATGCTCAAAGAAGTTATGGATATTAGAAGCATAATAATAAATCAAACTATGTCAGAAAGCATAATAGAGGCGATAAGCATGATAGAAGAGAAAAGATAAAAGAGCTTAATTCTAATTTAGAAGTTGATAAATTAGTGAGAAATTCAGAGAAAAAGTCAAAAATTTCATTTGCTGATGGTGGTTACAATGTAGAAATACAAAAATATCAAGAAACTGGATCGAAAAAGGCTTTCTCAGAGGTTACAGAAGAAGATCTAGCTAAAGAAAGAATTAATATAGCTGATGCTAAGAAGAGTTTTAGTAACACAATAAAACAATTTGTGGAAAGAGTTGGTAAATTATTTAAAGCAAGCTAAAGGTCAGGCTAGTTCAAAAATTATTGCAGAAAAAAGAGCAATAAAAAGTAAGAATGAATTTGGTTTGTGATGGTAGTTTTGGGATTGTTGATGCTAATCGGTAACAAGTTGTGGTAATCTCAGAAATAAATTGATTTTATGAAATTACCACAGTTACTAGAAAAGCTATTTTAGCTTACTAGCAGCTTTTTAACTTGCTCTACAATATCAGCAAAAGCTGTAGGGTTGTTAACGGCAAGTTCTGCTAGTACTTTACGGTCGATATCGATCTCAGCTTTTTTAAGCCCACCAACAAATTGTGAATATACTAAACCATGCTCACGAACTGCCGCATTGATTCTTTGTATCCATAGACCTCTGAAATCGCGCTTACGATTTCTACGATCTCTATAGGCGTACCTTAAAGCTTTTTCTACTTTTTCAATTGCTATGCTAAAACAATTTTTAGCTCTTCCTCTATAGCCTTTTGCAAGCTTAAGGATCTTCTTATGACGATTTTTGGAAGTTTTTCCTGATTTTACGCGTGACATATCTCACTTATCTCCTATTAAAGTTATTAAATTCCGTATGGAAGGAAGAATTTTTTTACATTCTTAGCGTCCTGACCACAAAGAATTGTAGTTCCTCTAAGGTTACGAAGTTGAGCTTTTGTCCTACGTCTCATAAAGTGCTTTTTACCGGCTTGAGTTCCAATAACTTTTCCTGAAGCGGTAAGTTTAAAGCGCTTTTTTACTGCTGATTTGGTTTTTAATTTAGGCATAATTTTCCTTTTGTTTGGTATTTACAAGAATATATAGCAAGCTAGGCATACCAGGGCCATATTGCTACTATAGATGAGGAGTATAGTAATTTTATAGAATTTTTGCAAGTTATATTTTGGTAAATAACTTAAATAGAAAACGAGTTACCGCAACCGCACTTAGCTTTAGCGTTAGGATTACGTATCTCAAAATATGAGCTGCCTAATTCTTCTATATAATCAACTACGCAATCAGTCATGAAATTTTGTGAAATATCATCAATTATAATTTTAGCGTCATTTTGTTCAAATATAGCGTCATTTTCAGATATATCTTTATTAGTTACAAACTCGTAATTATAGGTAAATCCAGAACATCCACCACCATCTACGGATATTCTTAAAACTAGATCGGGATTTTTTTCTAGAGTTATTAATTCAGATACTCTTTTGAAAGCGTTATCAGTGACTTTAATTGACATATATTTATTATTTAAGTTACATATAAAATATGTATAACAGTTTCATTTTTCAAGTATCTTTTTCTTGAAAAGCTTGATAGCTAGTTCTATAGTGATGCTTATAAATATACTATATTCAATTAAGAGTAATGCAATGTTAGCTACATACGCTTGCGACCCATCTAAAAATAAGGGAAGATTATATAAAGAGCAGCCAACAAATTACCGTAATGAATTTGAAAGAGATCGCGATCGGATAATTCATTCAAAAGCGTTTAGGCGTTTGCAGTATAAAACCCAGGTATTTATTAATCATGAAGGTGACCATTATAGAAATAGATTAACTCATTCAATTGAGGTAGCGACAGTTGCAAGATCCATTGCTAATACTTTAAATTTGTCTAGCGATTTGGCGGAAACTGTAGCTCTTGCTCACGATCTTGGCCACACGCCATTTGGTCATGCGGGAGAGATAGCGTTAGATGAATGTATGAAAAATTATGGAGGTTTTTCTCATAATGCTCATACGTTAAAGATTCTTACTAAGATAGAAAAAAGATATGCTGTTTATGATGGGTTAAACCTAACTTGGGAAGTATTAGAAGGGATAGTTAAGCATAATGGACCAATGATTAATAATGTCCCTACCTATATTAAAGAATATAATTTGCAGAATGATCTTGATTTAGGGCGATATTCCTCAGCAGAAGCGCAGGTAGCGTCATTAGCGGATGATATTAGCTATATTTCTCATGATTTAGAAGATAGCTTAGGAACTAAGATTATTGATTTTAATCATTTATCAGAGGTTAAGTTTATTAATCAATATATTAATGATGTTAGAGCTCAATATAAAGAAATAAGTTCATCAAGGCTTACTTATGAAATTGTTCGTAAATTAACAAGTGACTTGATAACTGATTTATTAAAGCAAACAAATGATAATTTAAAAAAGCAAAAAATTGTTACAACAGAGGACATTCGCAGTCTTGATTATCAAATAGTTGATTTTACTGACCAAACAAAAGAGCGAATAAATGAAATTAGACAATTTCTATTTAATAAGGTATATAAACATAACAAATTAACTTCCATGACCTTAAAATGTCAAAAAATTATTAAAGAGCTATTTAAATTATATATGGATAATATTGATTTATTACCATTTAATTGGAAAGCGTTAATTATAAAGCAGGATGAAAGTTTTAGGGCAGGGATAGTAGCTGATTATATAGCAGGCATGACAGATCGTTTTGCTATCCGAGAATATCAGGATCTTTATTCCTGTAATTTTAACAATGTTTGATTTTTTATGAATATATTTAACAAATTACGAAATGACATAATCATTGCCGGTAAAGAAATTTGCAATGATGAAAAGATATTACAAGCAACAACTATAGAAATTCCTAAAGATACGCTTAATGGTGATCTTGCAACTAATATTGCAATGATTATTGCTTCAAAACAAAATACAAACCCAAAAGAAATAGCAATTAGGTTTAAAGAGTTGTTATCGCCATTGCCATATATTGCTTCTATAGAAGTTGCTGGACCTGGTTTTATTAATTTTACTCTTAGAGCAATCGAGTGGCATAATTCTATAAAAGATATATTGCTTGATAAAGATGAGTTTTTTAAAGTTAATGTTGGTAATAATCAGAAGATTAACGTTGAATATGTTTCTGCTAATCCTACAGGGCCAATGCATATTGGTCATGCTAGAGGCGCCGTTTACGGAGATGCTTTGGCTAGAATATTAAGCGCCACAGGATATCAAGTAACTAAAGAATATTATGTTAATGATGCTGGCGCTCAAATAGAAGATTTAGCAAAAACAGTTATTTTGCGTTATCAAGAAGCATTAACTAAAGAAAAAATTACTATCCCTGAAGGGCTTTATCCTGGAGAATATCTAATAGATGTTAGCGCTGGACTTGCTGAAGAGTATGGTGATAAATTATTAAAGATGCCAGATCAAGAACGTAATGAGATAGTTAAAAAATACGCTGTTGAAAAAATGCTAGATCTAATAAGAAGGGATTTAAAGGATTTAGGCATTGAACATGAAGTATTTTTCTCAGAGAAATCGTTACATGATAGTAAGAAAATAGACGTAGTAGTTGATTTATTAAGTAAAATGGGCTTGATCTACGAAGGACAGTTACCAGCTCCTAAAGGTGGGAAGAGTAATGATGCTTGGGATAGCAGAGTTCAAAGATTATTTAAATCTACTGATTATGGTGATAGTCAAGATCGATCAATAGAAAAAGCTGATGGTAGTTGGTCATATTTTGCTTCTGATTTGGCTTATGCTAAAGATAAAATAGATCGTGGTTTTGAGCGTTTAATATATGTGTTTGGAGCAGATCATTCTGGTTATATAAAAAGAATAGAGGCGATAGTTAAGGCTCTTAGTGACAAAAAGGTAGGAGTTGATGTTAAAATTTGTCAGCTGGTAAATTTTGTCCATAATGGTGAATCAGTAAAAATGTCCAAACGTAAAGGAAGTTTTACTAGCGTACGGGATGTAACTGAAGAAGTGGGTAAGGATATCATAAGATTTATGATGTTAACTCGTAAAAATGACGCTCCTTTGGATTTTGATTTGGTAAAAGTAAAAGATCAATCAAAGGACAATTCAGTGTTTTATGTTCAATACGCTCATGTTCGCTCTATCTCTATCTTAAGTAAAGCTAAAGAATCTATGCCAGAAGCGAATGAGCAATTTTTAGAAAATAATTACGATTTATCATTACTGTCTACTGAAGAAGAAATAGAAATGATAAAGCTTTTAGCTTCTTGGCCAAAAGTTATTGAGGCGGCGGCAAAATATTTTGAACCACATAGAGTAGCTTTTTATCTAATTAATGTAGCTTCTAGGTTTCATGCATTATGGAATTTTGGTAAAGAAAATAATGATTATCGATTTTTAATAGAAGATAATATAGATTTAACTAAAGCCCGTTTAGCTTTAGCTAAATCTATTGAAAAGATTATAAAAGTTGGTTTTGAGATTATTGGTGTTACACCTATTGATAAGATGTAGCTTGAGGATAGTTATTATTATAAAGTGAGCTAGGATGTCATTCCCACGGAGGCGGGAATCCAGTTCTTCCAATAATCACATAAATCTTATAAGTAAAACATAATTTTTATATTTTTTTGGATTCCCGCCTCCGTGGGAATGACACCTAGAAAAGAGATTTAGGTAGTTATAAGGTTTAAGTAACTTTAGTAATCTATCTGTGCCTCCTTGCGGTTGGCTCTTAATGATAAATGGGTTTTACGTTTACATAGTATGATTAAGAAAAATTAGTAATATGACAAGTAGGATTTTTTTTAGAATTATTATTATACTTGCAATAATTACTGGTGTTTTATATTGGCTCTATAATAATTACGATTTATTATATGATAAAGAAATAGTAACAATCTATCCAGATGAAGCGCCAACAAAAATTAGGCCTAAAGAAACTGGGGGGATAACAATTGCTAATGCAAATAATTTAGTTTATGAAAGCTTGGAGCAGAAGAAATCAAGCAAACAGATAATATTACAACCTGAGCCAGAAAAGCCGCTAAATATTGCTCAAGCTAAATCAGCTGAGGAGCCTGTAAATTCAGTAGAAGATATTATTTCTATTATAGTTGAGAATGACCAGAGTAACTCCACTAAAGATCAAGATGTTGTTGCAGATATAATTAAAGATAACTCAGTTCAAGAAAAAGAGACTGGAGAACAAAAAAGCGTTCAAGTAGATAATCAACCTACTTCTAGTAAGGAAGGTTTAAATATAGTAAAAGTAACTGAACAACGTAATATAAATACTAAGCAGCTTTTAAGTAAAAAAAAACAAAATGATTATAAAATCCAACTTGCATCAGTAAAATCAGAACTAGCAGCAAATCAGGAAGTAGAACGAATTAAAAAGAAATACTCAAAAATTTTTAGCAAAACTTCTTTTAATGTAAAAAAAGTTCGTTCAGAGAAGGGGGCGTATTTTTATTCTGTATTTGCAGGTAATTATCAAAATATAGCTGAAGCTAAAGCAGTATGTAAAAAATTAGATACTCATCAAGAATGCATTATTATTAATAGGTAAATTTTCTATCTGTAAAATATAGACAAAACAAAATATAACAGAAATCATTTTATAATTAAAAAATATAATTTTATGAATATACAAGTAAAAATTAAGAAATTAGAACACGCTCCTGACGTATTGCCTCATTATGCTACTAAGCATAGTGCGGGAATGGATTTAATTGCTGCAAATATGAAACCAATAACTATTAAATCTGGAGAAATAGGTTTAATTCCTACAGGTATTAGTATAGCATTGCCTGATCATTTAGAAGCTCAAGTAAGACCAAGATCAGGTCTCGCTTTAAAACACGGGATTACAGTATTAAATTCTCCTGGAACAATTGATGCTGATTATCGTGGAGAAATAAAAGTAATTTTAATCAATCACTCAAAAGAAGATTTTGTAGTAGAAAGAAATATGAAAATTGCTCAAATGATTATTGCTGAGTATCAACAAGTTGCATGGGAGCAAGTTAATTCATTAGACGAAACCCATAGAGGGGAAAGGGGATTCGGATCAACCGGCAAAGTAGTTTAATAAAAAACACTTGCAATTATTAATTTTTTTATTAGAATGTCACAATTATAAGCTAATGATTTAAAATATCATGTATAGAAATACTATTGCTATAATAATATTATCTTTTTCTTTAACTTCATGTATGCCAGCGATTTTTACTGTTGCTGCGGGTTCTACCATAGCAGTTGCTAAAGATAGATCGCTTGGAGAAACAATTGATGATGTTAAAATATCAGGAAAAATCCAAACAGCTTTCATGAAAGATAATTTTAAAAAGTTATATACTAAGATAAAAGTAGAAGTAACTCAAAGAAGAGTATTGCTTACTGGTATTGTTAGCGATGAAGAAGAAGCTCTAAAAGCCGTTGAGATTGTTTGGGATGTTCAAGGTGTACAAGAAGTTGTTAATGAGCTGATTCTGGATAAGAATAGCGATCAATTTGATTTAGCTCAATATACGAAGGACAGTTTAATTACTGCTCAAATTAAAGCTAGAACTTTCGCTAATCGCGATATTAAATTTGTAAATTATACAATAGTAACAGTTAGAGACGTGGTATATATATTTGGTATCGCTAGATCAGAAGAAGAGTTAGAAAGAGTAAGTTCTATCGCTTCTGAAATTAGAGGAGTAAAGAGGGTTATCTGCCATGCCGCAATTAAAGAAAATCAACAAGATTAATCTAGATTCTATAAAAAATTTATTTAGATTATTCGTCTTAATCATTATATCTATAGGACTTACCGCTTGTTCTGGTGGGTCTAAGACTAGATTATATAAGAATTTATCAAAAGAAGATCCTAAAAATGTTTATTACCAAGGGCATTATAAGATAGGAAAAGAATATAAAATTAAAGGAACAACATATAAACCAAAAGAAGACGTTAATTATAGCCAAGTTGGCGTTGCGTCTTGGTATGGTTCTAAAGATGGGTTTCATGGAAAGAAAACAGCAAATGGCGATAGATATAATAAGCATTTGTTAACGGCTGCTCATCGTCATCTTCCTATGCCAAGTTTAGTAAAAGTTACTAATCTTAGTAATAATAAATCTTTGATTGTATTGATTAATGATAGAGGACCTTTTTCTAAAAACCGAATTATAGATGTATCAGAAAAAGCTGCTGACGTTTTAGGCTTTAAAAGGCAAGGAGTAGCAAAAGTAAAAGTTCAGTATATGAAGAAGGAAACTCAAGAGTTTTTACATAATATTGCTTTAAAGCCTAAAGAAAATTCTACAGCTAAAAAGAAAGTAGCAACGGAAACATGTAGCGTTAATTGCCATATTAAATTGGTAAATATGAAGCATAAATTAGCTTTTGCTCCATAAATCCAATTTTAGATATAAACCTACAGAGGTGATGACATTTCTCTTATGAATAATTAGTATGTTGCCATAATTACGCTAGGTATTATATAGCTAATTGAAATAATGAGAATATTGTAAAGTTTTAGAATTTTCTCAACAGATAGGCCAGTAACTTGGGATATATACTCAATACTGGCTTTTTCTTTTAGTAGTCTAGTAGTTGTTTTAATTTGAAACTTAGTCATTATTTTAAATCTTCTATTTGTTCTTTAGTTAAGAATGATGATTTAGAAATTATATCAATTGTGAAACGTCAGGTTTGATTTAAGCTTTTTGCTATTTCTAAATATCTTTCATCTTTTCTTTGTTCTCTTGCTTGAATTTCATTTTAGCGCAGTAATTTACTAGGAGCTATATAGCATAAACTAGAGAATAAGTAAAAATCTAAATGATATCTACAAGGAGAATAGAGTGTATTTTCTGATTTTTTGCCATTTAATTTTATTAAGTCTTTTAATACAACAATAATTTTAGGTTGTTGCATAAATTTTTTAATTAAATAAAAAATTTCATATAATTAATAGTTTCTTTTACTATTATATTTTCAAAACTAGAGTCATGCATTACTATAAAATACTGCAGAAGATAATTTTAATCTATATGGATCTTATCTAGTTGAGGTTAGGTAATGGTAATGCATGAAATTTTAGATTGTAAGAACCATATATGTTCAATAATTAAAGATCAAAAATACCGAAAATATATTATAGCTATTACTATAGTTATTGCCTTGGCTATAGGGTTTTTACTAAAACATCATATTGATAAAAGAAAAGAAATCTCCCTAAAGGATTTTACACTGAAGTGGCAAAGGCCCAAACTAAAAATATTCCAATATATAGATGCTCTTGGTACCGTTACTTCAAAGAATACAGTAAATATTAAAACGCAAATAAATGGCCAACTTACTAATATATTATTTATAAATGGGCAATTTGTTAAAAAAGGTGATGTTCTTGCTGAAATTGATGCAAGACCTTATAAAGCTCAATTAATTCAAAATGAAGGACAATTAGAGCATGATCTTGCTTTACTTGAGAATAGCAAAATTGATTTAAAACGTTACCAATCTTTAGCAAAAGATAATTCTGTTTCTAAACAAATATTAGATACGCAATATGCTTTAGTTAAACAATATGAAGGTAATGTCAAAACGGATAAAGGCATTATAGAGAATACAAAATTAAATATTGCCTATTGTACTATTACTGCGCCATTTGACGGGCTGATAGGAATAGCTCCAATATCCTCTATTGGAAGTTATTTGCAAACTTCTGATACTACACCAATAGCTGTTCTAAATAGTATAGATCCGATATCTATTATTTTTTCCATTACTGAAAATAATTTACCTGAAGTAATGGAAAAATTTAAAAAGAAAGGTTCTTTAACTGTCCAAGCATATGACCATCAGCAAAAGAAGCTTATTGCTACTGGCAAATTAATAGCAATAGATAGTCAAATAGATACTACTCAGGGATGATAAAATTAGAGGAGGAATTTGAAAATAAAGATTATACTTTATATCCCAATCAATTTGTTAATATTAAATTACTAGTAGATAATTTAGAAAATATGGTAGTAGTACCAACTAATGCTGTACAACATGGACCGTCTGGAGATTTTGTTTTTTACTGAATGATAAAGCAAATAAAGTTGCCATTAGAAAGGTAGTAACCGGTATAGTTAATGTAGATGAAGTGGTTATTAGTTCTGGAATTTCAGCTGAAGATCAAGTAGTAGTTAAAGGGGTAGATAAGCTCACTGATGGGGTTGCTGTGATAGTTACTTCACCACCTGTTCCTCCGAATAATTCTATAAAATAATAGGTAGAGTTTTGAGTATTTCTAGTCCATTTATTACAAGACCTATAGCAACTTCCTTATTAATGACCGCAATTATGTTTGCTGGTCTGCTTAGTTATAAATTTCTTCCTATTTCTTCACTGCCAGAAGTTGATTATTTAACAATACAAGTATCAACTTTTTATCCAGGCGCTGATCCAAATGTAATAGCTTCATCAATAACTGCTCCTTTGGAACGCCAATTTGCTCAAATGCCAGGGTTAAAGCAAATGGTTTCTACTAGCTCAAATGGTTCATCTTTAATAACATTATTATTTAATTTAGATATTAGTTTAGATATAGCTGAACAAGAGGTACAAGCGGCTATTAATGCTGCTTCCACCTATTTATAATAAGGTTAATCCAGCAGATAGTACTATTATTACTCTTGCCCTTACTTCTGAAACCCTTAAATTGCCTATTGTAGAAGATTTAGCAGAAACAAGATTAGTTCAAAAAATTTCTCAAATATCTGGAGTAGGGTTAGTAACTATTAGCGGTGGGCAGCGTCCAGCAATAAGAGTTCAAGTTAATCAAAATAGATTAGCGGCTTTAGGGCTTGCCTTTAGTGATATTCAAAATAGTATTGAAGCGGCTAATGTTAATGCTGCGAAAGGAAACCTTGATGGGACAAATTTATCATATGTAATTAATACCAATGACCAATTATTATCTGCTGATGATTATAAACAAATCATAGTTGCTTATAAGAATGGTAATCCTATTAGACTATTAGATATAGTTAATGTTATTGATGATGTTGAAAATACTAAACAAGCTGCTTGGGTTAATAAAACACCGGCTATAGTGATAAATATTCAGCGTCAACCTGGAGCAAATGTTATAAAGGTAGCTGATAGCATTAAAAATTTGTTGCCGCATTTAAGTTCTACTCTTCCTAAATCTATTAAAGTATCTATTATTAGTGATCGAACTAATACTATTAGGGCATCAATTTCTATGTAACTTTTGAATTATTATTTTCAATATTATTAGTAATAATAGTAATTTATATATTTTTACGAACAATTCCAGCTACTATTATTCCAGCTATTGCTATACCGTTATCTCTTATTGGCGTATATTCTTGGTTTTAGTATTAATAATCTAACCTTAATGGCTTTGACTATTGCAACAGGTTTTGTAATAGATGATGTTTATGCAAGATGTGATAGGGAGATTATTTCGTGAATTTGCCGTTACTTTATCTGTCTCTATTATAATTTCCCTAATTATTTCTCTTACCCTTACTCCTACTATGTGCACTTACCTATTAAAGGTAAAAAAGAAGATAATGAAACGATATTTCAAAAAATTTATAATTATATAAAGAGATACGCAGAATTATCAAAGGTAGTTCTTAATTATTATAAAACCATGTCTCTAGTAGTTATAGTTGCCATTACCTTAAGTATAATACTATTTACCATAACTCCAAAAGGTTTTTTTCCTCAACAAGATACAGGTAGAATAGTATCTAATATAGTTACTGACCAAAATTTTTCATTTCAATCATTAGTTAGATAAAGTATTAAAATCATTTATGGGTGTAGTAAAGCAGGATCCTGCTGTCCAGCACGTAGTAGGTTTTACCACTGGAACTAATAGCGGTATATTATATACGCTTCTAAAGTCTAGAGAGGAAAGAGGCATATCTTCTGATGAGGTAATAGCTCTAGATTGCGAGGAAAATTGCAAACCACTCCTGGAGCAAATTTATATATGCAAACAGTTCAAGATATAATAGTTGGGGGAAGGCCTGGAATTGCTCAATTTCAATATACTAATATCGGGTGATAATATAGAGGAAATTAATAAATACGCTCCGATAATTATGAATAAGCTTACTAAATATAAAGAGATTCAGGATATTAATAGTGATCAACGTGATCGCGGTTTACAGGTTTATGTTAAAGTTGATTATAATAAAGCTGCTAGTTTAGGAATAACTAATAAACAAGTAGACATAGCTTTTATAGAGCTTTTGGTCAAAGCCTATTATCAACAATATATACACTATAAATCAATATTATGTAGTAATAGAAATTGCTCCTAAATATTTAGAAAGACCTAAAACTCTTGTGCAAATTTATGTATCTGGAACAAAAGGAAAGTTAGTCCCTCTTGCTAATTTTGCTAGTTTTGCTACTTCGCCAACTTTATTGTCAATAAATCATCAAGGGCTTGCTCCAGCGGCAACTTTATCATTTAATCTATAACCCATCTGTACCACTTGGTAATGCGGTTAATATCATTAACGAAGTAGTTGGTTCCATGGCTTTGCCAGTTTCAATACAAGGTTCTTTTCGAGGTATAGCTCAGGCATTTCAGGATTCATTAAAAAACGAGCCATATTTAATCATGGCAGCCTTAATTACTGTTTATATAGTGCTTGGCATGTTATATGAAAGTCTAATTCATCCACTTACTATAATTTCTACCCTGCCATCAGCTGGGGTAGGGGCTTTAATACCCTTATTAATTACTAGGACTGAGTTAAACGTTATAGCTCTTATAGGGATTATATTATTAATTGGTATTGTAAAGAAAAATGCCATTATGATGGTAGATTTTATTATAGAACTTAGAAAGGATAATAAAATTTTGCCAAAAGAAGCGGTTTATCAAGCGGCTAATTTACGTTTTAGACCTATTATGATGACAATTATGGTGGCATTATTAGAGGCAATTCCTATGGTTTTAGGTAAAGGCTATGGTTCAGAAATGCAACGACATTCCATTAGGTATTGCTATCATTGGTGGGCTTATTGTTAGCCAAATGCTTACTATCTTTACTACGCCAGCTATTTATCTTACGGTAAAAAAATTAAGGAGTTTATTATATGAAAATAAAAGTAAATAAACTATTTCTTTTGTTATTCTTATGTTGTAGCTGTACCGTTGGTCCCAAATATTTTAAGCCTAGTATTGATTCATTGCCAGAAAGTTTCAAGGAAGGGGGAGTAACTTGGAAAAAATCAATTCCTCAAGATGGATGTGATAGGGGAAAGTGGTGGTTGATATTTAATGATCCTATATTAAATGATTTAGAAGATAGACTTAATATTAACAATCAAAATGTAATTACAGCCGAAGCTCAATATAAGTAGGCTCTTGCCTTAGTATATAAAGCAAGAGCTAGTTATTTCCCAAATCTTACCGGTTCGGCTTCTGCAACAAGAATGAGAACGTTGCAGTCCATTTCATCTAAGCCACAAATATCTAATGATAATCTACTGCAATTAAATGCCTCTTGGGAAATAGATTTATGGGGGGCAAGCTGTTAAATATAATATTGCTGCTACAGGATCGGCTAAGGCTGCTCTTGCTTCAGCTAGATTATCTGCGCAAAGCTCATTTTTAGCGCAATATTATTTTGAGTTGCGTACTTTAGATAAGAATCAAGAATTACTGGATAAATTAGTTATAGCTTGGCAAAAAACTTTGGATTTTGTAAAAAACGACAGGTTTCAGGAATATCTAATCAAATAGATATTTTAACGGCTGATACTAACCTACGAACTGACCAATCATTAGCAGTGAATAATCGTATTAATCGAGCTTAAATTGAACATGCTATAGCAGTATTAATAGGTGAGATTCCTTCTAATTTTAAGCTTATACCTTCAAAGCAAATGCATAATATTTCCTTGCCTGATATTCCTAAGATTCTTCCTTCAGAATTACTGGAAAGAAGACCAGATATAGCCCAAAATGAAAGGCTCGTTGCAAAGGCTAATGCTCAAGTAGGTATTTTGCAATCTAGCTACTTCCCTATTTTTAATCTTAATGCCTCAACTGGTTTAGAAGGTTTTGGATCAAGAAATCTGATATCTTTGCCTATTTTGCTTTGGTCAGTTGGTCCGCAGTTAACTAATATTTTTGTATTTGATGGTGGGTAGTATAGCAGCTCAGATAAAATCCGATAAAGCAGCCTATGAAGCTAGTGTAGCAACATATAGGCAAACAGTTTTAGCAGCCTTCCAGGATGTAGAAGATAACTTAGCTTCGGTGAGGATTCTTGACAAGCAATCTATTATTGACATTAAATCTGCAAGTAATGCTCAAAAAGCTCTAAAATTATTAGAAAGTCAGTATAAAGCTGGAATAATTGACTATTCAGCGCTATTAACTGCTGAAATTACGGCGTATATAACGCAGAAAAACAGATATGGATACGTTAGGTCTAAGAATAGTCTCTGTTATAGGATTAATTAAATCCTTAGGTGGTGGTTGGCGCTATACAAAATAATAAATTCTAGTTTTTTGAATTATTGTAATTAGTAGTTAAATATTAAAGATTATATTTTTGCAGATAATGATAAGTTCGATGAAAAAGGTCTTGATGAAATATTAAGTGAAGGTAAAGAGCTTGGTAAATTAGTAGATCAAATTATACCAGAGGTATATCCTTTATATAATAATACTATTATCTATGAGAACAATAGTACATATACAGATATGATTGGTGATGTTTCTAATAATACTATTAAGTATATTGAGTAAAAATATTTCATTAGATCTGGGAAATCGATAAATACTTCTTCTATCTACTTCTCGATCAATTTCCCAGATCTAAACTTAAGAGGATTAATCTCAAGAAGAGGTGATATCTGTATCGAAATTATGTCCTGTTAGTTTAGTTGTGTGTTCATAAGGAGGAGGAGAGCTATCGTCGTTTAGTGTATAGTGAGCTGGAGCGCTAGGCTTTTGTATTTCTGCATTATAAGCTTCCCTTATAATCGTATGTTCATCTTCTAAAGTAGATAAATCTACTTTTTTTATAAAATAATCTTTTCTATTGTAAAATATGTTAAATTTATTTGATAAAAATAAAATAAATTCATCTCCATTTTTCCTTCTCTAATATGAATTTATATAACCAGTTTCTCTAATAGCTAGTTTATTTTTATTGGGTAGTGTTAATTTCACCTCATTATGATCTATTCTAATAGATATATTTTTAGCTTTCCTGCTTGTTGTTTAGTACAGATACCTTAATATGGGGCTCAAACCTACCTAAAATAATAAAATCGCTTAATGGTTTTTGAATAACATTCTTCATATTAATTTTAACGATTATTCAGTATTTTTTATTAAATTATTCTTCTTTATAGCTTCTATTTTTATTGAGTATAGAAATATTAAGAACATCTATTGATTTAATTTTATGTTATGTCATCTATAGGAAATAGACGTCAAGAAAAAGATTTATTAAAAATTCAAAAATAATTGTTGACATATCAGGCTTTTTACACGATATAAGTAAATCATATTTAAACATAACTAGTTAGTTAAGCAATGTTGTGTTTAGGGTTCGTAGCTCAGTCGGTAGAGCACTTGACTTTTAATCAGGGGGTCCCGGGTTCGAGTCCCGGCGAACCCACCATCTCAAAGCATTTTTAATGGATGCTTTTTGACACAGGTGGGTGTAGTCAATTCAGATGAATTAAATACTAAAAGTGACAAGTAAAGCCTATACTGATAGGTAAGCGAAGAGTAACGACGTAGGTAATTCATATCAATTGACTTATATTGGGTTTGTAGCTCAGCTGGTTAGAGCACACGCCTGATAAGCGTGAGGTCGGAAGTTCAAGTCTTCTCAAACCCACCAGTTATTTATCATCATTTAATATTCTTTGTTTTTCCGCTTGTTACTTCAATATTTATAATATTTTTCTCTTTATTGAATAAGATAGTTGAGTAGGTATATATTACCTGCTTTGTCTTAGTTAAAAATTTCTATTTCTCCTTTATTCTCTTACTCTAATTATATTTTAAATAATCCTTCAGTATAATTTTCTGCAATAAAGCTAGACAGATTTAAAGTAGCGGTAAAGTTATGCTTAGATCCAATAAATAATTTCGTTAAGATGAGTGGAGAAGAGAGTCGGAATATTAATCATGATACTCAAGGTTAATATTATTTAGGTACTTATTAATTGCAATATCATAAACAAAGCTGGTTACAGATAAATAAATTACTTTGAGGTATATTTCTTTTAAGCAATTTCTATCTTTTCAGATTAAGGAATAAGTAGTATTATTACTACTTTGCATGAAAATATTATGAATTCTGAAAATCTTATCCAAAGCTTACAAAATAACAAATTAATTGGTTATTGGTTAAGAAATGGTATAGCTGCTCTAGCTTTGGCCGGTATTTATTCAATTATTTTAGTATTATTGCGTACACCTTTATTAGGTAGTTTATTTTCTAATACAGAGATTTTTAGATCGGCTTTAGTAATTCATGTAAATTTATCGATTTTAGTTTGGTTATTATCTGTAACTGCCGCTATTTGGAGTTATGGTGCTCCGACTTCTAATTACAATCTAAGTTTTGTAATATTAGCGTTTTTTGGTACAGGTCTAATAGCTTTATCGCCAATATGCGAGCAAAATTTTCCTGTAATGAATAACTATATTCCAATGTTAGAGAATATTATATTTATTCTAGGAATCAGCTTATTTGGTGTATCGGTATTATTATTTGCTTGTTGGAGTCTGTATAACGTTATGGTGAGGGGCGTCGTAAGGTACAACGCGACCATCCAGAAAGTAGAAGAAATTAGTCATGCTGAATTTATTTCAGCATCTATGGGATCCCGAAACAAGTTCGGGAAGACTAGTAGCATGCATAAAGACTGGATGGCCACGCTCATTACATTTGCTCGCCATGACGTTTCATTTACGCAACTAATCAATTTCACAATTGTTTCTACCACAATATTATTCATTCTAGTATGGCTATGTTTTTTATTATCTTACCTACAATTACAGGAAGTAGTTAAGCTTACTCCAATTAGTATAGAATATTTTTATGAATTGCTTTTTTGGAGTGGTGGGCATTTATTGCAGTTTGTTTATACTCAAATACTTATCTTGGTATGGGTAATTTTATTCTCATACTGGTTAGGTAGAGAAATAAAATTTACTAAGATATTTTTTATCTTATTAAATTTAAATTTTATTATATCTGTAGTGGCTATTTTCGGTCATTTCTACGATATTACAGGTAATAAATTTAACGAATATTATACTAAGCACATGAGATATGGTGGCGGCATAGCTCCGGTTGCTGCTATTATGGTGATGTTGTGGGATTGGAGAAGTAGGAATGATACCCTTGGTAGAACTCCTTTAGCACCCCTAACATGCTCAATTTTATTATTTCTATTTGGTGGATTTATTGGTTTATTAATTAAAGGCATGAATGTTACTATTCCAGCGCATTATCATGGTTCGATAGTTGGTATTAGTATTGCTTTTATGGGATTTAGTTTTTTGTGTTGTTATGATGAAAAAAATTATCTAAATAAATCAAAAATAGTTGGAGGGTTTTTAGGAGAAACAAGGTCGAGTGCCACAGCGTACATAGATGTACGTGAGGAGCGCAGACAAGTTTCGGCGATAAAATCACCAACTAGATTGGTTTATTTAAAATCTTACTTTTCATTAGCCATTATTATTTTAACTATAGGACAAATTTTACATATTACTGGTTTATTATTTGCTGGAGGTTATGGAGCTCTTAGGAAAACCCCAGGAGTAGAAATGGAGTTTTCTGCTAAGCTACTTATGGGGATGATGGGGATAGGTGGTTTGATTGCTATAGTTGGCGGCTTGATGTTTGTTGTTATTTGTGGTAGAAAGATCTTTTTTAAGAATTTGAATTAATAAATAATATGACTATCAAACCGTCAAGAGAGGAAGCAAAAGAAGCGGTGAAAACCTTGTTGAGGTTTATTGGCGAAGATCCTAGCAGAGAAGGGCTGCTTAAAACTCCAGATAGGGTAGTAAAATCTTACCAAGAAATATTCTCTGGTTATGAGCAAAATATAGAAGAAATATTATCTACTAAATTTTACTATACATATAATTTTCAAGATTTTATTATATTAAAAGATATAAGTTTTAATTCTTTTTGTGAGCATCATTTGTTACCAATGGTTGGTACAGTGGATATTAGCTTATATACCTAATAATTCCGTTATTGGGATAAGCAAATTAGCGAGAATAGTGGAAGTTTTTGCTAGAAGATTACAAATTCAAGAAAAAATGACTGTGCAGATAGCGGAAAGTTTGCAAGAATAAGCCTCTAGGCGTAGCAGTTAGAGTTTCTGCTTCTCATAGCTGTATGACGCTGAGAGGGGTAATGAAAAATGACGGTATAATGAATACGATGCATTATACTGGTATTTTTATGAGCAGCAAAAATATCGTCATGAGTTTTTAAACATTATTTCTAAGAAGTAGTTGACAAGCGGTATTAGGGTAAGAAGCCGTAAGTCTGTTGCATAGAGATTTTAATCGTGAAATATTTTGCATATTTCAAAGCAAAGGGATGTCATTCTAGCTGCGGCGGGGGAATCCAAGAAAGAACATTAGTGATATCATGCGTCAGTTTATTTCAGCATCTATGAGATCCCGAAACAAGTTCAGGATGACTAGAGTGTAATTATGGATTCCCGCTTCCGGGAGAATGACATCGATTATCAATGATCCTTTAAATTAAAGTAATATAATTATGTTATTATCAAAATATTTTCTACCAGTATTAAAAGAAGAACCAGCCGAAGCTCAAGTAATCTCGCATAGATTAATGCTTAGAAGCGGAATGATTAGGCAGCAAGCGGCAGGGATCTATAGTTGGTTACCTCTAGGGCTAAAAGTACTTAAGAATATCGAGAATATTATTCGTAGCAATATGGATAAAGCTGGGTCTATTGAAATATTAATGCCTTGTATTCAACCGGCATCTCTATGGGTGGAATCGGGAAGATTTGAGAATTATGGTAAAGAAATGCTGAAATTTCAGGATCGTCATGATAATACATTATTATTTGGTCCAACTAATGAAGATATGGTTACCGATATTTTTAGAAATAATATTCAGTCATATAAGGATTTGCCTAAAAATCTTTACCATATTCAGTGGAAATTTAGAGATGAAATTAGGCCGCGTTTTGGAGTAATGCGTGGTAGAGAATTTCTTATGAAAGACGCTTATAGCTTTGATATAGATCAAGAAAGCGCTATTAAAGCTTATAATAATTTATATCTATTCTACATACAGACTTTCCGTGATATGGGAGTTAAAGCAATACCGGTAGTTGCTGATAATGGTCCAATAGGTGGAAATTTAAGTCATGAATTCCACATTCTTGCTGAGAATGGTGAGAATACCATTTTTTATGACAAAAAATTATTAAATTTAACTGATGCAGAAATGTTGGATGTTAATAAGGTGCAATCCCTATATGCAGTTGCGGAAGAAAAACATTCACCAGAAAATTGTCCATTATCAGAGCAAGAAATAGGCAGTAGCAAGAGTATAGAAGTTGGGCATATTTTTTATTTAGGTACTAAATATTCGAGTGCTATGAATGCTTTGGTTAATGATAGTAATGGTAACTTAGTGCCAGTAGAGATGAGTTCCTATGGTATAGGTATTTCAAGGCTTGCGGCTGCTATAATTGAAGCGAGTCATGATAATAAAGGTATTATCTGGCCTAAAAATATAGCGCCTTTTAAAGTTTCAATATTAAATTTAAATATTCAAGATAGTAAATGTAATGAATTATCGCAAAATATATATGATAGGTTACTAGCTAACAATATTGAAACCTTATATGACGACACTGTAGAGCGACCAGGAAGCAAATTTGCTACCCATGACCTTATCGGCTCTCCATATCAAATAGTTATTGGTCCTAAAAAAGCTGTTAATAATATAGTAGAATTAAAAGACCGTAAAACTGGACAAGTAGAAGAGTTAAATATTGAAGTAGTTTGTAATTAAGATAATCGAACTTATTAAACATATAATTTGACATAATTTATTCATTATTGTATTTTCAATTAATTAAAATTTATTAGAAGGAAATATGCCTGTAAAATTTAATCCTGATGTTGAAGTAAAAGAATATATTCCAGAAGACCCAACGATAAATATAAATAAAAATATAAAATTACATCAAGCAATAGATGAAAAAAGAATAGATATAGTAAGAGCGTTTAATCAGAAGCCTAAAAATGGCGTAGAAATGCTTAGAAATATTTGTACACAAAAAGGGCTAGATGATCAACAAGCATCTGAACAATTAGCTACTTTATTTATTAAAGAAAAAAGTCAACTGAATTTAGATTATGTTGGTGATTATCTCAGTGGTCCGAATGAAGATAATAAAGAAACTTTAAAATCATTTATAATGCAGCAAGATTTTAAAGATAAATCATTTGTTCAAGCAATGCGTGATTATTTACAGAGTTTTAAATTACCAGGAGAAGGCCAAAAAATTGATAGATTAGTGGAAGTTTTTGGTGCAAAATATTGTGCTGATAATTCTAAAGAATTTACTGGCATAGAAGATAAAGATGCCGCTTATATCTTAGCTTATCAAACTATTATGTTAAATAGTGACCTGCATAAAGATGGAGTCCAAAATAAGATGACTCTAGAGCAACTAAAAAATAATGTAAGAGGTTGCAATGCAAAAGGAAATTTTCCAGATCAGCTTCTTGAAGGAATTTATAAAGAAATAAAGAAAAAGCCTTTCGAATTAAATTTTGTTGAAACTCCTTCTGGTTATAATCTAACAGATAAAGCTTTAAATAATGATCCTGCCTATAAAGAAATTAAAGATATTTTTAAAGATAGTAAAGTCAGAGGAAACATTATTAAGGATTCAATGAAGGTAACTATTAACCAATCAAAAAGTTGGTTAACTAAGTTCACTGGCTATGAAGGAACTATGACTGTAAAAGATAAAGATGGTGCTTCAGCTACTATCCAATTATATCAGCCAAATATTTTCTCTCGTTGGTTTTTAGGTGAAAAATCAAAAGTTATTATTCAGCCAGGGCACGATAGTAAAGATCAATTAGATAAGAAAAATATAGATTTAGCTGCTAAAGTTACAGCTGGATTTAAAACAATTGAAGTAAAAGAGCAAGATATTAAAGCAGGATATCATTACGCAAAAGAAGATTTGCAAAAAGCTTATACAGTCGTTAAAGGTAAAGAAGAAGAAAAATTTGTTAGTATAGTAGCAGATGTAGCAAAAGATAAGCTTTTAAAGATTGGCGAATCTTTAGCTGTTCCTAATAAGAATAATGAGAATTTATCTCAAGTATCTGAGCTGAAGAGAAGAAATGCTTTTTATGATAAATCTGGACAAACAAAACCTAGAAGTATTTAAAAACTGTCACGCGGCGAGTCACATTTTTATGTGGCGTAGAGCCATCCAGGAAGTACTAATAATGTCATGCGTCAGCTTGTTTCAGTATCCGATCCCGAAACAAGCTGACGCATGACTAGTAAATACAAAGCTGGATGATCACGCAGATTTGCTTTGCCGCAAAACCGCTCGCGGCCATAACGCAATTTATTCACAAAAGCAATATAGGCTCGTCAAGATGATTCTAATATTACTTTATACAATAATTTTAACTTAGTCTTGCAATACCTACTTCTCTCTTTCAACAAAAGGCATAAATGTGGCTAAAATAATATCAATAAAAAATTGGCTTGTTGCATGCTGTTTTATGGTGATATTTATGATCTTTATTGGCGGGCTTACAAGGCTTACTGATTCTGGATTGTCAATTGTTGAGTGGAAGCCGGTATCTGGCATTATTCCTCCCTTAAATACTCAGCAATGGCAAGATAAATTTGCTAAATATCAGCAATTTCCTGAATATCAGCAAAAAAATATTAATATGACACTTTCTGAGTTTAAGTTTATTTTTTGGCTTGAGTTTATTCATCGTTTTGCTGGTAGAATTACAGGTTTATTATATTTAGTGCCGTTATTATATTTTCTGATAAATAAGAAAATTGATAATAAATCAGTTCCTATATATTTAACTGTTTTAATATTATTCTTTGCTCAAGGATTTATGGGCTGGTATATGGTAAAAAGTGGTTTAATCTTACAACCATATGTTAGTCATTTTCGTTTAGCTTGTCATTTGATACTGGCTGTTATTATCTATAGTTTATTATTTTATCAATTACTTAACAATAATGGTGAAATTTTACTTATTCCTCATGATATGAATTTAAGCAATCAAAAATTCTTATGTATATTATCAATTATCATTGTTTATATTCAAATTTTTTTAGGTGGCTTAGTCGCTGGTCTTGATGCTGGATTGGTATATAATAGTTTTCCTTTGATGGGGGGGAGCTTTATACCACAGGAAGTAACAGCATTTAGTTTTAATCTTATAGGTTTTAACGATTCTGTTATTATTCAATTTATTCATAGAATAGGGGCATATATAGTTTGTCTTAGTATAATATCTCTATCTGTTAGTTTAGTGAAAACTTCTCATCCTAAGTTAAAGAAAGTTGCCCATAGTATAATTTTAGCGTTAATGCTACAAATGCTTGCTGGAATAATAACAATTTTATATCAAGTACCAATATTTATGGCCTTAGTGCATCAGATTTTTGCTGTTATATTATTATCATGCATATTATGGTGTTATTTTTTAATAAATAAATGTTAGAATATCTTAATTCAATAAGGTAGTTTTACTTTGGATGTCATGCTGAGTTTATTTCAGCATCTCTCTAGGTTCATAAAAGATCCTAAACCAAGTTCAGAATGACGTAGTAGTTCAGTCACTATCTTATTGCATTAAACTATATATTTAATAGCACTATTTTATTGAATTAAGCTATATAAAAAATACTATCAAAATTCAACAAAATTTTGCCTTGTAGAGCTGATAGTAACAAGCTTTAAATGCAAAAGTGCAAAAAATATTTTTTTAGTAACTACTTTAGCTTAAAAAATTAAAAAAAGCTAGAAAATCAATAAGTTATATGAAAGAGTTAATAAACAATTTTAATATTACCTAGAATTATATAAAATGACTATATTAAATATAGAAACAGAATTACCAATTAGATTAGATTGCTACTTAAAAAAATTATACCCTAATCTTACGCAAGGGATAATACAACAAGCTTTGCGTCAAAAGAAAATAACAGTTAATTTAGCAAAAGTAGAAGCAAGTGTTAGAGTAAATTCTGGAGATCAAATTTTTATAGATGATAGTTTAAATTTAGTAGTACCAGAAAATGATAAAAAAGTTTTTTCAGTGGCAGTAAAAACTTTAGCCAATAAATTGCTGACAGAATATTTAATTTACCAGGATGATAATTTGTTAGCAATTAATAAGCCATCATCTATTGCCACTCAAGGTGGGAGTAAGATCAGTTTATCAATTGATGACGCATTGCAATATTTAAATAGTTTAGGAGGAGATTTTAGGTTAGTTCACAGACTGGATAAGGATACTTCAGGGATATTATTGGTAGCTAAGAATTATTCATCTAGCGTTAAATTAATGAAAGCTTTTCAGGAGAAACTAATTACAAAAACCTATCTTGCCGTTACTTTAGGTAAATTGTCTAAGCAAGAAGGAGAGGTTAGCGGAATGATTTCTAAGAGTAGAGGTGGTAGCTATGAAATCATGAAAAATGATGAGGAAAATGGTAAATTAGCTATTACTCACTATAAATTATTAGAGTTTCAAAAGAAATCTAACATTTCATTGATAAAGTTTACTCCCTTAACTGGTAGAATGCATCAACTTCGTTTTCATGCAAAGATGCTTGGTTGTCCTATAATAGGGGATGTTAAATATGGTAGCAGAGAATCTATAGTTTTATCTAAAAATATGCTATTACATGCCAAGAAAATAATTTTACCTGCAGAGGTTTTTGGTAAGGAGATAATAATTGAGGCAGATTTACCTAGGTATTTTTGCAATATACTAAAAATATAATGATTATACTAGTCTGTAGAAATGGTTTTGAATTATTAAGAGATGTTGTAGAACAATTTTAAGATTAGAAGGATAAGAACTTTAAAAATTCCTATCCTAATTTAACGTTAAATTTATAATGATGAAGTATCATCAGTTACTACAGGAGCTTGGTTATTTGCGCCTGCTAACTCTACATCACCTTTATCTAATATATTTTCTGAAGGAATTTGATCTTGATTAGTAGCAACATCCTTTGTTTCTGTGGTTACAGTTTCTTTAGCAGGTGTTTGTTGAGTAACAGTAGTAGTGTTGTTATCGATATCTTTGGTATCCATTATAAACTCCTAATTAAATTTAACATAGTCAAATTTGTATTATTATTAATAAACATAAATAACTTGATAAAGAGGGATAGCAAGTTTATTAATGTAATTTAGTAATAATTACATATTCAACATAATTATAGTATCTATACTAAATTTAGATGTCAAACATTTAAGAAATAAAAATTATAAATGATACTCTTCTTTACCCTGTTTGTTTTATCCTTACAAGATCACAATATATCTGTTAAAAACATACTGCAATCTCCTACTAGGTCCTTTGGTCCTTCAGGAAAAAATTCTCATATTGTGTATCTATTTTTTGTAATAAATAACTTAAATTACAAAATTCATGTAAAGTTTTTTGTTGATGGGCGTAGAGATAATGATCTCTAGGTTTTTCTATTTCTGTCCCTGTTTGAGGATCTTTTATTTTTACAGTTTTGCTAACCATATCATATAAGTTGTATTGATATGTTCCTCCACCTAATCTTTTGTTCTCTAGTGAATCTATATCTCTATTAAACTCAAAACCTGTGATTTGGCCTTTGTTGTTTATGTCGGCAATAAGAGTGACATGCCCCTCCAAAAACCAAAATATCACCTGATTGAATTAATTCTAATTGTTTATTTTGAATTGTTCCAGCTAGACAAGTAATAGCCTTATAACCATACTCATTATCAAGTTTGCTATAGGACTTTATTATACTAGAGGTATTAAATACTTTAATTTGTTGATTATTAAGACCAGTTGCTTTACCAACTGCAGTAGAACAACCTTCTGGGCCGAATACTAATTGTGATTCAAAATAACGATGGGCACCGAACTGATACTCTCCAAAAAGCATCATTCCATTTTGGTTAGCAAAAGAATAAAATGGGTCTATTTCGAAGTCTAATTGATAGTTCTCGTTAAAAAATGGAAAAGATGTAGCAGCGCTCTCCAGGTATGCTATAAGTTTTATTATTAAGAGTAGTAGCTATGCTATAAAGTAATACTGAACTAACAGAAGAATTTTCATTACCCCATAATCAATAGTATTAGGTGCTTGTAAAACAGGTAATGTATTGGGAGAAATATCATTAGATAATCCGTGATAAAACTTACCATTTTGAATTTGAGCAATTAAGTCTTCACCTTGTTGTTGTACCCATTCTTTAACCATTGCAAGTTGGACAGGAGTTTTATTGAATTTAATAGGGTAGCCAATATCGTCTAATTTTTGTGTTTTTAAACAATCATTTATTAATAGGCTAGTATTATAATATGAATCTATGTTTTGAATAAGTTGATTTGATAATTCTTTATTTGACTATCTCTTGTAGCAAGTTGTTTAGCCCTAATTTGCGATACAATATGGCATTTTGATAAGTTGTAATCTCTGGATTAACTTATTATTTTTGAGATGTAAAAAACTTATTAAGTTAAAATAAGAATCAAATAAAATATGTACTCGATAAGTGCAGAGCTTTACCAAGTAATTATATTGGCACCAACCTTATAAGGTTGGTGCCAATAACTTTAGGTAATTTATCTTATAGACTAATTAAAATACTTACGTTCGCTAACAATTTCATCATTAGTAGATGGCTTATTATTACCGTTATTCTGCCATTTTTTACCAGAGTCACGTTTAGGGGCAGGAGGATTTTCTTGCTGTTCTTTATTTTCAGAATCTTTATTAGCTTTGGCTTCAGTTGGCTCAGCTACAACATCACTATTTGCATTTTTAATAGTCAGTTTTGCTTTACCTTTGTCAAAGCCAATAAGTTTAACTGTTACTATATCTCCTAGTTTTAAGGCGCTAGCAACTGATTCGATACGATCTTTAGCGATTTCACTAATATGAACAAAACCGTCGCGGTTGCCTGAATAATTAATAAAGGCTCCAGAGTCTAGTATTTTTACTACTTTACCAGTAAAGATACCACCTACTTCAGGTTCTGTAACAATGGATTTAATCTTGCTAATAGCCAAGTCGATTTTATCTTTGCCAATAGCTGATATAGATACATTACCATCGTCACTTATATCAATTTTAGCCCCAGTTGTTTCGCAGATCTTACGGATTACTTTACCGCCAGCTCCTATAACATCTCTAATTTTGTTTTTATCAATTTTTAGATTATGAATAGTAGGAGCATTCTTGCTAATATTAGCATTGGTTTTGCTAATGGCTTTATCCATTTGCTCTAGAATATGGATACGACCAGCTTTTGCTTGAGTTAGGGCATCTCCCATAATTTGAATAGTAACGCCTGCTACTTTAATATCCATTTGTAGAGCGGTAATACCATCTTTGCTACCTGCTACTTTAAAGTCCATATCTCCAAGAGCGTCTTCATCCCCCATAATATCTGATAAAATTACAAATTTATCATCTTCTTTGATCAACCCCATAGTAATACCTGCTATAGAAGCTTTTAAAGGAACTCCAGCATCCATAAGAGCCATTGATCCACCGCAAACTGTTGCCATTGATGACGAACCGTTACAGGAAGTGATTTCTGATACTACTCTCATAGAATACGGGAATTCTTCCTTGCTTGGTAGAACAGGATTTAGAGCTCTCCAAGCTAGCTTACTATGACCTGTTTCTCTACGTCCAGGCGCTTTAACTGGTGTTGCTTCACCTACCGAATATGGAGGGAAAATGTAATTCAACATGAAATGTTCTTTATAATCCCCATCTATACTATCGATTATTTGTTCATCTTGAGCTGTACCTAAAGTAGTAGTTACTAGACTTTGGGTCTCTCCTCTTGAGAATAAGCTTGAACCATGAGTTTTAGGTAAGATTGATACTTCACATTCAATATTTCTTATTTCGTCTGGTTTTCTACCATCAATACGAAGGTTATTTTTTAGCACATCATTACGTAATACTTCTGATTCTACATCATGTAAAGCAAATTCAATTTGCGCTTTAGTATAATTGTTGTTAGCGATATCTTCAGCAAAATGTTCTAAGACTTTTTTAGCTATTTGTTTAATAGCAGCGTATCTTTCTTGTTTTGCTTTAATAGAAAAGGCTTGCTTTATATCTGATTCTACTAAGTTTCTGATTTGATCTTTTAGAGTAGTTGGATATAGATCAGTAAGTTGTAATTTAGGTTTACCAGCTTCTTTTACTAAATCTTCTATCATCTCAATTACAGGCTGGAAAGCCTTGTGACCAAATTCAATAGCTTCTAACATTTGTTCTTCTGATAGTAGATTAGCTTCTGATTCAACCATCATTACGGAAGATTTAGTTCCAGCAACAACTAGATCCAATTTACTATTTTTTAATTGAGCAAATGAAGGATTTAAGACAAATTTGTCTTCTATTAACCCCACTTTACTTGCAGCTACTATATCTTGATACGGGGCTCCAGATAGAGCAAGAGCTGCTGATGCGCTGATAATAGCAAGTATATCGGTGCTGCATTCAGGATCATATGACAAAACAGTGCATATAACTTGAGTTTCATTAAGGAAAGCCGGATGAAATAAAGGTCTAATTGGTCTATCAATTAGGCGTGCTACTAATATTTCTTTATTCGAGCTTTTTCCTTCTGTTTTAAAGAAACCGCCAGGTATTTTTCCTGCCGCAAAAGCCATTTCTTTATAATGGATAGTTAAAGGAAAGAATCCTATTCCTTCTCTTACTTCCTTAGCGCTTACTGCAGTACATAAGACTACAGAATCGCCCATTTTAGCCATTACCGCGCCATCAGCTTGGTTGGCAATTTTTCCTGTTGATAATTCAATTATTTTTCCATCCAATTTAATCTTTCTACTTATTTCTTTAAACATTCTCATTCCTTATTTAATTAATATAAAACCCGGTTTTTAAACCGGGTTTTATTTTTATTTTTATTTTCTAATTCCTAGTTTATTTATTAACTCGAGATATTTATTTAAATTTTGCTTTTTTATATAATTCAGTAATCTACGTCTACGTCCTACTAACATTAACAATCCTCTTCTTGAAGAGAAATCTTTCGCGTTAGTTTTAAAATGTCCTGTTAAATTATTTATTCTTTCAGTTAAAATTGCGCATTGCACTTCACTAGAACCAGTATCATTTGCTTTAGTAGCATATTCTTGAATTACTTCTTGTTTACGTAATTTTGTAATCGACATCGTTAATCTCCGTTTTATAAATTAAACACTCGTAAAGATCTAAAGCAATTGTTAGTAACGCTACCAATAGCAAGAAGCAAATTATTATGCCTAACCCACATTAGGTTAATATTATCTATTTGATCAAAATAACATTTTTGACCATAAATAATCTGCTGCGCTTGTTGTGGAGTAACGTCAAGAACCAGGATGTCGTCCAGTATCGCTTCAATCTTTATACTTTTGTCTATAAGAAATTTCTTGATAGACTCTTGATCTTGTAGCTGAATGTCAGTTAATTTGATTGCGTTATCAGCTGCAAATAAACCTGCTTTACTACGCTGTAATTCTACCACAAATGCTAAACTTTGCAAGGATAAAGCGATATCCTCAACTAATGTCCGAACATATGTACCTTTAGAGCACTCTACCTCATAGGTAGCTTGTTGGTTTTCTTGATCAAAATTCAGGCAAGTAAGTTTAAATATTTCAATATTTCTTGGCGATAATTCTACAGATAAATTTTCTCGTGCTAATTTATAAGCTCTAATACCATTAATTTTAAGAGCCGAAAAAGCAGGGGGGAGTTGTTCTATTGTTCCTATAAACTTCGAACATACATCAATACATTCCTGTTCTGTAGGAATATGATCGATAGTTTCTATAACATTCCCAGCTACATCAGCAGTATTAGTTTTCTTACCAAACTGCATAGTAAAAACATAAGTTTTTTTTGCATCCATTAATATTCTAACTAATTTTGTTGCCTCTCCTATTGCTAAAGGTAATATTCCTTCCGCTTCAACATCTAACGTCCCGCAATGACCTACCTTAGTTCCTTTAGGGAGGTTTCTTTTTATAATAGATACAAGTTTGGCGGAACTGATACCTTTAGGTTTATAAAGATTAAGCCAAAAGTTATAATTGTTAGCTGTAGGTAATTTAGTATAGTTATTCATATCTTAAAATTTTTTGTTAACTCTTTCTTCTAAGTTATTGATATTCATGCTTTTTTAATTTTTAAGCAAAAATGACTATTTAAAAAAATTATTTTTTCACTTTTGCCTTCTACCCCATATTGCCATGCAGTCTCCAAGGCAAAATTTTGATAGTATTTTTGTACTCTAAATGTCATTTTTAGCTAAAAGCAGGGATCAAGAATTAATGTTATTGTCATCCCGAACTTGTTTCGGGATCTCAAAGATGCTGAAACAAGTTCAGCATGACATTATTTGCGTCTTCCAGATCCCCGTCTTTAGCTAGGAATAACATTGTATTTTTTAAGATACGTAAATATCAATAAGTTACAGTAAACTTTTGATAATTATTTAAAAAAATAGCTGTTTTTTACTCTAAAAAATAAATTTTTTTACTTTTGCTTCTAAAGCCTGTTACTATCAGCTCTCCAAGGTGAAATTTTGGTGGATTTTGATAGTTTTTTTTGTGGTAGTTATAGAACAATAAATTTATAGCCATATAAGAATAATATCTTAAAATATTTTGGCGCTAAGTAATTTTTCTGGTTATGTATCAACGTCGCCACGCGTCAGTTTATTTTAGCATCTAAGATCCCGAAACAAGTTCGGGGTGACTGTTGTTGTATGAAATAAGCTGACGGATGACATCACTAACCTTACAATGTTAGTGCATTAACCTATAATCCTTATTCACTCCTAATCTGCGCCTGAGCGGCTGCAACTCTTGCTATAGGTATTCTATATGGTGAGCAGGAGATATAATGCAGACCAGCTTTATGGAAAAATTCTATAGATTCAGGATTGCCAGCATGCTCGCCGCATACGCCTAATTTTAACTTAGGGTTAGTTTTTAATCCACGTTCTATAGCGATTTTTATTAATTCACCAACGCTTTCTTCGTCTAATTTACTGAAAGGATCAAAGGCAAAGATTTTTTGCTCAAAATAATCTGGAAAAAACGACGCAACGTCATCTCTTGAAATTCCATAAGTTGTTTGAGTTAAGTCGTTAGTGCCAAAACTAAAATAATCTATTTCCGCTGCAATTTTATCTGCCTGCAGTGCTGCCCTTGGTAACTCTATCATTGTGCCAAGAGTCAGATTAAATTTACAATTATAATCAGTTTCAATATTAGCTATAGTAGTTTCGATATGAGATTTTAGAATTTTTAACTCATTTACATTGCTAATTAAAGGAATCATTAATTCTAAAATAGTATTTATGTTTTCCTCAAGCTGCAATTCTCTAATTGCCGTTAAAATAGCAGTCACTTGCATTTGATAAATTTCAGGATATGAAACACCTAAACGACATCCTCTATGCCCAAGCATCGGATTAACTTCATGCAAAGCATGTAAGCGTTGTTCCACTGTGCTAAGTGGCAATTTCATAGCGTCAGCTAAATTCTTTTTGTCTTGCTCCGTTGTAGGCAAAAACTCGTGTAATGGTGGATCTAACAATCTAATATTGATTGGTTTGTCATGCATAACCTTGAATATAGATTTAAAATCTTGGATTTGCAGAGGTAGTAATTTAGCTATTGCCTGTTTTCTAAGCTCAATATTAGGAGCGATAATCATTTCCTGTACTAAAGGAATTTTATTAGCGTCAAAGAACATATGTTCAGTTCTACATAAACCAATTCCTGTTGTGCCAAATTTTAAGGAAGTTGAGCTATCTAAGACAGTTTCAGCATTGCTTCTTACTTTTAAACGGGCTATTTCATCTGACCAATCTAGAATAGTTTGAAATTCTTTAGTAAAAGTTGGTTGAATTAGCGGGACTTCGCCTAAAAATATTTTTCCTGTTCCACCGTCTATTGTAATAGTATCCCCATATTTTATAGTATAGTTAATTGATTGGGACTTGCTGACGTCGTCACTCGTCACTCTCCTATTATTTATAGGCTTTGCTCCATCGTTCCTAGCATCAAGTTCCCCTGAATTAACTATAGTATTAGTTATTGTAAATATTTGTTGTTTTTCATCTATTATAATTTCACTTGCTCCGCATACGCATGGTTTTCCCATACCTCTAGCTACCACCGCCGCATGAGAAGTCATACCGCCCCTAGCAGTTAGAATCCCAGCTGAAACATGCATACCGTTTATATCTTCAGGGCTGGTATCATGACGCACTAAAATTACTTTATGATGATGAGACATTTTTTCAGCGTCATAAGGAGAGAATACTACTATACCAGTAGCAGCTCCTGGAGAAGCTGGAAGTCCCTTAGCGATAGGATCTTGAATTTTTGTATAATCAATGGCTGTATGGAGAAGCTGGTTTAATGACTCAGGATCAATACGCATTACAGCCCGTTGCTTAGATATTAGTTTTTCGTTGACCATATCTACAGCAATTTTTATACTGGCTAAGGCAGTTCTTTTTGCTGTTCTAGTTTGTAAAATATACAATTTGTTATTTTCAATAGTGAATTCTATATCTTGGGCGTCAAGATAATGTAGCTCAAGTTTTTTGCAAATATCGCGCAGCTGGTTATATAATTCCGGCATTGCTTGTTGCATAGTACGACTGTCATCACCGGAAATATGGCTAGGTGTTCTAGTTCCAGATACTACATCTTCACCTTGGGCATTAATTAAATATTCACCAAAGATGTTATCTTCACCAGTTGCTGGGTCACGAGTAAATACTACTCCTGTAGCGGAAGTTTCTCCTTGGTTACCAAAAACCATAGATTGGACATTAATTGCAGTGCCCCAATGGTTTGGTATATTATTTAATTTTCTGTAAACTATGGCTCTGTCAGACGTCCAAGATTTTAAGACAGCTTTAATTGATTTCTCTAACTGGATATAAGGATCAGTAAAAGATTCGCTAGAATTGTCAGAAATTATTTTCTTAAATTCATCAATTATTTTTCTTAGGAAATCTGGAGTAATATCCTTATCATCTTCAATATTACTGCGAATTTTAGCTATTTCAAACTTATCTCTAAATAGCCCATGAGGTATTAGTAGTACAGTAGATCCGTACATTTCTAAAAATCTACGATAGCTATCTAAGGCAAATAATTCATTGTTGCTATTATCAGCTAAAGCCTTACATACTTGGTCATTAATCCCAAGATTAAGGATAGTATCCATCATGCCTGGCATAGAAGCTCTTGATCCGGATCTAACAGATAATAGCAAAGGTTTTTTACTATCGCCAAAGATTTTGCCGGTAGTTTCTTCTAGGTTTTTTATAGCTTTATTTAGATCTATATTAAAATTATCGGGTAAATTATGATTATTTTTGTAGAAATAGTCGCAAAGCTCTGTGCTAATCGTAAATCCATCAGGAATAGGTAGTCCTAGATTTGACATTTCAGCAAGGCCGGCGCCTTTACCTCCTAATATATCTTTCATCTTAGCGTTGCCATCACTACCATTATTTCCAAAATAATAGATCCATTTACTCATAAACTATAAATACTCAATGATTTTTTCGAGTATATTTATACAATATGAGATCATTAGTAGCAATTAAAAATATAATGATTTTTGTAGTATTACTTAACAATAGTTAAGCAACTTCTGATATCATGCCAGTTAAAGCTGGATTTTTGATGCAGCTAATTCTAATTATATTTTTAAATTAATTAATAATTTGTTCTATAATATTTACCAATTCTTCGTTTCTATATGGCTTACGTAGTAAGTAAGTTTTAAATTGTTTTAATAATGGTTGGAGCTTTTCATGGTCATTACTTTGAAAAATTACAGGAATTTCAGCTAGATTTTCAATATCTCTAATTTGTTGATATAGTTCATAGCCGCTTATATCTAGTAGCATAACATCTAGAAGGATTAAACTAATTTTATTATTTTTTAATAAATCTAACGCATCTGGTCCATTATAAGCACTGATGATTTTAAACTTTTGTTGTTGGCTTAATATTAATTTTACCGATTCATGGCAAGTACTCTCGTATAATAAAATCTTTGTTATCTTCAGAATTTATAACTGTTTGAGAAAGTTCTTGATTATTGTCAGCAGGAATTATAAATGATAATTTTGCCCCTATATCAGAGTTATTTTCAGCATAAATACGCCCATGATGAGCTATGACAATTTCTTGACAAATAGCTAGTCCAATACCTGAGCCGGTAAAATGTTTATAAGTTCTAGAACTTCTCATGAATTTTTTGAAAATTAGTTCAACTCAGAACTAGGAATTCCGATCCCAGTATCAGATATAGAACAATGCCAATATAGCTTGTTATTTTGTTCTACTGAATCAATTGTAACAGTAATAATTCCTTCTTTAGTGTATTTTAAAGCATTATTAAATAGATTATTTAATAATTGATTAATTCTAGTTTTATCTCCCCAAATAATAGCTTTCTCTATATTATTAGTAACTAGTTTTATATCAATTTTATTATTATAATATTTAATTCTTTAAATTGCTCTATAATTATTTTTATACAAGATAATAAGTCTGTATATGTATAATTAAATTTCATTTTCCCAGTACTAAATTTTGATAAATCCAGTAATTGATCAGTTAATGAGGTAATATGTTGATTGTTATTAGCAATAATAGCAATTTGCCTGCGACGTTCAGCATCGTTTAGTTTATCCCAATTTTCATGCAAGAATTGAGATATGCTAGTAACTCCATGAATAGAAGTTCTTACTTCATGAGCAATATAATCAAGAACATTATTTTGCTCTAATATTTTTTTTCTAATTTTAAAACTTTCTTTTTAAGATTGTTTTGAAATAAATTTAACCATGAGAACGTTTTAGACCTATCAAAAAAATCGACAATAATTAATCAAAGATTTGTCGTGAAGCTATTGCTGCTGATAAAGTTCCTTCGTCTAGATAATCAAGCTCTCCGCCTATAGGTATACCACTAGCTAACCTTGATATTTTAATATTATAATCTTTAAAATATTCAGTAATAAAATAGGCGGTGGTTTGTCCCTCTAAAGTTGAGTTAGTTGCAATAATTAGTTCAGTAACCTTATTATTTTGACATCTAGCTAATAGTTCAGGTAATCTTAGCATTGTAGGGTTTTGACGATTTGCCGTTCCTAAACCAT
The DNA here is from genome assembly GCA_050920655.1 of Candidatus Rickettsia vulgarisii. Lineage (GTDB taxonomy): Bacteria > Pseudomonadota > Alphaproteobacteria > Rickettsiales > Rickettsiaceae > Tisiphia > Tisiphia vulgarisii. Next base: position 634,671 of record CP133317.1, on the reverse strand, counting down.
TACCAAGTACATGATAATAACCTTTAAAAATACCACTACGCTCTATTGCCCATAATTCAGTAACAGTTTCAACAATTGCAACAATTGATTTATCTCGCTCTGTTGACAAACAGATTCTACAAGTATCATTTGAATCAATATTGCCGCATATATTACATTTTGTAACATTATTATCTACAGAATTGAGCGCTGAAATTAAACTTTTTAACCTAACGTCTTTTTCTTGCAATAAGTGTAATATAATGCGTCTAGCGGATCTTTGACCAAGTCCAGGTAATTTAGAAAAAAGATAAATTAGTTGATCTATTTCATTTAATTTATGAGTCATTTTTATTCCTTTGCTTTCAAGAATTATTTTTCTTGCTTAGCTATGGTACTAATATTCTTTTTATCTAGCTCTTAATAACTACAGTTTTTGCAATTTTGTCATGTAAAGCTTGACGTTGTTTAGAAAACACAACTGACCAGATACCAAGTAATGCTGTTAAATAACCAAAAAATCTTTTTATTAACTGCCATTTTGTTGGTTGTTCTAATGTATCTTCATCAACTATTTTCATATGCATAATCATTTTGCCAGGTGTAGCTCCCCAACGAATCCAGAATCCAATAAAATACATACCAACTATACAGAAATTAACAATTAAAATTAATACAATATATAAAAAAAGATTATTTAAACTTATTTCCGGTATAGATTCTGATTGCTCTGCTGCAGCTTTAACTAGTATTTCAGCGATACTTGCTTTAAATAATAAAATCGATAATTTATAGTTAATAAAAGTAGTAATAGGTGTAGCTACAATTGATAATATGAATAAATCCAAAGTAGAAGCAAAAATTCTTGGTATAAGTGTAGGATAAATAATTTGTTTTTTCATCATTCCTCTGTGAGTATATATTGCTTTAACTTGAAACTGTTTAGAATTGATAATGTCTTTCAACATCTAAAATCCCGAATTAAGTTCAGGATTGCTAGTATATATTCTTAATCAATTCTTGAAATGTCAGAAGTACATTACTTCTGCTAATGATTTGCTATTGTAATATAAAATCTAAATTATTGCCAAGCATAATATCTAGTGAATTACTTGAAGCTGGAACTGAATAAAGATTGGTATTGATTTCAATATGTTGTTTAGGTGATAATTTAATATTTTTTTGTTCTAATATGTATGATTTTATAACTACATGTTTTTCATTTAACAACCTAATTCTAATTAATGGAATTGTTATATTATAATTATAGTTATTAGTTATTTTATAAGAAACTTTAACTTGTTTGGCATTAGTGTTTAGTTCAGTTTTTATATTGTCTATAATTAATAAATTATTATTTAACTTAGATAGAGCTAATAAATTAAATTTATCATGAAATAATAGTAATAATATAATGCTGATAAGTAAGATGGGTACAATATATGATCGCTGAGATATTTTTAGTGGCAGCAAAGCTGGTAAATTAGTGCCTTTACTAAGGTAAATTGGGCGTTCATTAGGTGTTGATGGATTAATTTTACTATTATCAACGTTATTATCTATTTTAGATGGTTCTATTTGTTGATTATTTTCAGTATTTTGAGGTTGGTCATTGGTAACGGAGTCTACTAATTGATACCATGTTGATTGACATTTAGAACATTTAACTCTCCTACCAATAGTTCCTAATTGTTCTTGAGGAACCATGAAGCTAGCATCACAATTTGGACAGGTAATATTCATTATTTTATTTATATCTAATTTTCTGTATAAGTTGACTTAAAGATAAAGTTATTTATACTTTTTATCAATAGTTTATCGACATTATCATGCAAAAAAAATATATAAATTACATAGAAGAATCATGGCAGATTCGTGGTGAAATAACTAAAGATTATAGCCAGACTCAAAGCCTAAAAAAAATACTAGATGAAATAATCAGCGCTTTAAATGATGGGTCAATAAGAGTTTGTGAAAAGAAAGATAATGATTGGCAAGTAAATGATTGGATAAAAAAAGCAATATTGTTGTATTTTGCTGTTACTGGTTCGCAAATTTATTCTGGAGATTCTGTTAAATGGTATGATAAGATTGCTCCTAGATTTTCTAAAGATTATAATGAAGAATTATTTAAAGCAAATGCTTGTCGTATAGTACCTGGAGCTTTCATAAGAACAGGGAGTTATATAGCAAAAAACGCAGTTATTATGCCATCTTTTATAAATATAGGCGCCTATATAGGTGAAGGTACAATGATCGACACTTGGGCAACTGTTGGTTCATGCGCTCAAATAGGAAAAAATTGTCATATTTCTGGTGGAACGGGAATAGCAGGAGTATTAGAGCCGATTCAAAGTAAACCTGTAATAATAGAAGATAATTGTTTTATAGGAGCAAGATCAGAAATAGCCGAAGGAGTGATAGTAGAAGAGGGAAGCGTTATTAGCATGGGAGTATTCATTGGAGCTTCTACAAAAATAGTTGATAGAGAGAGTGGCAATATAACTTACGGAAGAGTTCCAGCATATTCAGTAGTAGTGCCTGGTACTATGCCTTCAGAAGCTGGTAAACCAAGTCTTTATTGCGCAGTAATCGTTAAAAAAGTTGATAAGGGTACTAGGGAGAAAGTGTCTATCAATGAGTTATTAAGAGTGTAGGTTGATTGCTGTTCATGCAAACCACTCGCCATGACGATTAACAATTGCTTAAAACTTAACAAACAAAGTAAACATAAAAACATAAAATATATGTCCAATTTAAAAATCATAACTGAAACTAAGACGTTGAATCATGCTTTAAGCTTTGCTAATTCAGTAGTAGAAAAGCGTAATGTAATTGCTGAGCTTAGTAATATTAAATTATCGTCAAAAGATGGTAAGTTAGAATTAATAGCTACCAATATGGAGGTATATTTAAGTCAAAAAATACCAGCACAAGTTATAAGTGAAGGTGAAATAACAGTATCAACTAAAACACTTAGCGACATAGTTAAAAAAATACCTGATAACGATATAACTCTCAGTGTATCAAGCGAAACTGGTCAACTTGAGATTTTAGGTAAAAACTGTAAATTTAATTTACTTACTCTACCTGTAAATCAATTTCCTACCTTAGATGATATTAATATTGAATCTAATTTTAAAATTCCATGCCGAGATTTTGCTAAAATTATTGATAGTACTTTGTTTTCTATATCATCTGACGAAACAAGATATAATCTGAATGGAGTTTATTTATCTATTAAGGATGGTGAATGTACTGCAGCTAGTACTGATGGACACAGATTATCAGTTTCGGTAGTACCTGTAGATAGTGATTCAAAAGAGTTTGGCGTTATTTTACCTAAGAAAACCTTAGAAGAGATTGTTAAAATAGCAAAAGATCCTAGAAATATTCAATTGGATATGGAGATTTTTCTAAGCGTTAATAGGATTAAATTTGTTTGTAATGATATAGTAATGGTATCAAAGTTAATAGATGGAACTTTCCCAGAATACCAAGCTTTTATACCAGTAGAAAATAACTATAAGCTTACAGTTAATTCTAAGTTACTCGCTGATGTTATAGACCGGATCGCCACTATTACCGTAGATAAATTTCAGGCGATTAAATTGATTTTATCAAAAGAAACGCTTAAAGTAACTGCTTCAGGTGAATCAAGAGGAATAGGAGAAGAAGTTATAACACGTTCGGATGACAAAAATAATTTCTGTATATTTGATCATGACGATAATTTATCTATAGGTTTTAATCCTAAATATCTTATAGAGAGCTTAAATGCGATAATAAACGCTATTAAAGGCAATCAAGTAGAGTTGCATTTTTCCAATGCATCCTCACCAGTATTATTAAAGACTATTGATAATGCTAAAGATATTTTTGTAATTATGCCAGTTAAAGTATAGCTTCTACTGGAAGTTCTGGCATTAAATTTATCCTTCCTTGCGCTCACGTATTTTATAGCTAATCCTATATAAAATGGATACATATGTCATCCAGAACTTGTTTCGGGATCTATTAGATGCTGAAACAAGCTGACGCATAACATTCTTATTTTTTCTGGATAGCTATAATGATTTGCTTTTAAGCAAACTGCTCACCATGAGGAATACTCTGGATCCTCATTCAACAGAATTTAACGCATTCCAAATGCCTATACTATGGGCATTTTTAAATATTGGTTAGATTATGGCTATAGGAATATTGCATCATTGGGATTATTTAGCATTTCATAATGACATAAACATAAAATATGGTGATAGAAATGATTCCTATCTAGATAAAATAATAAATAAATTTGAAAATGGTACAATTAAGACTGAAAAACTGCATACAGAAAGTAATTTATTTTCTTTTAGGTTAAATGAGAAAGAACGAGTAGTTTGTACTGTTACTAAGCATCAAGATAAAGAATGTTTGGTGGTCTTGGATATATTGCCAAATCATGAATATCATAAGTCGAAATACATTAAAGGAACAAGCAATGTAACTTTAAACAATGAATCTATAAATATAGTTGCTGCTATCGAAGAAGAACTAACAAACGCAACTAATGAAGAGCAAAAATACAAAGAATTACCTAAAATATATAATGCTAACGCTCATAATAAAACAATAATACTTAGGAAAAGGGCAATTAGAGGTTTTAGAAAATGAAGTTAGTACGCCGAGTTTTTGGTACTCCTGGTTCCGGTAAAACTACCTTAGCGGAATTACTAATGTATAACCAATCTTCTAATAATAATGACAGTAAGTGGTTATATATTACTAAATCTGCAAAATTAGCTTCTTACGTAGAAAAAGAATATAGAAAATTTAAAACGGAGAACCAGGAAGATCAAAAGCAATTAACTCAAATAGAATTTAAAACATACCAAGCTCTATGCGATAATTTAATTTTCAAGAAATTATTTTTAGAAGATAATTTTGCAAAATATAGAGAATATATTCAGGATAAATTAAAAAATTCTAAGCAAACAATTAATATAGATAATCCTGAAAAGCATGAAGTATTATCTATCCTTAGTAGAGTTAATGATGTTGAAAAACATCATAATAATCATCCGTATCTACTCGAATATCTAAAAAGCAAATTACATAATATAGAGCAATTTATAGAATGGATTGAAAATATAGAATCTTTTAAGGATTATCTTAAAAAAATTAAGATAAAAAAACAAGATTCTCAAACTATTCAAACCATAGCTAGAGAGATTTACGAAGATATTCATAAATTAAACGATAAAATATTTGGTAGTTCTGAATCCCAAGATGTAACGCTTGGCAAGAAGGATAGCTATGAGCATGATATTTCAAAAGAGATACTAGAATTATATAAAAATCATCTAGCCTATATAAAAGCTCTGGATTTGTCATTACTTGATTCAAAAGATATTGAAAGTAATAAAGAAAATTTTAGTCAATATGATTATATTGTAGTAGACGAAACTCAAGATTTTGGCAAAACGGAACTAAGTTTAATAACTTCATTTTTAAATGACTCAGGAAGTGGTTATTTTTTCTTAGATTCTAATCAAAGCTTATTTAATGATTTTAATTTAACCTCAAAATATATTGATGAAATTGCTGAGGATTTACATAAGGATATTAAAGAATATAAATTAACAAGCACTTACAGAACTCCTCAAAATATTACAAAAGTTTTAGGTGAAATATTGCAGGTAAAAGGGAAAATAATGGGGGAGTATTAAGTAAAGACGCTGATATTAACTTAGAATCAGGAGATGAAAAATCGTCTGGGGGGGGGCTATTGGCTGGCTTAATATTAATCCTAAAACGTCTAATATAGAAGAATCTGAACAGGAAATATTAAGTAAATTACAAAAAGAGACAGAAGAATCAATTGAGCTTGCAATAATTGTTCCAGATAGCTCTATGCTAGAACAAGCCAAAGAATTATTCCCGCAAGGCAATAATATTTACATCTGAAGAAGCTAAAGGTCTTGAGTTTCAAAAAGTAATATTATTTAACTTTTTCTCAGGTGATTATCAATTTAACTATCTTCAATCTAACCTATTGTTATCTTTGGATAATGGTCAATCCTCAACAAATTTTCCAAAGAATAAAGAGCAAGTAAGAGATAATGGGAAGCATTCTTTATTTTTTAGTAATCTTTTTATAGCTATTAGCAGAACAACTAATAGTTTGTATTTTGTAGAAAAAGAGACGCAAGTATCAAAATATTTTAAAAACTTATTTAAAGATTCGATAAATCAAGGAGAGGAAATTACCTTAGAAAGCACCTCAATAGAGAAGAGAATTGAATGGATAAAAGATAAAAGCAAAGAAGGTAATTTATCCGGATCTATATTATTAGAATATTGTTCCAAGGTGTTTAATGAAATAGAACAATCCATAAGTTTTTCAGAGCCTGATACAGTTTTCAAGGCAATGCTAATTTAAAGATTATAATTGATATTATTGGAAATATAGAAAATCAAACAAGATTAACCCAAGATCTTCTAAAAAAAGCTAGAATCTTATCATTTCAGTTAAGACAATATCAAAATACTAATGATATTAATAAGCAAGATGATTCAAATTTAGTAAGTGAAGTTAAAGTTGAAACAGATCTACCTGTTGTGACTCCTAAACCTGATAAAACTCCAGATAAACCTATAGATAAGAGCAGAAAAAATCTCCAAAATTTAGCTCACCGGAGAAAAATAAAGAAGCTAATATTGATGAACCGATAACAGAGGAAATCATTACTTTAAATAAGCTATTAAGTCCAGATTTTAAAATAGGGAGTCTTAGTTCAAAAACAATTAGAACAAATTATTAATGGGAATAGTTTGTTATCTTTAATATTAACTATTCCCATTTTGAGCAAGCAGTTAACTGATATGATTGATTCAAATAATAGTTTAACAACATCTTGCACAACTATATACGACTTTATGGTTATAAAGATAAGAGGAGTTAGTGCCGCAACTCTTGAAACTCCCTAATACACAAGGTTATAGCCTGTTACATTTACTTGCTAAACATGAGAAATGGCATGATCTTTTAAAAGACCTAAGTAATTTAGAGCAATTTATCGATAAAATTACTACCACAGCATTGCATGGTCGCCTTTATATTATCTTACCAGTCAGCCTAAATTAAAAGATAATTTTGACAAAAATGTGTATTTAAAAAAGCATATTACAAACATTAGTAAAGATATTTTTGAAGATACAAAATTATCAATTGAAAAGTTATTAAAAGATACAGTAGCTTCAACTAATTATAAATTTATTAAAGATGGTGAAACTGCTTTAGGAGTAGCTACGATAATAGGAGATATAAAAGTTATTAAATATTTATTATCATGTAAAGCAGATATTAATGGTGTTTCTAAAGTAGGACAACAGCCTATACACCTTGCTGCTACACAAGGATCTCTAAAAGTTTTTAAGTATTTAGTAGAAGACAACAAAGCTGATATTAATGCAATTACTTTAAATGGCTCTACACCGCTTAGTATTGTAATAAATTGGAATCATATAGTAATTGTGCGGTATTCATTAAATAAAGGAGCGAATATTTGTGATACTAAGAATCAAAAATTATTTGAAACTCTTAATTCATTTATAGCAAAAGGAGTTTTTGAATGTCTGTTAGATAAAATAATAGAATTAGATACATATAATTCTATTCAAAATAATTTAATGATGAATCTTTATTCCGCTGTGGAAAAAGAGAATATAGAGGATATAGGAAGTTTATTAGATAAAATAGAAAAACGCAGTCATGATTTTAATAATTATAAATATTTGTTTAAAGTTTTTGTTATTAATCCGAATTTAAATTGTCAAGATTCGAATGTGAAAGAAAAAATGACAAAAGTTAATCCAGGGAGTGTTCTTCTTAAGAATTGCAGAGATATTACTAAATATATTCTTAAGAAAGAAAATCCATATATTGTTAAGTGTTTCGTAAATAAGCTAGAGGAATATTATAAGGATATTAATAATTTTAGTAAAATTGTAATACAGCCTATAATTGCAGAAGCGGTAGAATCAGAAAGTGATCAAACGATAATTAAATATTTAGTAGATAAATTAATAAAGAATAGCGTAAAAGAAGATGTATTAAATTTCCTTAATATTTTTGTTACACCCCAATATGAGGAAATTGTTAAGTGTATATTGGATACGGTAATAGAAACAAATACAGCTATTAATATTACTAAAGAAGATTTAATGCCTATTTTCAAATTGGCAGTATGTCAAGATTGTAATTCAATTGCTGAATATTTAATTGACAAGATTAGTAAGGAATCAAGAAGATTTTAATGAGGTTAAAGAGGAAAATATAATAACTGTTTATTATAATGCTGTGGTGCAAGGAAATAGATATAGAAAATGGAGAGATAGTTCATGAAAATTGGTCAATAGTAAAATATCTAGAAAAGATAATAAAAAACTATACAAATGAAACTACTGCTGATCAAATATTAAATCAAAGTAGTCAGTTAGTTGACAATGATAATCCTACATATAATATAATATAGATGGTAAAATTGAAGATACACCAGGTTTTTTTGAAAATATGACTGGATTAGTGGGAGATCTAGTGAAGTATTTCTAATAAATACTTCACTAGAGCAACCCTTTTGTGGTCTTCCTGTTTTAAAATATCAGCAATTTTTTGTATAGACGCTTGTTTCATTAGGTTTGGATCATATTCAAAATGTACGCCGCTTAAAATAGCTGTTCCTTTGCCATATTGGCACTTAATGATAGCGGCTTGTAGATCAGGAGTGTTATATCTAGCAATAATCTTGGTGTTAGGGGTATTTTCCGCATTAACAAAATACCCGCCACCATTATAAAAAACATGACAATCTTCAATTATATTATTCTCTATAATAATTTCTGCTGCTTTTGCTCCTCTATCGGAATTATAATAATAATCGCATAATATTGGCCCTTTGACAGTTTCTGGGAATAAACCTAATTCTCTTTTACCAATTACCTCTATATCAGTTGATTTAGCAAATTCAACATAATTACCGCCATAATAGCTACCAGCGCAAATCCCTAAAAAGCCGCCGCCTTGCTTTATAAATTTTTTTATGATTTTATTTCCTAAGCCATTTAACGCTTTTGTATAAGGTATATCTAATCCACCTGGTAGTACTAGCAAACGAGTGTCCTTAACCCAATCTCCTCTAATAATTTCTTCAGGAGAGATATAATCTATAATATATTCAGAAGAAGCGCATTGTTTTAAGCTATAGTAACAATGCTTAAGGTTCTCTTTTGATACTCCGTCGCCATTGTAAATTTTAATAGTCATATTATTTGACAGTATAATTGATTAGTAGTATTTTTCTTAAAATTTTAATTAAAAGGTTATTTTATGTCTCTAAATATAGCTTCGTTAAAAATTTCTGCATCTAAAATTCTTGAGATAATCTTAGGAGTTTCGCTTCTTGCTATTTGTTCACAAGTCTCAATACCATTAAATCCAATACCAATTACATTACAGACGGTGGCTGTTTTGTTTATTGGACTTACGTATGATAGAGTAAATGCGATATCATCTGTTATTGCTTATATTACTTTAGGTTGCGCTGGTATTCCCGTATTTACCAATTACGGTTTTGGAATTAGCAAAATAACAGGACCATCAGGCGGATATATTATAGGATTTATAGCTGCTGTATATGCTATGAGTTTATTAAAAAGCAAAATATTTAATAGTAACAAGATATTAGATAATATTTTGTTATGTTTAATAGGAAGCTCTATAATTATGGGTTTAGGCTATTTGTGGCTTGCGGGGTTTATTGGCTTTAAACAATCATTCGTATTAGGAGTATTACCATTTATCATTCCTGGAATAGTAAAATCTTTATTATTAGTAGGACTTCTTCGCGCTGTTAAATTATAATAGTCATTATTGCTGCTTGAGGCAAAAAATGTCATTCTTGTACAGGCAGGAATGACATTTATATTTACCTTTACTTATATAGTTTTTTGCTCCATAGATTTTCCTCTAGATCTTAGTACTTCCTCAGCAAAAGATTTTTTGCCTAAATCTTTAGAAGAATTAGATTTTTTAGGAATATGCGGGGCATACTCTTTCATCAAATCTTTAATATTAGATATAGTTGTATCCCTGGTATTAGATGTTTTTATACTATCTTTAAATTGCTCTATAGTTGTTTTTATCTAATAAATCTTTCATTTGCTTAAATATAATGGACTGAGAAAATTGGACAGAAAATAGAGTATTCAAGTTTCCAAAATAAGTTAGAATAAAGAGAATTAAACTTAAGAGGAAAAATGAAGAAAAATAAGGTAAAGATTTTCAGTGCCGAAGAAAAGACCAAGATAGTGTTAGAATTAATAAAAGAGGATTCTACACTAGGTCAATTAGCATCAAAATATGAGATAAGCTCCAAGACAATTCAGAATTGGAAGAAACAATTTCTAACTAATGCTGCTTTAGCTTTGAGCCAGCTAAAGTTTTGAGTGAATATCAAGAACAAATTAGTAATTTAAAAGAGCAAAATGATGAACTAGCTAAAGCTTTTGGAAAGGCTACAGTTGAAAGATACTGAGCTGTGGGAAAGCTAAAAAGCTTGGACTTATCAAATAAAAAGAGTCTTGTCCAGTCCAAACTTAATAAACTACCAAAGGCAAGACTAGTGTGAGTTGCTAGATATTAGTCGCTTATCAATATACCATAAGGTTAAACCTCTTAGTATAGATAAATTAAGTATCTTAAATAGAGTAGATGAGATGTATACAGATAATCCTGAATTTGGTTATCGTTATATTCATCAACAGTTACTAGAAGATGGTTTTTTGATTGGCAGAGATCGAGTACTGAAGTATATGAGGATGATGGGGGGAAAGCCATTTACCCTTATAAGAAAAAGTCTACTTCTGTAAAAGATAATGAGCATAAGGTCTATAGCTATTTACTTGATCAATATTGGACTAAATCTGGATCAACAAAAACAGTGCATGTACCTAATATTAATGAAGTTTGGAGTGGTGACATTACTTACATTAGAACTAATGGCGGATTTATGTATATGGCAGCTATTATAGATTGGCATAATAAAGCCATATTAAGCTATAAACTATCGAATTCTATGGATGCAACGCTTGTAACTGATGTCTTGAAGTATGCCCTTAATAAATATACAGCTCCAAAGATATTTAATAGCGATCAAGGTAGTCAATATACTAGTCATAACCATACACAGCTATTGAAGGATCATAATATTCAAATCTCAATGAATGGAAAAGGCAGAAGTATTGATAATACCGTTATAGAGAGATTTTTTAGAACTTTAAAATATAATTGTATATTTATTAATGATTTTAAAAATATTAAAGATCTAAAAGAAGATATTGATAATTATCTCTATAAATATAATTATCAAAGAATTCATTCAAGTATTGGTTACAAAAAACCTATGAACCTTTATCTTAATTATATACAAAATTATCAGCAAATGGCTGCTTGATAATTACAAAATTAGGAAACATTTGTACCACTTTTTTTGTCTTGATTTCTCAGTCCATTATAGTTCCTTATGCAACAAAGTTCACTTACATAAGAAAATAATCCCTAGCCAAATACAATAAATTTCTATATTAGATTAGAGTTTGATATAATATTAATAAAAGACATAAGCAAAACTTAGAAAGTTTAAATTAAATTTAGAGAGTGTATTATGATAGATTTGAAATCTAGAATACAAAACAATAATACTCTTAATCTTCAAAATTGTAATATTACATATCAGGATATAAATTCTATAATAGAGTTTATAAAGGAACATCCACAAATTACTAATTTTAATTTAGAAAGTAATGACATTGGCGATGCAGGAGCTAAAGATTTAGCTGAATCAAAGAATCTTACCAACCTTACCAGTCTTGATTTAGCTGGTAATTACATTGGCGATGCAGGAATAGAAGCATTAGCTAGGTTAATAAATTGTAATATCATTTTGAATCGTTATGCATTAAGTTTTTTAGATTTTGTTAAAGAGATTAATAAAAACCCTGATCTTTCTAAAGAATCCATTAACAGCAAATAATTTAATATTGCTCTAAATGATAATCAAACTACTTATATAAAGCATATCATAGAAAAGCTAGATAACTACAAATTTGCTATCAATTCTTGTGACCAAAACGGCAATACATTAGAACATTTTTATACCAACAATTTTAAGATGAAGAAATTCCTCTTTGAACATGGGTTAGTTCCAGAAAAGGAGAAAGAACAAGGTCAACGAATGGGGGCTTTAGCTGCAAATACTCAAGGAGTGCATGATAAAGAAATAACAGAGCAAAATCATTTTATCGTCAGCAAGCTAGTTAAATCTTATAGTAAAGATAATGATGTCTTATTAGCAGCTAGTACTCCATATAACCAAGATGTTAAGAATTTACAATTCTCTGCCACTGAGCTTGCATTGCTTGGTTTAACTGACAAAGGTAAACGTGTTACCTTAGATAAGGTATTGGCGGCTAATAAGGCTTTACCTAATGATGAAGAATTTGTTGAGATGGTTACCAAGAAAGTTAGTGAGGTATTAAAAGGTAAATACTTAGACCCAAACTCTGGATATTATACTCATAAAAATGCTTATGATGAGCAAGGGGGGAATATTACTATTCCTGAGACTATAGGGCTTGTATATCAATTAATAAACAACAGTAAATTTCCAATTGCAGAAAAGAGAGGGTTATTAGCGACATTAATTGAGAAGAATCCTGATCTAGTGGAGAGAAATCTAGGATTACTTCAAGAGAAGCTAGGAGAAAATATTACAGCTGATCAGTTAAAAAAGGTAAGTCGTAAGTTGTTAGCAGATAATGGTGATACTATTACAAAAGAGCTATTTAGTAAGATTAGTAGTGGTTTAGAGATTGATGAAGTACTAAAGAAGCGGAAATCATTTGAGCTAGCAGAAAGCCTATATTGGGCAGCTACTACTATGGACAAGATAATAACGCTTGTATAGCTGGTACTTGGACACAAGTAGTAAATAGCGTCCAAAAAGTTGATGCAAGATATATTGATGAATATAGCAAATATAAAGAAAAGAAACTTGAGGAAGAAAAATTAAAAGCAGCTATTAATCCAATTAACGTTCAAGGATTTGCTAAAGATGCTACTAATGAGCTAGTTGATTATGTTAAGAAGCCAGGAAGAGAAAAATTGCAAGAAACGCTTGCCAGCGGATTAAGTATCAATTTTGATAAGCCAGAAGATATTACCATAGAACAACAAAAGGTTTTAGCTGAGATCAATAAGAAATTTGCTAAGATTAAAGAGTATTTACCTAATTATAATAAACCATTTCCAACCAATACTGAATATCAAACAATAATCAATTCTATTTTTAACCAAGATAATACTGTTTTAATAAACTTTTCTGAAGAATATAGCAAAACAAATAAAACTAAGTTAGAGGAAGAAGGAAAGGAAACGGCTAATAAATCTACTCATATTGAGCGTGTTAAAGCTATGAAAAGAAAAGCTTTTGAGGCACGGAAGAAAGTTGAAAAAGAAATTTGAAACTGCTGCTAGCGTCATAGATGCTAAGCTAAATAAGTTAGGTAAAGAAGAATTAGAGAATATCAAAAAACAAAAGTTATCACATAGTCATAGTGTATCGGGAGATAAGCCATCAAAATCTCACACTGATCAAGCTAGGCATAGAAGAAATAGTAGCAATACTCGGTAGTTATAATAATGATGAAGGAGAGTAACTTTGATACTGTCTTAGGAGTCAAGAATAAAATTAAGGTTAAAGGTAGAATTATTTTTAATAATACCAAAAACGGATCTGTCGCATTTGGTAATTTGAGTTGTGTTTTATAGGCGTTGTTCAGAAGGGTAGTAAAAAAAGCTAAAAAATATAGCAAAAATAATATATAAGGTTCCGGATTAGAGTAACAATAAATTGAAAATGCCCTACAAAGAAAGAGTAAAAAACAGGTTTACCAAGAAAAACAGATAAACCAAAATATAAAGTAACCAATTGGTCGCAATATAGTAAGAGCTTAAGAAAAAGAGGAATGATAAGCCTGTATTTCCCCAAAGGAAATCTAGAATTGTTATTCATTAATGCCCAACCTTATGTAGAGGGAGGCTCTAGGACATCAACATACCTAACACCCTATATTCATCTTATGTACACATTTTATTGCTTATTTGGTTTTGGGCAGCGTCAGATAACAGGTTACTTTGAAGATCTATGGCGAAGTAAAGGTCTTAAGATACCAGTTCCAAGCTTTGGTCATTTATGTGATTTGTTTTCAAAGATTCCATTAGAAGTAAAACAGTTTTGTACCAAAAACGCATTAAGAATGGGGAATCTATATCTCTGATACTAGACAGTACAGGTCTTAAGTTTAGTACAGCTAGTCACTAGTATGCAATGAAATATAATAAAACTTGTAAGAATACGCCGTGGCAGAAAATGCATAAGGATCATGATATGGCAATTAATGATATTTGAAAAACTCTCAAAATATCTCGTGCTAGCTTTTATAGATATCTTTCTCTTTAACTTATAACTAGATTAGCGACAGGTATTCTCTGCATTTCTGCTATCCCTCTAACTTAACGTTTTAAGATTGCTAAAAATATTACTTATTTATGGGAATATACCTAGACGCAAATAGTAAGAAATTGCAACATACCATGCATTTTGATACCATATAAGTAAAGGATCAGAAGTGGAGAGGACAGAATGTCTAAGCAAGAGATAAAATATTCTGACAACCAAATAGAAGACAATGCTAAGCACTACGGCTACAAAGCAGCCAATCTAATTAAGCTCCAAAATATTATTCAAGAATTTAATCAAAGTAAAGAAGCTGAAGAGTTAAGAAGACTATATGGTAAGATTCGGAGTACCTAATTTTACTCCTATAGATCAAGAGATAATACAGAAACATTTAGATACCAATTCTCCTATCTGGCAAGAGCAATTTAAAGCTTTTCAGGAATCTTTTAGTAAGCAAGCTAATCAAGGTAGCTTAGGGGCAGAAGCCAAGGAGAAATTACAGGAGTTACAGAAAACTATAACTCAGTGTTTTAAAGATCATCCATTATCATCAGAAATTATTGATAAGTTTTTGCAAGATCCAGATATCACTAGGTTCGTTACTGATGGTTCGTAGTACTGGTATTCATGAAGATAGAGCTGACATGGCTAATCCTGGAGGAAACGAGAGTTTGCCATGTCGTGCATCAGTAGAAGAAATATCAGCAGCGCTTGGAATTGTTACAGCATCATATGTTGGAGAGAAATCTTTAATGCAGCGTTTAGGGGCTGATGACAAGAATATTACTGATTTTCCAGTGATGCCTGGTCTAATTCAGCAGATGATAGGAGAAGGGTTAGATGGCAGGCAGCCTGTAGTATTATACACTAACGATGGTTCTAGCAGAATTCAGGTGGCCCCAGGTCATGGTGAGTATGTAGTAAATAGTAAAGGGAAAGTTGATAATTATTATATCAGTAGTGAAGAAATAGTCTATTCTGAGATAGCTAATAAAGATTTTCGTTTGGTTCCAAGCGTTAATATTGATGGGAGATAAGCCAGTTGTTTAGTTTAGAGAAAAAAGATAATCCGGCTAGTTTAAAATATGCTTCATCTCTTGATCCGGAAAGCTCAATATATTTGCATAAATTATCAAAATTTATTGAGAAGAAATATGGCACTCGAGTAGATATAGAGTTTGTATATAAGCCAAGAACAGCAACAGAGCCATCTAGTATCAATATAGTTCAAGTTCGAGCAATACCAAAAGGCAGCAGGAAAGGATTAGAGCCATCGGCATTATCGCCAAAGTTTTTAGGTGAGAATAAGGACAAGTTAACAACCATCAATGGTTTGCAAGTAATTACTCCTGAAGTTAACAAAGCTACGGTAATTACTGATCCTAAGCAAGTAATTATTGTTCCTAATATTGAGCAAGCGTTAAGCGAGTATAATAGGTTGGATCTAGATGCTAAAAAGTCTGTTAAGTCAGTGATTGTGCAAATGCCAGCCCCTGATACATCTCATGAAGCTGGAGTGTTTAACGCAGGTAGCATAGCAGTAATGCAGGTGAAGGATGTTGAGGAGTTTAAGAGGTTATTGCCAGACAGTTAGCAGCAAGCTTTGATAGTAGATCCGCAGCATAGTAAGATTTATCAGCTATCTCAAGATCTACCAGTCACTGAGGAAGAATTATACCAGCAAGGAATATTAGCCAAAGGTATATATGCTTCAGCTTTGTCTAAATATGTCACGCCAATTAATTATAATTTTTCTACAGTTAAACCAGAGGATCTAAGCAAACAACCGGTAGATAACGACACAATTCTGCGAGATAAAACTCTAGGTCAGCTAATAGCTAAAGCAAAAACTGATGATAAGGATAGTTTAGATCAGTTGTTATCAGCTGCTTATAAGGTAGTATCTCATGGCCAGGAGAAAAAGCAGGCAGAAGATAAAGATAAAACCCAGCTGCTTTATGATAACATAGATATTTTATCTAGCCCTAAAATTGGTAGTGGTAATAACCAACTTAGGGAAGCTTTAGGCTATAATTTACGAGCTACGGTAGATGCTTATAAGAAGGGCTATATTACAAGAATTATTTAAGCAAACAATGCGGCACAGAAGTTTCAGTGTTGCTTGATAGGATGGAAGAGCAAAAAGGGGCTTTAAGTAAAGAACAACAAGATAAGATCTATCTAGAATATTTTAACGTTCAAAAGAAGTTTGCAGGTATTAATTGTCATCTCTAGCTACTAGTATTAATGTCCATAAATATGAAGAATTAGCAGAAAAACTAGATCCAAAGATAACAGCAGCAAGCAAAGAATATCTGATAGAAAGCTTGAAATTAGGGGATTATCTAATTAGCAAAGAGCAGCAAGATAATTGGAATAAATTTTGCGCTGGCATTTGCAGCAGTCAAGAGAGTGCTAAAGCAAGTAAGCTACAAAGCTCACGAGCAATGGATTAATTATATCTTTACCGAAAGCAATGATCCAAAACAACCACAGCAAACATTAAGCAAATTACTAGCAGATTTTGGTAAAGTTGATTTAGAAAAAATCAAAACAGCTTCAGATATCATCAACAGCATGAACAGTCAAATCCCAGAATGGAGCAACCCAAATAAGTTTGACGGTTTATACAAAGAACTGCAAAATAATCTGACAACTATCAACGATAATCTAAAATGGAACAAAGATGCCACTAATTTAGAGAAAATCCTAATCCTCCAACAAACCCACCAGCTTGTTGATGTGATGGATAAGAGCATTAAGTAGATCTAACCTCTATACTGACAATATGCAGGACGAACAATTTGCAGGTAGTAAGATTTAAGGATATGATCTCACAGTTCCATGACCAGGTAATGACTCCTTGGGTGAAAGTTGCCAATTTCGAAGGAATAGATAGTAAGAGTGCAAGATTGAATGAAATGAAGAGTTTTCTTAACCTTAAGAAGGTTAATTTAACTAAGTCTGAATTTACCATCAACTGGTTTTGCGTTAGTAGAGCAACTATAGATATTTTAGGTGAGATCACCCTAGACCACAAACTTTAGAAGATGCATTTACTTTATTCCATCAGAATTCTTTAGCAGGGTTTAAATAATATTGGTAAAGATTCAAATAAAATTATTGAAAAACAATATCCTGAGTTGGTAAAAAAGATAAATGCTCAGTTTGATAATGGAAGTATAGTAAGTGATAATGGTTATGGTCTAGATCCTTCTACTGCTGTAGAATTACAGCATAACCAGTTGATAATTAAGAAAAACTTACCTTTATCTATTCACTCTGCGGTAGCAGAAATAAAATACAATAATACAACTAAAGTAACTTCATTAAAATTTGAAATATTTGGCATTAATAATGAAAATAGATGGGATCAAGTTATAATAGATAATTATCTTGATTTACTTAATGCTAACTGTAGCTTTATAAAAAAGCCTTCTTTTGATGAGAAAAAAGATATTGTAAGCTTTGAAGTGCAAAAAGAACAAATTCAAGGAATAATTGGAACCATTAATAAGTCTATTGAAACAAGTTTTCAGCCTAATAATAATTTTATTGTTAACAGAATATTATTGGAAAAATTATATCAAATCCCTAAAATGCAAGAGGAAATAGATATGATTAGCCCTATTATCCCTGGATATATTTCTTAGAAAAGCTTTAAAAATTTACCAAATAAAAGTGAATTTATACTTAGTAATTATCGACCATTAACTGATTATTATGGGAAAATGCCTACTATTATTATAGATAAAATAATTAGAATGTATTAGATACTCAAGAGAAATCTAAGTATCTTCTTCATAATGGATATAAAGTAGCATACCTACTTAAATCTGATCTAAAAACAGAAGAGTTTTTAGATTTTTGTAATACTTTAGACACTGATCCAAAAGCTAAACATATTATTGAAAATGGAAGCAGAATAAATGATTTAGTACACTATGGATTAGATATAAAGAAGATAATAGAACTTTATAATGATAATTTAGAAGTAGCAAAAGTTATAACAGAACATAGCGACAAAATTGTCAGTATGCTAAGGACCGAATAGCATTTTAAAGATATAATCAAATCCAATCTCGAACAAATAAAGGGTTTAGTAGATGGTAATATAAAACCAGCAGATTTGAAAAAAGAATTATTTTTACAACAAAGGCAGGTTAATCCACAGCCTAAACCTATAACTGGTCCTCATGCCAAAAGACTATTGAATAATAAAAGTAAAGGCGTTTCTTCTCTGGGTAAATTATAAATATTGTATTATAATAGAATTATTATACGATTAGTTTTTATATTGATAACTTTATATATAAATTGTAAGGATCTGTCGCATTTGGTAATTTGAGTTGTGTTTTATATGTAGAAGTCAAGATTTGATCTTACATTTAATAAAAAATAACATTAATACTCAAGGTTAGTGCCTTTCTTGGCTACTGCCTCTTTTTTTAATAGCAGCTAGATAATTTGGTTGTTGTGGTTCCACCTTAGCAACTGAAGTACCATGATTTGTTCCTCTTGATTTCAATCCAGCCTTTGCATTAGCAATTACATTTTGATCCGCAACAGTAAATTGAGCTGGTTTTGCTGGTGCGGCTGGGGCAGGTTTAGGTTATACTGCTTGCTTTTGTCCTATAGGAGGAGGTGGTGGACCCCGCCTGGTATAACATTAACCTTTGGTGTAGGAGGAGTTTTTAGGCGTTCTGCTTTTAAAGCATTCTCTACCTTTTTGTTTTCTGATACGTCATGTTTTGCTTGTCGAGCCATTTCTTCTTGACGAGCTTTTTCGAATTGCTTTTTATCTTCAAGAAATTTATTAGAAACAGTTTGATTAGCGCTATTAATAGGCTGTTCTTCCCTTCTTGCTGCTAGTTTTTTTGTAATTCACTCATGTCCATTCCTGGCTTTTTAACAGCATTATTATCCTGTTTAGGTTTGTTGTACGCTTTTTGTTCCACCGTGAGCTTGACCCTACCGATGGTTTATTATGCTGTTGTTCTGATTGATCTACTTTATTTAACTTCTTTATACCACCATGATTCCTAATAGCTGCCATGAGATCTACAGGCTGTGTGTTAGGTTTTTCAGCTACTATAGGTTGCTTGTTTTCAGCTTTTGCTAGAGGTGGTGGAGGCGGTGGTGGTTTAACAACTCCTTTATCTTGATTTGAAGGAGGTGGAGCAGGTCTTATTGGTTTTTTGTTGTCATCATTATTTTTTGTCATAATAATTACCTCTATAAGATTCCCTTAATTTTAGGTTAACATTATTAATTATAACAAATCAATAATTAACGTAAAATTAATGGGTAGAAAATATTTTCAGTGAGGTAATTTTACTCAATGTCAAAATCAAAATATTGATCTTCATATGGTTCTTCTTCTAGAGTATAGTGCCACCATTCTACTTGATATTCTTTAAAACCGTATTTTTTCATTTTAGTACGAAGATAATTACGATTTCGCAAATATTGTTCTGGTATTAAATTACTGTCATGAGCAGATGCTAAATCCATGAGATCCACCGAGCTATACATATCTACAGTATTATCGTTAAAATAGGATATAGAACGACCGTCATTTAAATCTCTCATAACTATTTTAGGATTATTGTCTAGTGTTCTTCCTAACTCAATAATACTTAAGTCAACGGTACTTCCACGGGAATGTGCTGATCTATTTGAAACATAACCTAACTTAAAAATCTCGGCTTTATTAATATAAGGGTAGTAAAATTCTTTCATTTTTTGATCATTAACATTATGTCTCCAATTAACAAAATATTGTACAGCTTTATATGGTCTATAAGCATCATAAATTACTAAAGAATAATTATCGTTTTTTATATCTTGTTGAATGTTTTTAAGAGCAATAGCCGCTTGTTTAGTTAAAACTGCTTTGGGAGCTTTATAACCATTGATTCTTTCTCCTATAAAATTTCTATTATCGTAATACATCATATTTTGAACAATAGTAGAATCAATTTGATCTAGGTAGACAAAATTTTCTGGTAAATTAGATGTTGCATTTTTCATAAATTAGCTGATCCTAATTAATAATTAAAGTTAATGTATGTTAAAAACTATATATCTAAAATAAAAATTAATCATTAATAATAATAAATTTATTGTCAATGTGAAATATTAACATATTATTCGTAATATATTTCTTAACTTAAATAGTAAGTAGTGCTGATGAGAAAAATTGTAATATCTGGGATGATTGGAAACGCCCTGGAATGGTATGACTATGCTTTATACGCCCAATTTGCCACAATAATTGGTATGCATTTCTTTCCAGATTCAGAAATACGAGAGACATTAACTTTTGCTGTATTCGCTGCTGGTTTTGTTGTTAGACCGCTAGGTGGGATAATTTTTGGCAATATTGGTGATAAATTCGGTAGACGTACTGCTTTAGTTATGGGAATTATTACTATGACAATACCAACAGCTGGTATTGGTTTATTACCTGGTTATGCAACAATAGGTATAGCTGCCCCAATAATTCTAACTATTATTAGACTAGTGCAAGGATTTTCCTTAGGAGGAGAATTTAGTGGCTGTATTTCCTACATTGTTGAGCATGCCGAAGCTAAAGATCGTGGGATAGCAGGTAGCGCTTCTTTTGTTAGTATGTGCATAGGTATGTTATTTGGACTTGCTACTGCTAGTCTATTTACATATTGTATGGAACATGAGACGTTAGTAGCATGGGGATGGAGAATACCATTTATTGCAGGATTATTTATTGGTACTATAGGTCTATATATTAGAAAAAACCTATCAGAAAGTCCTATTTATAAAGCTGCCAAAGAATCTGGTCGTTTATCCAGATTTCCTTTACGTGAAACCCTTACTAAATATTGGTTTGAGCTTGTTATAGCTATAGGTCTTTACATAGCTGTTACGGCTCCATTTTATACAGCGACTGTTTTTGTAGGTAATTTTATGAAAACACTTGGTTATACTGATAACCAAAGTTCGATAGTTGGTAGTGTAATTTTAATTACAATGATTATTGTTTTCCCAATTTCTGCATTAGTTTCAGATAGAATAGGAAGACGTCCGGTGCTGATTACCGGAGTAGCATTGATGATGCTATTGATTTATCCGATCTTTTTAGGTCTTGGGTCAATGAATTTTACTATTGCTGTTATTTCTCAAATAGTATTTGCAGCAACACTTTCTATTTATATGGGACCAATACCAACTGTTTTAGTGGAATTATTTCCAACTAGCGTTCGTTTTACCGGAGTTGCCTTGTCATATAATTTATCTGCCGCAATATTTGGTGGTACTGCGCCGGTAATGGGCATGATGTTAACGAAATATCTAGATGATAAATACGCCCCATCTTATTATTTAATAATTTTGATGGTGTTCACCTGTATTACTTTAAAATTCTTTAAAGAGACTTATAGAAAAAATTTAGCAAAAGTAAAAGATTAATTATGGAAGAAATATTTGAAGTACCTCATGGCGAAAACAAGGTGTTGCTACATTCATGTTGCGCTCCTTGTTCTGGTGATCTTATGGAGAAAATGTTAAAGGCAAATATTGATTTAACAATTTTCTTCTATAATCCTAATATTCATCCTAAAAAAGAATATGAGATTCGTAAGAATGAGAATATTCGCTTTGCTGAAAAATGGGTATCAATTTTGTTGACGCTGATTATGACGTACAAAACTGGTTTGCAAGGGAAAAGGTATGGAATATGAGCCAGAACGTGGGATTGTGTTTTGACATGCGTTTTGAACGTACAGCTCTTTATGCCTATGAAAATGGTTTTAAAGTTATAACTAGTTCTCTTGGTATTTCACGTTGGAAAGATATGAATCAGATCAATGAATCAGGTCTTAGAGCCGCTTCTCATTATGATGGGGTGACTTATTGGACTTATAATTAGCGTAAGATGGTGGTAGTAGCAGAATGTACGAAATAGCCAAGCGTGAGAGTTTTTATAAGCAAGAATATTGTGGCTGTGTTTTTTCACTTAGAGATACTAATGACTGGCGGAAAAAAAATAACCGCGAAGAGATTAAGATAGGGGAAGAATATTATAGTGAGTAGAAAAATGATTATTAGCGTTAATACTAAATTTTTAATTTCTAGAGTATTTTAATTTTTCATTTTCTAATGTGATACATCTCTAGGTAAAATTAGCTAATTTCTAACCATTGAGTAAGTAAATCATCTAATTTTTTCTTACAATCAGATAGATCATTACTGGTTTTATTAAATTTGGCGGGGTCAGATAAATATAATGAACTATCGCTTAATATCAGTTCCAGATTTTTAATTTGTTGTTCCAATTTATCTATTTCTACTGGTAATACTTCAAGCAACCTTTGATCCTTATAGGATAATTTTTTTGCTTTAGTTTCTTCTTTTTTAGGAGTAAGTAATGTTGTAGGCTTATTTGTCTGTGGCTTGTTATTGGTTACAGTTTTGCTGGTTGCCAATTGTCTGTAATCTTCATAGCTACCTGTAATATCAGTTATTTTATTATCAGCAAAAATTAAGGTTCTAGTGACTAATCTGTTTAAAAAATCTCGGTCATGGCTAATTAATAATAATGTACCAGAATAATCAGCTAGAATATCTAGCAGAACTTCCAAGCTATCCATATCGAGGTCATTAGTTGGTTCGTCTAGAATTAATAAATTTCCTGGATTGATTAATGTTTTAGCAAGAAGTAGTCTGCTTGCTTCTCCGCCTGACAATGTTGATACTTTAGCTGTTAATAATTTAGGATCAAACATGAATTGTTTTAAATATCCGGCCGCATGCATAGTTTTATTAGGCAAAAATATTTGATCGCCACCAGTAGGGCATAATATTTGCTGTAAGGAGTGGTTAGGGTTTAATTCAGTTCGATGTTGATCGAAATATGAAATATCTAATTTAGCTCCATGAGTTACTCTGCCAGAGTTTGGTTCAATTTGTTTGGTTATTAGTTTGATTAAAGTAGTTTTACCTGAGCCATTTGAGCCAATTATTCCTATTCTTTCACCTTTGGTAACTCGAAAGCTAAAATTATTGATAATTTTTCTTTGTGGGTAGTTAAAAGAAATATTATCAAGTTCTACAATAAATTTGCTTTTGCTAACATCATTACTATGGTCTATTTGAACTTTTTGTTTAGATAAAGCTAATTTATTAGCTTGCCCTCTAGCTATTTCCCGTAGATTTTTTAGATCAGCTAATCTTTTTTGATTTCTTTTTCGTCTTGCTGTTACACCGGTTTGTAGCCAATCATTTTCAATATCTAGTTTTTTGTTTAATTTTCTTAAAATAGCTTCTTCTTGTTCTATAACAAGACCTTGCCATTCTTCGAAATATTTAAAACCTTTATCTGATTTTCGCAAATTGTCACGATCTAACCACCAAATTTTATTAGTAACATTTGTTAAAAATGTTCTGTCATGGCTTACGCAAATAATTGCTCCAGCATAGGACTTAACAAAATCCTCAAGCCATTCTATTGTTGAGATATCAAGATGGTTAGTTGGTTCATCAAGTAGGAGTATATCAGGTTCTGAAACTAGAGCTTTAGCAAGGCTAGCTCTTCTGATTTGTCCACCAGAACAATCAGATAAATTACTATTTTTATCCAAATGGAGTTTTTCTAAGATTATATCAATTTTATACTGATCTACATTATTTTCAGCGAACTGATCGAGAATAAAATCATAGATGCTAATATTTAAATTAGTCTTAACTTCTTGATGCAAGTAATCAATCGTTGTACTAGAATCATGAAATAATTCGCCGCTATCTAGCTCATAATTTCCAGAAATTACTTTCATCAAACTAGATTTACCGCAACCATTTCTACCGATTAAACAAATCTTATTGCCTCTATGAATATAAAGCTCTAAGTCAGATAATATAGTTTTATCAGCAAAATTTAAATTACCATTCTTGATATAATAGATTGGAGTAGTCATAGATTATGAGATATTAAGAATATTGGGTCAAAAATACTTCTGACCCAATAAAGTTTATATTTTCTTAATAATTAAGCTTGCGTTAGTTCCACCAAAACCAAATGAATTGGAAAGAGCATAATCAATTTTAGCTTCTTTTGCTTTGAATGGTACTAAATCTATTTTAGCCTCTTCTAGAGGATCATTTAAATTGAGAGTAGGAGGAATAATTTGATTCTGCATTGCTAAAACAGAGAATATTAATTCCATGCTGCCAGTAGCTCCTAATAAATGTCCAGTAGAAGATTTAGTAGAAGACATAAGAATTTTTGGATTTTCTTCTAAAAATAACTTTTGAACAGCATTTAATTCAATTAAATCCCCTACAGGTGTAGAAGTACCGTGAGCATTAATATAATCAATAGAACTTGGAGTAATCTTAGCATCTTTTAGAGCTTCAGACATTGCTCTATAAGCTCCTCTGCCTTCAGGATGTGGAGAAGTTATATGATAAGCGTCACCAGTAGAGCCATAACCAACAAGCTCGTCATAAATTTTAGCGCCTCTAGCTTTTGCGTGCTCGTATTCTTCTAATACTACAACCCCAGCTCCTTCACCCATAACAAAACCATCTCGATTTTTATCCCAAGGTCTAGAAGCAATTTCTGGAGTATCATTATATTTAGTAGAAAGTGCTTTTGCTGCAACGAATCCAGCTACTCCGATTGGAGTAATAGGAGACTCAGCGCCACCAGCAACTACTACATCAACGTTACCATACTGAATCATTCTCATAGCGTCACCTATTGCATGCGCCCCAGTAGAACAAGCTGTAACAGCTGCGTGATTTGGTCCAGTGAAACCGTATTTTATAGATACATGACCAGAAAGTAGGTTAATTAATGAGGCGGGGATAAAGAATGGGCTAACTTTACCAGTATTTTCTGCGTGGAATTTCACAGAGGTTTCTTCAATCATTTTGAGTCCGCCAATACCAGAACCAAGTATTAAACCAGTTCTATTTGCCGATAATTCATCAGTTGCTTTCCACCCGCTATCTTCTATTGCTTCTGTAGCAGCTGCAATTCCGTATTGGATGAATAGATCCATTTTTTTTAAATTGCGTGGATCAATATATTTTTCTGGAGTAAAGCCGTCAATTATACCTGCTATTTTACAAGCAAGCGTATTTGTGTTAAATTGAGTAATAGGCTTGATACCGCTACGTCCTACAACAAGTCCATCCCAAGATGATTTAACATCCACCCCTAATGGGGTAACGAGGCCAATTCCTGTTATAACAACTCTTCTAGATGACATATGATTTTATTAAGAAGGATTAGTTTTGTTTTGCTTTGATGTAATCTATTACATCGGAGACTTTTACGATTTTACTTGCATCTTCATCAGGTATATCTATTTTACATTCTGCTTCAATAGCCATCATTAGCTCAACAGTATCCAAACTATCTGCGCGTAAATCATCTACGAATCTGGAGTCAGAAGTTATTTTAGCTGGATCTATTTTTAATGATTTGGCAACAGTTTCAATAACAACCTTTTCAATATCTACACTCATGATTAGGACCTCACAATTTTTTAATTTTAGAAAATAATTTTATATAAGCGTAAAATTTCTTTGAGCTTATATAATGATTGCAAACTTTCTAGCATAAAAAAACATTTTACGCTAGAGTAAATAATAATAAATTTTAGTATTACTTAAATTTATTTACTATTATTAATTATTATATTCAACTGATAATTGAATATAAAAACTTAAGAATCTAAATTTTCTAAAGTTATTTTAGAATCTGCTGTTTTAGTAATTTTCTCGATTTTTAAACGAGCGTCATGTAATTTCTTTTCACAATGCTCTTTTAACAAAATACCTCTTTCAAAGCTATTAATTGATGATTCTAAGCTTTCTTCACCAACGTCAATTTTTTTTACAATCTCTTTTAATTCAGCCAGCGCTGCTTCAAAACTCATATCTTTGATAGATGGTAGACTTTGCATAATAATTATTAAATAATGTTTGTGTCAAGTTTATTATATAGGCTATAAACTGCTGCTTCAGTATCCTTAAGTTTTTTCTGAGCAATTTTTAATAATTGTTCTGAAGACTTTTCAGTTAACTGAATTGATGATTGTAGTTGTTCAGCCTGCTTTTTAAGAGATTCTTGGATTTCTAAAAATGATTTATATAACTGATCTTTTATAGATATAGAAGAATTTTCAAGCTCTTGTAGTTTTAAATATATATGTTCT
Organism: Candidatus Rickettsia vulgarisii; assembly: GCA_050920655.1. Classification (GTDB taxonomy): domain Bacteria; phylum Pseudomonadota; class Alphaproteobacteria; order Rickettsiales; family Rickettsiaceae; genus Tisiphia; species Tisiphia vulgarisii. The sequence continues at coordinate 607,928 of CP133317.1, read as the reverse complement.
ACTAATTGATCAATTTTACTTTGCAATAATCCTAATTGTTGTTTGCGTCCCTCTATGAGATAAGCACTAGTTTCTTTCATTTTAGCTTCTATTCTAACTTTGTCTGTGCATTCTAAATTCCAAGCAAGACCAAGTTTGCTCATTGCATATATTATCCATTTGTGAACGTCAAAATGATACCATTTAATACCATTACGATAGTCTGATGGGAATGCATGATGGAAATTATGCCAATTTTCTCCTAATAAGAATAGGGCCATCCACCAAATGTCACCAGCAGTACCTTTATAGTATTTTTTACTTCCAGTAAAATGGCATAAGGAGTTAACGCAGAAAGTGGCGTGTTGTTGCAATGCTCTACCACACCCTATGAATAGGAAGCCTGCATAGGCTGATATAAGAGTTCCACCAATTAAATAACCAATTAACATAGGGAAAAGACTATTCATAAATATAGAAATTTCCCAATAATATTTTAATTGCCACTTAAGTATCTTATTTCTACCATGTTTAACCATGGTGATACGATCAATAGATTTATAACTTCCACCAATAATCATCCAACCAATATGTGCCCATAAGAACCCTAAAATTTTATTGTCATATTTTAAAGGAGTATGAGGATCTTGATCTTTATCGGTAAATATGTGATGTTTATAATGATTAGACGCCCAAGATAGAACCGGTCCTTGAAGAGTTCCGGCTGACATAACAACTAGAATAAATTCAACAAAACTATTTGTTTTAAAAGCGTTATGCGACCATAAACGATGCAGTCCTAAGCCTACTGCTATATTAGATCCATAGTAACCTGCTACTAATAAGCCTATTTCAAATAAGCCGATACTATATTCAGAAAAATATTCTATTGCTAAATATAAAAGTATAAAAGGATATATAACAAGTACAAAAAAAGCGCGCCAGTCAATATTTTTTAGCATAATTATAAATTGATTAGTTATTTACATAATTGAGATTGCTTAAGAAAAATTGCTACAATACATTGTATTCTTAAATAAAGGATATATAACGAAGTGATTGTAATATATTCTTACTTAATATGCAAATATTAATTACTGCTTTTATTCTACATGCCTGATACTAAAGATAAAAATAGGGTAACTTGACTTAAAAATCATCGTTTAATAGTTAATAAAATTATAGAATAATTCTATTATTAATTATACAATAATAAATTATTTGAGGGAATATGATGAGGAAGTCCACATTTGGTTTATTAGCAGAATATATAACTATTATTATCTATAAAATAAAATTTTATCAAATTCTTCATCATAGAAAGAGGTATCATACTGGTGAAATTAATATTATAGCTCTTCGAAGTAAGCAATTAGTCTTTATTGAGGTTAAGGCAAGGAGATCTTTCGATTATGAAGTGCTATTTAGTTGCTCAACAAATGCAAATTAAGAGATCAATAAGTATGTTTTTAATCTCTAATCCTAAATACCAAAATTATAATATTAAGGTGTGATTTAGTAATTATTAGACCATATTATTTTCCTATAATTATTAAAAATGCTTTTTAGTTATAATTTTTTACTTGACCAAAAAGAGAGTATATGTCAGAAAGATATGATATTTTACGTTCTATAAATTTAATAAAAAATTTATAGAATATCTAAGCCCCTATAGCTCAGTGGTAGAGCACTTCATTGGTAATGAAGAGGTCGCAGGTTCAATCCCTGCTAGTGGCACCAGTCTTTATGTGGTATAATTTATATGGCCATCATTTCCTTTGATGAGTTTAATCAGGTAAGATATACGTTCTGGACGTATAGTTAAAGTAGAAGAGTTTCCACGAGCTAAAAAGCCAGCTTTTAAAATATGGGCTGATTTTGGTTCGGAAATAGGTATACTCCAAACTTCTGCGCAAGTTACAGTACATTATACCTTAGAGTCCTTAATGAATCGTCCTATAGTAGGGTGCGTTAATTTAGGAGAGAAGATATATAGCAGGTTTTCTATCACAATTTTTACTGTTAGGTTTTTCAGACGAAAATGGCGCAACTTGCCTTATTGCTCCTGATCCAAATGTACCTAATGGTCAGAAGTTGAATTAAAGATCTATAGTTTTATAAAGCCAGTTCTTTTACTTTTAGGATTTGTATTAGTTTTTGTATTGGTATTATCTCTAGAGTTAGTAGATCTTGCAAGTATTTGCTTCCTTTGTTCAGTTTCGTAAATATTTTTAGCTTCTTTTTGCAAATTTACAGGAATAGTTTTTAGTACTTTTTCATTTATTAAAGTTTGTGCATCTTGTACTAATTCTTTTCCTTTTAGAGTACCATCGGATATAGCAATTACAGCCTTATAGAATTTTTCCATATTTTTTTGCTTAACTAACTCATGAAAATTAACTGATTTATCATTAATAGCAATCCTTTCAACAACTTGACCTATAATATCTTTTTAATCTCTCTTCATCTATTATTGGAGTTCTAGGAGGTTGTTTTGAAACATATTCTTGTAATATAAATTTAGCAGAATCTTTGTCTACATGTAATTCTTCGTTTTTTATCAGGGCGTTAATAGAATTAAGATCTTTATTATATACAGCAAAACTTAATGCGGTATGTCCATATTCATTAGGTAAATTAACATCAGCTCCATTTTGTAATAATATTTCTAAGCTACCTAAGGCATTTGTATTTCCTATAACGTATCTTATCAGAGTAATGTCATTAACAGAATCGTTAATGTTTACTCCTTTAGTTTTTAGAGTTTTTATAAAACTATCTAAGTTAATATTTTCAGATTGACTAACATCACATGCATGAATTAAGACTCCAAGGGCATAATTTTTTGCTTGTTCTTCTGTAAGATTAGTAACAGTTTCAATAGATTTATTAATTTTAACTTTATCGGCAACTTTTATAGCTTTACTATTGCTAAAAGTATTCTTAAATCTTTCACTTTCTTCAGCAAAAAATTTATTGGTAAAACTAGCTAAAGTGCTTGATTTATCTATTTTTTGTATTACTTCTACCATAGTATCTTTTTCTGGGTATCTTTTTCTGGCGTACGCATAGTTTTAAATTCAGTTACTTTGCTTTCATCAGTTACTTTGCTAAAAGTAGCAACTTCATAATTTTCAAGTAAATCTAGAATAAATTGTTGATACGGCGTTTAAGTTATCGTTTTTTGTATCAAAGTAACGAGTTAGTGATTTTAATCTAGAGTGAGTAGATAATTGAGTACTTAACTGTGCTTCAGATTCGACATGGGTTACTAAGATATTTCCTAATGAATTAGTTTCCTTATTAGCTAATCCTCCATAGCATGACCATAAACGTACGTATAGTGGTTAAGGATTGGATATTTTTTCTAAAGTTTTAAAAAATTTTGAAGTTGGTACTAAAGCTTCCTCTCTTGTTCCTGTATTCAGTTGGATAAGATGATTCCCATATTCATCTTTTTCACCATGAGTATCTACATCAATACGTGTGTTTGGTCCAGTCTTAAATTTCTCCTTTGCTAAGGTATTTTTATATCTTTTGGTTTTATAGGGTTCTTACCATCACCAATTATTAAACAATTAGGATTTTTTTGTATAATTCCATAATATCATTAGAAATGTCAGTATTTGGTCCAATGATTAAAAGAGCTTTCAGTTCTTGTGTTTCCTGTTGATTATAGGAAGAATTAGTTGTTCCTTTCATACAAAACCTCTAATATCTATAAATCTAATTACTAAAAAATTATACCATATACATAAGTTATATTCATAGCAATTGCTATGAATATAACTATTTTTCTACCATTAGTGTGAGAGCTTATTACCATGTTATAACTCTTCTTATTATTTAAGGAGTATAATATGTTTGGACAGATTTTAGGTGGTATCGGTAGCGCTATTGGAGGAGCTTCTGGTGGTGGAATATTATCAACTATAGGGCAATTTGTTGGTAAGAAATTTGGGGATTATTTAGATAATTTAAATTATGAACCCGAAGAATATTATCATTATAAAAATGTTAGAGAAGGCTTTGCCCTTTCTAGAGCTATTTACGGTCAGCCAATTACTTTAATCTTTGGCACGGCTAGAGTTAATGGGAAGATAATTTTGGCAAATAAGTTAAACGAGGTGCAAAATAATATTGATTCAGAGGAATATTTATTTAAAAAAGATAGTCATAAAGCTATTCATCATCAAATAGAATGTCAGTATTATTTGTCATTTGCTGTCTGCGTTTGTGAAGGAGAAGTTGCCGAGATTTCTAGAATATGGGCAAATGACAAACTATTAAATCTTGAACAATATAAATGTCGAATTTATTTGGGATCAGAGAGTCAATTGCCATATCCATTAATTGTTTCAACTTGCCTTGGTTTTCAGGCACCGGCTTTTCGAGGATTATGTTATGTAGTGTTTGAAGATTTACCTTTAAGTTCTTTTAATAATTCTATTCCCAAATTTTCTTTTGAAGTAACAAGAAAAGCCAATATTCCTAGTAATTTACGAATTGGTAGTGTTGAAGATTTAGTTGAGGCAATGGACATTATTCCTGGTTCGGGAGAATATGTTTATGATACTATAATTCAGTATCAAACTAGTAGAACTATTTTTAATGAAATTATTAACAAAAAACCTATTAATAAAAATAATTACCACAATATTGCTAATAGTATTTATAGTCTCGACCAGATGAAAATTATCTGTCCAAACATAAAATGGGTTGCTCCTGTTGTTTGTTGGTTTGGAGATAATTTAGACATGGCGGGTTGCATTATAAAACCTGCTGTAGAATTTAATGATCCAAATATAGAATATTCGGAAGAATGGAGAGTAGGTAAATATCTACGTAATACCGCTCGCTTAATATCAAGGGATGCTAACGATTTTCCGAAATATGGGGGGACAGTAAATGACTCTAGTGTAATACGTTATTTACAAGAATTAAAGCGGCGAAATTTAAAAATAATGTTCTATCCAATGTTTTTTTGGATATTTCAGATAAGCCTTGGCGTGGCCATTTATCTGGTAATGCGGATTCTGTAGCAAGTTTTTTTAATAAAGAAGAAGGTTATAATAATTTTATTTTGCATTATGCAAGATTAGTTAAAGATTATGTTGATGCTTTTATAATTGGTTCAGAATTAATTGGCTTAACTAAGATAAAAGATCAAGATAACAATTTTCCAGCAGTTATTGAATTAGTAAATTTAGCTAAATTAGTAAAAAATATTGTTGGTTCGAATGTACTTGTTACTTACGCAGCAGATTGGTCGGAATATCATCACACAACAGGTGGTTGGTACAATATGGATCAACCTGTTTGCTTCAGAATATATAGATTTTATAGGTATTGACGCATATTTTCCAGCAACTAGAACTCTGAGTTCAATAATTACTCCAGAAGAAATGATGACAGGATGGAAATCAGGGGAAGGGTATGATTATTATGTAGATGAAAATGACGTGAAACAGCCATTACATGCTGATTATGCTTGGAAGAATATAAGGCATTGGGGAAAATTTTCATCGTAATCCTGATGGACAATTGACTGTATGAAAACCTAAATCTAAGAAAATTTGGTTTACAGAATTTGGTTTTCCTTCAATTGATAAAGCTCCCAATCAACCTAATGTATTTTTTGACCCCCAATGTAGAGATGGAGGAGTGCCTAGATACTCAAGTGGAGAGACTAATATCTCTATTCAACAAAAAAGTATCAGAAGCTTTATAGAATATTGGAAAACTCAAGAATATATTGAACAGATGTTTTTATGGACTTGGGATGCAAGCATGGCCGCATGGTAATGTTTGGCGAGATAATAATTTATGGGAAAAAGGTCATTGGGTTAATAATAAGTTTGGAGCTTGTACTGTTGCGGCGTTAATTTTAGAATTATCTCATCGGTGCAATATTTCTTTAAATATGGTGGATGCTTCTACTTTAGATCAATCAGTAGGAGGGATGGTTATAAATAGGCCTCTATCCGCTATTGATATTATCAATAGTTTAAGAATCGCTTATTTTTTTGATATTGTAGTTTCTTATCGAGAATATATTAGATTTACCAAAAGAGGTAGCGCTAATTCGTCTAATATCAGTTCTAAAATCTTGATTAAACTACCTAATAACAGCTATTTAGAGCAGATAGAAATCCCTCAAACTAATATTATTAGTAAGTTAGATCTCCATTTTATTGATCATCATAATAATTATATTGATGGTTTTTGTAGAGTTGATACTGAGAATCTTTCTAATAAAGCTACTCCAGTTTTGAAATTGCCAATAGTAATGTCATATCTTGAAGCGGAAAGATTAGGGTGGTTAATTTTAAAAAATGCTACAACAGAAACTAAAATCTTAAAATTCATTATACCATCAAGTTGCATTCAGAATCAGGTAGGTGATTTTATAATATTACATTATCTAAATTATCAATATCAGATAAGAATTATTTACATGAAATTATTGCGTTTAACTGTTGAAATTCATGGCATTATTGATGATCTAGAGACTTATTATTTGCCTGTGGTGAAATGAAAGAGAATATTTTCATATGGTTATTAGTGTAGGGGTAAATTTAGCTATAGTTTTTGTTACAGGATGTCATTCATGCAAAAGCAGAAATTCATGAGTAATGTTACTGTCATCCGTCGGCTTATTTTGGGATCTAATAAGTATTAAAACAAGTTGACAATGACAGGGTATCAAAATTCACCAAAATTCCACCTTGTAGAGCTGATAGTAACAAGCTTTAAAAGCAAAAGTGCAAAAAATTATTTTTTTAAATATTATTATTTGTTATTTTGGCTTAAAAAATTAGAAAATGAATGAAAATCAATAGGTTAAATGAAAGAGTTGATAATAAAAAAGATTATTAATTTTTATTATCAATAATCTTCATGTAACAAGATCACCTTAAGCTAGGAATGACATCTGTATTTCTAAATTACTAATTAATTAGGTAAATTTATGATTACACTTCTAGCATCAATTACTGGTTTTATTAGTTCAATAATTCCAGAGATTTTAAAAATTTTTAAAGATCAAAACGATAAAAGACATGAATTAAATATTTTAGATAGGCAAATTGAAAATATTAAGCTTGGGCAAGAAAAAATATTAACGAATTTAAATATCTCTAGAGAGATTAGCGAGAATAATAATCTATATTCTACCTATAAATCAGGCATTAATTGGATTGACACGCTCAATGGTGTCCAGTGTTTGCTTACAGTTTTTTCTTGATGTATGCCAGCGTGAAATATTTACAATATAAAACTATTAAGAATACCACAGCGCTTATAGAATATATTGATATTTTATGGAATATCGATGATCAAGCAATTCTTGCTGGCATTATCAGCTTCTATTTCGGTCAAAGAATGTTTAATAAATTATGGAAACGTAAAATGTAAGGGTGTAAGGTCATAGTGAAGGAGCGCAGATGTTGCTGTATAGAGATGTAGACTATTTTCATTACGATCCCGTCGCTAGCGCTCCTTGCTATGACGATTGACAATATTTTCATCTCTATGCAACAAAGCTAAAATTACCATAGTCTTCAAAAATATTAATCTTACTGAACTAGGAATAAGTTAATCAAGCTTTTATTATATGTTACAATTGTAATAGAGAATACAACTTTCCTTTGAGGTGATATGTCTAAAAATGATATAGAGTTTTTATTATCTAATCAAGAATTAGAAAAAGCTTACAATATTATTCAAGACAAAGAAAGTCCTGAATATTTTGAATATGCCTACTCTCCCCTTAATAAAAACATAGAAACAAAAATATTTGAAGAAATAGTTCATGAATTGGTTAGAAATCCTGATAATAATAAAAATATATTATTCATAAAAGATGATAAAAAAATATTATTCTGCGTTGGAATAAAAAATTAATAAACTATAAGGAACTCGGTGACATAGTAGATAGAAATCTTGCAGAACTTATTGAGAAGGTTAACTTTAGCCACTTATCTGTTTCTCAAAGAGATATAAAAAAATATGCGAACTATGTTACAAAAAAATCAGGAACAATACCAATAGAAGAAAAGTTTAAAGAAGATATAGAGAAAAAAGAACAAGAACTCATAAGATTTAAAGAAAAAATAGAAAATAAGGAAAGTAAAGAATATAAAGAGCTTGAAGCAAAAATACAAGAAACAGCATCTTTAAATTCATTAGATTATGGTGAAAAAATTGCTATATATAGATATACAGGTTCTGATTATAGTAGTATTAACCGATTGCTTAAAGGTTTTGATAGATTAGATATAAGTGTGTCGAAGATTCCCTTGATATGTTTAGATGCGGCCATTGCTTCACATGGTTTAAATAAATTGCCTGATATAGAATTACCAATGGTAGTTCGCTATGAAGGAGGTTACCAATTAGATCAGCATTTAGAAGAAGTTAAAAACAAAAAAATAACTCAAGAAAAAGCCTTTACTAGTACTTCTCTTAAAACCTTTGGTCATAAGGAGGGGTATAATAAAGGAGGACAAGGTGTAGTAATTATATACCAAAATGTTTGTGTTCGTGGCAAATATGTATCTCCCATATCTCAGCATCAAAGTGAAGAAGAGTATTTAATCTCTCCTGACAGCCAAATCGCATGGACAGGGTACCAAAAAACACAAAATGGTCATGTCTTTACAGCAAGAGGAGCTAATAATTTGCTGAATTCTCAAACTCTTAAAGTTGGAGCAGGAAAATCTCTAAGTTCCATAGAACAGATAAATAAAAGATCTGCAGCTTTAGCTTCTTATAATATGATGATATCTTATAAAGAAACATCTGTAAAACCATTTGAGTTAAAAGGTTTAAGCCAAGAGATAATAGATATTTTAAGCTCAAATAATACTATTGAATTTTTTCAAAAAAGGATATGGTAGTATCAATGACCTAAAAGATTTGAAAAGAGAGCAAATAGCTATATTGACTTCAAGTGGTGCCTTAAAGTTGTATGAGGAAATAAATAAAGATCCTAAAGATCTAAAAGATTTAATTAAAGAGTAAATAGCAAAATTAGGAACAGATAGCGCTATAAAATTATGTGTGTGCAGGCTATGCTAGTATTGCTGATTTAAAAGATTTAGCGATAGAAGAGATTAATTCTCTATATTTCTCTCTAGGCTCAAACTATGCTAAAAAATTATACGCAGAGTCGGTTTAAAACCCAATGATTTAAAAAATTTAGAAGAAGAAAAAATAAAAGCTATTAGTTCAAATGCTAAAGTAATAGAGTTATGTAAAGACCCGGAAACTTTAAGTTTTTTTAAAACATTATCTATAGATAAACTTGATTTATTTTGTTCAAGTGAAGCTGCATCCCTTTATAAGAATAATTTCACTCCTCAGATTTTAGAAGCACTATATACTAAAGATAGTGATTTAGCTAAATTCACAATAGAAAATGGATTTCAAATCAGTAATCTTTTTGAAGGAAAAGTTTGCATAGGAGTTTTCCCATAACAATATTTTCCTGAATGTGGTCGCTCATTATTGAAATGCTCTAACCAAATATCAAGATCTAATTGTAAATCGTCAAGTTCAGTATAAATCTTTTTACGCATAGCTGCATCAAAGAATTCTTGTTTCATTGTTTTATTAAAACGCTCACACATACCGTTTGTTTGAGGAGAATATGCCTTAGTTGTAGTATGTTCTATACCTTCTATGCTAAGAAATAACTCAAAAGCGTGATGCTCTATATTTCCCTTATATTCTGACCCACGATCTGTAAGAATACGAAGTATTGGTATCCCTTGGGTCTCGTACCATGGTAACACGCGGTCATTAAGCATATCAGCAGCAAGTAATAGCTGTTTTATAGTTTAGCATCCGCTACCCTAGTATAGCTATCAATAAATACCTGAGAATAAATCTTACCTATCCCTTTAAAATTTCCTACATAGTACGTATCCTGACATCCTAAATAACCTGGATGCTGAGCCTCAATTTCTCCATGAGCTTCTTTTTCATTACGACGCTTCTCTAGCACTTGTAATTGAGCTTCAGTAAGAACAATACCATCCTGAGCCATCTTTGCTTCTAATGCTTTAAGCCTTTTACTGATATTGTTTAAATCATTACGTAACCAAATTGACCTCACTCCTCCAGGTGATACAAGAATACCAGTCTTTTTAAGCTCATTTGATACTCTTAGCTGACCATATGCTGGATATTCTATTGCGCCCATATCCATTACTGCTTTCTCTATCACTGGATCAACTCTATTCGCTATTATTGGCTTTCTTCGACTAATTTCATACAATGCTTCTTCGCCCCACCAGTTTCATACAGTTCTTTAAATCTGTAATAACTATCTCTACTATATCCCATGGCTTTACATGATGATGATATGCTACCAAGGCTCTTAGCTAATTCAAGTAAACCTAATTTTGGCTTTATTATTTTTTGATGTAAATTCATTGTGACCTTCCATTTTTTTATCTGTATTTTTAATACGTTATTTTTTATTAAATGTAAGATCAAATGTCAACTACTGCGTAATAATTTTCTTATAAAAACCTCTTCTAGATTACAGCAAAGATCTTGCTAACAATATGGTAAAAATCTGGCAAGAGAAAAGTAAAATAATAAAAATCATTGAATCCGAAGGCCCTTATGATTACGAAGATATCGGTCAGCTAATTAATGAAGTAATGGTAAGTACAAATCAACCAGTTTTACCATCATGCTTGATGATGATTTACTGAACAGGCCTGTCTATAATTTGCTATGGTTGGTACTTGGTACTTTATCAGTGGCTGGTTTAGTTAAAATAGTTACTTATCAATGGCATTATTGGTATTACAATGAGATTAAGTTTGAGGACATCAGCGATCCTCCGAATCAATTTTTATATAAAGCCGCTCATCATTTTGAACATTTCGGTATATTGAACGTTTTAACACGTAAAGGCAAATAAATATTTGTAGGAATTTATTAGGAGTGGCGGGAGTAACGGGACTCGAACCCGCGACCTTCTGCGTGACAGGCAGACGCTCTAACCAACTGAGCTACACCCCCTTTTTTTAAAATCTAACTTAAAGGGGTTCTTTAAGCGATAGAGGCAATATATATAAACTAGATGCCTATGTCAAGGTCTCATACTAACTTTATTGAAAAATTCATTATTTTGGTATTGTATGGAGATTAAAAAAATCTAAAAAATAATAAAATTACTGTCATAGAGATGGCATAATAATGGGTAAGCAGCCATTATTAAAGGCTGGATAGATATAGCTATTTTTATCAATAAATGTGGATATTTGTTCAACAAATTTATTGAAAATTCATTAACTAAATTAATCGATCGATTTAGTTGAATATTAGTCAGGAAATTCCTCAAATTAAAGCGGTATGCAAGCTTAAAACTTTATTAACTACAGTAGTTTTTTACCACAGATATTATTAAATAATCAATTAAGTTTAAAATAAATATAAAAATATTATTAATAGTATGTAAAACTTTAACCATTAAATAGTTAATTATTTTTAATGGTATTTAGTATGGCAGCAAAAACAAAATTACTTAAGGGACTATTAACTAGTGTATCTTTGGCTTCGTTAATGACTTCTATAACTATAGAAAGTAATAATGCTTTTGCTGCTGGCATTGCTGTTCCCAATGGAGCTATGTTAAATAACCATGGTGGAAGTCCAAGTAAGCTTAGTGATGGTCCTGGAGATCAACGTTGGACACCAACGGATCAATTTGGAAACTCTGTAGGTTTAAACTTATTTATTAATGCGCCTTCTAATGGTATGGAGCTTATACAGCCTGGAAATAATAATTTTACATTGCTTGTGAACGTTTCTGGCACTGTTTTAGGAGCTTATAATATAACAGGGTGGTAAAATAATCCGCAAACAGTTATTAATAATGATGTTTCATTTGGTTCTATTGTAAATACGTTAAATAATAATACAACCAGTGTATTTATTAATGATGGCGCAACGGTAACTTTTACAGGTGTCGGAGCAATTGATACTCAAAATGGTTTTAACGCAAATACTAATAACTATAGTGCTTTAGGAACAATAAGCATGGGTAATTCTGGTTTGGTAATATCTCCTAATGGTGGAGGGACAATAACAATACATAATTCTATTACTACTACAAATAACAACCAAGGAACATTGAATACAGAAGGTAATGTTAATTTTAGTAGTAATATTGGAGTTGGTGGAGCAACTTTATCATCATTAAATTTTAGTGGAGCAGGTAATGTTAATTTAAACTCTACTTCCAAAGCCATTAATTTCACAGTAGCGGATGCTGGGGCTAATGTTATAGCTACTAATTTAATGACTGGTGCTTTAAATTATACAGCAGCTGGCTCATTAACTGCTAATGGCGGACTAACTGGTAATGTTGATTTTAAGAATAACGCAGGGACGTTTAGTTTAGGCGCTGGCAGAACACTTACTGGTAATATTGATAGTACAGTAGGATCTAATGGCACATTAGAATTTTTTAGTGATGGAATTATTACTGGTAATATAACTAATATAAAGGTAGTTAAATTTAGTGGAACAGGTCCTGTAACCATTCTTCCTAAATATAATAACGCTAATATATTATATTGGTGGTATAGATGCTACTGCTGCAGGTCCAATAACTACGGATCTTACATTTACGAGCTCTGGTAGCGTCACTGCTAACGGAGTGATGACTGGAAAACTAGATTTAGGACCAGGAGAAACTTTTAAATTAGGAGATGGTCAAACATTAACAGGCGATTTAGATGGAACTGGTAATTTTAATCCTCTAGGTGACGCTACTATTACAGGCAATATTAGGTAGTAATAGCTATGTTAACCCCGATTATGGATAAGAAATACATGGTTTATTAGGTTTAAGTTGGTAAGCAATAAGAGCAGAGAATAGAGAAGTAAAGAAATTAATAGGTGATCGATGTCTGGAAGGAGTAATATTAAAATTCTCTTTTATGTAGCCAAAAATGGTTTCGATAATGAATCTCTTCCTTAAAAGGATTTTATCCAAAAGAGGTAATAAATAGTTTTTCATATCCTTTCTTATACCGGTAATTATTATTAAACCTTGCTTATAAAGTTTTGTAAACATTTTTTCTGAAATAAACCCCTTATCAGCATAACACTTACCTTTTAGACCTTTTTTGATAACCATTGCTTCAAATGCAATTCTGTCATCAACATTACCTTTGGTAATTTTAACAGCAATAATTTCTCCCTTATCATTGATTATCATATGAAGCTTGAATCCAAAAACCAATCGACAGAACTACGTCCCCTTTTTGCAAGATTATTAAAAGTTCTGTTAGAATTAATTCTGATATTTTTACATACTGCAAAATGTGTGGAATCTGCATAATAAATTCCCGTTCTTTTTCCACTTAAGTAATGTAACATCACAATCAATGGCAGAAATAATGAAGGAATAAGCTGAACAAATCTCTCATAACAAGGTGGATTCCTGAACAAATTACCATTAATAATAAAGTTTTGGTAATAAGCTTTTAAATGTTTATATGCACTAAAATGGTAAAAAATCATTATTGAGAGTTCTTCACTTAAGGAAAGCTTAACTTCTCTAAATCTTTGCTTATTACTTTTCAGCAATTGATGTTTTACCCATTTCTCATAAATTTTACAAAATTCATCGACTATACAAAATATTGTAGTATATTTACACATGTTATTAAACCTTTATTTTACTCCTTCAGTGCCCTATTTATATAAGGTTTAATAACTCTTGCAACCTTCCTTCCTCTCTATTCCTTATCCATAATCGGGGTTAAATAAGCTACCAGATATTGATCTACCCCAAGTTATTCGAAATCAAGATGAGTATAACCTTAATCAATTAATTGAGAATGCAAAGGAACATAAAGTATCACAAGAAAAAAGTTTTATCAGTACATATCTTTCCTCTAATGTAGGAATAGATACGGAATCCAATGAAAAAAATGTAAGAATTATTTATAAGAATGTATGAGGAAAAAGTGTTTCTGCAATTTCTCAGAGACCAGATGAGTTAGAGTATTTATTACCTACCCTCTACCCAAATAAGATGGACTGGTTATAAAAATACTAGTGAAGGACATGTTTTTACGGCTGAAGGAGCTAATGTTGTAATTAATGAACCTTCTTTACCTGCGTTTAAAGCTAGTGAAGAGATTATACATGCAGCTGAAAATCTTGAGCAAAAAGTTGATATTCAAGTGCCTTATAGCGAAAAACCTCTAATAGTTAAAACAAGAGGTCAGTGAAATAATAAGTAACCAACCAGCTGAAGCCTCATCAAAGGAATTAACACAATTGAGTAATAACCTTAAGACTCCTCCTTCGTCTTTAAATAAGATTGTTCTTCCTCAAGAGATATCTAATCCAGCTATAAAAAATCAAAATAATGCACCAAAGGTTGTAGCGAAAATTTCCAGCGATGTGGCCGAAAGAATAAATAAGCTTAACAGTAAAGATATAGCGTCTCTTATAGCTAAGCTTCCTTTGCCTCCTAAACCGATTCTATCTCAACAAGTTATTACACCGGCTATAAATAAAAAAGATGATGTTACAAAACCTAAAATAGAGATTTCTGATAGCGTAGCAGAGAATATAAATAAATTTGAAGATACATTATCTTCTACCGTTAAACCTCTTATGCCTCCTGAGTCTATGAATAACCTAAACTTACATCATCAAATGACTGTTCTAGATACAAATGAGCATAATGATATAAAATTAACAGCGGATAATCCTGGTAAAGTTAAGCAAGAATTGGAACAATTTGCTAAAGAAGTTATTGATATTAGTGTAGAAAATAATTTGATTACTGAACAACATAAAGAAAAATATCTTGAAATAAATCCCGTTAATAAAGGATCAAAATTTTCTAATGATATTAAAGAAGCTGTAAAAGAAAAGACGAGTTTTAAAAATAAGTTGTATAGTCTTGCAAAAAGAATTAGTAAGTCTTCAGGTATGGCTTCCATGTCCTTTTATTTGGATAAAAAAATCAGTAATCAAAGTAAATTTAAAGACCAAATGACACAAATACAAACTGACTTAAAGAATAAGCAAAATAATAAAAAACCAGTAAAGCATAAGAAACCCCCATCTACAAAAAAGTCGTCTGCTAAATGGTATCTATAATATTATCATACACATAAAGGAAGAAGATACAGGTATATTCTGGATTCCAGCCGTAGCTAGCATGGCATCGTATGCTTTTTATGAACTTTTTTTAGTTAAGTAAGTAAAAATACAAAAAGTTAAAAACAATAATAATTTAATCTTATTATTAATATAGTTATTATTGCTTTGTTTGCATTACAAAGCTGTCAACAAGAGGAGAATAAAATGATAGCCCCTAGAGCCGATAAAATAGAACATAGTATTATAGTAAACAACCAAAAACTAACAGATGAATATGCATGGCTAAGAGATCCTGAATGGCCTAGTGTTAAGAATCAGAAGATTATAGAATATTTACAAGCAGAGAATAAATATACAGAACAATTTTTTACGCCTCTACAAAAGAGGAAAGATGAAATATTTGAAGAGTTGAAAGGTAGGATTAAGCTAGCTGATCAATCTACTTATGTTAAGAAAGATGAGTATTATTACTATAATAGAATGGAAGAAGATAAGGATTATCCTATATATTGTCGTAAATTTCGTTCTACAGAAGCACCTGAGGAAATTATTTTAGATGTGAATCTTCTTGCTAAAGGTCAGAAATTTACTAGCGTTGGGTCAGTAGCTATATCTCCAGATCATACATTATTAGCCTATAGTGTTGATTTTGTAGGTGATGAGAGATATACGATAAAAGTTTTTAATTTAAAAACTCAAGAATATTTACCCGATGAAATAGATAATATTGATGGTAATATTGTTTGGCATGAAAATCTCCAAGGTTTTTTTTATACACCTCTTAATGAACAATGGCGTCCTGATAAGTTAATGTTTCATTCTTTAGGTGATGTTAATTCAAATGATAAATTAATATTACAGATTTTTGATCCATTATACCGATTACACGTCAGTAAATCTTCAAGTAAAAAATATATTTTTGTTAACATGTCCGGTCATAGTACTAATGAGACTTATGTTATCAAAATGGATGACGCAAGTTTTCAAATGAAGCTGATCAGACCATTAAAGGATGAAATATTTTATGATGTTGAACATAATGGTGCTAATTTCTATATTAAAACTAATGAAAATGCTAAGAATTTTCGTATTGTTATAGTAGATGAAAATAATTTCCAAAATGACCAATGGAATAATGATTATATCCCTGAGGATTCATCGAAATATTTATCAGCTTTTGATATTACTGAAAATTATTTAATACTTAATTATCGTGATATGGGGCTGCCCTTAATCAAGGTAAAGAACTTACAAGACAAATTAGAAAAGATCATCAATTTTCCTGATGCTTCTTTTACCGCAATAGCTCAGTCTACTAATTTTCAGGAAGATGATATTAGAATAAATTATTCTTCACTTAGCAGACCTAATACTACTTATAGCTATGATTTTACCGATGATAAATTATTAATATTAAAAATCCAAGAAATTCCTAGTGGTTTTAATCCTGAAGAATATAAGGTAGAAAGAATATTTGCCGATAATGAGGGGGTAAAGATACCAGTTACATTATTATATAAGAAATCCTTATTTAAAGGAGATGGTTCTAACCCAGTATATTTATATGGTTATGGTTCTTATGGACATGCTATACCAGTAGCATTTAGAAATACCGCAATATCTTTAGTAAATCGTGGATTTGTCTATGCTATTGCTCATATTAGAGGTGGTGATGATTTAGGTCATGATTGGTATGAAGATGCTAAATTTCTCAATAAAAAACGTACTTTTGATGATTTTATTGCATCTGCTGAGATTCTTATTAAGGAGAGATATACTAGCAAAAATAGTATAGTAATTTGTGGCGGTAGCGCTGGAGGATTATTGATAGGCGCCGTGCTTAATAAGCGACCAGAATTATTTAAGGTGGCAGTTGCTCATGTACCTTTTGTTGATGTATTAAATACTATGTTAGATGAAACTCTGCCTCTAACTCCTGGAGAATTTAAAGAATGGGGCAATCCTAAAGATCCAGAGTATTTTGATTACATTAAATCATATTCTCCATATGATAATATCAAATCTCAAACCTATCCAAGTTTATTTGTTACGGCAGGACTTTCTGATCCTAGACTAGGTTACTGGGAAGCAGCTAAATGGGTAGCAAGACTTAGAGATAGAAAGATAGATGATAATGTTTTATTATTAAAAACCAATATGGATTCAGGGCATGGGGGCGCTTCTGGAAGATTTGATTATCTAAAAGAAGCGGCAGATGATATAATATTTATAATTAACATTTTTGGTATAGTGAATTAATGATTATTACCACATAATTATGAGGAATTATGAACTCTTCAAAAGAGCCGAAATATAATAAAAAACAAAAGAGTTATGTATTATTATGTATTCTTATTATTTTAGTTGCTTTAGTATATTTTGTAACAATAATAAAGCTTTCAGGTTAGTTACTGTTTAATTAGAGATACCTTATTTTGATTATTTAAATTTAGAAAATATAAAATGCAAAAAAGAAATATTTATTATCTATTACTGACAACAATAGTTAGCTTGCTAATAGTAACTATCTTTTTAGTTAATAAGAATCCAAATGTAAATAATACGGATACTAAAGTATTAGAAATTGAAACTATTATTAAAGATCACAAATTTAATCCTGAAGTTATTAAAGTTCCGAGTGGTACAAAAATTCGTTTTGTCATTCATAATCATGACGATACAGTAGAAGAATTTGAAAGTCATGATTTACACCGAGAGAAAATAGTTAGAGCAAATGAGTCTATCACCATAATATTAGCCCCATTATCTCCAGGTAAGTATAATTTTTTTGGAGATTTTAATCAAGATACAGCTCAAGGGTCTTTAATAGTTGAGTAATTTTAATATAAGAATAATGCTATTATTATTATTAAAAATATGATAAACATTGCTGCAGTTAATTAAGAGTATAACGGTATTATTTACTTTAACTGACATTAATAAGCTACAGTGGTTGGTTGCGATTTCTAGTAAATCTTATTACATTCGTTCAATTATTAACTAAATATAGCAAAATCCTTATAAAATATAAATATTCATATATGAATATCAAAATAATGTAGAATGAATTTAGGTTTAGAAAATGTTTAAGATAGCGTTAGTAGTATTTAGAGAATGTTTAGAAATAGCCTTATTACTAGGAATAATACTTGCTGTTACAAAACAAATCGAAAAATCTAGAATTTATATTATAGCAGGAAGTATGCTTGGTACGGTCCTAGCAGCTTTGTTTGCTTTTTTTGCCCGTATTATATCGGTATCATTCAGTGGTATGGGGGACGAAATATTTAACACGATAGTTATTTTGCTAACAGTAGTTTTAATAGGTTGGACTATTGTCTGGATGCAGGGTTATGGCGGTAAAATAAGACAAGATTTTAATAATTTATCTGAAAAAATTTATAGTGGTGATAGTAGCGCTGTAATGTTAGTACTAATTGTTGCTTTAACTATTCTTAGGGAGGGGATAGAAATTATTATATTAGTTTATAGTATTTCTTCAGTTGAAGTAGTTGATGCTAATAGTTATATACTTGGTTTAATTTGTGGGATGGTGAGTGGTTTTTCTCTTGGGATTGTAATATATTTAGGGTTAATAAAACTAGCTAAGCAAAAATATATATTTTGTATTTCTACAATTCTCTTAATGTTAATAGCTAGTGGATTTGCTGCAGAAGCAGCTGGAATATTAACCTCTTCAGGGATTGTCATGTTTTTATCAGATCAGCTTTGGGATAGTTCCTGGATTGTTTCAGATAGAAGTGTGCCTGGAAAATTATTAAACATGGTAACAGGATATATTGCTAGACCAAATGGGTTACAAGTGCTATTTTATGTTTCTACAATAGTTATAATTAATATTTTAATACAAATTAAAGCTAGATGTATGAATAATAAAAATTCTATAAAAGTTAAGTAATGGAGCAGCGCAATAACATATGCTTAAATTTATATCTGAAATAGCCCCACTTGTAGCCTTTTTTATTGGATATTTTTACGGTGGCAGTATAGAAAGTGCTACATTATATATGCTTATTACTTCATTTGTTTGTGTTAGTATTTATTATTTTGTTGAATATAAGTTACCTGTTTCTACTTTAGTATCATCAGGAGTATTATTAGTGTCAGCTAGTATATCGTTGCTTACTGGCGATTCTACATATATTAAGATAAAACCAACTATTCTATATATTATTTTTGGTAGTGCTTTTTTATATAGCGCTATTAAAAATACTTTCTTTATGAAATATATGCTAAGTCATTTTATCCAGCTTGAAGATAAAATTTGGAATATTTTAAGCTATAGAGTAGCACTGTTCTTTTTATTTATGGCGGTAATTAATGAGATAATGTGGCGTAATTTTTCTGAAGTAACTTGGGTTAAGTTTAAAGTATTTGGAGCATTACCGGTAACTATAATATTCATCTTATCTCAATTGCCTTATATATATAAGAATAAATTACCTGAAGTTGAAGAAGAGAAAAAAGATTAGGCTTTCTTTGCGCAAAGAAGCGAAAAATATAGTGAATCGTCATGGCGAGGAACTGCAAGGTGATACGGTTATCTAGAAATATACAAGTCATTCAGAACTTGTATCTATTAGATGCTGAAATAAACTAACGCATGATATCCTTAGTATTTATATCTCCCCAGCAAGATCAGCATAACCTTAGCTCAAGACGATTATTTAGTCAGTAATGCCAATTTCTTATGTCCCTCTAAATTTAGTAATTTTTTCTTAAGATGCAATCCTCCAGCATAGCCAGTTAAGCTAGAATTACTGCCGATTATTCTATGGCATGGTACGATAATTGATAATTTATTCCTTCCTATAGCATTTGCTGCTGCTCTTACAGCTTGGGGATTTTTTGCTGTATTAGCAACATCCTGATAACTAATAACTTCTCCATATGGAATATTAGAAATTATAGACCATATTTTTTTCTGAAAGTCAGTACCAGTAGAATGATAATAAGGAATAGTAAATTTTGTTCTATTACCATTAAAATATTCAGTTAACTCTAGGTGAGTTTGATTAAATATATCTAAATTTTTTTCCTGATAATTTTCGTCATTTATTATAGTTATATGTTTTTGTCCCGCAAAATATAAGCCAGTTAGTACATCCCCATCAGATGTTAGAAGGATCTTAGAGATAGGTAAATCAATGTATTTATAAAATATCTTTATCATATTATTCCTGAAATTTAGGGAATACCGGTTCAGGCATATTAATATTTATCCCTGATGTTATAGCAAATTCTTTAGTTAAATGTTTAAACATTCTTTTATCAAGAGGGACTGCTAACTGATCTAACATTTTATTTGCTGAAGTAGGAATGAATGGCTGCAGCATTATTGCTATATATCTTATTGTTTCCAATAATGTATACAATACTTCTAACATTTTATTTGGATCAGTTTTCTTTAAACTCCAAGGTGTCTCTCGGTCTATAAAAATATTTGCTTCTTCCGATAAAGTAATAATATTTTCTAGAACAGAATTTATTTTAAATGATTTCATTAATGAATAGCTATCCACAGCAAATTTCTCTGCTAATTTAATTAATTGTAGATCATAAATCTTATCTAAAATATCTTTATTAATTAATGGAATTTTTGCATCATTATTTTTATAAACAAATGCTAATGTTCTTTGCAATAAATTACCAATTTTGTTAGATAATTCGCTATTTATTTTATTAACTAAACTATTTTTAGAATAATTACCGTCTGAACCAAATATTACCTTCCTAGTTAAATAATATCGAACAGGATCTAGTCCGAATTCTTCGATTAATTTAAATGGATCAATAACATTTCCTACGGATTTTGATATTTTTTGTCCTTCGTTAGTCCACCATCCGTGAGCCATGATGCATTTAGGTGGTTCAAGACCTGCGGCCATAAGAAAGGCTGGCCAATATACAGCATGAAAACGTAATATATCTTTTCCAACTATATGAGCATCAGCTGGCCAAAATTTTTGATAATTATTTGCTTTATCAGGATATCCTAAGGCAGTAATGTAGTTAGTTAAAGCATCAAGCCAAACATATATTACATGTTCTTCATTGCCTGGAACTTGTATTCCCCATTTAAAGCTGCATCGTGATATAGATAAATCATGTAACCCAGATTTTACAAAACTAATAACTTCATTACGTCTTGAAGTAGGTTTAATAAAATCGGGATTCTTATCGTAAAAGTCTAATAATTTATCTTGCCAGCTGGATAATTTAAAGAAATAGCTCGGTTCCTCAACCCATTCTACTGGGGCTTCAGTAGGAGCAAGACCGTCTACTAACTCTGATTCATTATAGAAGGCCTCATCACGCATTGAATACCAGCCATTATATGAACCAAGATATATATTGCCACTAGCAACTAATTCTTGCCATAGTTTAGTCACAGCTTGTTTATGGCGATCTTCTGTAGTCCTAATAAAATCATCATTAGAGATATTCATAGAAGACATTAATTTACGGAATGATTGGGAAACCAGATCAGTAAACGCTTGAGGTTCAACATTCTTTGCTATAGCAGATTTTTCTACTTTTTGTCCATGTTCATCTGTGCCAGTTAGAAATATGACTTCTTTACCTGATAATCGCATAAATCTTGCTATCACATCTGAGGTAACGCAAGTATAGGCATGACCTATATGTGGTATATCATTAACGTAGTAAATAGGAGTGGTAATATAGTAAGTATTTTTCATATTATTACAGAATTATAAGTAAATAATTTTGTTTGTTATAGTATCTTTCGTTAGCAGAGTATAGTGTAAAAATTATTCTCTACAGAACTTAATATTAACAACTTAGTCTTTTAACTTATATTCCATGTAAATATTTATAGATCCCCCTCCTACAACTCCAAGGCAAATTTTAACATTGTTAACACCACTGACTAATCTATTAGTATGTATTAAGTCATAATCATCATTAGAAAAATATTCGTGGAAGTAATATTTTCTTCCAATATCAGGAGCTTCTACCCATTTATTAGGTAAATCAACAAGTAATAATAGATCTGATCCTTGAGGTTTCATATCTGCGAAATTACCATACCCTAAATTTTGTATTCCTGGTAAAGTCATTATAATATCATTATTGACTCTAATAGTTAGATAATCATCAAAATTTGATTTTCCAAGTACTTTAAAATATTCTAGTTTTGTTATATCTGGTATAGTGATTTGATAATTTGCACAGCGTAGAGTATTAATTAAATGGCCTACAGTTCCATCACCAAGTTGAATGGTACCAATATTAGTTGTATTATCATAAGTTACAGTATTTTTTACCTTATTCTTGTCAAAATTACTGCTACTATCATCATAAACAATTTTTAGCCCTTCATTTTTTTGGCATCCAACATCAGCCTCTAATCTATCAAAAGCAATAGTTCCTTTAGGTGGTGTAGCAGCGTTTGCTAAACAATAGCGTTCTAGTGGCTTATTAGAAATAGGTACAAAACCTTGTTTACAAGTACCCTTAGCAATGTTACCAGCTTTTGTTTCAGGCCATTCTGCATCCTTCTCAATTGTAGCAGAGCATTTAGGTATAGGATATTCACTGCACAATCCAAATTCCAAGGAAGTTTTGTCTCTAATTGCTTGCATTTTTTCATCATAATTAGTAGGATTGTCATCTTTATTATTTTTTACAGTGAAATGGTTAACAGGATCATTACCACTTATTATATCTCCTCTACTTGGTGCCGGCATGCTTCTATTATTAAGATCTTGAGTAACTTTACAGACTTCAACATTAGGTTTTCTAGTATTTTTGTAACAATTATATTCATTGCTTAGGGGAGGAGGAGCATTACATTTGAAGATGTCAATACCTGAAATGGTCTCCGTTTTACCACAGTCAGTATCATTACTATTGCAAATCCTTAAATTAAGTTTGAGAGATTTATCTTTAAAAATTTTGCAATCAATTGTATCTGTTTCAGATAAATTAGTAAGTACACAATTATTATTACTAATTCCAGGAATACATTTATCCGTATTTTTCAATTGTAAGCAACCATGAGTAGCTCCTTGAATATATTTACCGTTTACATATTCTAAACCCGTTAAATATATTGCGTTTGGATCCGGTCGTCCGTTCGCGTCGTAAGGAGCTTTATTGTCTTTATATATTCCGTATATTGATGATGGATTCATAGATTTAGTTCCAGAGAATGGCATTGCTACATATTCAGATCTATCATCTGATATATAGGCCATAAAGGAAGTGAAAGTAAATCCTGCTAAATTCACTAATGTTTCTGTAACTCCTGATGTAGGAGGAGGGTTAACAGCTAATGGGGTAACAACAGTAGCTGTTTTAAATATTTTATTAGTACCTTCCTCCACTACAGGATCGGTCTCTATTTGGGCAATAAATTTAGGAGAGAAATAATCATGATCTGGGCAAGTGATTCCAACCGATGCTCCACAATTATAAGTTTTTAAAGAGTAACCATCTAATATTCGATCTATGCATCCAACTAATTGATTATCTTCAGCTACGCAAATAGATTTGCTATCTCTTCGAAGATTTGGATCGAATGTATTATCTAAAATATCATTTCTTGCAATTGAAACATTAAAGCTCCTTTCAATTTCGTTAGGGTCCGTTAATTTTACAGTTTCTTTTAATGTTCCTAACGCTTCAACTAGTTGTTTTTGTTCTTCTGGAAATGTCAGTGGAACATCAATAAATTCTCCTGTGTTAATGCCCCATATTTCCTGACAAGTAGTTTGTGCATTAGCATTAGCAGATCCACAATCTTGTAAATCATTGTCATAATAACTACTAATTGTAGAAACCCCACCAATTTTTTGCGCATAAACTATGCGGAAACCGTCTTGGCAGCTGTATGGTGAATCAACGCCACATGAAAAATTTATTTTTGTATTAACACATTTATCATTTTGAGTAGGTAAACATTTCTTTATAGTATCACGTCTAGCGCTTTCCTCATGGGCTATTGATGCTAAGGATAATCCCTTAATTTCTACACATTTATCTGTTAATTGAGGATTTTGATCATCGCGGCATAATGGTACGAAATTATCTAGACTGATTCGTACAACATTTTGAACAATATTATTACTTAATTTAGATACCACGCATTTAGTATCTGAGTCTTGTATAAATAGATCCTTAATTTTATTTTTATCTTCATACTTTTCAGGATAACTCTTTTTCCAGTTATCTTTAGTAATATCTTTATATTTCTTACTGCAAATAGGTCTAACGGATGGGGAACTAAAAGACTGCTTTAATATAGGACAAAATGGAGGAGGATATGGTCCAAGCGGTAATTCTACACACCCAAATCTATATTCTGGCCCTTCATCAACAGATCCATTTAATGATCCGATGCTCTTTAATATTCCTACTACAATATCTATAAAGAATTCAAAAACTTTACCTATGGCTTTTAATATTTCCTGTAATACATAAAGGCCTGGTGATTTTTCTGTCCCTATCATATCAAGTAAACTACCTAGTAAGGCTGGTATATTAGTAGCAGTGCCAGCTGTCTCAACTAGAAATATTATTACTCTTATTATAGGATGCGTTTTATCTGTTTTATGTAATGGTTGTTTGGTAGGATTCCAATCCATAGGATCAAGATGCACTCCTGAATCTGATATTAGATTTACTAAACCAGGATCACTATAAGCACATAATTTGGGTTTGTCATAAGTAACATAAGTACCATCAACGCCTAAAAATTTTTCATCCTTTATCGTGTAACCAACGTTATTTAGATGTTCACCAGGAGTATATCCTGGATCAGCTGGTACCCCTGCAGGGTTAGAATTTGAAGGTGGAATAGCTGCCATGGCAACTCTGGCGCAGATTCTTTTCAATGGTAACCCAACAGCTCCAGGCCATATTACACATTGCCCATTCCAATCTAATGTGGAAACTTGCGACCAGCATGCCAAAGAATTACATGTTTGTATTCTAACACGAATTTTTGGAGAAGAATAGGTATTTTCTGTTGTGCTTTCTGCGCAATGTTGAAGATAAAATCTAAATGTTTTAGGTGGATCAAATTGTATTAAGCAATTATCAAAATCCCTACCATCTCTTTTATTATAAGGAGGGCATATAGCATCAGATTTAATTGTTCTTTTTATTGCACCATTCCAGATCTCAGTTACATCACTTTGACCACAATTACACGGGTCTCTTATGCAATCCCAAGCATCACTCCAAAATGATGAATATGCTTGATGAGAATAAAATAGTAAAAGAAACACTAGATAATATCTTTTTAGCACTTAAATTCCTCTTCTCATCACAATTAGTTTAATTCCATATACAACGGGTTAAGCCAATCATCTGGATGTCCCGGGTGTTGTTCTATTATTTTTTTATATATTTCTAATTCAGGTTCTCTACATGATAAGATCTTAGTAATTCCAACTAGTCCACCTATACTTAATTCTAAGACTATAGACTGACCATTTTGTTTGATTAAAAACATTCTAGAGTTAACTGATAATTTTGATAATTTATTTATATCTGGTTCTTTTAATTCTAAAATTGTTTTTAGATACTCTGGTTTTATTTCCGAAGGCAAAATTATTTGCGTATCCATTAAGTTTAACCAGCTTTTTAATGCTTCTGGTTTCTGTGATTTAAGATACTGAAAATTAAAATTACTAATTAAGACACCATTATTTTTTGCTAGATTATCTGAAACCATTTCTGATATGTTAACAAAAATTTCTGGTTTATACAATGAATCAAGATTATCAAGAACTAATATTTTAGAATTTTGTCCAATTAAGGTAAAATGATAATTTAGAGCGTATATTAAACTAGCACGTAAACTATTATGTTTAGTAAGATTAGTTATGAATGTTTCTAGAAGCTTCTTATCTGTTGGGTAGAATTTTTTAGAAAAGGATTCTTCTGAAAAATGATATAAATTAAATCCTATAGTTTTTCCTTCAGATATAGGGAGATTATCATTATTAAATACTCCATCATATAATCCAGATTCTTGATAATCAGCTAATTTTAATTTAATTAGCTCTCCACCTTCTGTAGCAAAATCAACTGATTTTAAAATTTCTGTGAAATTTCGATTTTTCTTATCTAGCGAGAAGATTTTATCAGTAATTTGTTCTAAAAATTGTATTTCGTTTTCCGTAAGAGGAGAGTAATTATTGTTGCAGAGAATTTTTAAAAATTTTGTAACAAAATGTCTTGATTCAACTGTATCGTCTAATAAAAATGGATTTATTACATTATTTTTTGGGGTAATCCATTGTCCTTCAATTGCTTCAATAAAAATCTTTGAGTTATTATTATTAGAAATATACAATATTGACGGGTTATATTTAGTAGCTTCAGAAACTAAGAAATTGGTTAAAGTGGTTTTACCAGTATGAGAGGTGCCAAAAATACAAGTATTTCCTCTTGTACTATTCTTAGAGTGGAAATTCATAAAATAAGGCGTACCTCTTTCCGTTCTAAGTAGAGTGACGGCTCTTCCCCAAATATTTTTTTGTTCCCCAGTTGGAAAATTATGTAGCGAAGCCAGAGCGGCAATATTATCAATGAGAGTTGGGGTCATTCTTCTAATATATGAAAAATTACCTGGCAATTGAGCCCAAAATGTTTGTTCTAAATTAATATCCTCTCGTACATGAACAACGCCAATTTTAGAAAGCTCTATAGATGCTTTAGCAATAGATTGTTCTAATTTTGTTAAATTAGGCGCTATGATAGCTATAGAAATTTGCTGTTTACAAAATTCATTGGATAATGAATCATCCCGATTCATAATATTGCTTAATCCTGTAATTTCTGCAAGTTGTTCGTCTTTGCTAATTTCTAAAATATAAGTCTGTTTCTCAAAATTTTTAGTTACTTCCTTCTTATCAATAAAATAAAATATTTCTGTGGTAATTAGTTCTATAGGTAGTTGTAGGAAATTATCAAGAGCTGTGGTAGATATTTCCTGATATTCTTTTATTGAGAGGATGGAAGCAAATTTTTTCTGGTGCTCAGCGCTTATTACTTCAATTTTATCACTTCCTACTGCATATTGATTAGAAGCGAGTGCATTAGCTAGATTAGTAATTGGTACCAAACAATATTCTTCATTAAGATGGATTATCCTACGATATAGAAACATTAAATCAGAATATGATTCTTCTTCTTCAAATCTAATGCCTAATTTTACTGCTCCAAAATCTTGGAGGTCTGAAAGCATTGCGTCAACAGTATTAGTTAATGTTACTATAGAAGATTCTAGATATTGATTTTGGAAAGCTGCTACTTTTTTAAAAGATAGAGAAGTTAAAAAAGTTCCGAAATTTTTAATTTTAAGAGCGGCTGAGTCATGAACTATTGATATATATAAAGTATTAACAAATTTATCATCCCAATAATTTTTTTGTTGCCAGAGATTATGGATATTTGCTGGTAATAATTTATTATACGGGGTAGAGTCATCCAAATTTGTTTTACGTCTTACAGTATGAATCCAAAAGGCAAAATTTTTATTTTTGATATTTTTTTTAATGGCATTACGAACTATTTTTCGTAAATCAAATAATTGATCACTAATATTTTCTGAATTAATGCCATTTATTTGAATAATCTGAAGCAATTCTCCATTTTTAGTTAAAAGAGTATTACTATCGTAATGGCAAGCAATAGGGATAAAATCCTCAGCTGAATTATTAAATAAATCTTTATCAACTTTTCTTGAGTTATTAATTATATTTAACACTAAATATACCTACCAAAATAAACACATAAGATGGTGTAATTGAAGCTATAGTCAATTTAGATGAATTAGATACTATGAGCAAGTAGCGAGCCTATATATTAATAGTTAAGCGACGAGCGTGACGTAGATAATTTATATCAAT
The DNA here is from genome assembly GCA_050920655.1 of Candidatus Rickettsia vulgarisii. GTDB lineage: Bacteria > Pseudomonadota > Alphaproteobacteria > Rickettsiales > Rickettsiaceae > Tisiphia > Tisiphia vulgarisii. The sequence continues at coordinate 579,888 of CP133317.1, read as the reverse complement.
TGACATATATATATATATATATTTTACCTTATCTTAAACTATCTTAAATACAAGGAAAAACTAATTATTTAAAGTGTTTTATAGGTTGGAGTTATTTAAATATCTTTAATCCTTATAATTTTGGATTTTTTTCATTCCACCCATATAATCTACTAAAACTTCTGGAATAGTTATTGAATCGTCTTCATTTTGATAATTTTCCATAATAGCAACTATTGTTCTTCCAACTGCTAATCCTGAACCATTTAAAGTGTGAGCAAAAGTTATTTCAGTACTTCCAAACTCTTTATATCGCGCTTTCATTCTTCTAGCTTGGAAATCGCCACAATTTGAGCAGCTTGAGATTTCTCTATATAATTTTTGACCTGGTAACCATACTTCTAAATCATAGGTTTTTTTAGCGGTAAATCCCATATCGCCACTGCAAAGCAACATAACTCTATAAGGTAAATCAAGTTTTTGAAGAATTGTTTCAGCAGCATTAGTTATATATTCATGCTCATTCTTAGATTCTTCGGCTGTAGTGATAGATGCTAATTCTACTTTACCAAATTGATGAACTCGTATCATGCCTCTAGTGTCTTTTCCACTACTTCCAGCTTCGGATCTAAAACAAGGAGTATGAGCCACATAGCGGATAGGTAATTCTTCTCTAGCTATTATAGTATCTGCAACCATATTAACAAGAGGTACTTCCCCTGTAGGTATTAGTCTATAATTATTAGTGGTTTCAAATGACTCATCCCCAAATTTAGGCAATAGTCCTGTATTATACATAGCATGTGGACGAACTAAAGAAGGTGGAGATAATTCTGTAAAATCAAATTCTTGAGTATGAGTATCAATCATGAAATTGATTAAAGCTCTTTCTAGTCTCGCAATATCCTTTTTTAAAGTAACAAACCTACTACCAGACATTTTAGCTGTTGTAACAAAATCCAACATTCCTAGATTCTCGCCAAGTTCAAAATGTTGTTTTGCGGTAAATGGTTTAGTGATTATATTACCTACAGTTTTCACTAGCTGATTCATGCTTTCATCAGTACCATATGGTACTTCATCATCCGGTAGGTTTGGTAATTGCTCTAATATGTTATTCAATCCAGGGTTATCGCTTAATTTTTGCTCTAATTCCTTTAATTTTTCATTAATATCATCAACATCACGTTTTGCTAATTCGAATTCTTTGCCAGACTTATTTGGCATATTACCAAGCTCTTTCGACTTTTTATTTCTTGCATGTTGAAATTGCTGGATTAAATTAGTTAACTGACGTTTAGTTTCGTCTAATTTGGTGATTTCTTCAGACATTGGAGCAATGCCTCTCTTAATTAGTAGATCATCAAATTTTTCTTTATTCTCTTTAATCCACTTTATATCTAACATGCATTTCCTCGGTTTTCTACAAATTTACACATAATAATTGAAATTTCATATAATACAAGCATTGGTATTGCAAGAGCAAGTTGACTAAGTACATCTGGTGGGGTTAATATTCCAGCAATAATGAAGTTAATTACTATAGCAATACGCCGTTTTTTTTCTAGATCTTTAGCCTGTAATATTTTTAGCAAATTTAATACTAACATAATGATAGGTAATTGAAAAGCTATACCAAATGCTAAAACTAATTGGATTACTAAATTTAAGTACTCACTAATTTTGGCCTCTAATATTATAGGTATGACAATATTGCTATTTTCAAAACTTATAAAGAATTGCCAAGCTCTAGGCATAACAAAGTAAAATACAAATATACTACCACACCAAAATAATACAGGGGACATAAAAAGTAATATAGCCGCATATTTTTTTTCATTTTGGTATAAGCCAGTTCTAATAAATAAAAAACATTCTATGGCAATAATTGGCATGACCAAAATAAAAGCAGCAAAAGCGGCAAGCTTTATATAAGTGAAAAACGCTTCAGTAAGACCGGTATAAATAATCTTTCGAACGTTATCGTGATTAAGTGCGGCGAGTGGTTTTAATAAAATATTATATATATTGTCACTAAAATAATAACAGATAATAAAGCAGATAATGAAGGCTAATAATATCCTTATGATTCTATTTTTTAACTCTAAGAAATGTTCTTTGAAAGTATAAGACCTCATATTAATATATTATTTAATCATTATCATTTACTTTTTCAGTAAGTATTTCATTTAACCCTTCCTCAAGATCTGGCGAAAGATTAATATTGATATTTAAGTTATTTGTATTATATAGAGATTTTTCTAAAGTATTTAGTTTAGTTTTTGGTAATTGTACTGATTGTAAAAACTCTGGAGATAAGTTATTTGTCAAATTAGCGCTTAAGCTATTTAGATAAGGCGTTGAGGTAGAGTTTTGTAGCCATGTTGGGTATTTATCAATAGTCGTATTTTTTACAACTTCTTCTAATGTTTTAGCTTCTAAATAACTATCAGAAAATATTACTGCTATAGTGGTAAATAATAATAAGCAAATAATAACGCCTCTGACTGCTCCTGCTAATAAACCAAGAAATCTATCAATAATTCCACCAGTTATGGCGGAAATCATTGATAGAAATTTATTAGTTAATAAGTTGCATATTATTAATGAGATTATATAAGCGGCAATTACCGAAGCTATTGTTAGCATAATATAGTTACTAACATGTTCTGTGATCATTACTGAGATATGAGGGTATAGATAATATGTCACAATAATTGAGAATATAAATCCTAAGGAGCCAATAATAAGTCTCATAATTCCACTATATGCTCCGAACATTGTGGAGGTGGTGATGATTGTAAATATTAGTGTATCAAACCAAGTAAACATTAGACTTTCTTAATTTATGTGATTTATAATAAATATTAGTTAACATTTATATACTAGTTTGAAATAAGGAATTTTTAAATTCATATTTTAAACTAATAGGTGTTTATATATTTTATATACCTAAAATTTCTTATTGAATAGGTATAATTTTACATTATATATACTACCTAACTTATAACAGTAGCTTGAGATTATAATAATCTTTATGGATAAAAATAACAAAACATTTGATAATTTATCTGGTAAAATTTTAATATCCACTCCTTATATGTTGGAAGGGCTATTTAATAAGGCGCTAGTTTATATGCTTTCGCATACGAAAGATGGAGCAATGGGTTTAATATTTAACCATCTGGTAAATAATATAGAAGTAAAATCATTTTTTAAAATATCTGATGAAAAAATATCGAATGATATAGTTATGCCTATATATTTAGGTGGCCCTGTAGAGCATGATAGAGGTTTTTTTTTGCATTCTGACGATTATAATGAAAATTTATTGTTAAAATTTCAGAATCATTTAGCGATTAGTTTCAATAATAAAATTTCTTATGATATTGCTTCCGGGCATGGTCCTAAGGATAGTTTATTTATTATAGGCTATACTTCTTGGAAAGCAGGGCAGCTTGAGACTGAAATGAAAAATAATTTATGGATAGCGGCTAATGGGGACAAGGAACTTATTTTTGCGAGTCATCCAGAAAATAAATGGCATACTGCTCTAGAAAAATTAGGTATTAATCAGTCGCATTTTTCTCCTGTAATTGGTAATGCTTAAAATACAATATTTAAAATTAAGATAAGCTAGAATATCAATAAGTTACAACTAATTCATTACAACCAAAAAATTTGGGAAAATAATATAGGAGCAAAAACAAGTGGCGTGGATAATATTTTCAATAATAATTATAGGGTTGTTAATATACGATTTAGGTTTTGCTCATCAGGATAATGAAGTAATTAACTTTAAGCAAACTATTTATGCTAGTCTTTTTTATATAATTATAGCTTGTATTTTTGGTCTATTTATTTTTGTTTATATGGGAATAGATAGATCCGCTGAGTATTTTACCTGTTACTTTATAGAAAAGGCTATGTCATTAGATAATATTTTTGTTATCTCGATGATTTTCCAGTTTTTTTCTGTGCCTTTAAAATATCAACATAGAATATTATTTTTTGGAGTATTAGGCGTCATAATCTTTAGAGGGATAATGATTTATTTTGGCATGATATTAATTGCCAAATTCGAATGGCTTTTATATATCTTTGCAATCATATTAATTATTACTGGTATTAAGACCTTTTACATATCAAAAGAAAGTTTTGATATAAAAGAATCATATATTTATAAAATTTTGTGGAAATATTGTAATCTTACTGATGAAATAGAAGGTGATAAATATTTTATAAGAAAGAATGGTAAAATAAATTTTACGCCACTTTTTGCTTCACTGGTTATTATTGAAACTATGGATTTGATTTTTGCTCTTGATAGTATACCAGCGATATTTGCTATTACTAATGATAGTTTCGTGATTTATACTTCTAATATTTTTGCGATATTAGGTCTTAGATCTTTATTTTTCTGCTTAGCTAATATTATTGAGCGATTTAGTTATATTAAATATTCTTTAGCCTTAATATTAATATTAATTGGTGTAAAAATATTTGCTAGTCATTTTATTAATATACCAACTTATTTATCTTTAGTTGCTAATATTGTTATTTTATTTTCTGGAATATTTGTCTCACTAATGAAAAAAATGAATTAAAGATTGAAGGAAAAGTCATTTTTTTATATTTCCAAATTTATTTGTGTTAAAATAAACTTAGAAACATAATTTAAATCTAGGAGGACACAATGCTAGAATTTATAAATAATGTAATGTAAAAATTTGGTTTAGGTAACATGATAAGCGATAGTGCTATTGTTAAAATAGTTGAAGAAGGGCTTGAAAAAGTTAGTTATGGCGTAGGTAAAATGGATCCAGCCTTAGGTCAAAAAATGAAAGAATTAAGCGAGAAACTAGGTGAAGGAAAGACCGATGAGTTTGTTAGTAGTTTTAAAAGAGATGAAAGAGAGTTTAAAGCAAGATAGTAAAATATTCTGCTTATAAGGAGTTAACAGAGTTTTTAGGAGCAGCGCATGAGTTGGTAGAGTCAAACTCAGAGAATAGAGGAGAAGCCTTTGGTAAGTTTATTAAAGAAGGGAAAGAGTTAGGGCAAGCAGTACTTCTGATACTAATACTGAAAATAAAAACTAAAAAATTCTTGAATTTTGTAGATATTCTTAGGGGAGATGGCTTATCCATTTCCCATAGCAATATTCATAAAAACTGGTATAATATGCCTTAGTTTATAATTAAGAAGATATTATGCCAAAGACATTTGTAGAAAGAATTAAAGAAGAAGCTGAAAATACGCTCGATAAATTTTTAGACAAATTGCCAAATGATGATGAAATCACTAAAAAGTAGGGGGAGTTTTTTCATTTTTTGGGAAGAAAATAAAAAATAGATAAAAAACTTGGTGATGAATTTGATAAATTTGAAAGAAAATTTAGAGATGATCCAAGTCCTCAAAATCTTTCTGAAGCCCTTAATGATTTTAAAAAGGAAACAAAAGATTTCGTTAAAGATGTAAAAAAAATTGATTTTTGTAAGAAGTTAATTAATTTTTTAGGTGCAGCAGTTGAGTTAATTACATCTAATTAGTAAACCTAAAGAGCTGAGTAAGGCGTGGGATAATTTTACTAAATCTGCTAAAGAGCTTGGAAAAGCTATAAGAAAATCTTTAGGTAGTGGTAGAGACGGTCATTAATATAGCGGCTACAGACTTAAGTTTTTAAAAACGTCATTGCGAGGTTGCTTTAAATCGTGGCAATCTCATGAGATCACCACGTTGCTTAAAAGCGGATCGTGATGACTAGAAGTTTCTTGTATCTTCTGGATTCTCGCCTTTAGTTTAGAATGATATAGATAGCATGTAAGGAACTCCATGTAACAATCCCAATCCCAATGTCGATTTAAGTATTAGCTTTTCAATTATTGTGTACCCCTTTAAGTTACTTTATTAATCTTTTGCCATACTAGACTTATAGTAAATATCATTAAACTTGCCATAGTTCCAACAAATACTCCTCTGAGTCCATAAAATTGGTGGGCAATAAAAATTTCCCATATAAGGAAGGTGGCTGCTCCGCCAATACCGCTTATAACCATCATAATTTTTGGAATTGTAATATCAAATAGAGCGAATACTAGAGGCACTAATATTATTGGCCCCCAGAATCCAGTGATAAATACTACTAAATCAATAACATTATTAAACCTCAGAGAGATTACTATAGCAAGACTACCAATTATAACATTGGCAATCCTAGCGATTAATAATAATTTTTTTTGGTTCTGAATATTAAACATTGGGTTAAGTAAATCTTTTACCAAAGTGATAGTTGTGATATTCAAATCTGAATCAGCGGTAGACATAACTGCTGCAAGCATTCCTACTATTACTAAACCTTTTAATCCTTGAGGTATTATTTGATCAATTAGATATGGCAATGCAAGAGGTGAAGGTTGCCAGGGATATAAGTTATAGGCTATTAGACCATTAATGGTAACAATCAATAAAAATATGCCATATATAGAAGATTTTATGTAGATAGCCTTCTTTGTTGCTTGTGAATCTTTGTTGATTAATGTTCTTTGGATAAAATTCGGATATAAATTCATTACATAAAAGCCAAGCATTGCCGTAAGCGTATTAACGAATAGCTTATAAGTAAAGCTATTATTATGAACAAGATATACTTTTTCCGGTGGGATCTGATGTAGAAATTCCAGTAGACCAATTTTTTTTAGGCCAGAAATTGCGATTATTGGAATTGCTATTATTATAGCAAAAAATTGTACTAGATTAGTAAATATTACTGATTGTATTCCGCCCATAGTTGTATAAATAATAACAATACTATAGCTTAAGATTACTCCCTCTACGTAATTAATCTTTAAGAGATACTGGAAGATATAACCGCTGACACTTATCTGAGCGGCAACGAATCCTATAGATACAATTATACTTGTCATGCCGGCTGTGAAGCGTCCTATATTCCCATAGTACTTAGCTACAATGTCTCCTATACTTTCAGCGCCATAATGTTTAGTTATTTGTGGGACGAGGTAGATTGCGATTAATAAATCTATAGGTATCGCAAGTATTAGCCCGTATGTATATGATATATCGCCAGCAAAGGCTTTTTCTGCAATGCCAAAAGTAGTTGCTCCCCCAATAGAAGAAGCGAAAATTGTTGCAACTAAAAATATTTTGCTGATAGCTGCCTTATTACGAATATTAGCGTAGCTACTAAAGCTTGATAATTTAGATTTATGGTATATACCAACAATCAGTATTGATATTAAGTATAAAAATACAATAGCAATGTCAATGGTCATTTTAACCGAATTTATTTGTTTAAATAGGTTTCTGAATCTGCATTAACAACGTAATCATCATATTAGGTAGTATAATGATTTAGTGATAATGATAAATAATATTATAGAGTCACCGCAGGGCGACATGGTTTTAGATTCTTTATCATGACTGTGACCTTATGTAATTCACTTGGAAGGAACCCTCCAGCATAACAATAATTAGATATAATTGCAACTAAACTGATATGATAAATATAACATAATTAAAAGAATTTTTATAATTTATTCGAGAGGGATGTGAAAAACATTGACTCAATAGCTATATTTTAATATCCTAAACCATATAGTCCCACATTATCCCAAATTTTACCAAAAATTGTGTGACTTTAGTTAGATAACAATGAAAGTAACATATTTAAAGAATTTAGTTACCAATAAGGCTGTAAGCTCAAGAATTGTGTCAGTTACTTATTTTGAAGTAGTTGAAGGTTAAAAATGGGAATTTTTTTATCAAAATATATTAATAATCTTGATAAAAAGGGACGTGTTTCAGTTCCGGCTAGCTATCGCTCTGCCTTAGGTGATCAGTCGTTTAATGGTGTTATAGCCTATCCATCTTTTAGAAATAAATGTATTGAAGCTTGTAGTTTGAAGAGGCTTGAAGAGTTAAGTCAGATCATTCAGACTTTAGACCCTTATTCTGAAGAGCGTGATGCTTTTGAGACAATCATTCTTGCAGAAGCTGTACAACTTTCATTAGATAGTGAAGGGAGGGTAATTCTTCCTAAGTTCTTAATAGATCACGCTGGTATCTCAGGTCAAGTTTGTTTTGTAGGGAAAGGATTAATTTTTGAAATGTGGCAACCACAAAATTATGAAATTTATTTATCAGTTGCCCGTCAGATTGCGCAAAATAACCGTTTAACTTTAAAAAATATTTGAAGATATGAATTATGAATAAAGATAAACTACATAAGCCAGTGATGTTAAGTGAGGTTAAAGATCTTTTGCAGTTAAAAGATAATGGTAACTACTTAGATTGTACTTTTGGTTTTGGAGGATATAGTAGGATGATTCTTGAAAATTGTAGTAACAAATTAGTAGCTATTGATCGCGATCCAAATGTAAAAATTTATGCTGATCAGCTTATAAAAAAATATCCAAATAGAGTGAAATTTATACAAACAGATTTTGCAGGGAGTGTTTCTGAGCTTACTTCATGGAATTTTGACGGTATAGTCATGGATTTAGGTGTATCTTCTATGCAACTTGATTCAGGAGATAGGGGGTTTTCATTTACCTATGATGGACCACTTGATATGAGAATGAGTTCTGCAGGTTATAGCGCTGCTGATTTTATCAATAATGTGGAAGAGAAAGAAATTGCAGATATAATTTACCAATATGGGAATGAAACTCATTCAAGAAAAATTGCTAAAAAGATTGTTGAAGAAAGACAAATGTCACCTATTACTAATACTTTGAGATTAGCGAATATTGTTCGTAGTAGTATTGGTTTTAGAAAAGGCAAGATAGATTCTGCTACTAAAACTTTTCAGGCGTTACGTATTTATATTAATGATGAGTTAGGGCAATTAGAGAGATTTTTAAATAATTGTAAGAATCTTTTAACTCCTAAAGGTAGATTAGTGATAGTTTCTTTTCATTCATTAGAAGATAGAATAGTTAAAAATTTTTTCAAAGCAAACTCTGTGAAGTTGGAAGCTAAGTCAAAATATTCTAAAAAATTAGAAAAACAAAATAGTAATGAATGGCTTAAAGTTTTGACAAAAAGACCGCTTACTCCATCGGCAAAAGAAATTGCTGAAAATCCAAGATCTAGATCTGCCAAGTTAAGAGCTGCTGAAAATGTAGTTGGAGCGGGGGATTTGTTATGTTAGTTAGAATATTTAGCTATCTAGTAGCAACCATTGTAATTTTTGCTATTTATGGGTTATTTACCATTAAAGATCTAGTTGCCAGTTTACATTATCAAATTGGTACTGTTAGAAAGCAAGTTGAGGCAGAGAATAATCAGATCCATATCCTAAAGGCTGAACAAGCTTATCTTAGAGCTCCAGATAGAATCAGAACATTGTCTAACAAATATTTGCAGTTAGATAATGTTAAGATTACTCAGATGATTAAAGATCCATTAGTGCCTATCAGTAGTAAATATGTAAAATCTGATGATGAAGGGCAGTCGCATTTTTCAAAAACAAATGGTAAATGGCGTTATAAAACAAATTACAATAATAAATATATTAAGACTGTTTCCAACAAAAATTAGGTCTAAAATTGTGAATTCAGAATGAATGATAACATATTGTTGGCATCGATAAAAAATATTAAAGCAAAAATCAAAAAAATTATTGCTAATGCTGTATTATTGGATACATCTAACAGTAATATTAAAACCAGATTATTAACGGTTAGCTTATTTTTTATTCTATTTTTTTGCATACTATCATATCGTTTAATTATGATAGCAACTCATGAATATATTAAACCATCAGAATATCAAGCAAAGAATAGTTTTAGAAAAGAAATAATAGATCGCAACGGCAATTTATTAGCAGTAAATCTACCTTCTTCTTCCTTATATGCCAACCCTAAAAAAATCATTAATCCAGAGCAATCTTTAGATAAATTATTAAAGATCTTGCCAAAGCTTGATAAAGAGAAATTACTTGCCGAATTAAAAAGTGACAAGAGTTTTGTTTGGATACAAAGAGACTTATTGCCACAAGATCAACAGGCAATATCTAATTTAGGGATGCCAGGTTTTGTGTTTGAGCAAGAACAAAAGAGAATTTATACTTTTTCTAATTTATTAGCGCATGTTGTAGGTTATGTAAGTAGAGATTTGGTTGGTCTTGCAGGTTTAGAAAGATCATATGATCAATTTCTAACTGATTCAGATCCTAGCATGAGTGCTGATCAGCTTAAAAAACCACTAGAATTATCAATAGATGTTAGGTTACAAAATATTTTAAGTGAAGAAATAGACAGGTCTATTAAAGAATTTAGCGCAATTGGAGCAGTAGGAGTAATAGTTAATCCAAATAATGGCGAAATTTTAGCGTTAGTTAGTAAACCAGATTTTAATCCTCATTATCCTAGCTTGGCTAAACCTGAACAATTATTTAATATGGCAAGTCTTGGGATATATGAAACTGGCTCAGTATTTAAAGCGTTAACTATTGCTGTAGCTTTTGATACTAACTGTATTACAATGAATGATGCATATGATATTACCCATATGAAAGTTAATGGATTTAATATTAAGGATCATCATCCTAGACAAGGTTGGCATAGTGTTTCAGAGATTTTTCTTCATTCATCAAATATTGGCGCAAGTCAAATTATTTTTGATGTTGGTAAACAGAGATTTAAAGAATATTTAAAAAAATTAGGGTTATTAGAACAGCTTAAAATTGAGATACCAGAAAGAGGGACGCCATTATTTCCATCCGATAAGAGATGGAGTGATCTGACAACTGCAACAATGTCTTATGGTTACGCTCTTTCCATTAGTCCATTGCATTTTGTTCAAGCAATGGTACCAGTAGTAAATGGTGGAATATTATATGATCTTACCTTAATAAAAAGATCAGATAAAAATATAGTTGGTACAAGAATTTTTTCAGAAGATACCACTAAACAAATGAGTCAATTATTTAGGGCGGTAGTAAAAGAAGGAACTGGCAAGAGAGCTGAAATACAAGGATATTTTGTTGGAGGGAAAACTGGAACGGCTGAAAAGCTTTCTGCAGCTGGCAATGGTAAGAGAAGATATTTAAAAAATAGTAGATTTGCAGGTTTTTTAGGTCTTTTACCTGCATATAAGCCACAATATTTAGTTTATATAATGCTTGATGATCCACAAGGAACAAAAGATACATTTGGTTTTACTACAGGAGGTTGGAATGCTGGTCCTACGGTAAGAAGGGTTTTTGCAAGAATGATCTCATTATACGGAATAGAACCCATTTATTAGGGTGAAGAATTGTAATTACAGCTAATATAAAGAATTATCAGATTCTTTATATTTGTAGAAGTCAAGATTTGATCTTACAGGCACTATAAATTTTGCACCTGATTGTCAGTTAAATTTTGACTGTCAGAGGAGTATTCAAGATACAAGATTTCATTATTCTTTTCAACAGCTAATTTCTTACTATCTTGAAAAGTTTGCATAGGAGTTTTCCCATAACAATATTTTCCTGAATGTGGTCGCTCATTATTGAAATGCTCTAACCAAATATCAAGATCTAATTGTAAATCGTCAAGTTCAGTATAAATCTTTTTACGCATAGCTGCATCAAAGAATTCTTGTTTCATTGTTTTATTAAAACGCTCACACATACCGTTTGTTTGAGGAGAATATGCCTTAGTTGTAGTATGTTCTATACCTTCTATGCTAAGAAATAACTCAAAAGCGTGATGCTCTATATTTCCCTTATATTCTGACCCACGATCTGTAAGAATACGAAGTATTGGTATCCCTTGGGTCTCGTACCATGGTAACACGCGGTCATTAAGCATATCAGCAGCAAGTAATAGCTGTTTTATAGTTTAGCATCCGCTACCCTAGTATAGCTATCAATAAATACCTGAGAATAAATCTTACCTATCCCTTTAAAATTTCCTACATAGTACGTATCCTGACATCCTAAATAACCTGGATGCTGAGCCTCAATTTCTCCATGAGCTTCTTTTTCATTACGACGCTTCTCTAGCACTTGTAATTGAGCTTCAGTAAGAACAATACCATCCTGAGCCATCTTTGCTTCTAATGCTTTAAGCCTTTTACTGATATTGTTTAAATCATTACGTAACCAAATTGACCTCACTCCTCCAGGTGATACAAGAATACCAGTCTTTTTAAGCTCATTTGATACTCTTAGCTGACCATATGCTGGATATTCTATTGCGCCCATATCCATTACTGCTTTCTCCATCACTGGATCAACTCTATTCGCTATTATTGGCTTTCTTCGACTAATTTCATACAATGCTTCTTTGCCCCACCAGTTTCATACAGTTCTTTAAATCTGTAATAACTATCTCTACTATATCCCATAGCTTTACATGATGATGATATGCTACCAAGGCTCTTAGCTAATTCAAGTAAACCTAATTTGGCTTTATTATTTTTTGATGTAAATTCATTGTGACCTTCCATTTTTTTATCTGTATTTTTAATACGTTATTTTTTATTAAATGTAAAATCAAATATCAACTACTGCATATAAATTTTGTGTAAGTTGTTAAAATTCATTTTCTAATAATTCATATTTAAAGTCCCCGCAAAGTATCTCAAATTGGTTCAAAGCAAGAGACCATTCTTTAATAGGCATGGTCCACTTTTTTGCAGCATTTTTAAGAGCTAAGTAGACAATTTTATAATATAGATTTATTATCTGGAAAAACCCCTTTATTTTTGATAATTTTATGGATTTGACGATTTACTGATTCAATCGTATTGGTAGTATAGATGACCTTTCTAATCTCTTCAGGAAAAGCAAAAAAAGGTACTATACCACTCCAATTACGTCTCCATATATCAGAAATAACTGGATATTTATTATCCAATTTTACTGCAAATTCTTCTAGTGCTAAATTAGCCATGTCCTCATTTTTTGCTGTATAGATTTGTTTTAAGTCAACTGTTACTTCTTTAAGATCCTTATAAGAAACGTATTTTGTAGAATTACGAACCATATGCACTATACAAAGTTGTACTATAGTATTTGGAAAAACACTGCTTATAGCATCTCTAAAACCTTTCAGCCCATCGATACATGCTACATAAATTTGTTCTATACCACGATTCTTTAGCTCAGTTACTACTTGCATCCAGAACTTCGCTCTCTCATTCTTATTGACCCAAAGACCAAGCAGTTCTTTCCTACCTTCCATATTTACACCAATTGCAAGGTAAACAGCTTTATTTATAACCATATTATTATCTCTTGCTTTTACCATGATGCAATCTAAATATAATATTGGGTATATTCGATCTGAGGCTCTATTTTGCCACCTTATTACTTCTCTTCCATAAAACTTCCGCGTCAGTAATAATAAGCTCTTTAGATACTTCTGTATGATATATTTCTTCTAAATGTGATTGTATTTCACTCATAGTTATACCTCTCGCATAGAAAGAAATCACAGTATCATCAAAACCGGTAAATCTTCTAACTCCTTTCGGAATTAGTTGAGGTTCAAACTCATTATCTCTATCTCGTGGTACATCAATTACTATCTTTTGACCGCTATCATCTATTATTGTCTTTTCTGACTTCCCATTCCGACGATTGCTACATATCTTCGGTAACTTGCTATGTCTAGAATAACCTAATTCATGATTTAGTTCATTCTCTAATACCCTCTCTACTACCCTCTTCTTTAACTGCTGAAAAACAATCCATCCTTACCAAATAGCTCATTAGGATTAGCTTGGGATAATAATTCTTCTACTAACTCGTTATTTATTTTGTCAGCTTCTTGTTCTATTTTTTAGCCATATATTCTCCTTTGCTTAAGTTGTTATTTCTCTACAGTATTACTGTAACTACTTCTTTACAACTTACACAAATTATATGACTGACTCTGGAAATCAGGTTCAGGATGTAGAAAGATTATTTAACACTGGTTTTAATGGTTCACAATTATTAGAATTATCCACAATAAATCCAGAAGTTGTTGATTTTCTATTTAACAATATTGAAAAGATAGAAGAGTTGTTTTTATCTAAGAACAATTCTCAACCCCTTGCTACATCGTTATTAGAAGAAAATAACAAAGAAAAAATGTTGTCTTCTAAAATTTTAGGAGACATATACATTAAGGATCCTAGTATAGGACAATTTATTTTAGAGGGAGAAAATCATCATAAGATTGGTAATATTCTATACAATGGGAAATTATCTTCAGAAGAATTAATCAAATGTAGTCTTAAACAAATAAAGAATTTAATAGAAGGTGAAATTAAGCCTGAAAACTTAAAAAAAACAATTATTGCAACAACAGCACATTTTTTCTTTGACCGAAAAACAATCAATTGGCGCTTATACAAAACAAGTATTAGATGATAGAAATAAGCCTACTCTATAACAAGCAAGATAGACAATTATGCGGAATGCGAATTATGATAAACGCATCATCTATAACAGAACTTAGAAGAAGGCAAATTAAAGTGTCATAAATTAGGCACTTTAATTTGGCACGTTACAAATGTGAGCCAGAATGAATTTTGAAAGCAAGCCGCCTGATTATATTATTTTTATCAAGTCAAAAGTTAAAAATTATTAACCTTTTATTCGGCGTTTTATTTTAAGATTTTATTGTTATTTTTGGTACTTTCTTGAACTCTTTCTTTTCAATCTTTACCATCGATTTTATGTTTTTCTTTAAGCGATTTTCTAATTCTTCTTGCAGTTATATATTATACAACAATGCCTGTGATGATTTGTGGCAATGCAATTCATTTTCTTATAATACAACTTATATCATATAGAATTGTTTCTTTTACGCTTAGTAGAAAATGAAGCTTTAATAGAATCTTGTGATTTTCTTCTTACTGCCATTTCGGTCTTTGGTCCAATAATTTTTTGTTTTGTTGTTGCAACTCGGTTTTCATCACCAATTTTATGTTATTATCATGTTCTTTTTGTCTTAAATCATGAAGTAATGAATAATTTTTTATTATTTCTTTATTAATTACTATTGACTCTTCAATAGTAATAGATGAGTTTTTAAGATTCTCATATAAAATCTTATTTTCATTTTCTAAAGCTTTTATATGATTTTGAATATTTTCTAATTCTTCTTTATTAAGTACATCTTGCTGGTTAGGAGAATATTCTATACCGGCGTTTTTTAGCATTTCAGAATAAGGAGTATCGGTAATATATTGATAAAAATCATGAAATACAAACTCTAGGATATTGTCTCTTAATAATTCTCTAATAGAGCGAGTAGAGCAATTACCCCATTTCTGTGAATTTACAATTCTGTTAGAATTATTTGAAGAAGATAAATCGATTCTTTGTACATTATTTTTATTGACTTGTTTATTAGTTATCATATTATTAGCTGATAACCTAGATTCTATAATATCTTCTTCTATTATTTTACCTATACCATAATTTTCCTTCATGGAGTGTTTAGTAACAGGATTAATAGGGACTATTTCTTTTGATATGTAATTAGCTGTCTTATTAATGTTCCCTATAAGTCCTGCATTTTGATCCATGCCTGCATTGTAAAAGTACTGTAATATTTACCATTTTCTTTAGAGTATTTAATAAAATTAGCATGTTCTCCATTAAAATTTGTATAATTTAAAAAAGCTTGCCCTGTGCTTTCTAAATCTTTTAAAACTTGTTTGGCAAATTCTTTATAATTTTCTTCATTTTGTGGATTTTTAGAATAGGCTAAATTCTTTTGTAAATATTTGCTAATATCCTGCAATTCTTGACAATTATTATGGGTAGCTAAGTATAACTCAATTAATGCACTATAACCTGCTAAGGATACGATTTCAGTAGCTCCATATCGTTAAGCAATGTATTTAATAGACCTTTTTTATCATACAACAAAGGATTATCAGTTTGTTCATAATGTTGGACAAGTTTAATATTATACTCATTATCATTTACTAATTTTTCCAATTCTTCTTTATTCATATCAAACCTCATAATATAAGCTGTATGACTTTATTTTTCTTTTTCTTCTTTTTTAGGTGATAGTTTTTTCTTAGTTGATGTTTTTTTATGGATAGTAGTTTTTGGGGGAGATAATTTCTTATCTTTTATAATTACTGCTTTTTCATTAGAAGCAATTTTGGCAACAGGTTTTTTGATAGGCGTTTTTTTAACAGTAGCTTTTTTAGGAACAGGCTTTTTATCAGCTGATTTATGATTATCATCGTTCTTATTGTGATGGTGATCATATTTATAAATAAAGTCTTTCATTACCGGAACGATATATTGTCTGAATCTAGAACCGCTAAAGGTACCGTAATGTCCCGCTCCATGTTGTAGATAATATTCTTTCATTGACTCAGGAATATTGACGCACAGATCTAGCGCAGCTTTAGTTTGACCAACTGCGGCTATATTATCAAGTTCACCTTCTATACCAAGTAAAGCGCAATTTTTAATATCTTTTAAATGCACTTTGCGATCTCTTGAAATAAATTCGTCTTTAGCAAGGGCGAATTCTTTAAATACTTCTTCGATTGTTTGTAAATAGAACTCGGCTGTCATATCCATTGGCGCTAAATAATCATCATAGAATTTCATGTTATGATTAGCAGCTGGAATATCTTTTTTTAATAAAGCTTCTAGTAAATCCAAATGGGAATTTATATGTCTAGGAATATTTAAACTAATAAAAGCCATAAGCTGCAGGAATCCTGGATATACTTTTCTACCGTAACCAGGATAATTCATTGGTACGGTAGTAGTCATCATTTTGCAAAACCATGCTAGACTTTTACTAGTAGCTAACCTATTAACATCGGTAGGGTTTTGTCTTGCGTCAACTGGTCCACCTATTAAAATCATAGAAGCAGGAGTATTAGGATCTTTGTTTTTAGACATAATACTGATAGCTGCAAGTAAAGGTACAGTTGGTTGGCATATTGCCATAGTATGTAGATTAGGTCCTAAAAGAGTAGCAAATTCAATTAGATAATCTATAAAATCGTCTAAATCAAATGACCCTACCTCATTCGGAACTAGATTAGCGTCAACCCAATCTGTTAGATATATATCAGTATAAGGAAGCAATGACTTTATGCTGTCGGTCGCTAAAGTTGCGTGGTGGCCAGCCATAGGAGCTACTATAAGAAGCTTAGGTAGTTTTTGCTTAAAGCCAATTTTTTTAAAATGCCTTAATTGACAAAATGGCTTAGAAAGAACTACTTCTTCCTCAATAAGGTATGTTTTGTCATTAATTTTGCATTCATTAATATTAAATTTAGGCTTTTTATAGGTTCTAGTTACTCTTTCAGCAAGAATTAAATTTGATAATATCAGGTTGGCAAGATTTGTACTGTGGATAGGGTTTTTAGGATGTATTACCCAATCTTTTGCGATTTCTACACTTACTCTAAATGGGATAAGAGACGCTCTATACAATTCTAACATGTTATAATAATTGTTAATGCGGTTATTGCAATTATACATAAATGCTCCCTTTAATTTTTAATCATGATACTATAAATAGTTTATCATGAAAAACACGGAGAATTTATCAAATTCGGGCTTAGTGATCTAATTTTCTTCAGTAAAGTGATAATAATATAGCAGTTTTGGCGTTATTAATTGATGTTTATTTACCGTTTAATACAATAGGTTTTGTTGTATTTAAGTAAAGAGATCTAGTCATCATAACAAACAATTCAATGATATTTTTATCATCTCAACGCTAATGCCTTTAGCCATACCTTAATAAAATTTAACTGATTTTTCATGTAATAAGTATATAGGTTTTTGCTTGAATTAATAGATATGGGTAGGCTATGAAAAATAATAATCTCTACAATGATTTAATCAAAGCTATTGAACAGTCGGATGAGGCACTTATAAAGCAATATATTGATAATAATGGAAACTCTCTGTTATATCACGCAATAGCGGTAGGTAATCTTGAAGTTATTCAATTACTTATAAGTAAAGTAAGGGAGCTAAAGTTTATCATGTTGATAATAATCAAGATACTCCGTTAGACTATGCAATAAGATTAGATAAAATTGATGTTGCGCAATTACTTAGTAAATAAAGGAGCTGATGTTAACATTAAATATCAAGATGGTGACACATTGTTATTAGCATTAGCAAGAAGTGGAGATCATGACAGAGTCGAGTTCTTAATACAGAATGGAGCAGATTTAAGCGTTGTAAACAACTATGGAGAAAGTATTTTTTCTTATTATACCACTGAAAAACAATCCAGGAATGGTGGAGTTTTTAATACAACATGGAGCTGATTATAGTTTATTGCAAAGAGGAGTAAGTGGTCAAGAAGGAGTAGATAACCAGCTTCAACAAATGTCTAATAATACTCAATCTGCCCATACGGCCAAAATTATAGGAGAGGTTTATCCAAAATTTATGACCGAGGAAGTTAAGAAAGATCTAGAACAAAATAAGGATAAGTATAATCAGCAATTTAATGATTTGGTTAACAATACCTTATTATCTAATAAAATGACCCCTGAATTTCAAAGTTTATTTATAAAGCTTATAGAGAATAAGATTAGAGATTGTAAAGAGAAAAAGGGGCAAGGGTATAAATTTGTTGAGGATTTATTAGAAGCTAGTAATTCAGCTATTACTATTGAGCAAATTCAAGAAGGAAAATTTAATCAAGAAGAGCTTATCAAACACATTAAATCATTTATTGTTAGTGATAGTGATAAAGCTAAAGAATATTTTGCTAAACTATCTAATAAAGTAATGAATCTTAAAGAAAATCTTAAAGGGAATTATTATATCAAGGATAAAGACGATAATATTATAATAACAGCAGATCAAAGTTTAGTTATACCTCTAGTTCTTTCAAAGGCGGAAGTTGATCAACATCCACGTGTAATTATTGAAGCTATTGACGCAGCAACTATGTATGCTAGTGGTGGATCAAGTTGTTTAGATGGACAATTAAACAAACTGTCAGAACCATTAATAGGTGTTGGTGAGGATAATAAAGAGTTAGTTAAAGATGAATTGCCTAAAAACGAATTTCCTTTTAAAGGTTTTGAGATTAATTACCCATCTTTATCGGAAGAAATATTTATAAATTACTGGTGGTAAAACTAAAGAATTAACTGAAGTGGAAGGTTAGAGGAGCTATTTATCAAATCGTGAAGGGGGAGAATTTCGATTCTAAGAGATTTTCTGAAATATTTAGTTATATGGGTTATAGATAGTGAGTCTAAGAATGTTTTAGCTAAAGAAGAATGAATGAATTTAAAGCTCAAGTGCCTTATGAAATGATATCTGAAGTGCAGAAAGGGATTTTAGGAGAGAAGGTTAATGGAGTATATAATATTCCTGAAAAACATTTGCCAATTAAAAAGAATTTGGAAACAAAAGAAATACAAACTATGCCATTTAGGCAAATACAATCAGATAGTAAAGTCGTTAATATTAAGGTTAAAGGTAAGTTATATGATTTAGGAGACCGGTTTGGTAAGATGTTTGATGAGAATAAAAGCTAACTAACTAATAAAGAGCTTGAAGGGATTAAGGATTTTGATGGTGTAGCTTTAGCAAGTAAGGTGACTATGCTGTTATTAGATAAAGGGGTAGATTGCGCAAAGGCTCTTGGGATATCAGGAAAGGAAATTAATGATAATTTTTAGCCATTAACAATATTCCCAACAGAGAAAAAGCTGATTTTTTAGTTGAGCAATCTATTGAAAAGCAGAAGCAACAAGAACAAAAGGCTGTCGATAAACAACAAATGGACAAAATCAAAGAAACATTTGGAAAACATTATGTTTTGGAGGAGAAGCAACGCTCAAAAAGCTTTTCATCTAAACGCAAAGCTGAGCCAATATTTGTTGAGGAGTTGTTGAATAAGCGTATTAAGAGTGAGAATAATGATAAAGAAAATAGAGTTATGAGAGGATAATAAAATATAGAATATACTTCCTTGTAAAACAACTCTTTATTTACAAGAAGTATATTGAATTATTTATAATAGCGTGTACTAAATTTATTGTTAAAATCATTAAGAATTTATCGAATTTTGACTTTATTGTTTAATTTTTCTCAATAAAGTGATAATAATATAGCGTTTAGTTATTAGTAATATCTTAATAAAATAAATTAATGAAAAAGAAAATTATTGCCTTAATTGGTAGACCTAATGTTGGAAAATCTACGCTTTTTAATCGGTTAGCTATTAAAAAGAAAGCAATTACTCATGATCGTCCTGGGGTAACTAGAGACAGAAAATATGCTGATGCCGAGCTTGGGTCATTTGCTTTTACCATAATTGATACACCTGGTTTAGAGGAGGCAGAGGATGGTAAATTAGAAAATAGAATGATGCAGCAAACTGTTGAAGCAATTAATGAAGCTGATTTGCTTTGTTTAATTGTTGATGGTAAAGACGGTATTTTGCCGGAAGACGAATTTTTCGCTCATTTTATTAGAAAATTTAATAAAAAATCTATCTTAGTAGTCAATAAATATGATGGAAGATTTGATTTTGCTAAAGAATATTATAAGTTAGGTTTTGATAATTTAGTTGCTATTTCTGCTGAACATGGGCTTGGAATGGCTGATTTATACGATGAAATAGTTGAGAAATTAGGGACAGATAAATTAGAATCTCAAATTACTGATCCAATTAAAGATGATTACTTACAAATAGTGGTAGCGGGTAGGCCAAATGCTGGGAAATCTACTTTTATTAACGCTATTCTTGATGAAGAAAGATTATTGACAGGGCCAGAAGCTGGAATAACTAGAGAATCTATTGAGATTGATTGGTTATATAAAAATAATAAACTAAAATTAATTGATACTGCAGGCTTGCGGAAAAGAGGATTGATAAACGAGTCTTTAGAAAAACTATCAACTTCTGACACTATCAATAGTATTAATTTTGCTAATACAGTAATATTAATGGTTGATGCAAGGGTGCCATTGGAACAGCAAGATCTGAATATTGCTAATTATGTTATAGATCAAGGAAGAAGTTTGCTAATTGTAGTTAATAAATGGGATTTAATTGAGGAAAAAGGCAAAGAAGAATATAAAGAAGAATTTCTTTATAAAATCGAAAAAACTTTGCCTCAAGTAAAAGGAGTGCCAATAGTATATATATCTGCAATACATAAGAAAAGCATTAATATGGTATTAGATGCTGCCATAAAAATTTACGCTTTATGGAATAAAAAAATTACTACTAGTAAATTAAATGAGTGGCTAAGTTTTGCTACAGAGGAGCATCCTTTACCATTACAAAAAGGTGGTAGACGAATAAGGATTAAATATATGACTCAGACCAAAACCAGACCGCCAACATTTAAATTATTTTCTAATAATCCTGAGAAAATTTCTGATAGTTATACTAGGTTTCTTATTAATAATTTACGAGAAGCATTTGATCTTCATGGAGTTCCTATCAGGTTTAATTATATAAAAACTGAAAATCCATATGTAAAATAATAGCTTAAATCAATGTTATATTATTTTATAAAGGTCAATATATAGATACAAATTTTACAAGTGATTAATCTATTTTTTGACTTTTATATTTTTCGATATATTCTGCTTTTAAGTAGAAAACAAATAAATAAAAATTAGGTATAAACATATGTTATCCCTAACTTGTTTCAGGATCTATGTAAGATGCTGAAACAAGTTCAGCATGATGCTAAGTACCTACTACTATTCAAATTAGGAGAATAAATGATTGTTCCAAATAAATATAAGTTAGATAAAGCTCAGTATCTTGAGTCATATGAGAAGATGTTATTGCTCAGAAGATTTGAAGAAAAATGTGGGCAGCTTTATGGTATGGGGTTGATAGGTGGTTTTTGCCATTTATATATAGGACAAGAGGCAGTAATCACGGGAGTAAATTTAGCTAAGCAAAAAGGTGATAGTACTATTACTAGCTACCGGGATCATGCCCATATTATCTTAGCTGGTACAGAGCCTAAGTATGTTCTTGCTGAATTAATGGGTAAAGGGACTGGTTGCTCAAAAGGTAAGGGTGGTTCTATGCATATGTTCGATGTAGAAAATAAATTTTATGGTGGTCATGGTATTGTTGGAGCTCAGGTACCAATAGGAACAGGTCTTGCTTTTGCAGAACAATATTTAGGCACCAATAATATTTGCTACACTTTCTTAGGAGATGGGGCGGTAAATCAAGGCCAGGTATATGAGGCTTTTAACATGGCTACTTTATGGAAATTACCAGTAGTTTATATTATTGAGAATAACCAATATTCAATGGGTACCTCAGTAGCCCGTTCTACTTTTATGACAGATCTTTATAAAAAGGGTGAATCTTTTGGTATTAAGGGTTATAGAGTAGAAGCTATGTCATTAGATGAGGTATATAATTACTGCCGTCAGTCGACAGATTTTGTACGAAATGGTAATGGACCTATCATATTAGAAATGAGTACTTATCGTTATAGAGGGCATTCAATGTCTGATCCTGCTAAATATCGTAGTAAAGAAGAAGTAGAAAATTACAAAGAACAAGACCCAATATTGCAAGTAAAGAATATTATTCTTAGTAATAAGTACGCTAGTGAAGATGAGCTAAAAGCGATTGAGAAGAAAGTAAAAGATATTGTGGCTGATTCTGTTGAATTTTCAAAAAACTCATCGCTGCCAGATGAGCAAGAGCTTTATACTGATATATATGTGGGTGTTTAATGGTAATAAGATAAGTTTTTGCCTACTATAATATTTAATTATTTAGCTCTACAACGAAGTAAACAATCGCTAAGATAACTCTGTAACGATATATACAATAATTAAGGTAAAAACTGTATGTTGCAAATAACTGTACGTGAAGCATTACGTGATGCTATGAAAGAGGAAATGATAAGAGATGATAAAGTATTTATCATGGGAGAGGAAGTTGCGGAATATCAAGGAGCATATAAGGTAACTCAAGGATTGCTAGAAGAATTTGGTCCTAAAAGAGTAATCGATACCCCAATAACAGAACATGGGTTTGCTGGTCTTGCTGTTGGAGCTGCTATGGCAGGTCTTCGTCCTATTGTTGAATTTATGACCTTTAATTTTGCTATGCAAGCAATGGATCAAATAGTTAATTCTGCTGCCAAAACTCATTATATGTCCGGTGGGATGATAAAATGTCCTATAGTATTCCGTGGTCCTAATGGTGCAGCTAGTAGAGTTGCTGCACAGCATAGCCAGAATTATGCTGCATGCTATAGCCATATTCCAGGTCTTAAAGTTATAGCTCCATATAGCGCAGAAGATCATAAAGGGTTATTGATGACAGCGATTCGTGATGATAGTCCTGTTGTATTTTTAGAGAACGAAATTCTTTACGGTCATAGTTTTGAAATACCAGAGGACGTTCAGCCAATTCCATTTGGTCAAGCAAAAATTTTGACAGAAGGAAATGATGTAACGATAGTAGCTTTTTCTATTCAAGTTAAACTAGCTTTAGAGGCAGCAAATAGCTTAAAGGAGCAAGGAATTAATTGCGAGGTGATAGATTTAAGAACTATCAAGCCTTTGGATATAGATACAATATTAGAATCGGTTAAGAAGACTAATAGATTAGTTGTGATAGAAGAAGGATGGTTTTTTGCTGGCGTTGGAGCTACTATTGCAAGTTTAGTAATGAGTAAAATTTTTGATTATCTTGATGCTACTGTAGAAATTATTTCTGGGAAAGACGTTCCGCTACCATATGCTGTGAACTTAGAAAAATTAGCTTTACCTATCTTAGAAGAAGTTATAGATGGAGTAAAGAAAGTTTGTTATATTAAGTAATTTAATTAATAGTTGAATTACAGATAGATTTGTTTTAAGCTATGTTATTTATAAACTAAATTGATATGAATACGTAACTTAAAACAAAAACTAACATAAAAGATATTAATTGCTGGGAAGAAAAATTTATTCCTTTCCAGTATTCAGAAAAATTTCTTAATAAACTAAATTTACTTAATAAAAAACTTCAGACACCTGTTAATATTAATGAGGTAACTAAAGCCATTTACTATGCTAAAAAATACCATGGTAGTCGATGAAACTAAAGTATTTTATTCCGCTGGCTATATATCTTAATATAAAAGAAGTAGAAGATGAATTAATCTCATTATGCTATATAAACAACTTGAAAGATACTAATTTGCTTGAACAAGATAATCTTCCTTTACTATATCGTTGTTTTGTAAGAATAGTTTGTTTTTCATCTGTAATATTGCATGCAACCATTATTAATCTCTAATAATTTTATCAGTTAATAAAGACTAGGTTTTTTCAATTGCAAGTCAAGTGTTTTTTGATTTAAAATTCAGATATCATTCTAAATTTTTTTAGCATTCTTTTTATATCATTATCAAGAATAATTTCTCCATAATCATCCGTATTTAAATCAAGCCATTTTAAATCATATGATTCTTCATTTTTTATATAATTATCGCTACCTACGGTTTTTAGTAAAAATTTAATATCGTAATGACAATGTTCTTGTTCATCCAAGCTAGTAGGGATTTGCCAAATATCTATGTCAAAGATTTCTTTAGAAAGAGGTTCAATTTCTAAAATTCCAGACTCTTCTTGAGCTTCTCTAATAGCTACTGATAGCAGATCTCCATTACCATCACAATGTCCTCCTAAATGCAGCCATACATTTAATTTACGATGATGCATAACAAGAAATTTAGTTTTATCGGAATTAAGCAATAACGACCCAGCTGTAAAATGACCTTCTTTAGTTTCCCTATCAAATGGTCTTTGACAATTATCTAAAAATTGCAATATTTTTTCTTTGCATTCCATCTCTTCTGGGAAAATACTGTTATATTCCAATATCTTTTTTTGTACATCCATTTTATTACCCATCTTTTCTAATCATCTGCAGCGCTTGCTTTATTTTTCCTGTTTCTGATTTGCTTGATACTAACAAAGCTTCTTTAGTATCAATTACTATTATATTATCTATACCTATTACTACAACCAGCTTATTATTCAGAATAAATATAGGAATCGCTAGAGTTAAGCTTTATAACATTACCTTCACAATAATTGCCTGAGGAATCTTTATTTCTTACTTGCCATAAAGCTTGCCAATTTCCAATATCCTGCCATAAAAAATTAGTTTTTACCATAATCATTTGTTTAATATTTTTGATTATAGCATAATCTAGAGATAGGGGGATGATAGGCCAATATGGTTCAATGGCAAGCCTTATATTATTATCTTTTTTGATAGAGTAATATAAAGCTTTATAGGCATCTTTTAATAATTCTTTTCTCCATATTTTTGTTTGTTCTAGCATAAAAATCTATATTAAAAATATATATACCTGAATTCCAAAAATATTCTTCATTTTCTAGGTAGTTCTCATCTTGTCGTAACGTTGGTTTTTCTATAAAACTAGAAGTTTGATAGACATCTTCGGATAACATATTACTTATCTGAATATAGCCGTATTCAGTACTTGCAAAGTTAGTTTTTATTCCAATAGTGCAAATACCGAATTTAGTAACATATTTTAAGCATTTATCAATAGTTTTGAAATAATTGGCAGTATAGTTTATATAATGATCTGAAGGGAGTAAAATAATTGTGTCATAACCTTTATATTTTGCTTCAATAGTTGATATTATGGTACTAATAGCAGTATTTTTCACTAATGGTTCTATTATGATAAGGTCTACTTGCAAATTTTGTTCTTGTAATTGAGCTTCTAGCATTTCTTCCTGTCCATCGGTAATAATCAAAATGGGTTTGCCAAATTGATTATTATTAATAATGGTTTTTTGTAATAAACTTAAATTATCAAATAGTTTTATAAATTGTTTTGGGTGTTTTTGATTAGATAGTGGCCATAGTCTAGTCCCTAAACCACCGGCCATAATTGCCCGTTTAATTCTCATATACTTATAATTTATATATTATTTATAACAAGTAATTTATAGTTGATATTTAAAAATAAGTATATTTTTTTAATAAAAATATTTTAAAGATTAGAAATTTAATTATATAGTAATGAAAATTATGGTAGTTTCAAATGAGTTTAAATTATAAAAGACTCTTTCCTCAAGTGATTGGTATTAGTATTATAATATTTGCAATATATAGAGCATATGTAGATTTATATAATCATAAGTGGCGATATGTTGATCTTACAGACAAACAAATAAGTAGATATTCTATCCCTCCTGAAAAAGCGCTAAACCTATATCAAATAATGAAGGATACTCATGAAATATTAACTAAACATAATGCAAGTTATTGGCTTGAAGGAGGTACACTTCTTGGGGCTACAAGGCATAAAGGAATTATCCCATTTGATGATGATTTAGATATTGGTATATTGCATCAGGATGAAATTAAGTTACAAGAAGCATTTGATGATTTTAAAAAGTTAGGTTATCGTATTCGATATGGAAAATTTTACTCAATTTGTAATAAAGGGTGTGTTGATATTTTTGTTTTTCACCAAATAGACGATAAATTTAAGCATAGTAATCTGTTAGCGAGAGAAAAATTTCCTAAAGATTATTTTTATATTAATGAGTTATTCCCTTTAAAAAAATATAAATTTGGTGAATTGGAGCTATATGGTCCTAATGAATTTAAAGCTTATTTAGATAGATTGTATCCAGAATGGGATAAATACGCTATAATTCATCAACCGCATAATTATCATATTACACTTTCAAGAATTGAAGAAAAAACTAAATTTATTCTAACTCCTAAGTTATTAGAGCCAGCTAAGCCAACTTCTCCTTTAAAAGATAGAGTATTTTCTAATGACTAATATTGCTATATTATTTATTCTTGTTGGAAGTATAGTATTTTTTCTAATTACTTGGTTTTATTATCAGGTAACTCGAGCTAAAATTGAATTAAGATTTTTATTGCAGAATAATCTCGATTTATCTAAACAAAATGAAGTTTTGCAGCAAGAAAAAATCTCGTATATTCAGAAAATAGAGCAATTATCTAGTAAAGTTGATTATCAAAATCAATTAATAACTGAAACTGAAAAAGCTAGGCAAGAGTCATATTCTTCAGCAAAAAATGCTTTATTTGATCTCGGTAATGATCTTTCAAAGCAATTAATTGAAATTCATAAGAAGGAGAATAAGGAAGCAAGGGAGTTATCTGAAAAGAATATAGCCGTATCTACCAGTAAATTTAATAGCGAGTTTGAACGTTTGATAAACATGGTCGGCGGACTTAGTAGGGATATTGAGCAATCTAAAGGTACCGTAGATATTATTAAACAATCATTACTTTCTCCTTCGGGAGCTGGTCTTCTTGCTGAAATTACTTTAGAAAATATTTTAAAATCCTCTGGTTTAAGGGTAAATTTAGATTTTATTATCCAATATTCTATAACAACTTCAGAAAATTTTAAACTTAGGCCAGATGCGGTAATTTTCTTGCCATCCGGTAACTTAATGGTTATTGACGCAAAAGCTTCAAAATTTCTAGTAGATGCAGAATTAGACAAAGCTAGTCTTAGCAAAACTATGAATAATCATTTGAAAAATCTAAAAAGCAAAGATTACGCTGAAAATATTTTGATTAGTTTACAAGATAAAAAAGAAGATTTTGCTAATATAGTTACTTTAATGTTTGTTCCTACAGAACAAGCTATTGAAAAAATTATTGCTGCAGATAATGATTTCTTACAAAAAGCTTGGGAAAATAATATTTTCCCTGTAGGTCCTAGCGGAGTCATGAATATGCTATCTTTTGCCAAATTTCAGATCTCTGATTATAGGCGATCTGAAAATCATAAATTAATTATAGAAGAAGTAAGAAAATTACTAACCTCTATTTCTTCACTTGCTGAATATTCTCAAAAGCTTGGCAACAATCTCCAGCATATAGTTAGTAACTACGATAAATTTGCGGCTTCTTTCAATAGAAACTTCTTATCTAGAGCCAGAAATATTCAAAAATTAGGGATAGATATTGGTAAGAAATCTATCCAAAATCCTATTGAAAGATACCAGCTCGTTTCTTCAAAATCTGAAATTATCGATGCTTAAGCAATAATTTCGTCCAATGAGTTAGAGGAAGTTTAAACTTCTTTAAATTCTTAAAACTCACTAAATCTTAATAAAAATCCATTTATTCTGTTATCTATCAGTTTGTTTTAAGCTATTTATTAGCTGCTAAAATAAACTGACGTATGGCATCTTAAAGAAATTATAACTTATAACATCCAAAGTTTGTTGAATTATTACAAGCATATTCGGTATAAACTCCATAAGTTTGTGGAGATAACTAATACAGATTTAAATAAATATTGCAAAATCATCAAATTTCTATTAGTGAATAGAAATGAAAGATCTGTAAATATAATTTATCAAACAAATATAAACTATAATAAATGATAAAATTAGCCATCGATGGTATTGAAGTTGAAGTAGAAGAGGACTCAACAGTAATGAGCGCTTGCAATAAGCTTGGCATTGAAATACCGCATTTTTGCTATCATGAACGTTTAAAAGTTGCTGGTAATTGTCGAATGTGCTTGGTGGAAATGGAAAAATCTCCTAAACCGATTGCATCATGCGCAACACTAGCTACTAATGGGATGGTTATTCATACTGATACCGCTGGAGTTAAGAAAGATCGCGAAGGGGTGATGGAACTTTTATTAGTTAATCATCCTTTAGATTGCCCTATTTGTGATCAAGGTGGAGAATGCGATTTACAAGATCAAGCCTTCAAATATGGTAAGGGAAGCAATAGATTTGCTGACAATAAAAGAACAATAAAAGACAAATATATGGGGCCATTAATTGAGACCCATATGACTAGATGTATCCAATGTACAAGATGTATAAGATTTGCCACTGATATTGCCGGCGTTCAAGAGATAGGGGCTATTTATAGAGGCGAACACATGGAGATCACATCCTATCTTGAAAAAAGCTTAGCCTCAGAATTGTCTGGTAATATTATAGATGTTTGTCCTGTTGGAGCTCTAAATTCTAAACCTTACGCTTTTACAACTAGGAACTGGGAATTAACAAGAACTCCATCAATAGATATACTTGACGCTCAAGGTTGTAATATAGAAGTTGATTCCCGTGGTAGTCAGGTAATGCGGATCCTACCAAGAACAAATGACGAGATTAATGATGAATGGATATCAGATAAAGCTAGATTTTCTTATGATGGTTTGAGGAATCAAAGATTAGACATTCCATATATTAAAAAGAATGGTAAATTAGTTGAAACTTCTTGGAGCGAGGCTATACAATTAGTAGCAAGTAAATTAAAATCTCTAGAAGGTAAGGAAATAGCGGCAATTGCAGGGCAGCTTGCTTGCGTAGAGTCAATGTTTATATTAAAAAACGTGTTAACTAAGTTGGGTTGCAACAATTTTGACAATCAATTTGATTATAAAATTGATAAATTAGCTAGAGGCAATTATTTATTTAATACAACAATTTCTAAATTGCAGGATGCTGATCTATGTTTAATAATAGGCGCGAATATCAGACAGATAGCGCCGGTTCTTAACTCTCATATTGGTGTTTTACATCGATCAAAAAATCTAAAAATATACAGAATTGGCAATGTTATTGATCAAACCTATCATATTAATGAGTTAGGTTCCGATTTAAATATACTTAACCAAATTATTAGCGAGAAACATAATTTTGCTAAAGAATTAGCAAAGGCAAAAAATCCGATGATAATTATTGGAGATGGAGTATATGCAAGAGAGGACGGTTATGCTATTTTAGCTCAAATTCATCAGATAGTAGAGAAATACAACATAGTACGTGATGATTGGAACGGTTTTAATATACTCCATAATCATGCTTCTATGGTTGGTAGTTTAGATATAGGCTTTAGTCCTGAAAATGGCGGCGCTAATGTTACAGAGATTTTACAAAAATCTGAAGCAGGAGAGATAAAATTTGTTTACTTGCTTGGTAGTGATGAAATTGATATGGATAAGCTTAAATCAGCTTTTGTAGTGTATCAAGGTCATCATGGGGATAATGGAGCAAATGCTGCCGATGTAATATTCCCAGCAACTAGCTATTTAGAAAAAGATGCTATTTATGTAAATTTTGAAGGTAGACCTCAATATACCAAAGCTGCTGTTCCACCAGTCGGTCAAGCTAAAGAAGATTGGAAAATTATCAAGGATTTATCTGATAGTTTAAAATTAAATCTAGATATGGCTAGTTTATCAGAAATTAGAAATAAATTAGCGTCAGAATTTACATTATTTGCTAATATGTTTAAAATAGCAAAGAATGATTTTAAAAAATTTACTTCTAAGGACAAATTACTTAATAATGATATAATTAATGATCCTACAAGCTATTATATGACTAATTCTATTAGTAGAGCTTCGGTTACTATGTCCAAATGTTTAGAAGCCAAACAACAAAGAGAAAAAGCGGCATGATAGATTTCTTGGCTGAATATATATTACCATTAATTATTATAGCTCTTAAAATTGTATGCATTACTATACCTTTACTGCTTTGCGTTGCCTATCTTACTTATGCAGAGCGTAGGGTGATAGGATTAATCCAGCTTAGAAGAGGTCCTAATGTTACTGGTCCTTTTGGATTATTGCAGCCGATAGCTGACGCAGTTAAATTGCTATTTAAAGAACCGATTATTCCAACTCCTTCCGATAAGATATTATTTACCCTAGCTCCTATGATTACTTTTATCTTGAGCTTAATTGGTTGGGCGGTAATTCCTTTTGATAAAGGAATAGTCCTTTCTAATATTAATGTAGGAGTTTTATATATTTTAGCAATTTCTTCCTTAGGCGTTTACGGGGTAATTATAGCTGGTTGGGCAAGTAATTCAAAATATGCTTTCCTTGGAGCTATTAGAGCATCTGCTCAGATGATTTCTTATGAAGTATCTATAGGATTGGTGATAGTTACAGTATTATTGACAACAGGAACGTTAAATCTTACAGAGATTATTGAAAGAAAACAATTATTGCCTTGGTGGATTGATTTAATGTTAATGCCTATGGGAGTGATATTTTTTATCTCTGTTCTTGCCGAGACTAATAGATTGCCTTTTGATTTAGCAGAAGCTGAATCCGAACTTGTCGCTGGTTATAATGTTGAATATTCTTCCATGGGGTTTGCGTTATTTTTCTTAGGTGAATACGCAAATATGATCCTAGTAAGCGCTATGACTACAACATTTTTCTTAGGGGGGTATTTACCGCCTTTTGGTCTTAAGTTCTTGAGTTTCATACCTGGATTCATTTGGTTTGTTTCAAAAGTAGGATTTTTGCTATTTTGCTTTTTATGGGTTAGAGGTACTTTACCTAGATATCGTTATGATCAGTTGATGAGATTAGGTTGGAAGGTCTTTTTACCATTTACTTTATTATGGGTAGTATTATTATCAACTATTTTATTATATACGGATAATTTACCCTCAAATGATTATACAAATTGGAACGTAAAACTTCAGGGAATTCGCGTGCATCGTAGATATA
The DNA here is from genome assembly GCA_050920655.1 of Candidatus Rickettsia vulgarisii. Lineage (GTDB taxonomy): Bacteria > Pseudomonadota > Alphaproteobacteria > Rickettsiales > Rickettsiaceae > Tisiphia > Tisiphia vulgarisii. The sequence goes on along the minus strand of CP133317.1, from coordinate 548,415 downwards.
CTACGTGAGCACGCGAATTCCCTGAAGTTTTACGTTCCAATTTGTATAATCATTTGAGGGTATGATGAAAATTATTAATTATATTAAATCTTTCTTTTTGTTTGAAATAATTTCTGGGATGGCCCTGACTTTAAAATATTTCTTCAAACCTAAAGTAACCTTAAACTATCCTTATGAAAAAGGTCCGATTAGCCCTAGATTCAAAGGGGAGCATGCATTAAGACGTTACGCTAATGGAGAAGAACGTTGTATTGCCTGTAAGCTTTGCGAGGCAATTTGTCCAGCTCAAGCTATTGTTATTGAAGCCGAAGAAAGAGAAGATGGCAGCAGACGCACTACTAGATATGACATAGATATGACTAAATGTATCTATTGTGGTTTATGTCAAGAAGCTTGTCCAGTTGATGCTATAGTAGAAGGACCAAATTTTGAGTTTTCTACCCTTACTCATCAAGAATTAATCTATGATAAAGAAAGATTATTAAGAAACGGTGACATGTGGGAGCAAGAATTGGCTGTTAAGCTGAAGAGTGATTATAAGTATAGGTAGTAGGTAATATTTAATAAAAAAGGAAAATAAAATGATAGATCATATTTCTATAGCTGTTAAAGACTATAAAGAAAGTTTAGAGTTTTATGATAAAACTTTAAAAACATTAGGTTATGATAGAGTAGTAAAAATAGGCGGTTATGTAGCTGGTTATGGAAAGGATGGTAAACAGTCTTTTTGGATTAGCACGGAAGGAAGAGACGAAAATGAAGAGATTGATAAAGCTAAGGGCGTTCATTTTAGTTTTTTAGCACCAGATGTTGATTCAGTGAATAAATGGTATCAAGAATGCATTAAAAATGACGGCAAAGACAATGGCGCTCCTGGTATTAGACCAGAATATCATCCTGGTTATTATGGTGCGTTTATTATTGATCCTAATGGCTGGAGAATTGAAGCCTGTTTGCATGATTATAAAGGGTAGATGTAAGTAAATAGAATTTTATATTATGCGTCGTTTGAAGAAATTTAATAAGTAATATGTGAATCTTATAAGGTAGAAATGACATCATAGGGGATATAGAATGACCTTGCAATGATGTTCATTTAAAACAAAAGTATATTTACTATGGAACTATTTTTTTATTTATTAGCTGGATTAATGATTATTAGCAGTTGTTTGGTAATTGTTAGCAGGAATCCAGTATATTCAGTTTTATGGCTAATTTTTAGCTTCTGTAATGCTTCAGGTCTAATGATTTTGCTTGGGGCTGAGTTTATAGCAATGATGCTTGTTGTGATATATGTTGGAGCTATTGCAGTATTGTTTCTATTCGTGATAATGATGCTAGATATACATATTATTTATGCTATTGAACAATTCAAAAAAAATCTAATTATCAGTGCTTCTATTGCTTTAATTATGCTTGTTGATTTTATTTTGATTATTTTACTTGGAACAAAAAGTATTAATTTTGAGCATAATAACTTCCCAATAGCTATAAATGTTAGTAATACGAAAGCAATAGGCTCAGTATTATATACTGATTTTATTTTACCATTCCAAATGGCTGGTATTATCCTATTTATAGCAATGATTTCTTGTGTTACATTAACTGTAAGGCATCGTAAAGAAGTAAAAAGACAAGATATTAGCAAGCAAAATAAAAGTAATAAAGAAGATTCTATATTAATGGTTAGCCCTAAATTATATGAAGGAGTAGAAGGGATTAAATATGAATAATATTACTTTAGAACATTATTTAATTTTATCTGCTTTGGTCTTTACTATAGGGATGGTAGGTTTGTTTTTGCATCGTAAAAATGTCATAACAATTTTGATGTCCATTGAATTAATGTTATTAGCGGTAAATATAAATTTTGTAGCTTTTTCTAGTTATAATAGCGAAATATCAGGGCAAATTTTTAGTATATTAATTTTAGCGATTGCAGCTGCCGAGACGGCAATAGGACTTGCAATATTAATAGTATATTTTAGAAACAAAGGATCGATAGAATTAGCCGATGCTAACCAAATGAAAGGGTAGGTATATTGATTTTCATAGGTTGTTAACATATAATTATTAGATAGTTTTATTTAGAGAGGTTAGTATGACCGTTAATATTACAACACAAATACCAGATGAACTAAATCGTTCTTTATCTTTTGTAGCGAAAGAGATGCATAAATCTGAATCAGAAATTATCCATGAGGCGATTGAGGCTTATGTACGGGAATTACGAGAAGATATAGAAGATGCAGAAATTGCTTTAGCTAGAAAAAATAGTCCCAATAGAAAATTCTATACTTCAGAAGAAATGAAGAAAAAGTTAGAAGAAAGGTATCAAAAAGAACATGGCCTACAAGGTTAAATGGGAAGATAAAGCCGATGTTGATTTACAAAGACTTTCTTCAGATATTGCTTTAAAAATATATCATTAAAGTAGAAGAATATTTAGTTAATTCGCCAAAGAATTTAGGTAAGCCATTAGTTGGTGAGTATAAGGGATTATATAGGTATAGATATGGTGATTACTGTATTATTTATGAAATAGATTTAAAAAATAAGTTAGTAATTATTAATAGAATAGGACATAGAGCGGATGTTTACTAATGCTGCAGTATTAATGATTATGTTACCGTTGATTTCTAGTATAACTAACGGTTTGTTTAGGAATTGTCTGACAAAGAGGCAGGCTTCGATAATTTCCTCAGGCGCTATAGTTTTATCCGCCTTATTATCAATATTGATATTTTATAATTGTGGAATAAATAATAAAATTATTCATATTATTTTAGCAAAATGGTTAGCTATTTCTAATATTCAAATATATTGGGCGATCTATATTGACCAATTAACAGCTATTATGTGCATAGTTGTAACAATGGTTTCGGCTGTTGTCCATATTTATTCTTTAGGCTATATGGAAGATGATGAGGGGATTAATAAATTCCTATCGTTTCTTTCATTATTTACCTTCTTCATGCTTGCTTTAGTATCAGCTGACAATTTCTTGCAATTATTTTTTGGTTGGGAAGGGGTTGGATTATGCTCATATTTATTAATTGGTTTTTGGTATAAAAAAGAATCAGCAAATAAGGCGGCGATTAAAGCTTTTGTGGTGAATAGAATAGGTGATTTTGCTTTTATCCTAGGAATTATTACCATAATTATTTACTTTCAAGCAGCAGATTTTTCTACGGTCTTTAATAAAGTCGAATCATTATCCAGTAATATATTAGGTCTAGAAGCGTCAATTATTGATATTGCATGTATGCTATTATTCCTAGGCTGTATGGGTAAATCCGCTCAGATTGGTTTACATGTATGGCTACCAGACGCAATGGAAGGACCAACTCCAGTTTCAGCTCTTATTCATGCTGCAACTATGGTAACGGCTGGAGTATTTTTAGTAGCTAGATGTTCGTATTTATTTGAATATAGTCCATGCATATTGCAATTTATTGCGATAATTGGCGGGATAACCTGCTTATTTGCTGCAACTATTGCAGTAATGCAAAATGATATTAAGAAAATTATCGCCTATTCAACATGTAGTCAGATAGGCTATATGTTTCTTGCTTGCGGTGTATCCGCCTATAATGCTGGGATCTTCCATTTAGTAACTCATGCATTTTTTAAAGCTTTATTATTCTTATCAGCTGGTAGCGTAATCCATGCTTGTCATGAGCAAGATATTACTAAAATTGGTGGAATTAAAGAAAAAATGCCATTTACCTATTGTAATTTCTTAATAGGGTCTTTAGCCTTAATAAGTATTTATCCACTTGCCGGCTTTTATTCAAAGGACGCAATTTTAGAATCAGCTTATAGTAGTGGTGGGCTAGGAAAAATAGTTTTTGCTATTGGTATTATAGCTGCCGTGCTTACAGCTATTTACTCTATGAAGATTATTATGCTAGTATTCCATGGAGAAACACGTTTGAGCAGAGAGAATTTTGAGCATGTACATGAATCACCTAAAATTATGAATTTACCTTTAAGTCTATTGATCTTAGGTAGTTTTTGTTCTGGAATGATAGGTTACTATATATTATCGATGGATAAGCCAAATGGTTATTTTGTAGATAGTATATTTAATATTCATATTTATAAAAAATTAGCTATCCATCCTCCGCTTTATATCCAATTGTTGCCGCTTATTGTTGGGATAGCTGGTATTATTTGGGGGATTTGTTTATATAAGGAAAATAAGGAAAAAGGACAAATTAACTTCATCAAAAAATTATTATTAAATAAATATTATTTTGATGAAATATATAATGTTATTTTTGTAAAACCCTTAAATAAACTAAGTAAAATATTTAACGTAACAGATCAAAGATGTATAGATCGTTTTGGTCCTAATGGTTTTGCCGTTGCGACAAATTGCTTTAGTAAAGTAGTTAGTAAATTACAAACAGGTTATATATTTAATTATACTGTATATATTGCTGTATTTATGGTGGTTTGTATTACTTTTTTTATATTGAATTTTATGTATAAGATGGTTTAGAAGTAAAGCTAAAACGATGTCATTCCCGCGTAGGCGGGAATCCAGAAAATGTAAAACGTTATCAATATGAATTCTTATTGGGTTTATATATTAGCATCTGAAAGAAATGGTACTCTATTATATAGATATTACTAATAATTTAGAGCGTCGTATTTATGAGCATAAAGCAAGCTTATATGTGGTTTTACACAAAAATACAATATTGTACTGTTCGTACATATAGAAGAATTTTATAACGTGAAAGAAGCTATTCATAGAGAAAAATCCATTAAAAAGTGGAATAGATCTTGGAAATTACGTTTAATAGAAGAACAAAATCCAAATTGGGAAGACTTGTATGAGAATATTATATAATCTAGATTCCCGCCTCCGCGGGAATGACATCGAAGGCGTAAAAATATGTTAGAGTTACCAATTTTATCAATAACTATTTACCTGCCATTGTTAAGTGCATTATATATCTTGCTATTTGTCGGGCAGAGTAAGTCGCCTAACAAGCAAGTTTACGCAATGTATGTTGCTGTATTAAGTTCAGTACTTACTTTTATTGCTACTTTTTACTTGTTGCTTAAATTTGATAAAAACTTACCATCATATCAATTTGTTGAACGCTATAATTGGATTAAAGCAATAGGTCTTGAATTTTATGTAGGGGTTGATGGGATTTCTGTATTTTTTATTGTTTTAACATCTTTATTAACCCTCATTTGTATAATAGCTAGTATTTTTACGGTAAAAAAATATATTAAAGAATTTTTATTATGTTTTTTATTAATCGAATCTTTTTGTATAGGCGCGTTTTCTTCAATTAACCTATTATTATTTTATCTATTTTTTGAAGTTATATCGATTCCAATGTATATTATCATAGGGATTTGGGGTGGAGAAAATAGAGTTTACGCCGCTTTAAAATTCTTTTTATATACATTCTTTGGCTCTGTATTTTTCTTGCTATCACTAATGTATATTTATAGTCAGTCTGGTAATTTTGATATTAGTGCTTTACCTAATTTAGCATCTTCTTATTCAGCAGTAGCGCAAAAAATCTTATGGTTAGCAATTTTTATCGCCTTTGCAATTAAAGTTCCAATGTTACCATTTCATACATGGCTTCCTGATGCGCACGTACAAGCACCAACTGCTGGGTCAGTTATTTTGGCAGGAATATTATTAAAACTTGGTGCTTACGGTTTCTTAAGAATATTATTGCCAATATTTCCAAGTGTTTCTCAAGAATTTGCCTGTTATGTCTTAGTTCTTAGTATAATCACCATAATATATGGCTCCCTTGTAGCGCTTGCCCAGCAAGATATGAAAAAGATGATAGCCTATTCATCAATAGCTCACATGGGCTATGTAACAGCTGGTATTTTTAGTCTAACAGAAGAAGGGATCAATGGTGCGTTATTTCAAATGATCAGTCATGGTATTGTATCATCAGCATTATTTCTAATAATTGGTACTTTATATGATAGAATGCATACTAAGGAAATCGCTAAATTTGGTGGAGTTGCAAGTAAAATGCCAGTTCTTGCTATTTTCTTTATGATATCAATGCTTGCCTCTATAGGCTTACCTGGTACTAGTGGTTTTGTAGGCGAGTTCTTCAGTATAGTAGGTATCTATAAATATAATATAATATCCAGCTGTATTGCTGCTTTAGGAATAATTCTTGGAGCGGTATATATGTTAAAATTATATAAAAATATTATGTTAGGTGAGGTTACTAACAATAATGTTAGAGATTTAAGAGACCTATATTTGTATGAAATATTTGCAATAGCGCCTCTTTGTTTCCTTATTATATATTTAGGTTTAAGACCAATTATTATTCTTAAAATGTTTGATTCATCAGTACATAATTTATTACAAGTCTTTTCTAATTAGCAAATAACACACTAATATTTACTAAACTTAATGATTTTAGTAAATATTAGTGTAAATATTGAAGGTTATTTAGCACAAAAAACCAAGTCAATTTTTTTATTTCTAAAAAAATATCAAAGATTACCTAGAAATAATTACTAAAACCAGTTGCAATTAAATTATAGGAGATATTTTAATCATACTTAAGCTCTCATCACAACTCTTCTTAAGTTCTTTATCGGAAAAATATTAAAATCTTTGATCCTATCAAATTATCTTACTTTAATTAATATAGAAATAATGGGAGGATTATATGAGTAAAATGCAAATATCAGTACCAATAAATATTCTAGAAAAATCTAATTATATTAAAAAGCCTCTTTTTAATACAGCAGAGCAAAAAACACTTGAGTGTATTAAGATTGGTACAAGGATGAGCAATATGGACTTATTATAAAAGAACAGTATAGCATAGAAAAATGAAAGGAAATTTTGCTAAATATAATGATAGTAAAAAAGCAATAATGCTAGAAATTTTAACATATAAAATTTGCGCTGGTTTTCAGTTAAATGATTGTAATAAAGTTCATGAATTTATATTACTGGCTAATCCATTATTATTAGGAGATCCGGTAAAAAATCTTTTATTTAATAAATCAATATTAGATATTCTCAGTATCTATAAAGCTCCTTATTATGATGATGATTTAGTACCTGAGTCTACTAAATCATATATAGATAGTATAGCATTACAAATAAGAAGGTTAGAAGAAATAGTAGTATATAAGGTGCAAATAATAATATACTACCTTTATATGAACACTTGGATAATGCAAGTTTAGCAGGAGCAGTTATAGATGCTGGATAAAGCGCCATGGCAAAAAGTATTAACTTTAGTTATATAGAGAAGAAAAATTAATGTCATTCTATCTACGGCGAGAATCCAGTAACTTATCTGTCATGCGTCAGCTTGTTTCGGGATCTACAATAGATGCTGAAACAAGTTTAGGATGATTTAAGACTTCAGTTACCACCTTATTGCATTAAATTGTACACCCTAAGTTAATTTATTTTCTAGATTCTCAATTTCTACAAGAATGATATCCTAATTTTCAATATAAGCCTTTAGTTATAGAGCTTTTTCTATTGCTCAATTTGTTGCTAACTTAACTTGACGATGTTAATTACTCCTATATAACATTAAGCAGCACTATAAAGGGGTATTATATGAAAAATAACGAGCATGATAATGTGTTAAGTTATGCTGAGGAATCTACGAAAGTAGCAGAGGCATTAGTACAAGAACATAACTATGCTGCGCAAGTACTGCTGAAAGAGAAGAGCTCGTACCGGGTTGTGTGTCCAGAGAAACTGGTATGTTCAGTAGGAGGTAAACCTACTAGATTAAAAGTTAGAGATCTATAGCTAGGATAGCGGCATGGCGAGAAATTAAGATGTTGGAACATATCGACAAACTTATCTATAGGGTAAGAGCGAATTATTAGGCTGCAGCGAGAGCGAACACATAGGTGGCCCCGAAAGTGCGAAGTCCCGAAGGCCGAACTAGCGACCGTAGAGTGAAGGCAATATGTTCAACTGAAAACTAACTGGTACAGTTGAATACTTCGGCCGGGTGGTAGTGGCAGCATGATAATAAGGACATATTAAGTGACTGGAGAAGTCCTCCTCATTCCAGAAAGAAATCTTCTGGAGCAAGGTAGATTCTATAACTAGTAACACTAGGAAATGAACTGAAGATGAGAGGATGGCGGATGGGTGTGTATTAGCAGTGAAGCAGGGTAATGCTTGTGGAGCAAAGGCACCCTACTGATAACATTATTCCAACAACAAGGGAGGTAAAGACGAATGATAAAAACGTCTATAGAATTACAAGACCTGAGAAGGAAGATATATATCAAAGCTAAAGCTGAGAAGCAATGGCGGTTTTGGGGATTATATGTTCATGTATGTAAGAAAGAAACACTAAGAGAAGCCTATAAGCTAGCTAAACACAATAAGGGGGCACCTGGAATAGATGGTGTTACCTTTGAAATGATAGAGTCAGCTGGGGTTGAACAATTTCTGGAAAACATACAAACAGAATTACAAGCCAGAACCTATTATCCCGAGAGGAGAAGGATCAAGGTAATTCCTAAAGATAATGGGAATAAAATGAGGAAGTTATCGATACCAACTATCAAAGATAGAGTAGTAGAAGGAGCACTAAAGCTCATTTTAGAACCAATATTTGAAGCTGACTTCCAACCTGGATCATATGGATATCGCCCTAAACGGACTGCAGCTGCGGCTATAGAAAAAGTTACAGTAGCAGCAATTAAGGACAAGACAAGAGTAATAGATGTAGACTTGCGCTCTTACTTTAACACGATTGCTCACCTTGAGCTATTTAACAAGATAGCAGAGCGTGTAAATGACAAAGATGTTATGAAGCTACTAAAATTAATAGTCAAAGCAGGTGGGAAAAGAGGCATATCTCAAGGCGGACCACTATCACCTCTTTCAAGCAATATTTACCTAAATGAAGTAGATAAGATGCTAGAAAGAGCAAAGAGCGTGAGTAAGCTAAGAGATGGTTATGACCACATAGAGTACGTTAGATGGGCTGATGATCTAATCATACTAATTGATGGCTATAGCAAATGGCAGTGGTTAGAGAGAGCGATCAATATCAGGCTAAGACAAGAATTGTTGAAAATAAAGGTTGAGCTAAACGAAGAGAAGACAAAGACAGTTGATCTAAAGAGTGGTGAAACATTTAGCTTTCTGGGATTTGATTTTAGACGAGCGAAAACTAAGCAAGGAAAAATTGGAATTCAGAAGACGCCTAGGATGAGAGCACGAACCGCCCTGCTAGAAAAACTAAAAGAGATATTCCGTAAGTATATATCGCAACCAGTTGATAGAGTGACATGGCTTATCAATCCGATATTACGAGGCTGGATAAATTACTTTAGAATTGGTAACTCTAGCCGTTGTTTTGGATATGTAAGGGACTGGGTGGAGAAGAAAGTAAGACGTCATTTAATGAAATCACGAGGATTGAAAGGTTTCGGTTGGGAAAGGTGGAGTAGGAGAGACTTGTATGAGAAAATGGGATTATATAACGATTACCAAATTCGATATTACAGGCCTTTGAAAGCAATAACAGCGGATAGGCCATAGGCAATGATAAGAAGTTATCAGGAAAGCGTAATACGGGAAATCTGTACGTTACGTTTGACGAGGCGGGTGATGGAAACGGGGATAACAAAAGCAACCGCGCCATTACTCGACCCTACCAGCTATTATAAGCAAGGTAATTAAAGCGTTTGATTCAAAAGAGCCTATTGCTAAGATAGAAGAATTAGATAAAGAGAATGAAAATATTAAGAGTCATTCTTCAGTTATTACAAAAATAAGAGAATTTATAAAATCTCCATTTGCTAAAAAAGTGAACAGGAATTAGATAAAATAACAGAAGAAACAATTAAAGAAATTGCTGATTTGCCTGGTAAAATAGTAGAAAATTCTATAAATGAGCCTGCAATGACAGAAAATCGTGGATCTTCAGAGAGAGGTAGGAATTCAAGAAAAATTACCTTTAGCATCAAGTTCTACAGAGTTTGAACAAGTAAAAAATTCAAATATTCCTCCGCCGCCTCCTCCTCCACCAACGCCTCCACTTCCATCTCCTACAAATGAAATTCCTGTAACTCCTAAATTAGATGAACGAAGCGCTCTTATGGAAGCGATTAGGCAAGGGATAAACCTAAGAAAAGTAACAGATCAAAAAATACCTGATAATTCAAATAATTCTAACATAGGGAATCCATTTGTTAATGAGTTAGAAAAGCGTCTTAAGTTAAGAAAAGCTGAATTAGGTGGAGAACAAGAAATTGCAATTCCAGCTGGGAGATTTGCTGAAGAAGCAAAACTATTTGAACAAGCAAGGCGAGAAGAAGCAGAGCGTCAGGCTAGGATTGAAAAATTAGAGAACGAAAAAGTAGAAGCCGCTTTAGCAAAAAAGAGGCTGCGGACAAAAAAGTAGCTGCTGATAAAGAGATAAAACCTAATCCGGCGCCTCTTAATCTTAAGCCAGGGGAAATCCCCCCACCTCCACCGCCTGCATTTCAGCCAAATAATGCTGTCCGCCCACCAGTAAAAAAAGCTGAGCAGAAGAATACAGGAGGACAGCAATTTAAGATTGATCAAAAAGCTATAGAAAATATTAAGACTGGACTAAAGTCAGTGGTTGTACAGAATGTTTCTTCTAAAAAAGAAGAAGTTTCATCACAAGCTGATTTTAGAAATGTTCTTAAAAACAATAAATCAGATAAGGGGATAAGAGGGGTATAAGTATTTTTAACATCTCTGGTAAAGTAATATAGCAAGGAGTGTTAGGATTGTTACCAGAAAGTAAAAATATTAAAGCAATCCGTCATCACGAGCCGCTTAAAAGCGGCTCGGTAGAGCTCAGAAATATTAGCTTCATAAGATTGCCACGCCATATAAATGTTGGGGCGTTGTTATATGGGGATAAGAAGTAAATAATAGTAAGAAGGTAAGGCGAAATTAATGTCATCCTAGCTACGGCGAGAATCCAGAGAAAAGTATAAATAGCGTCATGCTGAATTTATTTCAGCATCTATTATATCCCGAAACAAGCTGATGCATGACATAATTAGGGTTTTAAGCAGTTTTTAAAAGATTGTTATTCATAGCAGTTTTATATAGGATTAGCTATAACTAATAAAACCAATAAAAAACTATTAAAATTCACTAAAATTCCACCTTAGAGAGCTGATGGTAACATGGTTTAAAGGCAAAAGTGCAAAAAATATTTTTTAGTAGTTATTTTTACTATTTTTTTAAAATTATTGTTAAATTCTTCTTGTAACTTATTGATATTCATGCATGTAAGAATATTGTGACAATATTAAAAAAATTTTATAAAAATATTCTTATCACTAATTTATCTATAGTATATACTAAATTTTATATTTAATTTAATAAAATCATCATGTCTCTTAAAAAAGTAAATGATGTAGCTAACGTAGCTACCTTGCCTGTTCCAAGAGTATTACCATCTAATATTCAAGCTGAACAGATGCTAATAGGAGCAATTTTAGTTAATCATGATTATTTAAATGTTGTTTCAGAATTTTTAAGAGTAGAGCATTTTTTTGAACCATTACATCAGAAAATTTATAACGCTATTGAAGTTATAACTGAGAAAGGCTTAATCGCTACGCCAGTTACTCTTAAAAGCATGTTAGACAAAGATGAATTATTTCAAAGTTTAGATGGTAGCAATTATTTAAATAAAATAGTTACCATGTCTATGATGGTGATTAATCCATTAGATTATGGAAAAATAATCTATGATTTAGCAATAAGGCGTAATTTAATAGGAATAGGGGAAGAAGTCGTTAATGCAGCTTATGACTCATCGCTAGAACTTGACTCAACTCAGCAAATAGAGCAGGTGGAAGGAAAGCTTTATAATTTAGCTAGCGAAGGGATTAATGATAAGAGTTTTATTAAGATAGGATTGTCATTAGCAGATTCTCTTGCCAGTATTAATAGAGCAATGAAGAATTCTGACCATGTAATTGGTATTTCTACAGGATTAATTGATTTAGATCATAAATTATCAGGGTTTCATAACTCAGACTTAGTGATACTAGCTGGTAGGCCGTCGATGGGTAAAACGGCTTTTGCTATAAATCTGGCGGTAAATGCTTGTAGAGCGTTACAGATAAAAAACGCTGAGTCAAAAGAGATAAAATCTGTTGGTTTTTTCTCGCTTGAAATGTCATCAGAACAGCTCACAACTCGTCTTCTTTCAATGTATAGCGAGATTGACTCTTCTTCTCTGCGTTCTGGACATATTACTGAAGATAAGTATAATAGGCTTCGTAAAGAGGTAATAAATCTTTCAAACCTACCGTTTTTTATTGATGATACACCAGCTTTGACAATTGCCGCTATTCGTACAAGGGCAAGGAAATTAAAACGTAAAAATAATCTAGGAATATTATTTATTGATTATTTGCAGCTGATTAGAGGAGTAAGTAAATCTGATAATAGAGTAAATGAAATTTCAGAAATTACTCAAGGTTTAAAAGCAATAGCTAAAGAATTAAATATTCCAGTTATCGCCTTATCTCAGTTATCTAGAGCAGTTGAGCTGAGAGAAGATAAAAGACCAATGTTGTCTGACTTGAGAGAGTCTGGATCTATTGAGCAAGATGCTGATATAGTAATGTTTATTTATCGTGAGGAATATTATCTGACTCGTAAGGAACCTTCTTCTAGCGATACTGCTAAACATGCTGAATGGCTTAATAAGTTGAATCAAGTTTATAATGTTGCTGAGATCTTGGTATCTAAGCACCGTAATGGTCCTATTGGTAATGTTCAATTACATTATGATAGTCAATTTTCAAAGTTTGGTAATTTGCAAAAAGGAAGTTAGTACGGAGCTACTAGATGGATGTCATAATTTATTTCAGCATCTCATGAATGTTTAAAAGATCCTGAAACAAGTTCAGGATGACGTAATATATTAAGGAACTTAATCTATGTCAAAAAAACCTATAATATTTGGTATTTCCGGACCTAAACTTACTAATGAAGAAAGAAAAGTATTAGTAAAAAACAATATATGGGGATTTATTTTATATAAAAGGAATATTATTGATTCTGAACAATTAACAGCTCTGATAGAAGATTTAAGAAGTTTGTATAATTATAAAATATTAATCCTTGTTGACCAGGAAGGTGGAAGGGTTGCAAGATTAAAACCGCCAATTATAGAGCAAGAATATTCAGCTGTTAGCAATTTTGGCGATTCATATGATCAAGATCACGAAGCGGCTTGTGCTAAGGCTTTTAGGAATTACTTTAGTTTAATGAAAAGCTTAAAAGACTATGATATAGATTCTCCCTGCGCGCCAGTAGCAGATTTGCGTTATTCTTATACTGACAATGTTATTGGTGATCGTAGTTTTGGTAATTCAGTATCAAAAATAGTGAATTTAGTTAAAGCTACTATAAGAGGAATAGAAGAACAGGGTGGTATTGCTATACCAAAACATATTCCAGGGCATGGTAGAGCTACTTGTGATAGTCATTATAAGGTACCAATTGTTACAACTAAACTTGATGAGCTAAATGCTACAGATTTTGAAGTATTTAGACAATTGTCTGATAGTAAATATGCTATGACAGCTCATATTATATTTGAAGCGTTAGATCCTGATAAGCCAGTGACTATCTCTAAGAAATCAATAGATTTTATCAGAAAAGATATTGGTTTTAATGGAATATTAGTTACGGATGATATTTGTATGTTAGCTTTGCATGGTGATCTTGGGGCTAAATATTCATTGTTTAAAAAACCTTTAAATATTTTTGAATCTAATCAAGCAATAGATGAGAAAGACTTAGAACAGCTTGCGCAATATGATATAACCAACCGTATTGATTTTGAAAAATATATACAAGAAGAGTTTCCTAAATTAAAAGCTCAATTTGTTGAAAGTATAGCTAATGTAGCTGTGCAATCAGTCAATGTCGGTTGTGATATAGTTCTTCATTGTAGTGCTGATTTACAAGAGATGACAGCAGTTTGTGAGGCGTTTTAACAATTTATACAGTGTCCCATTATACATTCGAAAGTTAATAAATTTCCTGTATAGGCTACTTATGTAGGTGATTCGTTCGGCGATCCGGTACTTGACCCCTCACGTACACTAAAGTACGCGAGGATTTCGAGTCCTGTTCCCCTTTTGAATCCCTAAGCATAAGAGACCTATTCAGGAAATCTGAGCATTTCCAAAGTGAATTGAACATGCTTAAACCTTTACTGCAACTAGCAAGTTTTGCAGCTTTTTTTAGCAGCTACTTTTTTAGCTTTAGAAGCTTTTGTTGTTTTTGATTTTAATGTCATATCCATGTTAACCTCCTAAATTATTAGTAGTTAATATTATAACCAATCATTAGGTTATAGCTAAAGGTTAACAGTTGTTGTTATATATTGTCAATAAATTTACTATTATTGATTTTCAGAGTTTTTAATATTTTTATTATTATATGTATTAACTCTTAATTATTATTAAGATACAATAATTCTACATAAAATAAATTTAAGTTTAATTTTCAGAATTATTGTTTATTATGCGTCTACTATTATGGGAATAAGATTATCATCTTGGTCTAACCCTACATTTATGTAAGTAAATATTTTTATATCATCACGGTTTGTTTCTAGAAAATTCCCCCCTCCTTAATACAGTCTTTAAAAATGTCGATTCTTTCCTTTGTGTCTATTTTAACTAAATGTTCTTTATAAAATTTAGGGATTTCATTGATATGGCCTTCATTTTAAGATATTACAGTAAGAATATATTAACATTATGAAAATTTAAACAATTATACTTTATCTTTAGTTTATTCTATTTTATAAATCAGAATAAATTATTATTATGACGATAGGTAACAGGTTTATATAAAATGCTACAAATGTCTCAAAACTTTCTAGATTCTCTTAATCAACAACAATTAGCCGCTTCATTACATACGGAAGGACCGCTTCTTGTGCTTGCTGGAGCTGGAACTGGTAAAACTAAAGTGTTAACTACTAGAATTGCTAATATAATTGATAAAAACATAGCTCGCCCTGAAAATATTTTAGCTGTTACTTTTACCAATAAAGCAGCAAGGGAAATGCAAGATAGAATTAGTAATATGATAGATTGTTACGGTCTAAATATAGGAACTTTCCACTCTATTGCTGCAAAGATTTTAAGGCAGCAAGCGGAGCATTTAAATATTGGCTTAGATAGCAGATTCTCTATTATTAACCAAGATGATCAGGTTAAACTAATTAAGGATATAGTTAAGCAAGAGAATATAGATGCTCAAAAATATACTCCTAAACTTTTATATATAATTATTTCTAGATGGAAAGATCAGGGGATATTGTCATATAAAATATCAGAATCCGATATTAAACTGCCTATTCATAAAATTGCCAAATTTATTTATGAGATATATCAGAAGAATTTGCTAGCTTCTAACGTTGTAGATTTTGGTGATTTGTTACTTTACAATAATGAATTATTCATAAAAAATCCTGAAATATTAAAATATTACCAAGAACAATTTAAATATATTTTAATTGATGAGTATCAAGATACTAACGTTGTCCAGTATCTTTGGGCTCGAATGCTTGCTAGTTCCTCAAAAAATATTTGCTGCGTTGGTGATGACGATCAGTCGATATATGGTTGGAGAGGAGCTGAAGTAGGTAACATATTACGATTCGAAAAGGACTTTCCTAATGCTACTATAATAAAATTAGAGCAAAATTATAGATCCAGCTCAGAAATTTTAGCAGCGGCTTCAAGTGTTATAGATAATAATAAAAATCGTCATAGTAAAACCTTATGGACTAATAAAAGCGAAGGTAGAAAAATAAAAATTATATCCTGCTGGAATGATAAAGAGGAGGCGAGATTTGTTGTATCAGAGATAGATAAGTTAATAGGTAGCAATAAACCTATGCTCGAAGGATTTCAAGAATTGGCTAGGAGCTCAAGTGGTGAGCAAGCAGAGCGTAGTCAAACCTACGTGAGCACGCGCAATCTAGACGCGCAACAACGCCAATTCTTGAAAGGCGAAAGGTATAATGCTGGTGATATTGCGATATTAGTAAGAGCTAGCTTTCAAACTAGGGCTTTTGAAGAAGTATTTATTAGTAACGCTATACCCTATAAGATTATTGGTGGTCTTAAATTCTACGAAAGAATGGAGATACGAGATCTACTTGCTTACATACGTATTACTATAAATAATAATGATAATCTAGCGCTGGAACGTATTATTAATACCCCAAGAAGATCTATAGGTAATAGTTCATTGAAGCAAATAAAAGAATATGCTCTTGAAAATAATTTACCCATTTTTCATGCTATTAAAGCTATGTTAGATCAAGGAATGTTTAAAAATAAAGTAAAAGAAAATCTTAGCAAATTAATTAGTAATATTGAAATTTGGGGTAAGAGATATACAGAAGAATCAGTTTTAAACGTTACTAAATCATTATTAGAAGAATCTGGATATCTTGGAATGTTACAAGAAGAAAAGACTGATGAATCTCAAGGAAGAATAGAAAATATTAATGAGATGTTACGAGCGATTGCGGAGTTCGACACTATACAGGATTTTATTGAACATTCCAGTTTAGTAATGGAAAATGAAGAATTAGAATCAAATTTTGGCGGATCTGTTACATTAATGACACTACATTCTGCTAAAGGGTTGGAATTCAATTTAGTGTTTTTGCCAGGTTGGGAAGAAGGAGTATTCCCTCACCAAAAATCCTTGAATGAAGAAGGAGAAAAGGGGCTTGAAGAAGAGCGACGAATAGCTTATGTTGGAATTACTAGAGCTAAAAAAGATATTTATATTACTTATGCTGAAAGTCGTAGAATATTTTACGAAATAGTCCGCTCAAATCCTTCCAGATTCCTTATGGAGATTCCTTCTGAAGTTTGTATTAAAACTTCTTCTACCAAACAATTGAATTATATGGGTATAAAGCATAATTTTTTGTTTAGATAAAGGGTATTAATTTGACATCTTACTCTATATATTATGTAATAATAAGTAAGTGAATAAATAATTAGGAAATTATCATGGATGAACAAAATATTTTAAGTACTGCTGAACAAAATCCTAGAAAAAGATTTAGTAGCTCATAATATTGTTAAAGAATCTATGGAACAGCTTAAAAAACAAGGTAAAAAAATAGATAAGAAAGAGGAGCATAAAATAAGTTCAAAGCTGGTAGACTCTTTGAAGAAGCTTGATAAAAAATTTCTTGATAAGCATAAAGAAGATATTAGTAAAGATCTTGCTAAAGGGCTAGATAGTTATGGTAAGACAAGTTTATTAGGCAAAAAATTTACAATTTCTATAAAAAATCTTCATAATTTTGTTAGTGAAATTGGAAAATTTTTCCAAGAGAAAAATAACAAAGCTGCAGAAAAATATATAGATCAAAAGATTTTTGCTCTTAAATTAAGTGATAAAGAATTAATGAAAAGGTATCAACAATTTAACGATAAACTTTCTGAACCTGGTATGAAAGCTTACAAACCTAGTAATTGGGTATTTGAATCTTCGGAAGAAGAAGTTTCTAAAAAATTGATAAATCCCACATAACAGCTAAGAGTTTGCGAAAAGCTAGAGAGGAAAATCCTGCCTTATTTGATGCAATAATGTTTGAAGTTGGTGAGCCTAAAATACATATTAGCAAGGAGCATTTTGCTAAGCTCAAACAAGAAAGTAGGCGCATGAATAATAGTAAAACTCAAGCAGTGTATATAGTAGGGAAGATTGTTAATGATCTTAACAAGAAGCATAAAATTGAAGGAAAAGAAGTTAAGAAAATTTTTGAAAAACTAACTAAAGCTATATCTTCTCTTGATTATCGTTATATAGACGCTAACCATGATAATATAAAAGAAGAACTAACGAGTTATCTTGAACTAAAAGGTAAAGATAATGATAAAAAAGAATTTACAATTCCATCTAAAGAGCTAGATAAGATAGAGCCAGGTAAATGGCGTAGTAAAGGTAACGATGAATTTGTTAAGGCTTATAAAATTTATGAAAAAGAAGAAATGAAAATATTTAATGAGAAATTGTTTAAACATGAGATTGGTGAGAAAGAGCTAAAAAATAGAGTAGCAAGCTTTTTAAATACTAAGAATTTTGCTGAAGTAGCTGATAGGCTTGGTATCATCAAAAATGGTAAAATTAATAATTTAATGCAATTAAGAGATATTGCTCCTAAGGAATTTGATGCTAACATGTTTCGTGAGAGTGATGTTCATAATGTTGAATTTAGAAAAGATGAAAGAAAACGAATAGTAGAAGAAGGGAAGAGTCTTGCTCCTGAAATGTTGGGGTTAAAAAGAAATCATTTAGGTAAAGATGCTGCTAGAATTATTCTTGTATCAGATAAATTTAAAGTAACAAATCCAAAATTTATGAAAAAGGGGCCAAATAATAAAGGTAGTAGAGGATTGTAATAATATGAAGTAAAGATATTATTCTCTAAAATAATATCTTTACAAATTCTTTAAGTGTATTTATTTGTAAAGAGGAGTTTTATATGGCGGATCAAACAAATAAAGATTCTATATCTACACAACAATACACCACTTATATTGTAGGTGGCAAAACAGTAAAACTAGCAAATAAGACACCTCCCAACCAAAAATTTAAACAACAGGAAATTAACAAAGTGGAAAACGATAAAACATCTATTGATTCTAGTTTATCTGAATCAATAAGTATCAGTAATTCTGAATCTGAAGGATTTCCAGCTAGTAATGAGCAATAGCTATAACGAAAAAACTAATATAACCCCAAGTCAAGTTATTGCCCCTAATAGAGCTAACAGGAACTCAGTTCAATCTGTTGATTCTGGCTATGAAAGTGATGAAAGTAAAGAAGAAGTAATACAAGAAGTTATTTCAGATGGAGTGAAAGCTCATGAAAAAGATATAAAAGATTTATCTAATAAAATGTATAAAGCTGTTGTTGACGCTCGAAAAAGTAATCCTAAATCAGCTCCTGTAATTTTAACTGTTGATGCAGTTATGGCTAGAATTACAATGGCTGGAAAGAATTTTTATAATTATTTATCTGATGAAAAAATTGAAGAGCTTTGTAGTAATCTTAGTTTAAGCATTGAACAATCTAAAAGTTTAATGTATGATTTTCAACAAGAAAAAATTGATAAACAATTGAAGAACTTGTTTATCAATAAAAAAGAGGATAGCAAAGCTAATAAAACTGAACTTGAGATTCTTAGCAGAGCTGCTAATGAAGTTGCCGATTCTTTCATCAAAGAGTTGAACTATAGTAGGAATAATCCTAAGGATTTAAGTCCAGAAGTTGCTAATTTTAAAGCCTATGCTACAAAAAGAAATTTATTGAATTTATTAATGCCAATATCAAATGATAGCGGCAATAACGAAGAACACCTAAAAAGAAGTAAAGCTTTCTTAGAAAAAATTATACATCATGTTCATATACCAAATGAATTAGAAAATAATTTATATAAATATATGAAGAAAACAAGCTTACATGCATTAATTAATCAAGAAGCTCAAAAGTTTTTTTCAAAGGATGGTGAATTACCTAAAAAGGATGGTTTTGTTTTAGATGACAAAAAATTAACAGAAGAAAACATTAGAAATTTTTCAAATTCTATTAATAAAATTATTGAAGGCGAAAGTCAAAATATTAATAAACTTATTGAAAGTGAAAATAGAAAAGCTATATCTGAGCAATTTTTGCAGAATATTATAAGAGATATACCAACCAAGAAAAGGGTAAAGATTACAAGGGAACAAGATGATAAGATTACTAAACAATTATTACCAGTTATTAACCAGTTAAATCCTGAGCAATTAAATGCAAATCTCCAATCTGAAATAATAGATAGTCTTGTTTTAAAAAAAACCATGGTACTCATTTTTAGCTAATGGATTGCCTATTTCTACAAAGATTTTACAAGATATTTTTCTAAGCAATTAACTGAAAAATATCTAACAAAAACTGATACTAATTTAAATATTTCTCCATCATCAAATGAAAAAACACCAGAAAATACGAATATAAATTTAGAGACTAGTAGGCCCCTTTCAACTCTTGCCCAAGCAAGAATTAAGGATATAAAAAATTTGATAGGGCGATTAGATACTTATGTTAAGGTCGTTGCAAACCAACCGGAGATTGAAAAGAAGATATTATTTAATCAATCTATTTCTAGTATAATAAATTCATTGGCTAGCGAGAACTTCCGTAATAGCCTGTCTAATGATACTACAGAGAAGCTTATTGTTGCATTTATTCAAAATTCAGAAAATGTAAAAACATTTTCTGATAATGACAGAAAAAATATGATTGACCTTGCGACAGTAAAAGTTGAAGCTGGTTTAAAGGGATTTGAATTAGAAAAAGTACAAGACCTAGTTGCGCTTGAAGCAGTTAAAAAAGTAGCGTTAGAGCTAAAAGGTCAAGGCATTCCAAAATCTGATTATGCTAATGTGATTATTAACAAAACCATGGAACGTTTACAGCAGGATTCAAGTCTTTCTCCTGAGCAGCTTAATATTTTTAAACAAGCTATTAATAAAGCTAACTCAAATCCTAATTGTTAAGGAATTAGCAAAGCTTTCTGAAAATGAAAAAATTCATAGATATACCCATAGCTTGACTATAGCTGATCAAACGATACAAGGGCTTTTTGCAGAAATGAAGAAGATAAAATAAAAAATAAATTAATATCATCTCTATCTACTCTTGATTCAGAATATTTAGAAAAAAATATTGATAATATATCAAAATTTTTAACAGAAGATATTGCTAAAAGCGGTAAGGTAAGTTGGTGGAAGAAAAATTTTACCATCAATGATGAAAATTTAGAAAAAATAGTTAATAATACAGTAAATCAAGAGTTTACGACAAGTTCTAAACAAGAAAAACCTGATTTATCAAATAAAATTTTAACTTCAGATCCTGAAAGTAGAGTAAGTGCAATTAGCACAACATATACTAAAATAGTAAATGAGGCTATTAACTTGTTTATAAAAATACAGGTAAAATATTTAGTTGGGAAGAACGTAATAAAATACAGGAAAACTTAATAAATGGATTATCAAATTTAGATAATGAATATTTAAAAAATAATAATTCTAAGCTTACAGAAGATATTGCTCAAGATTTAAAGGCTAGCGCTAAGAGTGGATGGTTTAGCAGTAAACTTACAATCAATCCTAGTAAATTAGAAAAAATAGTTGATAAGATAAAGATTATCGCTGATGAAAATAATAAATTTAACGAAGAAAAATCTCTTATCTTTGCTGATGCTAATGTCGATAGACCAGCTTTAGCTGCTAATTTATCTAAGTTCTTGGATGAAAATAATATTGATATTAAAAAAATATTTAATCAACCACCTGAGATTGTTAGTGATGACAGAAAAGTTAAACCTGAAGCTTTAAAGTTTATTACAAACAAACAATTTTTAGAACTCAGAAAAATAGCTCCAGAATCTTTTGATAAGATAATGTTTTCAAAAGGACAAGAATCTACTGTACAATCTAGAACCTCAAATCTTAAAAGACATGAAAGTAAAACTAGTATAAGTAAATAGTTTATAGTTTGGAGATATTTGGAAATAAATTCTTAAATAATCATTATTATCTCTTGAAAAGTCATTCCATTGTGAGGGAATGACTTTTTTCTTTAGAGCTATATGTAAATAGTACCTTCAACTTCTTAATCTTATAATTTTTCCTTATTAGTTTATAATTTGTTATAATAAACTAATGTAAAAGTTTTATAACTTTTAAAAGATGTCTATTGCGTAATGTAGATATTTTTTATATATCTATTATTCAATAAAAATTAATTATTTTAAAATAAAATGCATAAATATAGAACGCATAAGTGTAATGAATTGCGGTTAGAGAATGTTGGTGAAATTGTAAAATTATCTGGTTGGGTAAATAGAAGAAGAGATCATGGTAATTTAGTATTTATCGACCTTAGAGATCATTTTGGGATAACTCAATTATTATTTACTGATCAAAATGCCAGTTTAATGGATGAAGCAAGCCGTTTAAGATATGAGTCGGTAATAACTATTACTGGTAAAGTGGTGGCAAGAACTGTAGAAACGGTAAATAATTCTTTGGCTACTGGTAAAATTGAAGTATTAGTAGATGAATTTATAATAGAATCTAATGCTGAGACCTTACCTTTTTCGGTTAATTCCGATCAAGAAGCTCCAGAAGAAACTAGATTAAAATATCGCTTTTTAGACCTTAGAAGAGAAAAGCTTCATAATAATATTATTTTAAGATCACAAATTATTGCCCATGTACGTCATTTAATGACTAGTAATGGTTTTACCGAGTTTCAAACTCCTATCTTAACAGCAAGTTCACCAGAAGGAGCTAGAGATTTCCTAGTGCCAAGCAGGTTGCATCCAGGAAAATTTTATGTATTGCCTCAAGCTCCTCAGCAATTTAAGCAGTTGCTGATGGTGTCAGGTTTTGATCGATATTTCCAGATAGCGCCTTGTTTTAGAGATGAGGATGCTAGAGCTGACAGATCACCTGGAGGGTTTTATCAATTAGATATTGAAATGTCTTTTGTTACGCAAGATGATGTATTTAATACTATTGAGCCAATAATGTATGAGATATTTACTAAATTTTCTAATAAAAAAGTATCAAAACCATTTGTTAGAATTCCATATGATGAGTCAATGTTAAAATATGGTTCTGACAAGCCAGATTTAAGGAATCCAATCATTATTTCTGATGTTACGGAATTATTTAAAGACTCTAATTTTGTTATTTTCAAAGAAAATATTAAAAATGGTTACGTTGTAAGAGCTATTCCAGCTCCTAAAGCTGCAAGCCAGCCAAGAAGCTTTTTTGATAAAATGACAGAATTTGCTACTTTAGAAGGGGCTAAAGGTTTAGGATATATACAATTTTTTGAAGATGGTAGTGCTAAAGGACCTATAGTTAAGTTTTTAACTGAAGAACAACTAGAGAATTTAAAATCACTAGCAAACTTACAAAATGGTGATGCTGTTTTCTTTGCTAGTGATAAAGTCAATGTGGCAGCAAAATTTGCAGGTAAATTAAGAGCCAAATTAGGTGAGGATTTACAGTTAATAGCAAAAGATTGTTTTGAATTTTGTTGGATTACTGATTTCCCATTTTATGAATTAAATGAGGAAACAGGCAAAATAGATTTCAGTCATAATCCATTTTCTATGCTGCAAGGTGGTATGGAAGTTTTGGAATCAGCAAAAACAATAGATGAATTGTTGGCAATTAAGGCTTATCAATATGATATTGTTTGTAATGGAGTTGAATTATCTAGTGGCGCAATTAGAAATCATAAGCCTGAAATAATGTATAAAGCTTTTGATATAGCTGGATATAGCACAGAAGATGTGGATAGTAAATTTGGAGGAATGATTAGAGCCTTTAAATTTGGTGCTCCACCACATGGAGGAATAGCTCCAGGTATTGATAGAATAGTAATGTTACTTACTGACTCAAACAACATTAGAGAAATTATAGCTTTTCCATTAAATCAACAAGCTAAAGATTTATTAATGAAAGCTCCTAATTACGTTGAAGCTAAAGCTTTAAAGGAGTTGAATATTAGCATATCTCCATCAATTAAAAAAGAGTAATATAATTATAATGAAGACATTCTTAAGTAAGCATGGATTGAAATTAATAACAGCGTTATTGCCATTCCCGCGTAAGCTGGAATCTAGAAAGTATCAATCATGTCATGCTGAATTTATTTCAGCATCTAATAGATCCCGAATCAAGTTTGGGATGACAGCGCTTATTCTATTGTATAACTCTATAAGTTTTGCCAATAATTTACAGGAAGTGATAGAAAAGACAGCAAAAGATTATTTATCAAACCGCTTTTTAAATGCAACTTTTATCTTCGCCAATAGTAATGCCAATTTAGTTATTGGAGCAAAAGGGATGTTTTCGTCATATGGCGAACAATTAAAAGCTAATCAAGAAATGCCCATAGCTTCATCTACAAAGCCTATTATAGCGGCAGCTATATTAAGGTTACAGGATAAAGGATTGCTTAACGTTAAAGATAAAATTTCAAAATATATAGATAAGGAATATTGGCGTGATGAGCATGTTCCTGATTTTGCTCATAAAATTTCAATCCATAATTTATTAACTCATACAAGTGATTTACCTGAATATCTAGGTCATGTTAGAACTGATTTAACAATGACTCAAAAGAAGATTAATAAAAAGATATTAAAATTTGTTTCGTCAAATGCTAGAGAACTAGGTATAGGTAGAAGATATA
The DNA here is from genome assembly GCA_050920655.1 of Candidatus Rickettsia vulgarisii. Classification (GTDB taxonomy): domain Bacteria; phylum Pseudomonadota; class Alphaproteobacteria; order Rickettsiales; family Rickettsiaceae; genus Tisiphia; species Tisiphia vulgarisii. The sequence goes on along the minus strand of CP133317.1, from coordinate 524,075 downwards.
ATTATAGCAATAGTAATTTTATTATTCTTGGGATGATTATTGAAAAAGTAAGTAAGAAAGAATTAGGGCAATTTTTACAAGATGAGTTTTTTACTCCACTAAAAATGAAATCAACTCATTTAGCTAGTTTTGCTGAAGCAAAGGAAATGCAAAAAAATTCTAATACATCAAATTATCCTCCACGTTATTATGTACAACCAAATAATGGTGGTAAACCTATATTTACCTTAATTCAAACTAAGTTTCCTTTAATACCTTATGCAGATGGAGGGATAATATCAAATAGTTTCGACTTAATTAAATGGTACAAAGCTTTGCATAAGGGAAATATATTATCGGAAAAATCATATAAGCTTATGACAACAAAGCATTATCTAGTACATTTAAAAAATGGCAAGACTAATGGCAATGTTTTAAAGAATGTTAGTAATGCGAATGACGTTATATTTAAGCTTAATCAAAAACTGCATAAAACATATACAGGTTATGGAATTTATATTGCAGAATTAAATAATAGAGATCTTATGATTCATCATCCAGGAGGAAGTAAAGGATTTGGTGAACGCTGTGAGGTAGGATATATACCCTCTAAAGATTTTTATTTTGCTATATTAAGTAATGTAACTGTCCGAGTTCCTAATGATCTAAAAATTAAAATTGATATGTACAATATTGCTAATCAATTAGATATCTCTTACTTTAGGGAAGCGATTATCAATTCTATTATTAATAAGTAGATAATGTTATTTTTGCATTATCTATGTTACTTCTAGTTACGGCGGGAATCTAGAAAAAGTATCAGTGAGGTCATGCTGAATTTATTTCAGCATCTAATAAAGTTCGCGATGACAGGTAAGTTACTGGATTCCCCTGTAACTAGAATAATGTTCTTTACTTTGAGCAGAAAGTCTAGTCACGTAATGAATTATAAATGGTTGTTGCAAGATTTTTGCTGATTCCTTGAACTTTAGCCAACTCATCTATGCTTGCGTCGCAGATAGCTTTATATGAGCCAAAGTAATGAAGTAGGGCTTTCTTACGGGCTACTCCAATAGAATCTATATCATCTAAGCTTGAGAATTTAATAGCTTTAGAACGTCTTAATCTATGGTTTTTTATAGCAAAATTATGGGCTTCATCACGCAAGATTTGTAGATATTTCATAACTGGTAAATTTTTATCGAGAGTAAATACTTCTCTATCAGCCATATGAAATTGCTCAAGACCGGCATTTCTATCTGGGCCTTTTGACATACAAGCAAAAGGAATATCAAAAGAAAATTCTTTCATTATCTTTTGAACAACTGATAAATGTCCTTTACCTCCATCTATTATCATTAAAGATGGAGTCTTGAGTGGTTCATTTTTTAATCTAGTAAATCTTCGAGTTAGAACCTTTCTCAGCATTTCATAATCGTCTCCCTCATCGACTTGCAAATTAAAGATACGATATTCTTTTTTATCTAGTCCAGAGCTTCCCGCAACAATCATAGCTCCAACAGCAAAATCACCCATAATATGGCTATTATCATATACTTCTATTCTTGTCGGTAATTGTGGTAAATTGAATAAATTCTGCAATTCTTCAAAGATTACTTGGTTTTTAGCAAATTGCTTAATATGTCCTTCTAGCGCTAATCTGCTATTAAGTTCAGCATTTTCTATTAATTTTACCTTATCGCCACGAGAAGGTTGAAGTATAATTACTTTATTATTACCGCTAATTTGCTTAAGAGCTTTTGTTACTAAGGGAGTGTCAATAATAGGGTGGTTAATAAGTATCTCATCAGGTACTTGTCCTGATTGGTAGAACTGATTAATGAATTGAGTTAGTACTTCAGTTATACTATTCTCTTCAGTATGAGTTGGAAAATAGGCTATATTACCGCAAAATTGTCCAGCTCTATAGACGAATAGCTGGATAGAGTAATAATTATTTTTTTCAGTAATAGCTATTACATCAGTATTCTTAAAGATATTGCTAGGTAGATTTGATTTTAGCTGAATATAGCTTAAAGCTTTTATTCGGTCTCTAATCTCAGCAGCTTCTTCAAAGCGTAATTGCTCGCTTAGCTCTTCCATTTTTTTGGATAAACTATCCTGAAGTTCTGTAGTTTGTCCGTTAAAAAATTTCTCTACTTGTAAGGCAAGTTCACGATAATCTTCTTTACTAATTTTTTCTACGCAAGGAGCAGAACATCTGCCAATTTGATACTGTAGGCAAGGGCGCCTACGGCTATTGAAATAATTATCGGTACAAGAGCGTAATTTAAAAATTTTTTGTAGTTCCTTTAAAGTACTATCAACTTGTTGAGCAGAAACAAAAGGGCCAAAAAATTTTCCATCTGAGAGATTTTTCCCACGATATTTAATTAGTTGAGGATATTCTGCATCAAGAGTTAATTTTATATAAGGAAATGATTTGTCATCCTTAAGTAATATATTAAATTTAGGTTGGAATTTTTTGACTAGCTGAGCTTCAAGTAATAAAGCTTCAACCTCAGAATTAGTGACATTATACTCTAAATAATGAGTTAAGAAGATCATTCTAAGAGTTTTGGTATCAAGATCTGATTTAATATAATTAGTAAGGCGCTTCTTGAGGTTTTTTGCCTTGCCAACATATATAATTTTCTTGTCATGCCCTAGCATCTTATATATTCCAGGTAGGGTAGGTATGTCAGGAAGATGTGATTTGATTAACTCACTATCTGTAATATTTTTAACTTTATCTATCATTAAACCTCGTAATTACAAGTCTCATTATAACATAAAATTAAATATTATGTTCACTACTTAATATTTGATTTTTGAGATATCGTTAAATTATGATAACTTGAATCATTACCCTCAGCAACTTCAGGTTTATAGTAAATAAGTGTATAACTAAGATAGTTTTTTTGTCACAGGTAGTAATTATTAAACAGAAAGTTTAAAGATAAATATTCATATATTATTAATAATATATGAAACTTTAATCAATAGTTCTTAATTTTTGAGGGTATTGGTTATGGTGGCAAAAGCAAAATTACTTAAAAAGATTTTAACTAACGTATCTTTAGCCTCATTAATATCTAGTGTAGGAGCTAATGATGCTTTTGCTTCTGCTGTTCTTTTAGGAACTCGTATAGCTTTTAATCCCAAACTCGCTAGCTATACAAGCGACTCAGTAACCATGCAGCAGGCTTGGCAGTCAGTGTAAATTCTTCAGGCGGAAGTATAAGCTTCATTAATGCTCCTGGGTTACAAAGTACTACTCCTTGAGCTATTACAATGAATGGCGCAACACAAAATCAAGTTGTATTAGATACTCCTGGTATTATCATAGGAGCAATTAATGTAACAGCTGCAGGCGCTTCTCCAGCAACTGTTAATAACAATGCCTCAATAGGTTCTAGTGGGACCGGTCACCTTATAGATTTTTACACTGCGGATGTTTTAACTTTTACAGGTATTGGGGCTATAGCAAGTCAAAATGGTTTTGACGCTAATATTAATGATTATAGTGGTTTAGGACCAACTAATTTTTATACAAATCTCTCTGCTTTAACTATAATTCCTAACGGCGGTGGTACTATAACTATACCTAATACTATTGCAAATATAGCTTCTCCTACTAGCCATGTTACAGTAACTACACAAGGCAATGTTACTTTCAATAGTAATATTGGGGCAATGGAGCTGCATTATCGGCAATAAATTTCTCTGGAACAGGTAATGTTATTTTACAAGCTGCTTCTTACGCTGACACTTATAATGTAGGAGATGCTAGTGTTACTACTAATGGGTCATTGAATGGCAACATAATGAATTTTACATAAAAATCAATTGGTGATATAATAGCAGATTCAGTAATTAACATAGATTTTGCTAATAAATCAGGTACTGTTACTATTGACGGAGGGCGAACAATAACTGGTAATAAGATGTACTGGAGGACCTAATGGTGAACTTATCTTTACTTCTAATGTGGTAGGTAATATAGGAGCAAACGCTCCAATAGGTACAATTAGTTTTCATGGAGCTGGACCGATAACTATTCCTAATAACGCTAGAGCGTCAATATTTGATGTGGCTAATAATACAGCTGTTGTAACAGCGAATTATAATGTTACAGGAGATCAAATATTCTTTACATTTGGAGGTACTTTTAACTTAAATAATGGCGGAACAATCAATGTAGATTTTAATGGTAAAGACGCTAATTTAAAATTACTAGTACCAGGTCAAGTTTTAACAGGTGGTATCGATAATAAAGGAATAGCTGATAATGGTATTATAAACTGGTAGTACAGTTGATGGTAATATTGGTTCTACTAATTCAGTTCAAAGGTTAAATATTAACGCTGGTACATCCCCGCTGTTACAGGTAATATTAATTGTTCTGATACTGATATACTGACTAATACTTCTGAATTACAGGTTGGCGGGAATTTAATGTCGCCAGTTGATTTTCATAATACTACAGGAGCTTTGACTTTTAATAGCACTGGAGCGCAAACTTTTACTAGAGCAATAACTAACCAAGCCAAAGCTACTTTAAACGCTTATGCTAATTTAGTAGATTTTACAAATATTATAGATCCAGGAAGTAATAATAAGGGAAACATTTTAGTTAATTCTGGTTTGTCAGGAACAACCCTTACTATAGAAAATGACGCTGTCAGCTTAGGTACGGTTGCCAATATGCTTCAGCAATTTTCATTTACTGGTTCAGACGATTTTAATATAAAACCTACAATTAATGTAACATCAATAGTTTTAGGCGCTCCTGGTTCAGTAACAACTAATGATGTTAATAGCAATACGATAACATATTATAATAATAGTATTTGGAACGCTAATGGTAATATAACAGGTGATATAAATTTCCAAGCTAATGATACTATTCTTAATTTAGCGGATGGAAAAACAATAATAGGCAAGGTAATTAACAGTGGAGGCAGCCCTGCTGGTACATTAAACTTTCGTGGAGCTGGTGTAGTAACTGATATAATTAATAATCTTGCTGCAGTAAATTTTCAAGGAGCTGGCTTTGTTAACATGGAATCTACTGTTAATGCTGCAACTTTAACCTTAGAAGATCCAGGGGTAGACGTTATAGCTAATGACTTGGTAACAGATAATTTAGTTTTTGCTTCAGGTGGTAATTTTGAGGCGAACGGAGGATTTAAAGGGAAGGTTATTTTTGATAGTCTAGGAGGAGGGTTTAATCTGGGTGCTGGTCAAACTCTAGATGGCTTAGTAGATAATAGTGGTAGTTGGGGGACATTAGTATTAAATGGTGGAACAGTTACAGGATCAGTAGGTATTTCTAATCCACTAGTTTCTGTAGTATTTAATACAGGTGTTACTACTTTAAACTCTACGTTAAACGCTCAGAATATTTTTATGAATCAGCCAAATGCAGACGTAACAGTGAATGATTTGATAACCGGTAAATATATCATATTCAGCTGATGATACAATTTTAACAGTAAAGAATGGAATAACAGGAAATACAGATTTTGCTGGAAAGAATGGAACGTTAAATATAGTTAATTGTGGTACAACAGTAGCAGGGAATATAGATAACTCAGTAGTAGGAGTGCCGGTTGGTATAGTGAATATAGAAGGTGGAATAATTACAGGAAGTATAGGCGATACTAACGCTATTGCTCAGTTAAATTGCGAAGGTTCAGGTGCTATAATTTTGCAAACTCAATCTAATGTTAAAACTTATAAAATTAGTGATGCTAGCGCTGTTTTAATAGCTAATGGTTCAATGACAGGTGATATAGATTATACAGGTACAGTGAATGTTAATAATGGATTAACAGGGGATGTAGATTTTGCAGGTCAGACCAATGCAGTTTTTAATTTAAATGCTACAATAACAGGGGATGTAAATAATACAGGCGGTAGTCCTGCTGGTACAGTAAACTTATTAACTAATACATCGACTATTACTGGTGATATCGGAACCCCTACAAAGCTGCTAGCTATTCAACTTAGTGGAGCTGGTAATCAAACTATACCGGCAAGTTATAGTGGAGCTAACAATATTGTCATTACTAATAGTGGGGTAAATGCAACGGCAGCGGATCCAATAACGACTAATGTTATTTTTATATGGTACTGGTACTGTAACAGCAAGTGGCGGGATGACCGGTGACTTAACTTTTAACGCTCCTGGTACTTTTAATTTAGGTGATGGTCAGAGTCTAGCGGGAAATATAAAAGGGAACGGTAATTTCAATCTTCTTGGTGATGGTACAATCGACGGTGATATAGGGGTTCCAGATTCACTTAATGCCATTAATATACCAGCTAATAAGACGTTAACAGCTAGTGGAGGAAATATTAACGTTAATAATATAAATTTTGACACAAATGTTGGTAGAGTCTTAAAATTAACCAATCCTAATGGAGTGTGACGTTTAATAGTAACAATGTGGCTCAAATGTAGCGGTTGGTCCTAATAGCGTTATTGACGCGACATCTATACAAGCTGGTAAGACTGTGCAATTTAATAATACTAACATGGGAGATCCTATTAATAATACTAGTTCATTAGCTAGCTTAGCGCTTAGGGAGGCTTGCCTTTAATAATAGCAACGCCAATATTAGCGACATTGATTTTGGCGCTGGTAGTATAGCAAAACTTGCGTTAGGGAACGGCAATTATCATTTTGGTACATTAACCAATGCCAATGATATTAATATCATTGTACCTGCGAATACAAATCCATCGCTATATAACACTAATATACCAACAGTTGCTTTCTATATCATTTGAAACAAATGGTGGTTTAAATTTGAGTAATAGTAATATTACAGCAAGGTCTTTAGTAACTATGCCTGATAATACAGGTGTAAACTTTTTTGGTGGAACCAATATTGTTAATATACCAATGTCACCAAACAACCAATTAGGACATTCATTGCTTTTACCTCAGGCTCCTGCTACTAGCGTTACAGGGAGATTTATAGGCACTACTTATTTTTCGCAAGGAATAGGAATGGGTGATAATAGTACATTAATTTTAGATAATAATGTTACTGCCGCATGGGGAATAACAGGGCTTAAGTTAGATAATACATGAGCTACGGCTATTCCAACTAATGCTGTAATAAAATTATTTAACCCCGATTATGGATAAGGAATAGAGAGGAAGGAAGGTTGCAAGAGTTATTAAACCTTATATAAATAGGGCACTGAAGGAGTAAAATAAAGGTTTAATAACATGTGTAAATATACTACAATATTTTGTATAGTCGATGAATTTTGTAAAATTTATGAGAAATGGGTAAAACATCAATTGCTGAAAAGTAATAAGCAAAGATTTAGAGAAGTTAAGCTTTCCTTAAGTGAAGAACTCTCAATAATGATTTTTTACCATTTTAGTGCATATAAACATTTAAAAGCTTATTACCAAAACTTTATTATTAATGGTAATTTGTTCAGGAATCCACCTTGTTATGAGAGATTTGTTCAGCTTATTCCTTCATTATTTCTGCCATTGATTGTGATGTTACATTACTTAAGTGGAAAAAGAACGGGAATTTATTATGCAGATTCCACACATTTTGCAGTATGTAAAAATATCAGAATTAATTCTAACAGAACTTTTAATAATCTTGCAAAAAGGGGACGTAGTTCTGTCGATTGGTTTTTGGATTCAAGCTTCATATGATAATCAATGATAAGGGAGAAATTATTGCTGTTAAAATTACCAAAGGTAATGTTGATGACAGAATTGCATTTGAAGCAATGGTTATCAAAAAAGGTCTAAAAGGTAAGTGTTATGCTGATAAGGGGTTTATTTCAGAAAAAATGTTTACAAAACTTTATAAGCAAGGTTTAATAATAATTACCGGTATAAGAAAGGATATGAAAAACTATTTATTACCTCTTTTGGATAAAATCCTTTTAAGGAAGAGATTCATTATCGAAACCATTTTTGGCTACATAAAAGAGAATTTTAATATTACTCCTTCCAGACATCGATCACCTATTAATTTCTTTACTTCTCTATTCTCTGCTCTTATTGCTTACCAACTTAAACCTAATAAACCATGTATTTCTTATCCATAATCGGGGTTATTTAATACCAATCCTATGACTATCACTACTTCTAATGTTCCAGTTACTGTTCCAGGAGTTCCAGTAAACTTTCTGCAACCTATAGGAACTTTAGAATTAGCTGGAGGTGATGCTACAATAGTAGGGAAGTAATTTTTCAGCTCAAAATATTAAATTTAGTAACGTAACGACTCCATCAAAATTAACCTTGAGTCCAAGTATGAAATTGGATGGAGTAAATATTAGCAGCTCCTATGTAACAAATGATGTAACAAAAGCTCCGACAGTATTGCTAGTGGCAATAGTATAGGAAGTAGGGCAAATAACTTGGTTAATATCCAGTTATCGAATAATGGTACCATCAAGTAAATAGCAGCAAATTTTACGCTGCTATAACCACCGTGACTCCATCACAAGGTACAGTAAATCTTAATACTAGTGGTAATATATATTGGACTAGGAACTAAAAATGCAAATTTAGGAACGGTTAATGTAAATACCAATATTAATAATCAAAACACGTTATATGTAAAAGATCTTTATTTAAATTCAAATACCTTAACATTAAATGGCAATACCACATGGGGAGGATCTGGGACTATTTATACAACTTTAGATAAGAATAAAGGAATGGGGGGATTAGTGCCTTAGCTCCAGTTACTATAGACGGAACGCCAATTAGTGAAATTAGGATCAATGATATGGGAGCATTTCCGCTATAGGTATTGAGCAATACATCTTAGTAAATGGTAATGGCAATAATGTTCCAAATTTTGATATATCGTCAATCAATGTAATAGATAATAAACCGTATGTAGTATGTATATTGGTACTTAAATAGAGTAGGCGGGAATATTATTTTAGTTAGAGAAGAAGATGCAATCGCTACAGCTAAATGATGTAGTAACTGCAAGAGGAGGAATAATAGAATAGACTCAATAGATGCAGAAAATTTAGCATTACTAATGGAATTAGAGCCTAAAGGAGCTATTTGGGATAGTTTAGGTGGGCGCTTGATGCTTCAAAAGGTAGTTCAGAAGCAAGAGGTAGTGAATTGCTGCATATTATAAATCAAGGAGATAAGCAGGTAAACGAAGCTCAATTTAAACTAGAAGATAATTAATTAACCTATTAAGCAATCGAATACAAAATCTTATTAGACAAAATGCAGGAATAATCTCTGCTGGTTGTGATGATGAAATTAATTCAAAATACGGTGTATGGGTAAGTCCATATTTAAGCCAAGCTAATCAGGGATTAATAGAAGGAGTAGAAGGTTATAAGTCAAGGTCAAAAGGCTGGATAATAGGGACAGATACTACAATAAATGATGACCTAACCACAATTGGTTTAGCAGTGTCAAGAACTAGAGCTGATGTAAAACTTACTGATTATTTACGAGGTGATAAATCAAAAATCACCAATTGGGGATTTAGTATTTATGGTTTGCAACAATTAAAGAGTAGTTGGTTTGTTGAAGGAATAATAATGTATTCTACAGCAAGAATAAAATCCAGAAAGCCAAGATTTGAATTTGGAGAATATAAAACGGCTTTATCAAGCTATAAATACAGATCATGGAGAGGAGAAGCATTATTAGGTTATAACGCTCTATATTAAACGATCAATTAGCCCTTATCCCGACAATAAGGATTAAGATATGGTGTATATAGAAATAGCAGCTATTCTCAAACAGGAACGCAGTTTTTTAATAAACGCGTTTACAGTAAAGCAAGTCATAAGCTTGAAGGGATAGTAGGAGGAAAGATATTATCTAATATCAATAGAAATGATATGATTATAATTCCCGAAGCTCATGCAACAATAGCTCAAGTATTAAATAAAAAATAGCAAAAGTTAACGCAATATTTGAAGGTATGTCTACTCCATTTGTAAATAGACCAGATAGAGTAGCTAAAACTTTATATAACTTAGGAACAGGTGTCACCGCTAAAAAAGGAAATATTGAATGTGGAGTTACCTATGACGCTTATCTTGCTAAAAAATACACAGCTCATCAAGGGGTGCTAAAACTAAGAGTTACCTTCTGAGCTGCATAGGATACAGATGTGATAAATTAATATAAATTTCTTTATTAAATACTTAGTGCTAATAATTTAAAGTATATATTAACCTTATTATTGCAATTATAAGGTAATATGAATACTAAAGAATTACACTATAGTCAGGTAAAACAAAACTTGACTATTAAGTCAAATAGTGAAAACGGTACGTATATTTTTGGTTATGCTAGCGTTTATAATATTGTCGACCAACAAAATGACTTAATTGGAGCTTTTGCTTCAACTCTTACAACTTCCCCTAAGATAAAATTACTTTGGCAACATGATAGCCTTAAACCAATAGGAATTATTAAATCATTAACAGAAGACGATTATGGGCTTAAAGTTGAAGCGGTAATTAACAATAAAACTGCCACTGGACAAGAGGTCATAGAATTAATACGGCAAGGCGCAGTGGATGGGCTTTCTATAGGTTTTAATATTAAACTCTCGAACTACAATAACTTAAACCAAAGAGTTATCACTGAAGCAAGAGTTAATAGAAGTAAGTATAGTAACTTTTCCAGCCAATAATCAGGAAAAAATCACCCAAATTCAGAAACATATAACAATAGGGAGTAATAATATGCATAATAGCAATACAGAAATTAATAAGCTAAACAGTAGAATTGATAGTTTAGAAAATTTTTTAGCTAGACCTAATATGGAAACAACCAAAGATAGGGAATATAAAAAGGCCTTCAGTGATTATATACGTAAAGGTAATCAAAGTGGCTTAATAGAAAAATCTTTGAATGCTAGAGGTGAAGATGGAGGAGTGCTACTACTTCCCATTTTATATAATAGCATAATTACTGAAATTTGAGCTAAATCTCCCTATGCGACAATTGGCGTCAATTGAGGTAATTTCTAGCAATGCTCTTGATAATAGTAATAGAGGATGGAAAATTTTCTACAGGTTGGGTTGGTGATATAGACAATCGACCAGAAACTGATACTGCTAAATTGAGACAAAAGAGAATCTTTGTTCATGAGCTTTACGCTCAGCCGAAAGCTAGTCAAGCTTTGATAGATGATGCAGCTATTAATGTAGATAATTGGTTAGTGGTGGAGTCTTTAAGAAACAAAAATGCTGCTTTTATTAATGGCGACGGAGATAAAAAGCCTAAAGGAATTTTATCTCAAGAACATAGAAAAATAGAACAATTTACTATTGCTAATGAGATTACTACAGATAAATTACTAGATTTTATTAATTTGCTTGATGAAGATTATTTAGCCAACGCTAGTTTTCTGATGAATAGAATAAACTTTAGCGGCAATTCAAAAACTAAAAGATTCCACAGGTAGATTTATTTGGCAGCAATTGTTAACAGATCCTTTAAAACAAACAATGTTTGGCATACCGGTTATTTGCGTTTCGGAAATGCCTGTTCTTCAGCAGAATAATACTATTATGGCTTTAGGTGATTTTAAAGAAGGTTATAAGATAGTTGATCGTAGTAACATTAATATTATGAGAGATCCTTATACTAACAAGCCATTTGTTAAATTTTACGCCGTAAAAAGAGTAGGTGGAGATGTGATTAATGAAAAGGCTATTAAGCTGGCGGTGTTTAAGTGAGAGTAGAGGGAGCTATAACAGATTAATTACAATGAATATTTAAAGCGTTCTCGATGTTATTTCTAGATTCTCATCGTAACTAGAATGATATCAAGTTTGTTTTAATAATTAGTTATGCCTAATAAAATATCTTTAACATTATTGCTATTAAACCTCAAGAAATATGGTCCTTAAGGGAAGTTAAGAATTATATGAGAATTGAGGCGGATTATGACGATGAATTAATTACTTAGACGCGGCAATTATTGCGGCAGAGAATTTTACTAAACTTGCAATAATGTCAAGAATGGTTCAATTTATTTGTGAGTTCCAGAATAAACAAAATTTTCAATTAAGATATCGACCTATAAATATATATAGAAAAAATTATATTAAAAACAAAAAATGAGGAATTGGTCTTAGATAAGGAGAAATATTACTTAGATTATGATCAATCTATATTATTTTTCAATAAAAATTTGGAATATAGTCAACTAATAGTTGATTATTAATCTGGTTTTAGTAGAATAACTATTCCTAAATCAATTAAACATGGGATATTAATGCACGTATCAGAAATGTATGATCGAGAAGAGCATAATGATATTGCCATGTCAGTGGAAATTAGGAATTTATATCTCCCTTATAGACAATTAAGGATTTAATATGCCAAAGTCAATAATTCGTAATTTTCAACATAGAATAAAATTTTTAGAAAATTTTGCAAGTAGTGAAATTGATCAAGAGAGATGGCAAGAAAAAATTTTGGTTTATGCCGAGGTTAAACCCTTTTCTGATGATAGATTCATTACAATTGAACATTTATCCTTCGGTCACGTTATGACCGAAGGATATTATATTTTTAAAATAAGGTTTATAGAAAATATTAATACTAAAATGCAAATATTGTTTAGAAATAGATATTTTGAAATTAAGAGAATAGTAAATATTTCAGAGAAGAGTAAGTTTTTAAATATAATAGGATTAGAAATATATGTCTCGTAATTTTATCAATGATTTCCAGCAGACAATCTACCGATTATTATCTGGTGATGATGAAATTAGATTAAGTATTGATAAAATTTATCTATCGGTTGTACAAGACGCTAAATATCCCTTTTTGCTAATTAATATTTTAAATATCAAAAATATTTCTCAATATATTCAAGATATCTACGAAATTAATTTTGAAATATGTGTTTTTGCTAGAGATAAAAATAGCGTTATCCTTACTTCTTTAGCTGATAAAATTACCAATAAACTAATTACATATTCTAGTGATAGATACAATATTGCAAGCATTAAGGCTTGTAATATCAATTTTAGTCGTAGCGCTGATTTAATTACCAGTAAGTTAACAGTAAATTATAAAGCTTTATTAAAGAGTAATTTATGAATTTTCATGACATAAGAATTCCTCAATTTATTGAGAGTTTTGCAATTGGCAGAGCTGAATTCGCAACTTCGCATATTTCCACTTTATCAGGGAGGGAAGTAAGAAGCTTGGATAGAGAATATTCAAGGCAAAGATATATTGTTAAAAATTGTCGTCTTAGTATCAGTGAATTTAAGATTTTTAGCGCTTTTTTTTAGGAGCAGAAGAGGAGCTTATTTCTCTTTTAGGTTTAGAGATAGTTTAGATCATCAAGTAACAAAGCAATTTATTGCAAAAGGCAATGGTAAAACAAAACAATTCCAACTAATAAAATTATATGAAGACAGGATTATGAGTTATTCAAGAATAATTACTAAGCCTGTACCAGATAGTTGTAAAATTTTTATCAATGATGTTAGCATAGAAGCGACGGTTGATTGCAACACTGGTTTAGTTAATTTATATCAGCCGCTAAGCGAAGGAGGATATTAACAGCTAGCTATTTATTTGATGTAGAAACAAGATTTAGCAATGATAGTTTTAATTATCAGTATCATCCTGATGGTTCTGTAGAATTAGAAACCAAATTATTGGAGGTTATATGAATTTTTCATCAGTTAAATATTCTTTTCATATAGCGTTACCTGATAATAGCAATTTGTATCTTACTGAAATAGACAAGCCGATTATTATTGATCAAAAAACATTTCTTCCAAATTCAGGAATAGTTTTAAGTGTAGAAAAGCATCATGACTTAGTTCATTCAATGGTAAAAATATATAAATGTTTTCCTAATAAAATTGAGCATTTTGTTACATATGATTGTAGTAGTTACGTAAAAAGAGACCTAGATTTTACTTTGTATTTAACGCCATATAGTGAAAATTATAATCAATCTATATTATTATCTTACAGTAAAAATTGTCAAGCTAGTTTTGGTGATGCAAAATGTGGAATAAATAAGTCTACATATAGTTCTTATTATAATATTAAAGAAATTTTCACTAAAACTATAGTTATTAACAATTTGAATAAAGAAAGTGGTTATTATACTTTTGGTGACGTTTAGTTAGGAGCGGAAGAATTTCACGGTAAAATTGTTGCGCATATACAAAATAATATAACATTAGATAAAATAATGCCTGATAATATGAAACACCATAAAAACACAAAAATTACAGCAGGTTGTGATAAAAAATTTATAACTTGTTGCAATAAATTCAATAATGCGGTAAATTTTAGAGGAGAGCCATTAATACCTAATGACGATTTTATAAAATTATAAACCATGCACTTAAAGTCTTTCTTAAAGAGAAGTTTTTTCTCCTTCATGTCAGATATTACTAATATGTTTAGAGTAGCTCAAACTATATTGCTAAAAAAACAACCGGAAACAGATTTAGCTGAATATTTTATTGAGATAGAAAAGGACATTAATTCAGCATTTCAAGAAATAAAAAGAGAATATGAGAGATAAGAAAAGCTTCTTTGGCAACAATAATAGATTAAATAAAGGATATTCTAAATTTGCTAATCAGGCAGAATCAGATAATAGATTTTACCGCAAGAAATTAGGTAATGTTCTTCCGCCCATGGATTTGATGGAGGAATATGAATCTATCTATCCAGGTACTATAGCAAAAATGATAGCTATGGCAGAAAAAGAGCAAGAGCATAGACATAAAAAAGAGATGCAAAATGTTTTAGCGTATAAAAAAAGCATTAAAATAGCTAAAATAAGTAACATATTATTCTTAATAATAGCTGCATTAGTTACTGGTTTACTTGCTAGAGAAAATTCATATGTCGCTAGTATATTTGCTGGAGCGCTGTTCTTAACTATATCTATTGGAATAGTTTTAATTTCTTGTCCTTTTGGCAGTAGGAGAGATCGTAATCGTAAATAGGTTTTAATATTACTATGACTAAACTACAACAGCAAATGCAAAAGATGCAAGAGTCTCCTTTTGATTATCTTGTATTTAGTGGTGGTGGGGCAAAGGGAGCTATTTATTCAGGTGTGTATAAAGCTTTAAAAGAGTCAGATGTAATTGAAAATATTAAGGCTATTGCTGGATCATCTGCTGGTGCTATTACCGCAGCGGTAATAGCAAGCGGTATAGAGCCGGAAGAGTTTGAAAAAATTTCTAAAGACACTAATTTAAAAGGATTACTTGGAAAGAAAGGTTTCTCAGCTGGGTTTGTACAAATTGCTAAAGATGGTACGCCTTTATATAATCTTCTGGATAACACTATCAGAAATAATATATCTAGTTATTTAAAAGATAAGGATTTTGCGGAATTATGTAATCAAGGGTTAATTAGGATTGCTAATGAAATTGAAAAATTAAAGAAAGAAGAACAAGAGTTTTTACAGAAAGAACCTACTCAGACTCTAAATGAAAACAGTGAATCACTAGATTTTTTCAAACAACAGCTTGAACAACAAGCTAATCAGCTTAAAGACTTAATGCAGTCTAATTATAAAGAATTGCATATATTAAGAGAATTATCTAATCGTCAAGGGAAAATCTTGTTTAAAGATTTAGCCTTATTGAGATTGCTTGATCCTGGAAAATTTAAAGATTTGTATATTACTGCGGTAAATCAAAATACTGGAGAGTTAGAGATTTTTAATGCTGATAATACACCAGATGTTGAAATTGCTTTAGCTTGTCGTGCTTCTGCATCTATACCAATAGTATTTAAGCCTGTAAAAATTGGCGATAATTATTATGTTGATGGTGGGTATAGAGATAATGTCCCTATGAAATATTTTGACTCGGATGATAAAGATGATAATTCTGTTAAAGAATTAGAAACTATAGAAGATATTAAGAAGGCAAAACAAAAGGGAAGGGTGCTGGCTTTAGCTTTTGGAAACGGTATGGATTCTGATACTAATATTGCAATATATAGCGCCAAGAAATTCTATAGCCCAAGCGCAATAACAAAGTTTATATTTAATGTAATGTTTAAAATACTAGCTAAAGTTGGTGGAAAATTTAAATATACAAAGACAGTTGACGAAACTAATGAAGAATTAAGAGAAAATGCTTTAAATACTATAGCTTTAGACACTCAAGGAATATCTACCCTTGATTTTGATGATGCCCAAAAATATTCCGGTTACTTGCATCTAAAAGGTTATTTTCAAACTTTAGAATATCTAGATAATCATCAACTTGGTAAAGATGGTAATAAAAATTTAAATAACCAAAAATTTCTTTTATCAGTATATGAGGAATATGATAAAGATAATTTAAATAAAGCTTTTTCTCGCAAGATGTTAGAACAAATAGTTCCAGAAAAAAAGGTGGTCCAAGAGAAAGACTGGCAAAAGAAAGTTACCATAAATAGTCATGATGACAAAGCAGAGTATTTATTGTCATTTTGTACTAATGAACAATGGGATAATAAAGATTCTATACAAGTTCTAAAATCATATATCATGTTAGCTGCTACTTCTAGAAACAACAAAGTAAAAAACGATACTAATGCTATGAAAGCTTTAGTAACTAAATTAAATGATCCAGCTACTCCTATTAAAGTTAAAAGTGATTTTAGTAAGATATTAAATTTAGATATTGCTCAAAGCGATTTAGCAAAGTTTAAATTTACTAAAGATCATTTCAATGACTTTATCTCAAACAACAAAGAGCTATCTCAGCATTTTAATGGTAAGAAAGCTGCAAAGAAATTACAGACGGACAGATCTTAAAAATCACCATAGCTTTGTTATTATTTTTTGCAATTTCGACACAGCCTATTAATGCGGACACTACAGAATCATTCTAAACAAAACTCTTCTTTTAAAATCACCATATTTTCATGTATATTTAAACAATCCATAGTTTTTATTTAATATTACAATTCAATATACAGGATAAACCGCAGCGGTATCATGATAGGTTTATCAACGTTATAGTTTTTTATCACAGATATATTTAAATAATTAGCTAGGTTTAAAATAAGAGTAAGAATATTACTAATAATATGTAACACTTTAAATCATTAAAGAATAATTATTTTTTAATGGTATTAAGTATGGCGGAAAAAACGAAATTACTTAAAAGTCTATTCCTTGGGCAATAATGATGAATACTAATGCTGATAGCATTTTATTAAATTCTTCTAATATTAATCTAGGAGCTATATACACAAAATCTATTTACTGGTAATCCTACTCTAGTAACTGTTGCTAATAATGCTTCAATAGGTTTTATTATAATTGATACTGGAAGTGGTGGTACTATAAATAATGCAATTACAACTTTGACACAGGTATTGGAGCTACTGTTTTGACTCTAATATTAATGATTATAGCGGTTTAGGAACGATCTCATTTAATGGTATTAGCTCTGGTTTGATAATATCTCCTAATTCTAGTGGAACAATATAACCATACCTAACTCTATTACTACTGTAAGTAATAACCAAGGAACTATAACTACGCAAGGTAATGTTACTTTTAATAATGCTATAGGGGCAAATGATTTTTCGTTATCAGCAATAACTTTTAATGCAGCTGGGAATGTTAATTTACAATCTACCTCTAATTCTACCGCTTTTACAGTAGGGAATGCTGGGACTATTGTTACAACTAATGGTTTGATGACTGGTAATGTAAATTATATAGCAGGAGGTACCGTAAATGCTGATGGTGGAATAATTGGTAATGTTGATTTTAAAAATAATACAGGTACTCTCAGTGTAGGGAATAATCAAACAATTACAGGAACAGTAAATAGTACAACTGGAGTTAGAGGTACATTAAATTTTGCAGGTGGGGGCGGCTGGTACAGTGACTGGTGTAATAGGCGCTACTAATCCTCTTACAGCTACAAATTTTAATGGATCAGGTACTCTTACTTTGCCATTTACTGCTCGTGCTACTAATTTTACTATAGGAAGCTGTAGCTAATATTATACTAGTAATTTAATGACAGGGGCTTTAAATTATGCTGCAGCAGGTACATTAACCTCTAATGGTGGAATAACTGGCAATGTAGATTTTGTGCTGGTAATGCTGGTACTCTTAATGTGGGAAGTGGAAGAACGATTACTGGAACAATAGATAACACACTTTCTTCTAATGGTACTATAAACCTTTCAGGTGGTGGCGCCACAATAACTGGAGCAATAGGCAGCACTACCCCTCTTACAGCCGTAAACTTTATTGGAACAGGAATTAACATTTTAAAAGGTGCTTCTAAAGCAGCAATTTTTACAGTATTCTGGGGCTCTTGCTTCTAGTACTGGTGGAATAACAGGGAATGTAAAATATACAGCGGCAGGTTCTTTAACTGCTGGTGGTGGTATAACAGGTAATATTGATAGTCTAGTGGTACATTACAGATAGCCAACAGTGGTACAGTAACTGGGTCAATAGGAGCTACGAATCCACTTACAGCTATAAAACTTCTCTAGGAAGTGGTAGTGTTGTTTTTAAATCGACCTCTAGCGCTCTAAATTACACTTTTGTTGCGTTCAATACTGTCACAGCTACTTGTGGGTTTAATGACAGGAAACGTAGGCTTTAGTGGGGCTGCTACATTAACTATTAATGGTGGTTTAAATGGTAATATAGATTTTAAAAACACTGCTAGTACCATAAATTTAGCTATGGGACAGAATATTACTATTACAGGAGCAGTAGGTAGTACAGGAAGGGTTAATGGTGATTTAATTTTAGGAGGGGATAATACTGAGGTTACAGGAGCGATTAGTAATTTAGCCCAAATTACTTTTAATGGACCAAGTAATACAATTTTAGATTCTTCGGCTGAAGCTACCAACTTTATTATTAATACCACTGGTAATATTACAGTTGAAGGGACAACTACAGGGAATATAACGTATATGCTTGGGGGTGTAGCTTTACTGCTAACGGAGATATTACTGATAATGTTGATTTTAACGACCAAGATAATGAGATTATAGTAGCTTCTGGAATTAAAATGGTTGGTGATATAGATAATAAGGGCACGGTGGACAATATTGGTACAGTAACATTTCTTGGTAGTGTTAGTGGTGATGATTTAGATGGCAAGATTGGCGCTACTCATACAGTGAAAATAGTAAATTTTGTTGGAGCAGGGGCCGTAAATATAAATGCTCAAACATTTGCTGTTGGTAGTAAAGACGTAGTAGTAACAGCTGCTGGAACAGTAAAAGGAGAAATAGATTTTAATGCTGCGGGAGAATTTAATGATAGCATTAATGGCAATATAACATTTAATGATAGCGGTAGATTAATATCAAATAATAAACATTAATAGGAGCTAATATTATATTTAATGCGGAAGGTATAATAGAAGCTAATGCTGGAATTAATGGCAGTATAGATTTTAAAGGTCAAAATGGGCAAATTATTTTAGCTGTTGATCAGGAAATAACTGGTGATCTAGATAATAGTGTAGCAGGAAATTATGGTATTTTAAAATTGCTTGGTGGTGCTTCTCAAATTGTTAATGTTGGAAAATTAGGCGCTACCAATCCTTTAAAAATGGTTAGTTTTGCCGGTCCTGGAGATATAGATTTGAACGTTCCTCCTGGTTCAAAGATTAGAGCCGAGATTTTTGATATTGGAGATGCATTACAAGTGATGACTTGTTAGAGGGAAATATAACATTTTCCGCTAATGGTGGAACATTGAACGCCAATGGAGGTTTTTCAGGTACGATAAGATTTCCAAAATATGGCTGGTATAGTTAACTTAGGGGCAGATCAAGAAATTACAGGGACAATTGCTAGGGAGTTAATGGAAGCCTCAATGCGCTTGGGAATGGTACAATTACAGGTGATATTGATGGTATCAATAATATTTCTATAGCAGCTAATACAACATTAACAATTGATGGAACGACAGTTAATGCTAGTAATATAAATTTTGATACGATAAATGGGGGAGTTTTAGAATTAATTAATCCAGGAGATATATCATTTGGTATAAATAATCAAGTTATCGTAAATGCAGGAATAAATAGCGTAATTGACGCTAAAGCTATAACTTCCTAACAATAAAATATTTATTAATGGTAATATTGGTCAGGATCCTAATTTAGGGGCTACAACTAATAAATTAAACGAATTATTATAGCAGGCGGGGATTTATATTTACAGAATGGTTCAGTTAATATTGATACACTTGATTTTGGAGCTGGGAGTAGTGGAACTTTAACCTTATCTGGTAATAATTATCAATTTGGTACAGTAAATAATTCTGATCAAATTAAGCTTAAAATGGGTGGGACTAATCTACAAGTAGCTGTTATTGATTTTACGCAAAATAATAAGATGGGACTTGTTAACAGTAATGTTTCAGCTTCTTCATTAGTTTCATCTTCTAATTCTGGACAAGTAGTTTTTAAATCAGGAACAGGAGATAGTAGCCTTTCTGTCCCGATGGATTCTAATAATCCATTGTTTGCTGCAATAGTAGCAGATACTAATACTACAGGGCATATTTTAGGTAGATCTTTGTAAATAATGATTCAGTACTTACTTTTGATAGCGATCTTGATTATGCTTATGGTATTACTGGTGGTAATATTAATAATTCAAGTCAGATTACTCCTACTAATGAAGTTATTAAGTTTGTGAATAGTAGTCCTGTAACTCTAAAATTTACCAATGAAAATATTCCAATAGGATTATTACCTTCTAACTTCCCTAAGAAAATAGGAACGTTAGAATTAGCTGGTTCTGATCTTAATTTGGCAGGAAATATTACAGGTAATAATTTATTCTTCCAAAACATTAAATTTAGCAATGTAACGAAATCATCAAAATTAACATTTGATCCAAGTATGAAGTTAGATGGAATAAATGTTAATAGCGATTTTATCAGTAATGATCCAACAAAGGCGCCAATATAAATAATAATATTACTAACCATGGTAATCTATATGTATCAACACTTAATTTAGGTTCAAATACTTTGACATTAAATGATTCTCCTGTATGGGGTGGTGGAAGTACTATTAATACGACTTTAACTTCAGATAAGATTTTAGGTCACATTGATGTTCAGGCGCCAACCATAATAGATGGAATACCATTTAGCAAGGTT
Source organism: Candidatus Rickettsia vulgarisii (assembly GCA_050920655.1). GTDB lineage: Bacteria > Pseudomonadota > Alphaproteobacteria > Rickettsiales > Rickettsiaceae > Tisiphia > Tisiphia vulgarisii. Next base: position 502,934 of record CP133317.1, on the reverse strand, counting down.
GCAGTTAATGATCAGGCTCCGTTACCTGCAGATACAGAGGATTATATATTTGTAAATGGTAATGGCAAGTTGTCAGTTAATTTTGATACATCATCAATATCTGTGAACTCAACTAATCCTTATGTATCTTGGGTTTTAGGCTCTCTTGGGGATGGTAATATTCATTTATATCGTCTATATCATCATGGACAGAATCTATTAAGTAGAGCTATTAGCGATATAATGTTAGTAGGTGGAGATGAATCTGATAGCGAAAATATAGAATTATTACTTGCTGAACTAGGAAGTAATAGTCCTTTATGGGAAAGTCTCAGTGAAATTCAAGATCCAGAGGAGAGAGGTAGATTATTGAGGCTCATGGTAAATGAGGAAGCTGGATTGCAAACAAATGCAGTCATTAATAACAATTTGAATAATCTTAGTACTGAGTTAATTAGTAGAATATCAAATGTAAGTAATAAAACAATGATAGGAGCTGGTGATGATGATGTGAGCAGTAGAAAATATGGAGTATGGGGTTAGTCCATATTATAATAGATCAAGCCAACGTAAGTTAGGAGATCTATAATACTAAGTCAACAGGCGGAATAATTGGAGCCGATACTGCAATAAACGATGAATCAACAATAATTGGTATAGCGGTTGCTAATAGTAGAACAGATATAAAACTTAAAGATTATTTGCTAGGAGTTAAAAGTAAAGTAAAAAGTTGGGTTTTTGGTATTTATGGTCTTCAATATCTAAAAGATCAATGGTTTGCTAAAGGAAATGTAATGTATTCTACCGCAAGAGTTAAAGCTACTGAACCAAGATTTGAATTAGGGAACTATAAAACAGCGCGATATCTAATTATAAATCTAGATCATGGAGAGGAGAGATATCATTAGGTTATAATGCTATATTAAAAGATCAATTATCACTTATTCCAACAATATAGGTATAAGACATTATATCTATAAGAGTAGTAGAGAAACAGGAACTCAATATTTAAACAAGAGTATTTTTAGTAAATCAAGCTATAAAACAGAAGGAGTTATAGGAACAAAAATCTTGAGTATATAGACATTAATAATATGACGCTTTTACCTGAAGCTTATGCAGTAATTTCGCAAATTCTAAATAAGAAAAGAGGAAAACTTAGTGTTATTCTGCAAGGGATGTCAACCCTATTTATTAATAGACCAGATAGAGCGGGAAAAACATTATATAATCTAGGTACAGGGGTAACAATTAGAAAAAATAATATAGAATATGCAGTTAGTTATGATGCATATTTAGCTAAAAAATACATTTCTCATCAAGGCGCGCTGAAATTAAGAGTGAATTTATAAAGGAAAGAACAACAAGATAAAATCTATAAAGTAAAAGGGTGAGAAATAATAATGTCATGGTGAGTCCATGTTAATGGGCATGGCCATATAGTTTTTATAGATGCTACTAGTCATCCTGAACTTGTTTCAGGATCTAATAATAACTTTAATTAGTTTCTATTGGTTGTCTTAAGATATTTATATAAAATATTAATAATAAAGAATAAAGTTAGAATAGCAAAAGATGGGACAATAGATTTTGGTATAAAAGCCAACCATTGATTAAATAGACTCTTAATTAATGATTGGCTCAATTAATTCTGTAAAATTTTCATTAATAATTCTAGTTCTTCACGAAATTCAACGTCAGTATCAGATAGTTCTTCTACTTTTTTAATAGCATACATTACTGTAGTATGATCTTTTTTACCAAATTTTTTACCGATATCAATAAGGCTCTTAGGGGTTAACATTTTACTTAAATACATAGCTAATTGTCTTGGTCTTGCTATTGATCTGACACGTCTTGGCGAAGACATATCGGATAATTTCATATTATAACGTTCAGCTACTTTTCTTTGAATGTCTTCAATGGTAATAATTCTTTCGTTAGAACGTAGTAAGTCTCGCAAAATATTTTGAGTATTTTCTAGGGTAATTTCTCTTCCTACTAAAGTTGAGTGAGCGATAACTTTATTAAGAGCTCCCTCTAACTCTCTGACATTCGATGTTATTTTTGCTGCTAAAAACTCAATTACATTTTTAGGAATATGAATATTCATTTGTTCAAGCTTAGATTCTAAGATACCTAATCTTAGCTCATAAGTAGTAGTATGGACGTCAGCTACTAAGCCCCAGCCTAATCTAGATTTTATTCTATCTTCTATATTATCTAAATCTGATGGAGAACGATCACATGAAATAACTATCTGACGGTTATTATCAATTAAAGCGTTGAAAGTATGGAAAAACTCTTCTTGAGTACTATCTTTACCAGAAATAAACTGAATATCATCAATCATTAATACGTCTACAGAGCGGAATTTTTCTTTAAAGGACATAACGTCCTTATTGCGTAATGCCTTAACAAACTGGTACATAAACTGCTCAGCAGACATGTAAATCACTTTGCGGTTAGGATTATTTTGCTTAATGTACCAACCAATACCATGCATTAAATGGGTTTTTCCAAGTCCAGGAGGGCCATAGATAAATAAAGGGTTGGATTCAGCAATGGGGCTTGTTGCTTCTGCAACGGCTCTAGAAGCTGCGTAGGCTAGTTCGTTTGGATTGCCAACTACAAAATTATCAAAGGAAAAACGCAAGTCTAAAGTTGAAAATATTCCTTCAGAATTGGTATCAACTTCTTCTTCTGGTACAGACAGTTTATTGACATTTTCTGCAATATTTTGCTTTTGTTCAGGTAGTTCTTTAGTTACTATTTCAACAGATTTAATATCTTGGTCATAAGATTGCCAAGATTGTAGTATAATTCTGGTATATCTTGATTTTATCCAATCACGAATAAAGTTTGTTGGCGTAGAAAGTATAATGGTATTAATAGAAGATTCTAAAAAATTTATTTTACTAAACCAGCTTTTATATAAAGCATCTCCATAATGTTTATTAAGGTCAACTAATACCCGTTTCCAAATATCTTGATGATTTAAAGCTTCTTCCATAAATAATTGATTTTTATTAATACTCATGCAACTTGCCATGGTAAATTATTTTGTTTCCAGCCAATCCGCCAACCCCTCCCTTCAAAACCATCACTAATGTTATAACAATTTGAGTAACCTAAATTACTAATAAATTCAGCTGCTTCCCTAGACCGTACGCCAGAACGACATAGGAAAAGAAGATCATTATTATGATCAATGGCATTTAACATAAATTGCTTTTCAAATTGATTATTTAATAACATCTCAGGCAATAGACACCAGCTGAGAAATATTATCTGATTTTTATTAATTTTGGGGACGCCAGCTAGTTTCCATTCATCACTAGTTCTAACATCAATTATTATAGTATTGTCATTTATTTGTAGCATTTCATGAGCATTTAGTGAAGAAATATTTTTTATATTCATAGATTTTTTTATTAGAGAAAGAAATAATTAATATTAGTATCTTTAAAAGTAATTAATAATTTAAAATTTTATAAAATTTAGTTTTAGATTATTTATCATCATGATAAATGGCTAAATATGACTGAATCATAAGTAGCTTTTTTGCATGGAGAAATTGTCGTGACATACGATTATTTTTCATGTTTATATAATTTAATATTTCATATTTGGCAATTGTCAAATTCTCTAATATGATATTAAAATATTTTTTAAAGGCACTATAATATGAATTATTTCAATAGAGATTCTTTTGCTAAAAAACTTCTTTATCAGAGTAAAAACCGAGGGTGCAAAGAAACTGGAATGATTCTTGGTAATTTTGCTGAGCAATTTTTATTCGATATGAATGATGAAGATTTACGAGATTTTTCTTTAATATTGGAGAATAACGATATAGATATCTATGATTGGGTTACTAAAAAAACTGTTTCTCCTGCCCATTTAAATTCTAACACGATGATAAAATTACTGAATTTTAAAATTTAGTAATTTAAACAAAACAATCCTATCTGAATTAATGTAAAATAAATTAATAAATATTATATAGTTTGTTAATTATCATATAATATTATTCTCAATATAAAAATTTGAGGAGAAATTTATGGAAGATGATAAGAAAACAGTTTTTGAATTACAAGTTATAAAAGATCACTCAGAAAAAGAAGAAATAATAATACCGAAGAATCTTATAATCACGTATAATAGGTACTAAGATGATTTCACTTGATGGTTCCATTTACTAATTATAATAAAATGGGGCCATATATATGCAGCTTATGATGATAGTAATGTTGATATAAGTGGTGAATCGGACTCAAATATATAAACTCAAGTGGTTAGTAATAGAAAAGTTATAATTATAGTCAAAAATTATTTCAGGATGATAGTAGTAATTTTTGCTAAATTAACGTATTATTGACATTCTTCAATAAGTCTAAATAAAAATGATGATCCAGCAATTTCTACCGCTTAGTAGCAAAAGCTTTTTTGCCTATGAATATTTTTTTAACAAGACAGATAAGAACATTCTAGTTGTTTATCCTACCGAAGAAGATACGATAGAAGCCTATAAGCAATTATTATTTTTTGGTAATAATTCTAAGAATATATTATATTTTCCAAGTTTAGATACTATTCCTTATGATCGGATTTCTCCTAATCAAAATATTTTATCGGAAAGGGCAAGAGTTTTAAGCTATTTAGCAACAAGTGGTAGGAGAAAATTATTAGTCACCAACGCCGGTAATCTTCTTAGCAAATTACCGCCACCTGAATATTTAGCTAAATCATTTTTAAAATTACATACTAAAATGAAATTAACGGCAGGCAAACTTGCTGAATTTTTAGTGCATAATAGCTATACTAGAAGCGCAAGCGCTATAGATAGCGGAGAATTTTCTATAAGGGGAGAGATTGTCGATATAGTTTTGCCTGATAATAAAGGCTATCGTATTAATTTTAGTTGGGATCATATTGAATCAATAAAGGAATTTTATATTAATAGCCAAATATCTAGTAATAATTGTGATGAGTTAATAATTAATTCTGCTAGCGAAGTAATTATTAATCCAGAGACAATTAGTAATTTTAGAGATAATTACCTAAAATCCTTTGGAGTTAACAATACTAATATACCCTTATATGAATCAATTATTGATGGAAGGAAATTTCAGGGGTACGAGCATTTATCAACCTTATTCTATCATTCTTTCAATAATTTGGATGATTATCTCAATCAGCCAGTGATTATTTATGATAATCTATCTCTACAAGCCATTATTGAAGAAGAAAATAATTATATAGATCTTTATAGTTCACGGATAGAATCTAATAAAATTAAGCTAAATAATTTTTATCCAGCTCTATCCCCTGAAGCCATTTATTATACTAACGAACAGGTACAAAAATTATTAAATCAAGATAATAATATTTTGGTAAACCCTGAAAATTCAGACTATGCTCATTCTTTAGAAAAAATTACTACTACTAGTTTTATTGAGAATAAGACTGTTTTTGATAAATTATTTGAAATATTAGAAAATAACAAAAAGAAAATACCTATTATCTTTTGCCAATCTAAAAGTAATTTAGAAAGATTTAAAAATATCATTAGCAATTATTCAAGGGAATCTGTTGAGATAGAAAATTTCTCTGACGCTAAAGTTAATATAATCAATTTAGTATCAACACCCCTTGATCAAGGATTTTATAATGCAAAATATTTATTTATTGCTTCTGCGGATCTTTTAGGAGAAAAGCAAACAAGTTCTCGTCCAAAAAGCGCTAGTCGCGCTCTTAAGAATATTTTGATGGAGCTAGATAATCTTAGCGAAGGAGAGTTGATTGTTCATAAGGATCATGGTATAGGGCAATTTTTAGGCGTTGAAGCTCTTGATATCAAAGGCAAAGCTCATGATTTCTTAAAACTTCTTTATTTAAATAATGATAAATTATATATCCCTGTTGAAAATATTGATGTAATCAAGAAATATGGTAGTGATGAAGCGGAATTGTCTAAGTTAGGCAGTAGCGCTTGGCAGAGAAATAAAGCTAAATTAAAAAATCGTATTACAGAAATTGCTCAGCAATTATTAGAAATAACTGCTAAAAGGAAAGTTACTAGAATTAATCCTATTGAATTTAATTCTGAAGAATATGAAGAATTTTGTCGAAGATTTAAATATACGGAAACTGAAGACCAGCTAAACGCCATTAATGATATTCAGAAAGATTTAGATTCAGAATTCTTGATGGATAGATTAATTTGTGGGGATGTTGGCTTTGGTAAAACTGAAGTAGCGATCAGGGCCGCTTTTATGGTTGCTAAAGCTAATAATTATGACAATTCTCCACAGGTTGCGATTATTGTGCCAACAACTATCCTCTGCAAACAACATTATTTGCGTTTCTTAAAAAGATTTAAGGATTTTGGCTTAAATATCGTTCAATTATCTAGTCTTGTTACTAATAGCGAAGCTAAGGTCGTTAAGGAGCAAATCAGCTTTGGAGAAGCGAATATTATAATAGGTACTCACGCTTTACTTAGCAAAACTATAAAATTCCATAATCTAAAATTATTGATTATAGATGAAGAGCAGCATTTTGGAGTAGGGCAAAAGGAATATCTAAAAAGTTTACGTTCTAATATGCATGTTATATCACTTTCTGCTACTCCAATCCCTCGAACATTACAAATGTCCATGGTAGGATTAAAAGATTTGAGTATAATTGCTACACCGCCAATGAATCGGCTAGAAGTTAGAACAATTGTCACTCCTTTTGATGAAGTAATTATTAGAGACGCTTTGTTAAAAGAGCGATTCCGCGGTGGTAGAAGTTTTTATGTAGTGCCAAGGATTAAGGATATTCCTGAGATAGAAAAATATCTGCAAACAAAGATCCCAGAACTAAAATATAAAGTTGCTCATGGACAAATGGCACCTAGCAAAATAGACGAAATAATGAGTGAATTTTGTGATGGGAAATTTGATATATTAGTTGCTACGACAATTATTGAATCTGGTATTGATATTGCCGAAGCTAATACCATGATTATCCATAAATCTGATACTCTGGGTCTCAGTCAATTATACCAGTTAAGAGGAAGAATTGGACGAAGTAAAGTAAGAGGATATGCTTATTTAACTCTAGCAAATTCTAAGAAAATGACACCTCATTCACTTAGACGTCTAGAAATAATGCAAAATAGCTGCGCTCTTGGCTCTGGTTTTACAATTGCAAGCCATGATATGGATTTGCGAGGTTTTGGTAATTTAGTAGGAGAAGAGCAATCAGGTCAGATTAAAGAGGTAGGGGTTGAACTCTATCAAGAAATGCTAGATGAGCAAATAGCTATTTTAAAAGACGAACCTATTAATGATAGCAAAGATTTTGTCCCGGTAATTAATTTAGGTCTCTCAATATTTATCCCAGATAATTACGTTACTGACTCATCTCTTAAACTAAGCCTATATAGAAGAGTAGGAAGTTTAACGGATGATAACGATGTTGAAAATTTTAAAGACGAAATGGTTGACCGTTTTGGGTCTATTCCTGTTGAATTTAATAATTTGTTAGAGATTGTAAAAATAAAACATAAGTGCAGTAAGCTTGCTATTGAGAATTTAGATTCTGGGGATAAAGGATTTATTATTAAATTCTATAAAGAATCTGATGTTGGTAATTTAGTTAGTAAATTTATTATGAAATATCCTGGGCAAACTAAAATCAAACCTGATAATAAGTTAATCTATACTAGAAAACTAGTTGAAGTAGATATAATAAAAGAAGCGAATGATTTGCTCGATAAGTTGAAGGGTGAGTGATTTTTGTTGTATGAAATTGTAGGGTAGAGAGGGGTACTATTTATGCGAAATAATTTGGATGACATCGTTTTTGCCTTGCAATTAGTTGTAGAAGTCAAGATTTGATTTTACAGGCACTATAAATTTTGCACCTGGTTGTCAGTTAAATTTTGACTGTCAGAGGAGTATTCAAGATACAAGATTTCATTATTCTTTTCAACAGCTAATTTCTTACTATCTTGAAAAGTTTGCATAGGAGTTTTCCCATAACAATATTTTCCTGAATGTGGTCGCTCATTATTGAAATGCTCTAACCAAATATCAAGATCTAATTGTAAATCGTCAAGTTCAGTATAAATCTTTTTACGCATAGCTGCATCAAAGAATTCTTGTTTCATTGTTTTATTAAAACGCTCACACATACCGTTTGTTTGAGGAGAATATGCCTTAGTTGTAGTATGTTCTATACCTTCTATGCTAAGAAATAACTCAAAAGCGTGATGCTCTATATTTCCCTTATATTCTGACCCACGATCTGTAAGAATACGAAGTATTGGTATCCCTTGGGTCTCGTACCATGGTAACACGCGGTCATTAAGCATATCAGCAGCAAGTAATAGCTGTTTTATAGTTTAGCATCCGCTACCCTAGTATAGCTATCAATAAATACCTGAGAATAAATCTTACCTATCCCTTTAAAATTTCCTACATAGTACGTATCCTGACATCCTAAATAACCTGGATGCTGAGCCTCAATTTCTCCATGAGCTTCTTTTTCATTACGACGCTTCTCTAGCACTTGTAATTGAGCTTCAGTAAGAACAATACCATCCTGAGCCATCTTTGCTTCTAATGCTTTAAGCCTTTTACTGATATTGTTTAAATCATTACGTAACCAAATTGACCTCACTCCTCCAGGTGATACAAGAATACCAGTCTTTTTAAGCTCATTTGATACTCTTAGACCATATACTGGATATTCTATTGCCCCCATTATCCATTACTGCTTTCTCCATCACTGGATCAACTCTATTCGCTATTATTGGCTTTCTTCGACTAATTTCATACAATGCTTCTTCGCCCCACCAGTTTCATACAGTTCTTTAAATCTGTAATAACTATCTCTACTATTATCCCATGGCTTTACATGATGATATGCTACCAAGGCTCTTAGCTAATTCAAGTAAACCTAATTTTGGCTTTATTATTTTTTGGTGTAAATTCATTGTGACCTTCCATTTTTTTATCTGTATTTTTAATACATTATTTTTTATTAAATGTAAGATCAAATGTCAACTACTGCAGGTTAAACTTATTAATAAATAAGTTACAGATAGGTGGTTTTATCTATTTTGTTTCTGATATTCAAGATTATTTTGATTCTGTAAAAGAATTGTTTGAAAAAGCAAATCATTAAAAATTGAATCTTAGTTACATCATCAACCATATCGTGATTATGTACAAACAAAATACCATACCATAGGAAAGCTATAAAAGAAAAACGTAATGTGCAATTTTTATTAGCTTCAAAAATCAATTAATCTTGTTTTAACTTATTTATAAGATTTTTTATCTTCTCTTCATCAAGATCTTCATAATAATCATCGTTGATTTGTACCATTGGTGCATTAACGCAAGCGCCAAGGCATTCAACTTCAGTAAGGCTAAATTTTTTGTCAGGTGTTACTTCGCCAAAATTAATACCAAGTTCTTTTTTGCAAGTCTCAGTAATTTTATCGCTACCTCTTAGCCAGCAAGGGGTAGTGCCGCAAATTTGGATATGATGCTTTCCTACTGGTTGTAGATTAAACATAGTATAGAAAGTTGCAACTTCGTAGGCTCTAATAAAAGGAATATCCAACATATTTGCGACATATTCTATTGAAGCTGTAGGTAGCCAGCCATTCATTTGTCTTTGAGCTAGATCTAGCAACGGTAGAATAGCGCTTTTTTGTCTATTATCAGGGTATTTTTTAATAATGTTATTAGCTTTTTGTGAGTTTTCATCATTAAAAGAAAAACTTGTTGGTTGAGTACTCATCTATCAATTTCTCCGAAAACTATATCGAGACTAGCAAGTATATTTACTGCATCTGCTAGTAAATGTCCTTTGCACATGAAATTCATACCTTGAAGATGCGCAAAGCTTGAAGCTTTAATGTGACACCTGTATGGTCTATTTGTTCCATCAGAATATAAATAGACACCAAATTCACCTTTTGGAGCTTCTACGCATTTATATATTTCTCCTTTAGGAACATTATAGCCTTCAGTATAAAGTTTAAAATGGTTAATCATCGCTTCCATTGATTCTTTTATTTTAGCTCTAGATGGTGGAGCAATTTTAGGGTCGTCAGTTTTAATAGGACCAGTTGGTATTTTCTCTATACATTGTTCTATAATTTTAACTGATTGGTACATTTCTTCAACTCGTACCAAATATCTATCGTAACAATCACCATTTTTGCCAATAGGCACTTCAAAATCTAGCTCAGCATATACATCATAAGGGTTAGATTTTCGTAAATCCCAAGCAATTCCAGAAGCTCTTAAAGTTGGGCCAGAAAATCCCCAATCCATAGCTTCTTTTTGACTTACTATTCCTACATCTACAAGTCGTTGTTTCCAAATCCTATTATTATTTAATAAAGTTTCAACATCATGTAATTTTTTAGGGAATTGCTTAATAAAAGAGCTGATATCTTCTAAGATACCATCCGGTAAATCTTGAGAAACTCCTCCAGGTCTGAAATAATTAGCATGCATTCTAGAACCAGAAACACGCTCATAGAATTCCATTATTTTTTCTCGTTCTTCAAATAACCATAATAAAGGTGTAGTAGCGCCAATATCTAAGGCATGAGTGGTAATATTTAGAATATGGTTAAGGATACGAGTTAATTCAGAAAATATTACACGAATAAACTGTGCTCGCCTTGGTACCTCGCATCCTAGCAATGCTTCCACTGCTAAAGCAAAAGCATGTTCTTGGCACATTGGCGATACATAGTCTAAACGGTCAAAATAAGGTATAGCCTGTAAATAGGTTTTATGCTCAATTAATTTTTCGGTGCCACGATGTAATAAGCCAATATGAGGATCGGCTTTGTTAATTACCTCGCCATCCATTTCTAAAATTAGCCTAAGTACTCCGTGAGCAGCAGGATGTTGTGGTCCGAAGTTTAAAGTAATATTAGACTTCTTCTCACCTAAGTTTAACTCATCGTGATTATTACTTTCATTAATTTCTAAATATGAGGAGTTCCCTATATTATTACTCATATGGTTGACTTTTAAGCTAATTTGTAATTTTTTATTTTAATTTCTATATTTTATGTCAGTTTTCATTAAGAGATATTTTGTAAATAATTAAAATGATATAGTGACACAATCTAATAGCTTGAAATTTAACTAATAATATTTGAAATAATACTCTCTATCAAGAAATATTATAAGTAAATTTTCAGGAACTTTATGCGCTTCTATAAATATTTGAAGAGTTGGTTAGGGGATACATTCCCCTAAACTTGTTTTGGGGGACTATTAGATGCTAAAACAAGCTGATGCATGACATTATTGAGTGATTCTAACCAATGTTTCAAGTATTAGGAGTATATTATTTACTATATACTCCAGGGGTAATTGACCTATATAACCAATAGTCTTTAAATGCTGCTGGTAATTTAGGAGAGTTATTTTTCCATAATTCTTTATATTTTTTATTCCAAGGTTTGTTACTACAAGCAAAGTGGATAATAAAATTGGAAAATTGAGTTTGAGCAAATTCTGAATTAATTTGCGTATTCCATCTAGTAGACAAATGAAAAGATCTATTATAAAAAGCTATACCCATTAAATCCTGATTTGGTAATTTAAAATCACAGTCAGAGGAACTTATAGTATCGCTTAATATTGATGAAGCGTTAAATAGTTTCATATTTTTTAAATTTATAAATATTAAACCTCCATTAGGGTAAAAATTAGGGAGAAGCTTATGACATTTTTTATCTTTCTCAAGATTTGCTTTAGTATTAAGGTTTGAATTAATAGTAAAAGCAACAAGATAATTTTTCATATCTATATTCTTGAAATAGTTTAAATCCCTTAAAATTAACATATCTGAATCAACATACAAAATGTTGTCTAAGTTAGGATAAACTTTGTCTAAATATAGACGGTACATTACAAGTAGAGGAAACCTAGAAAAATTTAATTTTTTCTTCATTAGTTTTATAGGAAGGATATTATTATCAAAGTTAGTGAATTCGATAGAATAATCCCTGATATATTTCATTGAAGCTAATTTTTGTTGCGATTTTTCTGTTACGGGGTCATCTGGATTCATTACAATATGGAAACGATAAAAACTATCAAGATCTGAGTTGAGAAGAGCAGATGCAATAGTAGTAGCTGCATGTTGAACAAATTTATCATTAATTACGATAGCTATATCAAAGGTATTTTCTTGTTTAATGTTAGTTAATTCCAGTACTTCATTTAGTTGTTGATATGCCAATTTTAGATTTGGAGTATATTTTTTCTCATTATAAGACGCTTTGCCGAGAGTATTAATTAAACTAAGCCTGTATAAAGCTCTTGCAGAGAGATCGGGTATATTAATAGAAATAAGTTTTTCTAAAAATGGCACCTCATCCTGAATATAGCCAGTAAAATATTTAGTAATAATATCGTTTTTATTACTAATTTCTAAGGTTTTTAATATTTGTGATTCATATTCTGAAACTATTAAATTATATAAATTTAATGCGCTATCAGTAGTATATAAAGTATCAAGACTATAGCTTGCATTCTTTATAGCCTTGTATATAGCTGGTTTAGTATTTAGATTTTCTAAACGAGATAAACAATTGTAAGCTTTTGCAACATCTAACCTTTCTACACTATTTTCAATTTGTCTGTGACATATCTTTTCTAAAACAGCTGTATCATTAGTATTATCTAAATCTTTAAGGTAAGAGTTAAAATCATCGCTTTCATTTCTAGTATTATTATAGAGATTAACGTATAGGTGATTATTTAAATCTCCTAGATAAGATAATTTGTTATTTACTATCTTGTAATTATAAGTAAGGAATGAGATGATTATAATAAGTAATAATATTATAAAATAAGATAATTTTTGATTAAGGGAATTAAGTATATTCATAGAGACGTTAAGGTTAAAATAGAAAAATTATTTACTAAAAAAATATTTAAGCAAGAGAATAGTTTAAACTAGTAATATTTTGCTATAAATCTCTATTTCTACTGGGCTTAGCCTTCTCATCTCCTGGTAATTTGTAATTAGGTCCTTGCCAATCTGATGAAAAATCAAAGTGCCTATATTCTTGCTCTAATTTTACTGGTTCATATACTACTTTTTCTTGAGCTTCATCATATTTAACTTGAACATATCCTGTTAATGGGAAATCTTTTCTTAATGGATGGCCTTCAAAACCATAATCAGTTAAAAGTCGTCTTACATCATGACTTCCACTGAAATTTATACCATACATATCATATGTTTCGCGCTCACACCAACAAGCAGCGTTAAATATTTTGGTAATAGAAGGGATAGCGTCTTCTTCGCTTGCTTCAACCTTAATTAAAATACGCTTATTTAATTTAAGACTTAATAAATTATAGACTATTTCAAATCTTTTAAAACGGTCTGGAAAATCAGCGGCAAATAAATCTGTTAAGATAGTAAAGCGCAAATTTGTTTCTTCTTTTAGAGATGATACAAATAAAATGAGACTATCTATAGTAGATTGATAGGTTAATATACCGCCGGTTAAAGGTAGAGAGGTAATAGAAAGCTTCTGCTCTTTTATTAATTTATCAATTATCTCCAGAATATCTTGCATATATATTATATTTTATTATGGAATCTAGTGGTATTTTTGATCTTTTTTTGTAATAGCATCAATCCGTAAATTAATGCTTCAGCTGTAGGAGGACAACCAGGAACATATACATCAACAGGAACGATTTGGTCACAGCCACGAACTACTGAATATGAATAATGATAGTAACCTCCACCATTAGCACAGCTACCCATTGATAAAACCCATTTTGGCTCTGCCATTTGATCATAGACCTTTCTAAGAGCTGGAGCCATTTTATTGGTTAAAGTTCCTGCTACAATCATTAGATCAGATTGACGTGGGCTTGGCCTGAATAGCATACCAAAGCGATCCATATCATAACGGCTTGAAGCGGCTTGCATCATTTCCACAGCGCAACAAGCAAGTCCAAAACTCATAGGCCATAAAGAATTAGCTCTAGCCCATCCGAGTAAGTCATCAAGCTTAGTGATTAAGAATCCTCTATCAGATATTTCATCTTTATGTTGTTCAAATATATCTAAAGATTTATCCATAGTTTGTGTTACTCCCAATCTAAAGCGCCTTTTTTCCATTCATAGATAAAACCAATGGTAAGTACAAATAAGAAAAACATCATTGAAAAGAAGCCTAGTTTACCAATTTTCCCAAGTGTAATAGCCCAAGGCATTAAGAAAGTTACTTCTAAATCAAAAATAATAAATAAAATAGCTACTAAGTAAAATCTGATATCAAATTTGCTTCTTGCATCGCCAAAAGGTTCAAATCCGCACTCATAACTTTCTAACTTGCCTTTATTATATTTTTTAGGACCTAACAGTCTTGGCAAGGTAATTATTAGCAATGATAAAACAAATGCTATACCAAAAAATATAGCAATCGGTAAATATTCTTGTAAAAGGTTAGAAGTCCCTAACATCAGGCTTACGTTTAATATGATATTATTATGTTATATACTACATAAACTTGAAAATAAATCAATTACTTAAGATCCAGGAGTTGTTTTATAAAATAAATACGTTAATTAGTGAAATTGACTTATCTATTAATTTTTGTTAATAAATATTATCTAATTTTGGAATCAAATTTAAGTTATAGAAATGCGACTGCAGACAATAGAAGAAGAAAGAAAAGCTTTTACTAAAGAACAAAAGCAAGCTTTAGAATTACTTTCGATTGGTACTTTTCTTGAATATTTTGATTTGATGTTATATGTTCACATGGCAGTGTTTTTGAATGAGCTTTTCTTTCCTAAGCTTGATCCATATACAGCTTCACTTGTTTCTGCTGCTACTTTTGTTCTACCTTTGTTTTTAGGCCATTTGGAGCCTATATTTTTGGAAGAATAGGTGATAAAGTGGGGTGTAAAGCGATAGTTATAATAACTACTATGTTAATGGCGTTTTCCTGTTTTGTTATGGCAATTGCTCCAACTTATGCCCAAATTGGTATTGTTGCTTCTTAGATAATGACTATATGTAAAATTTGCAAGGAGTTGCTTCTATGGGAGAGGTAATAGGAGCAATGGTTATATTACAGAAACCATTAAATCACCTTCTAAGTATCCAGTTGTAACTATAATAATGGTTTCTGCAGTTTTTGGTGGGTGCGTTTTGCACTTGCCATAGCGTCTCTTGTTACTTCTTCTATAATATCTAATGGCGCTATGCTTTTTGGTTAGGAGTCGCTATAGCATTTATTGGGTTGATTGCAAGGACAAACCTGCAAGAAACTCCTGAATTTGCTGATGCAAAACGTAAGCTAATAACAGCTTCTGGAAAAGCGAATAAAAATCCTAAGATTTGGATAATAATCATATTTTTGAGGAAAAAGTTAATCAAAAAACAACTTTAGCATATTTTTTAATAGAATGTGCTTGGCCTGCATGTTTTTATTTTGCTTACGTACATTGTGGAAATATTTTAAAAAATAATTTTAATTTTAGTTCAGAAGAAATTGATTTATCAAAATTTTATAGCATCATTAATTCAATTTGCTGGATGGATAGTAGTAATATATTTGAGTATTAAAATATATCCATTGTTATTACTTAAAATAAAATTAGTAATTCTTAGTTGTTTTTTCTAATTTTTCCTTATTTGCTAGATAATATTATTAGTTCACCATTTCAATTATTATTAATTCAAGCTTTAGTTTTATTATTTGCAGCTGATGCTGTTCCAGCTATCCCAATATTTTTTAGATATTTTCCTATTTTTAAACGTTTTACTTACTCTAGTATGATATATGCTATGTCACGTGCTCTTATGTATATAGTTACTTCTTTTGCAATAGAGTTTTTAATGAACCATTTTGGTAATTATGGCTTATTAATAATTATGATTCCAGTAAATATAGCTTTTGTTTTTGGATTATTTTATTTTGAAAAGTTAGAGAAAGAGTCTAAGAATTATCCTAAAAAGAGGTTCTTTCCTTTTGTAGCAGATGAGACCCCTGCTATTTCAGTAAGTTAGTAGATAACCTTAACTATGGTAAGATTTTTTTAGAAAATCTTACCATAGTTTGCGTTAGATAGGAAAAATATTTAATAGTATACTCCAAGAGTTAAAAGCTATCGCAGTGAGAAGCCATAATGTTTTATGGTCATTAAAAATACCAATGATATAATGCTGAATTTATTTCAGCACCTAATAGATCTCAAAACAAGTTCAGGATGATAGTATTTGTTTTAAGATAATTCTAAGCTACTTATCCCTAGATACTAGTAATTTAAACAGGATAATTACTCCAAAAATTGTATAAAACCACCATGTTTGCCAGATATTCCAAGAAATCATACTAATTATATAATAATTTATAAAAGCGGCATAGGCAGCTGATCGGCAATTTAATATAGAAGATGATAAAGAAGAGTTAGCTGCTCCCAAATTACTAATTTGTTTAAGATATTTGCAAACTAAAGACTGGAATAATATGAATCCTATTATTCCAGTTTCAAATAATATTTGCATAATATTATTATGTGGATGAAGAGGAAAAGTTGACCATAAATCATTATTATAATGAATGGATGTAGTAGTATCCTTATTTCTTTCTATAGAAAATTGTCTTGAAGAAGAAAATCCTCGTCCTAAAATTGGTTTTTCAGTAATTTGTTTAGCAATAGAATGCCAAATAAATAAACGATGTTTTGCTGAAAGAGGAATAGATTTAGCGTAGTGATCGGAGGCCTCATAAGGGTTTATTTTATACGAAATTATTGGCATTAATATTGAGCCAGCTAGTATGGCTATAGTAAATAACTTAAGGAAAAGTGATTGTAGATACTTGGTCATTAATAATCTACAGGTTAGAAAGACTAGTATACCTATAAAAAAAGCTAAGAAACTTGCTAGACTATCTGAAATGAATAATAAGTAAAAAATTAATAG
Organism: Candidatus Rickettsia vulgarisii; assembly: GCA_050920655.1. GTDB lineage: Bacteria > Pseudomonadota > Alphaproteobacteria > Rickettsiales > Rickettsiaceae > Tisiphia > Tisiphia vulgarisii. The sequence continues at coordinate 485,951 of CP133317.1, read as the reverse complement.
TGAGTATATTAGCGCAAGTAGATACTTATGATACTGTGTTAATATAGCAATTACTATCCATGATAAGATTGATAATATACCACAACCACGATCAAGGGTATGTAAAAAAAATTGTTTAGATTCTGGTTGGAAAATTTCTCTAAAGCTTCTGCTTGTGGCTCCATGAGATAAATATTCTATAACAAATATGCAGATGGCAAACAATATTCCTAACAGGAAATATTTTTTTAACTTTATTGTATCTATAGATAATTTATCAATATTGCCATGAACTATAAAGCCAATTAAAGTAATTAAGCCAATTTGAATATATACGAATAAGGAAGAAAGATAATTTAATGAATAGGAGATTGTTATAAAACACCATAGGGCAAAAGCTAATTCCAATTTCCAATTTAATAATAAATTTCTTTTTATGTTTATGTAGTTAATAGAAATTTTATTTTGCAAGGCAATTAGTATCAGTAATAAAAAAATAGGGATCGTTATTGCTATAGAAAAACCTGAGATTAATCCTAAGGTAGGTATTAGTATTGTTAATATAGAGATTAAGTTAAATATCATTTTTTCCTATAAGCAATTATTAGCAAAAATTTCATAGATTGGATGTTCAAAAGTCGAGAGTGAAATACTTGATGAGGACATCCAGCCTTGAAAAATTAATTTAGAATCCTCATCAATTTTATGTTCTATAACTGTTAATAGCATATAATTATCTTCATTATATGGATCAAGGTTTTTAAAGCATTTATGAAGCTTAATTTGAATATTGCCAAAATATTGTGGTTCATTGGTTTTTAGCAATAATTCTTTTGATGTGGCAGTAATTTTATTTAAAGCAGTAATTTTTCCAGAAGAACAAGATTTTAATTCTAAATTCTCAATATTACTATTAAGGATTTGTGCAAGCTTGTTATAGGGGTTTTCTATATTTAGACTATCTACCTCTTTCATTATTTCATCGTCACTCATTTCGTCAGTAGTATCGAATGAATTTATATCGTTAAATGCATCTTCAGCATGAACATTTATAGTGAACAAGCAAAAGAAGATAAATATAAGATATTTTGTTAAGAGTTTTGGCATTTAAAATAGAGGTTCTCTGGTAATATTAATACTAATAATTAAAATTCTGAAGAAATCAGATATAAACTATATATAAGGATATTGCAATAGTATATATCAAATATCATTTAAATAGAAATTTATATAGGCGAAATATTAAAAAAATACAAAAATTTATAATTTTAGTAATTTTTTTGTTGTAATTTGTTTATCTATGCTTCATATTAAGTACTTAATTCAATTATTTGTAATCTGAGTTAATTAATACTTACGATTATCTTTTTGCTAATATAGTTATTATTTTAGGTTAATTTTTATACTAACTAACCAACTAATAAGGGAACATTGATGCAAGACGCTATAGGACTTAAATTAACTAATTCTTTTGTTAGCCCAAGAATTAGAGTTGCATTCTCATATCTTTCGATATTTCTTTTCATTGGTTTCGCTACTTTTGTTTCTACATCTGTAAATAAATTTGTTAATGATAGAATGTCAATTACTATTGCTGGGCCAGGTGATGTTACTTATGAAGAAACTGAAGAGGTAACAGAAGAAATATCCCAAACAGTCACTGTAAAAAAGGGCGATACTTTAAAAGCGATTCTTTTACAACAAAAAATTTCGAATGAAGATATAGCTAAGATAGTAAAATTATCTCAAGAAAAAAATATTAATTCTTCTTTAAAAATTGGTCAGCAATTAGTTTTTGATTACGACATTAATATAGTAGAAGAAGACAATCAGGATCTTGCTTCAGAACAGTGTATTTTAAATAAGATAACTATAATCTTTGATAAGATAAATTCTTTAGAAATTACTAGAGAAGGGCAAGATTTCTACGCTAAGGATGTTGTAGTCGCTCTTAATAAATTTCTTACAAAATCCTCTGCAACTATTAATTCAAGCTTTATGTCAGCGCTAAAGTCGCTAGGTTTGTCGAGCAATAGTATTAGTGAGTTAATAAATGCTTATAGCTATCAGATTGACTTTCAGAGACAAATTAAAAATGGTGATACTGTTTCTGTAATTACTGAGAAGTTTGTTACCAAGGATGGAGAATTTTCTCATCATGGTAAGATATTATATGTATCACTTAAATTATCTGGTCAGGAGTATAATATTTATCGATATTCTGCAGATAACTCAAAAGATAGCCATTCTTTCTTTTCTGAAGATGGAAAAAGTGTTAAAAGAAGTTTGCTTAGAACTCCTATTAAGTTAATCAGAATTTCTTCACATTTTGGTAATAGGCATCATCCTACCTTAGGTTATACTAAAATGCATACAGGAGTTGATTTCGTCGCTCCAACAGGTACACCAATTTATGCCGCTGGTAATGGTGTAATTACTGAAATAGGTATGAAATCTGGTTATGGAAGATGGATTCAAATTAAACATAGCCCCAATTTATCTACTGGTTATGCTCATGCTTCAAGTTTTGCTAAAAATCTTAAAGCAGGTAGTATAGTAAAGCAAGGTCAGGTTATTGCTTATGTTGGCAGTAGTGGTAGATCTACAGGACCACATCTACATTATGAAGTTAAAATTGCTGGTAAAAATGTTAATCCTATGAGTGTTAAAACTACTCCAGGAATAGAGTTAGCAGGTAAGCAATTAGCTCAATTCAAACTATTTAAAAATAATGTGAGATCTTTAAGTGAAAAACTTGATACTAAAGCAGAAATAGCTGAAAATTTTAGCATCAAGTTTTTCTAATTGATTTCATCCTTTTTGTAGTATTATCTAATTCATTTAAATTTCAAAATTCTAGCTTAACAGCATGCGTATACCATTTACATTAAGAAAAATATTACTGATTATTCGTAGTAGTAGTCGGATAATTGTCAAACTCGTTATTATAGACCAAGTAGTAAAATGGTGGTTTATCAGTTATTTAAAGGGTTCGAGCCTACAGGTGACTAGCTTTTTAGATATAGTTTATATTTGGAATTATGGTATTAGCTTTGGTTTATTTGGAGAATATTACCAATATAGCAATAGATTATTTATGATAGTAAATTCAGCTATCATAGGATATTTGTATTATATTTTATTAAAATGCAAAACTCCATTAAGTTTCATAGGCTATAGTTTTGTTATTGGTGGAGCTATTGGTAATTTAATTGACCGCTTCATTAATGGAGGGGTATTTGACTTTATCCGTTTTCATTATAAAGATTTTTATTTTCCTGTATTTAACCTTGCAGATGCCTTTATTTCACTAGGGGTTTTTATTTTATTATGTGATTTTTATGAAACTAAAAAAATAGTTGAACGAAAAAAAGCAGTTCAATATAATGACGCAACAATTCAAGCTGAAGTTGAAAGAATTCGCCAGCTTGATGATAAGAAAAATATAAATTAAAAAGGAAAGATAAGTGCGTATATTTTGGTTATTGGCTACTATATTATTAACAACCTCTGCTTGTAGCGGTAAAATAAAAGAAACTATAGGTATAACAACTACTGGACCTGATGAGTATGTTGTAACACGTAATAAGTCTTTGGAAATGCCGCCACATTATGAATTGCCTCCTGTTCAAACAGAAGGTGAGAAGATTGGTAATGATAAAAAAGTTACTAAAGATCTTAATGAGGGTGAAAAAGCATTAATGAAAGAGATTGAGAAGTAGAAGAAAAGAATAAGCTTTTTTACTATAGATGCCCTTTAGCCCAGAAGATATAAATAATGTCATGCTGAATTTATTTCAGCATCTATGAGATCCCGAAATAAGTTCGGGATGACAGTTATGTTACTGGATTCCTGCTGTAGCTGAAAGGGATATTCTGTTTACGATATCTCCGTACAATAACATTACCTATAGTTTAGTTAGGCCCAATTATGTCATCACTTATTTCCCAGAAAAATAAAAAAATTGGTATATTTGGTCTTGGCAAGACCGGTACATCATCTTATTTAGCGTTAAATAAAGTTGCAAGTGAAGTAATTTGTTATGATAAAAATAATCGTAGCAGAGAAAATTTTGCTAAAGCCTATGGTGATGAAAATCTTGCTAAATTATCTGATTCAAGGTGGAAAAATCTTGATAAAATTCTTCTTAGTCCAGGTATTCCTTTATCACACGAGATAGTAAAATTAGCTAATTCAAATAAAATAGAAATAACTTCAGATATAGAATTATTATTTGAAGAATGTAGGGCAGCTAATTTTATTGCAATAACTGGTACTAACGGTAAAAGTACGACAGTATCTTTAACTAGCCATATCTTACAATCATGTGGTTTTAATTATCCTGCAGCTGGAAATATTGGTAAGCCAGTTTTAAGTATGGATTTTACTCTCCCAGGATATGTATTAGAACTTTCTTCATTTCAACTAGATTTATTACAAAATTTCAAGGCTAAAATAGCTATATTGTTAAATATTACTAAAGATCATATAGATCGACATGGTAGTATGGAAAATTATATTCTTGCTAAAAGTAAGATTTTTGACCGGATGGATAAGAATTCCTATGCCATTATCAATATTGATAATAAAATTGCTAATGATATTTTTCAAAAATTAAAAGAAAAAAATACAACTAACCTAATTGCAATTTCTACTTCTGAAATCCTTAATAATGGTATATCTGTTTACAATAATATTGTTTATGATAATATTAAAAAAATTACTTTAGAACTTCCTAATAATAAGCGTTTACAGGGAAGGCATAACCAAGAAAATATTGCGGCAAGTTATGTAGCTTGTAGTATTATTGGTGCTACTCCTGAGAAAATAGTGGCGGCAATTAGTAGGTTTCAAGGATTACCTAATAGGATGCAGTATATTGGTAATATAGACTCATCAGAAGGGGAGATAAATTTTTATAATGATAGCAAGGCTACTAATGCAGAAGCGGCTTCTAAGTCAATAGGGGCTTTGGATAATATATACTGGCTGGTTGGGGGAATAGCGAAAGAAGGTGGAATAGAAGAGTTAGAGTCATTATTTCCTAAAATTCGCAAAGCCTATCTTTTCGGTCAAGATAAGGAAAATTTTGCTTTAACTCTTAAAGGAAAAGTGGATTTTCAAATTTGTTCTGACTTAACAGAAAGCTTTAATTACGCATATGAAGATGCGAGGAAAGATATGGTAGATGTAAAAAATATATTATTAGCTCCAGCTTGCGCTTCCTTCGATCAATTTAAAAATTTTGAAGAGCGTGGTGAATTGTTTATAAAGCTATGTAACAGTTTAATAAATAGTTAGTAATAAAATGATAGATTATACAAAGATTCCTGATAAAGATTCGCAAGTAAAGACGGACAAGAAAGATAAATATAGTAAATTGGAATTGTTTATAAGCGTTATTATTAGTAAGATATTTAAAAAAACCGCCAGTAGCAGAAGGTGGGATAATTAAATATAATAAATTTACTAGTAGCAATTATTGTTTTAATATTCTTGTTGATTTGGACAATTGATAGCATTCACTCAGTACTAATTGATATGATTAGCCAATATAACAAAGATAAAATTCTGTTTCTTAGTATATGGGTTATATCAATAATTTTTGTTGTAAGTAAATTGTTTATTAGTAAAAATAAGAGAAAAGAAGAATTACCGCCAAAGAGATAATAATATGAATAATGATCATAACGACTTATCTAATAATTATATAAAATTATGGTGGAGGAGTATTGATCAGCAAATGATTATTGCTTTAGTTGTTTTATTTGCTTTTAGTTTAATGTTAGTTACTACTTCAGGGTCAGCGGTAGCTAGTAGAATAGGGCTTAGTGAGCATTATTTTTCTTCAAGGCAGATAATTTATCTTTCTATAGCTTCTATATTAATTATCTTCTTTTCGTGCTTTTCAACAAAATGGTTAAAAAGATTTTCGATTCTAGGATTTATCACCTGTATAATATTATTAGTTTTAGTTAAATTTTTTGGATATGAAGTTAAGGGAGCAACTCGTTGGGTTACTATTCTTGGACTTTCTATGCAGCCATCAGAGTTTATTAAACCATTTTTTATTGTGATAATTGGCTGGATCTTATCACTTAAGTTTAAAATAAATTTCCCAAGTTTTTCTATTAGTTTATTTTTATATAGTATAGTTGCCTTTCTGCTAATTATCCAACCGGATTTTGGTATGTTAGTAATGATCACTACTATTCTTGGGATTCAGTTCTTTTTAGCTGGTATGCCAATATTTTGGATTATTCTTGCTGGTTTTATGTCAGTAATAGGAGTTACTATTGCTTATTTCTGGTTACCACATGTTACAAAAAGAATTAATAGTTTTTTAGATCCTGATAGTAGTGAAAATTATCAAGTTGGTAAATCCATTAGAGCATTTGAGCATGGTGGATTATACGGTATTGGACCAGGTGAGGGAGCGGTAAAGCAAGTACTGCCAGATTCCCATACGGATTTTATTTTTGCTGTAGCTGGTGAAGAGTTTGGGGCAATTATATGTTTAATTATTATAGGTATCTTTGCTTTTATCGTAATTCGCGGTTTGCTAAAATTAATTAATGAAGAGGATAAATTTATCCAATTAGCCGCTGGTGGGATTATTGCTCAATTAGGTTTGCAATCGATAATTAATATGGGAGTGACTCTAAATTTATTACCAACAAAAGGTATGACGCTTCCCTTTATTAGTTATGGTGGTTGTTCAACTTTAGCTATAGCTATTGCTACCGGTATGTTGTTGGGTTTTACTAAGCATAAAACATCACTTATTAAATATAGAATTCAAAATATCGATATATGAAGAATATAATTGTTACGGGAGGTGGGACAGGAGGTCATCTATTTCCTGCAATTGCTTTAGGTGATGAGTTGATGTCTCTTAACTATGAGACGCATCTTATTACTGATATTAGATGCGCAAAATATTTGACTTCAGATTTAAGATTAATTCCTCATGTAATAAATTTTAGGTTATTGTCTAATAGTTTAATTGGTAAGTTACGATTAATAATATCATTAATCTGTGTAACTCTTAAGTTAATGATATTATTATCAAGAATAAAGCCCGCCGCTATAATTGGTTTTGGAGGATATCCAACTTTTCCGCCTTTGCTTGCCGCGTTATTTTTACGTGTTCCAATAATAATTTATGAGCAAAACGCTTTTATAGGTAAAACCAATAAATTCTTTTTGAAATACGTTAAGAAAATAGCTCTTGCCTATTCAGAAACTAAAAATATTGAGAATATAGATGGTGATAAGAAAGTAGTTATTGGTAATATTGTCAGAGAAAGCGTCAAAAATTTAACAATTAAGAATGATTTTAGTCATCAGCCATTTAGGATATTTATTTTTGGCGGTAGCCAAGGGGCAAAAATTTTCTCAAGTTTAATACCCGAAGTAATTAAAAAATTACTATTAGAAAATTCGGATATTAAAATTGATATAACACAACAAGCATCACTAGAAGATCAGGCAAATATTGCTAAAATTTATGATCAGTTAGGAATATCATATAAATTAGCTGATTTTTTTAATGATATAGATCAGCAATATGCGAATCATGAATTAGTTATCTCAAGAGCTGGAGCAGCAACAATTTCTGAGCTTAGTTATATTGGCCTGCCGGCAATTTTTATTCCATTGCCATCCGCTGCAGATAATCACCAATTTTATAATGCTAAAGCATTAGAAGATGATGGAGCAGGGTGGTGCTTTGAACAAAAGACAATTTCTATAGAGAAATTAGCAGGTCAGATATTAGTGTTGATAAAAAATCGTGATATATTAACACAGGTTTCTAGTAATTTATTAAAAAGAAAAAATGATGGTAGCAAAATTTTAGCTAGCTTAATAAAAAGAATGATAGACTAAATCAATTCAGATGAATTAAATACTGAAAACGATAGGTGACGAAGTAGATAATTCATATCAATTGACTTGTAAAGGGTCATTGATTCTTGAAACTTTTATGATTCTATAGTAGATTAAAGGTTTATTTTCCAAATGACTCCCATTGAATAGAGAGCTTATATGTCACAGAAGATTATTATTGCAATATTAGGGTTATTTCTACTTTCTGGTTGTAGCGATAATTTTAGAGATTATTTTAAAAGATCGGCTAATAATAGGCTAGTAGATAGAAAAGGTTTCCAAGGTAGCAAGCGAGCTCCTCTTTATAATAAGAAATATATAGCTACAGCTAAAAAAAATGTCGTTGAAGAAAATTTTGACGATGATGAAGAAGATTTACGTAGTGAATTTGAAACAGAAACTGTTAATCCAATTCGCAGGAATAGAAAAATGTACTTGAAGATGGTGCAGAAAGATGCAGATCGTATTAGAAAGCAGCAAGAAGTAGAAAGTGATCAGGGCTGTACCTTATTAGCGACAGCAAGTAATAAAGTGAATAGAAGAAATAGAGATGATTCAAATAATAAATTACAAAAAGAATTAGATGATATTAAGGCAATGCTTCATAACACAAAAAAGGACTTGGAGAGATATAAATGTCCTTCTGAAGCAGCTAAAAATATTCAAAATGAAAAAATAGAAAGTTCAGAGATAATTTTGCCAAATGAATTAAAATCAGAAAGACAGGACATTAAACCAGAGCCTGTTAGGCATAAAAAATCAGCAATGAAAAATAAATTTGCAACAGAATCTTGTGAAGAAGAAGTTAGTAACGATCCTGTATCTACAAGAAGAATCAATGACACCTTGATAGATGAATATGAAAAAGCCGAGTCTCCTCCTAGAGAGATTTAGTAGAACTATTTAGGAGTACCATACTTTAGCTATTATGCTAGCTAAAGTATGGTTAAATATTCAAAAACTTTTTAAATTAAAGAACTAGACTAATCCTCAAATTTATTATGATTATTGATAGTGAAATGTTGAATCTGAACCAGTCATTTCCTGAGTATAATTGTTATAGATATTGTCTGTTAATGAAGTTTCGTTATTTAATGGTAATGAGATTTGGTTATTTTTGACTTCCTCTAACTTCATATATGGCATCATCCTTAAGAGCTGAAGTTAATTTATATTTATTAAAATTTTTAGTTTTATCACCCTGGTTGCTTAAGTTAATTAAAGCTTTTTCATTGAAGTAATCTTGTATTTTCATATTAAATTCTCCTTAATCTTATAGTTAGCAAATAAACTATAAGATTAAAAAATAAATTTGCAAATAGTTATTTAAAAATTAATAAATACTTAAGATTTATTCGTTTTATGAAAATCTATTATTTTTAGGAAAGCCGCTAGGAGGGATTTTTCCTACGCCACTACGTCTGCCTAAATAAGGAAGAATATCCTTTTCGACTCTAGTTTTCTCGCCAAGACTCCAGCTTAATCCATCTTCGCTATTAAATATTTTAATATCTACTAGCTTAGCATCTTTATATTTTTGTAAGGTGATCCCTGAGCCTCTTTTCATTACAGGTACTTCATCAATTTTAAATATTAGCAATTTTCTATTTTCTCCAATACAGGCTATAAGATCTCCTTCAACTGGCTTGCAGATAATACATAGTTGATTTTCTGAGAGATTCATGATTTGCTTGCCAAGTTTAGTACTTGCTACTACATCATCGGAATTAACAATAAAACCTTTGCCAATATTGCTAGCTATAAGCAAATTATTATTTGGTTTATAGACAAGCATATTTACAATTTCTTCGTTTCCTATATCTACTATTAGTTTTATAGACTCGCCATTGCCTTTGCCTTTGAATATATTATCGCCAAAAATAGTAAAGAAGCGACCGGCAGCGCTTAATATAAGAATTTTATCGGTAGTATAGGCGTTAAGAACAAATTTTTCTTCATCACCTTCTTTATATTTGATATTCGATAAATCATTATTGTGCCCTTTCAGAGCGCGAATCCAGCCCATTTTTGAGCAGATTATAGTAATAGGTTCTTTAGTAATGAAAGCAGAAATATCAACAACTTGAGCTTCTATATTTGCTTCTTCGAAATTAGTTCTACGTTGGCCGATTTGAGTATTGATACTAAATTTATTTTGAATAAATTTAACTTCAGATTTTAGTATTTTCTTTAACTCGTTACTATCTTGTAAAATTTTCTGTAATTTTTTCAGTTCTTTTTCTAGATTATCATGTTCGGCAATGATTTCTTGCTCTTCTAATTTTCTAAAAGATCTTAATTTAGTATTAAGGATTGATTCTACTTGCAGATCGGTTAAGCTAAATCTCTCAATCATTATTTCTTTAGAATGGTCTTCTTCTCGAATGATTTTTATTATTTCGTCTAGATTTAAATAGACTATTCTAAGACCTTTTAGAATTTCTAGCCTATGCTCAATTTTGTTAATAAGGAATTGAGATTTACAAGTAACGATATTTTTGCGATGAGTTAAAAATTCCTGCAATATTTCCAATATATTCATAACTTTTGGAATATTATTAGAAGATATAACATTCATATTAAGTTGGATTCTATTTTCTAGTGAAGTTAGTTTAAATAGAGATTCCATAATAATATTAGGATCACAATTACGATCTCTAGGTTCAATAACTAATCTGATATCTTCAGCTGATTCGTCACGGATATTACTTATTAAAGGAACTTTTTTATCTTTTAATAAACTAGCGATTTGTTCAATTATCTTAGATTTTTGAACTTGATATGGTATTTCAGTGACAACAATTTGATATAATCCGTAACTTAACTCTTCTTTCTCCCACTTAGCTCTTACTCTAAATCCGCCACGTCCTGTATTGTAAGCTTGTTGTATGGTCTCTATTGGATCAACAATTACTCCGCCAGTAGGGAAATCTGGACCCTTTACGAATTGTAAAATATCTGTAACGTTAACGTTAGGATTATCCAACATATATATTAAGGCATCACATAATTCGTGTAAATTATGCGGTGGGATGCTAGTTGCCATACCTACGGCGATACCTTCTGAGCCATTAGCAAGCAGATTAGGGAACATAGCCGGCATAATAACTGGTTCAGCATCGGAATCATCATAAGTAGGGCGGAAATCAACAGTATCTTTATCAATATCTGACATTAAAAAAGTGCAAATCTCAGTCATACGGGATTCAGTATAACGCATTGCAGCGGCATTATCGCCATCAATAGAGCCAAAATTTCCTTGCCCATCGATTAGAGGGTACCTAAGAGAAAAGCTTTGAGCAAGACGTACTAAAGTATCATATACCGCAACATCCCCATGAGGATGGTATTTACCGATAACATCACCAACAACTCTAGCGCATTTTTTATAACCAGAATTTGGTTCTAATCTCAGTTGCAGCATTGCATATAATAATCTGCGATGTACTGGTTTTAAACCATCGCGAACATCTGGCATGGATCTTGACATAATGGTTGATAAAGCATAGGAAAGATACCGCTCAGATAGGGCGTTACTAAAATCTATAGTCTCAATTTTTGCTTCGTTGTTTGTCATATTGTGTATTTAGTCGTTGTATTAATAACAAATATAATGAATAAAGCTGCTAGCTTAAACAAAAATCTTTGTTAAGCTTATAATTAAAATCTGATAAAATGAAGAACTACTTCAAATAAGCGTTGTTCTTTATTCTAAACTTACTTTATTAATTTGTAACACCTTAAACAATTCACCCATTTTATTAGGATTGATTAGCCTATCAACTTGTCGATTTATTATCTCTGCTTCTATTTCAGGCAGTTTATTTTGCAGCGTTTGGCTTCTTAGTAAAATGCCATATTTAATTAAGAAATCTCTTTGGGTTAACAAATCGTAATTGTGAGGGAGCTCCCGCGGCAATCTCATGAGATCACCACGCTGACTAACGTTAGCTCGTGATGACAATTTAGTATCTTCTATTGTTTTTAGAGAATAGAAATCTACATGAGCTGATAGATCAGTCTCTCCTAAAGTTTCTAGAATAGAGGCATAATGATGATCTTTGATTGCTTGCAGAGTAGAATTATATTGAGAGTTTTTTCTGGCTTTGGGCTCTATATCATAACCATAATCGATAATTACTGCCGCCCCATTAAATTGCTTTATATGTTCACTTATAAAGCGCATAATATCTTGCGATTGAGGGGATATTTCTATTATTGCTCCGTCATTTGCATTAGGATGTTGCTGTTGTAAATAATTTTGTAAATGGGAGCTAATATTAATTTTATCGAATGTCATTTCATTTGTAGCATTATCAATTATTACTACTTTTTCGTGCCATAGGCTAGAGTCTTTGATATATTGTTTTATTGGCAAAGCGTCAAAGAATTCATTAGCAATAATAATTGATGGTATTTTAGAAATTTGCTTTATAGATGAGATGTGTTTTAGTTTGTGATAATTCTGAGCGTACTCCTCTTGGGTATCATTTCCGCTTTCTATATCATTTTCATTCCCTATGTCCTCCCCGCGTAGGCAGGAATCCAGCATTGCATTGTCATCCCGAACTTGTTTCGGGATGACATTATTAATATCCTTTTCTGGATCCCTGCTTTCGCGGGGAGGACATCCAGTAGTAGAGAAGTTAAAATAAGAATCACCACTGAACTCCTGTAAATTGGTTTTTTGCTTCTCAATAAAATGAGGATTAATTTCTAGTAATTCTATTTGAAGAAATTGATAAAATTCTGGTATTAATTTAGCAACTCTTAATAAATCTTTCATCAAGGTTCCTTGTCCAGGACCAAGTTCTACTAAATTAGTTTGTTTAGGGCAGCCAATTTCATACCATTGTTCGATAATCCATAGTCCAATTATTTCGCCAAAAAGTTGAGAAATTTCTGGAGCGGTTATAAAATCCCCTTGTTCCCCTATATGATCTTGTCTTTGATAATAAGAGTCACTGACTGCTGACATTGCTTGCAACATCATCTCATCTATAGTTACATAGCCATTTTGTTTAATTAAGTTTTTTATTTTTTGATAGATTGGCATTTAATTTTTACTAACAAATAAATTCCAAAAATTAGCATAGGAATTGATAGGATTTGTCCCATAGTTACATTATGAAAAATAAAACCAATATGGAAATCTGGTTCACGGAACATCTCAATAATAATACGGAATATAGAATAAAATATTAGAAAAATAGCAGAGTTCAAACCAAGAGTTTTAATGGTTTTATGTTTAAAGGTAGCATAGAATAAAATTGTAAATAAAATTATTCCTTCAAAAAATGCTTCATATAATTGACTTGGATGCCTTGCTTGTAAATCGCTATTTGGAAAAACTATCCCCCAAGGCATATTAGTTACTCTACCATATAATTCGCCATTAATGAAATTAGCGATTCTACCTAAAAATAAACCGATGGGAGCTACTATAGCAAGTATATCTGTTAAAAGGAAAAAGCTAATTTTATTCTTGTAACAGAACAAATAGCTAGAAACTATTAAGCCAATTAATCCACCATGGAAGGACATTCCACCTTCATAGGTTTTTAAAATTTGTATAGGATCTAAAAAATATTTAGCTGGATCATATAGTAATACATATCCGAGTCTTCCACCAATTATTACGCCTAAGATAGCCCAAGTGATAAAGCTTTCTAAAGCTTGTTTGCTAATATTAATAGAAAATTTTTCAATAATTTTCTTTGCATAAGACCAACCAATTATTATGCCAAGGACATAAGCCAGCGCATACCAATGAATATCAAAAGGTCCAATAGAAAAGGCCACAGGATTAATATTTGGAAAGATCATAAAGCAAATACTTCTTGATTACTGAGTTAATATAAAGTTTACTATTAATATATACGGTATTTTTAAAATGATAAAGGTAAATTATATGATATATATAAAGCAATGGACAGAATGCTTATTAGATTTTTACAATAAATATCATACGGAAATATTATGGATTTTATTAATGATAATAGGTTTGCTGCCTGTTATTTTAATCATTAAGAAATGTATATTTTCAATGGTAAAATCTTGCCTTAATAAGAAATATGGTGATTATGACAAAATAATAGAGAAAAACCATGTTTATAACTATCTATTATATTCACTAATAAGCATATATTTAATATTTTGTGGTAAGATATTAAGCAGTTTTTCAAATCCTGAATTTATAAATTTAGGTAAAAATATTCTTATAACGCTTTATGCTACAGTCTCTTTCACTCTACTTGCTTTATCAATAATAAATACGCTTTATGAAATTTATGAGAAGAAAACAACCGATGTAATGCGCGCTCCTTTAAGTTTAGTAGTGCAAATATTGAAGATTATAATTATTTGTATAGCTGCTATTGTAGTTATTTCTTGTATTTTAAATATTTCTCCTACAGCGCTTTTTACCAGTTTAGGGGCAGCAGCCGCTTTATTAACCTTTGTATTTAAAGACAGTTTTACAGGGGTATTATCGAGTGTGCAGATTATTTCACAAGATATGGTGAGAATAGGGGATCATATTACTATACCATCTCTTAATATTGACGGAATAGTTGAGCAGATTAATATTACTGTAATTAAGATTAGGAATATGGATCAAACAATCTCAACAATACCTACAGCTAGTATTTTAACAACTAACGTAGTAAATATGAGAGGGGCTGCTAAAAAAATTCAAAGAGCTATATATATCGATATTGAGAGTATTAGTTTTGTACCTTCTTCATTTGTACAAGAATTAAAAAAATCTTTATATATTGTCGATAAAGCATTGAATGATATGAAATTAGAATGTGGTGATAACGCTTTAACAAATATCAAAATATTTAGATCATATATATCGGAATATTTAAAAAATAATTCTACAATATATAAGAATGGTTTCACTTTTGTGATACGTCAGCTTGCCCCAACTACTACAGGACTTCCAATAGAATTATTTGTTTTTACCGATGAAATAAATCTACCTATGTATGAGGATGTTCAAGCAGAAATTTTTGATCATTTATTAGCAATATTACCAGAATTTAAGTTAAAAATATTTCAAGAGAAATATTGATTTAGCTATTTGGGGAAGAAGATTACTAGGGACGTCGTGCTGAATTTATTTCAGCATCTATATAAATCCTGAAACAAGCTGACGGATTACGTCGTTGGTATTTTTTTCGATGCCGCGCCGCGCGGAGCCTTACGGCTCCTCGCTATGATGATTAAATACCCTTGTACATTCCATGCAACAATATCCTAACTAAAAACAACATCAATTTTATCTCAAATTTTTATTTTGTGCATTCGTTCACACTTGCTCTAAAAATCTTCTAGTGTATATTCAGCCTTATATTAGTAATAGTTAAGGTACGAATATGAATTTCCAACAGCATTATCAGAGTATCATTGAAGAACAAAATAATACCAAAGAAAATTTAGTGGCAGCGTATCAAATCCTTGCAATTCTAAAATTAGACGATCATACATACACCCATCTATCAGCAAGACCTAAAGGAGCGGATTATTATTATATTTATCCGTTTGGTTTAAGATTTGAAGAAGTGACCAGCAATAATTTATTAAAAATTAGTTTGGATGGTAAGGTTTTAGAAGGAAGTGAATATAGCTATAATAAAACTGGTTATGTTACCCATGGTAATATTTATAAAGCTAGAGCAGATATTAACGCTGCTTTCCATCTTCATACTCCTGCAACTATAGCAGTATCAGCTATGCGTAACGGCTTACTGCCAATAAGTCAATGGGCGTTACATTTTTATGAAAGAGTATCTTATCATCAATATGATTCTTTAGTACAAGAAGATAGTCAATCAGATAAAATGTTGAATGATCTTGGGAAAAATTACGTTATGCTTATGCATAATCATGGGATATTAACTTGTGGTAAAACAATCCATGAAGCGATGTTTTATACTTATCATTTAGAACAAGCGTGCAAAACTCAATGCTTAGCGCTTTCATCCAACCAAGAGTTAATTCTGCCTTCTCCAGAAATATGTAAAAAGTCAGTACAGGATTTATTAGCTTTTGAGAAAGATTTAGGCAAACGCGACTGGCTTGCTTGGCTAAATTTATTTAAGAGAAAAAATTGATTATTCAGGAAAATATCTAAGCGATAAGGTATTTTGAGATATTATTTTTGTATGTTATACGGTATTTAGAGTTATATAATAACAACTAAAAAACTATCAAAACCTGCGGAATTTCCTTTTTGGAAGGCTGATAGTAGAAGGGTTTAAAAGCCATTTGTTTTTTCAAACTATTGTTAAGATATTGCTGTAACCTATTGATATTTATGTATAATAGCTACAACATAGAGGAAATTTATTAATAAATTTTTGTAAGCAAAGTCTATTGTTATTATTATAAAAATTCTTTAAGCTTAAAACTAGTAATGTAATATAGAAAAGGAAGTTTGTAGTGGGAAAGTTTTTAAAATATACGGCAATATTTTTTGCCATTATAATTGCTATATTATTAGTAGTTCCACCATTTATTTCGTTGGATTCTTACAAAGGATTAGCCATTAGCAAGGTTAAAGAAATGACTGGCAGGGATCTAAAAATTAATGGCGGTATCTCTCTTTCTGTATTACCAAATATAGCTGTAAAAGCAAAAGATGTAGAGCTTTCTTCAGTAGCGGGCGCCAGATATGATTCTTTATTGAAAGCGGAAGAAATAGTTACAGCGGTTTCTATATGGTCTCTGTTAAAAGGAAATATGGATATTGCCGCGATTATTGTTATTGACCCAGTAGTTAATTTAGAACGTTTGTCAAATGGTTCAACATCTTGGCAATTTGCTCAAGATAAAGCCCAAGCTAGTAACGATAATACCGCTGTACAAGCTAGTAATGACAATACTCCATTTAAGTTATCTATAGATTTAATTAAAATTATTAATGGTAAGATAAATTACCTTGATGCTACTAATAAGAATAATAATCCATTAACAGTTAATATTGATAATTTAGAGATAAAAGATTTACATGGCCCTAATAATCTATCAGGTAAAATTTATTCTTCTGGAAAAAATTATGATCTTGATGGCAATATTCAAGAGAAACAAGGAATTGCAGCAGTAAATCTTAATTTAGAATTATTTAAAGAAAAAATTACTGTTTCAGGTGATTTATCTTGCGATAATATGACTTTTATAGGTCAAATGAATCTGCAAGGTAATTCTAAAAATTTACAAAGTATGTTCCCTAATATTAAAATCTTAAATAATGCAGATCATACAGTTAGTTGCAATATTAATGGCAGTAAGAAATTATTAGCAATTAGTGATATTAACTTAACGTCTGGTAAAATAGTAGGTAATGGTAACGCTAGCCTATCACCTGAAGAAGGTAAGATAGATGCTAAAATTAAGTTAAATCCCGGCAATGTTGATTTTACTATTAGCCCTGTAGGTAATTCTAGTAATAAAATATCTCTAATGACTACCTCTATAAAACCTCTGCTTGATGAGCTAGCAATTGATGTAAAAGATATTCCTGTTAGCATATTAAATCAAGCATTTACTCTTTCTACGTTTTTAGGATATTCAGATCAAAATCTATCTTTAAACAATATTGATTTAAAGATAGATAAAGCCAATTTAAAAGGAGATTTAGCGGTAAAAGATTGGAATGAAAATCTGCTTGCAGACTATAATTTGCAAGTAGATGACCCGCAAACTTTTGCTAGTTTATTTGCTGTAAATTTACCAGTAAATCTAAATAACGTTTCAATAAAAGGTCAGGCTACTAAAGAGAAGGAAGTAATTAAAACTACAAGTAGCGTAGTATTTGCAGGTGCTACTACTAATATAAAAGGATCTATTGCTTTAGGAAAATCTATTAAGCCTGATCTGGCTATTGAAAGTACTGGCAGTAGTTTAGGTACTATGATAAGGCAGTTAACTAAATCACCGGCAAATAATGCTTTAGGTAATTACTCATTATTAACTAAAGTTGAAGGCGATACAGTAGGGGAGGTAAAGATAAATATCAATAAACTGGATCTTTCTCTTGGGAAAAATCCAATGAATTTAACCGGTGTTGTGAATGTAAATTTAGCAGCTGCTAAAGCAAAAATTTTATCAGATTTAAAAATTACTTCTATCAATCTTAATAATATATCGAACTCAACTTCTAGTAGCACACCGGTTGGTAATAGTAGTCAAGTTGCTACAAGTTCTACTACTTCTTCGCCTTGGTCTAAGGATAAAATCGACCTATCATTTTTAAAGAAATTTGATGGAGATTTTAACTTAAATATTGGACAAGTTATTCAGGGAGATATAGTTCTTGATACAATACATTCTACTATTGCGCTATTAAATGGGATTTTAGATATTAAATCTTTTAATGGTAAAATATATGGAGGAGATTTAGATGCATCTGGACAAATCTCTGCAGATGGGCCAATTAGTTTAAAAGCAAATTTACATGGAGCTAACTTAAAAAATATAATAAAGCAAGCTGGCAAGATTAAAATTGGGAGTGGTGTAGTTAATTTTGTAGCTGATGTAAAAACAAATGGCCAAAGTCAAATGCAATATATTAGCAATTTGTCTGGTAATACTAATTTAACGGTAAGTACAGGTTCAATTAGCGGATTTAATTTGCAAAAAATATCAGATCTTTTAAAAAATATTAGAAATCCTGTTGAAATTTTGCAAAGTTTTGAAGAAGGTTTTTCAGGTGGTGAAACACAATTTGAAAATTTAATTATTTCTACGGAAATTGAAAATGGCGTAGCTAATATTACTCGCGGTAAGTTAGAGGCTGGTAAGATAGGATTAACAGCAAGCGGTAGCGTCAATCTTCCTAGCTATTCATGTGATGTTAATAGCATAATTATTTTAGATAGTAATAAATCATATCCACCGTTTACTGTGCGTTTTTATGGTTCATTAAATAATATTCAGCGCAAGATTAAATTGAAAGATCTTCAACAATATTTGATAAATAATGTATTTAAGGGATTGATTGAAGGCGGAAAACCTAAGGATATACTTAATAATATTATTAAAGGGAATAATAAAAATTCTGAATCAAATAAAGAATCGGGAGAAGAGTTAGGAGAAGAAGAAAAGTCTGATAATCAGATTAATGATCTAATAGGAAAAGGATTGAAGAGGTTATTGAAGTAATATGATGCTAACAAATTAGCGTCATATTATGTATAAAGAATTATTCTGCAGAATCTTTAGAAATATCAGATCCTTGCCCAGTAGCTGTTACATCACCTTCCTTTATGGGAATGAAAGAGTTCAAAAAATTATATCGGGAATTCCAAAGATTATAATCTTGAGTGCTTGATGTAAAAGGGGCAAAACCTACTACATTACTAATTGACACATTAGTATTATTTGAATTACCAGAAGAATCTTTAATTTCTACAGTATTATTACTGGTATTTTTCTCATTAGTTCTTGTAAAAGGATTATTAGTAAGATTTGAAGAATCTGGGCTCTGTGTAGTATCATTTTTGATAAATTTTTTAAAAAATGGATTTTAGGAACCTGAATTAAAAATGCTAGTAGGAGCATTAGGATTACTTAATGTATTACAATATCTTCTTCTATTAAATCGTCATCATCTTCTAGTGCTAGTGAGTTATTTATAGTAATTGTTCCTGCTGGAGTATTAGTATTATCAATGTTGCAATCTATAGGAAGATTACCTTTATTATCAGCTTGTAAAGAGTTTTCTTCTGAATCGTATTGTTTTGACATATGATTATATTATATTAGATTAAAAAATTTATCTAAAAAAGCTAACATAAGTAAATATTGAGATCAATAGATTCATTGAAATTTTTTAACTAATTTGTAACTTTTTTTACAATTTATGTTAAATATTTTTAATCATAATTGTTGATAATATTGAAGCTTTATAAGGTTCCTTTGTATGGTAAGAACGTCTATAGCTAGGGTATTTATATTCATTATTTTCTAGCTTAGCGCTATAAGTATCTTCTGATATTTTAATTATATAATTAACTCCAGCTTGTTGTAATTGTTGTTCTACATAGCTAGGTAAGTCAAACATATAGTGTTCTGTTTTGGTAGAGGGGATAAAAAACTTTGAATTACCAGCCTGTTGTTTTATAAAATTATTATAAAATTCACTATTTACCTCGTATGAATATTGGGATATAGCTGGACCAATTACTGCAGATAAATCTTTTGCTCCTTTAGTTTTCATTAACTCTATTAAATTGATAACGATTCCAGCTTTTGCTCCCTTCCACCCACAATGAGCGGCCCCTATAATTTTACCATCTATACTTGTAAGTAGAATAGGTACGCAGTCAGCCGTTTGGATAGCAAGTATTAAATTTTCTTTGGTGGTAACGAATCCATCTGCTACTATATTAGCGTTATAATCCTCTATTAGGTCGGTATCAATGATGTCGCTAGTATGTTCTTGCTGTAGTATGAAGATATTTTTTGCTTGGTAATAATTAATTATGGCGTTTCTGTTATTTTGGATATCTTGAGAAGATGCAGGGTTATTATTTTTATTACGGTAAGTATGATTAGATTCCTTGAAGCTTAGATCAAAAATTTTATAATAAACTTTATTCTTTATTAATTCATTCATATGTACCTTCTACAGTATTTTATCGATAAATTATCAGATCATTTAAAGCAATGCAATAAATTAGAAGAAGTAATAAGAGAGTTTCAAGAGAAATATAATTTATTACCTTGTATTGGAGTGGAAATAGAATTCTATTTAAGTGAAAATATTAATGTTGAACAATTTGAATCATTGCTTGGAATAAAGCTTAAAAAAGAGAAGGGTAATAACCAATATGAAATAAATTTACCTCCTTCTACTGATATAATTAACTATATAAAAGAAATCGATACTATTAAGAAGAAAATAGAGAATATTGCTGAAAATTTGCAAGGTAAAGCAGATTTAAGGGCTAAGCCATTTGCTAATGATTACGGGAATAGCATGCATTTCCATGTGAATTTTGTTGAGGTACCTAAAGGATGTGGGTGGCAAGGCAAAATTGATATCATTCCCGCGGAGGCAGGAATCCAGGGAAGGTATCATGGGCGTCATGCTGAATTTATTTCAGTATCTATGAGATCCCAAAACAAGTTCGGGATGACAGGTAAGTTACTGGATTCCTGCCTCCGCGGGAATGATATCGGGCCTCCTTCAAATAATTCTCTTAACATAGATAGTATAGCAAAAAGCATCTGCTATTATATGCTACTGACTTTTCTTGTTTTTAATACATGTGATGAGGATTATTCACGTTTTGACAAGAATTTTATGACGCCAATAAATGTTTCTTTTGGCAATAATAACAGAAGCGTTGCAGTTCGTATTCCTGATTTCTTACCAAAGAGAATAGAACATAGGATAGCGAGTCCTCATACTAATGTTTATATTGCGATTTTTACTATCTTAAATTCAATATTATTAGGCTTAAAATTTCCTAATCAAATCAATAATATAGAAAAAATTTACGGTAATGCTTTTGATGAACAATATAATTTACCGCCATTGCCAAAATCAATAGAAGAATCATTAAAATTATTCAGCTTAGAATTTTTTATAGGAACTAGACAAGAAGGTATAGCTTCTATAGAATCCTTTTTAGAAACAATGAAGAAACTAGAGTGCTAAAAACTTTTACATTTGGTAAATATCAAATTCAATTGCTACCCTTCTTATTTATTGTACTATCATTTATAATTCTGATGTCTCTAGGATTTTGGCAGTTGGCAAGGCTGAAAGAGAAGCAGGAGTTTTTGGCTACAATAAAGAGTAATTTTGAAAAACCAGCTGCTGATTTAAAAATGCTTAGTGGCAATAAATTGTACGGTAAAGTAAAAGCGCAAGGTCAATTTTTGCTGGATAAGAATATTCATCTATATGGTCGAAGATCAATGTCAGCAGAAAAAGACGGTTATTATCTAATTACTCCTTTTCAAACTGATGATAACAAAATTATTTTAGTAGCAAGAGGATGGTTTGCAAGTAAATATAAAAAAGATATCGACAAGATGGTGAGCAATATTTCTAATATCAATGAAATTGCCGGAATTACTTTGCCAAGTGAAAAAGCTAGGCTTTTTGTTTTAGGTAATGATATTAAGAATAATATTTGGTTTACTTTAGATATTATACAAGCTACTAATATATTGGGTTTAAAATTAGAAAATTATTATTTGATTATGGATGATCATAATAATTCTAGTTCAGATATTTTAAAACCTTTGAAAACTAACAATCTATTGCATATCAGAAATGATCATTTAGAATACGCCATTACTTGGTTTTCTTTAGCAATAGCCTTATTAGTAATTTATTATATGGTTTGCCTTAAAAAGCGTTAAGGTTGTTAAAATAATTTTAGGAGTAGATTATGGAATTAAAAGTAGGTGATAAAGCCCCCGATTTTGTTATGCCAACAGTTGGTAATAGTAAGATTAGTCTATCAGATTTAAAAGGAAAATTTGTAATATTATATTTTTATCCTAAAGATGATACGCCTGGTTGTACAGCTGAGGCTGGCAGTTTTAATAGGATGAAACCAGAGTTTCAAAAACTTAATGCTATTATTGTTGGAGTGTCAAAAGACGATATAGATTCGCATGATAAATTTAAGCAGAAATATTGTTTAGAATTTGATCTTGCTTCTGACTCTAAATCGGATACTTGCGAAAAATATGGCGTTTGGGGCGAAAAATCAATGTTTGGTAAAAAATATATGGGAATTGAGAGGACTACTTTCCTGATAGATAAAGAAGGAAAAATAGCTCATATATGGGAGAAAGTTCAAGTTAAAGGGCATGCTGAAGACGTGTTGAAACAGATACAGAAATTGGTTTAATTTACACACTATATTAACAAACTAGTATGGAGGTTTAATAAAAAATGTACTACAGGGAGGTTTTATTTTAAAATTATAATATAGAATTTATTATAGGTTTATACTATGTCTATCCTAGATAATTTTGAGAAAGTTGGTGAGCAATTAGGTAGTAACCCTGGTGGAACTTATAAAGATAAAACTACAGGGGGGGAATTGTATTACTTAAAGTTTCCTGCTCAAAAAGACCATAAATATGGTAATGACATAGCGAAAAATGAAGTTTTAGCAAAATTATATCAGCTAGCTGGAGTAAAAGTGCCTGTATTATTAGATGATGGGCATGGAAATTTTGTTGTAGCTTCCAAAATAGAATCTAGCTTTAAACCAGCATATGACCCAGATAATACACAAAGATTGCGCAATGGGATAGATTGGCATGAACTTCTTGGTGTTTAAGAAGGATTAGTTGCTGATGCTTGGCTTGCTAATTGGGATGTAGTAGGGCTAAAATATGATAATATTGGTACATATCTTAATCCAGAAACAAACCAGTTAGAAGCGTTAAGATTAAGATACAGGAGGAGCATTAATTTATAGAGCCCAAGGAAGGTTAAAAGGTGATAAATTTGATATAGAGGTTTCAGAAATTGATAGTCTAAGGGGTAAGGCCCCCAATGTCAGTAATACGCATTCTGTAAAATTATTTGCTAATACTCCTAATAATAAAATTGAAGAAGGAGTAGTAAAATTATCAAAAATAAAAGACAAAGCTATTATGGAGCTGGTTGATCTGTATGGTCCAGGTACTGGTGAAGAGAAGAAAGAATTAGCCTATAAATTAGTAGTTAGAAAGAAAATTTACCAATCTAGAATTTGCTTTATCAAGAAATCAATTAGATAAAGTACATGATATCGTTCAAGATAGAGAAAATCCTGAATATTTTGAATATGCTTATTCCCCTCTTAATAAAAATGTAGAAACGAAAATATTTGAAAAATTAGTTCATGAACTAGTTAACGATCTTAACTCAAATAAAAATATATCTTTCATAGAAGATAGTAATAAACGCACATTGTTCTGCGTTGGAATAAAGAATCAATCAATCTTAAAGAGCTGGATACTAAAATAGAGGGTAAACTTGGATTATTGCTTGATAAAGGAGAAATAGATCTTGGAGAATTAATTGATAAGGTTAATTTCAATCATTTATCAATTTCTGAAGAAGACATAAAAAAATATGTTGAGTATGTTACAAAAAATTTGACAGAAATACCAAGCAAGGAGTTTTTTAAGGAAGAATAGAAAAGAGAAAAATAAAGAAAATGATTTGGATTCCTTAGATTACGGAGAAATGATTGCTATACACCAATATAGTAAAGCTGATTATAATGATATTAACTGGTTACTTCGAAACCCTAATTATGATTATTTAGATGTTAAGAATATACCGTTATCGTGTTTACACGCAGCAATTGCTTCCCATGGCTTAAATAAATTGCCAGAAATAGAATTGCCAACAGTAGTTCGTTATAAAAGAGGTGATAAATTAGACCAGCACCTAGAGGATATAAAAAATAACCCAAGAAAAAGCTTTTATTAGTACCTCTATAGAAACATCAGGGTATAAACAAGGCTTTAATAAAGGAGGGGAAGGATAGCTATTATCTACAAAAATGTTCGTGGTAAGGGGATATATTGCCACTATCTAATAGTGATAATGAAAAAGAATATTTAATACCTCCCTCTAGTCAAATTATGTGGACAGGTATCAAAAAACAAAAAATGGTCATATTTTTACGGCTAAAGGAGCTAATATACTCTATTGGATTCTCAAACTCTTAAATTTAGTGTAGGAAAATCTTTAAGTAGTATTGCGCGTCAGAGCAAAAAGATAGTAACTTTAGCTTCGTATAACACTATAAAGTTGTATAATGATAATAGATCTGTAATACCTGATGATTTAAAAATTTTTAATGATGAACAAAGAGATATCTTAAGTTCAGATGAAGCATTGAATTTTTTTAAAAATGGATATGGAAGTATAAATGATCTAAAGGATTTAACAAAAGAGCAAATAAAAAATATAATTTCAGATGACGCAATGAAATTATATAAAGAAGTAAATATAGAGCTTACAGATATAAAAGGTTTAAATAAGGAGCAAATTGAGAATTTAAGCAAAAAGCACAAGCAATAAATTATATAGTGCAGGTTATGCCGATATTAATAAATTAAAAGATTTAGCTGATGATGAAAAGAACTTTCTTCATTATATTTATCTTTAGCTTCATCTAGTGCAAAAAAATTATACAAAGTAGGATTTAAACCTAATGATTTAGAAAATTTAACAGAGAAGCAGATAAGTGATCTGGGAACATATAAAGCAATAGAGCTATATAATCAAGATAAAAATATTTTCAATTTTTTAAAAGAGTTATCACCAGAAAAGATCGAACTATTTGCTTCATATCTGTATAATACAAATGCTTTAGAAAATAAAATATTAACACCAGAATACTTTAGCTAAATGCAATCTAGAGTAGGTTGAAAACTTAGTAAAGCAAGATATTGCACCAGAGAAATTGAAAGAGGTTTTATTATCGCAAACTGCAAATCCTAATACAAAAATTATAGTAGAGAATACAAGGCAAGTAATAGAAAATAGAGAACGTTCTAAATCGCTTTCAAAAACCAATAATGATTTAGGGTAACGCAAACTATGGATAAGAATTTACCCATAGTTGAGGTAGGGTAACAAGTTTTTTCACTATATAAAGTTATTTTAAGTAAGAAGTTATTTCTTCTTAAACATTTCTAGCATTCTTTGGGTAACAATAAACCCGCCAAAGATATTAAGTGAGGCAAGGAAAGTAGCTAGATAGCCAAGTAGACTAGCTGGGCTAAAAACACTAGTACCTGCTGCAATCATGGAGCTGATGATAATAATGCCAGAAATAGCGTTGGTTATTGACATTAATGGAGTATGAAGAGCTGGAGTCACTTTCCAAACAACGTAATATCCGACAAAAGAAGCCAAAACAAATATTGTGATAGCAAAAACCAATGGATCAACACCAGTTAATTGCTGAGTATGATTGATAGCTAAATCTTTTAGTTTATCTGACAGGATAGCGCTTTTTTCAGCTAATTCATTTGCGTGTTGTGAAATTAATGGTAATTGGCTCATAATTCCCTCTAATTAGGTTTTGTGAAAAGGACTTGTCCGCCCTTGGTTACTAACATTTGCTTAACCAATTCGTCATCAAAATTAAATTGATTTGATTTTATGGCATAATCAAGAAAATTATATAGATTTTTAGAATATAATTTTGAACTGTCAGAAGCTACTTTACTTGCTAAATTACTAAAGCCAATAATAGTTACTTCATTTTCGGATATTACTTGATCAATTTGAAATCCTTCAACATTGCCGCCGCTAGCTGTAGCCATATCGACAATTACTGCTCCAGCTTTCATAGATCTGACCATTTCTTTTGTGACAAGAACAGGAGCTTTTTTTCCTGGAATTTGCGCCGTAGTAATTACTATATCATAGTTGCTAATGATACTACTTAAAAAATCTTTTTGTTTTGCTTTGTCATCATCAGTAGCTTCGGAAGCATATCCAGAAGCGTTTTGTAAATCTTGAGACAGTTCAGGAGAGACAAATTTAGCGCCTAAACTTTCAACTTGTTCTTTAGTTGCCAATCTAACGTCATAACCAGAAACCACAGCTCCTAGTCTTTTTGCAGTTGCAATAGCTTGCAACCCAGCAACGCCTATACCAAGAACAATAACCTTGCATGGTGTTATGGTTCCTGCGGCTGTCATCATCATAGGGAAAGCTCTGGAAAAATGATAGCTAGCTTCAATTACAGCTCTATAACCTGCGATATTGCTTTGGGAAGATAATACATCCATGCTTTGAGCTTTAGTAATTCTTGGCAGTAACTCCATTGCTATGCTTGAGAGTTTTTTCTCAGCTAATCTATTTATATAATTATGATTGGTATAAGGCGATAATAATCCTATAACGATAGCGCCTTCTTTTGCAAATTCTAATTCACTATATTGATCATCTAAAGACGAGGCTTGAACTTTTAATATAATATCTGCGTCGGAGAGTATTTCAAGTGGTACATTAGAAACATGAGCTCCAGCTTCTATATACGCATTATCAGAGTAACCAGCTAAGGTTCCTAGATTTTTTTCAACAACTACAGAAAAGCCTTTTTTGACGAGAAGCTTTGATATTTCGGGAGTAAGAGCAGTTCTAGTTTCATTAGGAATTTTTTCCTTTAGTGCAACAATTTTCATAATATATTTAACTAAAATATGTGATTTATTAACTAGTCCTATAAAAAATTATAGTTATCTGTATATAATATGCAAGGAATCTAATAATAGTGGAAGTAGAATAAATGAAAAATTTATTATTTAAAGTTATTATTGCTCTGTATTTTGTATTAAACGTAGCAAATGCTGAGCCAATAGGTAATAAAGAGGTTGCGGAATTAAAGCAATATATTAGCGCGATAAAATCTATAGCTGTTGATTTTACTCAAGAAGATTTACAAGGAAAAAAAGCGTCTGGTAAATTATTAATAAATAAGCCGTATAAATTTCGTTGTAATTATTATCCGCCATTTCCTCTAGTTATTATTGGAAATAGTAATTCTGTATCTGTTTATGATTACGATATGAAACATGTTAGTAGAATAAAGACGCAAGAGAATGTATTTAACTTTTTGTTGGAAGATAATGTAGATTTTAATAAAAATTTTAAATTAGAATTAGTGAAAGATAGTGCTAATAGTTATGAGATTACTATTTATCATAATTTAGCGGAAAGGGGAGTTCAAATTACTTTTAATAAAACAACAAAACAAATAAAAATGTTTAAAATATTTGAAGATGATAATGTTATTACTTTAACATTCAATCATATTGAAAAAGTAAAACAATTTGATGATGATTTATTTAAGTTAAAGAGTCCTGAGATTTTCGGCACTCCAGACAGATTAACAAAAAGTGACATTGAGAAGAAATATACGATTGTGAATTAGATTCATTTATAAGTTTTCTTTTACTATGAATTTCTTAGAAACAGAATATAATGCTATTTGATATAAATCAAATAATCTAGGTAGTTAATTACAATGAAAGAAAAAAATAGTTCAAATGTTATAATAAAAGTTATTATAACATTTGGTTTATTAATAGCTGTAACTTCTTTATATTTATTATTATCCATTGAAGTCCCATCAAAACCTCTTGTGGGAGAAGGGAAGGTATATGAAGATGATGTTCAAATTGGTGGAGGTTTTCAGTTAATGGATCAAAATGGTAAAGTTTTTACAAGCGATAATTTGAAAGGGAAATTAAGTTTAATTTATTTTGGTTTTACTTACTGTCCTGATATTTGTCCTACTTCGTTACAAAAAATATTGGAAGTTTATAACGCTTTGCGAAAATATAATATTAATATTCAATTTATATTTATAACAATAGATCCAGAACGTGATACACCAGAAATCCTAAAGGAATATCTAAAACATTATAATCCTAATTTCATTGGTCTTACAGGTAGTGAAAAACAAATTAAAGATGTTGCTGATAAATTCAAAGTATATTATGCAAAAACAGATGATAAAAATCATGATTATATGATGGATCATACTTCTTTTATTTATTTGATGAATCAAGAAGGGAAATATATTAAGCATTTTTACTTTAATTCCGGTCCACAGGATATTATAGATTACGTTAGATTATTGCCATAGTAAGAAGATGTTATATATATTAGGTTCATATTTATTTGCTTTCACTCTTCTTATTAGCTTATTAGTAAAGAGCTTTTGGGATTATAGTAAAATTAGAGCTAATGCAAAAAAAAGCAAAAAATAGATTAAAGATCCTATTGTCTTGCCTGTTATGCTCTAGTATAGGCGTTTATATGATCTTATATAATCTTGAAGATAATATTACTTTTTTTTATCCTCCATCAAAAATTAATGAAGTGAAGCCAGGTCAGGAATTTAGAATAGGTGGATTGATAAAAACAGGTTCAATACAAAGAATTTCAGCTAATAAAATAGAATTTATTATTACTGATGAGATTCGAGATCAAAAAATATTTTACCAAGGCGTGTTGCCAGCCTTATTTCGTGAGAATCAGGGAGTAGTAGCTACAGGAAAAATTTTAGACAATATTTTCATTGCTAAGGAATTATTAACTAAACATGGTGAAAATTATTCTCCACCAAAAGCTAATTGATTGTGATAACATTATTTATCTGAACTAACCACCACAAGCTTTGTTGCATGGAGATTTATAATTATAAGTGCTCAAACAAGTTCAGAGTGACATTCTTTCTAGGATCTTTTTAGCTATTGTACTAGCAGTAATACCAAAGTAAGAATATAAGTCATTTGCTGGGGCAGAAGCGCCAAATTGATCCATGCCAAAAAACATGCCATCTTCGCCTATAATTCGGTGCCAACCAAAGCTACTAGCTGCTTCTATAGAAAATTTTAATTTGCTATTAGATAAAATATTATGAATATATTCAGGATCTTGTTGGAAAAATAATTCAAAAGATAATATAGAAACTACTGTAACTTTTAAACTGCGATTATTAAGAATTTCCTTAGTTTGTAAAGCAATTGATACTTCCGATCCACTAGCAAATATTGTGATATCGCTATTCTCATCTTCAGCAACTATATATCCACCTTTTTCCTGATTGCCTTCTTTGCTAATTTGTGGCAAATTTTGTCTAGTTAAGGCAAGAATAGCAGGGGTTGTTTTATTTGCTAAAACTATTTTCCAAGCTTCCTTAGTTTCAATATAATCAGCAGGGCGTAGTAGACTGATATTAGGTAAAGCCCTTAGACTTGCTAAATGCTCAATAGGCTGATGAGTAGGTCCATCCTCTCCCAGACCAATTGAATCGTGAGTTAATATATAAATAACCTGCTGCTGCATAAGAGCGGATAGTCGGATTGCTGGTTTCATATAATCAGAAAATACTAAGAAAGTAGCGCCTACTGGCAGAAATCCTGATAATGCTAAGCCGTTCATTATAGCAGCCATAGCATGTTCTCTAACGCCGTAATGAATGTAATTACCGCTAAAATCATCCTTAGTAATAATTTTGCTAAAGCTATTTTTGATATTATTAGAGGGAGCTAAATCAGCGGAACCAAAAATAATTTTATCTGATTGCTTTGCTAGCTCTTGCATAATCTTGCCAGACGACACTTTGGTAGCTTCATCACTGGTTGCTAAAGGTATGTTATCTAAAAATTCTGAATTGATATCAGGTTTGTTTAAGTAATTTTTTTGTTCTATAGTTAAATTATTAAATTCATTATTCCAGTGATCGTAATCTTCTTTATTCTTGAGCCAAGCATCAAACCAGATATTTTTTAAATCATCAGGAATATAAAATTCTTCATCTTTAAAGCCTATATGTTCTTTTAGAAGTTTAATTTCTTCTCTGCCAAGTGGTGAGCCATGAGCGTTAGCGCTGTTTACTTTATTAGTGCATCCTTTAGCAATTAAGGTACGACAAGAAATAAAATAAGGTTTGTCTGAGCTTTGAGCATTAGTTAGCGCTTTGGTTATTTGCTCAAAATCATGACCATCTATAGTTTCAGTATTCCAACCAAGAGCTTTAAATTTTAGCAAATGATCTTCTGATACTGCTAAATTTGTTGGACCATCAATTGATATTTTATTATCATCAAATAAAACTATTAGATTGTTAAGAGATAGATGTCCAGCAATGGAGGCAGCTTCATAACTTATACCTTCCATTAGGCAGCCGTCTCCGACTATGCAATATACTTTATTATCGCTAATGGATTTTCCTAATTTCTGTTGATATTTCTTTTGGGCTATCGCTATCCCTACTGAATTAGCAAATCCTTGACCAAGAGGACCAGTAGTAGTTTCGATAGCTTCGTATGCTTCATATTCCGGATGACCAGGAGTTTTTGAGTGAAGCGTGCGGAATTGCTTTAAATCTTCTAGATGAAAATCCTTGTAATTTGCCAGATAGTAGAAGCTATATAAAAGCATAGAACCGTGACCTGCAGATAGGACTAGGCGATCACGATTAAACCAAGTTGGATTAGAGGGATTAAATTTTAGAAAATTAAAGGCTAAAATTGTCATAACATCCGCCATACCAAGGACCATACCAGGATGACCGGATTTGGCTTTTTCTATAGCATCACTTGCCAAGACTCTTATGCAATTACTTAATTTTAGATATTCTTGTGAATTTTTAGGCATGTTATTTTGTCATATTTTTGTTATATGGAGATTTATAATGTTATTTTAACGATCGATGTCATTTCTAGCTACGGCAGGAATCTAGAAATGACATCATCATCTTTTTAACTATTTTTTAGGCTATGCCTAGCAATTAGATAAAATTTTTTATCACAGCTTAAATTAAATGTCATTTAATAATAGAAATGTTTAATCTTTACTAGCAGTTTTCTAACTGTTTAAATATAATATTATATCTACAGTAAAATAATTATTATGACAACAAAATTATTGCCAGCTTTTTTATGGATTAGAGCTTTATTTAATCAATTATGGTTATCTGTTAGCTCAGTAAAATTTTATCAAGACGTATATTTATTTTATAAAGGGTACGGAACAAGATACTTATTTACTGTAGTATTCTTATCGTCATTAATATATAGCATATCAATTTTTAACTATCTACTAACATTAAAAAATTATTTTAATGTTAGTAATCCTTCGACTAATACTTCTACTATTGACTACATATTAAAGCAATTGCCAGAAATTTATTATGATGGGAAGAAAATAGTAGTAGATCAAGAAGAACCTATATATTTATTTGATGAAAATAAAAATAAAATTGCTGTTATAGATACTAAAAACCAGTTGTCAGGTATAGATAAAAAAAGAATACCAATATTATTTTCTAGTGATTATGTGTCTTTTGCTACAGTGGAAATTACTGATAAAAAGAAAGATAATTTTATTGTTAAATATTCTCAATTATTTGGCTCTGTTTCAGAGCAATTAACGCAGGAAACGATAAAGAAACATTTTGTTCAGATGTTAAATCAAGCGCCTAGAATATTTATTTATATACTGGTACCTTTATTAATTATTTTAAGATTTTGTTCTATTTTATTTGAGAAATTTTTTATTATTTTAATAGTATATTTATTAACTAACTTTTCTGGTCTAAAATCTTCTATACAAACATGTTGTAGGATAGTTTTATTTACTTGTGGAGTGCCGATATTATTACAGCCATTAATTATCATCTTTTTACCTGAATTTAATAGTATAATATTCTTTGTACAAATAATTTCTTACTTGTTATTGTTCTTAGCAATTATTCAAATACGGAATGGTACATTAATTAGAAGGAATGACTAATAAATAGATCTCTTTTGAAACTCGCTACAGCTGAGAGATTTAGAGGAGACACGGAATGCAGGACCGGAGCGTACATAGAAGTGCGTAAGGATCCGAGTACCGGATCATTGTTCCAATCACCAGCTGAAGTAGAGTTTCAAAAGAGGTCTAATGCAAAAATTAGCTAAAATCATTAGTAACGCAGGAGTCTGTTCGAGACGTGACGCAGAAAAGCTCATTGAAAATAATCAAGTAAAAGTAAATAATATTATTATTAATTCTCCGGCAGAGAGGGTTGGTGATGACGCAATTATTGAAGTCTCGGGAAAAATAATAAAGCAAGAGCAGAAAATACGCTTATGGTTATATTATAAATCGGTAGGACTAATTACTACTCATAAGGATACTCATGGAAGAGAAACCGTATTTGCTAATCTTCCCGGATTACCAAGAGTAATTTCAATAGGGAGATTAGATTTAAATAGTGAAGGACTACTCCTTCTTACCAATAATGGTGGTTTAGCAAGAAAGTTTGAGCTACCTAGCAGTAAAATAGAACGTGTATATAAAGTAAGAGCCCACGGTTTGCCAAATCTGCTATTAAAGAATTATAAAAATATAGAAATAGATAAAGTAATATATAATCCTAAATCTATTAAATTAATAAAATCGATAAATTCTAATTTTTGGTTTGAAGTAGTCCTAACAGAAGGCAAAAATCGTGAAATTAGAAAAATTTTCTCTCATTTTGGCTTGCAGGTAAATCGTTTGATTAGGATTCGTTACGGAAATTTTTCACTGGGAGATTTAAAGCCAGGCCAGTATAAAGAAGTTGAGATAGGTTAGTATAATTCATAGTTTTTGAATAGAGTTTAAAGTAGTCTCTAAAATCATGCTAGCAGCTATAGAATCATCTTGATTATTACGTTGCTTTCTATTTAAGCCAAAGGATTTTAACAGGCTATCCGCTGCCTTAGAGGTTAATCTTTCATCTTGTAGATAGATAGATAGGTTTGTTGCAAGGCTAAGATGTTCAGTAAATTTTAATAAAATAGTTGTTTGATTGCTAGTTTCGCCATTCATAGATATAGGCAGGCCAACAACTATTGCGCAAGCAGAATAAGCTTCTATTAAGTTTAGAATTTCTTTAATTTTTTCTTTTTCTTCTGGAGTATTGATAGTTTTAATGGGCATAGCAATAGTATGTTCTGGGTTAGAGATAGCTACGCCTATTTTTCGAGCGCCATAATCAATGGCAATAATAGGTTTGTTAGGCTGCAATAATTCAGAAAATTTCTCTAATGTATCAATAATCATCTTAAATTTTAATTTTATTCCAGTTCATTAACATATCCTATAGATTCAGTGCCGCTTTCACTATCATGGCTATATTCAAAGAGAGTTTGGTATAGGTAATTTTCCTTCTGATATAGCATCTTTATAAGGATATGGATCCTTATCTTCTTTACTCATCATATCCAATTCTTCTTCTTGAGTTTTGTTTTTTTGTTCGATATCACTTACAGTATTTGTTTGATTAAATAAAGCGTTTGATAAATTATCTGAATTATCATTAGATTTCATATAATCATCTCTTATCTAGTTGTTTATCGTATTAATAATTATAATTATTAATATATCTAATTATTAGATTCAATAAATAATTGATCGCTTTATTTATATAGTTATCATATAAATTTTATTATATAATACAGCTCGAATATTATTTTTAGTACTAGAAATATGAAAAACATAGAAAAATTATTAGCAAAACATTTAGATCATAAATTAATAAAAATATCTTTAGTTATAGCATTGATTTATTTTGCTCTTTTTAACTCAATAGTTTTTGTTCATAAATTTGGTTATTATAAGGCTACTGCTCTTAAGGCTATATTGGAATTAAGCAAAGACACAATTTATATTTATGGTTTTACAGTTATTATTTTCTTAGGGCTAACGATTAATCGCTTAATATTTGTAATAGGTACTATATTTTTATTCATAACAGGAGCGATAGCTAGTTACTATTTGCTTTATTTCAAGATATCGCCTAGCAAAGAGGTGATGGGAAGTTTCTTTTCTACTCATTTTAATGAATTATATGAATTAACTAGTGTTAAACTAGTCGTTTGGCTAGCTTTTAGTCTATTTGCTTGTGTTTATTCTATTAAGCATTTTTCTTTTGCTAATAGCAAATTATTTGCCGCTAAATTACTATCAGCAACCTGTTTATTGATTACTGTTAATAATATTATTACTCCTCAGTTTAAAGTGTTAAGCAATTATTTCCCTATTCAATATCTACATAATAGCTATTTATATCTTTCTAAGAATAAGATAAGAACTGTAAGGCAGGAAAATATAAATGAAAAATTCTCTTTTATTGATAAATCGGATGAGAATATTACAGTTGTTTTAGTTATAGGGGAGTCTGCTAGGTTTGATCATTTTGGCATTAATGGTTATCATCGAGATACTACGCCATCTTTGAGTTCAATGGATAATCTTTTTTCATTTAAAGCCCAGTCTGCTTCAAATCATACTTATCTATCCGTTCCATCTTTGATGTCTCGTTATGCAGGTAAAGATTTAGATAAAAGCCTTGAAGAAACTAGTGTTTTATCGGTTTTTACTAAGCTTGGTTTTAATACTAATTGGATTGGTACTCAAACTTTATTAAAATATTTAAAAAGTAAAAAACCAATGACAATTTATGACGAAGTAAATTTTGCAATGTTGCCAGGTGGATCTACCTTATTAAAAATGAATGATTTGGATGAAAAAATGCTACCTTATATTAGTGATTTGTTAAACTCTAATAATGGTAAGCAAGTGGTTGTAATTCATACTTCTGGAAGCCATTGGAATTATTCAAGTAGATATCCTGAAGAGTTTCAGAAGTTTAGCCCCGGATGTAATGCAGCTATGAAAGCAGATTCTAGTAGTTGCGGTGTTGAAGGATTGGTAAATAATTATGATAATTCTATTTTATATACTGATTTTTTCTTATCCAATGTTGTAGAGTTATTAAAAAAAGATCGTAACGCGTTTTTGATATATGTTTCTGATCATGGTGAATCTTTAGGTGAGGAAGGTTATTATGGACATGGTGGTCCTTTAATTAAGGAGCAAACCACTATACCTTTTATAGTTTGGGTTTCTGACAAGTTTAAAAATCGCCATCCTGATGCGGTAGCATCTATTGAAAAGCATTTAGGTAAGGAAATAAATCATGATTATGTGTTTCATTCAATGCTTGATTGTACTGGCATTAATTCAGAAGCAATTGATCGTAATTTAAGTTTGTGCGGAAAATCTATTAATAAAGATTTGGTATTGAGCTCTAAAAAATAATAGTAATATTATTATATAGATTTATGACTATCCAGAAAATGTTAAAAACAATTTGTCATCAAAGAGGGGAAAAGTTAGGTGACTAAAATTTATCTTATTGCTGGAGAGATGTCAGGGGATTTTATAGGAAGTCATCTAATGGCAAGCCTAAAAAATCTTTATGAGTTAAAAGGCGAGGAGATTAGTTTTGCAGGAGTAGGTGGTAGGCTAATGGAAGAAGCTGGGTTAGAAAATAGTCTTTTTCCTATTAAAAAAATTAATATGATGGGTTTTTTTGAAATAATTCCTCATATTTTCCAGATTATCAAGCTAATTAATATAACAGTTAATGATATTATTCAGCAGAAGCCAGATTTATTAATTACCATTGATTCTCTGGGTTTTACTTATAGAGTAGCTAAAAAAGTCCGAAAATCTAATCCTAATTTAAAAATTCTTCATATTGTTGCCCCGTCTGTTTGGGCGTATAAACCTTCTAGAGCTTTAAAATACGCCAAAATTTATAATTATTTATTTGCTTTATTGCCATTTGAACCACCTTATTTCCATAAAGTAGGGTTAGATTGCAGATATATTGGTCATCCAATAATGGAGCAGAATTTTTATTCAGCTGAAGATAAAGGTAGGTTAAGAAGGGAGTTAATACTTTCTGAGGGGATTCCTAACCTTAATGACATAAGCGTTGCTACACAAATAGCTGCATTAACAAGTTCTAAAATCCTCTGTGTTACTTGTGGTAGTCGTAAGGGCGAAATAATAAGACATATGCCAGTTTTTACTAAGGCAATTAATATTGTAGCAAGCAAGTTTCCAGATCTTGTGGTAATATTCGTTATTGCTGATCCAGCTCATAGGCAATTAATAGAATCTTTTTTAACGCAGGCTTCTTTTAATTATTATTTTTCTACTGATCGTCTTAAAGTTTTTGCGGCGTCTGATGCAGCTCTTGCAAAATCTGGAACGAATACTTTGGAAATAGCCGCTAGCGGTACGCCGATGGTAGTTGCTTATAAGGTAAATATTCTTAGTTATTTGCTAATAAAGTTTCTAATTAAAATAAAATATGTTTCTTTGATTAATATAATAGCGGGTAAAGAGATTTTACCTGAGTTAATACAATTTGATTGTACTGAATCTAAAATTGCTACTGGTTTGATATCATTATTATCAGATCAAAAAAGAGCAAATATTCAACTAGAAGAAAGCGAAAAAATTTTTATGGAATTAGGCTTTAAATCAGCTAATTCTCCTTCCGATATCGCTGCCAACATTATACGTTCAATTTCTTGACCAAAAGAGTAAGGCTGCTTTGTTATAATGGTTAACCATTTTTCATGTAAAAATATTAACTTTTACGCGCTATAGCAAAGAGTAGTATTGTAGGGCGTCATACTGAATTTATTTCAACGTCTAATAAATACACAAGAGATCCTGAAACAAGTTCAGGATGACGTAAGTCTTCAATTTCACCAACTTATTGTATCCAAACTATACAAATTTAAATCACAATAACTTAATTAAGATTAATATATTAGTAAAAGTATTATCAAAATAATACTAATAATAATTTATTAAATATATTTTTTTACTTATGTTAGAAATTTTACTTAACAAATAGTCGCTGTCTTTATAATTACTTAAACAAGTAATAATTTATTTACGATATCGTTAATAATAAATTATAAAAAGTTAATTAATTAGATATAAAGAAGGGTGAGGGTTGTCTTCTTTAATTCTAAAAAACAGTAAATTTAAAGAAGGCAATTATGAGTAATAAAAGAAAAAAATTTTAATATATTAACAACTACTTCAGTTATAGCTCTTATGGCTAGTATTAGTACTGAAGCGCTGGCAAGTGGTCAGGTTTCCCTACTATCAGATGTAAGAGATGAAAGAAAAAAATTTAAAAAAGGAATAGAGGCAGGTTTAGAAAAATTAAAAATAGTAGTAGGTAAAAAAATAATTGAGGACAATGTTTTATTAAAGGAAAATTTTGATAAATGGGTACAAAATAAATTATTTAAAAATGCAAAAGAAAAGAAAAATACAGAAATAGTGATTAAAGAAGAAAAAAAGAGAATGTAAATAATAAATCATCATCATTTTATGATCGAGAAGTAGAAGAGTTTATTACAAGCCGTGAAGAGGAAATAGCAGTAAATCTTCTGAAAGCTGGGAATATTTCTGCTGCGAAAGATATGTATGATGATGCTGTGGAACGTAATAAAAAAATACTTGAGAAAGAAGATGAAAAACAACATTGTGAACACAATAATATAGAAGGTGATTTTGGTGAAGACATAGGAGAGGTATTTGAGCCAGAAATTCGTGCACGACATAAGCGAGAAGAAATAAGTAATGAGGTTCGTGTTAACAATCCAGATGTACCTCTTAATTCAAATGGGCGTCCTTTAGGGCTAGAAGTACAAATTCAGAATCCAAAAAAAGAAATAGCTGGTAAGGTTAATGTTGATGAAGAAAATAATCCAGAATCAGTAAATGTTCATACTCATATTAAACTTACTCAACTTGATAACAAACTAGGAGACTCAGGAGCAGATAGTGACTCTAATTCAATTAAGAAGAGTAAAAAAGAAGAGAGGAAATTTAAAGAAAAAATACCTATATCATCAGGAATTGATGAGAAACCTGTAGTAACCAGAGGGTTTAAATTTAGATAATAAGGAATTTGTTAAAGCAGATCAGATGATCGATGAAGTGGAAATATATTTAAAGACAAATAAACAAGAGAAGACACAGGAAAGAAGCAAAAAATTAGTCAGTATTATCGGGAATAATTTATCGAAAGAGGCATTTAATAAACTAAAAAATCCTATAGGAAAAGAAAATGAAAAGATTACTCCTAGTGAGAAAGAGAAGAAATTGGAAGCAATATCTTCTATAAGCTCTAAATCCAATGGAGATGAGAAAAAAAGACAGTCTGAAAGGAAAGGAAGATATGAAGGAGAAAAATTTTTCAATAGGCTTGGTGGTAGTATCGAAGATATTATTCTAGTAGAAGATGGTAAAAAACTTATTCGTAATAATCACTCTTATAACGATATACTACAGGTAATAAAGATACCAAATTTGCAAGGTAAGCCAAATAATAGATTTAATTTAGAGAATGAAGGTGAGATTATTAATCCAGATGGTAGTAGGCGCAACAGTTTTAATGAAGAATCATTTAAGCAAGAAGTTGATGATCTATTAGTTCAGCAGGAAGTTGAAGATGATAGAGCCGTTATAATTCAGAAGCATTTTAAAGGATATAAATTTAGGAAGGATAATCCTCGAATTAATAATCAAAATCAAAATGATAATAATCCAATAGTTGATTTTGGCGAAGGCATAGAAGGAATATTTGAACCAGAAATTCGTGCACGGAGAGCTCAACGAGAAGAAATAAATAATGAGGTTCGTGTTAACTCCAGCTAATATACCGCCAGCAATGTAAGCAAGTTTATATTTTAGTTGCAGCTTCTATGCAAAATTTAGCTAATTTTATGGAGCAAATGGGTGATGACATTCATGAGATGGCGCAAAATAATAGAGAAGGTTTGGTTAATAATATTGTAGGTCATCTACGTGGACAGGAACATAACCTTGCTAACGAGCAAATAAGGGTTGCAATTCAGTTATTGTTAGCAGAAGGTGAAGAACATCAAGTTGTAAATCAGGCTCAGAATAATCAGCAAGCTCAGAAACAAGTAGCAAATATAGTAGCAGAAAAGAAATCAACAAAAGAAGCAATCATTCGTAATAATATGGTGGCAGCTGGTTTTAGCGCAGAGGAAATGAAAAATGTAGAAAAATTATTGAATAAAACTGGCCATGCTGAGAAGCTAGTAGATGACTTAATGAAAATGCCTTCTGATGCTAAGCGCATTGAAGCAGTGAAAAAGCATATAGCTGTCAATAATAATGTACATGCAGTTACCAAACATGCAATAAATCAGCATCATCATTTCCTAAGAAATCAGATGGCTGGTGGTAGTAGTTGGAAGGAATGATAATTTCATACCTGTTGCTTCTGGCGATAATGATTATTTAGAAACTTATAATTCTGGCGTATGGTTTATGCCTATTTATAGTCAAGCAAATCAAAGAAAAACAACTAAAGATTTAGGTTATAAAGTAAAATCAGGTGGTGGAATAATTGGTGTTGATACTAAATTCAATAGTGACCAGACTATGATAGGTGCAGCATTATCCGTTATTAATAGCGATATGAAGTATAAAACTAGTTACAAAGATAAAACCAAAGCTAATAGTTTAATATTTTCTCTTTATGGGAAACAAAATATTAATGAAGGATTATTTGTTCAAGGATTAGCTTCTTATGCTGTAACTAAAGTTCATCATAAAGAAGAAAGAATATTCTCTACAGGCAATCAATTTGCTAAATCTAAATATACTTCTAGGTCATATGGTGGTGAAATATTATTTGGCTATGACGCTAAATTATGCAAAGAAGCAACATTAACACCTTTTGCTGGTATTAGTTACATCAAGTTTAAAGATGGTGGATATAGGGAAAAAGGTTTGCTATTTGCCAATAGAACTGTCGCAGCAAGTAGAAGTGATAGAACTGATGAAATAATAGGCGCTAGAGATTATCTACCTTTATTAATACTGATAATGAAACGCAAATAATACCTGAAATACATGGCACATATACTCGCAAGTTACGGGGTAAGGCAGGTAAAATAGTCGCCAAAATAGGCGGTATGAATGAAGCATTTACTGATGTTCCAAAAACAGTAAAAACTATAAGTAATATCGGTGTTAGCGTTACTGCAAAATCAGGTATCTTTGAATATGGAGCTGGATATGATTTGCAATTAGCAAAGAAATATTTAGGACACCAAGGAACCTTGAAGCTACGTATTAATTTGTAAAAGTCTTAGTAATGTAATTAGCATATTGTTCGACGTCATTCCAGACGCAGGTTAGGAGTCTATAAGATCCTAAAACAAGTTTGGGATGACAGGCGTTGCTAGTGAGTTCTTGAAGTATTAGCCTATATAATATTTTCTAGTAGATTTAAAATCCAATTTAAGGTAAGACTTAAATTGGATTTAATAATTTTAATCTAAGAAAGCCTATGGAATATAGTTTTAAAAAAATACTAAAGGGTTATAAGGAATTTAGAAATAAATATGCTAATTCTGATGAATCTATTATGTATGGTTTGCATCGTAATGGACAACAACCTAAAATTATGGTGATTACCTGTTGTGATTCCAGAGTAGATCCAGCGTTAATACTGTAATGCGATCCAGGAGATTTATTTGTTGTTCGTAATGTTGCAAATATTGTTCCTCCTTATGAGAAGGATACAAGGCATCATGGTACAAGCGCCGCTTTAGAATTTGGTATTTGCTTTCTTAATATAGAACATTTAATTGTTTTAGGTCATAGTCAATGTGGTGGAATCAAAGCTTTATTAGAAAGTGAAGATTTAAAGCAGGATGATTTTATCACTAATTGGGTTTCTTTAGTAAAAACGCCTGATTTTAGGAAATATCAAGCAGATAATTACGCTAAATTGTCATTAGAGCAGTCATATCAAAATTGCATGACCTTTCCTTAGATTAAAGAAAGAGCTACAATAGGAGAGCTTAATATTCATTTATGGTTTTTTGATATTTAAACAGGACAGATTTGTACTTATTCTAATGATAAAAAGACCTACCAACCTTTATTAGGTTAGGTATTAAATGAGTAAAAAACCGTCATGGAGGTAGGATTGCTTTTAGCAATTATATGTAATGCTATAGAAAAGCAAAATCGATGTCATTCCCGCGTAGGCGGGGATCCAGGAAAATATTAAAACAATTCGTTATCACAAGCCGTTGTTTTGCGACGGCGTGGTGATCTCAAGAGTTTATCATCATAAGATTGCAATGCATTGATATATTAAGAACTGGATGGCCACGCAATTGCCAAAGGCAATCGCTCGCCATGACTAGTACTTCTGGATCACCGCCTTTAGCTAGGAATGACATTATGAATTTCCATCCAACAAAAGGCTATGACCGTAAGAAAGCTTCCTTTATTTTGCATTAAGAAAAATATCTTAGCGCTAAAATATTTTAAGATATTATCCTTGTATAGCTATAAATTTACTGTTTTATAACCACAATAAAAAAACTATCAAAATCTGTCAAAATTTTACCTCGGAGACCAGATAGTAGAAGGGTTTAAAGGCAAAAGTGCAAAAAATTTATTTTTTAGTATCTATAATAGCTACTTTTTTAAAGAATTTATTAAAAACTCGCCGTAACTTATTGATATTTGCGCATTTAGATTTATTCTTTTATAGAAGGGGCTATTTTTATTAAAACAAGTAAAGAGGGAATAGTAATTAAGATAATAAAGATAAAGAAATTTGACCAACCAAATTCTGCTACGATATATCCTGAAATAGCTGGGAAGATTGCTCTAGAAAGTCCCATCATAGAAGTAAAGAAAGAATATTGAGTGGCACGAAATTTACCGTGGCATATTGAAGCTATAAAAGCTATATAAGCAGTCATAGTCATGCCTCCTGTAACACCTTCAAAACCTATAGTAACAAATAGTAGTAATAAATTTTTGCCATAAATTTCTTGTAAGATGAATAGACTATGAGCGAGAGCATGAATTATACCAAAAATTAACAGACTATCTAAGATATTTTTTTTCTTCATAATAAAGCTGGCAATTAATCCGCCGGCTATTGCAGATAGAATACCAAAGAATTTACCAGTACTAGCAATTTCTAGCTCATCATAACCAATATGTATTAAGAATGAGTTAATCATCACATTTATGCAATTGTCTGGTAATCTGTATAAAACCAGAAATATTATAATTGTTAATATTAAGGAAAATGATCCAACAGGCTGTAATATAGTACGGATAAACCATATTAGATTATTTCGTTTTTTACCTGTAGAATTATTAATTATATTTGCGCCGTCTTGTGGATTATCTTTAAGGCTTAATATAATAATGGTTAGGATTATGGAATAGCAAAGAACTGAAATGGCAAAGATTTTATAAATATTATTCCAAGGCATATAGGTTGATAAATAAATAGCTCCGGACCCTGAAATTAACATACCAATACGATACCCGAAGATATAAATTCCTGATACAGCTCCTTGCTTATCTTTAGCAATAATTTCTGTTCTAAGCGCTCCAAGGATTGTATCTTGAGTTGAGCTTAAAAATGATATTAACAAACCTATGAAAGCAAATAAAATCAGATTACTAGTTGGGTTTATCAGGCTTATAAGAAAAATAGATAAAGATAATAAAATGTTAATTAGGCAAATCCAAGATAATCTATGACCAAATATTCTATTTAAATAACCTAATTTTATAGTATCAAAAATAGGAGCCCATAAAAAATTAATAGAATAGGGAAGTAAGATAAAAGAAAATATCCCAATTGATTGTAAACTAATATTTTCCTTTGCTAACCAATAATTTAAAGTATTACCGGTAATCATTATTGTAAAGCCGCTAATTAAGCCAAATAATAAAATAACAAATAACTTATATTTATTTAACATGATGTGTTTTCTGCAGATTGCAAATAGACAGTATCTATTTGCAGCAAATCATATAATAATAATTTAATTAGCGCAATCTAAAGAGTTGGTAACACAAACTCTTCACAGATAATTTAATTATCTATGTTAAAGTTAGTTGCTAAATAATCTGAGCCTAGGTGATATAGACTATAATACTCATGGTTAGTAATAATTATTTCTCCACCATTTGTTTTAATTACTTCGCATAAATGTTAAAGGTAAAGTACATATTTTACCTTTATACATGGTTATTACAGGCGATTTTGTAGTATTAGGCAGGACAGTAACAATATTTGGAACTTCTAATTTTATTAACTTACCATCACTATTATAATCTAGTTTCATATAAGTATGATATTTCTCTGTTAACTTATTACCTGATGCGTCACGTAATCCCATACCAATTTGAATGGGACCGCCAACTATTTTATCGGGAAATAGTATGGATCTGTATTTTGTAATTGTAACAATTTTATTATATTTTGTATTTACTTGAAAAGGTAAGTTCGTGGTTATATCTCTTTTATAAATAGTACCATATACGTGATCTCCGTTTTTAATTTGGAAATATTCTCCTAAAGCGTTTTTATCAACAAATTGAAAGGAGCCAAAAGAATAATCTTCAGAAAGAGGAGGTTTATTAGTTACAGATAGTTGGCTTTCCTGATTTTGGTAAAATGCCTGAATATTGCCCGATTTATTATTATATTGAAACTTGACCATGTTGCCTCATGTCAATAATTAAAAATAATTTTATTGGTCTTGAGTATGTAAGCCTATAGTACCGTCAAGTTTAGCGTTTATTAATGAGATGTTACTAACAAAAGCTTTTAGAAAATTTACTTTGGTTAAATCAGTATCATTAAAATTTGTATTGTAAATTTTGGTTGATGCTAGGTTACTATTAACAAAGGATGATTGACTAAAATCAACATTATTAATTTTAGCTAAGGAAAAATCGACATTTTGTAGTAGGCAATTCTGAACTACGGAGTTAGATAAGGTGACATTTTTAAAAATAGATCCTGAAAAAATAGTTTGTTTAAAATTAAGACCAGATAAAGTTAAGTCTTGAAAATTCATATTTGATAAATCTTTTGCTTCTTCTAAAGATTTTATGGAATCAAATATATTCTTAGTTTTATATTGATCAAAATCTGGACTATTTAAAATAATATTCTTAGTAAAATTTGCATTTGAAAAACTACTATCCACAAGTTTGACATTATTTATTTGAGAATTAATAATAGGTGAAGCATTAAAGACAATATTTGAAAGGTTAGAATTAATAATTGCTGATTGATAAAAGTTACTAGAGATAAATTGTATATCATTAAAAACGGTATTTTGTAGATATGCTTTAGTAAAATTTGCTTGTATTAGTTGGCTATTATAAAAATTAGAGTTTATTAACTCACTATTGGTTAAATTAGCATTACTTAATTGTATTTGTTTGATATAGCTATTATTAAATAAAACCTCTGTTAGATCACTATTTTCAATATTAATATTATTAATATTTACTCTATTTAATTTTAATGATATAGCAGTACTGCTTTTTAATATGGAATCTTGGATAGTGCTATCATTAAAATGAATATTATCCATTTTACTGTTATAAATCTGTA
Source organism: Candidatus Rickettsia vulgarisii (assembly GCA_050920655.1). Lineage (GTDB taxonomy): Bacteria > Pseudomonadota > Alphaproteobacteria > Rickettsiales > Rickettsiaceae > Tisiphia > Tisiphia vulgarisii. Next base: position 441,227 of record CP133317.1, on the reverse strand, counting down.
CTTGCTGGAGAGAAGAATTATTAAAATTGGCGTTTTCAAAACTACAATCTGTAATAAATGCATGGGCTAAGTCAACAGATTGAAAAGATGAAAAAGAAAATAAAGAATTAGTAAATTTATTATTTTTTAATAAAGATTTGTCTATAATACCATGAGTAAAATCAGAATTATTAATAACGGCATTATTAAGATTGGCGCTAGTTAAATCAACTGATTCATAATAACAATCTGAGATATTAATGTCACTAGCTGACATGGCTCGTAAATCTGCTCCATAAAAAATGGAATTTGAAATAGTTGCTTTTTTAAAACTACTATTAGTTAAATTACTTTTTTGGAAATTGGATTTATTAATAATGCTTTCATCAAATAAAGCTCTGGTAAAGCGTGAATTTTCAAAGTTACTTTCTTCGAAATTGGTTCTTATAAAGCTAGTATCTTCAAAATTAGTTTGAATAAAACTAGAGTTTTTAAAATTTGCCTGTTCAAATATAGATGCTTGAAAATCACCATTAAAAGAAGAAGTATTTTTAAAGTTGCTATTAGAAAAATCACTTTCTTGAATTAGTGATTTATTAAAAAGGGAATTTTCAAAGTTTGAGCCTGTGAAATCTACTCGTGATATTTCGCAATGACTTAGATTAACGCCAGAAAGATCCTCACTAATAAGCTTTACTCCTAGTAATTTTAATCCCTTTAGATTAGAGCCAAACTTGCTTTTTAAATTTATAGGTAGTTTATGCTTATTTTGCGTTGCTATATAGTTTTTAATAATAAGATTTTGGCTTTTTGATAATAATCCATTTTTGTCTCTTGTTGGTTCTGAACAACTAGTAAGACACAGAAATATAATAAGCAATATTCTTATATTATGAGTAAAGAGCATTTATTTTACCTATTAATCGCTTTCATTATATTCTTCGTCATGAAATTTATTGCCAGGAATATGTAAATTAAGTAATTTTAATTTACGATGTAATGCAGAGCGTTCCATACCAACAAAGGCTGAGGTTTTAGAAATATTATTATTAAACCTATTCATTTGGGCTGATAAATATTGTCTTTCAAATACTTCTCTAGCTTCTCTTAGTGGCATAGACATCATATCAAGATTTTCTTCTTGTTTAGTAAAATTAGAGCTATTGACCAAAATTTCAGATGGAATCATATTAGGTCTAATGGGTTCATTACTATTGGAAGGTAATGGATTCATAATTAGGGTCCATTCGACCATATTACGTAATTGCCTTATATTTCCTGGCCAGTTATAAACTTGCAGAGCTGCGATAGTTTCTTCTGAAAACTCTCGTATTTTTAAACCTGAAAATTTTGCAAGTTGATTAACAAAATATTTTACTAGGATGGGTATATCATCCTTTCTGTCATAAAGAGATGGAATCTTTAGAAAAGTAACATTTAAACGATGATATAAATCTTCTAGAAAATTTCCTTTACTTATTTCTTCTTGTGTATTCTTAGAAGTTGCAGTAATAAATCTTATGTCAAGTTTTATAGGTCTGCTGCCAGGTTTATCTAATAGGGAATCTTGAAGAAATTTAAGTAGTTTTACTTGAGTAGGAAGTGGAAGAGCGGTAATCTCGTCAATATATAAAGTTCCGCTATTAGCCGCTTCTAATACAGAAGTACGTCTTACGCTATTATCTTGATTTTCTGTTATTAAGCCAAATAGCTCTTGATTAATTTTTTCAGGGCTCATACATACTGGACTAAATACTACAAAAGGTCCATTAGCTCTTTTGGATTTTTTATGAATTAATCGAGCCGCTAGCTCTTTTCCACTGCCAATTTTACCTTGTATTAATATTCTGCCGCTAGTTAAAGCGATTTTATCAATATCTGTTTTAAGCTTGGTGGTAATATGTGAATTGCCTATTAGTTCAGCATTATCGATAACTTTAGATTTTAGGTTAATATTTTCTCTTTTTAATTTTGTGACTTCACAGGCCCTTTTTAATAAAATAACTAATTTATTATGGCTGAAAGGTTTTTCTAGATAATCATAAGCACCCATTTTAATTGCGCTTACTGCTGTTTCAATAGTTCCATGACCGCTAATAACGATAACAGGTATTAAAGGATAACGCTTTTTTACTATTTCTAGAATCCCAAGACCATCAAGTTCACTTCCTTGTAACCAAATATCTAAAATTATAGCGGTAGGAACCTTTTCTTGCAGCATTTTAAAAGTTTGAGTGCTATCAGAAGCTGTTCTTGGACTAAATCCTTCATCTTTTAAAATATCTGAAACTAAATCTCTTATATCTGCTTCATCATCAATAACAAGTACATCTAGGGGTGTAGTCGACATTAGTACCTCAAAGCTAAATTATCGAACTTATACGTTAATAGTGAATAAAAAATAAAGCAACAATTTTATAACATTTATGTCACATAATTTTTACTCTGTGTAGGAAAGGGCATTCTTTATAAGTGAAATAGTAACGGCATGTTTATGGACTAAAGCAAAATCAGTGATTTTCTTCAGTAGTTTTAAAATCTTATCAAATTCTCTTGGCAAATTAATCAGTAGATAATTGATTATTTGCTCATTAACTCTGATTGAATGATCAGAAAAATGTTTAAAGATTAGTTTTCTCATTAATTCATCATCAGGTTGACAGATCTCTAATTTCATAACTGAATTAATTCTTGACGCTAAATCTTGTATAGTAAAATTATTAGTAAAATTTTTGGTAGTCATTAATAAATATTTTTTATGCTCATTTATTAAATTGAAGGAGTGAAGTATTTTCTTTTCATCAAAAAATTCTATATTTTCCATAATAAAAGCATCATGCTGCTTTATTAATTCTTCACTTAATATATCTAAGTCATTAGTAATAACGAAAGCGTTAGACAGGTTTTTCCATATCTTGCTAAGATAAGTTTTGCCTGAAGAAGAGGGGCCATAAATTAAAATGGCAAATTCGTATGGATTAATTCCCCAATTATAAGTCCAGTTTTTTATTTTTTCATAAGCATGTTCATTAGTAATAGAAGTAATAAAATTATCTGGATGATACAAATCATTATCAAATAATGGTAGGATATATTGTTGTGACATGTCTTAAGAATTGTAAAATTTGCTGGATTTATAGCATTCAATTGCATTAACAAACAGTACTTTTATTATGCCAGCAATAGGTATTGCAAAAAGTATTCCTATGAATCCTAATAAATTGCCTAGAGCTAAAACAGCAAATATTATCCAGAGAGGATGTAATCCTATTTTATCTCCAATCATTTTAGGAGCAAGTAAGTAGCTATCAATTATTGAACCAATGCAATATATAATAATTATATAAAATAATTTAGTCGATATTCCTAAAGCGAAATAACTTATGATTATTGTCAAAGAAAAGCTAATTATAATACCAACAAATGGAATTATAATCGAAAATCCTGATAATACTCCTAGTAAAATACTGAAATCTACGCCAATAACGGCTAGAGATATACTATAATATACTGACAATAATAAGCAAACATTTAGCTGTCCTCTTATATAGGCAGCGAGAGTGTAATTAATAGAGCTTAGTATTTTTTTGATTTTATCTTTGTTTTTTAAAGGTAATAAATTATCTATAATATTCGTCATTTCTAACCAATCTCGTAGGAAATAGAACATAATTATAGGAATTAATAGAAATAAAAAGAACAAATTAATAGTTGTTAGAGTATAGCGCCAGATATTATTAGCAAGAGATGTAATAAGCAAAAATATTCCATTAGCAAAATTATTTATAGAATCTTTTAATTTGTCAGTAATCATCGGATCTATTAAATGAATTTTATGAGTAATAAGAGGAACTAATTGAGTTTGTAAATAGTTTTTATAAATAGGAATTTTGCTTATTAGTAAGGTAATTTGTTGATATATAATAGGTAATAATAAAACTACAACTATTATAAAGATGCTGAAAAATAATAGCGAAATTATTGATACTGTAATTAGCTTAGGAAACTTATGTCGGCGTGAAAGATAAACAACCAAAGGCTGTAGCATATAAGATATTATTGCGGCAATAAAAAATGGCGTTAAAGCGCTGGGTACTAGAACAAGCATAACGATTATGATGCCAGTTACAATCCCCCAGAAAATTACTTTATCCCAAATAATCATTTTATTCCTATTATAGCTTGCTAATTGGTGTCACTTACAAATACAAATAGTTTAACAATATTTATAATAAATTTTATTTTAGATATCAATTATTCCCGCGTAAGCAGGGGATCTATTAGATGCTGAAACAAGTTCAGCATGACAGGTAAGTTACTGGATTCCCTCCTTAGCTAGGAATGATACCCTTATTATAAACTTTTCTGAATTAACAACTATTTTTAAGTAACACTTTTAATAATTATAATACAATAATTAACAATTAAGAGCTAATATAAAATTAAAAATATGTCATGCTGAACTTGTTTCAGCATCTAATAGATCCCGAAACAAGTTCAGCATGACAGTATTGAGGTGTTGTATAGTTAGTAACGTTAAATCTTAACTAGGTAATTTTGCTACTTGAACCATAGCTGGTCTAAGTAATCTATCTTTTATTTTATACCCTAATTGCATTACAGATATGATACTATCTTGTTCATATTCTTCAGATATTATTTGAGAAACTGCGTGATGAATATTGTAATCAAATTTTTCCCCTAATTTCGGGGCAATAGTTTCTAATCCATGCTTTGCAAATATATTAGAAAGTTCGCTTTTAGTCATTTCGATACCAGTAACAATATTAGCCACTTCACCATCAATATTTTTTGGCTTATGATCTAAAGCCATAATTAAATTATCATTAACGGCAAGCAAATCTTTAGCGAAAGAAAAAATAGCGTATTCTCTAGTATCTGCAATTGTTTTTTCTAAACGTTTTTTTAGATTCTCTGATTCGGCAACAGTTCTTAATAATTTATCTTGTAATAGTTCATTTTGTTCTTTCAGATTAACTATTTCTTGTAATTGATCTGAATTTATAACCTGCTCAGAATTTTCATTTGTTTCATTAGTAATATCTGTATCTTGAATATCAGTGTCTTTATCTATTTGGTTTTCCATATATGTAGATTTTTTCTTGCAAAAGTTTATTTTTTTATCATATAGTGTTTTTCTTGATATTTTCAAGTATACTCTTCGAATTAATTATGAAATAGCTTATATGAGACCATCAAAGAGAAAGCCTAATCAGTTACGGAATATTACTGTTGAACCATCAGTTCTTAACAATGCAGATGGTTCATGCCTTATTAAGTTTGGCAATACTCATGTAATTTGTAGCGCTAGCTGTGAAACAACAGTGCCTTCATTTTTACGTGGACAGAATCAAGGATGGATAACTGCCGAATATGGTATGTTACCAGCTTCCACTAATCAACGAATGAAAAGGGAATCCGCTCAAGGGAAACAGTCTGGTAGAACTCAAGAAATTCAAAGATTGATTGGTAGATCTATGAGGGCGGCAATTGATTTGAAAGCGTTAGGAGAGAGACAGATTATTATTGATTGCGATGTAATTAACGCTGATGGTGGAACTAGAACAGCAGCAATTACTGGTAGTTATATTGCTCTTCATTTAGCGATTAGATCGTTAATGGCTAGAAAAATACTTAAAACTAACCCATTAATTAGGCAAATCGCAGCAATTTCATGTGGTATATATCAAGGGCAGGCGATAGTTGATCTTGATTATTTAGAGGATAGTAATGCTGAAGTAGATGCTAATTTTGTTTTATCTGGTGATGGTAATTTAATAGAGATTCAAGGTACAGCAGAGAAAGAGCCTTTTTCAACAGATCAGTTTAACGAGATGTTAAAATTAGCAAAAAACGCTGCTTCAGAGCTCTTTATAGTGCAAAACAAGATATTATTGATGTAAATTTGAATGTTTAAAAATAAATAATAAAAGTAGAAAAATTATTATTGACTTTAAACTAAAGATATCTTATCATTGCATGTAGAGCAATTAAAAGATTATTCTTAAGGTGTCACAACCTCTAACACATGGTAAGTATCTGCCGCAAATGATACTATCCTCTATTATGGGCGGGGAGATTAGCGTATGTTCAGGGTTTGGATTTTATTAATTTCGCCAAGCCTAAAGGCTACCATAGACCGTCGTGTGTGGTTTTGTGAACTCCCTGACTGCCAAGTATTTTCTCTTAAGATTTACTTGGCCGGTCAAAAATTTAAGCAATTAATTTAAGTTTAATATTATAAAGGGAGAGTTTATGACTCATGCTATAACTCGAATCTGCTATTATCTTATTATATTCATCAAATACTGATCTTGAACAAGTAAAACAAGGTCTAATTAAATGTTGCGACGATAATAATCTGTCAGTAATTAAGATTATTGAAGCAGGAAATCAGTATGACTTGAAGCTTTTATTAAATTATGTCATATTGTTCGTAGAGAAAATAATAATCAGCCAATTACTCTAATTATCGATGAAAATAATTTTGAAAGTTTCTCTTATTTTTTAAGTTGGATGGTAATTAGGAGTGTACTAGAAACTAAATTAATTGATAGATTTTTTGTTTGGGATAAGAATATAACTTATCAACCTTATTCAAATAAAAATTATAGATTTCTTTCAAAGCGTAAAACTCAAGAATCTAAAAATAATTTAGGTGAAAATTTTAGTTTAGATTCCGATCTTTCTTTATTAAAAATCTGCTTTTTGCATATGAAGAAGATAGCGTCTTTAACTAAGACGTCAAATAGTAGATAGATAGTTAATGCAATAAGACGATAACTGAACGACTGCGTGTCAGCTTGTTTCAGAATTTATTATGGCTTAGAGAGATGCTGAAATAAACTGACGCATTACATCGCAAGTATACCACCTTATTGCATTAAGCTATACTGACAATAAAAAATTATTAGTATGCTAATTTTCATCTGATGAATAATCTGAATTTTCTCCACTTAGTGTGGTTTCATTATACTCTAATATCTTTTGATTATATAGTTCGGGATTATCAAGATAACTGTCAATATCTGGTATGATTTTTCCTCCTGTCAAAGCTTCTAGAAAATCTCCTGAAGTAACATTAGGTAATTTATTTTGTAGCCAAACAACCATATACCAACCTGAAACATAATTTCTATTCATAAGCTCTAAGCCTTCTGGTGATAAAATCATATCTAGATCAGATTCGGTAATATTACTTCTTTTAATTTTACTTTGAATCTCGAATGCATTGGAAGGATCAAGTTTTTCTTTATCTACTAGTGCTTTTAACCTATCATTAGAAATTAAATTCTCATCAACAATGGTATTACTACCTATTGGACAAAAATTATCTATACTAAATTTGAAAATATTTTCTACTATTTTCTTTTTAGGTAAATACATCGTGATTGATCGCATATCATGCTCATAACAATCACTATCAGTTAAATGTTTATTTTCCTGAAGTAGTAATTCAAACTTATCGTTATCACTACTATATCTTCCGTACTCAATAGCTTCCTCAAAAGTAATTTTAGAAAGATCTTTTTTTAAATATGCTCCAGATGCTCCAGCATTCTCTAATATTGTTTGGTAAAAATGATCATTTATTATTTCATTTTTTATATTAATATCTTGTTGCTCTTTATATTTTTCAATATTTTTTCTTAAAACTGTCCAAGCATAATCTTGCTTTCTTAACCTCATTTTATAATAAGCTGGGCTTGACGCATCTACCGCTCGCTGTTAGTTCAATATTTCCCCCTTTATTCAATTCTGAACTTCTTTTAAATACCCATTCAAAGAGAGCAGATCCCTCTCTCATTGGATTTTAATTTTGTCCTCATTAACAGTATAATTATTCATTTTCTGAATATAAATTGCATCTTTTTCAACTTTAATATAGTACTTGTCCTATATATGTATTTTGGTATTTGATTAGATAACAATAAGCATCACCAGAAATTTCTACAGGTAATGTTTTGCCTTTTGAATCTTTAATTCTTGTATTTATTATTATTTGATGTTTAAATTTTGCCATAGGTCTTTACTTTGCCTGTTGTTATAAACGATAATATTAATATATAGAAAGATTTATGCTATACAATTATTTTAGGGCTGCTATGAGAATCTTGATACATTAAAAATATGTCAATTCATGAGAGTAATACTTAGTCAAAACTTGAACGTAATATATAAGAAGAGGGGAGAAATAAAATTAAGACTTGTATAGATTCTATACAAGTCTTTTTAAATATCTTTAAAAATAAGAAGGTAGCTAATTAACCTTGTTTAGCTTTAAATCTTTTATCTGTTTTATTGATAATAAGGATTTTACCTTTTCTTTTAATAACTTTATTATCTTTATGTCTCTTTTTTAAAGCTTTTATAGAACTAACGATTTTCATATATATATATATACCTTTATACTTTAACATTCTTTATTAGATTTTCTAATAAGAGAAAAATGGTGCCGGATGTCGGATTTGAACTGACGACCTACCGCTTACAAGGCGATTGCTCTACCACTGAGCTAATCCGGCGAAACAACTGTAGTCATCCCAAACTTGTTTCGGGATCTATAGATGTTGAAACAAGTTCAGCATGACATAATTTGACCTTTAAGCTTGTTTTGCTTCTTTTTTAGGAGGTTTTGCTTTACGGCTTTTAAGCTTAATTTCCATTTTTTTCTTGATTGATGCTGGAAGAGCTATCCCAGCTTCTTCTATAAATTTAGCAACGCGTTCTGTAGGTTGAGCGCCAGTAGATAGCCAATATTCAATACGATCTGATTTTAGAATAACGCGGTTTGCATCTTCTTTGTTAAGCATTGGATCATAAGTACCAACTTTCTCTAAGAAATCACCATCTCTAGGAGCAGTTGCGTTTGCTATTACCACTCTATAATGAGGACGCTTCTTTGATCCCCCTCTTGCCAAACGAATTTTTGTTGCCATAATATCTTTACTAACTATTTAATCTTTTCTTCTTTAAAAGGAACATGTTTCCTAACTACAGGATCATACTTCCTAAATGATAGCTTCTCAGTTTGAGTTTTAGGGTTACGCTTCTTAACAAGAAAATACCCTGTACCTGCAGTACTAACAAGTCTTACCAAAACATTTTTATTTTTTTTAGCCACGACTATGAACCTTTATGCAATATTTAATGAATAAACTGCCGCTCATGATAAAAGCAACTGGGGGAATAGTCAAGAATAAAATGTAATGATGAAGATAAAATGATTATAAGAAGTTGCTAGTTTTATTGCATCGAGATAAAAATTATTATTAACCGTTATGGCAAAGAGCGTTAGCATTGTTACCATCCAGAAACGTCTTAATACCAATTATATTTTAAGATATTTTTACTTTGTTAGTCACGTGATTTGCTGCGCAAACTACTCGCTATGACGTAGTATAAATTTCCATGTAACAAGATCGAAGTTATCTTAGGCTGTTGTTATATAATTAAAATTTTACTATACTACTTCCATCTTTGCCCTTAGATATAACAGGCTTATATGTATAATTTTTATGATTATTATTTAGGCGTTTTATTTATTAAGTTTTTACTTTTTTAAATTAGTTTGAATTTTTGATAATTCCGTTTTGAGTTTATTTTTATTGGATTCAATTTTTTTATTAAAATAGTGACTTACTGCTACTAACCCTAAAGAATTACTTATTTTAGCTGCCAGTGCATATTTATCTGAAAATCTTTCTTTGTTATGGATATACAAGAGTTTCTTTTATATCCTGAGAGAATTTTGATTCTTTCCCTGGCTCTGCTTTACAATATGCATCGACATGTTTTTCATTAATTAAACCATGTTTTTTAGTAATGTTTAAAATCTTCTCGCCATATTCTTCTAAGACTGCTTTCTCTTGAGCTATATTTGCAAGGTTTTACTTTAAGATTCCGATATAGTGTTATATAATTTCTTCAGCTGCTTTATATGATGGTAGTTGTTTTTCATTAATCAAGACATTTGCGCCTTCTACTACAAAAACATGCCCTTTATCAGTTTTTTTATACCCTCCCCACTTAAGTTGGGTAGATGGAGGTAATAAATATTCTTTTTCATTAGGATATTTAGATAGAGCTTTTATACTTTTTCCTCTAACATTTTTTTCAAATAATTTTGTTTCTTCACTTTTATTTAAAGGTCCATGAGGATAAATTTCAGAAATATTATTACCTTTTACTAAGCTATGAACTTTTCCGAGTTTATTTTTTGATAATAATTCTTCTATTTTTTTTGTATTATTTTCTTTATGCGATAAAAGATTTTCCTTTTCTAATTGTTTTTTTGGTTTAAGTTGTTCATATTCAGCAATTTTATTTTGAACAAAAGGTATGTCTTTAAATATTTCATCAAATTCTTTTTTATGATAACTTCTAAGTTTTATCCAGTCTTCCTTAGAAAGTTTATTAATATCTTCTATATAAACGTCCGTCGTTTTAGGAACCATTTTTATGAATGGCATACTACGGCATGGTGTTTTTGTATCTCCTAAATTTATAGGAAAATTAACACTAGCACTAAAGACGTAACCGTTCAATTTATTGTTAAACTCTTTTATTTCCTGTGGAGTAAGGTTTTGTGCTTTATCCATCCCAGCAGGTTTAGGTTGATTAGTCTTATCTAAAAGCGGTTTTTTTCCAATTGATTGGCTTAAAGGAGGAAAACGTTTTATTAAAGCGCTTTTTCTTGCAATTAATTTATTAGCTAAATCTTTTTTTTCTTTTCAGTTCCTGGTCCATATTTATTAACTAGTTCTTTAATAGCATTATCATTTATTTTAGCAATTTTTCCTGCTCCTTCTTTTATTTTGTCATCTGGTGTATTAACAAATAAATATGCTGGTTGCTTATTAAATACTTTAGGATTTTTGCCCATTAAACTATCAACTTCAGAAATGCCTGTATCGAATTGAGAGCCTTTTAATCCTCCTTGAGCTCTAAAAATTAGCGCGCCTCCTGTATCAAGGCGACAAGCTTCTAATTTACCATTTTCTGGGTTAACATAGGTGTACCTATGTTGTCATATTGAAGGCCTACTACATCCGAGTTGGCGAGCCAGGCATCGGTTGCTAGTCCCTCTTGGACGCCGGACAATTCATGCCAGTTAACATCATTGCGTAGTTTGGATTTATTCTTGGGATCAAATGCTGGCTTAAAGCTTTTTTCTATTTTTGAAACTACTGCAAAATTGCCTTCTTTATCTTGTAATAATGATAATTCTGGTACCTTTACTCCAGCAAGCTCATATAATTTGGCCGCTAGTACTTCATTTTGGCTATATCATTACCATACTCAGGATTTTTTTGTACAGGAAATTTTATTGTTAATTTACAATAAAATAGTATAATTCACCAGTAACTTTATCTTTATAAGTCCCACCGGGGTTACTTCCCTTTTGTTTATCTACTTGCTGTAAATTATTAAAATCTAAATCAGACATAATAGTTACCAATAGATTAATATATTTAGATTAACATAAATTATTGGATGATAAAAAATCTTTATGTATAAGTTCAGTAAAGTTTTTTTATACTGTGACAATATTGATTTTTAATAAATTAAATATATTATTAATTTTTCTACTAATAATATATTTAGTAATAAGTAATATTTGTGTAGCTTTCCTTGTTTTGTTACTTTATAAATTTAGTTTGAATTTTAGAAATGTAGATAATTATGGATAAAGAAAAAGCTCTTCAAGCCGCGCTTAGTCAAATTGAAAAAAATTACGGCAAAGGTTCCGTGATGAAATTAGGTCAGCGTAAGGCTGTAAATATTGAAGCAATACCTACAGGTTCTTTAGGGCTTGATATTGCCCTTGGTATTGGCGGATTGCCAAAAGGACGAATTATTGAGATCTTCGGTCCAGAAAGTTCAGGTAAAACAACTTTAACTCTTCACGTCATTGCAGAAGCTCAGAAAAAAGGCGGTACTTGCGCTTTTATCGATGCTGAACATGCTTTGGATCCAGCTTATGCTAAAAAGTTGGGAGTAAATATTGATGAGCTGATTATTTCTCAACCAGATACAGGAGAGCAGGCGTTAGAAATAGTTGATACTTTAGTGCGTTCTAGAGCTATTGATATGATAGTGGTTGATAGTGTTGCCGCTCTTGTTCCTAAAGCGGAAATTGAAGGAGAGATGGGTGATTCCCACATGGGGTTGCAGGCAAGGCTTATGAGCCAAGCGCTAAGAAAGCTGACCGCTTCAATTTCTAGAACTAATTGTATAGTTGTCTTTATTAATCAAATTAGAATGAAAATAGGGATAATGTTTGGTAGTCCAGAAACTACTACTGGTGGTAACGCTTTAAAGTTTTACGCTTCTGTTAGATTAGATATTAGAAAAGTATCATCAATAAAAGATAAAGAAGATGTAATAGGTAGCCAAACTAGAGTTAAAGTTGTAAAAAATAAAGTATCTCCACCATTTAAAACAGCTGATTTTGATATAATGTATGGAGCTGGTATTTCCAAAGAAGGAGAGATGATTGACTTGGGCGTTAAATTGGAAATAATAGAGAAATCTGGCTCATGGTTTTCCTATAAAGATATTAGGATAGGACAGGGGAGAGAAAATGTGAAGCAGTATTTAAAAGATAATCCTGATATATGTTCTGAAATAGAGCAGCTGATACGCCAGAAAGCTTCTTATGCTAATAGTACAGTTTTTGATAGTGAAATATTAATTGAAGAGGAAGAATAAAAATATGATAAATCTACCAGGAAGAACATCGTTAGTTACTGGAGCTACTGGTGGGATAGGTGGAAGCATTGCTAAATTATTGCATTCTTTAGGTAGCCATGTAGTAATAAGTGGTAGCAATAAAGAGAAGCTCCAAAATCTTGCTGAAGAATTAAAAGATAATTATACAATATCTGCTTGTGATCTTACCAATACTGAGGAATGCGGTAATTTAGTAGTTAATATGGAAAAAATTGACATTTTAGTCTGCAATGCTGGGATTACTAATGATATGTTAGCAATTAAAATGTCCAATGAAGATTTTAATAAAGTTATTGATATAAATCTAAAAGCTAGTTTTATTCTAAATCGTGAAGCTATTAAGAAAATGATTAGAGAGCGTTATGGTAGAATAATTAATGTTTCTTCTGTAGTAGCGGTATCTGGCAATCCAGGGCAGGCAAATTATTGCGCTTCAAAAGCTGGATTAATAGGTATGACTAAATCATTAGCCATTGAAGTAGCAAATAGAGGCGTTACAATTAATGCTGTTGCTCCTGGTTTTATTAAATCTAATATGACTGATAAATTAAATGATGCGCAGAAAGAAGCAATCATGCAAAAAATTCCTGTCAGAGCCTTAGGTAATCCAGAAGATATTGCCAATGCGATAGCTTTTCTTGCTAGCGATCAAGCTTCTTATATTACAGGTCAAACTATCCATGTTAATGGTGGAATGTTAATGGTATAATATAAAACCCGTTATGGGGAGGAACCGCAAGCTTTGTTGCATGGAGATAAAAATTGTATAGTAATGTGATATAGAAAAGCAAAAACTGATGTCATTCCCGCGAAGGCGGGAATCCAGAAGGTACCAATACGTCATGCTGAACTTAATTCAGCATCTATGAGATCCCAAAACAAGTTCGGGATGACACTAAAATTACCACTGGATTCCCGCCTTCGCGGGAATGACATCGATAGTGTGAAAAATAACATTGCAAGTTTCCACACAACAATCCCTCACGATTCATCGTTATAAATAACTAAAAACAAAAAACCTCTAAAAAGCATTAGGGGATTTTGATAATCACTAATATAATTAGCTATATTAAATTATTTAGAATAAGAATAAATGACTCTTTTGATAATACTCGTTATAGCTATAATGTTAGGATTTTCTGCTTTTCTTTCTGGTCTTGAAACGGCTATTACCGCATCTTCCCCTGGCAAGATACAAAAACTTAAGACAAAGAGTGTTAAGATTGGAAATATATTGCAAATTCTTAAGAATAAAGAGAAAGTAATTAGCGTATTGCTAATAGTAAATACTCTGATTAATACTATCTGCACTACAATTTCTACAGGTATGTTCATCTCTTGGCTTGGTGATAACGGTACAGTTGTCGCTTCAGCGGTTATGTCTTTTGTAATAATAATTTTTGGTGAAGTAATTCCTAAAGCTATTGGAGTAGCTAAATCAGAGCAGTTAGCCTTATTTGCTTCGCCTTTTGTTACAATTCTTTTAAAGATTTTTAAACCAATTAATTTTGCTTTTGCAATTATAACTAAGGCGTTTTGTTTTATTTTCCGTATTAATTTACAGCAGGACGTATCAGTAGCTGAGGAAGTAAGAGGAGTTATAGAACATTATCATACTGAAGGTAATGTTGCTAAAGATGATCGTGATATGTTAGGCAGTATATTAGATATTAGACAAATGACTGTATCTGAAATTATGATCCACAGAAGTAATATAGTGGCGATTAATTTAGATTTGCCAAAAGATCAGATAGTAAAAAAAGCGTTACATTGTCAGCATACTAGGATTCCTTTGTGGAAGGATACGCAGGATAATATAATTGGAGTATTGCATACCAGAGATTTAGTTAGAGCTTTTAGTGAAAATAATAATGATATAAATAAGATAAATATTACGGAATTAATAAATCAACCGTGGTTTATACCAGAAAATGCTTTAGTAACTCAACAGCTCCATGCTTTTAGAGAAAGAAAGAATCATTTTGCTTGCGTTGTTGATGAATATGGAGATTTGCAAGGTATTATTACTTTAGAGGATATTTTAGAGGAAATAGTTGGTCCAATTACTGATGAACATGATCATCCTCTTGATACAATTATAAAACAATCAGAAACAGAATTTATCATTGATGGATCTACAACTATTAGAGATGTTAACCGTGAGCTAAACTGGAATTTATCAGATGATGACGCTAATACTATAGCTGGCTTAATTATTCATAAGCTTGAACGTATTCCTAACCAAGGAGAATCTGTTGAAATATTTAATTTAAATATCGTTATTATTAAGAAAATAGGCAATAAAATTGATAGTGTAAAAATAACGGTTCTTCCTAATATAGACGCTGCAAGTGATTAGTAATATTGGTAATTATCTTCAAATATTAGCAATAGTTTTTAGTGGTTTGGCTATTGTTTTTGCAGTAATGCCTTTTCAGTTTTCTATGCTATTTCCACTCTTGAGACAATTCCCGTTCCTGATTTCATTCTTGCGATTCCTGATGTCATTCCCGCGGAGGCGGGAATCCAGAGAACCATCGTCATTGCGAGGTTGCTTTAGCGCTAGTTGCAACCTCATAAGATCACCACACTCCTTATCAGTCGCTCGTGATGACACTCCTTTTCTGGATTCCCACCTCCGCGGGAATGACATCGAAAATAATTCTTGTTGGGATATTTTATATTTACAAAAACTACCCCTAACATTCTTTTCTTTAAGCTTTATATTAACATTGCTAGCTTTCTTATCTTTAGTATATGGATTTATTATATCAGATTTTTCCATTCAGAATGTATTTCTGAATTCTAGTACATTAAAACCTTTAATCTTTAAAATTGCGGCTAGCTGGGCAAGCCATGAAGGGTCAATTTTATTATGGTTGTGTTTATTGCAAATAATGGGTTTTAGTTATGTTTTATTACTTAATTATTACCAGTTAAAGCAAGATTGTAAAATAGCAATAATCATTATCTCATCGATTTATATATTATTTAGTATTTTTATTTATTTTACTTCTAACCCATTTATAGGCTTATCATTTAGACCAAGTCAGGGGCTTGGTCTAAATCCTATGCTCCAAGATATTGCTTTAGTAATTCACCCACCGATATTATATTTAGGATATGTTAGTTACCTAGTTCCTTTTACCGCTACTTGTATTATTTTAATAAAGTCAAAAATAGAATTTATAGATCTCAAAATTATTAAATTATTCGCTAATCTAGGAATATTATTTTTAACTTCTGGCATAGCTCTTGGGTCATGGTGGGCGTATAGAGAGCTTGGTTGGGGCGGCTTTTGGTTTTTCGATCCGGTAGAAAATATTTCTTTATTGCCATGGCTTACTGGTATTGTTCTATATCACTCGATCATCACAACCATTAGGCATCAAAAAATGCAAGGCTGGATAATGTATTTATCTATAATTACTTTCTTAGTAGCAATATTTAGTACATTTTTAGTACGTTCAGGGCTAATAACTTCAATTCATTCATTTGTTTCATCGCAAGAGAGAGCAATATATATGTTAGCTATTTTTGCTATTATTGCCATATCGACTTTAATTTTAATGATTGTAAAAGGAAAAGAGTTAGATATTTCTATAGTTGATGATAGTCTAGTTGTTGCCTCTAAATCAAAATCGCCAACTAGATTGATTTATGGAGGATGGTGTTTCTTAATATCATTTATCGTTTTGTTATACGCAACTATTTATCCAGTAGTTTATGGGATATTGTACCAAGAATCCATTACGATTAATGAAAGATTTTTTATAAATAATTTTATAATTTTTATTGTTCCAACAATTTTATTAGCTGGCTTAAGTAGAGCAATAAGAAAAAATATATTGATGCTAGTTGTTTCTCTAATCATCACTACAATTAGCTCAATAAAAATTTCTTATGGTTTTATTTCAGCGACTGTAACTATATTTTCCATTTTTTTAATAATTCAAAATTGCTATTCTTTTTTTGTAAAAAGTGGGAAAAAGCTGAATATAGCAATGATTTTAGGGCATCTAGGATTTGGCTTATTGGCATTATCTATTACTCTTAATTCATTATTACAAAGTGAAATTGATTTTATTGGAAAAAAAGGTGATAAAATTGAAACAAAAAATTTTATTGTTATCTTAAAGGATATTAGAGTTTCAGCAGTTCAGAATTATTATCGGCAAATTGCAGAATTTTGGATTGAAGATAAGACTCAAAAGAATGTAACTATATTAAAACCTGAAAATAGATTCTATATAATAGAGCAGCAATTATCACAAGAAAGTAATATATATTCTTATTTAACTTATGATCTCTATGCAGTTTTAAACCAAATTGACGGTGAGATAATTCACGCCAAAATATATTATAAACCAATGATGAGCTTAATCTGGATGTCAGCTATGATTATAGCAGGTGGATTTTTAGTTGGATTTTTTAATGGGGCGCAAAAGATGAGTGACATATAAGAACTAGTGTGGCGACTCGCTTTCGAAATGAAACAGGCTTGCTTTTATCGGCAAATATTGGCTCAAATTAAATGACTCTCAGAATTTATTCTAGCTCTATTTAGTTGACACTGAAATTTTTCTGGTTAAAATTAAATAATTTTATATCTTCTTTTGGCTCATATTTGATTTTATGACTGGATTTAATTTATAGAAAATTAAACCTCAAAACCTATTACACAACTAAATACTGAACAACATCACTAAACACCAAGTAAAACGCTAACAACTAATAAACGTAGAGATTCGCAAGAAAATAGAATTACAAGATTTTAGTTTAAATGATGTTGTATTACTACAATATTCGTAAAAACTTAAACTATCAAAATTCACTAAAATTTCACCTTGGAGAGCTGATAGTAATAAGCTTTAGAAGCAAAAGTAAAAAAATTATTTTTTAGTAGCTACTTTTGAATGTAAATTATTAAGGATTAGCTGTAACCTATTGATATTTGTGTATTTTTAAAATATTAACAATATATAGAATTAGCAAGGGAGCAAATCCATTTCAATTAATTGTTTCCAAGGGTCTTTAGGACATAATTTTGGTTTATTAGATGGTAGCAATAATATTGATAAGTATCTTTTTTCTTAGTGCTAAGACATTTCTTAAAATCTTTTACCAATTAAATATTTTGGAGGGAGGGCTTGGATGCCTGCTTTAATATCTTTACTAAGGGTTTCAATTATAGGGTAAGTAAATATAATAAGGAGTAGGAGATAATTTATTATATTCTTTTTATTTAATCGCAATTTATCTGTCATAACTACCTGCAATGAAAATCACTTATTATTATAATAAACCTATTTATTGTAAATTAACAATTGTTATTTGTTTTATTATTTATATAAATTAAATATACTTGCAGCTTTAAATGAAAAATACTAGACTTGCCTAAATATATTGTGGAGGATCTTGATATGTATCCAATAGTAAGATTAAGAAGAAATAGAAAGGCTGATTGGCTAAGAGAATTAGTAGCAGAAAATAGTTTGAGCGCTAGTGATTTAGTATTGGCATTATTTGTAGTTGAAGGGGAAAATCAAAGGCAAGAAATTAAATCAATGCCTGGTATATATAGATTATCGATTGACCAAGTAGTAATTGCTACTAAACAAGCTTGTGAGGCTGGTATTAAAGCTATAGCATTATTTCCTTGTGTTGAGCAGGATTTAAAAAGTGATAACGCTGATGAAGCTTATAGTCTCGATAACTTGATGTGCAGGACTGTCAGGACAATAAAACATGCCAATATAGATATTGGTATAATATGCGATGTAGCGTTAGACCCTTACACTTCGCATGGACATGACGGTATTTTGCATGATGGTGAAGTAGATAATGACAAGACGGTTAAAGCTTTAAGTAATCAGGCGCTGGTTTTAGCTAAAGCTGGGGCGGATATTGTTGCTCCATCGGATATGATGGATGGAAGGATTTTAGCAATTCGTCAGACATTGGATTCTGAAGGTTTTACTAATGTAAATATTTTATCTTATGCGGCAAAATACGCTTCAAGTTTTTATTCTCCTTTTAGAGACGCTTTAAAAAATAATAAAGCGTCTTACCTAAATAAGGCGACTTATCAAATGGATATTCGTAATTCTAGAGAAGCGATGTTAGAAATAGAACATGATATTGCTGAAGGAGCGGATATGATAATGATTAAACCGGGGGTAATGTTTTTGGATATTATTCGTGAGGCATCTAATAATTTTAATACTAATATATTTGCCTATCAAGTTGGTGGTGAATATGCTATGTTAAAATTTGCGGCGCAAGCTGGAGCATTAGATTGGCAAGCTGCTTTAATTGAGTCATTAATGTGTTTTAAACGGGCTGGAGCTAGTGTGATTGTTACCTATGCCGCCCTTGAAGCTGCGCAAATTTTAAATCAGCAGTCTAAAGCTAGATAAATAGATATTATAAATCTTGCATATATCTAATAAAAATATTATATTACTTGATGCTAGTAGTGGGCATTGATTCTGCTCAGGTGGTCAGGTCCGAAAGGAAGCAGCCAAAGTTGTAATTCGTGGGTCATTGCTAGCATATCCCTTCTTTTAAGCAAGTATTATATATTTAATAAAAACGATAGCTTATTCTAAAAACTTTAAACTATCTTTACCTTAAGAAAAAAGTTTAATATACTGCTCATATCATATCTTTTGTGAATATCAATAGTGACCAAATCAACAGAACAATATATTAATTTTGCCAGAAAATATCGTCCTTCTAACTTTTCAGAAGTTCAAGGGCAAGAGGTTTTAACTAAGGTTTTAAGTTATGCTATTTTAAAAGAACGCATAGCTCAGGGTTATTTATTAACTGGTATTAGAGGAGTTGGCAAGACAACTTCAGCTCGGATTATTGCTAAAACTATTAATTGTACTGAACCAGTAATTATTGAGCAAAATATTAAGCCTTGTGAACAATGTAAAAATTGTCTTAGTTTTAATAAGAATAATCATCCAGATATAGTAGAAATTGACGCTGCTAGTAAAACCAGTGTCGACGATATTAGGAAAATAATAGAAAGTAGTGAATATAAGCCGCTTATAGGTAGATATAGTATTTTTATTATAGATGAAGTTCATATGCTCTCTAAGGGAGCATTTAACGCTTTGCTGAAAATTCTTGAAGAACCGCCTTCGCATGTAATATTTATTTTTGCTACTACTGAACCGCAAAAAATTCCTCTAACAGTAATCTCTAGATGCCAGAGATATGATTTAAAGAGGCTGACATTTAATGAAATTCTGCAATTACTTCAAGGAATAGCAGAAAAAGAACAGTTAAAAATAGAAGAAGAGGCTTTAAGAGTAATAGCGTCTAGGTCTGATGGATCAGCTAGAGATGCAATTTCTGTATTAGATCAGGTAGTTGGTTTAGGAGAAGGAGGAAATATTACTTCAGCTGATGTATGCCAAATATTAGGTTTAGTTGAGACAAGCAGTATTATTAAGTTTTTTGAAGCGATTATTAAAAAGGATGTTAAAAAGGCTTTAGATTTATTAAATGATCTATATGTTTCATCAGCAAATTTAGAAATTTTTACAACTCTTTTAGCGGATTTTGTTGCTTATCTTAGTAAGGTGAAATTATTGTCTAGTTATCAAAATCCAATATATCAGTCATTTAGTAAAGAGATAGAAGGGATTTTGAAGCAGGTTACTACCTGTAGGTTATCGGTTATTTGGCAAATATATAGCAAAGGTATTATGGATATGAAAATATCTCATAATCAAATGATTGAAGCTGAGATGCTTGCAATAAAATCTATTTATTCTCAGATGTTGCCATCTATTGAGGAATTATCTAGCGAGCGGCCACAAGCGCAGCAACCAGCTTCAAGCTATCAGATTACGGATTTTCTTAATTATTTACATTCTAATAATGAAATGGAAATATATTATCAATTAATGAATGATCTTGAAGTTAAATCATTTAGTAACGATACTATAGAAATTGCTGGCAAAGATATTAATAAGAAAATGCAAGAGCAGATAGGCAGCTTATTATCAGCATGGTCAGGAAAAGTCTATAAGATTATTGTTAGCAAGCAAGAACAAATATTGACTATTAAAGAACAATTTATTGATAAGGTAAGATCTAGTAAGGATTGGGAGATATTAATAAAACACTTTCCAGAAATTACTATATCAGATATATTACTAGCGCCTAATAAGAATTAAAGGATAGATTACATGGTAAATTTTAATCAATTTTTGAAACAAGCGCAATCCATGCAGAAAAAGATGCAAGAGATGCAAGATCAGATGGCAAATACTGAATATACAGGAAAAGCTGGTGGTGGACTTGTAAATATTACTGTTACTGGAAGAGGAGAGGCTCGTAAGATTTCTATAGATTCTTCTTTGCTAAAAGAAACAGAAAAAGAAATGTTAGAAGATTTAATAGTTGCTGCTTTTAATGATGCTAAAAAGAAAGTTGATGAAGATTCTCAGAATTCTATGTCTAGCGCTTTTGGTGGTATGGGATTACCACCAGGATTAAAAATGCCGTTTTAGTTAATAAGCTATCCGTTATGGTGGGTGGTTTGTATAGCAAATCACCCCCAGCCATCGAGGAAAATATCAAAACTACTCGTCATCACGAACCGGTTGTGGCATTATTTTCATGGATAATTTGGATGTCATTTCCGCGTAGGGGGAATCTAGAATTGTTGATCTGTCATCCCGAACTTGTTTCGGGATCTCATAGATGCTGAAATAAATTCAGCATGACGTTACTAATACTTTCTTCTGGATTCCCGTCTACGCTGGAATGACATCGGATTTGCTTTATCTTCTTACATCTATTATTTAATTTTATCTCCATGAAACAAAATATACAATCGTTTGTCATGACGAATAATAAGGTCTCCATGCAACAATGCCAATGCAACCGATTATTCCATGGAGAACAAAACTCTTAGCGCTACACATATTTTAAGATATGATTCTTATATAGTTACATGATGGGCAAGTATAAATTTAGTGTTCTATAATCACAACTAAAAAACTATCAAAATTCACTAAAATTTCGCCTTGTAGAGCTGACAGTAACAAGTTTTAAAGGCAAAAGTGCAAAAAAATATTTTTTTGAATAAAATAATAGTACTTTTAAAAAATAATTGTTAAGAACTTGCTGTAGCTTATTGATATTTACGTATTTTTTAAAATTTTATACTATAAACTAAATCTTTTATTAGTCTTAGTTTTAATTTTACATTGTTTTTGATTACAAAATATTAACATTGTTTCATTATCTGCTAAAGATTCTTTAGTAATAGTGAGTTTATTGCCTTGGCAGTTATTATTATCTGCTAAATTAAGATATATATCGGCATTTTCACATGATTGTGTTAGGCTTGAATTTACAATTAGCTTTTGTTTCTCAGAGGTAAAAATATTTTGTTTTGAGTAAAATATTTTAACGTCATTTTGCCCAAACCATTGCGCCCAATATAATCTTTTGAAAGCAGATATTGAATTTGTTGGTTTTGGATCGTTAGTAGAGTAGGTATGAATTTCAAGTTTTGAATTGCTATTTTTTATTCCTACGACATTCATCTTATTATCAATTATAAAATTAGACAAAGGGAAGTTGTTCATTAAAATAAATGATATTAATATTATAATAATTCCTGAAAAGCGCCATTTGGTTTTCCATAAGCAGAACCAGAAGAAGCCAAATAAAAAAGTTAATATACTAATATTGCTAATATAGCCAAAATACCAGACTGGTAATGGGAGGGTGTGATTAAATTTTACTGATTGAATAATTAAATCAATAAAAAAATCCATTAATTTCAGAGAATAATATTCAAGGTTAAAAAACATTAAGAATACGGAGATAATTGATAATGGCATTAAGAAGAATGACATTATCGGTACCGCAATAAGATTCATGATAACAGAGTAGGTGGCAAAAGTATAAAATTGATTTATGACTACTGGACCAGTAATAACTCCTGCTAGGATAGTTGAGTAAATATTAGAGGCAAAATATAATTTTATGGTTGCAAATATTCCTTTGCTTTCTCCAAGTAACCATTGATTTTTTATGTAAAATTCGTAGCCGCCCATTAATGATAGAACAGCAATAAACGATAATTGGAAGCTAGGGTGAAATATAATTCTGGATTTATTGATATATGATAAAAGCGGCGATAGCTAGCGATCTAAGAGGAAAAATTGACCGATCATTCATTAAGATTGCTGTCATAATAAACGCCCTGGTAGCGGCGATTTGCATACCGCTTAATTCTAAGTAACAATAGCTGCCAATTAGTGAGCAAATAGCGGAGATAAGTTTTATATTATAATTATAGGCAAGGTAGTAAGGAAAATGGCAAAGATTACTAGAAAAGATGGTTCATTGTCTAACGTAAAATAGACAATAATCCTAGTACAATACCACAAGCTAAAATTATGATATTCTTGTTCTAGGATATAGCTAAAGGGTAAAGATTGATATTTTATGGGCATTACCGCTTATAGTTTTTCTACTATAAGTAGTAATATTTTAAAAAATATATTACAAGAGATTTTTTGAAGTTATATAAAAAATAGCTACTCCTTCATTGCTCCGTTAATGTATAAATCATAAGCAGTTTGATAGAAGCTAATAGCTTCTTCCACAAGAGTTTCGTTATTCTCAACTTTAACTTTATCCTCATCTGTTATTTGATAAGTTACTGGTTGAGCATTGGGGCTTAAAATTACTAAATGGTTATCTTTTATTAAGCCAAGTAGTTGATATGTACTAATAAAAGCTCTGTTAGCTGGAGTATTTAAAATATCTTGACCAAAGAATTTACTATTATAAGAAAAATTTAGTAATCTTAAAATAGTTGGAGCAATATCAATTTGACTTGCTAGATTGTTAATTACTCGTGGTTTCAAGATATTAGGAGCGTATATTAATAAAGGTATATGATATTTATTAATTGGTAAATCAGTTTTACCAGCACTTGAGGCGCAATGATCTGCAGTAATGATAAAGATGGTATTATCAAACCAAGGGCGCGATTTAGCTAATTCGAGGAATTTGCCAACGGCGTAGTCAGTATATTTTACAGCTGCAGGACGTCCGCTACCGGAAGGGAGATCAATTCTTCCTTCTGTAAAAGTATAGGGGCGATGGTTAGAGGTAGTCATAATTAATGAGAAAAATTCTTTGCTGTCTTGATAATTTTGGTCAGCTAATTCTAAAGCTTTATTGAAGATATCTTCATCCGCTACTCCCCAAATATTAGAAAAACTTATCTCATTAGCTTTTAGATTTCCTCTGTCAACTATATTATAGCCATTGCCTTGGAAGTAATTTTGTAAATTATCAAAATAGCTATAACCGCCAAAAATAAAGTTAGCAATATATCCTTGCTGTTTAAAGATAGTAGCGATATTAAATAATGATTGATTATTTGGTCTGCGAATGATTGAAGAGCCAGGTGTTGGAGGTACTGATAAAGTAATTGCTTCTAACCCTCTAACAGTTCTTGTGCCTACAGCATATAAATTAGTGAAAAATATGCTTTCATTCGCTAGCCTATCTAAATTTGGTGTAATATTTTGTTTATTGCCAAATTTTTCCATAAATTCAGAGCTTAAACTTTCTACAGTAATTAGAATAATGTTGTATTTTTTAGCGCTAGTAGAATTACTGACAATTTTTCTAGTGATAGTAGAATTATCAAGAAAGTCTTCTGTAGCATTTTGTGATAGGCTTGAGCGGACTATATTTAAGGCTTTTTGGTTATCTATGGTTGGATAGAAGCTATTATAATCTAAACTGTTATTAATAAAAGCGGAACAGAACTCATAAGGACCATTCTTGCCAAGTTCAATAGCGTATTTGTTAGAGTTTAATATAAGTTTGTTAGAGCTATAAAAATTAAAAGAACATAAAGCGAATATAGTTAATATTAGAGCAAGGATAAGATCAGTTTTTATATTTACATTATTTAGATGATTAATTATCCATTTCCTGGAAAGAAAAGTTAATAGCGCGCTTAGTAGAATAATAAAGGATAATATTTCTCTATAAGGCAAAGATTCTTTTACAGTGCCTATGATCTCATTGGTATAAATTAAATAATCAACAGCAATAAAATTAAATCTGGTACTAAATTCATCCCAAAATGTTAGTTCAGCAAATGAGATAAAAGTAAATATTGTGATGGTACAGGAATAGCTAATAAAAGCGCAGCTGGTATATATTGACCTGTATGATCCTAATAATTTACGAAATAAACTAGTAAGGATTAGGATTATTGGTAAGAAATAACATAATGATACTAAATCATTAAATATACCGGTAATAAAAATCGACCATAAGTCAGATAAATTTATTTCTTGTTTCCATAGTGTATAAGAGCTTAAAGCTATTCGAGTTATTAATTGAAATATTAAATATATTCTAACTATGGGGTAGGTAAATATTTGTTTTATCATTAGCAGAGTTATTATGACGTTTTATAAAACGTCATAATAACTGATTATTTTACCTTTGTCATTATTGGTAAAAGTTATTTTCTTAATAACCATCTTCTGTATGAGTCGCTTCTTTACCAACGCATCCTATAGTATATTCCTCATTGTTATAATACATAGAACTTCCTAATGGAATTGGATCAGCAATATGAATATCACTATTATGAGGAATTTTGACTAAGTACTTTTGAGTAGTATTAGTGATATCTCGAACAAACACTAATAAATCCCTTTTATAAGCGCAATCTTGCATATATTGTTCTAATTCAACAATATCATTTGTTGACCTTAAATCAATATGAGTAATTTCCCCTTCACGTGCCATTTGTTCAAAGAATGTTCTATTATAAGATGTTCCAAGCCCCATACTGTACATAGTAAAATTTTGGTTATGTTTAGTTTCAGTTATTAGATTAATAATGTCATCGATAGGAATATTTACTGAATTATCGTTTATTTCATGTTTACCATGGGTAAAAATTAATAGAGTAGAGGGCGTGTTATCATTCATAATATGTTTTAAGGATTCTATGCTTTGTTTTAAAACTCCATTAAGATTTGTTTGTCCTTTAGCTTTAAATTGTGTTACATATTGTTGAATAGCCTCAAAATTATCTGCTTGCGAATTAAAAGTTTTATTATTAATAATAGTATTAAATTCAGTAATAGTTATTTCCCAATCTTGAACTGTTTCTATGAATTTTTTAATACGTTTAGGTATTTATTAAGTAATTTGTAAAACCACTTTCCATACTACTACTAGTATCAAATATGGCATGTAATGAATGAGGTTTGGATATACTCATTAGTTCTTTAGGGGAAAATATTACAGGTTGTAATTCCTTTTCATTTTCCTGTATAGGAGAGAAAAGTACATTGTTAAAAATTGATCCTAAAAAATTCACTATTACATTTTGATTAATAGTCCATTCTTGGATAGTATCAACATTAGGTAAAGCAATAATAGGTGGTTCTGAAGGAATTAGTTGTTCTTCTGATGCCTGTACCGCTTGAATATAATACCCATAATTATACAATATATCGATAGAAGGCGGTTCTGTATTATTGGATTGTATTTTTATTATTCCATTTGGTGAATTACTTAGTTCATCGTTTATTGGATTGGTTTTACCTTGCAAAATTTCTAATGCTGTTTTAGCATCAGGTAAAGAGCTGCTAAATAAATTATATTTTGCTTCAACAAGTGTTATAGTAGCTTTTTTTCCTTCAAAATGTAATTTAGCAATTTTAGTTATGTCATTATAACTAAAATTAGATAGGTTGTAGCCATCTTTTAAACCTAGGGTTTCTGTGATATACTCTGATGCTATTAATTTTAGCAATAAATCCTCTGGTTGTTTGCTGAAATATGATAGTATTTTAGATGTATCTGATTCTGATTTAATAGAAACGGTTTTAGCAATATTATTAGTGCTGATAGCATGAGTAATATTTAATTTAAGTTCATTTGGATTTGCTAATAAGCTTTGTAAATGTTCTATTGTTCCTTGATCCGTTGAGAGATAAATCATGTTATCACTAATATTTGTTACGGTTATTTTAGAATTTGGAAGGATAGCTTTAAAAAGTATTTCCCATTTTTGTTCCGGGCTAAGATGTCGTAGCATAGATATTCTCTTGTTTATTAAAAAATATTAACATTTCATGCGGTGATATAACCTAAAATAATAAGGAGGTCAAGGAGGATTTTTATTAATTTTAGTGTATAATTTGTAAATAGTTTAATCTTATTAAATGACCATTTTTATAATTTTAGTTAAAATATAAATAATAGTAGATTTATATTAATTCTATATTCTGGTACATATTATGATAGTATTAAAAATTATGTAGATAGTAATGGACGACTTGCTATTTCAGCTAAAATTAGAAAGAAATTACACATTAAAGTAGGTGATGAAGTTTCGATTAAATATGGAGATTCTGAATTGATAGTTTTAACTTTTCAAGCTAATATAGAGAAAGCAAGGGATATCTTAAGTAAATATAAAAATATTGATTTACAGAAAGAGTTGAAAAGTATTAGAAATGAAGATGCAAAAAAGTTCTAGCCCCTCACTTAATACTAAGAAAGCTTTATTAGATACGTCGGCAATTATTGCCTTATTAAAAAAAGAACCTGGTTATGAAATATTAGAAGATGTTATTGCAAATAGTGCTATCTCATCAGTAAATTTAAGCGAATTAGTTGCTGTTTTAGTTAGGTTAAATATAGCAGAGCATGAAATTAACTAAATTGTATCAAGTATAGTACCAGATATAATACCGTTTTGTGAAGATATAGGTGCTATTGCCGGTAAGTTAATTAAATTTACAAAAAATTATGGTTTATCTTTAGGTGATAGGGCATGTATAGCAACCGGCTATTGTTGTGACGTGGAAAATTATACTACTGATAGAGCATGGTTAAAGTTAGCTGATAAATTCTCACCAAAAATTATTTTAGTACGTTAAACCTCAATTTTCTGGCAGTAATATTTCTCTTTTGCCAACATGGTTTGGAGGGGAAACGACGCCTTTTTGTTCCATTTTTTCTACTATAGTAGCAGCTTTATTATAACCAATTCTTAAACATCTTTGAATATAGCTAATAGATATTTTTCTCTCAGTTTGTACTATTTGCAAAGCTTTCTTATATAAGGCTTCATCGCTTGTGTTATCGCTAGAGAAATTATCGATACTATCTTCGTCATCTTCCAATTGTTGGGTAACGGCTGAAATATATTCTGGTGTTCCAGTAGATCTTAAATAGTCGGTAATTTTTTCTACTTCTTTGTCATCAACAAATGGTCCATGTACTCTAGTAATTTTTGAAGCGTTACCCATATATAACATGTCACCCATACCGAGAAGTTGTTCTGAACCTTGTTCGCCAAGAATAGTTCTGCTATCAATTTTAGAAGTTACTTTAAAGCTTATTCGGCTTGGGAAATTAGCTTTAATTACCCCGGTAATAACATCAACGGAAGGTCTTTGAGTAGCCATGATAATGTGAATTCCTGCCGCTCTAGCCATTTGCGCTAAACGCTGTATAGATATTTCGATATCTTTACCAGCTACTAGCATTAAATCAGCCATTTCATCAACGATTACTACAATGAAAGGCAATTTTTTCATTGCTATACTAATTGTTTCGTAGATAGGCTTCCCAGTTTCAGGATCGAATCCAGTTTGAACATTGCGTTCCAATGTTTTTCCTGATGCTATAGCTTCAGAAATTTTATTATTATAGCCAGCAATATTTCTAACCCCGATATTAGACATAGCTCTATAGCGGTTTTCCATTTCTTTTACAGCCCATTTCAGAGCCACAACAGCTTTACTTGGCTCAGTAACAACTGGAGTTAAGAGGTGAGGTATTCCATCATAAGAAGATAGTTCTAGCATTTTTGGGTCTATCATTATTAATCGACATTCTTCAGGAGTATATCGGTATAATAAAGAAATAATCATAGCGTTAATAGCTACTGACTTACCTGAACCTGTTGTACCTGCAACAAGTAAATGAGGCATTTTAGCTAAATCAGCTACAAAAGGTTTACCTGTTAAATCTTTACCTAAAATTAAAGGTAGAGAGATGTTTTTGTCTTGATATTCAGGTGTTTCGATTAATTCTCTTAAGCAAAAAAATGCTCGTTGCTTATTTGGCAATTCTATACCTAGAACGTTTCTGCCAGGTATTACTGCTATTCTGGTTGATATAGCAGACAATGATCTTGCTATATCGTCAGATAGGCCAATAATGCGAGATGATTTGGTACCAGCTGCTGGCTCAAATTCATACATAGTAACTACAGGTCCTTGACTAATATTAATAATCTGACCTTTAACGCCAAAGTCACCAAGGACAGTTAATAACATTTGAGAGTTTTGTTGCAACTCGCTAGCAGTTTCTATTTTTATGTTTTGGGCGTTAGCTTCTTTTAATAATTCAATAGGTGGCAAATGCTCCGTAGTATATGTTTCTTTTGATAAAGGAAGATGTTGTTTTACAAAAGATGATTTAATATTAAGGTTTTTTTCTTCTACTACAGGAGATTGTCTAACATAAGTAGCTTCTTCATTAGTGATAAAAGGCGCTTGTCTTACTGGCATAGATTTAGTTTCTTTAACTGTTGGTATAGAGATATTGGATACTTTTGGTAAATTAGGGAAAGATATAATATTGTTGGATGGTATTAATTTATATGTTTTTACTATTGCGTTCCATAAAGTAGAAAATTTTATTTCTAATAATAAAATTAGTGAGATAATGGTAGTTATTATTAATAAATAATAAATCCTATGGTCTAATTGTATAATTAATGGATAAAGTAGGGTGCCAATTGTTCCTCCAGCGCCAGTAGGTAAATAATTTATTTTTATATTAGCGCAGACTATAGATAATGATATAATAGCTGTTAACATTATAGCACATCTGATAAATACGCCTTTTTGTTCTAAGCGCCAAATACTAAGAGACCAAAAAATATAACAAATTGGTACAATAAGAGACGCTAATCCAAAAGTTTGATAGCAAATATCTGCAAAATAAGCGCCAAAATAACTAAATATGTTACTTGGCTCTTTATCAGTAATTGAGTTAAAAGATGGATCTTCAGGATTATAAGTTGCTAGCAATAAAGCAAGAGAGCATCCAAGAATCATTAATATGCCAGATTGTACTCTGTGATTAGTAAAAATTTTATTTATATAATATAACACTAACGCCTCTTAAAATTTCATTCTTACTTATGCTTTATATTAAAGATATTATTTCATTTTAGACTTAAGAATATTAATTAATTTCCTAGCGGCATTTTTTTCAGCTTCTTTTACAGTATGGCCTGTAGCAGATCCTTGAATATTATTTCCTATTTTTACACCTACAGTAAAAATAGGAAAGTGGGCAGGGCCTTCTTTCTGTATCATTTCATATATTGGCTTGCCAATACCGTGTTTTTGTACTAATTCTTGAAGCGTACTTTTGGGGTCATAATCTGTTAGATCAGTAATAGATATGAATTCTTGCCATAAATTATATATTATTCGTTTAGTATTATCAATATTACTATCAAGATATACTGCCGCAATTAAGGC
Organism: Candidatus Rickettsia vulgarisii; assembly: GCA_050920655.1. GTDB lineage: Bacteria > Pseudomonadota > Alphaproteobacteria > Rickettsiales > Rickettsiaceae > Tisiphia > Tisiphia vulgarisii. Next base: position 410,889 of record CP133317.1, on the reverse strand, counting down.
TTCCATAGTATTTTCAATATTATTGAGATTTTTTCTGCCGCCTAAAATTTCTTCACCGCTAGTCATTATAATATAATCTGATAAATTAATTTTTGCAGCAATTTTGCATAACAAGTCTTTAGAAACAAGATATGAGCGAATTTTTGCTAATTTTCCTTCATCGTAAGTAGAATAATTCTTAAATAAAATTTCTGTAATAGCAAAATTAATTATTGCGTCACCAAGTAATTCTAACCTCTCATAATTTTTTTGGACACCATTTTTAGGTATATGTTGTTTAAGAGAAGGATGACTTAAAGCTTCAATTAATAAATCCTTATTAGTAAAATTATAATTAATATCATTTTCTAATTTTTCAGGAGTAGCAATAACTAGCTCTTTGTTTTTATTTACCATCATCTAAACTTTGATAAAGTGATAAGAATAGCCTATTAAACCTTATAGATGAAACCCAAGTACCAATTCTAAGTATTTGGTTAATTATTCCGATATCATTGCTCCATAAAGTTTCCTTTGTTGAAAAGATAACGAATTGTCCCTTAGCGATAAAATTTTCAAAAGGTACATATCCTAAGTCAAACCTGCTATCGCCAGATTCATCCCTATTATCGCCAAGGAAAAAATATTTTCCTTCAGGGACATAAAAAATTGAAGTAGTACTCAGTTGGTCTGCAAAAGAATTGTTATTTTCTTGCAATTTATAAGAAAAGTAACTTGCTCCATTTGGTAAAGTTTCTTTAAATTTTGTATAAAATTTTCCTGCTTCACTTTCATAAATACCTACTTTATCACGTTCAATAGGTTTATCATTAATATATATTAGGTCGTTAATTAGCTGAATTTTATCGCCTGGCAACCCAATAAGTCTCTTAACATAACGAATACTCATATTATTAGGTGGGCGAAAAATTATTATATCACCTCTCTGAGGAGTAGAAGCAAATATTCTGCCATTAAAAACATTAGGACTAAATGGTAAAGAATATTTACTATAACCATATGAGTATTTTGTTGAGAAAATATAATCATTTTCGAATATTGTAGCCTTCATTGAAGCTGTGGGCACAAAGAAAAGCTCCATAACGAACGTTCGAATCATCATAGCAAGGATAATTACAAAAATAAAAGATAGAAATTCTTTACTTTGTTTAGTTTCGCTATTGATTATAGTAGTTTTAGTCATATTAAATATTAGTTTCTATTATATTGTTTTTTGTAATTAGGGTAATGATAAGAAGTTGTTATGGCAAGAAAAATTTATTGCATGTAGACTGGAATGTCATTCTCAAATAATATATCATTATTTACTTGTCAATATTTTATCTGATCTTTTATTTAATCTACAATTAATTTAGCAGGATTAAAAGATAAAATAAATTCTCTCCACTTATCATAACGATCAGGAATTAGATTTTGAATAGGGCTAGCCTGCCATACAGCTCTAACTGCACTGTTAGAAAGAGCACTACAAATATTATTTGAAACATTGGGACATTTTGCCTTATCTATTTTTACTTCTTTGATACTACCATCTTGATTTATAGCAATATATAAATCTATTTGTACTTGTTCGATATTTTCCGCTCCTATGGGAATATTCCAATTTCTTTCTATTTGTTGTTTGATTGAAGCTATTTCGCTAATTGATAATTCTGATTTTCCATCATAAGGACCTCTTGATTCTTTTGTTTCATTGCTTTCCTTAGATTTTGCTTGTTTGTTTGATTTTTGGTTAGATCCTTCAGAAGATTGTTCTAAATTTTTTAATAATGAATCTAAATCAGTTTTATCAGTCTTTTTCTTTTCTGGTGGTTTTTTTTGTTCTATAGGCTTCTTCTCAACCTTAGGCTCAGGCTTTTTTTCTTCTACCTTAGGCTCTAGCTTTTCCTCAACAGGTTTTTGCTTAGGTTTAGGTTCAATCTTTGGTTGTTCTGCTGGTTCTGGTTTCTTTTCTTCTACTTTAGGTACAGGTCTATTTTGCTCTACTTTTTTAGCATCTTCATTTTCTATAGCTTTTTCTAATTGTTTTGTTTTATTAGGTACATTAGATTTATCGCTAACAGGTAGCATTTCAAAGACTATTACTTGTTCTTCAGGGGGTGTTTTGAACAAAGAAGGAAGGCCGAATAGGAAAAAATATATTACTAATAAATGTATTGCAATAGAACAGAAAAAGGAAATAGAAAATCTATCAAGATTATTTTTCATTATATTTTACATTAGAAACTAAAGATACTTTAGAGAATCCAGCTGAATGTATTTCAGCTACTACTGCGACAACATCACCATAAGAGACGTTTTTATCTCCTCTGACAAAAATTCTAGCATCTTTCTTTTCTTTGGTTACGTTAATTAATTTATCAGCTAAATTTTCTCTAGCTATTTTAGTGTCTAATAGATATAGATCACCTTTGCTATTAATAGTAATAACTAAAGGTTCATCTTGACCAGCAAGTGGGGAAGAGCTAGTTTCTGGTAAATCAACATTAATACCTGATACTAGCATCGGTGAAGTAACCATAAAAATAATTAGCAATACTAACATCACATCAACAAGAGGGGTGACGTTAATCTCGCTTACCAGATTCCTTCTAGATCTATTATTTGATGATTGGATATTTATAGCCATTACATTTTCTCTTCATCTATAGCCCTAGTTAATATAGAATTCAACTCATTAATAAAATCATCCATTTTATTATTAATTTTAATTACTTGAGCTGAAAGATAATTATAAAAAATAACTGCTGGGACTGCCGCAAATAGTCCAATAGCAGTAGCAAGAAGGGCTTCAGCTATACCAGGAGCTACAACAGCAAGAGAAGTATTTTTTGAAGCGGCAATAGATTGAAAACTATGCATAATTCCCCAAACTGTACCAAACAATCCAATAAATGGAGTACTAGATGCAGTAGTTGCTAAAAATCCAAGATTTTGCTCTAATCTTTCAATTTCTCGATTTCTAATTAAATGCATTGATTGCATAACACGGTCTTTATGGCTTATCTTAAGCGTATCATTAAGGTTCTTAGAATGTTGACGCTTACATTCATTCATTGCCGCTATAAAAACTGATGCAAGAGGATTGTTTATTGATCTTTTAACAGTTTCGTATAATTGATCCAAGACTGCTCCAGACCAAAAAGTATCTTCAAAATTTGCAATCTTTTTTTTAATTTGAGATAAGTTAATAAGCTTATCAATAATTATTGTCCATGCCCAAATTGAAGCGATTACCAGAAGCAACATAACCAATTTGCTTATAATATCAGCAGAGGATATTAGAGAAAAAATAGAAGCAGAGTTCTGAGTTGCAACTTCTACGACATCATTAACATTATTTGGATTAGTGGCTGTCATTTGTATATATTAGTTAATTTTATATTTACTATATTTATACATTAAATGGTCATTTTGCAAGGGTGTTATTAAAAATTCCCTATTTTTTGCTTAAGAAAAAATAAGGAAATGGTAAATATAATATAGAGTAATTTATTTTTTAAAAAAAGATGAATTATCTCTAGCAGGGCTTTGCGATCTCTGTCTTACTACCTTTTCAGTAGCTGATCCAATAATTTTTTGATCCTTTGTTTCAGTAGTAGCTAATTTAGCTTTTAATGCTTCTTGCGCTTCTAAGGAAGAATTGGTGAATAATAAACTTCTCATTTGTTCTAAATTACATTTTGGTAAATCTTCTGGTTTTAATATTCCTTGTTTTAAAATAGCATCAACTTTAGCGGCCTGAACTTTTATAAATCGTAATAAACTTGGATTAGTATCATAAATTTCACCTTGTATTTTAGGATCAATGAAGTCGTATTTGTATGTTGATGATGTACCATCGTCCTTATAAAATTCGCTTTGACAAACTAACTCCGTTTTTTTTGGGAGTCCAGTCTTTTAAATCATTGATAGTTGCGTATCCATCTTTATATAATTGAACTGCAGAAGATGAAGAAACAGAGTTTAATTGATCATAGCTCAAAGGTTCTATCTCTGAAGGAATTGCATATCCCTTTTCATATAAATTTACTGAATAATTTGAAGTTACCACCTTTATTTCTGTATCACTAAGTGATAGCAATTTTTTAAAAGTCATGTTTTTATCTTCTAATAGTTTCATAACTTTAGCTGTTGATAAACTTCCAATTTGCTTAGCGCTTAATTTTTGTAACTCTTCAAAAGTTAGGTAGTTAACATCTAATAATTCTATTACAGAAGAATCATTAGAATTTAAAGCATTGATTTTATCTGTATTATACTCTTGAAGGTCATTATAAGCTGTAGGATATTTTTTGTATAATTCTTCAGCCAAAGGAGATGTTAAAGCGCTAATTTTATCTATATTATGTTTTTTAAGATTTTCATATTCTATGAATTTTCCATATAGTTTTTGCGCTCTAGATGAAACTAATACATTGATTTTATCGATATTATATTCTGTAAAATCATTAAATGCTATGGGATATTTTTTATATAATTTTAATGCTTTTACAGAAGTTAGAGTCTTAATTTTTTCTTCATCATATTTTGTAAGTTCATTAAATAATTTTGGATCTTTCTTGTATAGTTTTAGGACATTATGTGATGTTAGGGCACGAATTTTATCATTACTATATTCTTTTTTATTAAGATCATTAAATTTATAACCATTCCTATATAATTCTTGAGCGCCAAAAGAAGATAATATATCAAGTTTATCAGGAGATATGGTATTTAATTCATCTGTAGTAACGTAATGTTGCTTAACTAATTCTTGAGTAGTAAATTTATTTTCTAGATATGAATATTGGTTATTAGTTATTTTATGGAATTGTTCTTTTATATCCAAGTTGTTTTTATTATACCATTCTCATTAGTTGGATCTATATCATGTAATTTGTCTGTTTTTACAAGATTTTGAAAATTAGTTTGTCCTTCTCTTGAACTAAAGCTTTTAAACCATCTAGAGTTTTATAATCAAACACATTAGGGTCTTCCATTATACAAGGAGAAAAGCCGTTTTTTATTAATTCTCTATTAAGTACTAATACACAAAAAGTTCGGCAATTAAAATCAGGATACGGGTGTATTCTTTCTAAATCTCTTACTAATTCTAATATATTAGTAAAAACTTGATCTTTAATTAATTTAGAATCATCATGGGAATTATACCGGTCAAGTAACTTAGCAAAATATTCTTTAGCTGTTTTTCCTGGTGTACCTGTGTATGTTCAATATGGATATTTAAAGTTCTTATAATTAGTCGGATTTCTTAGCTTATATGGTACAATATCATTTTTAGATAGATTTAGTTTTTGTTTTAAACTATCTAAGTTAGTAACTATATTTCTTCTATCCTCTATAGTTGCTTCATTCCAATCTATATAAAAGACATTTCCTTCTTCAGTAGTATTATTAAGTCCTACCTTTTTTACTCCATTATTACCATAAACCATCTCGTTAAAAAACTTAGTACGGATATTTTCTATTACTTACTATGGACAAGGGAGCATTAATTGAATTAACCATTTCTCTATAGGTATTTAACATTCCCTACGTACACCCAGGTTCTGCTTTTCCCCACTTAGCAAAGGCGTTCTCATCAGTATGTCTGTCACCGTTAAATGCCCCTAATCTAATAGCTTTTTCAGGATCGTTTAATATTTTTTGTAAATCCTCTAAATATTTCATATTTAGTCTCCATATTTTAACTCTTAATACTAACTAATAGTTTATCATTAAAAATATTTAGGAACTAGTAAAACACAGGCTTTATTAGTTAATTTTACTTAACAAATATGAAAATAGCAGCAATTATGTGATGAAATAGACAAATGCTAGTTGCCGCTATTTATTTTCAAGTTTTTTAGACAATTCTTGATAATTTATGCTTAAAGGGTCTGGACCAATGATTGATAAAGTTGGCTTACTGACAAATATTTTATTAGCAATATTAATTATATCATTGCTAGTAATTGCCATAATATTATTAATAACTTCCTCAGTAGGAGTATATTTACCAAAGATAGCAAAATTTTTGCCAATTTCTTCTGATTTATAAGTAGATTTTTCCTGAGCCATATAAATACTAGATTTTAATTGGATTTTAGCTCTGGTGAGTTCTGAATCTTTAATATTTTCAGAGATTTTTTTGATCTCATTAATTAATTGTTCGGTGAGGAGAGGGAGTTTATAGTGACTAGTTGCGGCGTAGATACTAAATAATCCGCTATCGTAATATGAACTATTATAGCTGCCAATCGCATAAACAAGCCCAAGATTTCCCCTGATTTGTTGGAATAATCTTGAGGACATTCCACTACCGAATATTAATGATAAGATTTGAGTTTGATATAATTGTTGGATATTAAGGTAAGGAACGCTTTCAAATCCTAAAACCATAGTTGTTTGCTCAAGTTCTTTAGTAATAACGCTATGTCCACCAGTATAAGTTGCTTTTGTAAATCTACTATTTGGGTTAGTGTTTAAAGAATAAAAGAATTTTTGCGCAGCTTTTACTACTTGTTCATGAGAAATATTACCAGCTACTGATAAATAAAGATTTCCAGCATTATAATGTTTTTTAATATAATCATTAAAATGTGATTTATCAAAATTCTTTAAAGTTTCTGCTGTACCTAAAATCGATTTACCGAGGGGGTGGTTTTGATAGGCGCTAGCAAAGAATTTTTCATAAATAAGGTCATCAGGGTTGTCTTTGGTGTGGGCAATTTCTTGCAATATAACATGATATTCTTTTTCTATTTCGCTTTGAGAAAAGACAGAATTTTGCATTATATCAGATAATATTTCCAAACCTTTGTCAAAATGTTCACCTAATGTTTTAGTATAATAAACAGTTTGTTCATGTCCTGTATAAGCGTTAAATTGTCCGCCTATAGAATCAAACTCTTCAGCAATTTGTTTAGCGGATCTAGTAGTTGTTCCCTTAAAAGCCATGTGTTCAAGAAAATGTGATATACCTTCTTCAGAATTTTCTTCATATCTGCTACCGGTGTTTACTATTAAATTTACAGCGACAGAATTTACGTGTGGCATGCTATAGCTAACTATAGTGAGTCCATTGCTAAGTTTGCTCGAGTTGAAAGTCATTGATTATATAATTGCTGGTTTGATATATGTTTGTTATAATATAGAGAAATTTAAGAAATGAAAGATTTTACAGTGATTCAAAAAATCTATTTTGTCAAGATGCATGGTTTAGGTAATGATTTCGTCATTATCAACAAAAATGATTTACCTGCAAATTGTGATCTATCTAAGCTAGCCATAAATATGGCTAATAGGCATATAGGTATAGGTTGCGATCAGTTTATTATTTATGAACAATTAGATAATGTAAATTTAAATAGAGATAACCTAAATATAGTTGAGGGATTTTTAGGAGAAACGAAGTCGAGCGCCGCAGCGTACACGAACGTACGTGAGGAGCAAAGACAAGTTTCGACGACAAAAGCGCCAACTAGATTAGGTTATCAGATGTTGATTTATAATCAAGATGGATCAGTTGCTAAACTATGCGGTGACGCTTCAAGATGTTTAGCCAAACTAATATATCTAAATACCGGTGAAAAGGAAGTTAAGCTAAATGTCTATGGTAGAGAATTATTATGTAAGGTATTGGCTGATAATGAAATTAGCGTTGATGCTGGAATAGTAAGCTTTAAAGAAGATTGGATGCCTTCGTCAGATAAAATTTGGCAGGTGGCGGAACGTTATATGATTGATTTGAAGGAAGTTATTTGCGCTGATATAGGTAATCCGCATTTTGTCATATTTAGTGATCTTAGTGATCAGGATAAAGAGATTATTGGCGAGAAATTGCAGGAAAAAGAATTATTTGCTGATGGGGTGAATGTGAATTTTGCTTCAATCAAAAATAATAAAATTTATTTGTCAGTTTGGGAGAGGGGCGCAGGTTTGACCTTTGCTTGTGGTAGTGGAGCTTGCGCTACTTTTGCTTCAGCTTTAAAGCTTGGTTTTGTTAATTCACCTTGTGAAGTAGTATTTAAATTAGGCAGCTTAAAAATGTCTAAGCAAGGAGAGAATATTATAATGACCGGTCCTGCTACTTTAGTTGCTACAGGAGAATTCTTCTATGAGTAAACAAGAGGTGGTAACTTTTGGTTGCAGATTGAATATTTATGAAAGTGAAATTATAAAAACTAATCTAGCCCTTTCTGGTCTTGATAATGTAGTAGTATTTAATAGCTGTGCTGTAACCCAAGAAGCAGAAAAACAATTACGTCAGGCGATTCGTAAAACCAGAAAAAATAATCCAGACTCAAAAATTATTGTTACAGGATGTGCTGCTCAAAATGATCCTACAAAATATGGCAGTATGTCGGAAGTTGATAAGGTAATCGGTAATATTGAGAAATTATCACCCGTTCATTATCAGCTGAATGATGAAAAGGTAGTAGTGAATGACATTATGTCAGTAAAAGAAACCGCTAATCACATGGTAAGTAGTTTTGACGGTAAATCACGAGCTTTTTTGCAAGTGCAAAATGGTTGTGATCATAATTGTACATTTTGCATGATTCCTTATGGAAGAGGGAGAAGTCGTTCGGTACCAATAGGTGTAGTAGCTGAGCAGGTAAAAAAATTAGTAGAGAATGGTTATAATGAAGTAGTGTTTACTGGTGTAGATGTTACGGCTTATGGTCCGGATTTGCCTGGGAACCCAACTTTTGCTCAGATGATTAGACGAATTATAAATCTGGTGCCTGAATTAAAGCGTCTTAGATTATCATCTATTGACGTAGCGGAAATTGATGATGAACTATTTGATCTGATGGCATATGCGCCGCAGATTATGCCGCATTTTCATATTAGCTTGCAAGCAGGTGATGATATGATTCTTAAGAGGATGAAACGTCGTCATAATCGACAAAATATTATTGATTTTTGTCATAAATTACGGGCAGCTAGACCTAACGTATCTTTTGGAGCTGATATAATAGCTGGTTTTCCAACTGAAACAGATCAGATGTTTGAAAATACTAGAAAGCTGATTTCTGAAGCGGATCTACAATATTTACATATTTTCCCTTATTCTGAAAGAGCAGAAACTCCAGCAGCAAGAATGCCGCAAGTAGCAAAGCCGATAAGAAAGGAAAGGGCGGAGATTTTGAGAATAGAAGGAAAAAACCAGTTACAACAATTCTATAAAAGAAATATAGGGTTAGTTGTTGAGTTGCTTGTAGAAAATAACAACATGGCTCATACGGAAAGTTTTATTCCAGTAAAATTGGATGGTGACTTTACTATTGGACAGCTTGTTAAGGCAAAGTTGGTGGGGATAGAAGATAATCATATGATTTGTGAAGTCTTGGTAAATCAATAGTCAATAATGAATAAAATTCTTATAAATAAAAAAAATGACTATATATCAATAATTGTTCCAGCTTCTAGCTGTGCTGATGCTGATATTCGTTTGCAAGAAGCTATTGATATTTTAAGTAGTCAAGGATTTAGAGTAAAAGTAGATAAGGAAATTTTTGCTGGTGATAGTTTAGCATTTTTTGCAGCTAATAAGGATGTAAGATATAAAGCGTTTATTGAAGCTTTAACTGACCCAGAAGTTAAAATAATTTGGGCTTTTCGTGGTGGTTATGGTTGTGATGAGTTTATTTTTGATTGCTTAGACATTAAACCAGTTGGTAGCAAAATTTTGATAGGGTTTAGTGATATAACTTCCTTACATTTATTATTTAATCAAAATTATAATTTATCAACTATTCATGGCTCAGTCCTTAGTACAGTGTCTTGTAGAGAAGAAAATATCGGGAATATATTTAAAATATTATCCGGTAAAGATTCAAAGATAGAGCTTACTCCTATAGCTAATACTTTTGATAAGAAGATAGTAGGAAAAACTATTGGTGGTAATTTAACAATTGTAACGAATATGATTGGTACAAAACTCCATCCTGATACTAAAGATAAAATTCTAATCATTGAGGATACCGGAGAAAAAGGATACCAAGTCCATCGTTATTTAATGCATATGAAGAATGCTGAATTATTAGATAATGTTGCTGCTATAATTTTTGGTGATTTTGTTAAAAGTGATAATAATTTGGAATCTGCTATATTATATTTTTGTCAGAACCATATTCCTGATATTCCAACTTATCGTGCTACCAATATAGGACATGGCGATATAAATTATCCGATTATAATGAATACAAAAGCGATAATAGAAAATAATTTGTTTAGTATAGTTAACCCTTTTAGATTGGTATAACTAATTATCTATTAGATATTGCTAAAATTAGTTAATCAAATGTAAAACTATAAACATCGATGCTAGTTTGTAAAAGGTATATTATCATCTCACAGGAACAGTATTAAAGATATGATAATAATAGAATTTTAAAAGAGATCTAATGAAAATAAAAATAGGTACAAGAAAAAGCCCATTAGCTTTAATTCAAACAAATTTAGTAATTGATAAAATTAAAAATTATTACCCAGAAATTGATTGTCAAATAGTTCCTATAATTACTTCTGGTGATTTGATTAAAGATAAGAACTTGTACGATATTGGTGGTAAGGCTTTGTTTTTAAAAGAGATAGAAAACGCCCTTATCAAAAATGAAATTGATTTAGCTGTTCATTCCTTAAAAGATGTTCCTTGTAAGATACCAGAAGAATTGATGATCTCAGCGGTACTTGAAAAAGAAGATGCGAGAGATGTATTTATTTGTAAAGATTATAAATCAATAGAAGAATTGCCTCAGGGTAGTAGGGTCGGAACATCTTCTATGCGCCGAAAGATTCTAATTCAGCAAAAACGTCCTGATTTAGAAATTGTTACTTTCCGAGGGAATGTTGATACTAGGATACGCAAGTTACTGCAAGGAGAAGTAGAGGCAATGATTTTAGCCTATAGCGGCTTAAAAAGATTAGGGTTATTTAATGAAGAATATTGTCATTTGATTAATATAGATCAAATGCTACCATGCGTAGGTCAAGGTGTTATCGTTATAGAAATACGTAAAGATGATAAGAATATACAAGAAATTTGTAATAAAGTTAATCACCTTGATACTTGGAAACTAATACAAACTGGCAGAGCATTCCTTGAATATTTAGATGCCGATTGCAGAACTTCAGTAGCAGCTTATTCTGAATATTCAGGAGAGCAAATTCATACTAGATTTATGTTGTCAGAGCCAAGTGGTAGCAAAATTATTTTCCATAGTGAAGCTTCTAGTTTTAAAGATTGCCAAGATATTGGCGTTAGGGCGGCTAAACTTATGCTTAAAAATTTGGAAGAGATTTAGATTTTTATTAGGAGTATTTAGTCAGGAGGTCTATAAAGAAAATTTATTTTTATTGACCTACGACAAAAAAAACTTTAATATACGGTTCTAACCAATCAATAGTAGGTTAGAGTCTATATGGCGGATGTTTCCCCAAACCAATTATCTTCTCAGTCAGTTAATAATAAATTATCTTCTCCAAAATCAACAAATAATTCTTCTTTGTTAATGGATTATATTTGGCCAATAGAAAGGCACGAGTTATCAAAGTTTTTATATATTACTCTATTGATGTTTTGTATTTTATTCATACAAAATCTTATCAGAGCTCTAAAAGATAGTCTTATTAATACATTGATTGGTACAGAGACTGTAGCTTTCTTAAAGTTCTGGGGGGTATTGCCAGCAGCTTTTTTGATAGCGATATTATATGTAAAATTAGTTAATAAAATGCGAGGAGAAACGCTCTTTTACTTTATATTATCTATCTTCTTAATATTTTTTGCCTTATTTGCCTTTGTAATTTTTCCCAATTACTCTATTCTACATTTAAGTCAAGCACGTGCTGATGTTTTGGTAGCGGCTTATCCAAATTTCAAATGGTTTATTCTTCTTCTCTCTAACTGGAGTTTTTCTTTATTTTATATTATAGCTGAATTATGGCCAAATGTAATATTTGCTCTATTATTTTGGCAATTTGTTAATAATATAACCCCTGTAGAACAATCAAAAAGATTTTATCCATTATTTGGGTTGTTTGCTCAGAGTGGTCTTTTTATATCAGGAGAATTTCTAAAAAAATTAAATCATTTAAATAAATATCTAATTAATAAATTTAATTTAACTCATACTGAAAGTGAATTATCAGTACAAATTATTTTATCTTGCTCTCTGTTTTTTGGCGCTATAGCTTTGATAACTTTTTGGTTTGTTAATCATAAAATATTATCCAAAGATCAGCTTGAACAATTGCATTTTTCAGCAAAGAAACAATCCATAACGCTTTTAGAAAGTATTAAAATGATTATCTATTCGAGATACATTAGGTTAATAGCTACATTGCTTGTTTGTTACGGTATTGCTATAAATTTAGTTGAAGGGCCATGGAAATCAGCGGCTTCAAAAATCTATAAAACCCCAACAGAATTTGCGGTTTTCATTGGTAATTATATAAGTATTACAGGAATATGCACTGTATCAATGGTTATTGTTTGCTCTAACGTTGTTAGAAAATTAGGGTGGTATACAGCAGCAATGATTACCCCCATAATGGTTTTTGTAACGGGGTTATTATTTTTCTTAACAACTAATTTTGACCATATTTCAGCCTTAATAATAACTAGTTTTATTTTAACTGACCCTGCTTTGATTGCAATTTCTATAGGCGCTATTCAAAATATCTTAAGTAAGTCATCTAAATATACTTTATTTGATTCTACTAAAGAGATGTCATATGTACCATTAGATGTTGATCTTAAAACAAAGGGCAAAGCAGCCGCTGATGTAATTGGAACAAAGCTTGGTAAGTCTACCAGCGCCTTATTACAATCTTTAATTTTTATTATCATGCCATCTGCAACTTATCAATCTATATCTATCTATTTGATGTGTGTATTTAGTGTAATTTGTATTATATGGATTTGGGCAGTTAGAGAGTTAAATAAAGAATATATTAAGTTGGTATGATTTTATAAATAATTATTATTACATATTACAATGAAATAATCTTATATTTTATTGGTAATTTACACGAATAGATGAAATTTATTGTGTTTGAGTTGAATATTACATAACATTAATATTAGTGAATAAATAATTGGAGAAGGAAGGATGAGTAAGAATCCGACGGAAGAACAAAAAATTGAAAATGAAAAATTGGCAAGTGCGTTATCAGAGCATATTAATAATTCAAGCTATTCGATTCCTAAAAATGAGATTGCTCATGCTATGGGTATATCACCAGAGGCATTGCAATATGATGATAAGGGAGTAAAAATTTCAGCAGAGCAAATAGCGAATCTTGGTGAAGAAAAAAGAAATGAAATTAAAAATTTATATGATCTAGATGAAGGATTCTATGACATGATAGCAGGTGAAAAAGATAAACTTATTAGTAATCTTATTAAAATTCAAAATGAAAATGAGAGATTGGCGGATGTAGTATCAAACTATATTAATAGTTTAGACTTTCCTCCCAGTATAGATGAGCTTGCTGAGGCGTTTAATATAGATTCTGCAGCATTGCAATATGATAGTGAAGGAAAATTAAAGATTTCAGTAGATCAGGTTGCAAATCTTGACGGTAAGGGATGGAATAGTATTAGGGATTTAGCTCAAGGTTATGATGAAGGCACTTTCGAAGAATTTTTTAATATAGAAGATAGTGTTATGAATAAGCTTGCTAAATATAATGAAAGTGAACCGATATACGAGAATATTTCCGATCATGTGCAGCCTAAACAACCTACTCAAGTGCAACCTGATAATGAACAAGAAGCTGGAGACACAGTATTCCAAGGTTCTTCATCTATTGCAATTGTTAAAGATAGTCCTAGTATAACTATTTCTCCTAATGCGAATGCAGCTAATCTTGATCCAATAACTGAAGCAATAAGAAGAGAGATTTTAGCAAAGCAAAGGGAGAAAATAGTAAATTATTTAATTGAGCAAGGTCAAGATCAACAAAAGAAAAAAGATTTAATAGATCGTAATCTTGTTGATCCTAAAGCATATAGTGCATATGCAAAAGATGAAGAAAATCAAGAAAAAATAAGGGAGGCATTAAAGAACGAGCAATTAAAAAAATCTCTAGAAGGGATAGAGGTTGCTGGTTATAAAAATGTTCATGAACAATTTAAAAATGAATTTTCTCCGATTAAATGGGATAGCTTTCCTGCAGGAGTTGGTGCAGCCCCTAATATTACTACTAGAACTCAGATAGTAAAAAATGCCGCTGGCGAAGAAATTGCCACCTTAACTGAGTCAACTCATCAAATAACTCCGCCTGTTGCAGTGAAAGATAGTGCAGGGAAAGTAGTTGAACTTAAAAATTACAGAACCATTGATTTTCCGATAAAGCTTGAAGAAGGAAAAAATGGTCCAATGCATTTATCAATGGCTGTAAAGGATCAAAATGGTAAAAATATTGCTTTAAGTAAAGCAGTATATTTTACAGCTCATTATGATGATAGTGGGGAGCTAACGGAAGTAAGTTCTACAAAACCTGTAATGTTTAGTGGTAATAGTGATGATGCTATAGGTTATATTGAACATCAAGGGCAAATTTATACTTTACCAGTTACTCGGGGCAAATATCAAGAAATGATGCGTGCTTTAGGTAGAGAAGAAGAAATTGGTTTGTCAAAATCAATTGATGCGCTTGAGCGTGCTAAAGATATAGCAATAGTAAAAACTGGTTCTGCTATAGAAGATTTAAAAACTTCTGAAGATAAAGAAAAAGATCCTAAAGAGGAACGACAATCTTATATTCAGCAGCAAGTAGATTTAAAATTACAAGAGCAAAAAAAATATACTCCAGATGAGTTTGAAAAGGCTACTGATAAAGAAAGGTTTTTGAAAGATCTGTTGGAAAGTGATTTATCTACTGCTGATAAATCAAAATACCTAAGTAATATAGCTAAAACTCATCCTAAACAAGTTATGGCCGCTTTAGTTTCATCAAAATTAGGTGATAATGATAAACAAGATATAGCAGGTTCTTTACTTCGTGATGCAACTGACTTTGATAGAATTAAAATGATTGAAGAGCTGGGTAAAAATGATGAAGGGAGAAAATTAATAATTAATGCTTTTGAGAAAGGGAGTTCAAAAGATAGATATGATATTTCTAATGCAATAGCAGAAAGTTCAGTTAATCGAAAAACCGATTTAACAAAACAGGTTATATTGGCAATTGAAAGAACAGGTCAAGAGAGTACAGTCTCAGACCTTAGTAAAACCGGTAGAGAAGGAGAAAGTTTAGTAAAAGAAGTTGCCGAAACAGCTTCTGAAGTAAGCGTGGAGAGTGCCGCAAAAACAGTAGAAACTAAGCCAGAAGAACCTAAAAAGGGTGAAGAAAAGAGAAAAGATGACTTGGAACAACAAAAGGTAGAAGAATCATATGTAAC
The DNA here is from genome assembly GCA_050920655.1 of Candidatus Rickettsia vulgarisii. GTDB lineage: Bacteria > Pseudomonadota > Alphaproteobacteria > Rickettsiales > Rickettsiaceae > Tisiphia > Tisiphia vulgarisii. Next base: position 395,486 of record CP133317.1, on the reverse strand, counting down.
AAAGGTTGATCATATGATAGATTCATTCACCAATCAATCATCAATTGACGTTCCAAAGGCAAAAAAAGCAAAATCAGATAAGGAAATATCTGATATGGTAAAGCCGTTTTTTGAGGAGTTAAATAGCAAAGAATTAAAAGATCAGAAAGAATTGATTAATACAAAATTAGAAGAATTATCAAAAGGTGAAAATGCCTTATCAAACGCTGATAAGGTAAGGTTCTTAAAAAAATTAAATGTAATGGAAGCTGATAAGAGAAGTAAAAGAATTGGTCAAATTGAAGAAGGAAAAATAATTGCGGATAAAAAAGATCAAACTGTTAATGTTAAGACAATAGAAAGAATAACAGATGCCCAAGGATTTCCAACAAAAGAATTTGGTCAGTTGTTTAAGGATAAGAAAGAAGTTGTTGGTAGAGCTGGTAGTATAGGTTTACAAGTACATATTAATAATAAAATTAATGAATTAGCTCCTAAACCTCAAATAAAGCCAAAAGAAAAAGAAGGTTTTCCATTAGGTAGAAGTGGTACCAAAATATAGATGAGATGATGTCATTTCTAGCTACAGCGGGAATCTAGAAGAAAGTATAACAAAATGTCATGCGTCAGTTTATTTCAGCATCTATGAGATCCCGAAACAAGTTCGGGATGACAGGTAAGTTACTGGATTCCCGCTGTAGCTAAAAACTACATCAATTTTGTTTTTCTATAGCATATAATATACATTTTTCATCTCCATGCAACAAAGCTAACATTCGTCCCATTGCAATGATGACTTCATTAAATTTAGAAATAACACAGATTTTGCTAGTAAAAACCTCCAATAAAATGTAATAAGTCTATTGATCCTAAAAGAAATTAGTGTATACAGTATATGGCACATTATAAATAACAAGCGTATTTCTATGACAATTACAATATCTACTCCAGAATCTTTGAAAGAATTTGAAAATTTGTTAGAAAAACCTGCTACTTCAGAGCCAACTATAGGGAAGCTAGAAGAAAAAGAATCTCATTCAGAAAGTCGTTTTAATAAGGCAAAATCTTTAGTTACAAAAACTCTTGATGCGTAAGGTAAATTAGTAGGAAAATATTCTGAAGAATCCTAACCAGAGTCAGAAGAAAAGAAAAAACTAGATAATGTTTTAAATAAGGTTCATACAATAGGCAATGTAGTAAGTACAGTATTATCAGTTGCTGAGAATTTTGAACCACCGTTATGGCAAATGATAAGTAAGGCGATTAGAGGAGCGATCTCTATTTTAGATGAAATAAATTCTTCAAGAATAGATACTTTTAAAGAATTCGGAAAAAATATTGTTAATGACGTTAAATCTTTAGCTACTGGATCTATTGATGAAAAGTTTAATACTATGTCTAATGTCATTAGTAAAATTGGTGGCGTTATTGATAATATGAACGAATCAAGACATGGATTAGAAAAAAATAAATCAGAAAAACATGCGGCTAGTGATAAAACGCCTGCAATTGAATAATTTTGTAAATAATATGAAAAGTCACACAAAAGAAGTAATTAGTGACAAGATTTCTCCAAGTGTTACCCTTGTTTCTTCTCATAAAAATATCAGATCACAGGGAATATAGTTAAAATTCCATCATTGCAGGGGGGTGTTATAGATGTCATTTTTAGTTATAGCGGGAATCCAGAAATTAAATTAAACTATACGCTCTCTGAGATTGCTATACCATCAAAACTCGTGATGTCAGATGGTTTTATTATTTCTTAGGTACTGGGTCATAGCCACCTTGGCAGAAGGGGTGGCATTTAATTATTCTTTTAAGGAACAGCCATAATCCTTTAATATTTCCGTGTTTTTGTATAGCTAATATAGCATATTTTGAGCATGTAGGATAAAAGCGGCAATTGCTTCCCAGAAGAGGGGAAATAAAGAATTGATAGAATTTAATAAGGATAATAAAAGGGTTCATTTTAGTAATTTAGCTATGGTCCTATATGATTTTAGACCTTTGTCTAGATCAATATTCATTAGTTCTTTACCAAGTTTTTCATTGCTATTTATATCCCATAAACGGCAATTGTCAGGGCTAATTTCGTCTGCAAGCATTACCATAAATTCTTCACTATTGAATACTCTGCCAAATTCAAGCTGACATTCAACAAGCCTAATACCTATACCAACAAACAAACCGCTTAGAAAATCATATACTCTAAGTGCTTGTTGCTTAACTTGAGAAATTTCTTTTTTGCTTAACCAACCAAAGTTTAATATTTGATGCTCATTAATTATAGGGTGTTTTAATTCATTACTTCTGACTTTAAAGTCAATAATAGGATGATCAAGTACATATCCTTCTTCCATGGAAAATTCTTTAACAAATCGTCCACAAGCAACAGAAGCAATAGATACTTGAATAGGGAATATATCAACGGATTGAATTAATTGTTCACGCATGTTAAGCTTTTCAATTAAGTGGTTATCAATACCAACCATATCTAGCTTAGTCATTATAAAAGAGGAGATATTATTATTTAGTACGCCTTTACCAGCAATATCAATGATTTCTCCATTTTCTAAAGTCATTTTATCAGTAAAGGCCATGATATACGCAAAGTCTTCTTGAGATTGGTAAAGAATTTTACTAGATCCTTGATATAATTTTTCTTTCATTGGAAATTTATAAAAATAGGTTAAATATATATTTTATGCTAAGCCAGCTGGCGATTACGGCTATAGAAGCTATGGTAAGACCAATTATAGAAGCTATAACTCCTAATAATATTACTAGTCCATCACGATTTAAAAGCCCTAAAGACATTATTATAATACCGATAGAAGGAAGAGCGTTAGTTAAAGGTAAAGGGATTATTACTGAAATAGAGCAAATTAAAGAGATTAAGCCAACAAATTGTTCGCAATATACGGATTTTGCAAATTTATACCTTGGTTTGATATATTTTTCAGTAAATTTAAGTATAGTGAAGATTTTGTTACTTATTTTAATTAATAAATCATTGCTCACCATGTAATTATTGATTTTAGATGGTAGAGAAACTTGTTTATATCCGAAGAGCATTTGCAGAGATAGAATCAATAAAGGTGTGCCCATTATAGTTGTAAAACCTGGAGGATATGGTAGAGGAATAGCTACAGGTAAAGCAAAAAATATCATTGTTAGTAAAAAACCATTCTCATGAAAATCTGCTAGTAATTCACTGATTTTAGTAGAAGATTCTTTATCTTTTTGTCCCAATCTACGGAAGATAGTGGATACTTTTGTACTGTCTAAAGACCTATTATTAAAATGCATAAAGTAATTTTTAATTAAATATTCCTTTATATTACTGATTATGATTGGATCTGACAAGTTATATAAATATTTTATTTTCAGTAAATATTTAGTTTAAGTTCTTTTAATAAAAAAATTATAAGTTTGCTCCTGACATAGACGAAATATATCTATAAATATACAATTATAAGTTGAAATATACAATATAATAAGTGACCATTCTATATGGTTATTAGTGATAGGGATCTTGACTCTATAGTAAATAGAAGGAAGATATGATTTATGAGATTTTTTTAATATTTTTATTAATGGTTTGCTGTATTACGAATCACTATGCTTTTGCTATCCTGCCTTTTGATGAAAAAATACAGGTATAATTTTTATATTGGCAAAAAACTATGTAAACGGGGAACTAAGAATTGGGATAATGAATGTCAAGATAAGGTTTTAGAAAAGATATATGGCTATGATTGGCGTGAGTTTAAGCTAGTAATGCTAAAATTTCTAAGAGCAATGAAAGATAGAGATCCAAAAATTTTATCTGATTCAATTAATATACCTATGGCATTTTTAGTAGGGTACTTTGATGATTATCTAAATTTTATTCCTCGTTTTGTTGAATGTAATTCTATAGAGTATTTTTATCAGGCTATAAGTTTGCTCTAGATTCATTCTCAGATTTGCGTATTGGATATAAAGGTATAACATTTTATATTGATGAAACAATAGATCTGATAATGGTTATGTATAATAATTGTGTTGGTTTTACCTTTTTAAAATGTATGCAAGCTAATGATCAATATTGCTTTATTCCTAAAGTAGACATAATTAGATATTAATCTCAAATCTACCAATAATATTAAATAATGGAAAATGATATGAGAGAAACAAAAGGAAATTTAATAAATATTTTATTCCCATAAACGCTTGGTAGCAGTCTTCATAATTTAAATACTGATGATCCAGAAGATCTAAAAATATATGAACATTATTTAAAGCAAGAGATTTCTGCGTTTGAAGGTATTAGAGATGAAGCTTATGATGATGCAACTGGCAAACCTGTTAGTCAGATTGATGGAGAACCTCAAGGTAACGTAACTATTGGTATAGGTTTTAATATGGATAATAAAACTGCGCAATAGGAATGGAATAGAGTTTTTAATGGTGAAATTAATTTTGCCGATGTTAGAAATGGTAAAATAAAATTAAATGATAATCAGATAGATAAGTTATATAAAGCAAGTATAGAATTAAGGCATCAAGAGCTTAAAAAGATTTATGGGAAAACTTGGGATAAAATGAGAGCCGATGACAAGTTTGTTACAGAAGATGCCTATTATAATTGTCCTTCTTTAGTGGGTGGTAAAAGTAGATATAAATACTATATGGTTAAATATTATGAAACTAGTAATTTAGAATATAAGGAGGCATTCGAGGAAAGAGATTGGTGAGAAGTCTAATAAACTAACAATATGGGGTTAGCTATACGTAAAAATCGTAATATGAGGGTTCAAAGTGCGCGGCTCTAAAACAGTTTTTTTGCTGCGCCAAATCAACCTCTTTATTCAAAAGACAAGGTCTATAAAGTAAAGTTAAGAAAAGATGTTATACCACATGGAATGAATAAATATTTTGGTAGTAATGGAGTTCAAAATATTTTATTTGGCGTTTTAGATTTGATAATAAAGTTAGACCAGAGCATTTAGCGTATCATGGAAAAATATATAGGCGAGATAGCCTACCAAATGGTTATATGCCAGGTGATAATTACAATTGTCGTTGTATTGCGGAAGATCCGCCAAAAGGGCTGGTAGTAATAGAAGATCAAATTGAGATGAAGAATAATTTAACGAATTTTATTCGTCATGGAGGTGGTAAAACAATAAATCTAGCTTCTTAATAGACGTTATGGCAAGGAATGTTAACGTTAAAAAAACTAAGTTTTTTAACCTGAAATTAAGATCTATAAAATCTCACTTGACAAAAAACTATATATATACAAGATTAATGCAATTTAAATTATATAGAATTATGTTTATTGACGATTTTAAAGAACGGGGATTTTTATACCAATGTACTGACCTAGAGAAACTTACTGAGTTGATGGCAGGCAAGAAAATAACAGTCTATATTGGTTTTGATTGTACAGCCCAATCTTTACATGTTGGTAGCTTGATGCAAATCATGATACTACGTTTATTACAGAAACATGGTCATAAAGCAATTGTTATCCTTGGTGGAGCTACTAGTAAAATTGGTGACCCGACATTTAAAGACGAAGCAAGGAAGGCTTTAACTAGAGAAGAAGTTGCCAAAAATGCCGATGGAATAAAAAGAACATTATCTAAATTCATTAAATTTGGCGATGGGGTAGGTGAAGCTTTATTGCTAGATAATTCTGCTTGGTTAGATAAAGTAAATTATTTAGAGTTTTTACGTGATGTTGGTAGTTATGTTTCTGTAAATCGTATGTTATCAATGGATTCTGTAAAATACCGTTTAGAAAGAGAACAGCATATGAGTTTTTTAGAGTTTAACTATATGCTGTTACAGGGTTATGATTTTTACCACTTAAATAAAGAGTATGATTGTTGCTTAGAAATAGGTGGTAGTGATCAATGGGGTAATATAATAATGGGAGTTGATTTAGTAAGAAGATTAACTGGTAGAGAGGTTTTCGGTATTACTACTCCATTATTAACAACTTCATCAGGTGTTAAGATGGGGAAAACTGTTGGTGGAGCCATATGGTTAAGTGAAGAGATGTTAAGCCCATATGATTATTATCAATATTGGCGAAATTGTGAAGATCAAGATGTTATTAGATTTGCTAAGATATATAGCGAATTTAATGCTGAAGAAATGCAAAAATTTATTGATCTTAGTAATTCAGATATTAATAGCGCAAAGAAACATCTAGCTTTTAATTTAACAAAAATTTGTTATGGTAGTGACGCAGCAGAGTTAGCTTTAGCTACTGCCACAAAAGTATTCGAAGAAGGGCAAATAGATTCTAACTTACCGACTATAAATATTCAGGTTCAAAGATTAGAACAAGGGATAGCTGCTTATGAATTACTTTATGATCTGGAGTTTGTTACCTCAAAATCAGAAGGAAGAAAGTTGATTAGGGGTAGAGGGGCTAAGATTAATGATCAAACAATAGAAGATGAAAATTTAATTATTAATAAAGATTTTATTTTAGATACAGGCGTAATAAAAATCTCTATAGGCAAGAAAAAGCATGCCTTGCTTACATTAATAGAAGATTAGTAATTTTTGCAAGGTAGAATATTTTACTTGATAATTGAATTTTTATGTGGTTACATCACTTTCAGTTAATTAGAATTAATTGCAGTAGTTGACATTTGATCTTACATTTAATAAAAAATAACGTATTAAAAATACAGATAAAAAAATGGAAGGTCACAATGAATTTACATCAAAAAATAATAAAGCCAAAATTAGGTTTACTTGAATTAGCTAAGAGCCTTGGTAGCATATCATCATCATGTAAAGCTATGGGATATAGTAGAGATAGTTATTACAGATTTAAAGAACTGTATGAAACTGGTGGGGCAAAGAAGCATTGTATGAAATTAGTCGAAGAAAGCCAATAATAGCGAATAGAGTTGATCCAGTGATGGAGAAAGCAGTAATGGATAATGGGGGCAATAGAATATCCAGTATATGGTCTAAGAGTATCAAATGAGCTTAAAAAGACTGGTATTCTTGTATCACCTGGAGGAGTGAGGTCAATTTGGTTACGTAATGATTTAAACAATATCAGTAAAAGGCTTAAAGCATTAGAAGCAAAGATGGCTCAGGATGGTATTGTTCTTACTGAAGCTCAATTACAAGTGCTAGAGAAGCGTCGTAATGAAAAAGAAGCTCATGGAGAAATTGAGGCTCAGCATCCAGGTTATTTAGGATGTCAGGATACGTACTATGTAGGAAATTTTAAAGGGATAGGTAAGATTTATTCTCAGGTATTTATTGATAGCTATACTAGGGTAGCGGATGCTAAACTATAAAACAGCTATTACTTGCTGCTGATATGCTTAATGACCGCGTGTTACCATGGTACGAGACCCAAGGGATACCAATACTTCGTATTCTTACAGATCGTGGGTCAGAATATAAGGGAAATATAGAGCATCACGCTTTTGAGTTATTTCTTAGCATAGAAGGTATAGAACATACTACAACTAAGGCATATTCTCCTCAAACAAACGGTATGTGTGAGCGTTTTAATAAAACAATGAAACAAGAATTCTTTGATGCAGCTATGCGTAAAAAGATTTATACTGAACTTGACGATTTACAATTAGATCTTGATATTTGGTTAGAGCATTTCAATAATGAGCGACCACATTCAGGAAAATATTGTTATGGGAAAACTCCTATGCAAACTTTTCAAGATAGTAAGAAATTAGCTGTTGAAAAGAATAATGAAATCTTGTATCTTGAATACTCCTCTGACAGTCAAAATTTAACTGACAACCAGGTGCAAAATTTATAGTGCCTGTAAAATCAAATCTTGACTTCTACAAATTAAGCAGTAAATTATGGATAAAATAATACAAGCGGATGGAAAAGTTGTACATTTACAAAGATCTTTAACACAGGAACAAAAACGATCAGTAGGTCTTTTGTCTTTAGGAACTTTTTTAGTCTATTTCTTATTCAATGTTCATGGTCGGCTACTTTTTACTTTATATATATTCATTGCGCTCATATTCTTACTAATCAATTTGGTTATAGTCCTGAACAAGTATAAATAATAATTTTTTTATTTCAATATTTACGTTAATACAAGTATTGGTGATAGCCTATCTTAGCTATTATATTTGTCCATTAAAGATCCAAAAGGTAATGATAATAATATATACGTTTTTAGTATTGTTATGTCCTTATATATTAGACAAGTCTACTTCTTCGTCTTCTATATTTACAATGCAAGTGTTAATAGCTTTGGTTGCTCCTACTGCTGTGCCAGGAGTGCCAATTTTCTTTAAGCATTTTCCAGTATTTAAAAGATTTACTTTTGGTAGTTTAGCCTATGCTTTTGCTAAGATGCTAATGTCAGTAATTAGTTCTTTTAGTATTATATATTTAACGGATTATTTCGGTAATTGGGGATTATTGCTTATTATGTTGCCAATATGCTTTGGATTTTATTATGGAATAATGCATTTTATTAGATTAGAAAGATTAAAATCAGTATAGGGAATTAACAATTGATTGATATTTTTTTAGGTCATTCTTAATATATCTATGAATAACATATTTTATTACAGGGATTATTTAGGTTTATCAATTAGTAAGTGAATTAGGGTATTATAGAATTTCTGCTCTATAGCAAAATTGTCGGTTTTAATTAATATACCAATGAAATATTTTATAGTTTCTTCTATAGTTTTATCAATTTTTTCTTGGGACTTATGTTCAAGAGTACATACATTATGAAGCCTATCAAATATCTTGATCATTAAAACATCATATTTTCCTTGCTCAAATAATAGATCCATAATTTTTGCTGAGCTAATTTTTGTATCACCTTTTATTCTAGTTAGATCTTCTACTTGGCAAGCAATAATATTACCAAATTCCTGTTCTATCATTTCTTTAGTTAGCTCTGTATCTTCGATTGTATCATGTAATATAGCTGTTACTATAATATCTGTACGAAAAAAATAGTCAGATACTAAATAAGCGACTTCTAAAGGGTGAGAGTAAAAAGGTTCGTCAGATTTTCTCATTTGGCTTCCGTGGTATTTTTTAGCATAATAAATAGCTTTTTTTACTATATCTAAATCTGCTTTATTATCTGTAGTAGCGCTATTTAGTTGTTTAATTTTATCTAATAATCTCTTGCTATATTGATCGTTAGCGTTAAACTCTGTATTTAGAATATCAAGTTTTTGTTGTTCTTTTTCCATAAATTAAAAATTCTTTATTACCTTTTGTTCCTAAGATGGGGCTGGCTATTATACCTAATATATTAAATTTTTGTGATCCTAACCATTGCTGAATTTTATCACATACCTTTTGATGTAGTATAGGATCTTTTATTATTCCTCCTGGACCTACTTCGTTTTTTGTTACTTCAAACTGTGGTTTAATAAGGCAAACTAATTGGCAATCATCTTTAGCAATGCTAAGTGGTGTAGGCAATATTGTAGTAAGGCTAATAAAACTTGCGTCACAAACAATAAAATCAGGGGGAATAGGAATTTGCTCTCTCGTTAAATAGCGGGCGTTGGTTCTTTCTATTACAGAAATTTTAGGATTATTACGTAATTTATAATGTAACTCACCATAGCCAACATCTACTGCATAAATCTTTTCGGCATTTTTGCGTAGCAAAACTTCAGTAAAACCACCTGTACTTGATCCTATATCTAAGCAGATTAGACCATCTGGGTCAATATTAAAATGCTCTAGAGCAGCAATTAATTTTAGAGCTCCACGTGATACGTAATCATGGGTTGATTGTTTGATAGTGATGTTTTTAGAGTTAATCGCTACTTGACTACCTGGTTTAGTGTCAGGGATTTGGTTTATATATACTTTCCCTTGTATAATTAAACTTCTTGCCAAGGTAATGTTATCTGCTAGCTTAGATTGAACTAAATACTGATCAAGTCGAATTTTATTCATATATTGTCATCAATAAAAACTCTTTTATATCATAAAAGCAACAATTTTTAGTACAAATTAATTATTGATTTAGAATTTTTATAAATTGTTAAAAGATATTATGGTACAATAATAATATGGTTTAACTTTTATTAGAGGACTATTATGACAAAGAATGGAAATCAAAATGAAAAACATACTCAAAAATCAGTTAAAGAATTAGTTAAACAATTTGACATTAATCCAGTAAAACCAAAAGGTAAAGTTCAAAAAGCAGTAGAAAAATATGAAGCAAAGATTGCAAAACCTCAAGAAAAGAAAGGTAAAAGCAGTAGTTGGTTAAAGTAATATTCATAGCAATAGGGTATTATATAATACCCTATATAGGTTATAGCAATAAGCCTATGAACCTAATTTTTCTTTAATTAATCCTATCGTATCTTTAACGCCGAAAAGCTTTACAAAAGTACCAAGTCTTGGGCCTTCGTTTTGACCTAGCAATATTTGATATAATTCTTTGAAATAATCTCGTAAATTTTCATAACCATGATTATTACCTATATCGTAGAGTTTTTCTTGTATTTGCTCGGAAGTAATATCTTCTGGTAATTGAGATAATAGAGTTATTATTTCTTGTAAGATTAACTTTTGTTTAGCATCTGGAATTAAATAAGATTTATTAGCCTTAATAAAATCATTATAATAACGAATGGCAAAATCTGTTAAATGATCTAAGTAAGGAGATGTTTCTTTAGTAGCTTCAGGATTATATTGGCTTATGAATCCCCAAAGTATGGATTTATCTTCTGGGTTACAAACAGATGTTAAATTTAATAATAAACTAAAACTAATACCAAAAGTCTCTATAACTGGTACATTACCGTGATGTATATGGTGTACTGGATTGCTAAAGCGTTTTACTTGGTCAGTTTCTGAATGATATTTTTTATTAAAGATAATATATTCATCAACATTTTTAGGTATTACATCAAAATATAAACGTTTTGCTCTAGTAGGGTTTTGGTACATAAATAATGACATGCTTTCCACTGGAGCATATTGTAACCATTCATCAACCTTTATACTATTTCCTTTAGATTTGGAAATTTTCTCGCCTTTTTCATTAAGGAATAATTCATAGAAGAATTGAACTGGTTCTTTTCCATCTAAGATTCGGCAAATTTCGGAATATATTTGAGCATTGGGCATATGATCTTTCCCATACATTTCATAATCAACTTGCAGAGCTGCCCAGCGCATACCGAAATCAGGTTTCCATTGTAGTTTGCAATGACCTTTTGTTACAGGAACTTCTACGTCATTCCCCGTAGTATCCTTATAGGTTATAGTGCCATTTGCAAGACTGGTTTTAGTAATAGGAACTTGCAGAACAACGCCAGTGTTAGGGCAAATTGGCATGAAAGGAGAATAGGTTGCTCTTCTTTCATCTCTGAAAGTTGGCAGCATTAACGCCATTATATCGTCATATTTTTCTAGAACTTTTAGCATCATCTCGTCAAACATTCCAGATTTATAACATTTAGTACTACTGAAGAATTCATAATGAAAGCCAAATTTATCTAGGAATGAACGTAGTTTAGCGTTCATATAATGCCCATAGCTTTTGTATTCACCAAAGGGGTCTGGCACAGAGGTTAATGGTTTGCCAAGATTTTGTGCAACCATTTCAGGATTTGGAATGTTACTTGGTACTTTGCGTAATCCATCCATATCATCGGAAAAGCAGAAAATTCTGGTAGGAATATCTGATAATTGCTTAAAAGCTTCTTGAACCATTATTGATCTTGCGACTTCAGCAAAGGTGCCAATATGAGGCAATCCTGATGGTCCGTAACCTGTTTCAAATAATACATAGCCCTTATCAGGAGTTTTATTACCAATTTTATCTAAGATTTTTTTAGCCTCTAAAAACGGCCAGGCGTTTGATTTTATAGCATTTTCTAGAATTTCTGATTTCGACATTTTATTTATCCATTAGTATTTTTACTATCTTTTTTAAGATGGGTATTTTTACAATTCATAGCATATTTTGCCATCGATGTCATTCTCCAGAGGCGGGAATTCAGAAGATATAAATAACGTCACGCGTCAGAGCATCTAAGAGAGATCCCGAAACAAGCTGACGGATAACAGTATAAACGCAGGATTCCCGCCGTAGATAGAATGACAGGCAGTGCATTTAATATTTAATTTCATCTGAATTGACTATATTAGTGATTAGATTATACTGATCGAGAGATTTATGGTAAATCTATAAATTTTTATAACAAATAATATATTATTATGTCTATTTCTACAATTATTAATTATTTTCGTAACGATAGTTTTAAAAATTTACACATATCATTAGTTTTTATAGGAATTTTTGCTTTGTCTTTAGCATATTTTGTAGAATATATATTAAGATTTAGTCCTTGCCCATTATGTATTTATCAGAGATTTCCTTATTTATTTATTATTAAAATTTCTTTTGTTGCCTTAATAATTAAGCAATTAAGCAAATATACTTTATTTTTTATTGTGTTGAATTTAACGGGAGCCTGTATTTTAGCTAGCTATCATACTGGAGTAGAAAGAGGAATATTTGCTCCAAGCGCTCTTTGTTCTACGTTAGTACATATTCCTAAACATTTATCGATTGATGATATTAAAGAGATGTTTTATAGCCAACCAGTTGCTCTTTGTAATAGAGTAGCAGTAAAATTATTTGGTCTATCAATGACAGAATGGAATTTATTACTTAACTTAAGCTTATTATGTGCAGTTCTAATTATCTGGTTTTATCCTAAGGATGAAGAGTTAAGGGTAAATTAATAATGACATTATTAGTAATTGGCTTAAAATTATAATCTTCTTGCTTGAAAAAAGCAGCTTTTCAAGCTAATCTATATTGTTTCTTGTATGCTTTTTAAAGTAAGGAGAGTCCAAAAATAAGTCGCCGTGTGAGCTAAGGAAAGTTAGTTTTGTTATATAGATTAGTTGTTCATTGTAAAACATAAAAACAATGTCATTCCCGCTTCCGCGGGAATCCAGAGAATATAGAAATAAAAGCGTCATTGCGAGGTTGCGTTAGCAACCGTGGCAATTCTCATAAAGCCAAACTTCTGAGATTACCACGTCACCTATAAGGTGGCTCGTGATGACGGATCCTGTTATTATAGTTCTGGATTTTCGTCGAAGCTAGGAATGATATCAAGAAGATAAAGGTACCATTTACTATACAACAAAATCTAAAGACTTATGATGATGGCTTATTGATGTTTGAAGTTATATTTTAAAAAACCTAAATAAAAGAGTTCTATAGTGGCTAAATTAGATCACCAAAACCTAATACCGATAAGCATTGAAGATGAGATGAAAGGATCTTACTTAGATTATGCTATGAGCGTAATTGTAAGTAGAGCGATTCCTGACGTTCGTGATGGGTTAAAACCAGTGCATCGAAGAATTATCTATTCAATGTATGAATCTGGTTATCATAGCAATAAACCATATCGTAAATCTGCGAGGATTGTCGGTGACGTAATCGGTAAATACCATCCTCATGGTGACGCAGCGATTTATGATTCATTAGTTAGAATGGCTCAAGATTTTTCTTTGAGATTAACTCTTATTGATGGACAAGGAAACTTTGGTTCGATGGATGGTGATTCTGCTGCAGCGATGCGATATACAGAATCAAGACTTGCTAAAGTTGCTCATACGTTAGTTGAGGATATTGATCAAGAGACTGTTGATTTTTCTCCAAACTATGATGGTTCAGAACAAGAGCCGGTAGTATTGCCTTCGATGTTTCCAAATCTTTTAGTAAACGGTAGTAATGGTATTGCTGTTGGTATGGCTACTAATATCCCGCCGCACAATCTTGGAGAGATTATCGATGCTTGCTGTTTGTATGTAGATAATAATGACGTAGATATAGCGGATCTTTTATCTGTAGTAAAAGGCCCTGATTTTCCTACAGGCGGTATTATTCTTGGTACAAGCGGAGTTAGATCCGCTTACTTAACTGGTCGTGGAAGTATTTTGATTAGGGGTAAAACTGAAATAGAGGATATGCCTAATAATAGGCAGGCGATTATTATTACTGAAGTTCCTTATATGGTTAATAAGGCAAAATTAGTAGAAAAAATCGCTGAATTAGTTAAAGAAAAGCGTATTGAAGGCATTAGCGATTTAAGAGATGAGTCGAATAAGGCAGGGGTTAGGGTAGTAATTGAAGTAAAGAAAGATGCGGTAGCAGAAGTAATATTAAACCAAATATATGCTTATACTCAGCTACAAACTAGCTTTGGCGTTATTATGCTTGCTCTAAAAGATGGCTTGCCAAAAGTTATGAACTTGAAAGAGGTCATAGAAGCTTTTATTAGTTTTAGAGAAATAGTCATTACTCGTAGAACAATTTATTTATTAAATAAAGCTCGTGATAAAGCTCATGCTTTACTAGGACTAACAATTGCAGTTAGCAATATTGATGAAATTATCAGAATTATTAAAGTTGCCAATGATCCAGTGACAGCTAAAGAGCAGATAATGGAAAGAGCTTGGGATGCCTTAAATATTATTAGCCTAATTAAGCTTGTTGATGATCGAGCAATGGTAGCAAGTGACGGTAAGTGTCATTTTACTGAAACACAAGCAAAAGCTATATTAGAAATGCGTTTGCAACGTCTTACCGCCATGGAGAAAAATAAGCTAGAGAATGATTTAGCAGAACTTGCAAGAGAGATTACCGGCTATATTGAGATTTTAGGATCACGTGAAAAATTATTAACGATCTTGAAAGGCGAATTAATTAGAATTAAGGAAGAATTTGCTACAGAAAGATTGACTTCTATTGAATTAGGAGATTTTGAACAAGATATAGAAGATCTTATTCAAAGAGAAGAAATGGTCGTAACCGTAACATTAGGCGGTTATATTAAACGCGTTCCACTTGTTACCTATAGGGCTCAGAAACGTGGTGGCAAAGGTAGATCTGGACTTTCCATGCGAGATGAAGATATCACTACTCAGGTTTTTGTCGGTAGTACCCATACACCAATGTTATTCTTCTCTAATTTTGGACAAGTATATAGTTTAAAATTATATAAATTACCGCTTGGCAATCCGCAAAGTAAAGGAAGACCAATTGTTAATATCTTGCCTTTAAAAGAAGGGGAGAGAATAACTAATATTATGCCATTACCTGAGAATCAAGAGGAATGGGATAATTTAAATATTATCTTTGCTACAAGTAAAGGTAATGTTAGAAGAAATGATTTATCAGACTTTAAGCGTATTCAGTCAAATGGTAAAATTGCTATTAGGCTAGATGATAATGATCACTTAATAGATGTAAAAGTTTGTAAAGATGATGATCATGTATTGCTAGCGACTAAAGGGGGTAAAGCTATAAGATTTCCAGTAGATGCTTTAAGGGTCTTCAAAAGCCGTACTTCAGACGGGGTAAGAGGAATGAAGATTGCTGAGACAGATCAAGTAATATCTATGACTATTTTAAAAGGCGTATCAGCTACAATGGAGGAGAGAGAGGCTTATTTATCAATTCCATTAGAAAAAAGACTTGAAATAGCAAATGGTAATGATTTTAACGTTGAGGAATTAGGGGGTAATTTAACTAAAGAAACAATTCTTGAACTTGCGGTTTCTGAAGAGTTTATTTTAACGGTTTCAGAGAATGGTTTTGGAAAAAGAAGCTCAGCCTATGAATATCGTATTACTAATCGTGGTGGTAGCGGAGTAGTTAATATTAATATCTCTAGCAAAACTGGTTTAGTTGTTGGAGTAATGCCTGTTAATATGACAGATGAGTTAATGCTCATTACTAACAATGGTAAGTTAATTAGATGTAAGCTTGAATCTGTGCGTATTACAGGACGTAACACTAGTGGAGTTATTCTATTCAAAACAGAGACGGATGAAAAAGTAGTATCTGCTTCCTTAATTGCTGACTGCTCTGAATCCGAAGAAGATGGAGAAGGACAGGAAGAAAACGAGGGAGAAGAGATTAATACGGAAGAGTAAACTTTATCCTTTGAGGTCATTTTTAGCTACAGCGGGAATCTAGAAAACGTAAAAATAAAATTGTCATTGTGGGGGGAGGGAGTGTTGGTCTTGTTGCATGGAGATGGGAATTGTATAGTAATGTGCTATAGAAAAGCAAAATAGATGTCATTCCCACGTAGGCGGGAATCTATGAAAAGTATCAGGGATCTCATAAGATGCTGAATTTATTTCAGCATCTTATGAGACTATCCGATTTTGATTTTATTTTACCATTAGAATTAATTGCTCAAGCTCCAGTTGATAAACGAGAAAATTCCAATTTATTAGTAGCCCAGCCAGATCATGATCTAATTGTAGATTATCTAAAAGCTGGGGATGTAATAATCTTTAAGACACTAAAGTTATTAAATCCAAGTTGTTATTAAATAAGGCTGGTAGGAAAATAGAGCTATATTTAAATAAGCAAATAGCTGAAAATCAGTGGCATGGTTTTGCTAAACCATCAAAGAAATTAGCAGAAAATGATGAGTTTGATTTTGGTGGTAATAAGATTATTATTACTGAAAAGCTTGGTATGGGGCAGTTGCATGTTAAGTTTGTCTTGCAAAATATTTCTATCTTTGAATTTCTTCAACAATATGGAGAAATGCCGTTGCCTCCTTATATCAAAAGACTTACTGTTGTAGCTGAGGATAATGAGAGATATCAAACAGTTTATAGTAATAAACTAGGAGCGGTAGCCGCTCCTACGGCTGGTTTGCATTTTACTGATGAGTTGCTTGCAGCAATTAGAGCTAAAAATATAGAAATTGCTTTTATTACTTTGCATGTAGGGGCAGGGACCTTTTCGGTTAAAACAGAAGATATTGATCACAGCATTAAATGCATCATGAATATTATTATATAGACCGGCAAATAGCGGAAATAATTAATAGAGATAAGAAAGAAAATAGGAGAATAATAGCGGTAGGAACAACTTCTGTTAGGACATTAGAAAGTGCTGCAATTAATGGGCAAGTGCAAGTAGGTGGTTTTGAGACGGATATTTTTATTAAACCAGAATTTAAGTTTCAAATAGTTGATATGTTACTTACTAACTTTCATTTACCAAAATCAACTCTGTTGATTCTAGTATGCGCTTTTGTTGGATATCAGTAGGCATTGAATATTTATAAGTATGCCATAGACCAAAAAATGCGATTTTTTAGCTATGGCGATGCTAGTTTGTTATTAAAAAATGCTATCCTAACCTCAACTATGGATAAGTTTGCTTATCCATAGTTCGCGTTATCCTAATCATTTGGCTTTTTTATGGCAATCATTATATGAGCTGCTTGACGTTTGCAACCGTAACCAAAACAAAATGGCAAGGTTTCGTCATTTTCGGCTTCTTTAGCTTTTAATAATTTTTGATAATAGCCAGTAAATTCTTTGCCATAGGGTTTGGTATATTGACCATATTTTCTGACTTCAAATTTTTCGGCAAAATCTTTTAAAGGAATACCAGAATCATCCTGCACAACAACGGAGGCTGAGTCTAAGATAATTTTTTTTATTTGAGCAAATTCGGCTTGATGGATAGTATAGCTAGTTGCTTTCAACAGCACTCCTTCTATAAATCCTTTTTCTTGTAATAAGTTAAAAAATTCTAACGATATTTTTGGATCAGACATATCTTTTTTATAATAATAAACTGTACGCTGGATTCCTTTATAGTGAAATTTTATGACTAATTCACGATTGTCCTTATCAAAATTTTCAATGATAACATTTTGAACATTTAGTAATTGTAATTGTTCTAGTAATAGATTTAATATTCCATCTTTACTTTCGCACATGTCTTTTGTTACAAAAAAACTTTTTCGTAGTAAAGATTGTACATTATTTGAAGGTTTTAACTGACTTTGTTTAGTATTAGGTATAAAGCCAATTTTCTCCATTCCAATAAGGGTAATTTTGGTTGTGTTTGGGTAAATTGTTAATGGGTAAATTATGTCAGCCCCACCAAATGGATAAAAAACAGTGTGAATTTTTTCTAATTCTGCTTGTTTGCTGACAAATAATTCTAGGTCTTTTGCAGTAGAATTTTTGAATCTGTCCTGTAATTGTAAAAATTCAGAGTTGGCCTCTTGAATGGTTAATTGATTATCATTAGCTAAAACTTTATTAAAATATAATAAAGAGCTAAATATTAAGGTTGATGTGAGTAGTCGTTTTCTTAGAGACATGATAATTGCTGCAAAAGTTAATTTATATTTAATATTATAGCATAAAACCATTAAGATTTGGATATTTTTTATGTTACTTTAACTAGATAAGAATCTATAGAATCAATTTAAAAGTCCTGCTGAAACAAGTTCAACAGGACTTTTTGATATTCTCTGAATTTTTATTATATTTACCTAGATTGTTGATTAGAATTACTTTTATTACGTTGTGTTTGAGAGGTAGTATTAATATTTGATTGATTACTAATAGATTGTTTATGCATTTTTTTAAAGATTCTTGTAATCCTTTATCTTTTACTATTTCTTTAAGTTGCTGTTCTTTTTCTAGAACTTCTCTATGTTGCCTATTAGTAATTTTATTATCTAATAGATTTTGTAATTGTTGTAAGTTACATTTCTCTAAATCATTCCTATCTATTCCATCAGCGCCACCCATATGTTTCATAATTTGTTCGTTATTCTTAACAATAAAATTAGCTATCTTAGATTTCCATCATATATATCACTAAACGTACGATAGTCTATTCCCTGTTGTTCGGCAAAACTATATATTTTATCGGCATTATTAATAAAATATTCAGCTTTGTTAGGGTTTTTATTATACATTTCTTTTAATGTATAATCATCAAGATCGCATTGAGATAGTAAATCTATTTCATAGGCCTTGTCCAAAAAGCTTATTTATATTATTATATTCTTTTTCTAGAAGATCTATAGCTCCAGTTTGGTTATGTTTTTTGGCAATATCTAAAGCTGTCTCCCCATCAGGATTTTTTTTGTTACTAATTCCCGTCTTTCAGGTTGTTTAAATATTTCCTCAATAACTCTAGCATCCCCCTTCTTTGCCGCTAAATCTAATAATGCATGTTTTTTATCTAAGTCAAGATTGGCTATAGTATATTCTGATAAAAGTTCAAGTTTAGTGTCGTCATTAATTTTTGTGGCATTAGCGGTTAATTTTCCTGAAGATTGTTTATTTTTTTCTATCCTTTCATTTTTAAGCTCTTGATGTTTAGGTATACCATTGCTATTAAGCTGTTCCATGTCTTTCATAAAGCTGTCAATTGATGTAGCCTGGCCACGAATTTCTATTTCAGCATTTTCTGTAAAGACATTTGGCATAGATTTTTGTAATTCTTTAATACCTCTATACATACCAAGATCTTCTGGAGCATAATGGCCACTATTGTCAGTAATTAATTCTATTTTACCTTTGTCGTTGATACTAATCATTCCCGCCATTTCTGCTGGTCTTAAGAATGAAGCATGTGTAAGAGTTAAAGTTTCAGAATCATATTGCCCTGTATGAGTACCAATATAAAGCGAACCATCTTTAGCCATTATAAAGGCCTGCATGTTTTCCCTACCGTGGTAGCGTAATTACCTTTATAATCCTGTAGTGATTCAGAGGCTTGATCATAGAATAATTGATGTTCTTTTAGCTGCTCCGGATTCATTTTCAACATTGTGAATTCCTCAGATGAATGAATTTGCTTACCTTGAGCAATTTCTTGTAGATAATGTTCTTTACTTATTCTGACTCGTACTGTGTCAATGGAATCTCCTAAAGCATGTTTAATTTTTTTACAGCATTTCTCAAACGTTCTTTAGGTGTTTTTTTATCATCACTTTTCATAAATCAGCCATTTTATTATCTTATATTAATTATAAGGGTTAAGTTATTAGTTAGTTTAATAATTAATAATAACTAATTAGCGACAAATAAGAAACGAAATCTTTACTTTTCAGTAGATATTTTTCCATATAAAATGTTATGAATTTGTATAGAAAAACTAAAATGAAAAATCTAAAAATAACAACGCTTTTACTATTAATATCCTCAATTTATTTAAACATATCTTGCGCTTATAGTTATGATAATAAGAAGTTAATAGATCATCATGAAATACAAAGAATAGATCCTAATCTTAATATTGGAGTGAAGATTAGGAATTTGAAGACTAATAAAGTTATTTATGAATGTAATGTTGATAGGCATTATAATTTTGCTAGTTCAGTAAAATTTATTGTTATTGCTGGGCTGCAAAAATATTTTGGCAATGACTATAAGTTTGTTAGTAAAATATTGCATAAAAATAGTGATTATTATTTAGATATTGGTGCCCCAAATTTCTCTACAGAAGATCTAGACTATATGGTTAAAGAGCTGAAAGAAAAATCTTCTAATAATATCAAAGGTAATTTTTATATTGTTAATACCAGTTTTTCTCTTCCATCTGTTATAGATAGTAGAATGATTGACGATAGTAAATATTGTTATGGAGCTCCTATTACTAAAGTGCATATAAATAAAAATTGTTTTAGATTAAAAGTTAGCCCAAGTAAGACAGTAAATAATAAAATATCTGTATATGATGAGAATCAATCAGTTTATAAAATTGTTAATAATACTTCTACTGTTTCAAGTGGTAGTGAGGAGAAGTTGATAGCAATCATTAAAGATGATGAGTTATTAATAAGTGGAACGTTAAACCAAGATCATAAGGATTTAACAATTGTGCCAGTAGCTAATGATAATCTGAATTATATTAAATTATCATTAGAGAAATTACTAAGTAAATTAACATTAAATTAGAAGGTAAAATTTTATATAGCGTAGCCCCAGAAGCGGCAACAGAAATTATTCAAATTAGTAAGAGTTTTTACCAGCTAGCTAGTAAAGCTCTCAAAGAATCAGATAATTATATTACTGATTATTTACTTGCTGAACATGCTAATAATTATGGAATAAATAACTGGAGAAAGGCAGGGACTTTGATAGGCAAATATGTATCTAAAAAATATAATATTGACTTAACTAATAGTGTAATAGTCGATGGTTCAGGTTTGTCTAGATATAATATGCTTACCCCTAACCAATTTGATGATTTTTTAGTTAATGTATATAAAGATCAAGATTTTATAAATATTAAGTCAATGTTAGCTACTCCAAGTGAGCAGGAATATTTGGAGAAAAGATTTGAGGGAATGAGTGTCTTTGCGAAAACAGGAGGAATGACTAGTATTCTATCAATAGTAGGTTATGTGTTTGATGAATATCAAACGCCATATAGCTTTGTAATTGTGAGTAATAATTTCTTTGGACCAAGCAAGAAATATAAAGATATGGAAGAAAACGTTATTAAATTACTGTTGAAAGAAAACTAGAAATATTTATAAGATTTAGGAATTCTATCGGCAATATATTCCTTACTTAGAGATTGATTTTTTGGAATATATTATAGGGAATACTGGAATTTGTCTGACTATACTACGCTTAATTGATCTTATACATCCCTAATAGTTTATCTTTAGATAACAAATACCAAGTAAAACAATCATTAAGTAAGATATATACGCCTATAGTTAGTTTTGAAAAATTACTTTATAATTATATTGTTTTACTTTTAGTGATATTTTTCAACCAAAATAGTTAATGAGATTTAATTATTTTTTTCAGCTGTGATAAATATATCTTTTGTATGCAGAATTATATTTAGGAATATATAGATAATAAAAATAATACCTGCATGCGCACATGGCTTTGCCATAATTTACTTATCCTCTACTTTATGGTATACTAGCTCTAATATATTACTACAATTAATAGAAGATTCAGAACAATGACTAAGTTTCAAATTAAAACAACTGTTAGACTGCTTAAAGAAAAAGCTAAACTTGAGTATATATCTCGAGTTACCGGTCTGCCTGTTGAAAAGATTATAAAGCTTCAATATTCCCCTTATTTCAATTAGAGTTAATAATAATTTATAGAATTATTATTAATGCTGACATTACAGAATCATTACTTAACTTCCAATAAATTAAACTGGCTTTATATTGATATCAATAGCTACTTTGCAACTGTTGAACAACAGATAAATCCTAAGTTAAGAGGCAAGCCTATTGTAGTAGTACCTGTTCTGTCTGATACTACCTGCGCTATTGCTGCAAGTCATGAAGCAAAGCTAAAGGGCATTAAAACTGGTACTAGAATTTATGATGCCAAGAAGCTCTGTCCTGATCTAATATGTATCCCAGCAAGACATGAGCTCTATGTTAAATATCACAAAGAAATATTTAGTGAGATAGATAAAATTTTATGCGTAGATCATATTTTTTCTATTGATGAAGGTTGTTGTAGATTAACCGGTAAATATTGTAATGAAGAAGAAGCTACTAAAATTGCTTTACAAATAAAAGAAGTCATCAAGAAGAATGTTGGTGATTATATAACTTGTTCTATTGGTATTTCTTCTAACCGCTATCTTGCTAAAGTAGCGACTAATCTAAAAAAACCAGATGGTCTAATAGTGATATCTCCTAATAATATCCAAAATTTGCTATCATCTATAACATTAAAAGATCTACCTGGTATTGGATATAGTACTTATCAAAGACTAATTGCTTATAATATAGATTCAGTAGAAAAATTATATAGACTAAACTCTAAACAACTTAAAACCATTTGGGGAAATATCTGGGGAGAAAAAGTATATTATTTAATTAGAGGAACTGATCTACCTTTTGAAGAAAGAAAAAGCGCTACTATAAGTCATAGCCAGGTTTTAGCTCCTGATTTACGAGCAATTGAAAGTGCCCGCAATATATTATTAAGTTTGACTTTACGGGCAGCAAACAGACTTAGGGCAAAAAATCTAGCTACTTCCAGTATTTTATTATTCATAACAACAGGAAATAGTAAATACCTAAAAGCCAGAATAAAAGTAGAATTTACTTCTGATAGCGTTACTTTATCTAATGCCGCTTTGAAATGTTGGGATAATTTACTAAGCAATAATCAAACTATAGAAATTAGAAAAGTGGCCATTTGTTTTACTAATGTTAGAGCTCAATCTACACAATTAGATTTCTTTAACTTAAATATGTCAAATGATATAGGTAATAATAGAGAAAATAATTTAACAAAGAAAAATTTACTATCTTCCGCTATAGATGAGATAAATAACAAATACGGTAGAGGTACTATATCTTTAGGACAAATTCCTGAAAGACATAAACAGGAACCTATTGTTGCTTTTGGTTATATTCCAGAAAATGATAAGTAATAATTAAAATTAATAAAATTGTATAGAAAGCTTTAGGTTATTTTTCACCACTTGCTATATCTTTCATATTAAAGGATATAGCAAGTGAGACAATGGTTATTTATTTTTCCAAAAATTCTAACTTGCAGGAATTGTCTTATCAGAAGAAAAATCTTTTTCTTTTTGAGGATAGTTTCCAGCATCCTTTTCTAATTTTTCAAAATGAAATAACCCTAACATATAACCTATACTTACGGGAATCAATACAAGCCATAAGCCCCAATAATTAAAATACTCTGTTATATAGATTATAGCCCAAAAGAGCAAATAACGTACATAATTGCCCTAGATAGAGCGTAAATTAATCCGCCATAGGTAAAACGTTTAAAAACTGATAATTTAGTAAATAATATTGGAATTGATGGAAGAGTTGCTGGAGAAAATATTGCTATAAAACATTGCATTAAAAATATCTCTTTATAAGTAGTTGCATTAGTAAGTATATATGGGCATATTAAGATAAAAGGCAAAAGATAAATAATCTCATTCTTAATATTTTTAAAGGATATATTTTATAACTTAAAAATGCTATTACTAACCACGATAACATCTGTAATAGTGAAACTATAAAGTTTTGGTGAATAACTTGTTCAGCGCTATAGCCAAAAGAATTCTTTAAAATACCTCCACAATAAAAATATGCAATATAAGCAAATGTAGGCCAAAAACAATCAAGAGCAAAGAAAGCAAGTATATAGTTTTTTACTAGCTTTTTCATTAATAACAGGATTGCTTTTTAATTTCTTTATATCAATATTAGTCTGTTCAAAGACTTTTTTTAATTGGCGTTTGCGTCTACAAATTCTGGCGTTTCCCTTAACACTGTATACGCGCTATTGTTCCAATAATAGCAATTACGGTACCAAACCAGAATGCTATACGCCAATTAAGATTTGCTGAGGTAGTAATACTTGCTATACCTAAAGCGGCTGTTGTACCCAAAACCGCTATAACTTCAATAAGAGCTACTATTGGATAGGCGGGTTTGTCATCTCAGTAAGATAGAGCTCCACTCCAACTATTTCTCCGATGGAAGAAAGGCTTTGAATAATTCTGCATAACATCATATATACAGAAGCCGTAAAACCTATTTGAGCGTATGTTGGAAGGTTGGCCATTACGCGGAAGCAAGATAAAGCCATCATGCTTGTTGTAATAATTACAGTAGCTTTGCGCCCAATATTATTTCCTGTCCAACAAATATTAACGCTCCAATAGGTCGTAAGATATATGACGCACAAAAGACAAGCGCTCCTAGTAAAGCAGCATTATGTGGGTCTGTTTTAGGAAAGAATAATTCATTTAAAAATATTGCCATATGAACATATAGCATAAAATCAAAAAATGTCCCTATTGAAAGCAATCCTACAGCTTCTTTTTGTTCTCTATTTAAGCTTAACATAGTAATAATATAATTATCACTATCCATATTAAGTTGACCTTTAAATAATTCAGTGTTTGGTTTATGACCAATAGCTATAAATACTCCTGTACAATCGATTATTTGAGTTTCATGTTATTATTCATTTAATTATTTATCCATCAATTAATGGTTAAGTAATTAAAAAAATCAAGTAAAAATTTTTATCTTTATAAAAATATGTAATACAAATTATCTTGTCTAATTTATTAGTTACTTTGTTTCGGTAACATTTCAACGGCTTAATTAATTATTCACTAAATACTCACAAACTTATATTCAAAAAATGTGGATATTTTAAAAATATATTTACTTTCAAACCATTCTTAAAAATGAGTATTTTAAAGAAATAAGCATTATACAAATTATCTTTAGTTAAATTTGTATAATGCTTATTTCTTAAGCAAAGATATTTTACTCGCAATTAGTTGTGCAACACTTGAATCTTGACCAGCAAGTGCTGCTTCATTTTCAGCATATTCGTTAATAAACTTAATACTGCTATGTATTTCGCTCATATTCTCTTCGTCTAATATTACAGTGATAACTTATCATAATTATTTATTCTATGGGATTTCTGATTTTTACATTGAAATACAACAGTACTTTCTTTACCTATTTTCATTGTACTAGGTAATGCTATACCATCTGATTTACTGCAGTCTATAGTTAAAATTATATTATCCCCAACCTCTAAATTCTTTGGTAACTCATTAATTTTCAGTGATTGAGTACTTGGTGATTTATTAAATAGTTCATTCATTATAATAACCTCATTTTTTAGGAGGGTAATATAACAAATCTAAATAAACAGTCTATTATTATTAATATAAACTGGCTTTATCATGCTAATTTCCTTAGAACAAATACAAACAACTTATTTAAGTAAAGCGGTAGCTGAGACAGTTATAGCTACTTCACTTGTGCCCGGTTCTGCAACTGGCATAGTAGCAGTATTAGTCTTAGCATTTACAGCTGCTCCCCCCCCTCCCTCCCCCCCATCATGTATCTCGGCATTGGTGGTTGTGAGCTGTTCCAGGGTCAATATTTATCATGGTAAACCCACTATGTTCCTTACCAAGAGCTTTAGCTACTCGTGTAGCTCGCTTTAATTTTGCAATAGCGGCTTCAATCATAGAATCTCGCATAATATCTCTTTTATCATTAGAAAGAGTATAATTTAGACTCTGTATTAATAACCCTTCGTTTTGTAATTCTCCAGTTAATGTCAATAAAGCCTCAGATGATTTACTTTTTAGTGACAATACCTGAGTACCACGCCACATTTTTTTCTTTTCTTCATCTTTTTTACTATCAATATTTTGGTTCTCATTATATTGGTAAACATAATATTGTTCTGTTGATACAGTAATATCTGGTTTTTTAGCTATTTTTACAGCTTTAGACATTATTTGGTTAATCTCATTTTGTATAGATTTGGGTCGAGAATCCTTCCTTTTCTATACGCATGCTAGAATAAGTAAATCATCTTGTACATCCATTTGTTCGGTAACAGATATATTAAGATATGAACCATCCTGATTGGTTTGTATATCTTTATTCTCGACAGCGATTGATGGTAAAGAAAAGAATATTAATGTTATAGAAATAGTAAGAAAATTTTTATACATAATCTCCGCCTCTTTAATGGTTGATTTAATATTACCACCATCATATTTGGAAGAAAAGAATTATAACGATGATTTTTTAGGGCAGGGTGTGAAAGTTATGAGCTCACTTTACAATATACATTGATTTATTTTTAGTTCATGAAGAAAAACGTATACAATTAATAGAAAAAAGAGATGAGGTAGCTCGTGAAATAGAAAATTACAATAATGCTGATTATAAATTTTCAAAAACCTTGATAAACCTAGTAGAGTTGGCTTCCGGAGCTTATAAAACTTTTAAAGGTTTGACTGTAGAGGAAAAGAGAAATTTAGTAAATTTGGTGTTTGCGAACCTTAAATTAAGTAGCCAGAAGCTAGACTTTATGCTGCCTCCACCGTTTGATGCCTTTGTAAAATTGCCAAAAAATGAAGAATGGTGGAGATGAAGGGAATCGAACCCTTGCCCCCCTGCGTGCAAAGCAGATGCTCTACCCCTGAGCTACATCCCCAAATACTGGAAGGGTATAATGTTAATCTTAATGTTTTGCTCTATCCCAAGGTAAAGCTTTACCATCTGCTCCAACTACTAAATCACCTGTACCATCATACTCAGCTGCAAAAAATGAAGATTTGCCAGATATAAGTTTCACAGGCTTTATTTTTTTACCATTGTGGAAATACTCTCTAGCTGATTCCCTCATGGTTGGGTTATTTTTAGAAGCGGTTTTTGCCTTTGACATAAGAATAATTTAAAATCTAATTTGCATATCAATATACCTACAACATATATGAGCTTTCAAATTTGTCAAGAGAATAAGCAAGTTTTAATCAAGATAATAGTCAAAAAATTTTTGAAAATAATTAATATACAACTCCTAGTATATTATATTCTGAGTTATCGTTGATATTGGTTTCTCTTCTGATGCTTCATTATGAGTACGCGTTTGATATAATAAGCCACTAATAGAGTATTTATCATTACCAACATTTTTATATTTCTCTGCTACTAAAGCGGCTAATTCTGAATGGATAGCAGGTACATCTTGTTTATTAGCACAAAGCCTAAGCCTTCAACTATAATCTTATATCCTTGTTTGTCTAATTCAGAATCCTTTAACTTTATCTACTTCTCTTTGAGTGGAGATTGTTTGACGTTCGATATAAGGATTGTTCGTTACAAATAAAATATGAAATTCTTTTTGCTCATCAAAATTACCTTTTTGAATTTTCATAACTAATTCTAATGCAGCGTCACGAGCAGTAGTTGAAGTATTAGGTCTTTGGTTATTTTCTGATCTAGTATCTATTACAGTAGCTTTATTATTTAAGAATTTTGATAAATCTTTAGCCATCAAGCTTTCAGTAAGCTTAGATACATTAGGATTTAGGTAATTTGGGTATGTTCTTTCTGAAAAAAATCCTTTAGGACATTCCTGAGGAGTTTTATATATAATAAATGGTTCGTTTGGATTTAGTTCAATATTATTAGTTTTAGCGAGCTCTAGAAGATATTTCTTACCTTCCTCAGTACGGTTTATGTTATTTCCTACTGGTAAGAATAAGTTTGACTTGCTGATATCTGACTTTTCTTGATATTTGACTAGCAATTTATTATATTCGATAGGATCAATTCCGTCAATTTCAGCCCATAATAATCTTTCATCAGCTAATATTGCTGTTGGTCCAACTATTTTAATCTGTTCTAATAACTTATTATAATGAATTTCTCGAGCCCATATCCCAATTCTAGATGCTCCAGCAATCCATCCTTCATCATATTGTTGGTATTTAGGAGATATTTCGTCAATGAACCCTAATATTTTTGCAGCTTCAAAATATTCATTCCTATGCTCATCCATCCAACTTGAGTTAGTTAACTCATTGCGCTCTTGTCCTGGTTTACGATTGAATGCGTTTTAAGCAACATATAATATCCAGGCTTTAACATCTTGGATATCAACTTCATTACAGTCCTTAAATAAATTCTTTCTTAGTAATTTAAAATTAAGTTGGTTAGTATCAGTTTGATTAATATTAGCAAGATTTAAACTATAAATAATAGATTCATATAGTTCTTTCGGGTGGCCAGTTTTGTCAAAAGAAGATAAGTCATCCCATAATTTTTGCGGTTCTAAATATTCTGCTAGATAAAAAAATCTCTAATAAGGATTCTTGTTGAGATTTATCAAATCCTAATTGTTCAGCTGCTAATTCAAACTTAGATGGTTCAGTTGAACGTAAGTAAGAAGTATGTATTATGCCAGCAATTACTCCAGTAATTGCTGCGATAGGGTATAAATTAGCATCTAACTATAGTCCTAAAGTTTTTGGTCTTAGATATTTAACCCAAATGTCAATTAATAGCTTAGTTATAATTACAGCTGAGAACATTGAAGCAATTATGCCAATAGTAAGGGTAACGGCAAAACCTTTTACAGCTCCCACACCGAATATATAAAGCAAGAACGCAACAATTAAAGTTGTAATATTTGAATCAAGTATTGTTGAAAAGGCAGATTCAAAACCAATTTTTATAGCATATAAGTTAGATGCTCTTTTAGATACTTCTTCTCTAATCCGTTCGTATATTAATACGTTGGCGTCAACTGCCATGCCGATTGTTAAGATTATACCAGCTATTCCTGGTAATGTTAAAGTTGCTTGGAAGAGTGATAATAAAGCTAAAATATAGAATAGGGCAAAGCATAACGCAATATTAGCAATAACACCTAAAACTCCATAAGACCAGATCATGAAGATCACGACGCTAATAAAACCAATGATCCCAGCTTTTTTCCCGGCAATTATAGAGTCTGCTCCAAGATTGGGACCTATAGATCTCTCTTCAATTATTTTGAGAGGAGCTGGTAAAGATCCGGCTCTAAGTAATAAAGCAAGTTCATTAGCTGATTCTACAGTAAAATTACCAGAGATTATGCCACTGCCGCCAAGAATTGGTTCGTTAATCACTGGAGCGCTTAATAATTTATTATCAAGAACTATAGCCAGTCTTTTTCCAGGATTATCTTTAGTTACTTCAGCAAAAGTTTTACTGCCAATATTATTAAAAGAGAAAGATACAGCTGGTTGAGAATTTTGATTAAAGGAAGCTTGGGCGTTTATTAATTGATCTCCAGTGATAAGAGCTTTTTTCTTAATAGCTAAATAATATTCCTTATTATCATCAGTTTCTCCTTTTACTAGCATTGAGCCAGCAGGGAGGTTAGTACCATTAATATCTTGAATATGAGCTGTTTCATCGACTAAGTGAAATGTTAATTTAGCGGTTTGTCCAAGAATGTTCTTTAATTGCTTAGGATTTTCTTCACTAGGTACTTGCAATAATATATGATTATTGCCTTGTCTTTGAATATTCGGCTCTTTTGTACCAGTGCTATCAATTCTCATTCTTATTATTTCAATAGATTGAGCAATAACTCTGTTTCTAAATTCTCCAAGTCTAGAGTTACTGTAAGTTAGTTTGACATTGTTATCATTATTTTCGATAGTTATTTCTCTATCTAAATTAGTAATGATTTTTTTAATAGCTTTAAAATCCTCAGGAGATCTTAGTTCAAACTGGACAGAATGATCTTTTGTAGTAAGATTCTTGTAACCAATTTTATCTTCTCGTAAGTATTTCCGTAATTGATCGCTTAGATTTTCCATTAAATCATTTAGATAGCTATCAAAATCAACATCTAACAAAAGATGGGCGCCACCTTTTAAATCAAGTCCAAGATTTACTTTGTGATTTGGCAGTAGTTTGGAATCTACATTAGTAAAATTGGGTAGGGTGCAAAATAGCGCCACTATTGTACATAAAATTAAAGTAAATATTTTCCATTTAGAAATATTCTGCACAGCTTATTATCCTTTATTTTTTAGCTTTTTTTGTTTCTTCTTTTTTAATGCGGCTAGTAATATCAAGTATCGCAGATTTTAAAACTTTAATTTTAACATTTTCCGCTATTTCTAGTTCTACTGTATTGTCATTATCGCTAATTTTGCTAACAGTCCCATAAATTCCGCTATTAGTTACAACTTCCTCTCCTTTCTTTACTGTAGAGATTAAAGTTTCTTTTTCGCGTCTACGCTTTTCTTGAGGTCTAATTAAGAAGAAGTAAAAAACAACGAAAATCAATACCATAGGAATCATACTTGATAAAGTAGAGAATGGTGATGATTCAGCTGGTTGGGTTATAGGTTTATCTTCTTGTATTGATATAGTATCGTTATTTGCGTAAGCGTTTTCTACAAACATATATTCTCCTTTATGGTAGTCCTTAAGTGGTTGATTATAATATTCCGGTTACTCTCTTATTTCAATAAATGTTTTTTCGAAGCAATCCTATTGTTTTAAGACGTTCTCTGACTTTTCTAAATACTAATTCTGGCAAAATATTTACTGTAGAAATATCAATATATTTATTAGCCTTTATTGCAAGAGAGAAAGAAGGGATAAGAAATTCTGGGCCATCTAAATCTCGAGCAATTCTAACTATATTACCTATAATATGGCTATTATAATAATCATATTTACTAATCATTCTTTTTGCTAGCCTGTTAATATAGGTATCACTTTTTGATGTATATGTTAATGTAAGGGCAACGCTAAGCATTAACCTTTGACGATGACTAAAAGGTATGTCAGAAGCCAAGATAAACTCTACAATGAAGCTAGAACGGAGAGTTTTGTCAATATTCTTATTATATTGGGCAAGCATTACTATTAAGGCGATGATACTGATAGTAGTTGAATCAGGATTAATCAGGATAGGCTTTATTAATTCAATATAATCATCTATTTTACAGACATTTTCATCAAAATTTACTAATGTTTTTACTCTTTCATAAATAATATCTTTTTTCTGTTCTTCTAAAGGTAGGTAGTTAAATCTTACGCCTTCTTTTAAGCCATAATTTGAGATTACTATATTTTTGGGAGTGAAAACATGGAGCATCGCCTTGGCAACAATAATAGCGTTGGGATGAATTTTAGGTTCATAATCCCCCCTTATTTGATTGCTGTGAGATAATTTTTCTAAATATAATTTAAACTCTTCATAGCTTATTTCTAAATTATGCAAATTTTTTAGAGGGTAACGAATAAGTTCCATATAGGAGCGCCCCATTAATCTGAGAGCTCCTCCTATTAAATATAAATTTGGACAACTTAATTCGCCAAATTCTTTCCTAATAATTTCACTAATTAAATTAACGTCATTTAGGTGGTTTTTAGATATTAAGCTAGTACCAAGAGGCAAAGATTTAAGTATTCCTACTTGCTGGTTTTCAATTCTAGCAAGCTCTAAACTACCGCCGCCAAGATCAGCTACTACTCCAACAGCGTTATTAATGCCAGAAATTAGGCCAATGGCTGTAAGATATGCTTCTCTATTGCCGGAGATAATATCAACATTAATATTGAATTTTTGTTTTATAATTCTTGTAAATTCTTCAGCTTTTGGATGCTCTCTAAGAGCGGCAGTGGCGACGCATTTAACTTCTGTTACAGACAATCTATTGAAGATATGTATCAAATATTGGATAGAAATATATAATTGATGTCTTACATTTAAGTCGTTTAAACTTAGCAAATTAACGATATCGCTTTTAAATTTATCATTAAAAATTTCTGGTGCTCCAAGTTTATCACATTCATAAACTGCAGCTCGCACCGCATTATAGCCAATATCAATAATGGCTGAGCGCATAATTTGATTTACCTTATTAATTGGTTTTTATTGTAAACGAGATTAATAACATTATCAATAGAGTCATAAATATTTCTGGCATATATTGCTAAGATGATTTAATTTATAATTCCTTGACTTACTTATACTTTCACCTTTTATCTGTCGCGAACTTGCATTTATGACTGTATATCAAGAGTATGATTATATTAACACAATAAAGAGTATTTTAAATCAGGTGGTAGTTCATTAGGAAGAAGTATCAGTGATGCCATCCGTCAGCTTGTTTCAGCATCTATGAGATCCTGAAACAAGCTGACGGATGGCATGGTTGGTACTAGATCCCTGCCTCCGTGGGGATGACATCGATTTTGCCTTACCTTCATATCCGTCATGACGATTGTCAGCTCTACAAAATCCACATTGACTTTCTAAGCTAATTAATTAGAATCAAACTTGGAATAGTAAGAAGCTATTCTGGGGTGTCGAAACCCTATTGTACATGGTGAGTATCCACCATCAAAGAGATACTAATCCTCGATTATGGTCGGGGAGATAGTAGCGAATGTTCAGAGCTAGGAAGCAATATCCTAGCTTAAAATCATAGCTGTTGTACACAGTTTTTCGAACTCCCTGACTACCAAGTATATTGTTAATATTTGAAGAGTTGATAAGAGATTCGTCATGGCGAGGAGCCGTAAGGCTCCGTGGCTATCCAGTTTTTAATATTGTAATGTCATTGCGAGGTTGATGTAAAATCGATGTCACTCCAGATTTTTAATGTCATCATCACTTTTCTATATCACTTTGCTTTCCAATGTCATTCCAACGAAGGCGGGAATCTAGTTCTTTCTATATTGATATAAAATCTTATAACTAGAGTATAACTTTATATTTGCTGGATCCCCCCGCCTTCGTTGGAATGACATCGATTTTGCTTTTCTATTAAATCGGCTCGTGATGACGAGTGGTTTTATATTTTTACTTTCTGCCACGCTCATTACATTCGCTCGCCATGACAATCAAAAATCTCTTAGCGCTATAGATATTTTAAGATATTATTCTTTTATGGTTATAAATTTAGTGTTCTATAATCACAACTAAAAAACTATCAAAATTCACCAAAATTCCGCCTTGAAGACTGCATGGCAATATGGGGTAGAAGGCAAAAAGGCGAAAGTGAAAAAATAATTTTTTTTAATAGTCATTTTTGCTTAAAAATTAAAAAAAGCATGAATATCAATAGGTTAGGATAAGTAGTTAATAATGAAAATATTACCATATTATGCTTCAGGCTCTTCTTCTTCCTCGTCATTTTCATTAGGATTATATGGTTTTTGAGTAGGAATAAAAGTAGGCGGCAATAGTCTTTTTGTGAAAAAACTATCTTCAAAATATTTAATTTTCAAAGATTTAATAGGAGGGAAAGATTCAATTAAAACAATTTGTTCCTCACGTGGTAATTGGATTACTTCTTGAGGTAAAAGCAAAGCTCTTTGTACCTGAGAAACGTTTTGCGATCTAGTTGATATATTAAGGTCAAAGAATATTGGTTTGCTATAAGATCTTTGTTTAACGGTTTTATTTCCAACTAATTGTGATATTAAATTGGCTGTTTCATAGTTGTTAGCAGCAAAGGTAATACGGAATGTTGCGTTTGATAAAAAGGAATTCATTCCAGCATCTTCATAAGTTCCTTTCAGCTGCTGAGTATCTTGGATAATTAGGAATAGACGCACTCTATATCCTCGGAAATAGGCAATACCGGCTTTAAACGTATCCATTTTTCCTAGGGTAGGGAATTCGTCAAGTAGGAACATAATGCCATAAGGTTCTTTTTTTAAATCAGGCATTTTCCTACTTAAAAATTCTGTGGCTTGCTGGTAGAAAACTTGCATTAATTTTTGTAAACGTTGGATGTTATCAGGAGTTAGACCAACATAGACAGTAGTTTTTTTCTTTTTAAATTCAAGAACGTTAAAATCAGAAGTAGCGGTTGCAGCGTCAATTAATGGGTTTGCCCATAATTCTAATGAAGAGTTCATAGTAGAGATAACGCCAGAACGCTCCTTATCAGCTTTTTGTAAGAAAGCTGCGATATTCATATAAGCAACAGGATGAATTACTTTTCCTAAAGTGTCTAGAACTACCGCTAGATTGTAAACTACGTCATCACTACGCATTGTTCTAACAACTTGTCCAAAGGACTTAATTTTTGTTGGGTCAGCAATTAAATATAATACTACGCCAAGAAATAAGCTTCTTGCTTCGTTATTCCAGAAATCTTTTTCTGGCATAATTAAGTTTGAAATCTTTTGTACGTCATCAACCATTTGTCCAGGTTTATTGCTTACCCAGTCTATAGGGTTATAGCAGTGAGTTACTCCGTCTGGGTTTGATGGTTCCCAAACATATACTACCTGTCCTTGTTTGGCTCGCCAGCCACTTGTAAGGTCATGGTTTTCTAATTTAATATCATGAACGACAACAGAGTGTTCCCAAAATAATAAATTTGGAATTACAAAGCCAACACCTTTCCCTGAACCGGTTGGAGCAAAAAGTAGAGCGTGCTGGAATCCATCGGCAACAAAATATCCACC
The DNA here is from genome assembly GCA_050920655.1 of Candidatus Rickettsia vulgarisii. Taxonomy (GTDB): domain Bacteria; phylum Pseudomonadota; class Alphaproteobacteria; order Rickettsiales; family Rickettsiaceae; genus Tisiphia; species Tisiphia vulgarisii. The sequence goes on along the minus strand of CP133317.1, from coordinate 360,882 downwards.
ATTATCCACTCCAAGTAACATACCATGTTTTGCTCTAAGACCCGCTCTGTCTACATCTTCAGGAGTAGCCCATCTAGCATCGCCATAAACTTTCTCTGGTTGAACAAAGAATTCTAAATTTTTAATTCTTTTAAAGTTTTTATAATAAAACCCTAAAACCACAAGGGTAGGGGTAAGAAAAGCCAAAGATAATTTTAGCTTTAAGTAATCATATGCTTCAAAGTTTAATTGTGGCCATACGCTTATTAACCAGCTAGCCCATTTGTGAGCTATATTTATCGCGGATAGGTCAATATTTAACGCATGTGTTTCATTAGTGCTAACAGCAATTAGCGCTCCAGTGATCCAAACGGTGCAAAACGCTACGGTAGGATGGATTATAGAGTGTCCAAAAATATTACAAGTAACTTTTAATATTTTATCAAAATTCATCTATTCTTCTTCCTTTTGTGAGGTATTACTAATACCGTTTTTTGCGTCTATTCTTGTTGTTTTTGATATCATTTCCGCAAAAGCGAGAATCTCTCTCATAGGAGGATATTAATAACGTTATCCTAAACTTGTTTCATATATTAATAATATAATAGACTTCTGATTAAGTCCGGTATGTTGCTGAAATTATTCCAATCTTATCCTAAATTATTGTTTTTGCTATAATATATTTCAGAAACAAATCTTTTTCCGCCAGATCCTCGTTTTAATTGTATCACAATGTCTACAACTGCTAAAATATATTTTTTTACTTCTTCTGGGGGCATACCAAGGCTAGCCTGCATTACCATTAACTTAAGCTGTTCTAAGGCCATAGCAGGAGTGTCAGCATGCAGTGTTGATATAGAACCAGGATGACCTGTATTAATTGCTCGTAAAAAGCTAAATGCTTCAGCTCCTCTAAGTTCTCCAACAATAATTCTATCTGGTCTTAAACGAAGACACGCTTCTATCAGATCTTGAGTTGTAACCTTTGCTCTTCCTTGTCCGCCTTTTGACGCTAAAAGATGTATTCGATTAGGGTGGTTTGTTAATACTACTTCCCTGGCATCTTCAACGGTAATTAATCTTTCATTATGCGGAATTTCTGACAGAGCCGCATTAGTAAAAGTTGTTTTACCAGTTGAAGTACCACCGCTAATGATAATATTTTTTTTAGTTAATACCGCATGTCTAATAAATTCCTTAATATTTTTTTCTTTTAAATAATTATTAAGCATTATGGCGTTTTCATCAACAATTTCTCCAACTGATGTTAAATCAAAAGCTCCAAGTTTTGCGTATTCATCTAAAGTTAAGGTCATAGTGCTGCCTTTCCTAATAGCGTAGGCAACAGTTCCTTGTTCACAAGCTGGAGGAAATACTATTTGGATACGATAACCGTTTGGCAATGAAGCAGAAAGTAAAGGTTTTTCTTCAGAGATTGTTTGGTCAGTTGACTGAGCTACTAATCTACCAAGGGACAATAAATGTTCCATGTCTAGTTCAGGTACTGGTTTTAAATAAAAATCCCCTTTTTTTTCAACCCATACTTCACCAGGTTTGTTAACAATAATCTCATTAATTCCTTCTTCAGCAAATAATTCCTTAAAAGGTAATAAAAATGTTTCTAAAGCAGCAAAATTAGTGGTCATTCAATTAATTAATTTTGGTTTATTTAAAACCCTTTGAGGGAATTTATAATCTTTTTTAACATAAATTTTAATTACAGTTCCTTGATCTATAGTAATAGTTGTTTTGAAATCTTGTTGCTCAACAAATTCTTTCATAGTATCAGTAATATCTGTAAAAGCTTGCTTAGAAGCTAACTGAGCTTGGGTAGGAGTGCTGGAAACTGCGGTTGATATAAATAAAGAAGCTGCAGCATTATTTACTGAAGTGATTAAAGCTCTAAGCCTTTGACCTGGTTGAGCGCCTGTTGTAGTTTGAGCAGTATTACAGGCTTGTTGTATGCTGGTAAAGGCAGTAGAAGTTTTATTAGTAATGGCATTCTGAACACTAGAACATAACTGGGCAATTTTGAGGTTTTCGTCTATAGTAATATCATGGTTAAAACTTTGAGCTAAATTTTGAATATTAGTTCCTTCAGCAGTATTAGTGGCAGCAGATTGAGAATTAATAGTTGGTTTAACTATTTTATCAAGTCTATGCGCTGTACCAATATTAAAGGCTGACATTAATATTGCATTAGTTAACCTTTCTTTCAATTTTTCATCTACTCTACCTTGTTCACCTGGTTTGCCAAGATTGTCAACAGATAATGCGTCTAAGTTAATAGAATAGCCATTTGATAAATCGATACGGTTCCAGATTATAGCTACTCTACCATATGCTCCATCAGTGTCGGTAGTGTATGTTCCAAAGACTTTTGAGCCTTTAGGTATTAGAATAATTTGACCTTGTTCAGAGAATACATCTCTACTAATTATTGCTCTTACTTCCCCAGTAAAATCACTATTGATAGCGCTTTCTAATACAGCTTCAATTATTTTACCGTGAGCAAGTACAAAGCGCATATCACCACGCTCAACAAAGGCCGCTTCTTCAGCAATTTGTTCTGGAGTTTTTGCAGGTGGAACTCCTTCGATTAATACAATAGATGATTTTCTCTTTGCATCAAGACGACGTTGCTCATCTTCACTTTTCACTAACTTGTCTGAAGTAGGGATTGTGGGTAGAAGAGGAGTAACTACAGGTGAAGTTTCCTTTGTTGGTGTGGGTGTTGGTACAGGTGGAAGCTCAACTTTAGCAACTGGAGGAGGTGGTGGTAATTCAGTTGGAACTTGCAATTTAGGAGCTTCTGGTAATTTAGGAATCTCAGGGATATTTTTAGCCGCCTCTTCTATTGGTTTACTAACAGAGGTAGGTTTTGCTACGGTAGTTGGTGGTGGTTCACTCTCGCTAAAAAATAATTTATAAAATATTACTAAGAAAATAACAGCAACAATAACTAGTATCATAATACTTTGCTTAGGATTGGTAGCTACTTTAGATAATTCATTTTGAACTTCAGGTATTTCCTGCTCTCTTTGATTATCTAGCTGATTTTGAGAATTTACTGTATTTTCTTCTGCCATAATTTATATATAAATTTATTCAAATAATTAACTCCAGTATTCAATAAAAACGTCATTGCTAGGTTGGTAGCAGATCACCACACTATATACGACGGCTCGTGATGACGAATTTATTTAAATATTTTCAATGATACAGCTAACAACGTTTTTTGTCGCAACTCAATAAAATCTTAATATCTTCAAAGCTATTCACATTCATATTTATTAGTTTTTTCAGGAAAGCTACATTCATTATAGGTTTTTGTACAGTCTGAACTATTATCAAATCCTCTATAGTAATTACTTTTTTTATTACTTGGATAGTAAAATCTAATTAAATAAACTAAGTCCTTTTCTCTGCCTTCTTCTAATTCTTTTGATACTATATCAAATTGATAAGTTCTTTTATTAGTAACTATTGTCATATTAGTTCTAATGTTTTTTTCTAAAGGCTTAATAAATAATCTGTTAGAGAGCGGTGTCATCTTCCATGCATAAGATTCACCTAAAATAATGTTTTGCACCTCTTCATTTTTCGCAAATTCTATATTTGCTTGAAATCCATAATGTAAAACCAATAAAAAAACTTCATTAGGATTGTAGATATAGGTTTTTATCCTATTATCAGTAGTGATAGATAAATTATCTGTACAATTTATATTGTGTACAGTGCTTTTACACGAAAAGGCACTATCTACTTTAATAGTAATAAAAACACATAATAATATTATTGAAAAAAATAATCTAACTATTGTCATCATCTACTCTATAACCATTTACTTGAAAGCCAACGGGGTTAATATCTCTATCTGCATCTGTTAATTCCATTGCAACATAGGAAAAACTTATTACTGCTATTTTATTAAACACACTCTTATTACCAACAGTCTCAGTAACAGAGAATCTTATTATGTATTTATTTTGATCTAATTTTGACCAAGATTTAATCGTTAAAAAAGTGGTATTATTTTGTGCATATTTTAGAGCAGGGTCATAATCTTTGTTTTTGATATAACCTAGATAAGCGTAATATACTGGACTTGTTGAAAGTAATCTAACAGTTTTTCGTGCTTCTGTATCAAAATCTACAGGATTATATGTCTCTCTAGCAACTAAATATCTTTTTAGAAAATATTTAGCAAGCGCTTCATTACCATCTAATATGGTTGAAGATACAGGATTTACAACTGTTGCCATTCCTGTACTATCATTAATTTGGATAACAAAAGGGCTAAATTCTCTAGAATTGACTATATATATTACAGCAGAGATAGACATTATTATAAGCAATATGAGCAATAGTGAAAATGCTAATAATATATTACGTTGAACTCTTAACTTATCAGATTTTTCTTCATACCAATTTCTAGTAGTTTTGATAAGGTTAGATTGCCCGGTGCTACTATTTTGATTTTGGTTACTATCAGATTTCATTGGACCACTAAATATAGTATTTAATTTCAACATATATTATTCGTCTTGTTTAAGAATATTATTAGTAATTTTAAAAAAAAGCTAAATAAAAATACCTATAAGATAATTTTTTTATAAAAGTAATGATAAATTGGCATTATTATTACTGCTTTTTTTCTCCACCAAAAGAATAAATTAGCTTTCCAAGTATATCTTCAAGGCTTACAGAAGATCTAGTATATTGTATTTTATCACCAGAATTTAAAAATTCTTCAGACATGCCAGGAGTTACTGATATATATTTTCCACCAAGTAATCCACTTGATGCTATAGCTAAGTTACTATCTTTTGGTAATTTAATATCATTATTAATTGTAATAGTTATTAAGGCCATGAAAGTTGTTTTATCTAAATCAATGTTAGTTACTGATCCTATTTTTACTCCAGCAAGCATAACATCGCTACCCTTAGTTATTCCCCCTACGCTTTGAAAAGAGGCTTTGATGACGCAACCATCTTCTATCTTTGATGAATTGCCAATTTTATAAGCAAAAATGAAGAAAGTTAAGGCGATAATTATTACGGCTCCGCCTACTATTGTCTCTATAATATTTTGTCTCATATTCCTCTATTGTTAGTCAATGTCTATTAATAAATTATTCCTAGGGTTTCCATCTAGTATATTTTTGTTTAATAATATTATTATCTACAGTTTTATAAGCAAGTTTAGTACCTGATATATTAGGAAGATAATCTTGTTGCCACGGAAATTTATTATTATCATTTGGTAATTCATTAATCATATAATGTAGCCAAGCATGCCACATTGGTGGTATTTTTGTAGCTTCTACTTTTCCTTTGAAAATTACTTGTCTTCTAGTTCTACCTAGGTAGTTCTTTTTTTTACTTTCGTAATATCTGTTGCCATACTCATCTTTTCCTACTTCTTTAGAAAAAATTGATATGAAAAAGTTATTTATTAATGACATTTAAGTATTTTTATAGCGTTTTCTTTTCCTTTTACAGCTAACTTGTCAGCTATTTCATTACCTGGGTTATCGTTGTGTCCTTTAACCCAATTCCAGATAATATAATGTTTGTCTAGCTGTTCGTACAATTTTTTCCATAAATCAATGTTCTTGATGGATTGGTTGTTGCTTTTATGCCAGTTATGTTTTACCCAATTACCGAGCCACTCAGTTACGCCAAGTTGTAAATATTTGCTGTCAGTATATAGCTCTACATGGCACGATTTCTTTAGTATTTTTAGTGCTTCAATAGCAGCCATCATTTCCATACGATTATTAGTGGTTTTGAGTTCATGACCAAATATTTCTTTATAGTTTTCATTAAACTGTAATAGAGCTCCCCAACCACCTGGTCCTGGATTACCTGAACAAGCGCCATCAGTATATATGATAACTTTAGGTTTGGGAATAGTTGAATCTTTTGAACTCATCAATATTAGGTATTAGTTATATTTCAGTAGTATAACATTTTAGATGTTAATACACTAAAAGATTTTTAATACAAGAGATCATTTTTTGATGTTGACTTTGATTTTCTAAATTTATCTAAAACTATTACATTATCTTCCGAACTTATATTTTGAGTATTAGAAATTGTATTTGATTTAATAACCTCTGGTTTAAGTTTTAAATTATAACCATTATTAGGATCAGCAAAATTAGTTATAGAATCAAAAGGTATGTAAATATTCTCTTTGACACCATCAAAGCTAACAGTTATAGAAATCCCCTTTTCTGTTAGGGTTAAATCTTCAAATTGATGTTGTATTACTATTGTTATTTCCTTAGGGTATCGTTCTTTAATTTTGTAAGGTAAAATTACCTCAGGATGATAAGTTTTATAGGAAATATATATTATTTGATTTCTTTGTATCTTGTTGGAGATAATTTTTGTTAAAACTTTTTTAATAAAGTCTAACATACATTCATTAAGGAATTTTTGATGTGAATTGCCCATGTTATAAACTAAAATCTACTATAATAAAGAATTATATCACGTAATTAGGACCTATGTATGGATTTCTTACAATTAGAGAAGAATTTATAAATTGACTAAACTAAATATACGTAAGAAATCTCTTAGGAAAACACAATTAAAAGGGCTTTTCTGTTGCCCGGCAAGCCCCCCCAGCCGCGTTAGGTTAAGCCGCAGCTAATGCTGCGTTACCTGCGAAACGTTTATTATCGTTTGCATTTCTTTTTTGTAACCCGTGTGATCTTATAGATCCGGCGGAATTATCCCGAGTAAAAATAATTTTTTTATTAAGCACGTCGATCCTACTTCGCTCCCATTAGTGATGAAATTTATCATCTTCTGAATTAATCTACATGGTGGAAGCGCCGGGTACCGCCCCCGGGTCCGCAACTTCTATTCTAAATTACGTTTATTACCATAGCTACGATGCTGTAGCATTTAAATGGTATCGCAATTAGATTGAAATGTAAAGCGCTAATTTCATAAAAAGATATTGTATAAGCAAAGAAGAAATGCAATAATGGGTGGATTAAAATTGTTGTCTAAAATATCTGTTGCATAAAGAGTAATGCGCTATTTTGCTCGCTATTTTTAGATAATGCTTTTATAAGATATTTTTAATTATAATATCTACGAACTACGTTCTATAGAGAAATTTTATGAAACTAATACAAATATTTTCCTTTATTATATTTTCCTTTTTGTTGTTAGCTAATTGTAGTAATGAGCAGCAAGATGATAAGATAATAGTTGCAACGGCCGCGGATAATCCACCTTATGAATTTATTCAAAATAGTGAGATAGTTGGTTTTGATATTGACCTAATTAATGCAATAGGAGAAAAACTAGGTAAGAAAATTATTATTAAAAATTTTGATTTTAATGGCCTAATGGCAGCTTTAACTAGTAAAAACGTTGACATAATAATAGCTGGTTTAGGCAAAACAGCGGAGCGTGAAAAATATGTATCTTTTTCAGTTCCTTATTTAACTGAAAAAGATACATCAGCTATATCTATCTTATATAGATTGTCAGACGGTTTTAAAGGGATAGCGGATTTGAATGGAAAAATAGTAGGGGTGCAATTAGGTACTGTTTGGGCGGTGATTCTTGAAGAAATAGCAAAAGAACATAATATAAAAATTCATTATTTATCAAATAATCTAATATTAGTAGAGGAATTAAAATCTAAATCTATTGATGCCGTAATGTTAGAAGAATTACAGTGCAAAAAATTTATAGAAAATAATTCTGAGCTTGCTAGTTTTAATTTAGAAGGACGTACTTCAGAATTTGCTATTGCCTTAAATAAAGATTCAGATCTTATAGAAAAAGTTAATAAAGCAATTATGGAGTTAAGAGAAGAAGGTTTTATCAAAAAAATTAGTAAAAAATGGTTTGGAAAGTGAATTCTGAACAGTTTAAAAGAGCTTTAGGACACTTACCTACAGGAGTTACTGTTATAGCTACAAATTATAATAGTAAGTTATATGGTCTTACTGTCAGCTCATTTACTTCAGTATCCTTACAACCATCTTTAGTATTATTTTGTATTGATCAAAACTCTTCCAGTGTTGAAGCCTTTTCTAACAATAAATTTTTTGCTGTTAGTATTCTAGCAGATAATCAAATTGATATTTCTGAACATTTTGCTAAGCCACAGTTTGATAAATTTATTGATATTGAATACCATATAGGTAAAGATAGTAATTGTCCGTTAATTGATGGGGCGGTATGTTATATTGAGTGTAAAAAATTTAATCAATATAATGCTGGAGATCATATTATAGTAATTGGTGAAGTAATGAATACTATAGTAGATGATTCTAACAAACCATTAGCGTATTGTTTACGAGAATATAGAGAGTTAAAATGATAAATATCGGATTGTGTGGTTCTACTGGTAAAATGGGGCAGATGATAATCGAAAGAATAGGTAAGTTTGACTCTTGTAAGATTTCATCAACATTTTCTAGACAAAACAATATCGATGATATGGATGAGTTTTGTCGTAATTCAGAGGTAATTATTGATTTTTCAAATAGCAGTATATTAGAAAAATTACTTGATAGGGCAATAAAACATAAAAATAAATTAGTTATTGGTACTACTGGGTTTACAGAAAAACAATTTAATCTCTTACAGGAAGCATCTAAATATATAGCTATATTATATTCAGCTAATATGAGTTTAGGAGTGAATTTGCTTTCTGTGTTAGCAGAAAAAGCGGCTAAAATTTTAGATAAAGATTATGATATAGAGATTTTAGAATCTCATCATCGTATGAAGCTAGATGCTCCTTCTGGTACTGCTATAATGCTTGGAGAGATTTTAACAAATGCAAGAAATTTGGATTTTAACAAAGATGTAAAGTTTAATCGTGTTGGTAAAAGATTGTCAGGTGAAATTGGCATTACCTCAATTAGAGGAGGGTGGGTTTACGGAGAACATGAGATAATGTTCTTAGGCAATAATGAAACTATCACCTTAAAACACCAGGCTCTTAACAGAGAATCATTTGCTGATGGAGCAATTAGAGCAGCAAATTGGATTGTTGATAAAGAAACAGGTTTATACTCTATGAGTGATGTGCTTTCCTTGTTTAGATAGTTATTTCAATGATTGATTAAGGGTTAAAGCTATATTTGTAAATAAAAATACATTAATAATGTATTTTTATTTACAAATATTATTGACACTATGCCTTATTGATAGTATAAACGTCAACTATTGAAGATATGTATGTGGAGTCGTAATGTCTCGTAAATGTGAGCTTAGCGGAGTTGGGGTTTTATACGGTAATAAAGTATCTCACTCACAAAGAAAAACTAGAAGACGCTTTGAGTCTAATCTAAGAGTTGTAAGATATTCAAGTGATATTACAGGACAAAAATATAGGTTGTCAGTAAATGCGAAATCTATGCGTTCTGTTGAGAAAGTAGGTGGGTTTGATGCTTATATGATTAAAGTATCAAGTGATGTGCTTTCTGATAAGGCCCAAGTTATTAAAAAAGAAATAACTAAAAAAATAGCTGGTGGTTCAATATGAAAGAAGGAATTCACCCAAAATACAAAAAGTTAAAGATTGTTATTAGTAACGATATCTTTGAAACTAACTCAGGTGGTTCTTTAGATGAAATTCTAATGGATGTTGATTATAGAAAGCATCCGGCTTGGACTAAAGAATCTGGTAATATTGTTAACCAATCTAATAAAAATATTAGTGATTTCAATAAGAAGTTTGCTGGTCTTAATTTTGGTAAAAAATAATATATAAATTTTTCTTTACTTTTTATAAGTTAAGAGAGTATAGTCAATAAATGGATTTGGCGTTAGATGCGTGGAACAAGGTTTAAGTTTTCTTAAACAGTAGTGAGTGGAAAAGCGCCAGATTCGGATTATTACTATAATTGTCGTGGGGTGGAGCAGTCTGGTAGCTCGTTAGGCTCATAACCTGAAGGTCGTTGGTTCAAATCCAACCCCCGCAACCAGCTCATTATCTATTTTCCTCTATTAATAACTATAATATTGTACAAGCCATTATTATTTTTGGTATATGTCATATTGAGTAGTTGTTGGTATAAACGTTTAATAAATTCATAAAAGCTTCTGAAGCAAGTAAATTTGTTATATGAAATATACATACTATCAATGTCATTCTAGCTGTAGTTAGGGCAAAAGATATAAAAATGTCATAAGATCATCACGTCACTTAAAGCTCATGATAACGGACTTTATGATAGTTATGAGGGCGTGGTAGCTAGAATGACACGGTTATATCTTGTTTTTTTATTCTCATACAACAAACTATAGGCTTAAGATATATATTAAGCTATTTCTAACTATTTTTATATTCTTGAGCTGCCTTAATAAATTCTTTGAGAATATTTAAATCTCATTATCATTTAAATGTTCAGGACGCCATTCTACTCCTAGAACAAAATGATGATTAACTGATTCAATTATTCCATCTGGAGCTATAGCAGTAGCTTTCAGTCCTTTGCCTAATTTTCCTACGGCTTGATGATGATTGGAATTAACAAATATTTCTTTATTATTTGTTAATCTTGCTAAAATAGTATCAGGTTCTATTGAGATTTGTGAGATACTTGATATTTCAGCTCATTAGGTGGTTAATGATTAATATCAGAATTTTCGATATAATCTGGTATATGCTGAATAAGATCACCATTGCATACAACATTAAGAAGCTGCATACCGCGGCATATTCCTAGAAAAGAAATGTTTTTTTCTAAGGCTTTTTGAGTAATCAATAACTCAAAATCATCCCTTATGGTATTGTTTTCCGTTTTACTGTGAATAAATTCTTGATTATAGGATTTAGGATGAATATCGTCTCCGCCTGGGATAATTAAGCCATCGATAATAGATAAAACCTCTTCAATAGTTTCATATTGATAGGGGATCATTAATGGAATGCCACCTGCCTTTAATATACTACCTGGATAATTCTGTCTAATGGCATACCAAGGTAAAGGAGTGTTATAAGAGTGTTTTTCTGAATTAGTAACTAAATCAAGGGATATCCCTATTATTGGTTTTTTATAAGCCATAAAATTTATTATTTTATAATTTATTTTGTTGCATGGAAGTATAAAAAACATGTCATTCAATAGTAGTTAGAATAACATGTTTTTTTACTATATTATCTTTTAATTTTTTCTATCTATGCATAAACTTACAATTATGATTTCCTTATTTAAACTTCTTTCTTATGAAATTTAGGAGGATTCTCAAATGTATGAAATGGTGGTGGTGATGGTAGGGTCCATTCTAGAGTATCTGCTCCATCCCCCCAAGGGTTATCAGGACAGTCTTTGCCATATTTCAGAGTATAAAAAATAATATATACAAAATATAAGGCAGTAGCAAAAGAGATAGTGGCTCCAATGGAAGAGACCATATTCCAACCAGTAAAAGCGTCAGGGTAATCTGGTATTCTTCTTGGCATACCAGCAAGACCTAGGAAATGTTGAGGGAAAAATGTCATATTAACACCAATAAAAGTTATCCAAAAATGAATTTTGCCCATAGTTTCTGGATATTGTTTGCCGGACATTTTGCCAAACCAGTAATAAAAGCCAGCAAATGCGGTAAATAAAGCGCCAAGGGACATTGTATAATGGAAATGAGCAACTACATAATATGTATCATGTAGTACTCTATCAATTGCTGAGTTTGATAATATTATGCCGGTAACTCCGCCGATGGTGAATAATAAAATAAACCCTATTGCAAATAGCATAGGTGTCTTAAAGCTTATTGATCCACCCCACATTGTTGCTATCCAGCTAAATATTTTTATACCAGTTGGTACTGCAATAATCATCGTACCAGCGGTAAAATATACTAAGGTATTATATGTTAAACCCACGGTAAACATGTGGTGAGCCCAAACTATAAACCCAACAAAGCCAATAATTACCATGGCTACTACCATGCCGAAATAACCAAATATTGGTTTACGTGAGAAAGTAGCTATTACTTGGCTTATTATGCCAAATCCTGGCAATATTACTATATATACTTCAGGGTGCCCAAAGAACCAGAATAAATGCTGGAATAATACTGGATCGCCACCACCATCTGGTTTAAAGAAGGTGGTGCCAAAATTCCTGTCGGTTAATAACATAGTTATTGCTCCACCTAATACTGGAATAGCAAGTATTAGAAGGAAAGCAGTAAGTAAAATTGACCAGACAAAAAGAGGCATGTCAAATAACCCCATTCCTTCTGCTCGCATATTAAAGATGGTAACAATTAGATTAATTGAACCAAGAATTGAAGCAAGGCCTGTAAGATGCAAACTTAAAATTGCCATATCTACGGCAGCTCCGGGATGGCCTACTAAGTTACTTAAAGGTGGGTATAACGTCCATCCAGTTCCAGCTCCACCATCAACGTAAGCAGAAAACATTAATAATAAGAAAGCTGGTACTAAAAGCCAAAAACTAATATTGTTAAGCCTTGGAAAAGCTACGTCAGGAGCTCCGATTAAAAGCGGTACAAAATAATTGCCGAACCCACCGAATAAAGCTGGCATAATCATAAAAAACACCATAATTATCGCATGAGCGGTAATTAGAACATTATACAGTTGAAAATCTGAAACTATTTGACCAGCTGGCATTGCTAGTTGCAATCTGAAGATTAAGGAAAATAATCCTCCGACGATTCCAGCAAATATTGAAAGCATAATATACATCATTCCAATATCTTTATGGCTGGTAGAAAATAACCATCTTTTTATACCAGTAGGAATTTCGTGGGGGTCGTGAGCGTGATCCATATATTATTTATCCTTATTTTTAATCTTTTTATTGACTGTTTTTTAATGATTCAATATCTGCGCCAACTATAGCTTTAATGTTTCTAGTAATTTTTTCATAATCCCAATCCCACCATTTTATTAATACTAACTCATTGATTATAGTATCCGGAAATCTTTTTCTAATAATTTTGCTTGGGTTTCCCCCTACAATTGAATAGGGAGGTAAATCTTTAGTTACCAATGAATAAGCCCCAATAATGCTCCATCACCTATTGTAACTCCTGGCATAACAACTGCATTAGTGCCAAACCATACATCATTGCCAACAGTAATATCCCTTCTTTTATCGGGAGTATGGATATAGTTATTCCATCCTTCAAAAATAAAAAATGGATAAGTAGAAAAACCATCCATAGGATGATTCATATCATCGCCAATAAAAGTAGTTCCTCTAGCAATAGTGCACAACTTACCAGTTAATAGCTTAGTATGATAAAATCCACGAATATTTCTTTCTTCAAAAAGTTCAGGTGGATTTAAATCGTCACTATAATAAGTATAATCACCTATAGTTAGGTTAGGATTATGAATAAAATGCTTTAAGAATACAGTTCCTTTTACTGACTTTGTATAACTTAATGGGTAGATTTTATCTTTATGTACCATATATTCTTATTTACTACTATAAGCCAATTTATCAATAATATTCTGTTTCATAGCAAATTTTGCTTTAGCAGTAATTAACCAATTTTCAAATTCTTCTTTGCTTACTACCTCAATAGCAATTGGCATAAATCCATGATTAACACCACAAAGTTCTGAACATTGACCGTAGTAAACACCTTTTTTAGTAACTTTGGTCCATGTTTCATTAAGTCTTCCTGGCACAGCGTCAGTTTTAATACCAAGAGCCGGAACAGCAAAACTATGAATAACATCTCCCGCTGTAATTAAGAATTTGACAGTAGTGTTTTCTGGGATAACAATTCTATTGTCGACATCTAATAAACGCTTTTGCCCAGGTTTTAAATTTTCATCTGTAATCAAATAGCTATCAAATTCAATATTATCATGATCTGGGTAAATATAATGCCAATACCACTGATACCCAACTACTTTAACAATCATATCTGATTGAGGAATTTTTTCGGCAAAACGTAAAATTCTAAAGGATGGTACGGCTATAATAACTAAAATTATTATAGGTATAACAGTCCAAATAATTTCTATTAATACATTATGAGAAAATTTTGCCGGAATAGGGTTAGTTTTAGCATTAAATTTAATGCATACATAAACAAGTAGGGCGCAAACAAAAAAAACTATCCCGCCAGTTATGAGAAGCAGAAAATTATGAAACTCATGCAATTCTTGCATCAAGGGACTAGCTGGAGTTTGGAACAACATCTGCCAAGCGGTTGGTTCTGAAGCGAAACAGTTATTGATAGATAATATATATAATAAAGTAATAATAAATTTTTTCATATTTAAAAATAATTGAAATTTTGTCTTTAAATTTATTTAATAACTCTTTCCTGTAAATTATTGATTTTTACATCTTTAAGCAAAAAGTAGCTATTTTTGCTATTAAAAAAATATTTTTTGTGCAAATGGCTTTTAAAGCCTGTTACTGTCGTCTCTCCAAGGCGGAATTTTCGTGGATTTTGATAGTATTGTAATTGCTACAATTAAGTTGTGTGTCCATTGCGAGGTTGCGTTAGCAACCGTGGCAATCTCGTGAAGTAAAACCCTTGAGATCACCACTCCACCTAAAGGCAGCTCGTGATGACGCATGCCTTTTATATTTTCTGATCCCCGCCTACGCGGAGATGACATCAATTTTGCTTTATATAATCCGTATTGCCAATTATTTCTCTTCCTGCAATAATCCAATAATTGTCTTAGCAATCACTTGGCTACCTTAATAATATCTTAAAATACCCATAGTACTAAGATATTTAGGAAGACTTTAATAGACTCACCATTATGCATGATAATTTATTTCATAAAATAGCCAAATATTTTAGAAAATAAATTATCATGAGCAAGGGATAATACGACTTCCAGAGCAATTAATATTATTATTATCCATTCAAGCTTAGTAGAATGTTTATAATTTAAGTCATTTGACAGAATATTATATAATTCATGAATCATATTTAATCGATGATTCAGAATATTCTGACGAATTTGAATATCTTGGAACTCTACAGTCATTAAATATAGAGGCTCATAACTAGGGCGTCTCCAGAAAAATTCAGGTGTATCTAAGATATCGCTATGCAGATTAATAGAATATCTTTCATTAAATAATATTCCAATTTGTTGAGATATTTCTTTTTTAGAAAGAGATACACTACCTGTTTTTGCTAGTTCTTGTTGAATAGAAGTAGTCTTTACAATTAAATTACTAACTGACTGCTCTAAAACACTAAGTTTAACCGATTGAGCTAAAGCATGTGAAATAGATAATTTTACAAAAGTAGATTTATTGCTAAGAATAATCTCATTCTTTTCTTCATCTATAAAAGTCTTTCCAGCTTTTTCATCATAATCAAAATAAATAAAATCAGAAATAGGTTGTTGACTAGGATTAATCTGATGATTTATTACATTTGACAATACAGCTTTTTCCTCGCTTTCTTCAGCTCCCCAAATGGTAATGCAACCAAAAGGAAAAATAAAGATATCGATAGGATCAGAATCTTTTCTGTGTTTTTTTTGGATATAAATTACGTCGTCAAAAAGTTTAGGTTCAAGACCTGTCTTATTTAGATCTGCTATTAGATCAGACATTTTATATTCAGAAGCTGTGCAGTATGAAGAGCATCTCATATAAATTATATTACTCGATAATAAATCTTATCTATATTTTGTATTAATTATATTATAGTGTAATAATAAACTGAATAAAGTCAATTAAATAATATTAATCACTTGGCATACGAAATATTAACAAACAAGTCTGTCATCGGTATTTCTGGTGTAGACGCAATGAACTTTTTACATAATTTAACAACTAATGATATCAAAAAATTTGATTATTGTTATAATTATGCTCTGAGCAGCCAGGGGCGATATTTATTTGATTTTTTTGTTTTTAAAAAATCTGACAATGATTTTTTAATTGATATTAATGCTCAGCAAGTAGATTTATTTAAAAGGTACTTAACAATGTATAAGTTACGAGCTAAGGTGGAAATAGTTGATTTAAGTAAAACTTACCAAGTAGCTTATTCAAAAGAAAAGTTAGAGTCTGGTGTGTTAATATCAGCTAAAGATCCTAGATACCATAAGCTAGGGTTTAGGTCTATTATTGGTAAGGAGACAAATATTCAAGGCTCAACAATGCAAGAATTATATCTAAAAGATAAGTATAATTTTGCTATAATAGATGGTTATGAAGATCTAATTTATGATAGATCTATTCCAGTAGAATATGGTTGTGAAGAGTTAAATGTAGTTAGCTATAGTAAAGGTTGTTATATTGGGCAAGAAGTGATTTCTAGAACAAAATACCAAGGAGTCATAAGAAAGAAAATATTTAAAATATCTTCAAAAACAGATATTGAACATATTAAAAAAAATGATGAAATTAATATAGAAAACAAAAAAATAGGGGTGGTTTGTTCTACCTATAAAAATATGGGGATAGGGATAATTAGAATAGAAGAGTATTCTTCGTTTGAAAATGCGGTTATATCAATAAACAATATCTCTGTTTCTTTATCTATACCACCTTGGAGAAAATAATAATGTATATTATAATAAAGCGTCATGCGCTATGACGCTTTAAATATTATTCTATGAACAATATCTAGAATGATATTAATAATGAAATTGGTGTTAGTTTAGGTTTTAGAAAACAAAATGGATATCCTATACGCAAATTTAGATATCATTATCTTAATAAGCTTCTTGCTGCTTATCCTATTGATAGGAATTAACTCTATTAGCAAGGTGCGTAATATCAGGGAATATGCCGTTGGTAATAAGGATTTTCCTACTTATGTGATAGCTACTTAATATTATAGCGACTTGGGTTAGTGGTAGTTTTTTTATCACTAGTATACTGCAAGTCTATAGTGAAGGAATATTTTATATAGTGCCAAGTATAATTGGCTCAATTATCAGTGGAATAGTAATTTGCTATTATATATCTCCAAGAGTTGGGCAATTTTTAGGAGCGCTTTCTATAGCAGATGCTATGGGAAACCTATATGGAGAGAAAGTAAGGCTTATCACTAGTGTATCTAGTATATTATCGTGTATTGCCAAGGTAGCTGCTCAATTTTATGTAGTAATAATTATTTTAAAGGCATTTCCTGATTTTTCTGGAGGTTATATTGTTTTAGCGGTTGCTATAATTATTATTGCTTATTCTTCTCGAGGTGGAATAAGAATAATAAATTTTATGGATATCGTTCAGTTTTTCACTTTTAGTTTGTTAATACCGATAATAGGACTTATTATTTGGCAAAAATTTGATGATGGTAGAGTAATATATAAAACCATTTCTCAGAGCCCATTATTTGATCTTTCTAAATTATTCGATATTAATAATCCTAAAACATGGTTGGCGTTGAGCACTGTATATTTTTTAGTTTCCCATCTTTAAATCCTGCTATTTTTCAAAAAATATTAATGTCGAGAGATACTAAACAAGTAACTCATTCTTTTTTTATTGCTTCTATAGCTTGGATTATCATCTCAATGCTATTTATCTGGTTAGCTATATTAATATTTGCCGGTAATCCAGATAAAAATCCTGATAAATTATTGTCTCACTTAATAAGTCGATCAGATATTTATCACGTAGGGTTTTTTAAAGGTGCTCTTGCCGTTGGTTTAATGTCAATGATAATGTCAACAGCTGATTCATACATTAATGTTGCGGCTATTATAGTTTCTTATGATTTACCTAGGGTGCTAGGAATAAAAATCTCTGATAAAAAAGCGCTAGTTCTTTCATATATAAATACTGTAATTATAGAAATAATATCTTTTATTTTAGCCCTATATATGCATAACTTGTTGAATATTTTCTTAGTAAGGGCTAATTTTTTTGCGTCAATAATAATGGCGCCGTTATTATTATCGATATTTGGATTTAGAACTAGTTCTAAATCCATTATGATCGGTATGCTAGCAGGGCTTTGCACAGTATTAATTTGGTATTTATTTGAAACTCCTCCTATTTATTCGGTAGTTCCTGGGATCTTAGCTAATTGTATATTTATATTGGCTAATCATTATTTAAAGCAAGATGGAGGATTTACCGATAATATTGTTAATAATAAGAAGAAAAGAAATAAATATAGAATCGCTAAAACATTTGCTACTATTAGAAATTTTAATATTTCAGGATTGTTTAATAATATTTTGTCAAAGCAGGAAACTACTTATATTTATTTAGGATTATTCCTAATGGTAAGTACTCATTTTGATGTTTATTTTGTAGCTCAAAGCATAGCTCTAAAAGATAAATATTTGTATCATATTATGATTTACATGACGATAATAATATCAGCTATAATTTTATTATATCCGTTTTGCTTATTAAAATCTAAAAGAACAAAAGCTCTAACTGCGTTATGGATTTTCTGCATATTTTTTACTTTAGTTTTTTCAGATGGTTTATTAGTAATTATCAGTAATTATGATAAGTACCAAATAATCATTTACATGATTGATCTAATAGTATTAGCGATTTTATGTAGGTGGCATATAGTTTTAATTTTGACAATAACTGGAATTTTTGTTAGTGAAAAATTCTACAAATATTATGCGAATGTTGACGTTTTACCTCAGGGGGAATTTGCTCAATTTAATATAACCTATTATTTAGTTGTATTTGTTGTTATTTTAGTATTCTTCTTAAGACCTAAACAACAGCAGCAAGAGTTAGCAGAAGCAAAAAGTACCCATTTAGAACAGCTAATATATGATCGAGAAGAGGAATTACAAAAACTATTGGATTTAAAGCATGAGTTTTTACGTAATATTAATCATGAGATTCACACTCCTAATGATAGGTATTACTAGCCTAGGGGAAACATTGTGGGAGAAATATGATAGTCTTTCTGAGAGCCAACGTAAGCAAGCGGCTTCGGTAATTGCTAGAAGTTCTAAAAGGTTGAATAGTTTAATGAATAATATTTTAGATTTTTCTAAATTATCAAGCCTGAGTTATAACTTGCAAGAAGAAGACGTAAATTTCAGTGATTTAATAGAAGAAAGAATAGATGTATGCAAGAAATTATATTTAAAATAATAAAGAATTAGATTTTATTTTAGATATTGAAGAAAATATCATAGTTAATTGTGATAAATATTATATAAAGCAAACATTAGATAATTTAATTATTAATTCTATTATTTACTGTCATAGTGGTAATGTTAGAATTAATTTTAAAAAATCTGGCGCAGATATAAAATTTACTATTCAAGATGATGGGATAGAGGTGTGCCTCAAGGTGAGTTAGATAGTATCTTTGGTGCATTTGTAGTTAGCTCAAAGACTAAGACTCCTGCTGGTGGAAGGTGAGATTATAGCAGGAAGGCATTGTTATAATTAGTAGGTTAATGTTATATAAAAAGATATTGCATAAAGAGAAAAAATAAATAATTGTATATGGATTGTAAAATAAAACCGATGTCATTCCCGCTAGGCATTGTTGCGTGGATAGATTACGGGTCATGGCGAGCGAATAGAATGAGCGTGGCCATCCCCCCCCCCCAGTAGTGTGGCATTTAAGGTATTTCTGGATGATGGCCACGTCGCCTTACGGCTCCTTGCCATGACAACAAACAATCCTTGGATAGTAATATCACCTAAAACAACTTGCAATAACGAAATAGATTAGAAAAATTTTTATTAGAATGAATAAATACAAAAATATTGCGATATATGGTGGTGGGAGTTTTGGTACAGCTCTTGCTTGCCAGGTTGCTAGGTGTTATGAAAATGTTAATATTTTATTACGTAATGATAAGATTATTGATGAGATAGAAAATAATAGGACTAATGTAAAATATTTAGGTGATAATATTAAATTACCTGAGAATATTAGTCCATGTAGAGATATATCGGCGATTTTAGATAAGGAAGTAATAATTATAGCTGTGCCATCTCATGCCTTCAGTGAGACTTTAAATATTTTAAAATACGCTAAAATGTCGCCTGATATTGTGTTATTAGTAGCCACTAAAGGTTTTGGCAAGAATCCTACAGAATTATTGTCTGATAAAATTAAAGAAATTTTGCCACATAATCCTTGGGCATTTATTTCAGGTCCTAATTTGGCTAAAGAAGTGGCTAAAAATTTACCTACTTCAGTAACTATAGCATCTTATGATATAAATATAGCTAAGAAATTGGCTGTAAGCTTGGTTTCAGAGCGATTTGAAGTTAGTGTAGCTATTGATTTCGTTGCGATTCAAGTAGCAGCAGCGGTTAAGAATATTATAGCCATAAAAAGTGGTTGGTATGACGCAAAGAATTATGGATATAACGCTAAAACTACTCTAATAACATCTGGATTACAAGAAATTAAAATCTTGTCAGAAGCTATTGGCGGAAAATTAGGGGATGATTCTGTTTTATGTTCACCAGGAATATTAGGTGATTTAATCTTAACTTGTTACTCTAAAGAATCAAGGAATAACAAATTTGGTTATGAACTTGGTATGCAACAAGATATTCACAAATTTTTAAATGAATATCCACAGCTAGTAGAAGGTAGAGAAGCTGTAAAATTAGTAGTGGATTTTATTAAAAAATATAACCTTTCCCTACCAATAATCTCATCTGTAGCTAGTAAGTTACAGATAATATAATTATATAAAATAAATTAATTTTAATAAGCTATTCTAAGGACGCTCCAATTATGGATAATAAAAAATT
Source organism: Candidatus Rickettsia vulgarisii (assembly GCA_050920655.1). Lineage (GTDB taxonomy): Bacteria > Pseudomonadota > Alphaproteobacteria > Rickettsiales > Rickettsiaceae > Tisiphia > Tisiphia vulgarisii. The sequence continues at coordinate 340,220 of CP133317.1, read as the reverse complement.
CGGTTCAAATGATATATTGAATTCAGAGCTATCAAAATCAACAAGAAAATTCGCTTTTGCTTTATTACTTTCAGGATTTGCTGCGTTATGCTATCAAGTTGCATGGCAAAAAGGGTTCTTACACAGATGATAGGCTCAGATGCAATTTCTGTAACACTTGTTGTTACAATCTTTATGATTTGTTTAGGGTGTGGTGCAGAATTAGCAAAATATTTACTAACATGTTCAAAATCTCAGGTGTTAATCTTATATTCTGTAATAGAAGTATTAGTTGGTATTTACGGTGTTTTTTCTGTAAGTATATTACGATGGGTTAATACTAATTTCAGTAATATAACAGAAAATTATTTAGCTGGTGATTTTCTTTTAAATCTAGGGTTACTTTCAGTTCCAATTATTGGTATGGGTTTAACAACACCATTGATTGTTCATGTTGCAAAGCAGAATCTTGAGAATATTGGTCGAACTGTTGGTACACTTTATGCTTGGAATATTGCTGGTGCAGCTATTGGTTCTGCGTTAACAGGTTTAATTTTAATTGAAGTATTTGGTTTGAATGGAACCACAAAAATAGCTCAAGCTGATTAATATGATAGTGAATTATATTTAATACCCTAAATGTATCTTCTAGGAAAATTTTATATATTACTTCTGATTCTGTAGGGTCAGTATACCAATCTTCATTAAAATTTGGGAAATTATAATTTTGCTTAATTTTTTTGGCTAAACTCGAAGCCTCCGCTGCTTCAGTGTCTTTTAAGTTGCTGGCAATAATAATTAAAGCTTTATAAGCTAATATTGGATTAAATATAGTGCCTGAAAAAGCTTCTTTAGCATAATATAACGCTTCTTTATAGTTTCTTTGAGAAAAAGCTATTATTGAACTATATAAATTTATTTCTTTATCATTTGGCTCTAATTCTTTTAGCTCTTGAAAAATCTTTAAGAAATGGTTATTTAAATGATCCTCAAGATAGTGATCTAATGGCCGTTTAAAGCTTTTATCAAAAAATTCTAAGCCAATATTAAATAGATAATTTTTAATATCAATTAATTTACTACTTTTTTAGTTTTAGTTATTGCTTTAATATCTTTTATTAAAGTAATAAAATTTTTACCAAAGTTTTCTCTTTTATTATCGAAAGCACAAGTTCGAAGATAATTTTCCTTAAAATCTTTTTTATCTCCAAAAAATATATTAGTTTTATTATCAGTCATTATATTACAACGAGCTTTTAGGAGATATAGATCACTTAAACATTTATCTATTGGAGATAGAGATGAATATCGATCTATATCTATCTCTAGATCCTTATTTATATGATTTAGATCTACTCCCTTTTTTATCTTATGGATATTCTAATGACATTGTTTTTTTAATGTTAAGATAAACCTTATTATTGTTAGCTTCATAGAATTGTTTATTATATTTTTTTAGATTTTCTTTATAACGAGCTATAGTTTTTTTTACTCTTGCTTCGTGATCTACTTTTTCTTTCATATAAGATATCATTGATTTTTTTTGCTTTTAATATCAGGAATTTTATTCTTTGCAATATGAAATGAATAGAGCAGTAGATATTTGCCAAAATTAGTAGCTGGATTAGTTAAAATAACTAGCTATCAGGTTATTTTTGTTGAATTGAAAAGTAATATAGATAGTTTAAGATAAGAAATGTCATTATTATTGAATGAATTTTAAAATATATTATTATATAAATTAATGAGTTATTGGAAATAATGCATTAATGGCTAAGAAAAAATCTCTTAAAAAAAAATTACCTAAAATATTATACAAGCTTGCCTTAATAGAATTTAGCTTACTATTAGTAATTTTTCCTTTAGGGAGTTTTAGAATTAATATGGCAAGCATGGTTTTTCCAGCTTTAGAAGTAATCTTACTTTATTATTTCTCAACAATTCACAGAATTAGCTTTGTGACAATCTTCATAGTAGGATTATTTTTTGATCAATTATATTCCATGCCAATAGGGAGCAATTCATTAATTTTTATAACAGCTCACGCCTTATTAAGTTTATTGTCTAAATATTTTATATTAAAAAGTTACTTAACCAATTTTATCATCTTTTGTTTTTATTATTTTTACATAATTCATTTTAGATATTTGTTAATTTTGGCTAAGAACCTATCTATTCAAGGTTATTTTATTATGATAATGCAGTATTTAACTACTATATTTTCTTATAATCTATTACGAATTCCATTTGATAAATCATTAGAATATTCTAGTAGAAGATATGCTAAGTAATAAAATATTGCACAGTCAATTAATATCTAGAAGATCCTTTCTAATAGGAGCAGGGAAGGCGGGGTTATTCTCATTGCTAGCAGGGAAAATGCTATATATGCAGCTTTTTGAGAATGATAAATATACTACTTTATCTGATAAAAATCGTATTAACTTTATTTTAATTCCACCATCTAGAGGTCAGGTTTATGATATTAACGGCAATATTTTAGCTTCCAACCAGGCGTGTTTTAAGCTATTGCTTGATAAAAATATTACCCCAAATTATAAAGATGAATTAAAGATAGTAGCTTCTGTTTTAAATTTATCTGATGAGAAGGTAAATGTCGTTAATCAAAAGGTGAAAAAAGCTAATAAATATCTTCCTGTAGTAATATTAGATAATCTTACTTGGCAAGAAATGTCATTAATAGAGGAGCAAAAACCATATTTAAGTTCCATTTTTATTGATGCTGGTTTTTTACGTTTTTATCCTTACTCAAGTTCAGCTTGTCATATGATAGGTTATACTGGGCAAATTAATGAACAAGAAAAACAAGACTTGAAAATCAATTACTTAGCGGGAGACTTTAACATTGGAAAATCTGGTGTAGAGAAATATTACGAGGATAAATTACGTGGAGAATTTGGCTATAAGCAGATAGAGATAAATGCTTTAGGAAAGCAAGTGAGAGAAATTGTTAGTTCTCCTAGTATACCTGGTAAGGATTTACATTTAAATATTGATATAGATATTCAGGAAAAAATTCAACCATACCTTAATAAGAATGGCTGTTCAGCTATAGTCACTGATGTTACTAATGGTAATGTTATAGTTTTAGCAATGTCGCCAGTCTTTGAGTCTAATAATTTCCTTAAATTATCTCAGAATTATTGGCAAAGTTTAGTAAATAATCCTTATAAACCGTTGATTAATAAGGTGGTTCAGAGTACTTATCCTCCAGGATCTGTTTTTAAAATTATTACTATTTTAGCAGGACTTGAAAATGGTATTACTCCTGATAGAACTTTCAATTGTACAGGATCTACTTCTATACTTGGTACTAACAGCTTTAGATGCCATAAGCATACAGGGCATGGTAGAGTTGATATGTATAATGCCTTAAAATATTCTTGTAATACCTATATGTATGAGGTAGGAAGGATAGTTGGACATAAAAAAATATTAGAAATAGCAAAAAAATTTGGTTTTGGAGTAAAAACTGGTATAGATTTAAGTGGAGAGGCTAGCGGTTTCCTCCCTTCAGAAGAATGGAAATTAAAAAGATTTAAATCTAAATGGGCAATGGGTGACACTATGAATTTATCAATAGGTCAAGGTTTTTTGCTTTCTACGCCAATACAATTAGCTAGATTTGCTACGGCGATTGCCAATAATGGAAAATTATATGTTCCTCAGCTTGTTAAGAATGAGCCAATATTTGAGCAAATAGAGATTAATCAAAAACATCTGGATATTTTAAAAGATGGGATGTATAGAGCAGTAAATACACCAGGTGGCACAGGTTATTATAGTAGAATTTTAGCAGAGAATCATAAATTAGCTGGTAAAACAGGTACAGCTCAAGTACAATCAAAGGCAAACGTTTTCGATGATTTAAGTAGAGAGTCAATAGCTTGGGAAAGGCGTAATCATGCTATATTTATGGGATTTGCTCCATACCATCAACCACGTTATTCCGTCTTGGTTTATGTGGATCATGGAGGAGGTGGTGGGAGAACTTCCGCTCCTATAGCTAGTAAAATAATGTCCATGGTTCTTGATAAATATGTTTAGGGATATATAAAAAGGATTATAAGTTAAGAATCGATGTCTCTAGTTGTGGTGGGGATCCAGTACTACTAGTCATCCCGAACTTGTTTCGGGATTTTATAGATGCTGAAATAAACTGACGCATGACGTTTTGTTATACTTTCTTCTGGGGTTCCGCCCATAGCTGGAATAACATCGAAAGTATGGTAATATTAAATTCAATAGCTAATACAGATTATAATAATATGACAAATTTGATTTTAAAACAATTCGTAATTATTTGGCCGGAGATTTCATTGACATTGCTGGCGCTACTTTCTCAAGTATCAGCTTTATTTTTGAATAAAAGGTTTGTATCTGCTATTACGATATTTGTATCGGTAATTTTGCTATTTTTTACAATACAAGATTTAGGTGCTGAGCAAGTAGGGTTTAATAACTCTTTTATTATAACTAATTTTACGTCTATTTATAAATTTTTAGTTTTGCTTTTTTCTATCATCTCGATAATTATTTATCGTGATTATTGCAAAATAATTAATGAAGAATTTAAAATGGAGTTTGTCACCTTAGTATTGCTTTCGGCTATGGGATTTTTCGTTGCTATATCCTCTAAGAATTTCTTGCTATTATTTTGCGGTATGGAATTACAAGCTTTAATAGGTTATGTCCTTGCTGGATTTAATATCAATAATATCAAATCGTCAGAAGGGGCATTAAAATATTTTATTTTAGGTGCTTTAATAAGCTGTCTATCCTTATTTGGTATATCTTTTATTTATGGTTTTGGAGGTAGTTTAGATTACGCTCATATACTCTCCAAATTAAATGCGTCTGAGCCTAATATTGGGTTAATAATTGGGCTAACTCTCTTCTTAAGTAGCTTATTTTTTAAATTATCTGCAGTACCTTTGCATGTTTGGACTCCAGATGTTTATGAAGGTTCACCAATTCCTGCAGTTAGTTATTTTTCCTCCGCTACTAAGATTGCTAATGTAATAATTTTATTAAATATCATTACTATGGTAATAGGGGGGTATAAGCAAATTTCTATTGATTTAGTGAAGATTATCTCGATTTTATCAATGGTGGTAGGAGCTTATGGAGCAATTAGGCAAGATTCTCTTAAGAGATTAATGGGGTATAGTACAATTTTAAATATAGGTTATGTATTAATGGGCATCTCTTTGCATAATGAGATGGGAAATATGGCGGCGCTAGGATATATGGTTATCTATAACATCAGCGCAGTAGGTTTTTTCGCTTGTTTAATTGCTCTATTAGGAATGAAATCAGATTCAGCGGTTTTTGCTGATTTAAATGGCTTAGCAGCAAGTCGTAAAGCATTAGCTGGGGTTGTTACAATTATTATGTTTTCTTTAATTGGTATCCCACCACTTGCAGGATTTTTTGGTAAATATTATTTATTCTACCAAGCGATTGTTCAAGAACAATATATTTTAGTTTTTATAGCTATAGGGACTAGTATTATCGCTGCTTACTATTATCTTAAAATCGTTAGATCAATATATTTCTTTGAAGCAAATCAAGATCATTTGCAATATTTTGTACAAACTTCAGGGATTCAAGGTTTGAAAATTATTAATTATTTAGTGGTCGGTTTCTTACTATTTGCTTCTTTGGTGATAGTTTTTTAGGAGTTTGATATTATTGATTTTGCCTTGTAATTAATATTTAATATAGCTTAATACAATATGGTGGTGACATTGAAAACCTATGTCATCCTGAACTTGTTTCGTGATCTCTTAGATATTGAATTAGATGCTGAAATAAATTCAGCATGACATCCTGCATCACTACCTTATTGCATTAAATTTGTTAGTTGTAGAAAATTAAATCAAAAATTTTTATTTAAAATAAGGTTTATATATGGCAAAAGACAACTTAATCCAATCAGTAGGGATAAGTTAAACCAATCAAGCTAGAGTATATAAAGATGGCAATTAAAGCTGCTAAAGTAAAGGTGTAGAAGCAGAATAAACAACTTACTTGTAAGGAATCTTTATATCAAGATGATAAAGTTAAGGCGGATGAAGTAAATGTAAATGCTACAAAATTCATTCCAGTGATTTATAAAGTATTTGACCCTTCTTGCCCTTGGGGACCAGTATCATCAGTATATATTCTTTCGTTAAACGATAAAAATGATGGAGAAACAGAAAAGGATACCAAACTTGTTGGTGAACAACAAGTTTAGTAGTAGTTGATATACGAGTAAGGTAAAGAAGGGGGCTATTTATTTACGTTCATGACCTTGTTGCATGGAAGCTGGATGTGTCATTCCCGCCTACGCGGGAATGACATCTGTAGAGCAATATTAACCTTAAACAGCCATCTTTTTCTTAGTGTTTTTGATATAATTTTTTGACGTTACTGTTACTATAGGTTTGGTTTTTCCTTCTATAACTTCTTTTGTGATATGAACGCACATATCTTTAAGATTGGTAATATCATACATAATATCAAGCAAAGTGCTTTCAACTATAGCTCTAAGACCTCTTGCCCCAGTTTTTCTTTCTAAAGCTTTTTCTGCTATTGCTTCAAGAGCGTCGTGATCTATTGTTAATTCAACGCCATCTAACTCAAATAATTTATGATATTGTTTTACGATAGCATTTTTTGGTTTAGTTAAAATTTCGATCAAAGCTGTTTTGTCTAAATCATTTAAAGTTGCAACTACTGGCAATCTACCAACAAATTCAGGGATTAATCCGAATTTTACTAAATCTTCATTTTCTAATAATTGCAGAGTCTCATTATGGTTCTTTTCTTTTTGCAATTTAATATTAGCTGCAAAACCAATTGAACTTTGAGATGTACGAGAATTGATGATATTATCTATTCCCATAAAAGCTCCGCCGCAGATAAATAAAATATTGGAAGTATCCATCTGAAGAAAATCTTGTTGAGGGTGTTTTCTTCCACCTTGCGGTGGTACAGAAGCTACAGTGCCTTCCATAATCTTAAGCAATGCCTGTTGTACTCCTTCTCCTGATACATCTCTAGTTATCGAAGGGTTTTCAGATCTTCTACCAACTTTATCTACTTCATCTATGAAAACAATGCCTTTCTTAGCTTTTTCCATATTGAAGTCGGCTGCTTGCAATAATCTTAATAAAATATTTTCAACATCTTCCCCAACATAACCAGCTTCTGTTAAGGAAGTTGCATCTGTCATAGCAAAAGGTACATCAAGAATTTTTGCTAGAGTTTGCGCTAAAAGAGTTTTTCCTGTACCTGTAGATCCAATAAGCAGAATATTTGATTTGCTTAACTCAACATCAGTATTGCCTGATTCAATATATTCTAACCTTTTATAATGGTTATATACCGCAACTGATAAAACCTTTTTTGCTTGTTCTTGACCAATTACATAATCATTGAGAGTTGCAAGGATTTTGTGCGGTGTTGGAATAGAAGAGGGGACATACTGAATCGCTGCTTTTGTTTCTTCTTTTATAATATCAACACAAAGTTCAATACATTCATTACAAATAAATACTGTTGGGCCAGCAACTAATTTAATTACTTCATGCTGATTCTTGCCGCAAAAAGAACAGTTTAATTCCTTTTTTTCAACTTCACTAGACATTTTTTTGCTTTTTTAGTTTATAATCTTAACATTTTTTAAAAAATAAAGAAATTAAATCTTACTTTTTAGTAGGAATTTTTTCTCTATCACTGATAACTTGATCAACAAGTCCAAATTTTTTAGCTGCTTCTGGGTCCATAAAATTATCACGTTCCATGCTTTTTTCAATGGCATCTAATTTTTGCCCAGTATGTTTAACATATAAACGGTTTAGCATCTTTTTAATTTTCAGAGTTTCTTCAGCATGAATCAAGATATCGGTAGCTTGTCCTTGATATCCGCCTGAAGGTTGATGAATCATTATACGGCTATGTGGGAGAGCAAAGCGCATGCCTTTTTCGCCTGCAGTAAGTAACAATGATCCCATAGAACATGCTTGTCCGATACATAGAGTAGAGATTTTAGGCTTGATATATTGCATTGTGTCATAAATTGCCAGACCAGCAGTAACAACTCCACCAGGAGAGTTAATATACATCGATATATCTTTCTCTGGATTTTCCGCTTCAAGGAATAATAATTGAGCTACAATTACATTTGCCATGTAATCTTCAATTGGACCGCAGACAAAGACAATTCTTTCTTTTAATAATCTGGAATATATATCAAAAGCTCTCTCCCCTCTAGGAGTTTGCTCAATTACCATAGGTACGTAGGTCATTAACTTTTCTCTTAAGTTGGTTTAAAAATTGAATCTATCTTCTTTCTAATACGCTTGAGTAATATCTATTTAAAGTTTTTACAGCATAAATCCAAATTATACAAACAACAAGAAAAACTGTCATTAAAAAACCAGCAAGATCGTTATGAACAACACCAGGAAAAAGACTGAAAGTGACAAATTGGATGATTGCCCCAGAAGATTTCCCTATTTTATAACCAAGTACGTCTACAGCCGCTTTGCCTTTAGTTTTTACTTCGCTATTAAGTGGTATATAAGTCATTTCTTTAGTAAAATCAAAAAGAGAATATTTTACGCCTTTAGCAAATACATGCCATAACCCCCCAGCAAAAGCAATAATCATCAACGGAGAAACATAGTAACTAAAGCCAGTTAATATTGTTGATAGAGAATTTTCTCCTAGGACAAATATAAAAAACATTGCTCCAGATAGTAATGATACGACAGGAGTAAGCACTGCTCCCCAAAACCATCCGCAAATTCTTACTAAACTGCTGCCTAAAAAAGCGCATATTAAGGTAAATATACCTGTGTAAAATAGTACAGAGCCTTGGTATGAAATAAATTCGTGGGTAGAAGGGTATAATTGTTTAGTTTTTGACATCCATAATCCTTCAATCAAATTGATGGTCATAGAATAAGAAACCATTAATACACAGATAATGCCAAGATACTTAGAGGTTAAAACTATCTTGGCGCTTTCTACTAATCCTAGCTTTAAAATATCTGTTCTTTTGTCTTTATAACGAATATTCTTGTCAGTTTCGATAGTTTTCAGTTCAACAAATCTATGCAAAGCTAAGCAAATAACACCTGATAATAGAACAACTACTATAAAAGATTTTAGTAAAACTTCGGTTTTGTCAGTAAAATGGGTAAATAATGGTAGTAAAAAGTGATTCCCTTTAGCAAAATAGATAATTACACTACCTGATATTAGTAAGTTTGTTTGGCCAAATAAGGCAAAAAATGAGTAAAATCTTGGGGCTTCTTCTGTAGTAGTAATCTTATTAGCAAGTTGCCAATATAATAGAGTAAATACGATTACTGGCCATAATTCACCCATTATGTAAAACAACACTAAACTCCATTGCCCCCACATGATTATAAACCATTTTAGATGAGGAAGGGTGGTAACGTAATGCTTAACTAATTCAGGATTTGGGTGGAAATATTCTCTATATGGAAATAAGATAAAGCCAAAGATAAAGAAACATAGTAAGAAGCTGGAAACTATTATTCTAAATGCTTGTTCAGTTGTAACTACATTACAAAGTTTGGTATAGAAAATAACAAATAAGATGCCCATAGGCATTTCTCCCCAAAGTTTTATAAAACTTAAAACTTCAGTACTTATTAATGTTACTACTAAACTATCCTTAGCGCTTCGTACTAGATTTTGATTGAGAAGAATAAAGAACATTAGCAAAGCCATAGGAATAAACTTTACTAATTCATTAGATCTGATAGGCCAAACAATTTGTCTGAATTTACTATTTCTTGCTTTATTCCAGATATCGTAATAAGAATTTACTGTATCCATTTAGCATCCCGATTATTTTCACACAACCTAAACTATATATGGCAAACTGTCAAGTTGTTTTATCACAAATTAATTAATAACAAATTAACAAATTAAATTTATATAATACTTAGTATTTAAGTAATTAGTATGAAAATATTAAAATTAATTTTTGCATTAATAAAAAGGATTAGTAACTTATAAGATATTTATTTTAACTTAAATAACTTTATTAATATAAATTAATTATACTATATGACAACAGGATGGATATATAAGAAAAGATGGTTGGGGTGCAACCCCACAGACTAGTTTAACCAGAGAGCAGAAAGAAGTAGTAGGACTTATGTCAATAGGGACGTTTTTAGAATATTTTGATTTTATGTTATATGTTCTATGGCAACTTTACTTAATGAATTATTCTTTGAGCCAACTGATCCATTTACCTCTTCATTAAGAACAGCTTTTGCGTTTTGTTCGTCATATATTTTAAGACCTGTTGGAGCATTAATTTTTGGCTGGTTAGGTGATAATATTGGTCGTAAACATACTGTCATTATTACTACTTTTATGATGGCCATGTCTTGTTTAATGATGGCTGTTCTTCCTACTTACGCGCAAATAGGTATAGCAGCTACTTGGTTAGTGACAATATGTAGAATTATGCAAGGATTGTCTTCACAGGGAGAGTTTGTAGGTGCTTATATTTAACAGAAATTTTAAAGCCTCCAATACAATATCCTTGTGTATCTATAATTACTTTTTGCGTAGCTCTTGGATGTACGCTAGCATTAGCTGTAGCATCTTTATCTATTTCTTATGGGTTTAATTGGCGATATGCTTTTTGGTTTGGTGTAATAATAGCAATAATTGGTGGCGCTGCTCGAAGAGTATTAAAAGAAACGCCAGAATTTGTTAACGCAAGATTACAGCTAAAAAAATCCTAGAAACAGCAAGCATTGATCCAAAGAAATTAGATAATAATCTAATCGTAAATAAAAAAGTTGATAAGCGTACTTCTTTAGCATTGTTTTTAATGAAATGCGCATCACCGCTATGTATTTATTTTGCCTATTTTTATTGTTCTAATGTTTTAAAAGTTAAGTTTGGTTATAGCGCAGAACAGATTATTAACAATAATTTCATTGTGTCTTCACCTCCTTTGCTGGGTTATTTATTAATGACTTATTTGAGTTATTATATATACCCGTTAAAGATTCTTAAAGTTAAATTAATAGTATTTGTATCATTAACTACTATTGCCCCTTATGTATTAAGTAATGCTAGTTCTGGTTTTGAAGTATTACTCTTACAAGTGTGCAATTTTATTTTTAGGTATTGATACAACGCCTGCAGGATCGATTCAGTATAGAAACTTACCAGTTTTTAAACGATATACTTATGGAAGTTTTACTCAAGCAATGTCTAGGGTAATAATGTATGTGGTTACCTCTTTTGGAGCTATTTATTTGTTAAAATATCTTGGAGATTAAGGAATATTACTACTTACTATGCCTATATGTTTTGCTTTTGCTTGAGGATTAAACCACTTTACAAACTTAGAAAAAAAAGCAAAAATGTATATTAAAAGAAAAATATGACTGAGAAAATTACGGTAATTTGCTTTATTTAACGCCAGTCGTTTAATTTTATTTGCTTTGACTTAATAAAGATACCAAGGAGATTAAATGGAAGCTGATAATATATAGATTATCAGAAGAGGAGATGGAGCTAGAAGCTAGATTAGATAGAGAAGAATCGATAAAAAAACTTAAAATGGTAATTTGTATTGTAGTTCCTCTTTTAATAATTTTCCTAATATTTAGTTATTTTTTTATTAATTCATTAGAAGAAAAAAGTAAAATATTTAAACAACAGAAAAATTCTCGGAATGTAAATATTCAGAATAGCCTTAAAAGAAGTAATTAATACAAACATCCAAAACTATAGTTTTCGTATAGAATCAAAATAATATAAAAAATCCACTCTAATTTCTTATGATTATTTCAACATATTATTATATAAATCTAAAGTTTTATTTAGCATTAATTCAAGAGAAAAATTATTGATAACGGCTGTTCGAGCGGCTTGTTGTATTTTCCTTCCCTCTTCGGTATTAATTAGAGAAATGCAATGGTCTAGTTTTTGTACTAAATCGTTAGTATCATTTGGTTTAACATGAAAGCCAGTTTGTTGATCTGTTATTGTTTCGTTAGCGCCACCTATGTTGGTTGCGATTACAATTTTTTCCATAGCTTGTCCTTCTGCTATAGTTCTACCGAATGCTTCTGGCTCAATGGAAGTGGATAATACTATATCAGAAATACCATATAGACCTAGCATATCGCTTTCGCTACCAAATATTTGAATTTTGCTTTGTAATTTTAGGGAATTTATAAGGGATTTAACGCGGGTTGTGTAGTTTGAGTGTTTAGATAGATCGCCAACCATTAGGCAGTAGAAGTTTCTATGTTTTAATTTTCCGAGAGCTTCTACTAGAATATGATGTCCTTTCCAATTAGTCATCCTTGATGGTAATAATATAATAGGAACATCTGTAGGGATATCGTATTTCTTTTTATATTTTTGTAATTTTTCTTCAGTAATATTTTTAGGGGCAAAATAATGGTAATCTACCCCTCGGTGTATTACAACTATTTTATCTTCAAAAATTTTATAATTAGCTAAAATATGCTGTTTTACAAAGTGAGAGACGGCTATAATTTTCTCTCCTTTTAACATGACGGCATTATAGAACTTTTTCAGGAAATTTTCTATATTATAAATACCGTGGAAAGTTGTAATAAATTTAGTGTTAGTTGCTTTTGCCGCCATATAGCAACTCCAAGCTGGAGCTCTTGATCTTGCGTGAATTATATCAACATTATGTTCTTTAATGATCTTTGCTAATAACTTAGCGTTTTTCCACATTGTAAAAGGATTCTTACTAGCGCTGTTCATATAAATATGGGTAATATGATTTACAGTTAATTCGCTAACTAATGTTCCACCTGCTGAAACAACTATTACATTGTGACCACTTTCCTTTAGCATTTTGGATATTTCAATAGTTCCCCGTTCAACCCCGCCACTATATAGTGATGGAAGTACTTGCAAAATAGTTGGTTTATGATATCGTTTTTCAGAATTTGATGAAGTCATTTGTTTTCTTAATAAGGTTTCAAAATTATAATGTATAAGATCAATACAGTGAAGAATCAATATATCACTTATAATCAATATAAAAGTACTAAAAAAAATATGCCCCTAGTGGTTTTCTTGCACGGACTTATGTCTGATATGAGTGGCAAGAAGTCCCAGTTTCTTTATAAATATTGCCAGAAGCAAGATTATAACTATATCACATTTGATAATTTTGGTCATGGAAAATCTTCAGGGCAATTTATAGATCAAACAATTGGCTCGTGGCTTTCAGGTTTTGAATTAGTTTTTAATGAGTTAATAACAAGGGAATGTATCTTGGTTGGATCAAGTATGGGAGGGTGGCTTGCTCTTCTTGCCGCTATAAAATTTCCTAGTAAAGTTAAATCTATTATTGGTATCGCTCCAGCTCCAGATTTTACTGAGGAATTAATTTGGAATAAATTGCCTGATGCTCAAAAGAAGCAAATGGAGCAGCTTACCTATTTATCAATTAAGGGTGATAAATGCCAAGATACCTACCTTATAAGCCATCAGCTAGTAATGGAAGCAAGAGAGCATTTGTTACTGAATAAAGATAAAATTAATTTGCAAATACCTATTCATTTAATTCATGGTATGTTAGATTCTGATGTACCATATAGTTTTTCTAGTAGATTAATGGAAAAACTTAGCTCCGATTCAGTAGTAATGAAATTAATAAAGGATGGAGATCATAGACTTTCTAGAGATGAAGATTTATCTATCATAGTAAATTCTATAGAGGAACTGATTAATCGTTAAAGCGGTGTGCAAATCTCTAGTAGTATTGTCATGGCGAGAAATTGTAAGTGACGTGGTAATCCAATTTTTATATTCTTAATAAAATTATAGAGTTAATCGTATTGTTAATTAACCTATGATTAGGTTGCTAAAAATAAAAATATTGATAATATAGTAGACATAATTATCAAATAATCTTCTCATGACCCAAGCCAACTTTTCCAAAATCGACAAAGTTTCAGACTTTATCCAAATATCAGAAACGGTAAATAATGCATGCCAAGATAACCTAGTATTATTTGATGTGGATGATGTATTAATTATGGATAAGGATGAATATAGGTTGACGCATCCTATTAGACATCAATGGAGACTTGCGGCTAAAGAGCGTTTAACTAGGCAAGAAAGACATCATTTAGCCAGTATTATTTTTGAAAAGAGATTGGTTCGCTTAGTAGATCCCCATATATCTGATATATTAAATCTATTATGGAGTAGGCAAATTCCTACTATGGCTTTGACTAAATTATATACTGGGAAATTTGGAGTTATCGAAGATTTTACTGAATGGCGTCTTAATGAATTAAAATCAATGAATATAGATTTTAGAAAATCAACGCCGATAATAGATGAAATGCTAATCACAGAAGCTGAGTTAAATATAGGCGGTGGTATGCCAACTGTTAAGGAAGGGGTGATTCTTACCGCCGACGTTAATAAAGGTAAGGTGCTAGAAAATATTTTGCATAAGAAAAAATACTATCCTAAGAAAATAATTTTTGTAGATGATATATTAGGAAATCTTGAAGATATTAGTATTATGTGTTCTAATCTAAAAATTGATTTTCATGGTTTTGAATATATAGGCGCTTCTTTAGTACCAGAATTAGAACTAGATCATGAGAGTGAAAAAATTCGTTTTGAAATTTTAGAGAAAGAATACCGCTGGGTACCAGATTTAAAATTAGGTAGATAAAAAAAGAAATTTTAAAGTTGTAAAACACTGTTAATAAGTATATACTTATTGATTTAGAGGTAATATGAAAACGCAAATTTAACAATGGGGTAATAGTTTAGGGGTAAGAATTTCTAAGAATCTTGCAGAGAAAATGCCTTTTAAGAAAGGAGCTGTTGTTAACTTAAAAGTAATCGACAATAATCTAGTTATTAGCAATGAAATATCAGAATTAGATTTATTATTAGAAAATATTACAAACGATAACCGTCATCATGAAGTATTTAATGACGATAAAATTTCAGATAATGAATCATGGTAAAATACTTGCCAGAAAGAGGGGATGTAGTTTGGCTTGATTTTGATCCGCAAAAAGGTAAAGAGATTCAGAAAAACGACCTGCAGTAAGTTATTAGTCCAAGTAAGTATAATACAAAAAGCGGACTGGCATTATTTTCACCAATTATTAGTCAAGTAAAAAATTATCCTTTTGAAGTAGTAATAAAATCATCTATAAGTAACAGGAGCTGTTTTAGGCGATCAAGTACGGTCAATGGATTGGAAAATCCGTAAAGCAACTAAAATTTTTTCGTTAGACAAAATGATTATAGAAAATATGTTGTCAAAATTAAAATTATTGTTATAGCAATAAAAACTGCGTAGAACCTAAAAAATAAGAGGAGAACAACATGGAATTTGTATTATTAGTAATTAGTATCATTGCTATTCTTGTTATTATTCAAATGGTGAAAGTTGTACCTCAGCAACAAGCTTGGGTAGTTGAGCGACTTGGAAAATTTGATAAAGTTCTACAACCTGGCTTAAATTTATTAATTCCAATAATTCAGAAAGTAGCGTATAAGCATACTTTAAAAGAAGAAGCTATTGATGTAACAGCTCAAACTGCCATTTCTAATGATAATGTTACTTTATCTATTGATGGTGTTTTATATGTAAAGATTATCGATCCAGTAGCGGCATCTTATGGAGTGAACAATCCTTATTATGCTATTACTCAGCTTGCTCAGACAACTATGCGTTCTGAGATTGGTAAATTACCTTTAGATAGAACTTTTGAAGAAAGAGAAACATTAAATGTCGCAATAGTTTCTGCCATTAACCAAGCTGCTGTTAATTGGGGAATACAATGTATGCGTTATGAAATTAAAGATATTCAGCCGCCTCAATCAATTCTTAAAGCAATGGAATTACAAGTTGCAGCTGATCGTCAAAAGAGAGCTAAGATTTTAGAATCAGAAGGGAATAGACAAGCAAAAATAAACCATGCTGAAGGTGAAAAAGCTCAGATAGTATTAAACTCAGAAGCTTCTTACATTGATCAAGTAAATAGAGCAAAAGGTGAAGTTGAGGCAATAGGTTTAGTAGCAAGTGCTACTGCTAAGAGTATTGAAGTTGTTGCTGCTTCGATTGAAAAATCTGGTGGCAAAGATGCAGTATCTTTAAAAATTGCTGAACAATATATGACTTCTTTTGGTGCATTAGCCAAGGATACTAATACTGTGATTTTACCTGCAAATCTTTCTGAACCTGGAAGTTTTGTAGCAGGTGCGTTGTCAATTTTTGATCAATTAAAATCAACAACAGAAAAGAAATCAATTAAGTAAGTTTAATATAAAAGTAAGATAGGAAAAATAATGGCTATAGGAAATAACAAACCTTTTAATTTGGATAAATTTGAAAAGCAAATTAATGACATTGCTAATGCGAATGATGCTGAGCTTAAAAAAATACAACAAGAGTTTAATCTAACTAATCAAGAATATAATAAGAGATTAGAAAGATTATGGGGAAATCAAGGAGTTAATGATCCTGAAATAGATAAGTTAATGGAGCAATTGCAGTCTGAAGTAAGGCTTGATGAGCAAGAAAAGGAAAGGGGAAGGCAAGAAGATCAAAAATTACAAGAGAGATTGGATAAATTAAAGGGGCCAATTCCTACAACGGAAGAATTAGAAGCTAGACTTGCTAAGTTAAAAGAGAATCCTATTCCAGAGCAAGTTCAACATAAACGATTATCAGAAGAAGGTTTCTCTTTTAATGATAATAAAGATTTTATTACAATTAATCTTGATGCTCAAACTGAAATGGCAAAAGCTTATGGTGAAATCTCTAATAATCCGGAAGAAAAAAAGGAATTAAATACAGCTGCTACTAAATTAGGAATGATAAGTCAATTAATAAATTATATGCCTGAAGTTTCTAAAGAAGAGCAGCCAAAAGTACTTGAGATTATTGGTAAAGGATTAGGAAAGATCTACAATGGTATTAAAGATGGGATTTCATATGCTATAGACGGAATTAAAAAATTAGGTGGCAAGCTTGTAGAATCTATAAAATCAATTTTCAAAGAATCTCCAGAGAAACAGCTTGAGAAGAAGAGAAATACGCTGAAAGGTTTGTATGAAAATTTTGTGGAATTAAAAGGTGTTACTGGTAAAGTTAAAGAACAATTCTTAGAGAAGCATTTTAATGAAATAGATAAATTAACTACTCCTCAGGAATTTTTAAAAGAAACCGCTAAAATTACTAAAGCCATACAAAAAGCTGGTAAAGATAAATTGCTTGAAATTAAGAATAAACATATAGAAAGCCAAAAAGCTCTTCAGCAAAAATATGCTCAGCGTAGTAATGGGCTTTCTCCTTCTCCAACACCTCCTGTGAATAAAGGGAAATCAAATAGCCTGAATATTTAATATGTCTGTTGTATCAATTCATCGTATATGAAAGAACTTATGAAAAAATACATTACTATTTTATTATTTGTTATTTTTAACGTATCAAATGTTTTTGCTTTAAATTTACAAACAGATTGTTACTCGGAATCTTACCAATGAAGATAAAGAGTGGGTAGTAAAGGAGTTTGTCAAAAGTTTTATGAAAATTTATAGTGATAAAACTTTTGTTATTACTAAAGATCAAAAACCTATAGTAGTAAGTTTTAAAGATATCCAAATAAAGGAATTATGGCTTAAAGATACAGCAGAAGAAGAGTTTAATGACTCTATGTTACGCATAAAAAAACAAACAATTATGCTATAGGAATTATGGTAAATAATAAGCTTGTAGGATGTCTTTTTTATCAACTACTGGACAATAAAACATTATATCTTGCTCAGTATTTTATAATACCGGAATTTCAGAGACAGAAAATAGGTTATTATGTTATTGATCAAGTTTTGCCTAAGCTTTACCCAGAATATAAGCGTTATGAGGTATTGCTACGTTATCAAAATGATGTTGCAATTTTATTGTATAATAAATTAGGTTTTACTATAGGCGATATAGATCTTGTTAAGAAATATAGTTATGATCCATTGCGTTATATGAGTTTTTATAAAGATCTGAATTAAAAATTTATTATAAGCAGCCTAATTGTTTAGAGATTAATTTATAGCTTCATGCAACACAAGCTGGTGACTTGAGATGTCATGCGTTAGTTTGTTGGATGAGCTATACTACATTGAACATATATACTCTACAAACTTGTCTCTAGCGGTTAATTGTTGTTGGTTAGTTAGGAAATAACGATTAAAGAAGTAGCCAGTTAAATTAAAGGCATTTTTCTGATCATCATTAGAAATTTCTTTATTAGAGATAAGTAAAAATTGAGGTAAGGGTAATAATTTGTCTTGATAGGGTAATCCTGCCGATAAAGATACAGCAGAAGCGGATTTGGGAGAGACGTAGTGTAGATTTTCTATAACTCCTGTGACAACACAGCTCCCTAAATCAAGGCCATAACCGCATTCTTGCAAAATATCTAATTCAAATTTAATATATTCTTTAAAATTAAATTCTAGAGCTAGACCAGCTAAATATTCTTTAAAAATTGGAAAAAATTCATTGTGATTTTCTTTTTCATGAAATGCAATTTTAATAAGGCTAATAATAGAATTGAAAGCGTATAATTTAGTTTTATTAGTTATGATTATACCGCTATAAGATTTTATTAATTCACATTTAGCAGTACCTAAATGTTCGTGTAGTCTAGCCTGCCATAAAAAATCAACAATATTACCTTCTTGATATATAGCGCTAGATTTTTTTGAGACCCCTCGTACTACCGCGCTAAATAAACCATGATTTTCAGTAAATAAGGTAATAATAAATGAATTTTCTTTTAAAGGCTTTTTAGCGATTATTATTCCTGTATCTTTAAAGTTCATAATTTTTTATTATTACTCCTTTCAAGAATATAATATTATTTAACAAAGAAAAGGGCTAGTATATTTACATAAAACTGCTTTTAATATATTATCCCCATAAAATTAGTTAGTTAAAAAAGATGAGCAACAATATATTTACAGGGCTAATTACAGCTCTTATAACTCCTTTTAAAAATAACCAGTTGGATTTTGATTCTTTAGAAAAAATTATTAACTATCAAATTGACAATAAAGTTGATGGAATAGTTGTTGGTGGGTCAACTGGTGAAGGAACTAGTTTAACTATGCAAGAATATAGAGATTTATTGCAAGCTGCAGTAAAGATAGCTGGTAAACGTTTGCCGATAATATCTGGTTGTTCATCTAATAGTACCAATTTAGCTATAGAGATGGTGAAAATATCTGAAGAAGCAGGAGTTGATGGCTTTATGTGTAGCGTTCCTCCTTATGTTAAGCCAATGCAAGAAGGAATCTATTTGCATTTTGAAGCTTTGCATAATGCGAGTAATTTATCAATAATGCTTTATTCTGTGCCATCTAGAACTATTTTTGATTTTACTGATGAGACGATTTTAAGGCTTAGTAAATTATCAAGAATTATTGCCCTAAAAGATGCGTATAATGATTTAGAGCGTCCAATTAGACTTAAAAATATGATAGATAAGGAATTTAATTTATTGTGTGGTAATGACGAAATTGCATTATCATATAATGCTCAAGGTGGTGTCGGGTGTGTTTCTGTTACCTCTAATGTAATGCCAAAACTATGTAAAGAATTGCAAGATAGTTGTAAAAATAACGATTATCATAAAGCTTTAGCAATCCAGCGGCAATTGTCGCCTCTATATAAATCATTGTTTTTAGAGTCAAATCCAATAGGGGTGAAATATGCTACTCATAAATTAGGCTTATGTACCAATGAACTGCGTCTTCCTTTAACTCCAGCTACTAATAATACTCAAGAGAAAATTAATAAAGTTATTAGTAAATATGTCTGAATATAAAAAGATAATAGCGCAAAATAAAAAAGCTTATTTTAATTATTTTATTGAAGAGAAAATTGAAGCTGGCATAATATTAACTGGTAGCGAAGTAAAATCTCTTCACCAAGGTAAAGCCAGCATAGAAGATAGTCATGCGGAAAATTCTGGCAATGAAGTATTATTATATAATTGTCATATAGCAGAATATGAAAAAGCTAACCGATTCAATCACTCAACTAGAAGAACAAGAAAATTATTATTGCATTCATCCGAAATACGAAAAATCATTGGTAAAATTCGTGTAAGAGGTTATACTCTTGTTGCACTTTCGCTATATTTCAATAAAAAAAATATTGTAAAAGTAGAATTAGGTATAGCAAAAGGTAAAAAATTACATGATAAAAGAGAGACTATCAAAGAAAAAGATTGGAAACGAGATCAAGCAAGATTAATGAGAAACAAAATATAATATTACCATGACCGTAAGTCCAGATTATTTAATTGAAAGAAAAAAAACTAAAAAAGCGTTAGGACTATGGAAAATGGTCGCAATCTTCTGCTTTTTATTTATTGCCGTTACATTATTTGAGAAGTTTAAAGTACCTAATTCTAGAAATATCGCTAAGGATCTTATAGCTAATAATATCTCTAGTGATATTGCAGATAATATTAGCGGAAAATATATAGCTTCTATTGTAATTGATGAGATAATTTTTGAAGATATTAAGCGTGATCGAGTATTAGCAAAAATGGCTGATGATGATCAAATAAGTGCTTTAATTGTAAATGTTAATTCTCCAGGTGGTACTGTCGTTGGATCAGAGAAAATTTATAATATACTACGAAAGATATCTTCAAAAAAGCCTGTAGTAATAATAATGGGTACTTTAGCGGCAAGTGGTGGATATTTAATATCATTAGGTGGAGATTATATTATTGCCCATAATGGGACAATAACAGGTTCTATAGGAGTAATTTTTCAAAGTTTTGAAGTAACTGATTTAGCTAAAACTTTGGGAGTTACTTTTAATAATTTCAAGTCAGGAGAATTAAAAGCAGCTCCTAACCCTACTGAAAAAGTTACAGATCATGTTCGTAAAGCTATAATGAAAAATATTGATGATACTTATGATTATTTTACTGAGCTTGTAGCTTCTAGAAGAGGGCTTTCTATTAAAGAAGTTAAGAAATTAGCTGATGGAAGAATATATTCTGGCCGCCAAGCATTAAAATTAAAATTGGTAGATGAGATAGGTAATCAAGATGATGCCATTAAATGGTTACAAGAGGTTAAGAAAATAGATAAGAGTCTGGAAGTAAAAGAACTTAGAATTAGACCAAAACCAGGATTTATGGATATACTAAAGGGAGATTTCGATAGTATTCTTCCTGGAGTATTTAAAAATAAATTACAGGGGCTAGGAGCGATTTTGTAATTTATGGCAAAAAAGTCTGATTTAATAAATAAAATATCAAATAATCTTGCTTATCTTACTGAAGACGATATTAAAATTTCTGTAGATTTAATCTTTGATTATCTGCAATCCGAACTTGCTAAACCTGAGCCATCACGTATAGAAATTAGAGGGTTTGGTAGCCTGTCTATTAAGATGCGGCAATATCCTAATAGCGAAAAATCATATAGGTCTGTTTATTACCGCATGCCTAAAGTGCAGAAGTGATAATTTACTAGTGCATATTAATTATCTTTGCCTGTTTTTATAGGGCTTTTAGATCTTTGTTGTTTAATTTCCTCATTGAATCATAATTATTAATTTATATAATTAATCCATAAAAAATTAATAAGAACATATGACCTTAGAAGAATTTCGCCTTAAATATAATTACCACCAAGCAACTAAAATGATGCAGCAATATTTAGACATCAAATTTGCTAATATGGATTGCTTGCTATTATTTAGGATGGGGGATTTTTATGAGATGTTTTTTGATGACGCAATTGCAGCGAGTCAAGTTTTAGGCATTGCTCTTACAAAGAGAGGAAAAAATGGTGAAGATGAAATTGCCATGTGTGGAGTTCCTCATCATTCTATTGAAACATACTTAAATAAATTAATTGAAGAAAATTTTAAAATAGCTATTTGCGATCAGCTAGAAACGCCTGAAGAAGCAAAGAAGCGAGGCGGGTATAAGGCTGTAGTTAATAGGGATGTTACTCGGATAATTACTCCAGGTACGGTAATGGAAGAATCATTAATTGCTGTAGCTCAGCCTAATTATTTAGCGAGTTTAGTTTTACTAAAAGATAAAGCGTCAATTTGTTACGTTGATCTTTCTACCTCAGAGATTTCAGTTATAGACATAGGACAAAATGATGTTTTAAACGAGTTGTCTCGTATTAAGCCTAAAGAAATTCTTCTTAGCGAAAATTATAGAACTAATCAACTGGCTGATAATATTTGTAATCAATTACGCCTACAAATTTCTTATCAAGTTGATAGTTTTTTTTCTTATAAGAAATGCAAAAAAATTATTTTAGATTTTTATAAGATTCAAGCTTTAAAAGCAATAGGGGAAATATCTGAATCTCAGGTAAGTAGTATAGGTAGTATTTTAGAATATTTATCCTTAACCCAAAAGCAAAATATCCCAATTTTACCATTGCCTAAAATTATCAATTATCATCATTTTATGACAATTGATTTAGCAACTAGGCGTAATTTAGAAATTACTAGCAATTTACTTGGGCAGAGTAAAGGTAGCATACTTGGTACTATAGATCATACAGTTACTAAATCTGGTAGTCGGTTATTATATAATTTTTTATCCGCTCCCTTAATAGATATTAAGGAGATAAATTATCGTCAGGATATAACAAACTTTTTTTATTCAAATATCCAAATAGTGGAAGATATAAAAAAGATATTAAAGAAGACGGGGGACTTAGAGCGTTGTTTATCAAGAATTATGATGAATCGAGGATCAGGACGGGATCTTCTAAATATTAAATATACATTAAACGCTGCTTTGCAAATCAAAGGAGAATTTGTTGGTAATTATGGAATAAATTTGCCTTCTTACATAGAAAATTTAATTAAGCCGTTATCTGGAGATAGCTCTCTATATAGTTTAATAGATGAGGCAATTAGAGAAGATGCTCCGAATAATGTAAATGAAGGAGGGGTAATAAATCATGATTATCATCCTAAAGTTCAAGAATTATATGATTTGATTAATAATGGCAAGTCGCATATAGAGAAATTAAAGACTCAATATCGACTTGATACTAAGATTGATAGTTTAAAAATATCTCATAATAATGTTTTAGGGTTATTTATTGAAATTACCCCAAGACATAATGAAAAAATGACTGATGGTAAATTTATCCATCGTCAAACAACTGCAAATGCTGTGCGTTATACTACTGTAGAATTACAGAAGTTAGAAAGTGATATGGTTAACGCGAGAAGTTTAGTAATCAGTCTCGAGCTTGATCTATATCAAAAAATCTGCGCAGAAGTTATAGAAAAAGCTGTTTTATTGCGATTAATAGCAGGTTCTATAAGTAAGATAGATGTGTACTGCAATTTTGCTTATATTGCCAAAGAATATAATTGTGTTAGACCAGTTTTAACTGATGAGTTAGATTTTGAAATTATTGGTGGGCGTCATGTAGTTGTTGAACGAAGCCTGTTAAATAATAGTAAATCTTTTGTTAGTAATAATTGTACCTTGTCAGAAACGGATAGGATTTGGTTAATTACTGGTCCGAATATGGCAGGTAAGAGTACTTTTTTAAGACAAAACGCTATAATAGCTATATTAGCTCAAATAGGTAGTTTTGTTCCAGCTAGTAAGGTAAAAATAGGTATTGTTGACAAAATATTTAGCAGAATTGGAGCAGGTGACGATCTACAAGCAGGGCAGTCGACTTTTATGCTAGAAATGCTAGAAACATCAGCAATTCTAGCTCAATCAACCCCTCGCTCCTTAGTGATATTAGATGAGGTAGGAAGGGGGACTTCGACGTACGATGGCGTATCTATCGCTTGGTCGATTCTAGAATATATTCATGATAGGCTTAAGTGTCGATGTTTGTTTGCTACCCATTATCATGAACTAACTACTATGAGTAATTTCTTGCCAGCTCTAAAAAATTATACCGTTGCCATAGAGGAGTTAGGTCATGAGATATTGTTTTTGTATAATATTATCAAAGGGGCAGCTGATAAATCTTATGGAATTCATGTAGCTAGTCTAGCAGGTCTACCAAAATCTGTTATAACTAGAGCCAATGAAGTTTTGATGAAATTAGAAAAGACTAGTAATAGTAAAGGTAGGAATATTTTAAATGGTGAATCTAATAATTTAAGCTTGTTTAATATATCAACTGAGTCAAAAGTTGAATTAAAAGAAAGTGCGAAAATCAATAAGTTACAAGAAGAAGTTGATAAAATAGATGCCGATCAATTGTCACCTAAACAAGCTTTGGATTTAATTTATAAGTTAAAAGGGCTAGCTTTGAAAGTATAAATTAGTTATTTGGTGAAGGTTGGAATGGCATCTATTTTCTATCTCAAAAGGGAATTACGTCTATCATACCAGTATCTATTCCAGCTAAATCAATTTTATCTTCTTCTTGTAATTTATATTATTATTATAATGAGGTTTTAGTTATGAGTAAAAAAACATAATCAGCTTGGCATGAATTTGTACCTGTTAAGGCTGTGTATGTAGATGGTAAGATTAAAGCTAAAACAAGAGATAAAAACCAAATGTTAGAACAACAATATCCATGCATTACAAGAAATAGTAAAAAAGACATAGTTGATCCTAGTTTAACTCAGGCTCAAACAGATTGTGAAATAGTTAAAAAAGCCGAACTTGCAGGAGAGGGGTCAACGTATGATAATGCTTAATAAATTTGCTTAGTAAATGATAATTTTATGATATAGTCTTGTAGAGCAAATGATTAAGTGACATGGTCAGCGATTGCTTTAGCAATAGCTGCGCTATTCAGTTGACATACACAACGTCATTACAAGGGAACTAAAGTTGACTTGCAATGACAGGTAAGAAAGTGGTATCAAAATTCACCAAAATTCCACCTTGGAGGGAGTATAGTAATAGTGTTTAAAAGGCATTTGTACAAAAAATAATATTTTTAAAATAGCTATTTTCGCTTAAAATTAAAATAAGCTAGAATATCAATAGGTTAGCGTGAATTGTTGATAAGATTTTTATTCTAATTTTTAAGGTTACTTTAAAATATATTATATAGCCGAGATCATTAAGGGGCTGATATTGAATTACCATGTCATCCGTCAGCTTGTTTCAGGATCTCTAGCATACTTACTAGATGTGAAAATAAACTGACGCATGACGTCTGTCACTCCTATATGATTTTTGCTAGATTTCAAGCATTATATTATACATAAATATATATTAATATATTACGGTTTTATAAAGTGATTTTTCAAGAAAATAAAGCTTCAGTAAATGGCAAAATTTGGCAACAAAAAATTTCCAATGAACATGATGTATTGGAAATTTCTAGATCTTTAGGGATAAGTGATTTTTTAGCAAAAATTTTGCTTTCGCGTATAGATTCTATGGATCAAGCCTTGGATTTTATTTCTCCAAAATTAAAGAATTTATTGCCTGATCCTTTTCACTTGCTAGACATGAAGAAAGCGGTAGAAAGAGCTATACAAGCTATTTTAAATAATCAGAAAATTTGTATTTTTGCTGACTATGACGTTGATGGAGCAACATCTTCTTCTTTACTAAAAAATATTTTTAGGGATTTGGGGCAAGTTGTTGATATTTACGTTCCTGACCGAATTGCTGAAGGCTATGGTCCTTCAGTTTACGCTATGCAAAAAATCAAAGATAATGGTACTTGTTTGCTAATTACCGTAGATTGTGGAGCAATGGCTTATGAGGCTTTGACATATGCTAAAGAAGTTGGGCTTGATGTAATAGTTATAGATCATCATATTAGCAGCGATAATTTACCTGAGGCAGTCGCTGTGGTTAATCCCAACCGAATAGACGAAACAAGTGAGTATAAATATTTAGCAGCTGTAGGGGTTTCTTTTTTATTTGCTACGGCCTTATTATCTGATTTAAGAAAACAAGGATTTTTTAACGATAAGATACCACCAGATTTAATGCAATATTTAGATTTAGTAGCGTTAGGAACTGTATGTGATGTTATGAAGCTTGTTAAATTAAATAGAGCTTTTGTAGCACAAGGTCTAAAAATAATGCAGCAAAGAAGAAATTTAGGAATAAAAATTTTATCTGACACTGCTGGGCTTAATGAAAAACCAAATTGTTATCATTTAGGTTTTATTTTGGGACCAAGAATAAATGCTGGCGGTAGGGTAGGAAAGTCTAGCTTAGGAGCTAATTTATTATCTACTACTTGCATTAGGGAGGCAAACAAACTAGCTTTCGAGTTAGAGAAACATAATAATGAGCGGAAAGTTTTAGAGTTAGCGATGATTGAGGAGGCTATAGAAATGGCTAAATCACAAGAGAATGATAGTTTCTTGTTTATCGTTGGAAAAAATTGGCATCCTGGGGTTATCGGTATTGCGGCTGGTAGATTAAAAGAAAAGTTTAATAAGCCAGTAGCGGTTATTGCTTTAAATGACAGTATAGGTAAAGCTTCATGTCGATCTGTTAAAAATATTGATTTTGGTAGTAAGATTCTTAATGCTAAAAATATGGATTTACTGGTGGCAGGAGGGGGGCATGCAATGGCTGCCGGCTTTACCGTGTTAGAAGAAAAACTACAGGAGTTACAGCAATTTTTAAATAATGCCTTTGCTGAGGATTTAAAGAATAATCTTGAATTAAATCAGGAAGAATATGATTTAGATTTGACAACAAGCAGCATTAATTTGCAGCTAATGGAAGAATTAGCAAAATTAGAACCTTTTGGTCAGGGGAATCCTGAACCTTTATTTAAGTTCGAAGATCTTTGGGTGTTAAAAGCTGATATAGTTGGCAGTAAACATATTAGATGTTTACTTGCTCCCTCTAAGTCAGCTTTTGGCAGCAAAACTATTAACGCTATTGCTTTTAATGCAGTTTCTACTCCCCTTGAGAATATTTTGCTAAATATTAAATCATATACTCTTTCTGTAATTGGTGCTTTGAAGATAAACAGTTGGCAGGAACGCCATACTATCCAATTACAAATTAAAGATTTGATAGTTTAGCCGTTAGGATGAAGATTATCAACTACTACATACTCGTCTCCCATAAGATCTGTATTGACTTTGATATGATTTTCCGTAAATTCTATTAATACATCTACACTGTCATTAGAAATTGTTCTCTCTTTTATACCTTTATTAGAAATTTCTAAAACTTTTTTCTCTTTGGTAGATTTTAAAAAATGCTCTTCTATTACTGGCATTTTTTCTGTTTTTGGTTGTATTTCAGTTGTTGGGTTCTTTATTGCTTGTTGTAGGGCTTTTGCATCTATATATTGAGTTATGTATCGATTCTACTGTTTTATTAAATCCTGATTTATTGTTAAGAAGAGACAAATCCTTATTATCTTCACTATTTTCTTCTATATCAGATAAAATGATAATATTATCTTGGATATCCTTATTTCCTATGTTTTCTTTTGGTTCTTCTAACTTTTTAGGAGTAGATCCCACATCAAAAGAAAATTTAGTTTTAGCTAATAAATTTTTTGTAGATTTTGACTCTTGCTTTGAGTCTGATTCTAAGGTAAATTCTCCTTCTGAACTAATTAGGATATCCTCAGATCTTTTTACTTGGCGGTATATTAATGGATTCGCTCTGATGAATTGAATGAACTAAAACATTTTGAGTAGAGCTTGAGTGTTTTGGTTCTGGGCTTAAGCTAAACTCTTCAGATTTAACTGGTGAGTTTCCTACTAATTTTCTTGTGGCTGTTGGAGTTATAGGATGAATATTAATATAATCTGTATCTTCATTGGTGTTGGATATATACCAGCTTCGTGGATAGTCTGGTCAGAATAATTCTCTTTTTCGTGCGATGAAATATATTTAATACACTGACATGATACCCTTGCTTAATAAGCCTTATTATATTATTATCTGCTTTAATTAAATCTATTATGAGATCTTCACTTGATTTATAATATTGTTTATTTTTATAATATATATCTTTTACTTTTATTAGGTTTTTTGCCTTATCACTAGATTTGTCTAATGTTTGTACATATCTAAGAACTTCAGTAATAATATTCTTAATTTTATCATCTTCTATAAGCTCTTTTTTTGTTTCTATAAAATGGCGCCTATAAATATAATTAACAGGTTCGTTGCTTTTCATAGAATCCTTCTTTTTTCAATAAGTTTGATGGCTTATTTCTTATCGCAAGGAGATAATTTGTCTTATTATGTCTAATTGATTTAAAAAATTTATCAAACTTGTGATTATAATTTAATGGTAAACTTAATTTAAACTTTTGTCAATAATTTAAGAATTATTTAATGTTTGGCTTGGAGGAAAGAAAAAATTTATACTGCCAAATAGCGCCATAATTTATCAGTAGCCTTGCTAATACCAATTCTAGGAGTTGTAATAAATTTTGGTGAGTTTCCTTTATCGATAACGCAGAAAGATTGATTAATTGTTAGATCTAGTCCGTTATGAGTTTTATTAATACCAAGATCTCTGCATAATTTACCTGGCCCGTTAAGTAAAATTTTGGAAGGTAAGTGTTTTATTGCCCCTCTAATTAATACTGCTGCAGGAAATCCTTGCCTTTCTGTAACTATATTAAAACAATAATACATACCGTAAATTAAGTAAACATAAGAGTTTCCTGCCGGTCCATACATAATTTTAGTGCGGGGAGTTAATCCTTTAGCAGCATGGCAAGCTGGATCGAGCTCGCCTATATATGCTTCTGTTTCAATAATTTCAGCTTCTATACCATTAAAACATAAAACTTTGCCTAGGAGCTCTTGAGTTACAGCTAATGTATCTCGTTCATAAAAGGATTTAGGTAGTATGTTGCTCATAGGTATACTGCTTATAAAAGAAGATTGGAATACGAAGTTAAATCTGAAGAAGAGCTAGGCGCCGCGCAGCTTTTGACCGCAGCGTACTAAAATGTACGTGAGGATCAAAAGCGAGCAGCAACGCGACGCCATTTCTTCAAGTTTAACGAGTATATTCGTAACTTGAATCGTCTGACAATTTTTTTGCCTCATCATCAGATATTAAAGCCTCGATAAATTCGTCTAATTGTCCTTCTCTAACTACTGCGTCTATTTTATAAAGGGTAAGGTTAATTCTGTGATCTGTTACTCTTCCTTGAGGGAAATTATAAGTTCTGATTCTTTCAGATCTATCGCCTGATCCAACTTGTCCTTTCCGCTCTTCAGCGAGTTCCATATCTCTTTTATGACGTTCCACTTCATAGATCCTAGAACGTAGTATTTTCATAGCCTTTGCTTTATTTTTATGCTGTGATTTTTCATCTTGGATAGCTACAACGGTACCAGTTGGTAAGTGGGTAATTCTAACGGCTGATTCAGTTGTATTAACGTGTTGTCCTCCAGCGCCTGACGCTCTATATACGTCTATTCGTAAATCCTTTTCCTCAATTACTAAATCAACATCTTCTACTTCAGGCAATACAGCGACAGTAGCGGCGGAAGTATGAATTCTACCGCTTGATTCTGTTTCTGGAACTCTTTGCACTCGGTGAACGCCTGATTCAAATTTTAACTTAGAAAAGACATCTCTACCTTTAATTAATGCTGAGGCTTCTTTATATCCGCCAATACCAGTATCTGAAATAGATAATATTTCAAATTTCCAATTCTTAAGTTCGGCATATCTCATATACATATTGAACAAAGTAGCTGCGAATAAAGCGGCTTCTTCACCGCCAGTTCCAGCTCTTACCTCAATAATTGCGTTTTTGCTATCAGCTTCATCCTTAGGTAATAAAGATAATTTTACTGCTCTTTCTAACTTAGGGACAATATTTTCTAAATGATGAATTTCATCATAGATCATTGATTGTGTGTCACTATCTAAATTAGGTTCAGCAGCCATTTTTTTAGTATCTTCTAGATCATGTATAGCTTTACGATATTCATTAATTGTCTGAACAATTGGTTCTAAATCAGAATATTCTTTTGAAGCTTTTATAAATTCTTCTCCCACTATACCGCTAGATAATTTAGAAGATAAGTCGTCATATTTATTGAGAATTTTTGTCAGATTGTCAGAGAAACTCATATGTTTTATTTTTTGTATTTTAATCGTTAGTGAGGAGTCAAAAAAACTGTTGTATAGAGGTTTATAATGCCATTTTAATATTATTGATGTCATTCCTGCGAGGGCGCGGGAATCCAGATTGACTAACCATTGTCATCCTGAACTTGTTTCAGGATCTAATAGATTCCGGATCAAGTCCGGAATGACTAGTACTGATTTCTGGATTCCTGCCGTAGTTAGAAATGACATCGGAATATAACCGTAAGTCCTACACCAACA
The DNA here is from genome assembly GCA_050920655.1 of Candidatus Rickettsia vulgarisii. Lineage (GTDB taxonomy): Bacteria > Pseudomonadota > Alphaproteobacteria > Rickettsiales > Rickettsiaceae > Tisiphia > Tisiphia vulgarisii. The sequence continues at coordinate 309,839 of CP133317.1, read as the reverse complement.
TCGCTGCTGGGCTTTCTATAAACTTTTTAAAAGCTGCTAAAAATTTAGCTCCTACTGCGCCATCAACAACTCTATGGTCAGAAGACAAAGTTACATACATGATTGTAGCAATTTTTATTTGGTCATTCTGAACAATAGGACGCTTTGAGCTTGCTCCTACTGCTAGGATACAGCTTTGCGGCTGGTTAATAATAGCGCTAAAATTCTTAATATTATACATCCCAAGATTAGAAACACTAAAGCTTCCACCTTGAAACTCTTCTGGAGTTAACTTATTATCTCTAGCTTTTTTAATTAAGCTTTGTAGCTCCAATGACAACGTGATGATGTCCTTTTGATCAGCATTTTTAACTATTGGCGTTATAAGTCCGCCATCTATTGCTACGGCAACTGAGACATCAACATTGTTATAATAGCGAATAGCGTTTTCATTCCAGCTAGCATTAGCTTCAGGTACTTGCTTTAGAGCTTTTGCTACGGCTAAAATAACAAAATCATTAACAGAAATTTTAATTTTTCTATCTTCTTCTACAAGCATTTTATTGATATCTTCTCTCATTTCGAGAAGCTTATCCATATTGCATTCAATAGAAAGGTAAAAATGTGGGACAGTTTGTTTCGATTCAAGCAAACGTTTAGCGATAATTTTTCTGATATTATTATTCGGTACTAATCTATATTCTTCGCTATTTCTATTTACGCCAACAGATCTGCTATTATTTGCAGGCAATGATAAAACATCTTGTTTAACAATTCTGCCATGTGGTCCACTACCTTGAACATTTGCTAGATTAACATTATTAAGAGATGCTAATCTTTTAGCTAGAGGGGAAGCAAAGATTCTCGCGTTAAAAGTTGTAGAGGTCTGTTTTATTGACTCTTCTTTAATTGCTAACTCTTTACCATTATCTTTTAGTGGTTGCTCTTTCTCTTTGGTAGAGGTAGAAGGTATAGAGCTATTTTTTGCAATAAAATCGTCTAATATGCTAGCGTCTTCACCTTCTTCAAGCAAAACGGCTATTAGTGAATTCACGGCTACATTTTCTGTTCCAGTGGGAATAATGATTTTAGCAATAGTACCTTCGTCTACGGATTCTACTTCCATAGTAGCTTTGTCAGTTTCTATCTCTGCTATAACGTCTCCGGGAGCAATTTTATCCCCTTCTTTTTTTAGCCATTTCGCGATATTTCCTTCAGTCATTGTAGGGGATAAGGCTGGCATTAAGATTTTTATTGGCATAAGAATTTGTATTATTTATTAATGTTTTATAGTTTCTGGGCTAATTAACATCGTAATTTGCTTGCCTTCCATTTTAGGAGCTGAATCAATTTTAGCGATTCCTTCTAGTTCTGCAGTGATACGCTTAAATAAATCCATACCAATTTCGTTATGGATAATTTCTCTACCTTTAAACCATAAGGAAATCTTTACTTTATCGCCTTCTTTTAGAAAATCTTTGATTTTACGAAGTTTAACATCAAAATCACCTTGACCGATATTTAGTCTAAATTTCATTTCTTTAAGGACAACAACTTTTTGTTTTTTCTTTGCTTCATGAACACGTTGTTTACTTTCGTATTTATATTTACCAAAATCTAAAATCTTACAAACAGGTGGTTTAGCGTTTGGTGAAATTTCTACCAAATCTAAACCAGCTCTTTCAGCCTTTAACAAAGCATCTTTAATGTTTACTATGCCAAGCATCGTACCATTTTCATCGACTAAACGAATTTGATTAGATTTAATTTCCTTATTAGCCCTCGGGAAATTACTATTTTTATTGTAGGTAATAAAACTTCTCCATCATTAGTATTTTTGGATGGCCACGTCGCCTTACGGCTCCTCGCCATGACGGTTAATATTAATTATTACTAGCAATATAATTTAAGGTAAAATTAATTACAAGTAAATCTAGATTCTAATATGTTAAATAGCGTTGATTTTCCTCTTTTACAAGCTTTACTAGTTCTGATACAGATATAATCTTTTGTTGATCTGATCCTAGTTGTCTTATAGTCACAGTATTATTTGCCATTTCTTGCTTACCTATAACAGCTATTATTGGTACTTTTTTATTAGAAAAATCTCGTATTTTAGCATTAATTTTTTCAGATGAGATATTAATCTCGCTTCTAATTCCTTCGTTAATCAGTAATTTATTTATCTCTAAAGCATAATCATTTAATTCGCTAGTAATAGTAGTAATCGCTACTTGTACAGGGGCAAGCCATAGAGGAAAGCGTCCGGTATATTCTTCAATCAGGATTCCGATAAATCTTTCAAATGAGCCAAGAATTGCTCTATGTAGCATTACAGGTCTTTTCTTCTCTCCGCTTGCTGCAATATAATTAGCGTCAAGACGTTCTGGTAACACAAAATCAACCTGCAGCGTACCACATTGCCATTCTCTGCCTATTGAATCTTTTAAGCAAAATTCTAGTTTAGGTCCATAAAACGCTCCATCACCAGGACTTAATATGTAGGTATAACCAGCTTCTTCTACAGCAGTTTTTAAAGCGTTTTCAGCTTTATCCCAAACTTCGTCACTACCAGCTCTAACAGTAGGGCGGTCAGAAAATTTAATTTTAATACCAGTAAAACCAAAATCTTTATAGATCTCAGTTAATAATCTACAAAAATTAACAGTTTCGCTATTAATTTGCTCTTCAGCGCAAAAAATATGCGCATCATCTTGGGTTAGGGCTCTAACTCTCATCAACCCATGCAGCGCTCCGGAAGCTTCATTTCTATGGCATAGACCAAATTCGGACATACGCAATGGTAAATCACGATAGCTCTTTATTCCTTGCTTAAAAATTTGAACATGGCAAGGACAATTCATTGGTTTAAGAGCTAGAGTTTTGTCATGATCGGTATTTAAAGCAAACATGTCTTCTCTAAATTTTTCCCAATGACCTGAAGCTTCCCAAAGGCTTTTATCAACGAGTACAGGGGTTTTTACTTCTGTATAACCATTTTTTCGTATTTTATTTCTTATATATTGTTCGATAGTACGATATATATTCCAGCCTTTATCATGCCAAAATACCATCCCTTGAGCTTCTTCTTGCATATGAAATAGATCAAGTTCTTTACCTAATTTCCTATGATCACGCTTTTCTGCTTCTTCTAACATGAACAGATAATTAGCTAGTTGCTCTTTAGTTGCCCAAGCTGTACCATATATTCTTTGTAGCATAGGGTTTTTGCTATCGCCGCGCCAATAAGCTCCAGCTACTTTCATTAGCTTAAAATGTTTGATCTTACTGGTTGATGGAGCATGAGGACCACGGCAGAGATCAATAAAATTACCTTGTCTATATAAAGTAATATCTTCACCTGCTGGTATGCTTGAGATTATTTCAGCTTTATAATATTCACCAATTGACTTGAAAAATTCTATAGCTTTATCACGATTCCAAACTTCTCTAGTAATTTTTTCATCTCGTTTTACTATTTCCTGCATTCTTTCTTCTATTTTTACAAGATCTTCAGGAGTAAAAGGTTTATCTTTAGCAAAATCATAGTAAAAGCCATTTTCAATAGCAGGACCAATAGTTACTTGAACATCGGGGAATAATTCCTTGACAGCTTCTGCTGTAATATGGGCAGCGTCGTGCCTAATTATTTCTAAACATTCTGGGTCTTTTGTAGTTAAAATCCTTAAATTACAATCAGTTTCTATAGGGATATTTAGGTCTTTAAGCTCATTGTTTATCTCTACAACTAACGCTTCTTTTGCAAGCGATGGAGAGATTGTAGTAGCTATTTCTAAGCCAGTAATATTTTTAGCAAATTGTTTTTTTGCACCATCTGGAAAAGTAATATTAATCATTTTATCTATATATTATTTATTTTTTAGTGCACTATATTAGTTTGTTATATTTTATATTCAACAATTATATTTTATGCTCAAGCCTTACATTGTATATACATTAATTGATGACGACGCGCTCCATAAGTTTATTGTAGAACAAATTTTAAGTATTGAAAAAGATAGCACAAATTAAGTGGAACCGGTCGTTTAACTGTAGATTAAGCAATCCAAGTTATTTCTAATAAATATAAAGAAGAGGGGTTTGTAGATCTAAATTATAGAACTTAAAGAAAATAGTGATGAAGAAGCTATTCAAGTAATCATGGCAGATGAGATGGATAGCGATAAGGAGGAGTTATATGATGGACCATATTATATAGAAACAAAAGATAGTTCTAATTTTAATAATAAAATAGAGCGGCAAACATTAGATAAAGAAAGATTAGACATAATAGTTATTATTACTAGCTCTGTAGCAAAAAATTTTATGTCAGAAATTAGCGTTTTAAAAGGTCATATTACAGAAGTAATTATTATATATGATGATGGTAATAAAGAATTTTGGAATTTAGATAATTTTACTAAGAACCTTAAAATATCGCATATTAATACAAATGAATTAACAACTCATTTAAATGCATTGTTAAATGATGAATTTCCATATAGAGGAGTGGAAATAAATGGTATCAATATACAACAAGAAGTAACAGGTGAATTACTAGGTGAAAACTCTGCAGAATGTTTTTAAAAGAGGGGCTGAAAAGGACTAGTAATTGATTGTTATATTGTTATTCGTATAAAGAACAGAATATCTTAGTCCTATATTATTTTAAGATATTATTCTTAGGTAGCCATATCATTGATAAAACAATAGTAGTTTTGTTGTATGGAGGTTTAAACTAGTTGTTATGGCGAGTGTGATGACGTATATGGTTTCAGTATTTCTGGATGATCACGTCGTGCCTTACGGCACTCCTCGCAATGACAACTCTAACTCTCAGGGGTGATTATGAAAATACAAGCTACTTATCTATATAATGATGATTATTGCGAAGAGGTAGAAATAAAAGAAGTATCGTAATCAACATTTAGATATAATAATTGCCAATAGTTCCATAACTGATCCTATAGGAGAAATGTTTTTTCTAGATAATATTAAAGAAATTTATAATTGTGTATAATCCAGATGATATAAAGATTTATATAATAAGAGATTACGTCAAAAATGGGTTCTTGCTTCTGAAAAATTTCCTAAAAAACTTTTATTTATAGATATTATAATAAAAAATTTAACTGGACTTGATATTAGTGATAATTTTGTAAATTCTAGCTCACTATCTTTTGAAGTGTCTTTAGAAGATGATTTGGGTAAGTTAGCTAAAAATCTCCCATATAAGAACCCAGTTCTTAAACCAATAGAAAAAATTATTTATTTTGTATAATAATTATCAAGAAAATATATCAAAAATAAATAAATTAGTAGATTTGGCAAGTTACCAAAAGTTTCTAGCCCTGAGCATGCTATTTCTATAATTAAAGAAATATAGTACATTAGATAAGATAATATTAATTACTAACACTTCTGTAGCTCAACATTTACAAGAAGTTTTTCCAAGTAATATAGATAAATTTATTATTATATCAGATGTTAATAAACAAGGGGTGCTTGTAAGATGGTCTAAAGAATGGGAAGAATGGAAAAGACTAGAAGATTCTCAAGTAGGAAATTATGTAAATAATAAAATATCATGCGTTCCTATAGAAAGTCTATATTTTTATATTTACGTTTGCTAATAGAAGAAAGTATAGATCGTATAATAAAAATAATAAGTCGCGTTTTGCTACTAATGCAAAGAATCAAGAAGATACTGATGAAATATTTTATGATAAATCTCCTGAGGATGAAATTATAAAATCTGATGATTTTTCTTTGATAGTTAGTTATTTAGGCTCTGTAACATCAGATCAATAAGTTAGCGAGGGGATTATGAAAATACGTATAATTTATTCATATAATGACTATAATATATTATGAAGAAGTTGAAAAAGTAAGGGGACCACCAGAAGTAGAGTTTAGATCCTATAAAGTTTCTTCAAAAAAAGAAGCGATTTCTAAAATTACAGATGAATATTTTAGTAAAAATTCATTAAATATAGTAGTAGCTAATAGTTCTATAACCGGTCCATTAATAGGAATGGAATTATTAGTAAACATTGAGAAATTTATTATCATACTTGATCAAATTAACGAAGAATTACACCGACAATGGCTTCTTGCTGCTGAAAAATTTCCTGAGAAAATTTTACTTGCAGATATTGATAATATTGATTCCGACAACAGTTCGAGAGATAATTCCGGAAACGAATCCACAGCTTCTCAAGCTTTGTCTCATGTATTAGATGATCAATCTTGGTTGGACAACTCATTATATTATTATAACGAAGAATCTGATAAAGAAAATAGAGCTCCTCGGGATGACGAAGAGAGTTTATTGAGTGGTTCAGATAGAGATATGGAATAAAACTAACATGAGAATGCCGCATTTTCCTATGCCATCATGGAGACGTGATGGTAAGTATAATCTCCAGAATATCAATAAGTTACTGGAAGTTCTTGATAATCCACATCTAAAATTACCGCCAGTAATTCATATAGCTGGAACAAATGGCAAGGGTTCAAGCGTAGCAATGCTAAAGAGTATTTTTGCTGCTAGCGGGTATAAAGCACATGCTTATACTTCTCCGCATTTACTGGAATTTAATGAGAGAATAGTCTTGAGAGGTGAGAAGATTTCAGATTCATACTTATTTGATGTTTGTGAAAGAGTAAGAATTGCTTGTTTAGAGAATAATATTCAGCCTAATTTTTTTGAAGGAACAACAGCTGTAGCATTTTTAGCTTTTGCAGAAACAGAAGGTGACGTACTGATTCTAGAAACTGGATTAGGAGGAAGGTTGGATGCAACGAATGTGGTGCCAGAGCCGCTCATTACTTTAATTACTCCTATTTCCTATGATCATATGGAATATCTTGGTGATAGTCTATCACGGATAGTTCAGGAGAAAGCAGGGATTATCAAACCTAATATTCCATGTATTATTAGCTGTCAAGTTGATGAAGTATATCAAGTATTATTGGATAAATGCCAAGAGTTAAATTCTCCTTCTTTTTGTTATGAGTATGATTTTGGTATTAAGAGAAATATAGATAGTTTTAATTATTTATCCCAAAACGCTAATTATCAATTTTCTTTACCATCATTACAGGGCGATCATCAGCTAATAAATGCTGCTGCGGTAATTGCAACAATAGGTTTAATCAATACTATTAGTCATTCCGAACTTGATCCGGAATCTATTGAGATGCTGAAACAAGTTCAGCATGACAAGTATATTGCTCCGAATTCCAATAATAAATTTAAAATTACTAACCAAAATATTGAAGCTGGTTTGCAAAATATAGAGTGGCCAGCTCGAATTGAAAAAATAGATCCTAAAAAATATAGTCATTTAGCTAATGAGCATGTTCAAATTTGGCTTGATGGAGCGCATAATAGTGGAGGATCTCAAGTGCTTTCGGCATGGATAGTTGATAATTTAAAAGCTCCTATATATTTAATTTTAGGAATGACAAAAAATAGAGATGTTGAAGATTTTTGTTCTTATTTAAAACCGTTGACAGCTAAGGGATACGGTGTTAGGGTTCTATCTGAAGTAATGAGCTATAATAGTGAGACATTAAGTGCAAGAGCAAGCGCTGCTGGTATTGAGTTTGTCCCAGCAGATTCTTTAGAAGAGGCAATAAAAGCGATTAACGATTTAAAGCAGCCAGAAACTAATATAATTATAACTGGCTCACTATTTTTAGCGGCGGATTTTTTGAAATTGATAAGTTAATAATTGTAAAGTAAAATTGATGTCATTCTAGCTATGGCGGGAATTCATCAGTTTTGCGTCATTGCGAGGCTTTCCCTACATGAGTATGATGTCTTTCACATATAACTAAAACAAATAATTAAAGGAATAATAATATGACATATTGCAATCACTCAAACCAAACATCGTATCCTTTTATTTTACCAGAATTGCCTTATGGTAAAGGCGATTTTGTTCCGCATTTTTCTTCGGAAACTTTTGATTATCATTATGGCAAACATCATCAAGCCTACGTGACTAATTTAAATAATTTATTACAAAATGAATCAAATTGGCAAAAAAAGACTTTAGAAGAAATAATAACTTCTTTATCTACCGATTCATCTAAAACAGCAATATTTAATAATGCGGCGCAGATTTGGAATCATAGTTTTTTTTGGCATTCTATTAAGCCGGCGGGTGGCGGAAAACCAACTGGAAAAATGTTAGAAATGATTAATAAAGATTTTGGCAGTTATGAAAATTTTGTAACCGAATTTAAACAAGCTGCTGTAAGTCAATTTGGCAGTGGTTGGGCTTGGCTTGTATTAAATAACGGCAAGTTAGAAATAGTAAAAACTGCTAATGCAGAAACCCCTATAACTAAAAATATCAAGCCATTATTAGCTTGTGACGTTTGGGAGCATGCTTATTACATTGATTACCGAAATAAACGACCAGATTATGTTTCGATCTTTATAGATCATATGATTAACTGGGAATTTGCTGAGAAGCATTTGTAGTATCAGCCGATTGCAAAGTAGAATCTATATTATTCCCGCTTAAGCGGGAATCTAGTTCCTTTCATATTCATAATCATATCTCATTTTTGCAGAAATGACATCGATAGTGTGAAAATATTATAAACCTATTTGTCTTAATATTAGATAGTTTAGCTTATAATATCTTAGCATTAGAAAATTAATTGCTAATATTTACAGATTAATATATAAATATTAGGTTCTGCAAGAATTTAAGAAAAGTAGCTAATGGCAGGTCATTCAAAATTTAAAAATATTCAGCATCGCAAAGGTGCTCAGGACAAAAAAAGAGCAAAAATCTTTACAAAATTAGTTAAGGAAATAGTTATTGCTGCTAAGGTAGGGACTGATCCAAGTAGTAATCCCCGTCTTAGAAATGCAATAATTGCCGCTCGAGCTCAAAATTTACCTAAAGATAGAATAGATAAAGCAATAAATACTGATTCTGCTAGTAATGATAATTACACAGAAATTAGATATGAAGGTTATGCGCCAGGTGGAATCGCAATTATCGTAGAAGCTTTAACTGATAATAAAAATCGAACAGCAGGAGAGGTGAGGGCTGCTTTTACTAAATTTGGCGGTAATTTAGGAGAAACTGGAAGTGTCAGCTTTATGTTTGATAATTTGGGAGTAATTCAATATTCTTCAGAAGTAGCGTCAGCTGAATCTATGTTAGAAGCGGCCTTAGAAGCTGGAGCAAATGATATGATTGAAGGAGAAGATGGATATATAATATATACAGATATTGAAAATTTTGCTCAAACAAATGAATTTTTAATTAGTAAATATGGTAATCCGCAAGAATTTTACATTGGTTGGATTCCTAAAAATCTTATTACTATTGAGGATAAAGATCGAGCAGAGAAATTATTAAAATTAATAGATCTTTTAGAAGATAATGATGATGTCCAAAATGTTTTTGGTAATTATGAATTATCAGATGAAATTTATGAAAATATGAAGGATATGTAAATGGATAGCCAAATTATTATTTTAGCGGCTGGTAATGGAAGAAGAATGGAATCTGAACTACCTAAGGTGATGCATGAGGTAGGAGGATTGCCAATGATTGAGAGAGTGATATTAAATGCAAGACAGATAACTAATGAAGTATTTTTAGTGCATTCTTCTCAATTAGAAAAACATATTATTCCTTATAAAGAAATGTGTCAATTTGTATTGCAGCCTGTGCCTTTAGGAACAGCTGATGCGGTTCGTGTTGCTTTAGAAGAGATTGACGATAATAAAACTATAGTAGTTCTATATGGAGATAATCCGTTGATAACATCGCAAATTATTAGTGAGATGTTAGATTATTTAGTTAATACCAATTCTTCTATAACTACTCTATGTTTTGAGCGGGAAAATCCAGGAGAATATGGTAGAATCGTAACTGATAAATCAGGTGATTTTTTGAATATTGTAGAATTTAAAGACGCAACAGAAGAAGAAAGATCTATAAAAATTTGTAATTCAGGAATAATGGCTTTTAAAGCTGGAGTATTAAAAAAATATTTACCTTTAGTTTTTGAAGAACATACTGATAAATCAAAAGAACTATATTTAACAAGCATTATTAAGACAGCCAAAAATAGAGGAGAAAAAGTATCTTATCTATTATCTTCAGATGAAAAATTAGTGCTTGGGGTCAACAATAAGCAAGAATTAGAAGAGGCTAATAAGACTATTAATAATTTAGGGTTATAAGTTAATATTAAAACCTTCATCCTATGCAATTGGCGGTTCTGTCGTATGAAGAAAAAATATCTTAATATTATAGATATTTTAATATATCATTACTGGATAGTTATGCAATTTAAAACAATCGCTCGGGATGGTAGTAGTATCAAAATTCACCAAAATTCCGCCTTGGAGAGCTGATACTAATAAGCTTTATGGGCAAAAAATATTTTTTTAGTAACTACTTTGGCTTAAAAAATTAAAAAAAGCGTGAAAATCAATAGGTTACACAAAAGAGTTAATAATAAATTTTAATATATTTAAAAAATACAATTATGAGCAGCGCAATATTACCTTACCCAGAAATAAAAAGCTTAACAGAAGAATGTAAAAAATTAGTAGTGCTCCTACATGGAATTGGTTCTGATGGTAATGATTTGATAAGTTTAGTTCCTTTTATAGCTAAAGATTTGCCAGATTGTCATTTTATCTCGCCGCATGGGGTAGAGCCTTATGATACAGCTCCATATGGAAGGCAATGGTTTTCCAGAAGCAATTATAACCTTAATACAAATTATTATAATCTTGAGGTAATTGGTGAGAATATTAATTTGCTTGAGAGTATAATTAAAGAAAAGCAACAGCAATTAAATTTAACTAATAAGGATACGATAATTATTGGCTTCTCTCAAGGTACCATGGTTGGGCTATATTTAAATCTTATTCAAAAAGAACCTTTTAATTGTGTTGTTGGTTTTTCTGGTAAGTTAATGAGTCCACTTGAATGCTCTAATAAAACTACACCAGTTTGCTTAGTACATGGTGAATTAGATGATGTTTTAGAGATAAATTGTATGGACGAAATAATAGAATATTTACAAAAGAATAATATTAGATATAGTAGTTATAGGGTGCCTAATCTTGCACACTCGATAGATGCAAAAGGTTTGGAATTTGCTTTGAATTTTATAAAAGAACAACAGTAGGAGTAAAGTTTTCCTAACAATAAAATATATTATCGAGCCGATCACTAACTTAAAACTTAGAATATAGATTGTTAACAATATACAAAATTCTGGATTAATTAAGTTAAATGATGGCATCTTTTTAGTAACCTTCAGTATCTTATTGATTCAGTATTTCTATATACAAAATTTATATATAATACTTAAAACGCGAGGTTACTATAATGAGCATTTTCTCTAATAAATTATCTGAATCAGATAATGAAATATATCAAATTATTAATTCAGAAAAAAAACGTCAGAATGATTATATTGAATTAATTGCCTCCGAGAATTTTGTGAGTCCTGCAGTCTTAGAGGCCGCAGGGTCAATTCTTACTAATAAATATGCCGAAGGCTACCCAGGAAAGCGTTTTTACAATGGTTGTGAATATGTTGACAAGGCAGAGATACTAGCTATCGAAAGGGTAAAAAAACTATTTAATTGTAATTACGCTAACGTTCAACCTCATTCTGGTTGCCAAGCTAATCAGGCAGTATTTCTAGCTTTAATTAAGCCTTATGATACTGTTCTTGGTATGTCTTTAGATGCAGGAGGGCACTTGACTCATGGTTCTGCTCCAAGCCTATCAGGAAAATGGTTTAAATCAGTTTCTTATACTGTAAATAAAGATACATATCTAATAGATTATGGTCAGGTTGAAGAAATGGCTATAGAGCATAAACCTAAGTTAATTATTGTTGGCTATTCTGCCTATTCGCGTCAATTAGATTTTGCAAAATTTAGAGAAATTGCTAATAAAGTAGGGGCATATTTAATGGCGGATATTGCTCATATTGCAGGACTTGTTGCAACAGGAGAACATCCAAGCCCATTGCCTTACGCTCATGTGGTAACTTCTACTACTCATAAAACATTGCGTGGTCCACGCGGTGGATTAATTCTTTCAAATGACGAAGAATTAGGCAAAAAAATAAATTCTGCGGTTTTTCCTGGATTACAAGGCGGGCCATTAATGCATATTATTGCTGCTAAAGCCGTAGCTTTTTTAGAAGCATTACAACCAGATTATCAGGCTTATATTAAACAAGTTGTAGCTAATGCTAGAGCTCTTGGTAAATGTTTAATGGATCGAGGATATGATATATTAACAAATGGGACTGATAACCATATGTTATTAGTAGACTTAAGAAGAAGTGGAATTACAGGAAAAGATGCTGCTAATTCACTTGATAGAGCAGGGATTACTTGCAATAAAAATTCTATACCTTTTGATACAACTTCTCCTTTTATTACTTATGGCATTCGCTTAGGTACTCCAGCATGTACTACTAGAGGATTTAAAGAAAATGATTTTGTAGAAGTTGGGGAAATGATTTGCGACATATTAGATGGGTTAAAGCTTAATCAAGATAATAGCGATCGTGAACAGAAGGTTTGTCAAAGAGTTGAGAAGCTAATGCAGAGATTCCCGTTGCATTAATGGGAATTATGTATCAATTTTATATAAGGTTAGCCATATGAAATTTAAAACAATAGTAGATTTGCATCTTTTCCTAACTAATGATAAAGGGCAGTTGTTGTTACTAAGAAGATATAATACCGGTTACGAGGATGAGAATTATAGCGTGCCAGCAGGGCATTTAGAAGCTAATGAATCAATTGTTGCAGGTATTATAAGGGAAACGCAAGAAGAAATAGGTATTAATTTATTAGAAGATAATGTGAAATTATGTCATATTATGCATCGGTTAGGTGACAATCCAAGAATAAGTTTATTTTTTGAAGTTACTTCTTGGGAAGGAGAACCAGTAAATAATGAACCTAATAAATGCGATGATTTACAGTGGAGAAATATTAATGATCTTCCTGAAAATATGGTGGAATATGTAAAAAATTCTATAGGTTTTTGGCAAGATTCTATTAATCACTCTATATTTGGTTGGAATTAAGTATAATGTGAGTGAAATTTCCTTGACTATAAGCTTCTTATACTTTACATCATCCTGAAAATTAAAGTTAAGAGATTTATGTCAAAGGATTCACAAAAATCAAATAATCGTTCCAATAATTAGGCAAAGGAAAATGATTATGTTAAACTTAATATGCTTGATGATCAACAAGAGGGTATTTGTATAAATGGTAATACTAAAATAGTTGATTATAATTTAAAAGGTAGCGGCTGTTGTAATACAGTAAGTAAAGTAATAAAATACTTTATTTACGGTGCTTTTATTATATGCAGTATAGGTAGTATAGTATATATTTATAAAGAAAAGGAGACTATTATTAACAACATAAAAGATTTTTTTGCTAATATCATGGAGAATGTTATTAATAAAAGTACAGAAGCATTAGTAGGTTCTGCTAAGGAACTATTAAATAAAGCTGATAAATTATTAGAGGAAAGTAACAAATATTTAGGTAAAGCTAGCACATTACTAGATCTTAGTAAAGGATCACCATTAGAGAACGCCCTTATAATTGATGTGCAACAGGAGAACATTTAGATATACCACTATGAGCAAGTTTAAAAAGTAAGAAAGCTTATTAAGCTGAAGCATTAAAATCCTCTATAGTTTAATGCTTCAGCTACATGGATCTTATGAATATTTTTTGACTCATCTAGGTCTGCTATAGTTCTTGCTACTCTAAGTATTCTATTATATTATATGCGCACGCATAGATATTCGAAATTTTGTAGCCGCTTCATTTAGTAATTTGTTACCATCATCAACAGGAGTGCCATATTCTATTAGTAATTGTCCGTCTGACGGTTATTTGTTTTTATATTATACCCCCCCACATCATATCTAGCTTGTTGGATATCTCTGGCTCTTTCTCTGCTATTTGACTAGAGTATTCAGCATTATTATCCTGTTTTAGATTGTAATTGATCCTACTTCTATTTGGAGATCAAATAAATTGGTCCATAATTGGACCGGAGATTTTCATTTGATAATCATTTCCACATTTTGGCGCCTTAAGAGCAGGCTTTATAAGGATTGCCTAAAAGCCGCATTTACAAGGATTCATCGCTGTTACAAGTTGAAAATTAGCGGGGTATTTTATGTGAGAATTTACTCGAGCTATTAATATTTCCCCAGTTTCGATTGGTTGGCGTAAAGATTCTATAACATTGGAAGGGAATTCTGGTAATTCATCTAAAAATAATATCCCATTATGAGCTAGTGAAACTTCGCCAGGTTTAACTTTTTTACCAATACCACCACCAACCATAGCCGCTACGGAGCATGAGTGATGAGGAGCTCGAAAATGTCTGTTTTTAGATAATTTACCATTCTCTAATTTGGCCAGCAATACTAGCTATAGTGCTAGACTCTAATATTTCTTCAGCAGCCATTTGGGGTAATATGCTAGGTATTCGTTGAGCTAGCATTGATTTGCCAGTACCTGGGGGGCGCCAAACATTAGTAAACCTTTTGTCCTTAAATATCTTTGAAATCTAAGTAATTAGTAGGGGTAGGGTATTGTCAATTTCTAGTTTAGGAGAAGATAACGTTTGAGTACCCTTAAAATGGTTAACTAATTCAAGTATATTTCCTACGACTAATATATTATTATTACCAGACCAAGCTGCTTCTGATCCATTAAGCGTAAGAACAAATCAATCCTTTATCTCTTGCTGCCGCTCCAATAGCTGCGGGTAGGGGGTGCCAGTAACTGGTAAAACGTCTAGTGATAACTCTCCAATCACTAAATATTCTTGCATTTCTGAAATAGGCAGGACATTCATGCTGCTTAATATAGCGCAGGCAATAGGTATAAATCAAAATGACTACCTTCTTTTTCTAAATCAGCAGGTGACAGATTTATTAGTATCTTTTTTGCAAGGCAAGGCCAATTGAAGAAAGGGCGGCCCTGACTCTTTCTTTTGATTCAGCAATAGCTTATCAGCCAGTCCAACAATAGTAAAATTAGGGATACCTGGCAATATTTGCACCTGTACATCAATATCAATAATATCAATGCCTCTCTAAATGTTAAGCTATGAAGATGTACTACCACCAATACTCCCTATATAAGAATTATTATTGCTAATAAAATTTATGGGAGATTGTGATATGGGTATTCCCGCATAGGCGGGAATACAGAAATTAGTACTAGTCATCCTGAACTTGATTCAGGATGACGGGATTAAAATGGTCTTCTTATAACAACTATTTTTATTAACTACTTACAATTCCTACAAAATAAATTTTACTAGATCAATATTTTGTGCAACTTTTGATAGTTGTTTGTCTACAAAAATTTCATCGATAGTTATATTTTTTTCTTTTGTATCACTTGCAGTAAAACTTATATCTTCTAACAAATGCTCTAAGATAGTATGTAGTCTTCTTGCTCCAATATCTTCAACTTCAGAATTTACGTTAGTAGCGTAATCAGCAATTTTCTCTATAGCTTGTTGAGTAAATTCTAGTTTTACTCCTTCTGTAGCGATTAAAGCGGTATATTGTTTTATTAGGCTTGACTCTGGTTCAATTAAAATTTTTACCATATCTTCTTTAGTAAGAGAGTTTAATTCAACTCTAATTGGTAATCTTCCCTGTAATTCAGGTAATAGATCTGAAGGTTTAGATAAATGGAAAGCTCCTGAAGCTATAAATAAGATATGAGCTGTTTCTACAGGGCCATATTTGGTATTAACTGTAGTACCTTCGATTAATGGCAATAGATCTCTTTGGACGCCTTCTCTGCTAATTGTAGTTTTATCTTCAGATTTTGAAGCAATTTTATCTATTTCGTCGATAAATACTATACCATCTTCTTGTACAAGTCTAATAGCGTCTCTAGTAATTTTTTCTAGATCAATAATCTTTTCTGATTCCTCGCTAATAATTACATTAATAGCTTCTTTAACTAGCATTTTTTTGCTTTTTGTTTTATGGTTACCAATGGCTTTACCAATCATATCAGAAATATTTAGAATACCCATTGCTGCTCCTGGCATTCCAGGAATTTCAAAACTATTATTTAAATTACCTGTATCAGCTATATTAATCTCGATTTCAGTATTATCTAATTCTCCTTTTTCAAGCTTTTCTTGAAATTTTTCTCTAGTTTCAGTTGATGCTGATTTGCCTACTAGTGTGTCCAAAATTCGTTCTGCCATTTTTTCTTTAGCGTTAATGGCAACTGCTTTTTTAGCATTAGTTTTTTGTATGCTAACGGCTATTTCAACAAGATCTCTAATTATAGATTCAACATCTCTACCAACATACCCTACTTCAGTAAATTTTGTAGCTTCCACTTTTAAAAATGGTGAGTTTGAAAGCTTAGCAAGTCGCCTTGCTATTTCTGTTTTACCAACGCCAGTTGCTCCTATCATTAGGATGTTTTTAGGAACAATATCTTGTCTTAGAGGATCGCTAACATTTTTACGTCTATAGCGGTTTCTAAGAGCAATGGCTACAGCTTTTTTAGCTTTATCTTGACCGACAATAAATCTATTAAGCTCAGCTACGATTTTACTAGGAGTTAGTCCCATAGATGTTTTTTTACTCATATGACTTTTTCTAAAATAATATTATGATTAGAGAATACGCAAGTATCAGCTGCAATATTCATTGATTTTAAGGCTATTTCTTCGGCTGTTAAATTATTATCAAAAGACAATAAAGCTTTTGCGGCAGAAAGGGCGAATAACCCGCCTGAACCAATAGCGGCAACATTATCTAGATCAACTACATCACCATTACCTGTTAGAATTAGTATATTTTTTTTATCAGCAACAATCATCATTGCCTCTAATTTGCGTAAATATTTATCCCCACGCCATTCTTTCGCTAATTCTACAGCGCTTCTAAGTAAATGATGGGAGTGCTTTTCAAGTTTTGCTTCTAATTTTTCAAATAAAGTTAAGCCATCTGCAGTAGATCCAGCAAAACCGGCAATAATACTACTGTTATGGATGGTTCTTAGCTTTCTAGCCGTTGCCTTAAGGATGGTATTACCATGGGAAACTTGACCATCAGCGGCAATAACTACATCTTCTCCTTTTCTTAGGCAAAGTATAGTAGTCCCATGTAATAAAGATTGTGATGAATTATCTGACATAAAAAATTTTTTAATATTGATTTTATCTGTTTATTATATAATCTATGTGTTATAGGTTATTTAATCTAAGTAATCACTAATATCAGAATTACAAGACTAAATTTATGAATATTTACTCAATATATGTGAATCCTGATAAAAAAGATAATAATTTTATTCTTGTTAAACAGGGTTTTTCTTTATTCGCTGCTGTATTTAATGTTTTTTGGACCCTTTATCATAAAATGTGGCTAGCGTTAATAATTACATTAATCTGTAATATAATTGCATTTAGTTTTGATTCCCATAATTTATCCAATTTAATACAGATAGCTATAACTTTGATATTTGGATTTTTTGGTGCTGACATGAGAGAATATGATCTAGAAAGAAAACAATATTCTCTCGAAGATATCATATTAGCTAAGTCTGAAGTTGAAGCAGAGTTAAAATTTTTAGAACGCTCATATAAAGAGTAAATAATATGTATGATAAAAACAATGTTTTTGCTAAAATTATTAAGCAAGAGATTCCAGCTACTATAGTATATGAAGATGCTAATATATTAGCGTTTAATGATATTCACCCTGTAGCACCTGTCCATATAATAGTAATTCCTAAAGGTGAATATATTGATTATCAAGACTTCATAACTAAAGCGTCTTCTGAAGAAATTAGAGATTATTTTCAAAAACTGCTTCACATTGCTGAAATTGCTGGTTTAAAAGATAATGGTTATCGTTTAACTACTAATAAAGGACCAAAATCTGGACAAAGCGTTTTTCATTTTCATTTTCATATCATTGGCGGTAAAGAGTTTTCTAAATTGATTGGTTAGAATTTTTGATTATGCAAGATGCGCTTAATATTTGTCTAGCAAAAATATCTGATATACCGTTGTGCTTTTACCTTTAATGGAACAGTGAAGCTACCCAACCTTTAAAATTTACGTCCAATAATGGTTTATGGAGTTGCTGTTGCATGTATAGATAATAAAATCGTTGGGATAATTGCTTGGTCAATGTCTGATTGAAGCTTTAATAATAGATGAGCTATTTCGTGGTAATGGAATAGGAAAGAAGTTAATAAACTTTTTAGAAAGAATTGTTTACCATCATCGACCAGCTATTATTGATCTTACTTCTGGTCTCAGACGTAGTAAAGACGGTACTCAAGAGTTTATAAAACTCTTGGTTATCAAAATGAAGGTTATATGGCAAAACTTTATTTATAAAAAAATATAATTTTAAATTTATAGTTGCTATTTAAAATTTATTGATAAAACATTGATTGATATATTAGAAGAATAACTGTATTTAATAAGTTATATTATAAATATTTAGATAGAATTATGACAAGAAAATATAATATTGCGATAGTAGGAGCAACTGGTAGCGTTGGACGAGAAATTTTAGATGTTTTATCTGAGAGGTTATTTCCTGTTGGAGATATACATGTTATAGCTTCAACTGATTCTTTAGGGAAGGAAGTTAGTTTTGGTGAAAAAATCATAAAAATGACTAATATTGATAATGTAGATTTTAGTAAAGTTGATATTGCTTTTTTTGCTGCTGGATCAGAAGTATCTAGAAAATATGTTCCAAAAATTACTGCGGAAGGATGCGTCGTTATAGATAAATCTTCGCTTTTTAGGCTTGATAAGGACGTGCCATTAATAGTTCCGGAAGCTAATATATTTAGTCTGAAGAATTATACTGCTAAAAATATTATCGCTAACCCTAATTGTTGTGCTATTCCAATTGCTGTTGCATTAAAACCATTAGATAATGCTGTTACTATTAAAAGAATGGTTATCTCAACCTACCAATCGGTCTCTGGAGCAGGGAAGAAGGCTATGGATGAATTGTATAATCAAACTAAAGCAAAATATGTTTTTAATGATGTGGAGCCAAAAATTTTTCCTAATCAGATAGCTTTTAATTTATTCCCTCACATAGGGGATTTTAATAAAAACGGTTACACAACGGAAGAGCAAAAGATTTCTTTAGAATTAGAAAAAATTATTGGGCCACATGCTAAATCTACTGTAACTTGCGTTAGGGTTCCAGTATTTGTTGGGCACTCTATCTCTATCAATGTTGAATTTGCTAATGATTTATCAGTAGAAGAAGCGGAAGAAATACTTAGAGAGTCGGAATCTATTATAGTAAATTCTCATTTAAATATGAAATCATATTCCACTCCAATAGATGTAGTAGGGGAGGATTCGGTATATGTATCAAGAATTAGAAAGGATGATACTCAAGCGAACACTCTTAGTTTATGGATTACTGCTGATAATTTAAAAAAGGGAGCGGCGTTGAATGGAGTACAAATTGCTGAGGAGTTAATTAAAATTCTTTAAGAAATATCTTAGTTCTATAAATATTTTAAGGTATTATTTTTGTATAGCTATACAATGAATAAGGATTAATTTGGAATTTTATAAAACAACTATAAAAACTATCAAAATTTACCAAAATTTCACCTTGTAGAGCTGATAGTAGCAGCGTTTAGAAGCAAAAGTGCAAAAAATTTATTTTTTATAGTAAAAAATAGCTATTTTTTTAAAAAGTATTTGTTAGAAATTTACTGTAACCTATTGATATTTACGTATTTGGATATGGTGCAATATGATAGGAATTTAGTATGGATGTGATTTTTAAATAAACAAATTTAGGACAATTTGCAATGAGCAGCATAGGTAATCTATTAAAAATAATTGAAAGGAGTGAAGCTAAATTTGTATCCTTAAAATATTTTGATGCAAAAGGGGTATTTCGGCAAGTAGATGTTGCCGCAAAAAGTTTAATAATTTTAGATGATTTTATATTAGTAAATAATCTAAAATTACAACCAATTGATAATAAATGTTTTGTTGATCCATTTAGAAGCTATCCTACAATATTTTGTTTATGCGATAATTTAACTGATCAACATAATCCTAGAATATTCTTAAAAGATAATATTTTAGCAAGTAATGATTTACCAACAATTAGCCTAGAATTAGCTGTAAATTTTTTAGTTTTAGATAGAGAAGAAAGATTTGAAAATTATCAAGATCAAGGAATTGATTGTCAAAATCAGGTTGAGCCATTGGATAAATTAGTAAATTTACGAGCTGAAATAGTTGGAATGTTAGAAAAAATTTCTATACCAACTATTTCTCATTTCCACGCTAGTAAAAGCGCTAGTTGTAGTATTGTTATTAAAGCGGATAACCTACTGGATTTAGCAGACTATTCAGTGATTGCTAATTTTATTATTAAAAATGTAGCAGAGTCGTATGGTAAATCAGTGTATTTTATTGATGAGCTAAATAATGAGTTATTTTTATTATTTCCTGAATCAAAATATAATAAAGAGCTTGCTATCCATAGCGTATCAGGTATAATGCCCAACTCAGAAGGTAATAAAGATAATATATTTTTTACTAAAAGGTTAAAAAGAGAAATAGAAGAAAAGAATGTTTTAGTAGATTATTATTTTCATGATACAATTAGAAATTATCATAAGATAAGTTTAAATTTAAGGCATAATTCTAACATCTATTTAGCTTTGTCTTATTTATTAATTTATGGTTTTAATATTAAATTAATAAATGGTAATTTTTCTAAAGGAATATTACAATCATATTTTGGTAAAGATAATTAATAAATTGCTCTAAGATGATTTATTTTGTTAAGACGTCTTTAATTTGAGTATTTACCATGGTATAACATCATTAGTATGACAAGTGAACTGAAAAATAATGCTAAGATTACAAATCCGTTAGTTGAAGCGATTCACAAATGCAAAAAAGCCTTTTGGATAGTCTTTTGGTTTGCCTTTGTAATTAACTTATTAATGTTAATTACACCGTTATATTCTTTACAAGTTTTAGATAGGGTGATAGGAAGCGGTAACAAAGAGACATTATTGTGGCTATCAGTTATTATTGGTTTGATTTATTTTATTTATGGATTATTACAAATAGCAAGATCATTTACTTTAATTAAAATAGGGGAATGGTTAGATAAAACAGTAGCCCCGATAATCTTTGGTTATTCTATTTCAGTTTCAGCAACTCGTACCAATACAGCAGCAAGTCAGTTGCTTCGTGACTTTCAATCAGTAAAAACTTTTATAACCAGTACTGGTATTAATACTATATTTGATGCTCCATGGAGTATTATTTATATAATAGTTATCTTTATGATTCATCCATATATTGGAATTCTTACAGTATGTGGCGCTATTCTTATTGTTTCTACTGCTTTTTTCAATGCCGCAGCTACTAATAGAACTCTTGGAGAGGCTACCGAATTTTCAATAAAAGGAATGGTGCAAGCGGATATTGCTAATAGAAATTCTGAAGTAGTTGAAGCTATGGGGATGATGAAGAATGTTACAGCAAATTGGCATAAATTTAATATTGCTTCTTTAGAAAAACAATCAATAGCTAGCTATCGTAATGGTGTTATTTCTAACTTTTCTAGATTTATTCGCAACATAATGCAAATGCTTGTTACAGGTATTGGTGCATATGTTGTTGTTAGTAGTAAAGGGGAAGCAATGACTACTGGTGGTATGATTATGAGTTCCATTATAGTTGGTAGAGCTCTTGCTCCATTTGATAATGCTATTGAACTATGGAAAAGCATGAGTGGTGCTATCAAATCATATAAAAATATTAACAATCTCTTTGATTCTTATAAGTCACGTAATGAAGCTATGCCAATCCCACATGTTGAAGGGTATTTGACAGTAGAAAACGTTTCTTATGCTCATCCTGTAGCAGCTGGTATACCACATCCACCGGTAGCAAGAAATATTCTTAAGGATATATCTTTTGCTATACAATCAGGTAATATATTAGCAGTTATTGGTCCTTCAGCAGCAGGTAAATCAACTTTATCTAAAGTTTTGGTAGGAGTTTGGAAAGCTTCATCAGGGAGTGTAAGATTAGATAGCGCAGAAGTATACCGTTGGAATAGAGATGATTTCGGTAAACATGTTGGTTATTTACCTCAAGGGATAGAATTATTTAGTGGTAGTATAAAGCAAAATATTGCTAGAATGTCAGAAAATCCTGATCCTGAAAAGGTAATAGAGGCTGCTAAGATGGCTGGTGCACACGAGATGATTTTAAGATTACCAGATGCTTATGATACAGATATTGGGCCAGCAGGGTCAAATCTTTCAGGAGGACAAAAACAACGTGTAGCACTTGCTAGAGCGTTTTACGGTGATCCAAAACTGGTGATTTTAGACGAGCCAAATGCTAATCTTGATGAGGCTGGTGAGATAGCACTATCTAATTGTTTAAAGCACGCTAAAGCTAAGTCCATTTCTGTTGTTGTCATTTCTCATAGACCTTCTGTATTGTCGGTTGTTGATAAAGTTTTAATATTACAAGATGGTGCGGTTGCTTTTTATGGTACTCAAGAAGAAATGGGGGACCATATTAAAGCTTTGAAAAGTGGCGTCATTCACATTAATACATAAGTAAAATAATATGGAAGACAAGTCAAAAAATAATAAACCATCGTTTTCGCCTGAGCAGTTAAAGCAGCTTTTATCTTTAAAAGGAGATCTGAGTAATAATCAGAATAAAAAAGCTATTATTTCACAAGAATTGCTTACTAAGATTTCAAAAATGGTTCAAGATATTTTATATTATCTTGATCGTTTTATAAATTATACTACTAAAAAAACCGATTCTAACCGTAATGAAGTATTACAAGTTGCTAGATCCCCGATTCTTTTTGGAACATATGTAATAATATTTTTTGTACTAATTGGTGGTGTATGGGCCAGCTGTGCTCCTTTAGACAGTGCTGCTGTGGCAATAGGGTTTGTAGTATCAAGTAGTAATAAGAAAACCATACAGCATCCAGAAGGAGGGATTGTTTCTAAGATTTATGTCGCTCAAGGTGATACAGTTAAAGAAGGTGACAAGTTACTAGAATTAGAAGATACCAAAGTTAAAACTCAATATGAAAGTATTTTGAGTCAATATAGACACGCTTTGGCAGCAGAAAGTCGTTTAATTGCAGAAAGAGATGGCAAAGAAAAAATTGAGTTTCCTGAATTATTAATGAATGACATAAACTTGCCTGAAGTAGCTAGAATTATTCATACTCAAGAAAATCTCTTTCAATCAAAGAAAGAAGTATATGCTAGTGAAAAAAACGCTCTTCATGAAAGAGGCGAGCAGTTAAACAAAAAAATTGAAAGTCTACAAGCTAGAAAAGTTGCTAGTGTTAAAAGCTTAGAAGTTGCTCACGATCGTTTCAAGGCGATGAATACTTTGCATCAAAAAGGTTTTATTCAAAAAGCTGCTTTATTAGAGATTGAAGCAAAAGAAGCTAATTATAAAAGTGAAGTAGCGATGACGGATACAGATATAGTAAGTACTAAACATGCTATTACTGAAAATGAAATTTCTATTATTAATTTACAAAATAAATACACAGAAAAGACATTGACTGAGCTTAAAGATGCTCAAGCTCAAGTAGCGCATTTAAAAGAACAGTATACTGCTTTGAAAGATTCATTGAATAGAATAGTTATAAAGTCACCAGTTGATGGTATTATTAATAGTTTAAATATTCATACAATAGGTGGAGTAATTGGATCCGGCGCTCCAATTATGGAGATTTCACCAATTCATGATAATTTAATAATAGAAGCAAGAGTACCAAATAAGTATATTGATTCAGTTCATGAAGGATTAAAAGCTAATATTCGTTTTAGTGCCTTTAAATCAAGAACAACACCAACATTTACTGGTAAAGTTATAACAATTTCTCCTGATATAGTTCAAGATAGAAATGCCCCACAGCAAGGAGAGCATTTTTATATTGCTAAAATAGAAATTGATATGGATGAATTTAACAAATTTGCTAAAGCAAAAAATTTAGAGCTTCATCCTGGTATGCAAGCAGAAGTGCAAATAGTAACAGGTACTAGAACTTTATTAAGATATATGCTTGATCCTATTACTGATACTATGTTCAGGTCGTTTAAAGAAAAATAAAAGAATACGATTGATTTGTAGAATCAGTAATCTAAGGGTTCTTTATATAGTTTAATTTAATCCTCTATCCATGTCTGAGGATTGACCTGTAACCAATATTTCCAATGAGTGATTATGTTTCGATATCACTTCCTGACTATTATTGTTTCCTATATTAGAAAAGTGGCCTGTGAAAGGTTCTGGTAAATTAACAGTTACAATACTTTTAATGTAATAATTCTTTAATATTTATTAAAGTAGGATCATTATTTAAAATAGTTGCTTTAGCTATTCCCATCATTTTAATAAATTAAGTGCAAAATTATTATTATTATCACTTTTACTTACTTTTAAACAATATTTTATTAAGTTCTGCTTCTTCTTGCTCTGTAATACTCCAAATAACCTTTTTATTTTTATCTCGAACGCTTCTAATAAAGATATTATTTCCTCATTATTAGATAATATAGTATTCTAATAATATTTTTATTTGTTCTATATTTTTCTCCTTTACTGCTAAAGAAAATCCTGTATCACCATTATGATTCACTTTATGTAATTCATTATATTTCCTCTATTAAATTTTCTAGCAATTTTATTCTCATAATTGTTGTTATAATATCTGTTGTGAGATAATTAGTTGTTATACCAGGAAGTAGCTTTTTTATTGATTCATCATCCTTAATATATTCTTTTAGCTTATTAAATTTTTGCTGAAAAATTTTTTGTAGGTAATTATTTATTAAATCAAATGTTTCTGGATATATTTTCGCTGTAAGTATCATCATTTTTATAATATTAGAGTTTTCAATATCCCAGTTAGTACGTTCTAAGCATTTTTTAATAATTACTCTTAGATCTTTACGATTATTATGGTTATTTACTATTTGATTAGACTTAGGATGCATTTTTTCTAATGCTTCTTTAGTAGGTACTATAGTGGATAATTCAGCGGATAATTTTATAGTTTTATTATCCTTTATATTGTTTGTGTTCTTTTTTGAGGAGAGTGATTTATTTCTTTTTTGTTAACTTCTTGATATTTAGGTTCATCAATATTATCAATTTTTTTAGGGGGAGAGTGATAATACTTAATTAAAGATTCCTTTAGTAATAAGCTTTTAATATAATTTTTTTCAAGCTTATAAAGCTCTCTTTTTTGTATTTGTGTAGCTTAATTTACTAGAAACAATAATATTGTTATATCTAGCTATTTGTTGGTTATTTAACTCTGAATTATCAATATATAGTTGATAATCTAAAGTTTTTGCTTTGGTAAAATTGGTTAAATAATTCATTTGATATCAAAATTATTTCTGAATCTTTATTTGTACTTAGGGAGCTTAGTGAAATACTGCTAATATTTTCAGAATTATCAGTATAAGTAGATAAAAATGTATCTTCTATATTTTGTATTACAATAGTTTTGTTATTAAAATCGCCTCTACGTACTTCTTGTAGATCTTGTTTTATAGATCTAGTTCTTTCTTGATTTTTAAATGTGGTTCTAAGTAATAGAGCATATGCTGTTTTATATATAGACATGTATATATTATATCGCTGTTTTAACATGACTAAAGGTGTTTTTTTTATATTCCCAATGAGCTGCTTTCTTCTCTTGCAATTTGATTCATTATTTGTATTTTTATATTTTTTCTAGTCGGACCAATAACTACAGTATGTAAAGATTGATAACCATTGGATTTAGACATACGAATGTAATCTTTAAACTGTCCATTATTAACTACCTTAAATTGCTGATGAATAATCTCACTAATTTCATAATATTGATATTTTCTCTATGAAGTTATTCTAAATATGTATATAAAAGTCAATAGTAATTACTATTGACTTTTATATACTGTAAAGTTAATAATCAATTATTGTTTCTTAGTAAAGATCGATCATAAAAAATATGGAACAAATATTAACTGTTTTTGGTAATCGTCCACAATTTATTAAGTCTTCACCTGTATCAAAAAAACTAGTTAAGTATAGGTGTAATGAAAGGATAATTAATACTGGTCAGCATTTTGATGTAATGATGAGTGATTCTTTTTTTAAAGAATTGAATCTTGAGCCCCCTAATTATAACTTGAATATCAATAATCTTTCAGATCTACAGTTTATTTCAACTTGTATTGGTGCTTTAGAAAGTATTTTTCTAAAAGAAAAACCACATATGGTATTGGTGTACGGAGATACTAATACAACTTTAAGTGCTGCTATTGCTGCTAAAAAACTTAATATTAAAATAGCTCATGTTGAAGCTGGGCCACGCCTTGGTGATATTACTATTCCAGAAGAATATAATAGAATTTTAGTTGATAATAGTTCAGATATTTTGTTTGCGCCTGATATAACTTCTGTACAAAATTTAAAGAAAGAAGGTTTTGCTGAAGATAAAATAGTTTTTTCTGGCGATGTAATGCTAGACATTTTTATGGAAATGCAGCCATTATTTGTAAAATCTGAATATGCTAAACGTTTTGATAGATATTTTGTCTGTACATTTCATAGACAAGAAAATGTCGATACTAAAACTAATTTATCTAACTTATGCGATATGTTAACTTCTTTAGGGGAGCATATAGTATATCCAATACATCCAAGAACTAAGAATAATCTTCTAAAACATGGTTTGTATGAAAAATTAGCAAATCATCCTAAAGTACATTTAGAAGAACCTTTGTCATATCTTGAAATGATGGGGTTAGTAAGTGATTCAGATCTGGTGCTTACTGATTCTGGGGGGCTTCAAAAAGAAGCATTTTTTGCCGGAGTTCCTTGTTATGTATTTTTGAATAATACGCCATGGCCAGAAATAGAAAATATAGAATGGCAAAAAGTTATGGGAACTTTTACTAATTCCAATTTTTCTTCTTATAAGTTCCAATTAACAGATTTTGATAAAGTACTAAAAGAAGATAACAGTAAAAATGCTCGTCTCGAGATTTTTGGTGATGGTAAAGCATCTGATATAATTGCTAAAACGCTTCGGGGAGTTCAATTTTGAGTTCTTTAACACCAACTTAGAAAATTCCTATCCTAAATTGGTGTTATAATAAGTTCGTTTTTTTATTCAATAAATTTTTTATATTTTTGTATAGATTATAGGGGTATGAACCTAAAAATATGCTTGTCTCTTAAAACTTAAAGCAATGAATATATTAGTAATTTCAGCGCATTCTTTATCCTTAGATAGAAGGATAATTAGCCAAATTAATGCATTAGCGCAAGCAGGTTATAATGTTACTTTGCTCAGTGTGCCAGTATATGATGATTGTTTGACTTTGATAGATAGTCGAGTAAATAAAGTAATGCTTTTTATTGGTGAAACTAAAGTAGCTAGTCAGAAAAATTATTATTCATTAAGACAGTATGCTCGTAAATATTTACCAGAATTAGTTCTGATGATAATCAGGCTTTATCGTACTAGAATTTATTTTTATAACTATTTCTTAACTAAAGTTCCTTATCAGAATTATGATGTGATACATGCTCATGATTTAACTACTCTTCCTGCAGCTGTCGCAATTAAAAGATCTATTTGTCCTAATAGTAAAATAATATATGATGCACATGAGTTATATCCATATCAATTTACAAGTAAGATAGAAGAAAATATATGGATTAAGTTTGAAAAAAAATATTTATCTTTTGTTGATAAAATTATAGCTGTCAATGAAAGTTGTAAGACTCATTTTGAAAAAAAATTTCTAAATTGTCCACCAGTAGATGTTATTTATAATAGTTATTCTCTTAAAGTTAAAGAAAATAATGTTCAAGATATAAAGCAATATTTTAAGAATAAAGAGTTACCAATTTTTATTTTTCAAGGTGGAATGTCATCCGGAAGAAACTTAATAAATATGGTTACTGCTTTTGCGCAGATTTCTGGAATTTGTAATCTTCTTATATTAGGAAGAGGGGATATTCTTCATAATTTACAACAGGTAACAGCAAGTTATAATGCTGAAAATATATTTTTTATGAATTGGGTAGCTCAAGATAAATTACCAGGAATATTGAAACAGGTTAATTTTGGTATAATACCCTATACTTCAGATAATAAATTGAATAATCTTTACTGCACTCCTAATAAATTATTTGAGTTTATTAGTTTTAGGATACCAATATTAGCCAATGATCTTCCTGAAATGCATCGTATTATTAATAAATATCAAATAGGATTAGTTTCAGATTTAACTTCAGTCGAAAATATAAAAGAAGCAGTTAAAAATATTATTATTAAAAAATTTCAAGTATCAAATTTTATCCATGCTGATAATGATTTAGGATGGAAAGCTCAAGAAAAAGTTTTATTAACTATATATAATAATTTAAGTGAGGTCTAGGTTATGTGTGGAATTGCAGGGATTGTAGGGAAAGATCCTTTAGATGGTATAGAGCATTCGGTTCAAATGATGTTAGATACTATAGCACATAGAGGGCCAAATGGTCAAGGAATGTATATTGACCAAACTAAGCGTACTGTTTTAGGTCATAGGCGCCTCTCTATAATTGACCCAGCTTTATCAGCTCAACCTATGCATTATCATCAGTATGGTTTGGTTATTACCTTCAACGGTTGTATATATAATTATATAGAATTACGCTCAGAGCTTATAAATCTTGGTCATAAATTTGATACTAATGGTGATACTGAAGTTATATTGAAAGCCTATGCTCAATGGGGAACAAAATCTGTAGAAAAATTCAATGGAATATTTGCTTTTGCAATTTGGGATGAAAAAAATGATTTATTATTCTGTTCTAGAGACAGAATAGGGGTAAAGCCATTTTATTATCAATGTAAAAATAAAATATTTCAATTTTGCTCAGAAATAAAGGGTTTATTAAAGAGTGGATTATATTCTCCTAATATTAATAACCAAGCGCTAAATAATTATTTTAGTTATCAGTTTCTTATAGAGAACGAAACGTTATTTAATAATATTTTTCAATTAGAACCAGGTTATAATTTAATTGTAAAGGATGGTGAAATTAAAAAAGATTGTTATTGGTCTATTGATAATTTTGAAGAAGATGATTCTCTTAAAGAAGATCGTGTAATAGAGATGCTGCAGGATTTGTTAAATGATGCAGTAAAACTTAATTTACGTTCAGACGTGCCAATTGGCACTTATTTGTCGGGAGGTTTTGATTCATCTTCTATAGCATTACTTAGTAAAATATTAGAGCCTAAAGGTGAAATAGAGCTTTTTACCGGAGCTTTTTCAGGCATTCAGTATGATGAATCAAATTATGCAAAATTAGTAGCTAATCATACTAATTATAGTCATCATATTGTTTATTTTACTGCTGATGATTTTGCTAAAAATATGCGTAAGATTATTTGGCATATGGATGAACCAGAAGCAGGGATAGGAGTATTCCCTCAATATATGATCTCGAAATTCGCAAATAAGCACGTAAAAGTAGTACTTGGTGGGCAAGGTGGAGATGAAATATTCGCTGGTTATACTAGATATTTTATGATGATGCTTGCAGAAAATTTAAATAAAACCAATAAAGACGAATTTATCAATCAAGCTTTACAGAATAAACAACTAGATGGCTATCAGGATTATTTTCGCTCTTTTGTAAATCCTTCAATCAATGGAAGTTTAGAGTATCCAGATAATTATTTTTACCTTATTCAAAGGAGTGCAGGGTTATTTAAAGACAGTAATATTAATGAGCTACAGGAAAAATTTAGGCATCTATTTCACAAACCTAGATTAACTATTTTAAAGAAAATGCTTAGATTTGATATCAAAACTCATCTACGAGCTTTATTGCATGTGGAAGATAGAGTCAGTATGGCTTATGCTCTTGAATCAAGGGTACCACTGCTCGATCACAGATTAATTGAACTAATGCTGCGTATTCCAAGTAAATTACTCTATCAAGATGGACAAAAATCATTATTTAAAAAAGCAATGAAGCCCGTAATGTTACCTGAGATTATGAATAGAACTGATAAGATGGGTTTTCCTGTCCCATTTAACCAATGGGTTCATGGAGAGTTACGTGAATATATTATAGATACACTTAAAATAGGTAAGATAGTTGAAAATGATTTTATAAAAAAAGCGGATTTACAAAATATGCTTGATAATACTAATGGTTTTAGTCGTGCTCTTTGGGGAGCATTATGTTTAGAATTATGGTTACAAGAGTTTATGAGCTGATTGTCCCACGTGGGGCGGATAGGGTGGGATTCGAACCCACGGTACGGTTGGCCCGTACGCTAGTTTTCAAGACTAGATCCTTAAACCACTCGGACACCTATCCGAGAACATTCATACCAGAAATAACAAGGTATATCAAGCTTAAAAGTTAAATACTTACAAATAATTGTTCTATAATCAATATTATGGAAAATTAATAACTAACCTTATAACCGTTTCTTTTTTATTTTAAAAACTTTTCTGCTTCTAAAGCGGCCATACATCCGGTACCTGCGGCAGTAACTGCTTGTCTAAAAATTTTGTCTTGAACGTCTCCAGCTGCAAATACACCCTTAATACTGGTTTCTGTAGAGTTTGGTTTAGTAATAATATAATTATCACTATCCATATCAAGTTGACCTTTAAATAATTCAGTGTTTGGCTTATGACCAATAGCTATAAATACTCCTGTACAATCGACTATTTGAGTTTCACCAGTTTTGGTATTTTTTAATTTAGCTGAAGTAACTGATTTTGAATTTTCACTACTAAGTATTTTAACAAGCTGATGATCCCAAATAACTGATATTTTAGGATTTTGAAATAATCTATCTTGTAATATTTTTTCTGCTCTAAAACTATCACGACGATGAACTATTACTACCTCTTTAGCATGATTTGTTAAATATAAAGCTTCTTCTACAGCGGTATTACCACCACCAATCACTAATACTTTTTGGTTCTTAAAAAAGAATCCGTCACAAGTAGCGCAAGCCGAAACACCATATCCTTGAAATTGCTGTTCAGACGGTATATTAAGCCACTTAGCTTGAGCTCCAGTGCATATTATAAGACTATCAGCTTTATAAACTTTACCAGAGGACATAGTAGCGATAAAAGGTCTAGTTGCTAGATCAATTTTATCTACATGGTCATTGACAATTTCGGTTCCAACATTTTTTGCTTGGTTACTCATTTGTTCCATTAACCATGGTCCTTGTATAGCTTCTGCAAATCCAGGATAATTTTCAACATCAGTAGTAATAGTGAGTTGTCCTCCTGGCTGCATTCCATTTATCAATATTGGTTTTAGCCCTGCTCTTGCTGCATAAATAGCTGCAGTTAAACCAGCTGGTCCTGAGCCAATAATTAGTACTTTAGTAGAAATCATATTTACCTTATTTTAGTGTTTCAACGTTATTATTTTTTTTATATATTGGTTGTAAACTCTTGAATACCACGCTTTTTCTTCGTGATATTTTTCATAAATAATTCCATTTAATTGAAAATACCATGTAAGAGTAATGCATATGTCATCCGTCAACTTGATTCAAGATCTATTAGATTCCGGATCAGTCCGGAATGACATCTTATTTAATTAATTCAGATTTGTTACAAATATACTTACCATAATTGGCATATAAATAGTAACAAAAATTAATGATAAAAACACAGTAGTAGCAACTTTTTCTGGATGGAATTTTTGTAGACTAGATATAACAATTAAATTCGTTGCTAAAGGCGCTGTAGAAAGTAATTTTAAAGTATTGTAAAGATTCTCATCATACCATCTTAAAATAAATCTATCTAAGAAGATGAAAATGCCAACTCCTATAGGACAAAATAAAAATTTTGCTAAAAAAGTTGCCGCTGTAAATTGTATATCTATCTCAAACTTACTCATAGATGCAAGAGCAAGTCCTACCATAACCATTCCTAGAATAGAAAATGCTCCTCGCATATTATATAAGAAATCATCTAGAAAATCAGGTAAAGTAAAACCTGCAAAACTAAATAAACAACCTAATAAGAAACTATTCAAAATTGGTAATTTTATGACTTTAATAATGCTTTCTCTAGTATTAGAAAAGCTTCTAGCGCAAATATAAAACCCTACAGTTGCTTCAAAAATATTCACCCCTATAACCGCCATCATATAGAGGCTAAGGGTATAATCATCAAATAGAGCAGAAGCAATTGGTAGCATAAAATAACCACCATTAGCAGTACCAGCAGATAACGCTATGATATTACGGGTGTGATTCTGCCAATGCCTACCAAAAAAATAATAAGAAAATATTGATAGTAATGTTGCTATGCAAAAAACTACTATAGTTACACTTAGTGCAGCAAGATTTAGAGTAGTACTAGCTGGAATAGCAAAGAAAACTATAGGGGAAATAAAATAGAATAATAAGGAAGCGATGCTATCTCGTTCAACCTTAGAATATCTACCTGCTAAAAAACCAATTACTACACTAAGTAATATAGAAATTGTTTTAAAAAAGACTACACTGAAAATTGCCATCTATTCCAATAAGTTTAAGAGTATCCATAATATCATTATAGCATTTCACTGAAGTTCTTGCAATGCCATACACAAATTACTTATTTCAGTTCTGTATTTTTGCTTGCTCAAATAGTCACTATTTAAGTTTAATTTATTAAAATCTTGATCATTGCTTGGTAAATATTGGCAAATTTTTATTAAATCTTCATCAGAAATAAAATGTCTTCTTGGTATATTTATTTTGCTTGCATTATCCTCTCGATAAGCCGCCATAATTTTTATCTTATCAAGAAAAGATGAACTGTGATTATTAAATTTAATTTTTTTCCAAGCTTTTGCTGGGTTAACAAGATAATTTTCAATATTAAGTAATGATTCAGCTAGTAAGTTATAATCATTCTGTAAGTTCCTATCTATTATTATTTGTTGTAGTATTTGATAAATTGGTTGCAGATACTCAACATCTTTAATAGCGTAATCTAACATATTAATATTAAGTGGTCTATCTAACCAGTTTGATCTTTGATAGGTTTTATCAATTTGAACATCGCATAATTTACTACAGATATCGGCATAGCTTAAATATTTCCCTAAATTACAAACGCCAGCAGCAATTTGAATATCAAAGATATTGCGAGGTAGAGACTTAAATAGGTGATAAAATATTTCGAAATCTTCTCTTGGAGCATGAAATATTTTAAGAATTTTATCATCCAGAAATATTTCATTAATAGCTGCTAGATTTATCTTGCTTAAAGCATCTATTATTACTTTATGATCTGTAGTCATAATTTGAATTGTACTAAGCTGAGCAAAGTAAGTATTCTCACGTAAAAATTCAGTATCAACGCTTATAATTTTATAGTTATTCAATTCATCACAAAATTGGTCAAGAGAATTTTGATTATCAATAATTTGCATTTTTAAATCTTTAAATTTAAGAAATATGGTACATGATCTGAAGGTTGTAGCCAATCCCTAGCCTCACGTAAAGAGTTTATCGATAAAATATTATCCTGTAAGTTAGTGCTAGTCCAAGCATGATCTAGTTTGCGTCCCCTATTTGACTTTTGCCAGTCTTTATTTCTATAGCTCCACCATGTGTAAAATTTCTGATCAAATGGCACAATATGACGACTGGTATCGATAAAGCCGAGAGAATTCTGAAATTTTATCAAGCTAGCTCGTTCTATATCAGTATGACTAACCACATTACGCAAGGATTTACTAGACCACACATCATGTTCATAAGGGGCAATATTTAAATCTCCCATCAAGACAATTTTATTATCCTTGCTACGATTTTCTAAGAACCATTCTTCTGCTAGCTTAACATATTCTAATTTATGCTTAAATTTTTCGTTAAGCTCTATATCTGGAATATCCCCTCCAGCCGGTACATAAAAATTATGGATCTCTACTTCCGATACTTCAACAGCCACATGTCGCTTATCTTCATTATATAATTCTAAAGAGAATTGTTTGGTAAAAGGCAATTTTGATATAATAGCCACGCCGTTATACGATTTTTGCCCAGAAAAGTGCATATAAGGATATCCCATATCTTTAATATCTTGATAGGGGAAATAATCGTTTATAGTTTTGATTTCTTGCAGAGCTATAATGTCAGGCTGATGCTCTTCAATTAGTTTTTTTAATAAATTAAGCCTTAATCTTACGGAATTAATATTCCAAGTCACCATCTTCACTATAATATCTCTTTATAAAAGTTACAGTTAATTCTTGTTTTTGCACTTTTGCTTCTAGAGCTCATTGCTATTAGCTCTAGAAGGTGGAATTTTGGTGAATTTTGATATCACCATAGCGATGTCATTTTAGCTACGGCAGGAATTTAGTATGAAGCTAATCTCCTGAGATTACCACACCAACTTACGTTGGGGCTTGAGATAATGGACTTTTTTTTTTACGGTTTTGGGGATTCCCGCTTTCGCGGGAATGACATTGATTCTGCTTTCCCCTCATGCATTACAAGTAATAATATACTAAAACACCAGTAGCGCTAATACTTTCTCCATATAACAAATATAGCTTAATGTAATTAAGTTATACGACAAATCATTTATTAATCTTCTCTAGTATTTCATTTACAAAATGCTTAATAATTCGTAAAATTTTTGCTTCTGGACTGATATTTTTTGCTGCCCATTTCTTAATCCACGGCTCTATCAGTTGCCAAATATTAATTGTCTTATCAAGCTGTTGCCCTACCCCTTCTACAACGACTATAGTTTTTTGCAATAACAAAAGTTGTGGTTGGACTTCCATACCAAAATCTTCTGTTATTTTAAATAATTGCCCAAGTAAATTTCCAATAGAGATATTTTTGCTTGTATGGTCTAAAACTGGTTCTATTAAAGCTCTGCAGTTTTGAGCAAAGAGATTTAAATCCGTATTATTTGGAATATAGCCAGCTCTTAAATGAACCTTGGCTACCAACATATAATTTTTTGTTAGAAAACCGTATAGACTTTCTGCTATTGCCAGCCTGTCCTTATCTGATATTCTCCCCATAATACCAAAATCAAGTAATATTATACTACCATCATTTCTAACTAAAATATTACCTGGATGTAGATCAGCATGGAAAAAACCATCTCGGTAAACCTGATTGAAGAATATTGTAGCAAATTTTTTAGCTATTTCTTTTAAGTCTAAATTACTTTCTATAAGCCTATCATGATCATAAATCGAGATGCCATCTACCCATTCGATGGTTAATATATCTTCGGTAGTTAATTGCCAGTAAATTTGAGGAATATAGACATCTAGATCATTTTTAAAATTCTCAGAAAGTTCTGAAGCTGCGGCTGCTTCTAAACGTAAATTAAGCTCAAACTTCATAGTGTTATGGAAAACATCTATTACAGATATTGGGTGCAATCTTTGGAATTTTTTAGTTATTAATTTAGCGATAGAATATAAAAACTGAATATCTCTATTATATTTTTCATGAATTCTAGGACGTAATATTTTTATTGCTACAGATTCACCGGATTTTAAAATAGCTTTATGAACCTGAGAAATAGAAGCGCTGGCTACTGGTATATCATTAAAATCAGAGAATAACTCTTTAATATCTTCTTTAAAAGTTTGGCTAATAATTTGTCTTGCTATCTTACCATCAAAGGCTGGTAATTTATATTGAAGAGTTTGAAGTTGTTTAGCTATTTCATAACCTACAATGTCTGGTCTAGTAGATAAAGTTTGCCCTAATTTTATATAGATAGGCCCTAGTTCTTTAAAAGCTTTGGTTAGTCGCAATCCAAAATCCTCTTTTGGTCTTTTAAATAAACCAATTGGATAAAATACTGCTGTTGCTAGCCAACCTAAAGTCTTTGTACTTAACGGCAATTTAATATCACCAGAATAAGTAATTATCTGTTGTTTACTTATTACATGCAATATATGGAGAGAATTTGATAATAGGTTAAGCATTATAACTTATACCCACTATGAATAGCTACTACACCATTTGTTAGATTTTCATAACTAGCTTTATTAAATCCAGCATCTTTTAGCATAATTAAAAAATTATCTTGATCTGGGAATAGTTTAATACTCTCTACTAAATATTGATAGGCTGATTCATTATCCGCAACAGCTTTGCCAATTTTAGGAATAATATTAAACGAATAAAAATCATATAATTTCTTTAGTAAATCATTTTCCACTTTAGAAAATTCTAGACATAGAAATTTACCCATAGGTTTTAATACCCTATAAGCTTCCTTTAGAACCTTATTAATATCCGATATATTCCTAATGCCAAACGCTATAGTATAATAATCAAAGCTACTATCCTCAAAAGGCAAATTTTCAGCGTCAGCAATAATATAGTTAAATCCTGTTAAAATATTATTGTCTATAGCTTTGTTACGGGCAACTTCTAGCATCTCTTGATTAATATCGCATAAGGTGATATTAGGTATGATATTACGTCCTCTACCTCTTTCCATTATTCTAAAAGCTACATCTCCACTACCACTAGCAACATCTAAAATATTTGAAGATAAGTTAGGAATTTGTTTTGTAAAATGATCTTTCCATAAACGATGAATACCTAAACTCATTAGATCATTCATTACATCATATTTATTAGCGACATTCGAAAAAACTTCTTTAACTAAGCCTTTTTTCTGATCAAAATCTACTTTTTCAAAACCAAAGTTTATTTTTTCAGGATTGTTATTTGGCATAATGATTAATATTTTTATGTAATTATTACAATGGGAACACAATAACATTACTATAACATCTTTTGAAGCATTATTGTTACATAGTAGTTATTAAATAATTACCATTTAATATGATACAATGTACTTATAAAAAATCATTTTTTGGAGGCCATAATGCCTAATGTTTATGATGGTGATAAGTTTAATTTAGAAGTTACTGATTCAAAAAGAGATAGGAAAAGATAATATTAAGAAATATAATCAGCAAGTTAATAAGATATTTGAAAAAATAATATCGAAAAACCTTCGGGATTTAGGAGTATAAATAGTGATTTTGTTGATAGTCTTGTTTCTCGTAAATATTTAGGAGATCATTCGTTCAAATCTTCATTATCTGGCAAAGATTCTTTCGGCAAGCATAATGATAAAAGACCGTTACCTATGGTAGAAGAGATAGCGGCTGTAGCTTTAGAATATTTTACAGGAAAAAATGACCAAAAATTCATAAAAGATACTCTGGAGGAAATTAAAACAGAACGTTGGCAAGAACTTCCTCACCCGTTGAACAAGTTAGATATGCAATCAAAGGTATTGATTCTTCTGTATTTAAAGAAAAAGATCAGAAAGAATTTAATAAACTCCGTTCTGAAGTATTGCAAAATATTGAAAAATTTTGAGATAAAAAACTAGAACAAGCTGAAAAAACTATAAATGCATCAAAAGATAAAGGATTATGGGGAAAGCTTAATGAAGCAGGAAAAGAATACGCTAGTATGCTTATAGACTCAAGTCTTAAAACTACTTATCATAAACTGGAACCTGCAAAACATGAAGTTAAAAAGAGATTTACTAATAGTCTTAAAGCTTTCTCAAAATCATCTATAGAGAAAAAACAAAATTTACAAAAAGACATAGATAAGATTAAGCAAACATTGGCTAGAGCTAAAGAGAGCCAGAAAGCTGATTCAACGCATACAAAAATAGCGCCCAAAAAGAACAGTATAACTCGTTAATTTTTACTTTGCTAATAATAATAAGATAATTATTATTACACAAATAATTATCTTATTAATCCTTTGAAAATGCCAGAATTACCAGAAATTGAAACTTTAAAAAACTGTTTAGAATCAAAACTTATTAACTTAAATATCAATAAGTTAGAGAAAACACGTGATAATATAAGGTACCAACTAGATGATAAGTTAGGATATAATATTAGGTTTGCTAAAATTACATCTTTAAGACGCAGAGCAAAATATTTATTGATAGATCTTGATAATTCCTATTCAATTATAGTTCATCTAGGAATGACCGGTAGGCTTACTATTCAACCCAATGATTATTTGACTCAAAAACATGATCATATAATTATTTATTTAGATAATAATCAAAAATTGGTTTTTAATGATCATAGACGCTTTGGTATGATTTACGCTATTCCTACTGAATCTATTGAAAATAAATTCTTTGGCAATTTAGGAATGGAACCATTGTCTAAAACTATTTCAACTGATTATTTGAAGGTAAAACTACAAAATCGTAAAGTACCAATTAAAAACCTGATAATGGATAATCAGATTATTGTTGGAGTTGGCAATATCTATGCTTGTGAAAGCTTATTTATGGCAAAGATAGATCCTAAAAAACTAGGTAGCAGTTTGCAAGATAATGAGATCACTACCCTGCTTTATTCTATTCAGAAAGTTTTAACAAAGGCTATCTTAGCGGGCGGCACAACAGTTAAAGATTTTGTCAGTGGCGATAGCAAACCTGGATATTTTCAACAGGAATTACAAGTATATGGTCGCGAGGATCAACCATGCTCGAGTTGCAGTGGGGTTATATCAAGAATTAAACAATCTGGCAGAGCGACATTTTACTGTAGCTCTTGCCAAAGCTAGTTATTCCTTTTATAACTTGAAATCTCGTGCATATAAGTTTATAATAAAGTAATCAAATATAATTTAAGAGTAAATACATGGCGAGAATTACCGTTGAAGATTGTACTAGTAAAATTAGTGATCGATTTGTACTTGTAGCTTTAGCTGCTCAAAGAGCAAAAGACATAAATTCCGGTAGTAGAGTAACTATTGAAAATGATAGAGCTGATAAGCCAACAGTTTTGGCGTTACGTGAAATCGCCGCAGGTCATATAACAGTTACTGCTTTAAAAGATGAGTTATTAAGTCGCCTTAGAACAAAAAGTAGAGTTGAACCAATTGATGATGAAGAACCGTCAGAAGCAGCAATTGATGCTGCAGAAGAAAGTTTTGATTATCTTCCATCTGGTTCAGATGTTTATGTTACTGATGATTACTCTGATCTAGAAGATCAAATGTTTGACGATAATGTTAGCGAAGGAGAACAAAAATTGTGATTATTGGTGTCGGTACAGATATAGTCCAGATTCCTAGAATAGAGAGATTATTAAATTTGTACCAGCAGCGTTTTATTGAAAGAATCCTTTCTCAATCTGAAATACAAAAACTAACTTCCTTAAATAAAGAATTATATGGTAATTTTTTAGCAAAAAGATTTGCCGCAAAAGAAGCTATTAGTAAAGCTCTTGGTAGTGGTATTGGTCGTGATCTAAGTTTCAAAGATATTTCTATATTGAATGATGAGTTAGGAAAACCTTTCGTAGAAGTATCTTTGGATAAAAGTCATGAGAGATTTAAACAGCTACAAGTTCATTTATCGATTTCTGATGATTACCCTATGGCTGTAGCCTTTGTAATAATTACCAAGAATGTTTAATGACGATAACTTGAAATTATACTTGGGCGAGAATTCAGAATAACTCTTAGTTATTCTGAATTCTCGCTGTATATAGAGAAATGAACCCCAAAATGTCTATATTTTGATTATGCTAGAAGTTATTACTTTACTCTAAATAAATGCTAAGAACTTCTGGACACTTACCATATAATTCTGATGTGTATTCGTTTAGAAATTTTTTACATCTTGATAATATTTCAGCAGTAATCAAGCATGGAACATCATCCCCACTTTATTAAATGATAAGTGTTCTTGATCTTCATATACTTCCTTTTTCGTGGAAAGAAACTTCTGATCAACTGATTCTGTATGTTCTTCTTTATACTTTTCTATCGCATCAACATAAGTACCTTTAGTATATAGATGATTAAGTTCATGCTGGATAATTACTGCCGCTATATCTGAATATTTTTTTACTTTTAATTCAAAATTTTCACCGTAAGGAGCAACTATTATCTCTATTCCATTAACTATCTGTTCTACCTTCTCTATATTCTTATCATCAAGAGAGACCTCTAAGTATGGTTGATTAAAATAGTTGTTTTCTTTTTCTTCTGAAGTAACGCCTCTTTGCTCAAAAAGAAATTTCTCCCCTTTATATTCATCAGGATATTCAGCCAATTTTAGCTTAGATTCTATAGGCATTATTATAACTCCTTTAATTTTTTTAAGTAAATATTGTTAATACTAAAGAATAAAAAATCAAGAGTTTTATTGTTAATATTATTGAAGAGAACCAACTAAGGCCTTTACCTTTGCATCAGCTGGTCTAATGTATAGCGGCTCAATATTATGAACTATATTTTGTTTTTTAGCTAATTTACTTGCTATATACCAACACATACGAAAGGCTTTTACTTTAGCGGAGCGTGGTAATATTATTAGATCTTTTTTATTTTTTACCAGATCATAAATAGGCTCTACTCCACTACCAGCACAAACCTTAATACCTGATTCTTGATTCATTAACTCTAAGGCTTGCTCATAATTTACAAGCAATGGGTCTGATATTACATCATTTCGATCAAATACTTGGCTATATAATTGTCCTCTATAAGCATTAAGAAAAACAAATATTTTATCATAATTTTTTACTTGGGCATTTGCTCTAAAATATGCAAATTCAAAATTTGAGATAGGCGCAGCTTTAATATTCGTACTAAATACTAAAGCTTTTGCAACAGATAGACCTATTCTAATTCCTGTAAAACTTCCTGGACCATTAGTAACAGTTAAGTAATCTAAATCATTATAAGAGAGCTTTGCTGTTCTTAAAGCTTCCTCAATCATTGGCACTATATTTTCAGCTTGCATTGACGGACGTAGCTCTTCTATATAAGCTAAAATTGTTTCATTTTCTGAAATTGCTACAGAGGCGCTATTATTTGCAGTATCAAATGCTAGAATTTTCATTTATAATCTTTCACAATTCTTATCTATAAGTAATTAATTATAATGACAATAAAAATAAATAGAACTGTTTTTCGACTATATGACATAAGAGGTAATAGCCTTTCTGATCTTACTCAAACTATGGCTTATAAAATTGGTTTTTGTTTTACTAAGATGCATATTAATTCTAATGAT
This sequence comes from Candidatus Rickettsia vulgarisii, assembly GCA_050920655.1. Taxonomy (GTDB): domain Bacteria; phylum Pseudomonadota; class Alphaproteobacteria; order Rickettsiales; family Rickettsiaceae; genus Tisiphia; species Tisiphia vulgarisii. The sequence goes on along the minus strand of CP133317.1, from coordinate 268,609 downwards.
AATATCATATGCGTAGGGAGAGATGGAAGATTAAGCTCTCCAGCTCTATATATAGCTCTAGTTAATGGAATTATAGATGCTGGAGGGGAAGTTATTAATATAGGAATAGTTCCATCCCCTACGTTATATTTTGCTGATAAAATATTAAAACTCAAAGCTAGTATCATGATTACAGCTTCTCATAATCCTAAAGATGATAATGGTTTTAAGATGTTAGCTAATGGATTGCCATTTTATGATAAGCAAATACAAGATTTACTAAATATAATAATTAATAGTGATTTTTCTAAAATGCCAAGTGAGTTTATAGAGCCTGTAAACATAAGACAATTAGATCTCACTAGTAGTTACTTAGAAAGAATTTTACAAGACATAATTATAAACCCCAAATTAAAAGTTGCGTGGGATCCAGCAAGTGGAGCGTCTGGTAATATTACTGAATTGCTAAAAGAAAAATTACCTAATCAAAATTTAACTATTAACTCTCAAATAGATGGTAACTTTCCAAGTCACCACCCTGATCCAACTGTTTTGAATAATTTAAGTCAATTAATTGAGCTAGTAAAAACTGAAAATTGCGATATTGGAATTGCTTTTGACGGAGATGCCGATCGTATAGCTGTAGTTAGTTCAAAAGGACGAGTAATTTTAGGAGAACAAATTCTTGCTATTTTTGCTAAAGATATAATTACTAATAATCCTGGAGCTACTATTGTTACCGATATAAAAACTAGTGAATTTACACATAATTATATTAAATCCTGTGGCGGAAATCCTGTTATGTGGAAAACAGGCCATTCCTATATTAAAGATAAGATACGAGAAACAAAAGCTCTTCTTGCTGGAGAAATTAGCGGTCATATATTTTTTTCTGATAAATATTATGGTTATGATGATGGAATCTACGCAGCTCTTCGTCTCCTTGATCTATTAACTAGATCTAATAAAACTTTAGATGAAATAATTGAAGAAATACCTCAAAATTCTAATGTAATAGAAATGTCCTTCCCTGTAGAAGATGAGATTAAATTTATTATTATTGAGCAAATTAAGTGGAAGTTAAAAGAAAAGAATATTATCTTCAATGACATAGATGGCATAAGAGTAAGTATAAATATTGGTTGGTGGTTAATGCGAGCCTCTAATACTGAAGCAAAAATTACCGTTAGATATGAGGCAAACACAGAAGACGGGCTTGCTAAAATAAAAGAAGAAATTATATCTTTGCTAAATTCTGTGAATATTGATGTTTAGGATGCAACAACAAAAGAAGAAATTATTAATTATTTGCGGACCTACAGCTAGTGGTAAATCATATTTAGCGCATCATTTGGCTAAGATATATGACGGAGAGATTGTTAATAGCGATTCAATGCAAATATATAAGCAAATTCCTATTATTACAGCTTCTCCATCAGAAGATAATAGAGCTGAACTACCGTATCACCTGTATAATTTTTTAGATATTAATCAGGAATTCTCAGCAATAAAATATATAAATAAAGCAACTGATAAGATAAATGAAATTACATCTAGAAATAAGCTAGCCGTTATTGTTGGTGGCACTGGTTTGTATATTAACTCACTGATTTTTGGCTATAATGAGATACCAGATATCTCAACTAAAACAAAGCAATATGTACGAGAATTACAAGCAAATCTAGGGCAAGAAGCATTTTTTGCGGAGCTAGGAAAATTAGATATTATTGCGGGGCAAAAATTAAACCAATTAGATATTCAAAGATCTATAAGAGCCTATGAAGTATTCATGGAAACCGGTCGATCTATCTTTGATTTTCAAAGCGCCCAAAATATCTCTCCCCTTACAAACTTTGACATTAAAGTAACTTTTCTTCATCCAGAACGTGAATTCTTATACAAAACATGTAATGATAGGCTAGAAAAATTATTTAAAGAAGGAGCCATTGAAGAAGTAGTGGCAATGATTAAAGAGTTTCCTGATGCTAAAACTTCTGGAATCAAAGCCATTGGCGTGCAGGAAATCATAGCTTACTTAAATGGCGCAACTACCTTACAAGAAGCCCTCACCTTATCTCAAATACGAACCAGACAATATGCCAAAAGACAAATTACCTGGTTCAAGAATCAAATAAAAGATAAAATAATCCTAGAATATTCTAGTACTAAACAATTTGAAGAGTTGATAGCCTCTTTTTCTTGTGAATTGTGTTATTAGTTATTTATCAATATATCAAGTTCTACATCTAATTCTTTATAAATAACTAGAGATTTTCTTATATAGATCTATATTTCCTTTACGTTTTTTGTTTTCTATCTGAGATAAATATGGTTCGCTTATACCAAGTTTTTCTGCCATTTTTGAGAGATTTATTCCTCTATATTCCCGTATAATTTTAATATTTGATTCTCCTCCTAAAATTAACTTTCTGCTATTGATAAAGGAAATTGTTCTTGAGCCTCATTTTTTATTTTTATATAAGCATTAATATCATCTAACTCTTCTAGTTTATCTTTCATTTCAGTATAAACTTCTAGAGATAGAATAACAGCTTTTTTTTACCATGAGAATCTTCTATAAAACTTACGTTATTTAAACTAACCATATATATTACCTCTACTTTGTATTTTAATTACACTGTATACATTAAGTTACTACTAGAGGTTTACATATAAATTATAACATTATGCTATTATTGTTACAATATATTCTGACCCACGATCTGTAAGAATACGAAGTATTGGTATCCCTTGGGTCTCGTACCATGGTAACACGCGGTCATTAAGCATATCAGCAGCAAGTAATAGCTGTTTTATAGTTTAGCATCCGCTACCCTAGTATAGCTATCAATAAATACCTGAGAATAAATCTTACCTATCCCTTTAAAATTTCCTACATAGTACGTATCCTGACATCCTAAATAACCTGGATGCTGAGCCTCAATTTCTCCATGAGCTTCTTTTTCATTACGACGCTTCTCTAGCACTTGTAATTGAGCTTCAGTAAGAACAATACCATCCTGAGCCATCTTTGCTTCTAATGCTTTAAGCCTTTTACTGATATTGTTTAAATCATTACGTAACCAAATTGACCTCACTCCTCCAGGTGATACAAGAATACCAGTCTTTTTAAGCTCATTTGATACTCTTAGACCATATACTGGATATTCTATTGCCCCCATTATCCATTACTGCTTTCTCCATCACTGGATCAACTCTATTCGCTTAAAATATTAGCATACAGATAATTTGTACCCTATAAATATAAAATGGTAATTATAGCTAATTATATATCTTGTATCGCATCTTCAAGTAATTCAGTATTTCACTTCAAGTTACTTTCCTAAAATAATATTTCAACGGCTTAATCAGATATTCACAAGATACCCACATACTTATATTCAGAAAATGTGGGTATCTCAAATTATGAGTAGGATTTTCCTAAAAATTCTATCCTTAATTGAGTTTAATTAATAGGTATCTTTTTCACCTCTTCAGCTTTTACAGGAGCTTTTGGCAAAAGAATAGTCAGTACGCCATTTTTTAGACTTGATGAAATAGAATCTTTATTAATATCTTTTGGCAATGACAATTTTTCATAAAAAACTGAATCAATTATATCATCATTTTTACAATGAGGAAAGTTTAGCAATTTATTTAGAAGTATATTATTATGTTTAGGTATGTAAACATTTGATGATTGAAACAAGGGTAGAACTGAAGCAAATCTAGTAATTTTATCTAGCTTAGGCTTTATTGCGACTATATTAATAAAGCCATCTAACCTTAAATCCTGAATGATTTGTTGACCACTTGCTTTATCTTCAATCAGGATATTTCGAGGTAGATATTTCTGTGACAATTTAATTATCTGCTCTTTTAATTCAGGATAAGCAAATTTCTTCCGAAGCATCGATACTAGATAATATTGTTTATTAATTATTCCCCAAGTCTGAAATTTTAATTGCTGTATCAGCTCTGTATTTGATAATCAAACTTGTCAGGCAAGTTCTCGTAAAAGCTAATATCCTCCATTTTCAATAATGAACTGTTATCATTTATAGGTTTTTGTAAATATTGAGCAGCGTAATTATAAATACCTATCTCTTTTTCTAACTTAATAAGATAATCAATATTATCTCTTAAATTGTGTAAAGAATTTCCTCTAACATATTGATATTTGTAGTTATTTATTGAATAGCAATAATCTTGATTTGCTATGGAAGAAATTTTTAAATTATACCAAGAGCTGGAACTAGTTAATAAATAACCGGATAAATCTTCAGAATGCAATCTTTGCATAACCAAAACTATCGCTCCGGTAATTTTATTATTTAATCTAGTAACAAAGACCTATTCAAACCATTCTATTGTTTTGTTTCTGATTTTTTCTGACGCTATCTGGCCTGGATTATGAGGATCATCAATAATTAATATATCCCCTCCTTCACCAGTTACTGATCCGCCAACTGATGTCGCAAATCTAAAACCATTGCTTGTTGTAAGGAATTTGCTTTTCCTATTATGAGTTTTGCTTAAAATTGTTTTAGGAAAAAGCTGCTGATACCAATCTGAACTCATAACTAAACGGCAATCTAATGAATGTTTGTCGCTTAAAACTTGTGAATAGCTAGTAGAAATAATTCGTTTAGTAGGATCATGTCCTAATAGCCAAGCTGGCCAAGCAACTCCAATGCAGATAGATTTTAACGATATTGGAGGAATATTAATTATCAATCTTTTAATTTCCCCTTTTTCTACCGCCTGTAAATATTCTCCTATTAATTTTATATGCCAATTAGCTTGATATTCCACGCCATGATTAACAATAGTAAATACTTTATTAATAAAACTATTAAAATCCTGTCTTAAAATTGCATTTAACAGCTTCTTGCTATAAGTCATTGATTTTCACGCTTTTTAATAATTTATTTTAAAAAAATTTTTTTAGCAAATATTTTTTTATACTTTTGCCCGTAAAGCCTATTACTATGAGTTCTACATGGCGGAATTTTGGTGAATTTTGATAGTACTAATTATGAGCTGTAAAATCGCCATGACGACAATCATTTTCCATGAAGCTGCATCTTTTCTAACATATTATCAAAATGCTGCTTTATTATTTCTAAATCTTCTTCTTTCAGAGTAACTTTAGTAGCTGAATCATGCCTATTTAACTTGTTTAGACGAGCAATTAAACTTACTAATTTATTAAAACATCAGTAATAGTTTTTTTACTCTTTATAGTATGTTTTTTATTTGCTTTTAATCGTTCTAAATCTTCTTCTAATAAAGAAATAATTTCATGAATATAATTATTTAAGTTATTAATTTTACTATCGGAGTTATCACTCATAACATATCCCCACCCTTTATCGGTTTTAGCCCAACTAAAGCCCTTTTCTCATTTAGCCATAACAAATGGCCAGCATTAATTAACAATAATGTATTAATTTCTTTAGATGAAAAATATATAAATTTTAACGATTTAAAAGATTTGCATATAAATTAAATTTTATTTCTAACTTCACCTGAGATAAGAAAATCTTATGCAACAGGTAAAGTTACTATAGCTGATTTAAAGGATCTTAATACTGATAAAATTAATATTCTTCTCTCTTATAAAACGATCATGTATTGCAAAAAATTTAACAAAAACATTAACGATATTAAAGATTTCTCAATAGAACAAATCCAGAAATTAGCAAACAAAGAAGTAACTTTTGAAAATCTTAAAAAGGATTTTCAAAAACAAAAATTAGCTTCTGAGGCAAGATTTATAGCTAAAGATAATATAAAAGCTGCCAGTGAAGATACAACTAAACAGAGTGCCGTTAGTATTCTTAAAGAAAAAAGGAAAACTGATAGCAAGGATAATCAATTAACACCACGTAAATGATAAGATTTATAGAGATTAGTTCAAAAAATATATACTATAAGTTTAGCTATTTTAGGCCTTAAAAGATAAATTTACTTCCCATTAAGCAAATTTTACAATAGAATGTAATAAAGTTAACTATTTAAATCAGCGAGTTATTTTAATGTCAGGTCAAATGCTAGAATTATTAATTTTTGCTGGAATCGCATTTTTTATTATCAATAAGCTGATTTCTAAACTTGGCTCTACTTCAGATGAAGATCCTGCTAAAAGAGGCTTTTTTGGCGAACCAAAAATTAAAGATGTTACTAATACTTCTGAGCCTTCTGGATTAAATAAAGGTAAAATTAAAATACCTTCCTTTTTTGTTGTAAAGGAAAAAGCTAACCCTATTGATGATAGTTTAATTGTTCAAGAAAATGCTCAGGCAATCAAAGAAGGATTGGCGACAATCGCTAGTAGGCTACCATCTTTCGAAGTTTCTAAATTCTTAAAAAGCTCAAAAGCGGCTTTTGAAATTATTATCGAAGCGTGCAATGATGAAGATATAGAAGAATTATCAATGTTAGTAGATAGAAGATATATTAAAGATTTCCATAAATATTCAGATAATTATGGAGAATTTATTCATAATAATGATCTAGTTGCTAAAATTTCTGAAGCTTATAGTTTTGCTAATCATCTATTCGTAAAAGTATTATTTACCGGCAATAAAGTTACTAGTAAAATTGGCTCTTTCAGTGAAGAATGGACATTCTCAAAAAGCCTTTTAACTAATGATGTTAATTGGCTTTTAACCAATGTTGAAAAAACTGAACAAACAGAAGTAGCAAAGTAGTTTTATACTTTGCTGCTCTCCTTACCAAACTTTCATCATTTTATTAGCAAGATTTCACTAAAAATTGTTATAATTACTTCATAATCACAATTAACCTTAACCGAATATATCCTTCTTTATTGCATAGATTTGTTTTTATTATTCCAGCTGAATATATAAGTCTGTCTACAGATAATTGATATTGCACTTCTTAAAACTATAAAAATTCCTTGTCAGAATTAAAATTTTTATTATAGTGCGTTTAATTCTTTATAAGCTTAATACTACTGCGGTTTATAACGGAATTAATTATACTATAATTCCATATAAAAGTTTGTTAATTATATTTTAAAATATTAGAGGAATAGAATGGCTAAAACCGAGCTTAAAGCCTATATAGATAAGCTAATAAAATTTTATCAAATAGAAATAAAGGTATTAATTCATGCATTCCCCACAGCTAATGATACTAAAAAGTATTTAGAAGTTAAAAATGTATCTCATCAAGCTATAAAAAGACTCAAATCAAACATTAAAGAAATAAATGATCTTTCCTCTTCCTCTAAACTCCCTTCCTATTTTAGATCTGAAAAAGTAGAAAATATACTGACAGAACCATTAGAAGAATATCTAAGCGATTTATATTTTTTAAAAGCTCGTTGTAATATAATGACAGGTAATAAAAAAGAACTATTTTTTGGAGGAGATAAAGAGTTTTATGAAAATTATATGGATTCTATTCGCCATTATAATCAAAAAAATATAGCAAATGGCCATATCTTATCTACAAAAAGTTAATTACCTTAGTTTGAATATTGATAATAATAATTCAAACTGTTATAAACTTTTAAAATTAATCTAGGATAAATTGCCAGAACCAATAAAACTATTAATTTTTCATTCTGACAAAAATGAAGAAGTTGAAGAATATTGCAAATGGCATAATCATCAAAATAGTGATTGTGAAACTACAGGAGATTTAATTCAATTTATTAGAAGTATGCTAACCTAAAAATTAGGTTTATTAGTAACATTGCTATGCTGATGAATTTGGGCATTCATTACCAAACCAAACCCTATTAGCATTGAAACAAGAACCGTCCCACCATAAGAGATAAAAGGTAGCGGAACGCCAACAACAGGTAGTAACCCCATAACCATAGCAATATTAACAAAAACATGGCTAAATAAGGTGGTAGTGATCCCAACCACCATAAGCTTACCAAAAACACTTCTACAATTAATGGCTATCATTAAAGAAATAATAACTACCGCAGCGTATAATGTTAATAAAGATATACTGCCAATAAAGCCAAACTCTTCAGCAAAACTAGCAAAAATAAAATCAGTTTGATGCTCTGGTAAAAAGGATAATTGATTCTGACTACCTTGCAATAGCCCCTTGCCAAATAATCCACCAGAACCAATAGCAATTTTTGACTGAATAATATTATACCCTGATCCAAGAGGATCTTTTTCAGGATCTAAAAAAACCATCACTCGTTTTCTCTGATAATCATGCATCATACTCCAAATAATAGGAATACAAGTAAGAGTTATTAGACCAATAATGACAAAATTCCTAATACGAAAACCAGCTGCTAAAAATATAGCGCTAGCAATGATTATGGTAATTATACCTGTACCTAAATCAGGCTCTTTTATTATCAGCGCTACGGGAATTAATACTCCCATAATTGGCGGAATAATTTTATAAAAATTTGAAAAATCTTCTGTTCTTAACTGATGAAAATATCTTGCTAACATTAATACTACTGCTAGCTTAGTTGGTTCACTAGGTTGCAATCTGATGAAAGATAAATCAATCCATCTCTTTGCCCCCATTGAAATAGAACCAAAAAGCTCAACGCTAATTAATAAAATTATAACAGAAAAATAAAATATATAAGCAAATCTAAAGATATATTTTATATCAATCAACGCTATAGTTAGCATAATCGGCAAGAACATGAAAAAATTCATTATTTGCTTATACGCCCATGGCTGAATATTCCCTCCTGAGGCGGAATATAATACTACAAACCCAACTGAGCACAGCATACTAATAAGAATTAGCAAAGTAATTGGAATTTTCGTTATTTTTTCTAAAATCATATATAATTACAATGTACTTAATATTGATTATAAAATATATACTTGTGATTAAGAAAAAAGCTATTATTACTTTAGCAACTTTTGTATTGTAACTTAATTTAATAAAATAGTGACATTAAATTACTACGTGATTTGTCAGTTTATTTTGACTTTGTTGTATAGATAAGGTAAAATCGATGTCATTCCTAGCTGCGACGGGAATCTAGACTACATACTAGTCATCCCGAACTTGTTTCGGGATCTAACAGATGCTGAAATAAATTTAGCATGACATCGCTGATACTTTTTTCTGGATTCCCGCCTACGCGGGAATGACATCAATAGTGTAAAAATAATATTACAAATTTTTAGGCAACTAAAGCTATCAGCTCCTCACCATGACAATTAACGTGGCATATAATAAAATATACGGAACAAATATGAAATTATTCTTACATAATACATTAACTCGTAATAAAGAAGTTTTTACTCCTATAGATAGTAATCTAGTAAAAATGTATGTCTGCGGTCCAACAGTTTATGACCGTCCTCATATTGGTAACGCTAGATCAGTTGTAGTATATGACATCTTATATCGATTATTATGTAAAATATTTGATTATCAGCATGTTAAATATGTCCGTAACATTACCGATGTTGATGATAAAATTATTATCCGAGCTCAGGAACTTAAAATAACTATCGCTGAACTAACTAAAGAAATTACCAAAGAATTTCATACTAATATGAATTACCTAGGTTGCAGAGCGCCAAATATCGAGCCAAAAGCTACCGAGCATATCAAAGAAATGATTATGATTATTCAAAAATTAATTGATAGGAACTGCGCCTATGTTATTGATAATCATGTATATTTTGATATTTCTACGGCAAAAGATTATACCAAATTATCAAATCGTAGTCTTGATGATTTGCTAGATGGAGTACGTATTGAAAATAATCAGGCAAAAAAGCAACCTAATGATTTTGTTTTATGGAAACCTGCCGATGATAGCGATGAATTAGCGGCAAATTTTGATAGTCCTTGGGGAAAAGGGCGTCCTGGTTGGCATATAGAATGCTCTGCTATGAGCTACAAATATTTAGGAGAAGATTTTGATCTTCATGGCGGAGGAGCTGATTTAATTTTCCCTCACCATACTAATGAAATAGCTCAAAGTACTTGTGCTTTTCCTAATTCTCATTTCGCTAAATATTGGGTACATAACGGTTTTCTAACCGTAAATGGTGAAAAGATGAGTAAATCTTTGAATAATTTCATTACTGTACGTGATTTTATTGATCAAAGAATTCAAGGAGAAATAGTTAGATTATTTCTGATGAGTAGCCATTATCGTAAACCGCTAGATTATAATGATAAAGCTTTAGAAGACGCTACTAAAACCATAAATTATTGGTATAGGGCTGTAGAATCTTTAGGTATTAAAGATATATCTAGAGAATTTATAACAGATGATTTCCTATCCGCCCTACTCGATGACATGAATACGCCACTGGCTATTAAAATAATTAATGATTATGCTAAACTTATTTTCACTACTGAAAATGGGGATCAAAAATATCTTTACGCTTCTTATTTGCTTTCATGCGCTAGTTTTATAGGGCTAATAACTAAAACTCCTAAAGAATGGTTTCATTGTCATATAGATGACAAGCCAATAAAAAATCTTATAGAGCAACGCAAACAAGCAAAATTAAGTAAAAATTGGGCTTTAGCTGATCAAATCCGTCAAGATTTACTAAAAGATGGAATAATTTTAGAAGACATGCCTGATGGCGAAACTATCTGGCGGAAGGGTTAAATAGTTACTTTACTTAACTAATATTTCAACGGCTTAATCAAATATTCACAAGATACCCACAGACTTATATTCAGAAAATGTGGGTATCTTAAAGAATTAATCGTCAGCTTGTTTCAGCTGCAGTAGTTGACATTTGATCTTACATTTAATAAAAAATAACGTATTAAAAATACAGATAAAAAAATGGAAGGTCACAATGAATTTACATCAAAAAATAATAAAGCCAAATTAGGTTTACTTGAATTAGCTAAGAGCCTTGGTAGCATATCATCATCATGTAAAGCTATGGGATATAGTAGAGATAGTTATTACAGATTTAAAGAACTGTATGAAACTGGTGGGGCAAAGAAGCATTGTATGAAATTAGTCGAAGAAAGCCAATAATAGCGAATAGAGTTGATCCAGTGATAGAGAAAGCAGTAATGGATATGGGCGCAATAGAATATCCAACATATGGTCAGCTAAGAGTATCAAATGAGCTTAAAAAGACTGGTATTCTTGTATCACCTGGAGGAGTGAGGTCAATTTGGTTACGTAATGATTTAAACAATATCAGTAAAAGGCTTAAAGCATTAGAAGCAAAGATGGCTCAGGATGGTATTGTTCTTACTGAAGCTCAATTACAAGTGCTAGAGAAGCGTCGTAATGAAAAAGAAGCTCATGGAGAAATTGAGGCTCAGCATCCAGGTTATTTAGGATGTCAGGATACGTACTATGTAGGAAATTTTAAAGGGATAGGTAAGATTTATTCTCAGGTATTTATTGATAGCTATACTAGGGTAGCGGATGCTAAACTATAAAACAGCTATTACTTGCTGCTGATATGCTTAATGACCGCGTGTTACCATGGTACGAGACCCAAGGGATACCAATACTTCGTATTCTTACAGATCGTGGGTCAGAATATAAGGGAAATATAGAGCATCACGCTTTTGAGTTATTTCTTAGCATAGAAGGTATAGAACATACTACAACTAAGGCATATTCTCCTCAAACAAACGGTATGTGTGAGCGTTTTAATAAAACAATGAAACAAGAATTCTTTGATGCAGCTATGCGTAAAAAGATTTATACTGAACTTGACGATTTACAATTAGATCTTGATATTTGGTTAGAGCATTTCAATAATGAGCGACCACATTCAGGAAAATATTGTTATGGGAAAACTCCTATGCAAACTTTTCAAGATAGTAAGAAATTAGCTGTTGAAAAGAATAATGAAATCTTGTATCTTGAATACTCCTCTGACAGTCAAAATTTAACTGACAATCAGGTGCAAAATTTATAGTGCCTGTAAAATCAAATCTTGACTTCTACATTTCAGGATTTATTAGATGCTGAAACAAGTTTAGCATGACACTATGAGCTAAGGTTGCATCCACAACCCCGTGGCAATCTCATGAAATAAAACTCTGTAAGAATCACCACGTCACCTAAAGGTGGCTCGTGATGACGAGTTGTTTAACATTTTTACTGGATGGTCACGGAGTCTTGCGACTCCTCGCCATGACGATGTTTTTTAATAATGCCATTCAATGCAACAACTCAATATATTTCTAAATAATCACATCACCTACACAAACTAGATAACCATAGATATTGTCATATGCCTAACCATTAGCGCTAACATAATGATCACCAAGGAAGGCAACATTACCTCCGTTATCAAAATCTTTATCATGATTATGATATGATGAATTAAAGCCATAAAATGAATTTTGATATCCATTGGTAGCTACTGATTTAGAAGTAAAAGGTACACCATATTCATAAGCTTTTTTCATATTACATGCAGCTTTTATGGAATAACATTCTAACTTAAGATATCTAACTTAAGATGCCCATATTCTTTTTTAGTCATTGAATCATATCCCGCTGCAATTCTTAATTCCTTATTCAATACTGAAGAAACAATATCCTTAGCTTTATTATAGCTGCCAAGCATATATTCACGCTTTGCAAGTTGTAATTTGTGTGATATTTCTGGAAACATTTGATGATTCCCCATACTTTACTCTCCTAAAATTTAAATTATGATTCACTGAATTTTAAAATTAACTACAAGGCTACTCCGTACAAAACCGTATACTACTGCCTTCTGTAGCAAATCTTGTTCAGCAAGATAATGTGTTTTAAAATTATAGCAAGAAGAAAGCTAATTTTTATCAAGTATTTTGTTATATTAATGAGCAAGTTATGACAATTTAAATATTTAGTTTAATATTTGTAATAGGTATATAATTTAATAGTTTGTGATTATCACAAACCGGCTTTAGCCTTGATTGATGTCGTTTCTAGTTGTGGCTGGAATCCAATAACTTACCTGTCATCCCGAACTTGTTTCGGGATCTCATAGATGCTAAACAAGTTCAGCATGACACCCCCCCCCTCTGATACTGATACTTTTTCTCGATTCCCGCCGCAGCTAGGAACGAAATAAATAGTATGAAAAGTTTAAGTTGCAAAAATTTTAATCAAAATATATAATCGCTACTTGCTTTAAGTGGCGTAAGAGCCTTTTAAGCAAAATCTACACGTAAAAGAATAATGTTGGTCTAAGAGATATTTCTCTTGGCTTATTGCTTTTACGGAAGAATAACTAACATTTTAGGAGAATTATAAATGGCAAAAATAGAAGCTGTTAATATTAGAGATTTACTTGATGCCGGTGTGCATTTTGGTCATAAGGCCTCACGCTGGAATCCAAAAATGGCTCCATATATTTATGGTACCAGAGACGATATTCATATCATTGATTTAAAACAAACTGCAGCTTTAATGCAGCAAGCTTTAAATGTTATCCATGATACCGTAAAAAAGAACGGTAAAATATTATTTGTTAGTACTAAAATACAAGCTAGCGATCTAGTAGCGGAATATGCAGAAAAATGTGGACAACATTACGTTAATCACAGATGGCTTGGTGGAATGCTAACTAACTGGGGTACTATTTCCGCTTCAATAAAAAAACTTGATAATCTTGAAAAAATTCTAGCAGATGAAGAAGAAAATTCAGGTTATACTAAGAAAGAATTATTAGAGATAACACGTAAGAAAGATAAATTGCTTAGAGCTCTAGGTGGTATCAGAAATATCGAAACAAAACCAAACTTGTTGGTAATCATCGATACTAATAGAGAACATCTAGCAATTAAAGAAGCAAAACAACTTGGCATACCAGTAATTGCTATCGTTGATACTAATTCAGATCCAGATGATATAAGATACCCGATTCCAGGTAATGACGACGCTATCAGATCAATAAAGCTTTATTGTAGTATGTTTGCTGACGCTGTTATTTCTGGTATTGAAGAATCAATGATTGCTTCAGGAGTTGATTTAGGTAGTATTGAAACTCATGATGAAAAAAACAAAAACGTCAAAAATGTTACTAAACTTAAATTAGCTAAGAAATTTTCTAAAGCCTCTGAAGTTTCAAGCGAAACAGCTGAAGAATTTGAAGCAGCTTTAGAAGAAGAAACAACTGAAGAAAAGAAAACTACTAAGGCTAAGTAATAGTATTATTCTAGTTTATCCGTCGATGTCATTCCTAGCTACGGCGGGGAAATCCATGGAACACCAAAAATGTGTCATGCTGAACTTGTTTCAGCATCTATATAGAGATCCCGAAACAAGCGACGGATGACTTAACATCAGTTCTAGATTTCCACCATAGCTAGAATGACATCGTTTTTACTTTACTGCGTGTTTTCTTACTACATAATCCAATAAAATTAGCTTATCCTAAATATACTACACACCTAATAGACAAGGAGAATAATAATGACAATAAATGCTATAGACATTAAAAATTTAAGAGAAAAAACTGGTGCAGGAATGATGGACTGCAAAAAGGCTTTAGTTGAGAATAATGGCGATTTTGATAAAGCTGTTGATTGGCTAAGAGCTAAAGGTTTAGCTGCTGCTTCAAAAAAATCTGGTAGAGTGGCTGCTGAAGGTTTAACATCTGTAAATGTTAAGGATAATACAGGTGTTGTCGTTGAAGTTAACTCTGAAACTGATTTCGTTGCAAAAAATATTCAATTCCAACAGTTAGTTAGAGAAATTACAGATCTTGCTTTAACAAATAATGATTTAGAATCATTAAAAACAGCAAAAACTAAATCTGGTAAAAATGTTGAAGAAGAAATCTTAAATAATGTCGCAACAATTGGCGAGAATATGAGTCTGCGCCGTGTTGATTCTATTACCGTATCTGAAGGAATTGTCGCTTCTTATGTTCATAATATGGTTGCTGATAATTTAGGCAAGATTGCTGTTATTATCGGCTTAGAATCAAAAGCTACAGATAAAGAAAAACTCTTAAAATTAGGTCATCAACTTGCTATGCATATTGCAGCTAACAACCCACAAAGTATAGATGCAGCAAGCTTAGACCAGGCAATAGTTGAGCGTGAAAAAAATGTTTTCACTGAACAATCAAGAGCTTCTGGTAAACCTGATAATATCATCGAAAAAATGGTTGAAGGAAGAATTCGTAAGTTCTTAGCAGAAGTTGTATTACTTGAACAAAATTTCTTATTTGATGATAAATTAACTATTAGTCAAGTTTTGCAAAATGCTGAAAAAGAACTAGGCGCTTCTATTAAAATTACAAAATTTGTTAGATTTGAACTAGGTGAAGGTATTGTTCAAGAAGAGAAAAATTTTGCTGATGAAGTAGCCTCTGTTGTTAAAGGGTAAGTATATCATTATTGCATAATAATATGGTGAAATATTTAAGGTTAGATAGTTGTTTTAACAACTATCTAACCTTAAAAAATTACTGATGATAATCAGCTTCACCGACTAAATTTAAGACTTCATAATCTACACCGTATCGAGTTATATCGTTAGAAAAAGTTAAATTTCCAGAAAGAACTTCATCTTGAAAACCTCCAGAAAGAATTTTATCTTGCAAATTTTTATCAGAAGTTTTATCTGCTAAATATTTATGAGAAAACTTAGGCAATGACTCTGCTAACTTAGGATAAACTAGACCGAATGACCTTAAGACTTCAGAAAAATCTACATCGACTGACTTTAAGCCTTTAGGAAGAACTACACCGGCTGAATTTAAGTCTTGTTTGTTAACACCTGTTTTTTCACAAATATACATGAAAGTACGAATATATTTACCTACAATAGCCTCGCCTTCCATATATTCTTTAGTGTCTAGAATACCTTTATTATTCTCAAAATTTCCACCTGCTGATATCCCATTATTACGAGTAAGCAATATATAGTTACCATACTTGATATTTTTTACATTTTCCGTACATTCTTCATTCATTTTCTCAACTATAGGTATTACCACATTTAGGGCAATATCCTTAGTTATAGTAGCTTTTATAACATCATTATCCGTATTTTCAAGCAACATCTTAAGAACTTGATTTGCTATTTCATATTCTTTGTTACTCCGTAAAATTTTAGCTAATTCTTGTGCCTTATCATCTATTTTAGCTTTATCCTTTCCTATTTCATAACATCTTTGTAATGACATTTTAGCTTTATCAAACAGTTCTTGATCTTTGTAACAATCATATAAATGTAGTGATAATTCAGTATTTTTAGATTGTTTCCATACATCTGGATCTTTTTTTATTGCCTTAGTTAAATTTTCCTTTCCATCCTTACTATCTAAGCCATATAATTTTGCAACCAATAAATATCCATAAGCTCCTTCTTTTTCAGCAAAATTTGCAAGTTTTTTGGCACAAATCAATGCTTTAGGGATGTCATTCTTATAATAATTTGTAGTATATTTAAGCGTCTCAGACGAGTATTTGTTTGTATCAACAGTATCATAAATTAATTGGTGTAATATAGGTAATGCTTCTTTATTATTAATATTATGACTTATTTTAATATTCTCTAAGGCAGTATCAGTATCATTATATTTTAATGCCAAACTTACAAATGCCTTATTAATTTCAGGATATAATCCATTTAATTTTGTAATTTCATCTTTATATTTACCATAATCTGATCCAGTTGCTTTCTCAAATTTAGCGATAATTTCAGAAATAGTTTTTTGCTGTTCATTTTTAATATTAGTTTTTAAATCTAAAATATTATCGCTAGACTTCTTTCCCTTGTTACTTTTTTCTGAAACTCTTTTTTGAATTTCATCTGAAATCTTTTTTAAAAATACTAAATATAAGCTTTCACTACTACAGTTATTACCAATAGATTTTTGAATATCATTTTTAAAATTAACAGTATTTTTCTTTTGAATCAAAACAAGAGCTTTTATGTTATTAGTATGAGCTATATTGTCAGGAGTAGTACCTACTGCTAATACTGCTGAAATAATATTTTCAGCCTTACTAAGATTATTTTCAGCTTCATCTAACGCACTAGTAACTGATTCAGGATTTTCCTTAAATTCTTTAACTAATGTTTTATAGTTCTGCTTTGTATAATAATTTTCTGACTTACTACTCTCTGACTTCATAGTTAATGAGCTAGCAATTGATGCATTATCAAGTGCTTTTTTGTTTTTCTTTCTTAATACTCCGCTTTTTTCATTTCCTGGCATAGATTACTTCTCCTTAAATTTAGTTATTAATTTTTAATTAACAGAAGAATCGCTTCCGTTTAAAACCGCTTTACCTTACCGTTTCATGGCAAAGTAAGCTTGGCAATATAATAAAATTAAAATAGCAAATAGCAAGAAAAAATTTAGTTAATTTTTATTAAGATTTTGCTTGTTGGAAGCTTGTTTTAGCTGTTAGAATGGTAAAAATTATTCATTGTAAATTTAAAAAAATTTTTATGAAGTTATATATGGTATAAATTATACAATAATAGTTACTATTTTAAACATAATTAGCAATTATTATAGTAATATGGAAAATAGCAATAACATTATGCGTCGGCTTAGTTCAGTATCTAATAGATCCTGAACAAGCTGATGCATAATTAAGGATTTTTACTAAATCCTCCTTGGCTAGAAATAACATCTAAAATGACGTTATAACGCATTTATACATTTATCAAGAACTTACTTTAACTGTTTGATTTTCTAGCATTTAATCTGCAAATAAAGTAGCTACTTTACCTGAATCTAGAAGTATTTGCATACCACCATTATCATCAATTCCAGTAAATATTCCTGTTACTTTTACATTACCATAATTGGCAGTAATTCTCTCTTTTAACTTATAAGCTCTTTTAAGCCAAAATTGCCTTATTTTACTAAAGCCTTTAGCTTTCCAGAGAGAAAAATATTTATTAAAATTAATCATAAGTAAATTTAATAAACTCTCTACATCTGGTACTTCAATATTTTCATCAATTAAATTAGTTGTAACTTGATCAATATTGGTTGGGTTATCAATAATATTAATACCAATTCCTATAGAAAGATATTGATTAGCATCATTATTCACGGTCCCAAGTATCATTCCCGAAACTTTTTTATTATTAATTAAAAGATCATTAGGCCATTTTAATTTTATATTATTTTTTGACTTAGATGGTAATGAACTAATAGTTTTATAAACAGCAATAGCTGTTACAAGTGATAATTGAGATAAGTAATTAAGATCAATATTATGTTTTAATAATATATTAATATGCAGATTACCGGAAATTGATTGCCAAGATCTCCCATGCCTCCCTCGACCATTAGTCTGAGTTTTAGCTAATATAATATAATTTTGGTTTGGATTAGTCTTTGCTATTCTCATAGCTTCTAATCTTGTGCTATCAACTTCTCCAAAAACTACTAATTTATATTTTTCTTTCCAAGACATAATTAATATTGTGAATAAATTAAGATCGGTATATTAAAGTAAAAAGTTAGACGTCATCCATCAGCTTGTTTCAGGATCTATTAGATGCTGAAATAAACTGATGCATGACGTCATTGCTAATTTCTGAATGACTATGTCACTAACGTTCCTCGCCGTAACAGTCTTAAGTTTCATACAACAATTAATTAACTAAATATCAATAATTGTTGCTTATATAAAAATAATGTGATTTTATTCTATTAAGAATAATAGTCAAATAACTTATAATTATTTATATTATGTCTAAATTAAATATTATGAAATCTACATTATCCGCCTCAGCTGGTAATGTAATAGAATGGTGTGTTGCAGTAGTTGACATTTGATCTTACATTTAATAAAAAATAACGTATTAAAAATACAGATAAAAAAATGGAAGGTCACAATGAATTTACATCAAAAAATAATAAAGCCAAAATTAGGTTTACTTGAATTAGCTAAGAGCCTTGGTAGCATATCATCATCATGTAAAGCTATGGGATATAGTAGAGATAGTTATTACAGATTTAAAGAACTGTATGAAACTGGTGGGGCAAAGAAGCATTGTATGAAATTAGTCGAAGAAAGCCAATAATAGCGAATAGAGTTGATCCAGTGATGGAGAAAGCAGTAATGGATAATGGGGGCAATAGAATATCCAGTATATGGTCTAAGAGTATCAAATGAGCTTAAAAAGACTGGTATTCTTGTATCACCTGGAGGAGTGAGGTCAATTTGGTTACGTAATGATTTAAACAATATCAGTAAAAGGCTTAAAGCATTAGAAGCAAAGATGGCTCAGGATGGTATTGTTCTTACTGAAGCTCAATTACAAGTGCTAGAGAAGCGTCGTAATGAAAAAGAAGCTCATGGAGAAATTGAGGCTCAGCATCCAGGTTATTTAGGATGTCAGGATACGTACTATGTAGGAAATTTTAAAGGGATAGGTAAGATTTATTCTCAGGTATTTATTGATAGCTATACTAGGGTAGCGGATGCTAAACTATAAAACAGCTATTACTTGCTGCTGATATGCTTAATGACCGCGTGTTACCATGGTACGAGACCCAAGGGATACCAATACTTCGTATTCTTACAGATCGTGGGTCAGAATATAAGGGAAATATAGAGCATCACGCTTTTGAGTTATTTCTTAGCATAGAAGGTATAGAACATACTACAACTAAGGCATATTCTCCTCAAACAAACGGTATGTGTGAGCGTTTTAATAAAACAATGAAACAAGAATTCTTTGATGCAGCTATGCGTAAAAAGATTTATACTGAACTTGACGATTTACAATTAGATCTTGATATTTGGTTAGAGCATTTCAATAATGAGCGACCACATTCAGGAAAATATTGTTATGGGAAAACTCCTATGCAAACTTTTCAAGATAGTAAGAAATTAGCTGTTGAAAAGAATAATGAAATCTTGTATCTTGAATACTCCTCTGACAGTCAAAATTTAACTGACAACCAGGTGCAAAATTTATAGTGCCTGTAAGATCAAATCTTGACTTCTACAGTTAAAACAATCACTTGTTTATAGTGAATTTTATATCACTATATTGCACAACAAGCAACTTTCTATTTAATTACATTCAATATGTTGTCCATAATTTCTATCATCATCAGTTCCTTCTAATTCTACAACTTCTTCTAAACAATTTAATGAATTTCTATTGCTATTATTAGTAAATAGCAATTCTTCCCATTTTTCTAGATCATTACCATTATCGATTATAAAATTTTTCAACTCATTAGAAAACTCCGAGTCAAGTCTTTCCCATATTTGCTGAATTAACTCTTTAGGCAAATTATTGTAAATAGTTACTAATAATTCTTCACGATTGACTTCTGATTGCCAAGATTTTTTTATTACAGCAATAATATCTTCTATACCATTAAAATTAGAATTATTTGGAACTATTCTACTATCAGCTTCACTATGAAACTCTTGTAAGTTATTATCTTTTTCAAAATCATTATTAGTTAATAAATCTAGATTTTTCTTATTTTCTTTTTCCTCTTGAATCTTATCAGTCATACTAACCGATAATTTACCACATATCTCTTGTATTAATTGTTTATTCTCTACTATCCATTGCTCACCTGCAGCTTTTAATTTAGCTATATTAGACTTGCTAACATTATCTAGCTTTTCGCAACCTTTTGGAACTGGAAGAAAAATTGGCATAAATCCTTCACGTAAATCAGTCTCAAGTTCATGTGTAGAATTTGTTTGATTAGCTTCAATTATGCTATCTATTCCATCTCCAAGTAAAAAACCTAAAATACCATTTCCCATTTTATTAAAAAATGTATTAGTTTTAGTAGTTTCAAAATTAATAGAACACATTGTAGTATTTTCTATTAGTTTTAATTGCTCTGCCCTAATTATTGTTGACAATTCTTTGGGACTCAATTCTGGATTCTCATTTTCTATTTTTTTTACAATATCTTCTTTTAATTTTAGTAGAGCTAAAGCCCCAGGACGATTGGCAGCCAACCCTCCATCTACGTAATTATATGGAGTACCAGCTGCATAATCATAGCCAGGTACAGCTTCCGAACTATAAACAGGCTTAAAATACGTTGGCGCAGATGTTGTAGCACGAATTACATCTTTAAGTTTAATATGACAACTGTAACTATCAAAACTATCAAAAATTTTACTCTCATTAGTATTTCTATCAGTAACAGTAATCATAAGACGTGTCACGGTTTCGCTTAATCTTATATCTCCACAATATTTATCTAATAATTTTTCAAAAGATGCTTCATCATACTTAGGGCCAAATATTCCCCACAACCAATGGGATTTTGCAAAAACATTATTTAATTCCGTAGAAAATATTTCCTCTACTTCTTTAACAGAATAACGCGGCTCTTTTGAACCTTCCGATTTAGGAATTGCCAACAAACCGGCTAACAATCCACCAACACTAGTAGCCGTAAATCCGCCATTGAATACCTCAGCAAGAGGAACACTTCTTCCATATTCTTCTTGAAAAGATTTTTCCATCTCTTTAAGTACAGGAAATGCTAAGAATGCTTTTGTTCCTCCTCCAGAGAAATTACACCATTTTTGTGTATTTTTACTCATAAATATCCTAAATAAATTCAATTATAAGCATCCTTATCATACTATAATCAATTTGTACACACCTATTTTTTACTAATACCTATATTAAACTTATATTTTTTTCTTATATCCTCTTGTAAAATCCATTACTGAATACTATATGACAATTTATCATAACAAAAATAAATGAATTACAAAAATTGGGTTTAATATGGGAAAAGTAATAGGTATAGATTTAGGAACAACCAATTCTTGCGTTGCAGTAATGGAAGGAAAAGAGGCAAAAGTTATTGAAAATTCTGAAGGATTAAGAACCACTCCTTCAATGGTAGCTTTTACTGCATCTGACGAGAAATTAATTGGTGATCCAGCCAAACGTCAGGCTGTAACTAATTCAGAAAATTCTTTATATGGTATCAAAAGATTAATCGGTAGATCTTTTAATGATCCAATGGTAAAAAAAGATCAGGATCTTGTACCATATAAAATAGTCAAAGCTGCTAATAATGACGCTTGGGTTGAATCTAAAGGCAAGAAATATTCACCAAGCCAAATTAGCGCCTTTATTTTACAAAAAATGAAAGAAACTGCTGAAAATTACTTAGGAGAAAAAGTAACTCAAGCAGTCATCACAGTTCCAGCTTATTTTAATGATGCTCAACGTCAAGCAACAAAAGATGCTGGCAAAATTGCTGGATTGGAAGTATTACGAATAATTAACGAACCAACAGCAGCAGCTTTAGCTTATGGGTTTGATAAAACAGAAAATAAAATAATTGCTGTATATGATCTAGGTGGTGGTACTTTTGACGTATCAATCTTAGAAATAGGAAATGGCGTATTTGAAGTAAAATCAACTAATGGCAATACTTTCCTTGGTGGAGAAGACTTTGACTCTAGAATTCTAGATTACTTAATCGAAGAATTCAAAAAAAACAGTGGCATAGATCTACGCAAGGATCCTCTAGCACTACAACGTTTAAAAGAAGCTGCTGAGAAAGCTAAGAAAGAATTATCTTCAACTTTAGAAACAGATATTAATCTACCGTATATTACAGCTGACGCATCTGGCCCTAAGCATTTGAATATTAAATTTTCTAGAGCGAAATTAGAATCTTTAGTAGCAAATTTAATTGAAGAAACAATAGAGCCTTGTAAAAAAGCTTTAAAAGATGCTGGATTAAAAGCTTCTGATATCCAAGAAGTGGTATTAGTCGGTGGTATGACTAGAATGCCAAAAGTTATTGAAAAAGTAAAAGAATTCTTTGGTCGTGATCCACATAGAGGAGTTAATCCTGATGAAGTGGTAGCTCTTGGAGCGGCTATTCAAGGTGGTGTATTAAATAAAGAAGTTACTGATGTATTATTATTAGATGTAACACCTCTATCTTTAGGTATTGAAACACTTGGTGGCGTATTCACTAGATTAATCGATCGCAATACTACTATCCCTACTAAGAAAAGTCAGACTTTCTCTACCGCAGAAGATAATCAACATGCTGTAACTATCAGAATATTCCAAGGTGAGAGAGAAATGGCTTCAGATAATAAATTGCTTGGACAATTTAATCTTGAAGGAATCCCCCCTGCCCCTAGAGGATTACCACAAATCGAGGTTACTTTTGATATAGACGCTAACGGTATAACTCATGTTTCTGCTAAAGATAAAGCTAGCGGCAAAGAACAAAAAGTAACTATTCAGGCCTCTGGTGGACTTAGCGATGCTGACATTGAAAAAATGGTTAAAGAAGCAGAAGCAAATTTATCTGAAGATAAAAAGCGTCGTGAATTAATCGAAGCTAGAAATAATGCTGATAGCTTAATATATTCAACTGAAAAAACTTTAAAAGAGCATGAAAGCAAAATAGCTACTGAAAATAAGCAGGAAATAGAAAATGCTCTACAAGAGTTAAAGTCAGCTTTGGAATCGAATGATCTAAAACAAATAAAAGCAAAAACTGATCTTCTTATGACTAGTAGTATGAAGATTGGCGAGGCAATGTACAAAGATCAACCACAAAATGCTGAGGCAAATAATGAAAATAACTCAAGTGAAGAAAAAGTAGTTGATGCTAATTATGAAGATGTTAGCGATAAGAAGTAAAAATTAACAATATAAAAAAGCTAGTCATTTGACTAGCTTTTTTATATTACTATTGGGGATGACTAGTTATATGATCATTACCCCTTTTACAATAACATTGCTTAGCACACAATAAAATTAGACATATATGAGCACAAAAGATTATTACAAAATTCTTGGCGTAAGTAAATCCGCTACTCAGGCTGAATTAAAAAAAGCTTATCATAAACTTGCAATGCAATATCATCCTGATCGTAACTCGCACGATAAAGATGCAGAAAAGAAATTTAAAGAAATCAACGCTGCTTATGATGTTTTAAAAGATGAACAAAAAAGAGCCGCTTACGATCGTTTTGGTCATGATGCTTTCCATAATGGTGGCGGAACTTCAGCCGGTGGATTTAGAAGCCAGCAGGGACTTGGTCCAGATATTAATGATATATTCGGCGATTTCTTTAGCGACTTTATGGGAGGTGGTAGTAGAAGGCAGAGACCATCTGCTTCATCTAGAGGATCAAATTTAAAATATAATGTTACTATTACTTTAGAAGAAGCGTTTAAAGGCATTGATAAAAATATTAGTTTTACTAGTGACGTAAAATGTACTACTTGCAGCGGTAGTGGTTCAGAAAATAATAGTGGTATGTCTACTTGTACTAGCTGTTCAGGTCAAGGTGTTACAAGAATTCAGCAAGGATTTTTTACTTTAGAACAAACTTGCTCAAAATGCCAAGGAATAGGACAAATTATTAAAAATCCATGCAAAAAATGCCATGGACAAGGTAAATTATCTCAAAATAGAAGTTTATTAGTAAATATTCCAGCTGGTATAGAAGAAAGAACTAGAATTCGCCTTACCGGTGAAGGAGAAGCAGGATTACGAGGCGGAAGCAACGGAGATTTATACATCTTTGTTAATATTAAATCTCATGATCTTTTTAAAGTTGATGGTATTAACTTACATTGCAAATTACCTATTAGTTTTACAACTGCTGCTTTAGGTGGAGAAGTAGAAGTACCTGATATAGAAGGTGGTAAAGTAAAGTTAAAAATACCTGCAGGTACTCAAAATGGCGAGCTACTAAGATTAAGGAGCAAAGGCATGTCTAAAGTTCGATCAACTATTAGAGGTGATATGCTTGCTCATATACATATTGAAATACCTAAGCATCTTAACAAAAAGCAAAAAGAATTATTAGAAGAGCTAGAAAAAGAATTAGCTAAAAGCAAAGATGATGACGCTAGTATTTTTAACAAAATGAAAAATCTTTGGTCGTAAAATTATTAACACCATTGTCATTAAAAGGAGTGCCTTTAATCCATAAACCAGATTGCCAACTAACTATAGCTTAATGCAATAAGGTGGTAACATAAAAGGCTTAAGTCCTCCTGAACTTGTTTCAGGATCTATTAGATGCTGAAATAAATTTAGCATGACACCTTATGCTATCAATTTATTGCATTAAGCTATATTCTCTAGATCGCAACAACTCTAAATATCACTTCATATTAGCATTAGTACTACTAGTAAAAAATTTATAATGATGCTTCAAAAAATCAGCGGCCATTGATAAATATTGATTTTTTGAGCCTTTGATATTTTCAAAAATTATTTTTTTATAATTACACTCATAGATAAGTTACAGTAATCAAATCAGCAACTAATAAAGCGCCAAGTACTGACCATAATAAACTATAATAAGGCGTATTTGACAGCTCATCCTCAATCAATATAGTAACTGGATGATTCTTGCTTAATTTTACTTCAATAACTAATTGCTCAATAGCAAGATAATCATTTGCTTCTTGTAACTGAATAGCCTTTCCATCTCTCCTCCATGTTGCAATAACATCTTCAGCAAGCTGGTTATTAAAATATTGAAAATTCTTAGGTATTATAATTATAGCGGTTGGAATTGTTTGATTTATCATATTATTATCCCCTTAAAACTAGAATTATTCAAGTTTGACCAACCAAGTAACTTTTATTAAGAATACTTGTTAGTCAGGGAGTTCGAAAAACCGTAAGCGACAGTTCATGATAGCCTTTAAGTTAGGATATTGCTATCCCAACTCTGAACATACGCTACCATCTCCCCGACCATAATCGAGGATTAATATCTTTTATGTAGATACTTACCACACTTATTAGAGGTTTCGATGCCCCAGAATAGCTTCTTGCTATTCCATCTAAAATCAACCAGTTTATAATGTCAATCTAGATCTTTATCGTTCTTATTTTTATTATATGGAGCCTTAGGAAGTTGATAATGAGTAATTTGGGAATCTTGTTGCATTCAATCTTTATGCAACAAGGATATAAATAATAGGAAATGTAGTGACAAAGGCTATTTTATGACAATTTTCTTTTTAGGGGGAATATAAACAACATGTTCTTTATCATTCTTACTATTATGGTGATGCTTTTCCATCAATCCAATATAACGATTACCACAAGGGACCAGTTTTACTATTGCCCAACCTGCTTCAATAGATTTGTTAATTTCATCCATCTCATTTCTATCCACAGAAAATGAGATAACTTTTTTCTCAGCTTCCGTCATATAAATCACCAATTTAATTAAATTTTCAACGATACAACCACAAATAGCAATTATACCATAAAACAATATTTTTTCTAGAGTGTTTATAAATTATACTTAATTAAAGCTCTATATTACCAGATAATAATTTTTTCTTATAATCTTTTTCAAAGCTTCTTACCATATAAAATGCCAATATTGCAAAAAACATCAGATATACTATTGGAAATAATTTACAATCTAGGTATTTCATTGCTACTAAACAAATATAATTTGCAGTTCCACCCATTAACATCGCTCCAATAGTATGCCCAAGACTGATAGCGCGATAACGATTACTAACAGAAAAAGCTTTCACAAAAATACCATGAGCTAAAGCATTAACAGGAGCTATGCAGGTAGTTAACATTAAACAAGCGCCCAAAACTAAATTCAACATTTCATAATATACTGCTATAACAAATAATAAACCTGCTAAAATAGTACCAAATAAACTAATTCTTAAAACTATTATGGTGCTAAATTTATCTGCTAGAAAACCTGCTATTGGCATGCTAGCTGCAAAACATACTACTACTAATACCGAGAATGTACTCATAACTAAAGCAGCTTGCGGCATAATAATTGGTAAATATTGTTTCATAAAGATGATAGCAATTTGATAAGTTGCTCCGAAACCGCCTGCAAGAAATATTACCATTAAAATTAATTGCCATTGCTTCTTTATTAAACTACTTAATTTCTCTATCTTTATATTTTTTTTCTGGGTTATTTTAAATTCTGGGGTTTCATCAAGCTTTCGACGAAAAAACAAAACTACTAATGCTAAAGGCAAGCTAATTAAAAAAGGAATTCGCCATCCCCACTCCGGAAAGATATGAGAATTAAAAAAATTTGTTACCCCTATTCCAAGCAATATCCCAATAACTCCAGTACAACGAGTTATTGCTGAAGCTGTAGAGCGATATTTTTCTCCTAAATGTTCAATAACGTAAATGGCAGCACCATCATATTCTCCAGCTACAAATATCCCTTGCATAAAGCGGCATAAAATTAAAATTACCGCCCCCCATGCTCCTATTGATGAATATTCTGGTAATAGTCCAATGATTATGGTTGGTATAACAATACCTATTATTGTTATATTTAGAACTATTTTACGCCCATATAAATCGCCCATCCGTCCAAAAAACATAGCGCCAATAGGCTTAGATAAATATGCCACAGCATAAACGGCAAAAACATTTATCAGACTTATTAGGTAATCAGCATTTGGGAAAAATTTTATCGCTATAATCCCTGCAGAAAAACCATATAAACTATAATCATAATATTCAACCATAGTCCCTAAAAAGGCGCCTATTACTTTATCTTTTGATTTTTTGTTCACAAAACCACCAGAAATAATTAATGCTTATTAATTATTATAAAATATAGTTTAAAACAAGCAGTATTTATTTATTATTTTATGCTACTAACTATCATCCAATGATTCTTTTGATGAACTTTCAGGCGTTGAATAAATATATCAGCAGTTCCTTCATCTCCAGCTTTTTGGGCAATTTTTATACCTTTATTAAGATTATCTACTATGGTCTCCTGATCTTTAGCTAAATCCTTTAACATTTTTATAGAATTGGATTTAGGGTCAGCCTCAGATATATATGATAATTTAATTAATTCTGACATTTTAGTGACTTTTGGTCCTAGAGTTCTAATTCTTTCAGCAATTTCATCTATCGCTTCAGCTAAATCTTTATACTGACCTTCAAATAGTAAATGCAAGGATCTAAATTCTGAACAAGTAATATTCCAATGATAATTTTGAGTTTTTAAATATAATGCATAGCTATCAGCTAATATTACTTCTAAAATCTTAATTACTGACATAACAAATACCTATTTGAGTTAATATATATAAGTCAACTCATATAAATTAGATTTATAGAGTAACGAAGCAAAACCTATAATTAATAGGTGAGCGACGAGCAACAACGTAGATAATTCATATCAATTGACTATATCTAACAGTATATTAATTACT
This sequence comes from Candidatus Rickettsia vulgarisii, assembly GCA_050920655.1. GTDB lineage: Bacteria > Pseudomonadota > Alphaproteobacteria > Rickettsiales > Rickettsiaceae > Tisiphia > Tisiphia vulgarisii. The sequence continues at coordinate 240,480 of CP133317.1, read as the reverse complement.
AAAACCAATATCAAATTAATAAAAAATTTTATTAATTGAAAAATTTTACTAGACTTAATATGCTAATAATTATATAAGGTCTTAGGTCTAATAAATTTTACATTTATACAACTTAAGTGTTGTTAAAGGGCCTATAGCTCAGTTGGTTAGAGCCCCCCGCTCATAACGGGGTGGTCGTAGGTTCAAGTCCTACTGGGCCCACCAGTTATTTTATAAAGATGGTTAATCTTATAACACTGTCAATTTATTTATTTAGACTATATTGTGGCTATTTTATAAGTATATTACTTATAATTGTAGGCGCTTTAGTTCTTTCTAATATCTTTGATATTTTACAAAAATTTAAAGCTGTACATATTTCTGCCCATCATTTTTGGCAATTAGCATTATATAAAATACCTTATTTACTTAATGAAATAAGCTATCTAATTAGCTTTACCTCAATGTTATTCTTGCTTAGAAGATTGACCTCACATAATGAACTAGTTGCTATTTTATGTAGCGGAACACATATCTGGAGAGTAATTGCTATCCCAGTATTTGCAGCAATAGTTCTTGGTTGCATTATGCTAAGTATCTTAAACCCTATTGGCACTATTGGGCTACAAAAATATGATAAGATAGAAGCAAAATTAACTAATAAAATATCTAATGATTTTATAGTATATAAATCTGGTTTATTATTTCTTGAACAAGAGGAAAATACTAAAAAAATACTTCAAGTAAAAATTATTGATATACATAATAATAAACTAAATCACTTTACTCTACTAATCCTAGACAATAATAATAATTTTTTAAAAAGAATTGATGCACCTTCAGCTGTAATAGCAAATAATAAAATAGAAATATCTAATGCAAAAATTTATGATGGGCAATCCTTTCAAGAAGAGAAGCATGTTATTATCCCAACTAATTTATCAATAAGTAAATTACTAGATGAGTTTACTAATCCTGAGATGATTTCTATATGGGATTTACCTGATTTAATCAAACAGCTAGTAGAATCTGGCGTTCCAACACTTAGTTACCAAATTTATTATTATAAGCAATTATTAAAACCAATTATCATGTCTGTCATGGTAATATTAGCTTCTTGTTTTTTTAGTCTGAAACAGCGAGACAATTCTCAAGATAAAATTTTAATTTTAGGCTTGTTTATAGGATTTATTGTTTATTTCATATTAGAAATTTCATTTAAAATTCTTTCTCATAATAATATAACACCTTTCTTAACAATTTTATTACCAAATATTTGTATATTATTTATTGGTAATTATATTATCATGCATTCTAAACAAATTTAGAGACTACTACATGGGGGGGGGGAATATCTCTTAGTACATAAGTTATTGTAATATATTATTACTAAATGTCCATGCAATTGTTACAACAATTGCTCGCATGATAATTTAGGTATAAATTTAGGATATCAAAATCCGTGAAAATTTCGCCTTGGAGAGCTGATAGTAATAGAATTTAAAAGACATTTGTACAAAAAATAATATTTTATGATAATTTTTATTTTAAAAAACTAAGAAAGCATGAAAATCAATAATTTACGGAGGAAGTTATTAATAAAAAAATGAAGAATAATCTCCATGCAATAAAACTGAACAGTAAGGTAGGAATAATATCTGCCTGAAAAATTTTCCTAAAAAATTTAAAATTGATTTACCAATTTTCTAATTTTTACGGTATAAAGAATATTAAGAAATATAAAAATAGTCATTAATTTGTTTTTGGAGAATAAAAATGCTTTCAAGACTTTTCGAAAAATTGTCGTCTGATATAGCAATCGATCTTGGTACTGCTAATACTTTAGTATCTGTTAAGGGAAAAATTGTTCTTAATGAACCTTCTGTAATTGCTTTTATTAAGGAAAATGGAACTTTTAAACCATATGCGTTTGGTCATGAAGCAAAAATGATGTTAGGTCGTACACCAACAGATATTGAAGCAAAAAGACCCCTAAAAGATGGAGTTATCGCTGACTTTAAAGGCGCAGAAGAAATGATTAAGTACTTTATAAAAAAAGTTCATAATCGCAGATCATTTACTGGTCCTAAAATTATAGTTTGCGTACCTTCTGGCTCAACCCCTGTTGAACGTAGAGCTATTCAGGAAGCCGCAGAAAGCGCTGGTGGAAGAGATGTTTATCTAATTGAAGAACCTATGGCAGCAGCAATAGGTTCTGGATTACCAGTCACAGAAGCTACAGGTTCAATGATCGTTGATATTGGAGGCGGGACAACAGAAGTAGCTGTTTTATCGTTAGGTGGTATTGTTTACGCTAGATCAGTAAGAGTTGGCGGAGATAAAATGGATGAGTCTATAATTTCTTATATTAGGAGACATTATAATTTATTAATTGGTGAAGCTACTGCTGAAAAAATTAAGAAGGAAATTGGCTCAGCATTTGTAGATAGCAACTCAGAACCAAGAGTTATGGAAATTAAAGGCCGTGACCTAGTTCATGGTATACCAAAAGAAATGTTATTAAACGAAAGGCAAATAGCTGATAGCTTAGTTGAACCAGTTAGCCAAATTGTAGAAGCTGTCAAGGTTGCTCTAGAATCAACCCCTCCAGAATTATCATCTGATATTGTAGAAAAAGGAATTATAATGACTGGTGGCGGTTCATTACTAAAAAATTTAGATTATGTTTTAAAAGAAGCAACCAACCTACCTGTAATAGTTGCAGACCAAGCGTTATCTTGCGTTGCTCTTGGAACAGGAAAAGTATTAGAAGAATTTAGCAAATTAAAACATGTATTATTTAAACAAGATTAATCATAGACCTCTTTCAATACTCATTACTGCTCGGAGATTTGAAGGAGATACGTCACAGCACAAGATTCAAAACATACTAAAGTACGTGAGAATCTTAGTACTGAACCAACATACAAATCCTAAGACAGAAATAGAGTTTTGAAAGAGGTCTAATGGCATTACTAGAAAATAGAGTTAGGACTAATAGCGAAATATCAATATTTTTTCGATTTATATTTGTTACTTTAAGACATATAATGATAATATTATTTTTAATGCTATCATTATATTTATATACCTCCTCGCCTAAAAAACTATCTTATATTTCCTTAGAAATATTTGGCAGTTGTACTTCTAACTTACTATCAATTCATGAAAATATATTTCAGAAAATTAATGGTTTAACCCAAAATTTTGTCTACACTCAAAATTTAGCAAGAGAAAATATCAAATTAAAACTAGAAATAGCAAAGTTAAAACAGCTAGAAAATAATTTATATGTACTACAAGCTGAAAATAAAGAACTTAAAGGATTATTATCACTTGTTGAGGGTCAGCAATATAAATATATCACAGCTAAACTAATGAGCGTTACATTAAACCCTTTTAGCAAAACTGCTATAATCTCTGCTGGAATAAAGCATGGTATAGAAGTTAATCAGATTGTTACTCACGGTCAAGATTTGGTTGGACGAATAATAGAAGTAAGTAATAATTATTCTAAAATTATGCTAGTTAACGATACTAACTCAAGAATTCCAATCATTACTTCTCTATCAAAGGAAAAAGGAATTATAACCGGTGATGGTAATAATTGTAAAATACTATATTTACCTGAAACTAACTTAATTCAAAAAGATGAAACAGTTATTACGTCTGGACATGGGAATATTTATCCTTCTGGTATTACAGTAGGTCATGTAAGCAATATAAATTACAACAATGTTACTATAACACCCTTAGTAGACTTATCTAAAATAGAATTCGTCAACATACTAACACCAACTACTAATTAAAAATACTAGTCTAAATCAATTAACACCTAAAATTTCTGGTTCATAAAGGCGGTATATATCTTCTAAGTAATGAATATTATTCTTCTTCATTTTGTAGTTCTAAAGTTGTTGGTTTAGTAAATCATTTTTATAAACAGCAATATAGTCGTTATTTAACAAATGATCTGTAGTTGAAATTTTCTCCAACTAGTGTTATTTACTACAACTTGGTTTAAGAAAAAATTATCTTTATGGGTTGCAACTTTTCAGGAAGTGAGCAAAAGCCATTCGTTCCTAAATGTTCAATAATATAATCACAAAGATTTTTAGGTTTTTACATGCAAAGCAACCTTATCAACCATTATTTTTACATCATTACGATCAATAGAAAAAAATAAAGCTTGAATTTTTACATTAATATCCATCATTACTCACTTATGTTAAATAAAATAACAATTTATAGTTTAGTTTTATCTATACGAGCTGACAATACTAAAATTTAATTAAAGTGAAATTAGTAGTTATTGTGACGAAGTTATTCAGAAGAAAATATCTTAACGCTATAGGTATTTAAAGTATTATTCATAGATAGTTATTTAACAATTAAATATAAACTTAGAGTTCCATACAATAATTAAAACTAAAAGATTCACTAAATTACTACCCTGAAGAATTTATATAAAAAGTTTTTTAAGACTATTTTTATAAAAACTTATATTTTTTTAGTAGATAATAAATACTTTAACTACTATTTTAAATGTAGCTATTGACGCAAATGAACTACAAGTATAGCATGAACTCGAAAATGGAAATAAGAAGCTAGTTAATGAAGAAAATCATTAAATGTTTATATAAAGCAGCAGTTAGAATGGTTGATCATGATGGAATAGAACATTCTGGTTATATGTCTTTCATGATACTTTTGTCGATATTTCCTTTTTTAGTTTTTTTACTAGCTCTTACTAGTTTTGTTGGAGCATCAGAACTTGGCAAAAATTTCATTACTATATTTTTAGAGAGCATGCCAGAACTTGCAACAGATTCAATAAAAACTAGAATCGATGAGCTTAGCAAAAGTCCGCCTCAAAGTTTGATGACTTTAGCTATTTTTGGTAGTGTATGGACGGCTTCATCTTTTGTAGAATGTTTAAGAACAATCTTAAATAGGGTTTATGAAATAAAATCTCCGCCACCTTACATAAGACGTCGATTACTTAGTATATTGCAATTTTTAATTATTAGTATATTTATTGCAATTGCAATGTTTGTTTTAGTTATAGTACCAATAATCATAGCTAAAATACCAATATTATCAGAAATGCTTGCTGAGCATCAACGTAGCTTAAATATAATGCGTTATGTTATTATTTTTTTCTCATTATTTTTTGCTTCTTCAACCTTATATTATATTATTCCTAATATTTCGTTAAATTTTTCTGAAGTAATCCCGGGAGCATTATTGACAGTAGCTTTGTGGATAACTAGTGGTTATTTATTATCAACTTATATAAGATATTATAATCAGCTAAGTATAGTCTACGGTTCGCTTGGTAGTATTATAGTTACTTTAATATTTTTCTATATCATCAATATGCTTTTCATTTATGGAGCCGAATTTAACTATCTATTGAAAAAGAAATAATTAAACTTAAGCTTAAAAAGAAAAATCTTATAGTTTTAAGTGTAGTGGTTTTATAATAATTATTATTTATAGCAATTTATTATAAAATATCCCTAAATGGTCAAACGCTAGCTTACTTAATATTCTCCCTCTAGGAGTGCGTTGCAAAAATCCTATCTGAATTAAATATGGTTCTATAGTTTCTTCTACAGCATCGCGCTGTTCTGATAAAGCTGCGGCAATAGTTTCTATTCCAACTGGCCCACCAGAATAATTATCAGCTATGAATTTTAAATATCTATAATCGTTGCTATCTAAGCCTATTTTATCTACTTCTAGACGATTTAATGCAATATTAACTATCTCTTGGTCAATCTCTATTTTATTATCAACTGATGCAAAATCTCTTATTCGTTTAATTAACCTTATAGCAATTCTTGGAGTCCCCCTACTACGTTTGGCTATTTCTTCTAATGCGTCATTAGTTAAAGCAATTTCTAATAATTGGCTAACTCTATATAATACTAATTTTAATTCCTCAACATTATAGAAATTTAAACGCAACGGAATACCGAATCTATCTCTTAAAGGATTACCAAGTAATCCAAGTCTAGTAGTTGCTCCAACTAAAGTGAAATTCGGCAAATTAATTTTTACTGATCTAGCAGATGGCCCTTCTCCAATAATTATATCTAAAGCAAAATCTTCCATTGCTTGATATAATGTTTCTTCAATATTAGTACTAAGACGGTGAATCTCATCAATAAATAATATATCATTATCTTGTAAATTAGTAAGTATTGCAGCTAGATCGGCTGCCTTCGATATTGCAGGTCCTGAAGTTGACTTAAAATTAACTCCCATTTCTTTAGAAATAATTTGAGCTAGAGTAGTTTTCCCAAGACCAGGTGGACCATAAAATAAAGTATGATCTAATTGTTCCGATCTATTTTTAGCAGCTTGAATGAAGACTGATAAATTTTCTTTTATTTGTTGTTGACCGACAAATTTTTTTAAGTAATTAGGTCTTAGAGAAAATTCTTGATCATTAGGAAGTTTATCTGCTGATAAAATATTATTATCCATTGTTTCCACGTGCTTTTAGAGCTTGTTTAATTAAATCATTAAGAGTGATATCATGATTCTTAGCAATAATATCTTGTACTAAATTCTGGGCTTCATTTTTGCTAATACCGAGAGAGGTTAAAGCTAGTATTGCATCAGATGTTAAACTTCTATTTGAAGTATCTATAGTTAAATTACTTACATCACTCGAACCTAACATTTTATCTTTTAATTCAACAATGATTCGTTCTGCTAGTTTGCTACCAACTCCAGAAATAGATTTAAATACTTCTTTATCTCTTCTTGCTATAGCAGTTTGAATTTGCTCAGGAGATAGAGTTGATAAGATTGCTAGTGACATTCTTGTACCAATGCCATTTACTGATTGTAATATATTAAAAAAACTCTTTTCTTCCAATGATAAGAAACCATAAAGATTAATATGATCTTCTCTTACATGCGTTTCAATAAATAACTGGCAAAATTCATTAATTGCCAGTTTGCTTAAAGTAATGTTAGAGCAATATACTAAATAACCAACACCATTAACATCAATAATAGCATAATCACTATAACAAGAATCTACTTTACCTTTTAACTTACCGATCATAATATTCAATCATCTTTATTTTTTGGTTTACGATCTTTAGTAACTATATAAGTGATTACTGGCGCTATGGTTAATATGCTAGCGAAAATATAATGTATTAATTTAGGGTCTTCCAGACAATGACATTGTCCATCTTCAGGAAGGGTTAGTGCAAATATCATATACGCTATTATTAAAGTAATAAATATGTATATAAGTAAGTACAATATATATTTAAGTCCTAACCAAAATTTTTTCATGTTATATTTATTTGCTAATACTGATATTTTACATTATATATCTAACCAATTAATATCTTCAAGTTATAATAATTTTAGTTAGTATTTTGCAGATTTTTTATGACAAGACCAGCATTTCTCATTGCCTTTTTAACCACAATTGTTCGTTACTATGATTACGCTCTTTTTGGGTTGTCGGCATCAGTTTTATCCAAGAGTTTCTTGCCTCCAAACGATGATAATAATCAATTATTATTATTTTATGCGATATATGTCATTGCTGTAATAGCAAGACCTATAGGAGCAATTATTTTTGGCTTTATTGGGGATAAATACGGTAGAGCTTTTTCTGTAAAAATCTCGGTATTTTTAGCGACTGGTTCAACAATTCTTATAGGATTGATACCTAATTTTAATAAAATAGGTATCTTAGCTACTTTTATTCTAACCTTTTGTCGAATGATCTTTTTAGTAAGTCTATCAGGAGATGTTGATGGAATAAAAATTTATGTAGTTGAAAAAATTGGCAAATCACATAAAAATTATATTAATGGTATTATAGTATTTTGCACTCAAATTGGCGCATTATTTGCCGCAGCAATGTATCATTTTTCAACAAAATTTTCTGATATAAATTATTTATGGCGCATTAATTTTATTATTGGTGGAATTTTTGGCTTATTTATCATATTTATGAGGCATCTATTTCAAGAAAGCGAAGAATTTTTACAATATAAAAAAGACAATAAATTTTATGAAGTAAAGTTTTTTGATTTAATAACAATATTAAAAAATATAGTTGGTAAGTTTATTGTAGCATTAATAATTAGTGGTTGTATAGGTGGTATCTATCACTTCTTAGCTATTTTTTGGGGAGTTTTTGCTTCAAAAGCTGCTGGCATTATGGATGCATCTCAAACTCAAATTCTTAATATATATATAATAGCAATTTATGGTATTATATCTATCTTTTCAGGTATTTTAGCAGACAAATTTAACCCTAAGAAACAAATATACATATCGTTAACATTAAGTGTAATAACTATCATTATTGTTTGTTTCCTATTATATAATAATAAAATAGCATATTATTTTCCCCTTATTATTATATCTATGGTACCATTTTATTCCGTACCGCTGCAGATTATAGTACAATCTATATTCTTAACTAATGTTAGGACAAGAATGTATAGTTTAGCTCACTCACTTGGTGGTATGCTAATTTCATCGACAACACCATTTTTTAGCATGGCGTTATGGAAATATACTGGTTCTATATATTTAGTATTAGGTTTCTTGGGAGTATTATTATTACTACTACTCATTACAGTAATTTTCCTATATGATAATGCAAGTTTTACTAGCGCTAACACTTAGCAACTAAAAAAATTAATATAATGAATTATGATTATAGCTCTTATACTACTTTAAAAAGATTAATATTAGATTATATAAAACCTTACACAAGACAGTTAATAGTAGCAATATTCTTTATGATAATTGCTGCAGCTTGTTCTGCTAATATAGTAAGACTGGTACAGCCAACTGTTGACCAGGTTTTTTTGACTCAAGATGGAAAAATGCTATTCCTATTACCTGTAATGGTGATACTAACCTTTTCTATTAAAGGTATTGCCGAATATTATCAAGGCTATTTAATTAAATTTATCGGTCAAAGAATTTTGACTGACTTACAAATAAAAATGTATGAACATTTATTATTCGCTGATATTTCATTCATTCAGTCCCAATCATCGGGACGTTTAATATCCCGCTTTACTAATGATATTTCTATGATGCGCGGTGCGGTATCGAATTTACTTGTTGGTTGCGCTAAATATTTGTTAACTGTGGTATTTCTTATTATATTAATGTTTAGCCTTGAGCCAGTATTATCGTGTATAGTATTTATTGCATTCCCATTGGCAATTTACCCAATTCAAAAAGTCGGGAGGAGAATCAGGAAAATATCTGGTCAAGCTCAAAAAGATTTAGCTAATTATACTTCAAGATTAGACGAAACTTTTAATTCCATTAAAATTGTTAAATCTTTTTTAGGTGAGAAGATTGAAAGTAAAAGAGCTTTATTGATTTCTCATAATGTTTTGAACTTTTTAAAGAAAACTGCCAAATTAGATGCATTAATTTCACCAATTATGGAAATATTGTGCGGTCTTGTCGTAGCTGGAATTATTTGGTATGGCGGATATTTAATATCGCATGGTAAGACCACGCCAGGAGCCTTATTTGCTTTTATTACTGCATTTGTATCAGCTTACAGACCATTTAAGAGTCTGGTTGCTTTAAATGTAAATCTTCAAGAAGGAATTTCCGCTACTGAAAGGATATTTAATGTTTTAGATACTGAACCAGTTATTAAAGATAATTCTAACGCTAAAGATATTACTTTAACTAAACCAGAAATAATTTTTAATAAAGTCAGTTTAAAATTTAATAACAGGATAGCATTAAAATCAATTGATTTAAAACTACCAAAAGGAAAAATTACAGCCTTTGTTGGACGATCAGGCAGCGGTAAAACTTCTTTGTCTAATTTGCTAGTAAGATTTTATAATCCTTCATCTGGAAATATTTTAATTAATAATCATGATCTTGAAGATATAAAAATTAGTTGTTTAAGAAGTCAGATTTCTTTAGTAACTCAGGATACTACCTTATTTGACGCAAGCGTTACAGATAATATTGCCTATGGCAATGTATCAGCGTCCCGCGAGGAAATTATTGAAGCTGCTAAACATGCTGACGCTCATGAGTTTATTTCTCAACTTCCAGAAAGTTATGATACTATAATTGGTCATCAAGGCTCAACTCTTTCAGGTGGTCAGCGTCAGCGTCTGGCAATAGCAAGAGCTTTTCTAAAAGACGCGCCAATTTTAATATGGGATGAGGCTACAAGTTCTTTAGATCAAAATTCTGAAAAAATGATCTTAGATTCATTAGTAAAAGTGCGAAAAAATAAAACTACTTTAATTATTACTCATCGTTTATCAACAATTCAAGATGTTGATAATATAGTGGTTATGAAGTCTGGAGCCGTATTTGAGCATGGTAGTCATAAAGAACTAATGAAAAATAAATCAGAATATTATAGGTTATATAACAAAGAATTAGCGGAATAGAATTAGAAAGATTAATATTTTCTTGACTTATTAACTTAAATATAAGAAATAGTCTCTATAAGAAGTATATATGCATTTAGAGCTAATATCTCTCTAAAATTTTTATATATTTTAATTAAGAGGATTAATTTTATGAAAGATAATCAGGTTAATTCTAACAATGAAGAGAATTCTTCAATAACTGGAGATAATTTTACAGGTACTGTTAACTTCAATTCTAAAATTCTTGGAAACAATCTTGCAGATACTTCTAACTTAGTGGTAAAATAATTATTGGTAATGTTAATAATATAGTAGAACCAAATGGCGCGTTAAATTTTTCTGGCTTTGGTACTGTAACTAGCACAATTGATAATACCAATTCTATTAAAACAATCATTTTCAATGGAACTGGGGTTACTAGTGTTAATAATTTGATGGACAGGCGATAATATAACTTTTCAAGAAGCAAGTACTGTTAATATTAATGATGGAATACAGGTAATATTGATTTTGCTGGTAAGAACGCTACCTTAATTTTAGCTGATGGCAAGATAATAAAGGGTAATGTAGATAATACAATTAATTCTGATGGTCAAGTAATTCTTTTGGGATCAAGTGGTATTGAAGGAATAATAGGAGCCACTAATCATATTAAAGTAATATGTAAAATAGAAGATCAATTCACTTTAAAATCTCTTTCTAATGTCAATGGATTTCATGTAAATAATGCCGGAGTTAATGCTGATAAGTTGATAGAATATTCTAAGAGTTTGATAGGCGACGATACTAATTTCAATCAAGACCATGTTGTATAAGAGTAGTAGTTAACTAAGAAATATTGCATAATTAAGGTATGCTTATATTAAATAGCTTACCTTAATTATCTATGATTAGAATTACTCTATTTCCAATATTTTATGAATTTGTAAAGAAAGGCGATAGCCATATTGTAAAGCAAGTTCAATGGTTAGCTGTTCGTTTTCTTTATTCAAGGTTTGATCGTATTGATCCATGGGTTGGATAAATACTGGAATATTATATTTTAGTTTGCCCTAACTCTGGTACTTGGGAATAGTATGAAGAATTTTTGGCTATTAAAAATTTAATAGCTTGTAGTCTTTGTAACAAATCTTCTCCATATTAAAGAATAACCATTATTTTGAGCTTTCGGTGAGCAGACTATATGTACTTAATCGGGAATATTACGATATAATGTACCATTAGTTTCTATTTGTATAGTAAACCTAATTTTAGTAATGAGCTACATAATGGCTCAATATTTTGCCTAAAAGGTTCTCCACCTGTGATAACTATTAATGTATTAGCGCTTGTAGTGAACTTATTTACTTGCTCTGTAATTTCATTAATAGCTAATATATCAAAATCAGTATCGCAAAAATCACAAGCAAGATTACACCCAGAAAGCCTAATAAATATTGCTGGCATACCAACAAATGGTCCTTCACCTTGAATAGTTTTAAAAATCTTTTTAACTTCTAAACTAGTACCATCATTAAAAATGGCCGGTCTTTTGGTGTTTTGTCCAAACATGCTTAAATCTATAAAATTTTCTTTTATAGTTTATATTATTATTTTAGTCAAATAACCAGACTAAGACTAATCACCTTATATTAACACAAACCATAGATAAGATTTTTTTAGAAAATCTTATCTATGGTTAAAGTTATATTACAAATTCTGAAATTACTAAAAGCGACTATTTGATTTATTTTTATTTGTTATCTGATTAGTATTAACATTAGGTCTACTAGTAGAAGGTTTAGATTTTAAATGCGCCCCCAATCTTCTAGCTTGTTGTATAAGGGTTTGGCTAATGGACTCCGGATTATTGGAAAATGCTTTTCCTATTTCTTTTCCTATTTCATTTAATCTACTAGTTGAAACAGAGTATTTTTTATTAATACCAACAACATTTTTAATCTGAGATCCAGTAGTTTGGCCTTTTATTAGATGTTTTGATATTTGTTCAACCAAATCTTCAGGTTGGTTTAGCAAGAACTGAGCTGGCACTTTTTTAATGCTATCCGATAAAACTCCTTGGATTTTACTTTTTTCCTTATCATCAATTATAATATTATTATCTTTCAATTGATCTAATGCTTGATTAACTAAACGTTTACTAAGAGCTGGTGCAATAGAATCCATAATAGCAACACTAACTTTACTATTTTGTTCCTTTATCTCCTGAAGTGGAATATCATACTTATCTATAATATTCTTATTTTGATGCTTAGCCTTTTCCGCTATATTACTTTTTACTAGATTACTAACCACCTCTCCTTTAGAATTAATAATATTACTATTAATCATTATTTGGTAACTCGATTGCTGATTTTTATAATACCCTGTTTCTTTAGCAATTGGATCTACTAAAATAAAGGCCATACTTTCAGCCATATTTTGATTTAAATCATTTTCACTAACTCCACGTTTTTTATAAAAGTTTTCTTTAAGAGTAGCGTAATGATCCAGGATTTCTGGAGGTATTGTGGTATTTACTACTTGGCCATTATTTCCAAATTCTACTTTCATCCCACTATTTTTTGCTTCCAATACTAATAAATCTTTAAAAAACTTTGCCCCTGTTGTACGACATAAAAATTTATTATCATTTTTTGGTAGTAATATGTCCGCACTTTCCATTATTGCTGAATTTAATTTATGCAATGCCTCCTTACTTAAATTTTTTCCTAATGACTCAACTAAATCATCTCTAACCTCCTTTGCGCTAGCTAAGCTAAAATAGTTACTCAAATTTATAAGATCACCCTTAGTAACCTTTCCAGAAATTATATTATCAATCACCTGCTTATCTACAAAATTTTTTTCACCATATTTAGGCATATGTTCCTCACTATTTATAATTTCAGATTACTTTCATATCTATAAAGTTAACATAATAGTAACAATTATCAACAATAATATTTATATAGCTTGGTAAAAATATTCAAAAATACTGATTTAATTGTTACTTGTTAAATAAACAATAATGAACTATAACTTATCAACAAAATCTACTTAATAGTTTATTTAGGATTTATCATTCATGCCGTCTCTAAAATATAAGCGAGTATTATTGAAAATTTCTGGAGAAGCCCTAATGGGTACCAAGCAATTTGGCCATGAATATTCTGAAATTATTAGAATTGCTGAAGATGTAAAAGAAGGAATTAGCTTAGACGCTCAAGTATGTATTGTGGTAGGCGGCGGCAATATTTATCGTGGAACTGATGTTAAATATGGTATGGAACGAGCTGTCGGTGATTATATCGGTATGCTAGGAACAGTAATAAATGCCCTAACCCTGCAAAATATTATGGAAGGTATTGGAGTTTTTACTAGAGTTCTATCAGCAATACCAATGATGAGTGTCTGTGAACCTTATATCCGCCGTAAAGCAAAAAGACATATGGAAAAAGGAAGAGTGGTAATTTTTGCTGGTGGAACTGGTAACCCATTTTATACTACCGATAGTGCTGGCGTACTCCGGGCTATTGAAATGAATTGCGATTTATTACTAAAGGGTACTAAAGTACATGGAGTCTATGATTCAGATCCTGCAACCAATCCTAATGCTATAAAATACCCTACTATAAGCTATGATAAGCTCGTAAAAGATAATTTAAAAGTTATGGACATTGCTGCTGTAGCAGTAGCAAGAGAAAATAATTTACCAATAAAAGTATTCTCTATCAAAGAAAAAGGTAATTTTGCTAAAGTTTTGCAAGGGCAAGGAAATTTTACAATAATCAGCTAACAAAGGTGTTATGGACAAAAATATACATAAAGATTTACAGATAAGAATGGATAAGACGATGAGTACTCTAGACCACGAACTTAAGGGTCTTAGAACCGGAAGATCTTCGGTTAATTTATTGGACCCAGTACAGGTAGAAACATATGGTTCTAGAATGCCATTATCCCAAGTAGCAAGCCTTTCAACTCCAGATGCTAGAACTATTGCCTTACAAGTTTGGGATAATTCTATGGTTAAATCTGTAGAAAAAGCTATTGTTGATGCTAATCTTGGGCTTAATCCATCAGCAGACGGACAATTAATTCGAATCACTATTCCATTGCTTACTGAAGATCGTCGTAAAGAGCTAGTTAAATTTGCTCATAAATATGGAGAAAATACTAAAGTTGCTTTGCGTAACATTCGTAGAGATGGTAACGAAGAACTAAAAAAACTAGAGAAAGATAATCTTATCTCTAAAGATGAGCATCATAATATGGCGGAAGAAATACAAAAATTAACTGACGAATATTCTCGTAAAGTTGATCAGCATGTTAAAGATAAAGAACAAGAGATAATGACAATATAAGTTAATCTAGTTGGTGATTTTGTTGTCAAAACTCGCTTCTGTTCCTCATGTACGTTTGTACGCTGCGGTACTTAGCTTTATTTTTCCTAAAAATCCCCTAACTATATTAACTTATATCAATACCGTATAATATCTAGGTACAAAATGATTACAGATAAAGAAATAGAAAAAATGGTAAAATTGGCAAAATTTGATTTCACCAAAGAAGAATTAGATATTTATGCCAAACAAATAACTAACATTATAGATATGATCGATTCCTTAAAAGAAGTAGATTGCAGCAACGTTGAGCCTTTAACCTCTGTTTGTGATATGAATCAAAGAATGAGAAACGACGAAATATCTTCTGGTGATATTTCGGATCAGCTATTTGTTAATTTACCTAATGAAAAAGGTAATCTGGCTAGACAAGTTAAATGTTATGTTGTTCCAAAAGTAGTAGAGTAAATATGCACGAGATAATTAAACTAACTATCGCTAATGCTTTAAAAGCGTTAAAAAACAAGGAATTCACCGCTTCTGAGCTAACTATGGCTCATATTGATGAAATGACTAAACAAAAGGAGTTAAATGCTTATATCACAGAAACTCCGGATATAGCCCTTGCTCAAGCTAAAATCTCTGATCAAAATTATATTGAGAATAAAGCTAGATCCTTAGAAGGTATTCCGATAGCTGTAAAAGATTTATTCTGTACTAGAGAAGTTTTAACTACAGCTGGCTCTAAAATGCTAAGCAATTTTATACCAACCTATGAATCTACCGTTAGTCAAAAAACTAAGGATCAAGGAACCATAATGCTAGGAAAAGCTAATATGGATGAATTTGCTATGGGATCAGCTAATATTACTAGCTATTTTGGCAATGTAATCAACCCTTGGAAGGCCGCAGACGCTCCTACAACTCCATTAGTTCCAGGTGGTTCATCTGGTGGTTCTTCAGCTGCTGTAAGTAGCTTTATTGCTATGGCGGCTACTGGTAGTGATACTGGTGGATCTGTACGTCAACCAGCAAGCTTTACTGGAACCGTTGGTTTTAAACCAACATACGGGCGCTGTTCTAGATATGGTATGATACCTTTTGCTAGTTCACTCGATCAGGCAGGAATATTAACCAGAAGCGTAGAGGATTCAGCTTTAATGTTACAAGTGATGATGGGTTTTGATGAAAAGGATTCTACTTCCATTAATCTACCAGCGCCTGAATTACAATCCGCTTGCAGTGCTAGCATAAAAGGTATGAAAATAGGCGTTCCTTTTGACATTATGGAACAAGATGGTATCCAAGCAGATGTTATTAAAATGTGGAAAGATAGTATCGATATTTTAAAAAGCCAAGGAGCGGAAATTATTAACATTTCCTTACCCTATTCTAAATATGCTTTACCCACTTATTACGTTATAGCTCCAGCTGAGGCCTCATCAAATCTATCAAGATATGATGGAATTAGGTACGGGTTGCAATTAGAAGGAGAATTACATTCTATTGATGAAATGTATACAAAAATCAGAACTAGCGGTTTTGGAGCTGAAGTTAAAAGACGTATTATGATTGGTACATACCTACTTTCATCTTCTTTTATGGATGCTTATTATTTAAAAGCTCAAAAAATGCGCCGTTTAATTTCTAACGATTTTAAAGTATCTTTCGAGCAAGTTGAAGCTATAATTTTACCAGCTACTCCAACTGAGGCCTTTAATCTAGGAGAAAAACAAAATAACCCTGTAACTATGTATTTAAATGATTTATTTACTATTCCAGCTAGCCTTGCAGGTCTACCATGCTGTTCTGTACCAGCTGGTTTGTCTTCAAGAGGGCTCCCTCTTGGTATGCAGGTAATTAGTAAGTCACTTAATGAATATGATACTCTTAAAGTAGCAACTGCCATTGAAAGGGGAAACAAACATATTAATTTTGTATATAGTAAGTAAAAAGTTGAATTATAAGTATACCACAACGTCATCCTGAACTTAATTTAGGATCTCATCAGGTTGATAATGATATACAGAAGCTTCTATTCAACACAAAAACAAGGAATAAAAAAATGTCTTATATTGATGGTAAAACAGGTAAGTGGGAATATGTAATAGGTGTAGAAATTCACGCTCAAATTTCTTCTAAATCAAAACTTTTTTCTGGAAGTAGCACAGAATTTGCAGCTAGCCCTAACTCACAAGTATCTTTAGTTGACGCAGCTATGCCTGGAATGTTACCAGTATTAAACGAATATTGCGTTCATCAAGCTATTAAAACAGGTCTAGGTCTTAAGGCAAAAATTAACCTACTATCACATTTTGACCGTAAGAATTATTTTTACCCTGACCTACCTCAAGGTTATCAAATTTCTCAATTTTATAATCCAATAGTACAAGATGGCTATCTAGACATTTCTACTGAGAATCGTGGATTACAAAGAATTAGGATCAATAGATTACATATGGAACAAGATGCTGGAAAATCTATTCATGATCAATCTCCTTATTATAGTTTTATTGATTTAAATAGAGCTGGCATTGGCTTAATGGAAATTGTTAGTGAACCTGATCTTAGATCTCCCGAAGAAACAGCTGAATTTGTTCGTAAGCTTAGAACTATATTACGTTATATAGGTAGCTGTGATGGCGACATGGAAAAAGGATCTATGCGCTGTGACGCCAACGTTTCTGTAAGGCTTCCTGGCAACCCTCTTGGTACAAGATGCGAAATCAAGAATATTAATTCTATTCGCAATATTATGCGCGCTATAGAATTTGAAGCTAAAAGACAAGTAGACTTACTCGAAAATGGCCAAGAAATAATCCAAGAAACTAGATTATTTGATAATGATACTGGAGAAACGAGAACTATGAGATTAAAGGAAGAATCTCATGATTATAGATATTTCCCAGATCCAGATTTACTGCCTGTAGTTTTGTCTGAAGAGTTGATCAATAAATTAGCTAATGAGCTACCTGAACTTCCTGATGAAAAAATTAAACGTTATATAGCAGAATATGGTTTAAGTAATTACGATGCAGAAGTTTTAGCAGCTAACGAAATAGTTGCACATTATTTTGAAGATGGAGTGAATTTATGTAATCCTAAAATATTTGCTAATTGGATTATTAGTGAATTATTTGGTCAACTTAACAAGAATTCTATCAATTTAACTGACTGTAAAATTACTCCACAAATGCTTGCCGAAATGGTTAAACTAATAGAAGACGGAACAATCTCAGGCAAAATCGCTAAAACAATATTTGAGAATATGTTTGAAACAGGGAAAAAGCCTCAAGAAATTGTTCAGGAACAGGGATTAGTACAAGTTTCTGATAGTAATTTATTGTTTAATATAATTGATGACATATTAACAAATAACCAAGATTCCGTTACAGCTTATAAAAGCGGTAAAGATAAATTATTTGGCTTTTTTGTTGGGCAAGTAATGAAAAAAACTGAAGGCAAAGCAAACCCAACTCTAGTTAATGAGTTATTGAAAGAGAAGTTGAAGTAAACCCTATGTCATTCCTATTGCTTTCGTGAGACAATACTAAAAGCATCATGGCGAGCAAACGTAAGTGAGCGTGGCCATCCAGAAAAACTAGTCATCCCGAACTTGTTTCGGGATTTCATAGATGCTGAAATAAATTCAGCATGACGTTCTTAGTATTTATTTCTGGATGATCACGTCGTTAACGCTCCTCGCCATGACAATTAATGATATTTTCTCCATGCAATAAAGTAACTAAAGTGGAATTATATAATTTTTATAAAAGAATTTACCATAAACCATAATGACATTAAAAATATTAGGAATAGAATCAAGTTGTGACGATACTGGAGTAGCGATAGTTACTTCAAACAGAAAGATTCTATCTAATATAGTCATTAATCAAAATAAGGAACATGAAATATTTCAGGGGGTTGTTCCAGAAATTGCAGCTAGATCACATCTACAAAATCTGGAGACAGCTCTTTCTCATGCTTTAAATGAGAGTAAACTTAGTCTTGCAGATATTGATGGATTTGCTGCAACTTCTGGACCAGGCTTAATTGGTGGGGTAATAGTTGGTTCGATGTATGCTAGAACCCTAGCTAGCAGCTTAAAAAAGCCATTTATTGCCGTTAATCACTTAGAAGGTCATGCCCTTACCGTTAGATTAACAAATAATACTCCTTATCCTTACTTGCTTCTATTAGCATCTGGTGGACATAGCCAGTTTATTGCTGTAGAACAGCTTGGAAAATATAAAATTCTTGGACAAACAATTGATGATTCAGTTGGTGAAACCTTTGATAAAGTTGCCAAAATGTTAGGACTTCCCTTCCCCGGTGGTCCTGAAATAGAAAAAAGAGCAAAATTTGGTGATCCACATAAGTATATTCTGCCTAAACCTATTATTAATCAAAATAACTGCAACATGTCATTTTCTGGGCTAAAAACCGCTGTACAATTATTAATAGAAAAATTAGAGCATATCGGAGATCAAGAAATAGGCAATATCGCAGCCAGTTTCCAATATATAGTTGGTAAAATTTTATCAGTAAAAATTTGCAATAGCATCAGCATGTATGAGAGGTTTATAAATGAACATGACAGGCTGAAACAAAAGACATTTGTAATGGCTGGAGGGGTTGCGGCAAATAATTATTTGAGAACTATACTGAAAGAACAGGTAAAAAATCTAGGTTACGAATTTGTAGCCCCACCAACAAAATTATGTACTGATAATGCCGCTATGATAGCTTATGCAGGACTAGAAAGACTTCAAAATAATCTTACCAGTCCCTTAAATTTTTGCCCTAAAGCTAAATGGAGTTTATAAGACCTGTAAAATGCCTAAGATTTTTTTGTAGCCTTAGCAAAATTCTTAGCAACTTGATCTGTTATATTATTCATAGCTTCTATTATTTTATTAGAAGCATCATGAGCCATATCAGCAAATTCTTTAGCGTTATTAATAGAATTCTCACAAGCGCTTTTAATGCATTTTTGTTGCAATTCCATTAAATGCTTAGGATCGCCAGAAGTCATTGCTTCTTTTGCGGCATTCATTATCTGCACAGTATGGTTTTGAAAATATTCGGCATTTTTTTGCATCATTGATTGTAATGACTCAGCAGCAATCTGGTTAGTTGTAGTCATTATCTTTGTACTTTTGTTGATAGTTTCTGATACAGCAGAAAAATCCATAGCTGGCACATCTTTCATAGCCTTCATATAGTTTTCTGGATTCATGAAATTTTTCATCATATCCAAAAATTGATTTGTGTGTTTATCAGTCATTATAAGCCCCCATTTAGATAATTATCCTGTTTGTTTCTTTAAAACTCTGCCTCTTTTGAAGCAAGCTATAAGTTCATGCTAACATTTATATAAATACCAGTCAATAGGTGTAATCTTCAAATAAATAAAAATTAACAAACCCTATGGTAATTATGATCCAAGTATATAAACTTAAAAATAAAAAATTTTAACTAGACTTCTTGTAAACTACCATGTTTTAATTCATAAATTCTATCCATCCGCTTAGCTATTTCTAAATTATGAGTTACTATAATCATAGAAGTATTTTTTGTAGCGGCAGTTTTCAAGAATAAGTTAAACACTTCTTCTGCAGTGCTAGGGTCTAAATTACCTGTTGGTTCATCAGCCAAAATAACTTTAGGATTATTTATCATAGCTCTAGCAATAGCAACTCTTTGCTGCTCCCCACCGGATAACTCCCCTGGCATATTATTAATTCTACTCACCAACCCCAATTCTGATAATAATTGCTTAGCATCTTCAAGAGCTAATTTATAATTAGCTCCAGAAATAAGCCTTGGCATTGCAACATTCTCCAAAGCGGTAAAATCTTTTAATAAATGGTGTTGTTGATAAACAAAACCAATATTATTTAACCTCTGTAAATCCTTATTATTGGTTTGTCTAGAAGCTATCTCAACTACCCCACTATCTGGAATGTCAAGTAAACCAGCAATATGCAACAATGTTGATTTTCCACTACCAGAAGCCCCTATTATCGCTGCTAATTCTCCTTGTTTAACAGTCAGGTTAATATTATTGAGCACTTCAATAATAATTTCCCCCTGTTTATATTTTTTGGAGATATTTTGTAATTTTAATATTTCACTCATAACGTAATCCATCTACAGGATTTAACTTTGCAGCCTTATAGGAAGGATAAATTGTAGCGCAAAAACAAAGAATTATAGAAATAGTTGATACTAACAATACATCCGATCCTTTAACTTCTGACGGTAAATTATATAAAAAATACACCGCCGCTTCAAAAATTCTCGTCCCGGTAATTTTTTCTAAAATATTCTTGATAGATTGGATATTATAAGAGAAAGCTGTCCCTAATATTACCCCCAAAACAGTCCCTAATAAACCTATAAACATACCATTGCAAATAAAGGCAAACATAATCTGCCTAGTACTTGCTCCAATAGTACGTAATATTGCAATATCAGATCTTTTATCCTTCACTAACATAAATAGGCTTGAAACAATATTAAAAGCCGCTACCATAATTATTAAAGAAAGGATAGTAAACATAGCTACTCGTTCAACAGCCAAAGCATTTAAAAATTGTAGGTGGCTTTTTTGCCAACTACTAACTTTTACTTCTGCTCCTAAAAGATTTTGTATATCCCAAGAGAAAAATTCAGCATTTGCTGGTTGGACTGTACTAACTTCTATTAAATTAATCTCTTTATCAAAAG
Source organism: Candidatus Rickettsia vulgarisii (assembly GCA_050920655.1). Lineage (GTDB taxonomy): Bacteria > Pseudomonadota > Alphaproteobacteria > Rickettsiales > Rickettsiaceae > Tisiphia > Tisiphia vulgarisii. The sequence goes on along the minus strand of CP133317.1, from coordinate 219,020 downwards.
ACAAGAAATTTTGAGCAGCAACTAAAGGCATTAAGATTGTTGCAGAATCATAATCAAACATACCGCTAGTAAAAGTCGCTATCACTAAAAATTCTTTTGATCTTGGCATACTGCCAAAAAAAGTAGAAATTGAATTTGGAGAAATTAACTTTATCTTCCCCCCTACCCCAACTCCAAGATTATGAGCGAGCTCACTACCAATTGCTACTACATCCATACCTAAAAAATCATCAAAACTACCAGAGTTAACATTTTCAAGAATTTCATTCTTATATTTTAAATCCGTTAAATCTATCCCTCTAATTATGACTCCACTATTCATTCTAGAACCAAGAGCAAGAGATTGTCCTACTATAGTTGGAGAAATATGCTTAATGTAATCATTATTACCAAGCTTTTCCTTTATTTCATTATAATTACCAATAGTACGCGATACTGGAGTAACAGTAATATCTCCATTTAATCCAATAATATTTTTTGTCAATTCATGATGAAAGCCATTCATAACCGACATTACTACTATTAGAGCCGCAACTCCTATAGTAACCCCTATTAAAGAGAAACCTGAAATAACTGAAACAAATTTTTCATTTTTCTTAGCCCTAAAATAACGAATTGCTAGCGTTAAAATAAAATTATTATTGACCATATTTTGTTTGTTTTAGGTAATTTTCAAATTATTACTAAATTTTCTTGCTATTGCTAGCATAGACTTATATGCGTAAATATCAATAAGTTACAGCTAATTCTTAATAATTTACATTTAAAAAGCAGCTAAAATAACTACTAAAAAAATAATTTTTTACACTTTTGCTTCTAAACCTTTCTACTATCAGCTCTCCAAGGTGGAATTTTGATGAATTTTGATAGTTTTTTAGTTGTTATTATAGAACTCTAAATTTATACTTAGCTATATAAGAATAATAGCTTAAAATACTTATATAACTAAGATATATTTTCTAGATTAACTAAACTATCTTTTAAATAATTAACGTCATTGCGAGGGGCGACATTACAGTCAACCTTACCACTTCAGAAACAGCTCTATTCTTAAATTTCAACATACGTAATAATATAGGAATATTAAGACCAACTAATATAGCAATCATTCCTATTAAATGATAAAATTCGAATTTCTCTTCTAAAATCATCACTGCTAAAATTGAAGTAAATAACGGCGTTGTATAAAATAATATCGAAGAAATATTAGCCCCTATTTTCATTACGCTTAAGTTAAGAGCAAATAACCCAATAATAGATACGCCTATTCCCAAAAGTAAAATAATACTTACATTTAATACATTTATTGTAAAAGAGTGATGTAAATAAAATATATCAAACAAGTAAAACGGTATTATAAAAATTGTTCCTATAAGAATAACCGAATAGAGTTGACTATTAAAAGATAAATTATCAGGTTTATATTTAGCTGCAAATATATATACCGCCCAACAAATCGCTGCTATCAACGCAATAAAATCACCGATATTGCTAAATAAATTTGATAACCCTTTGATAAGATCCCCCCCTTACTTACAATAATTAATAACCCTATAAAGGAACATAATATTGAATATATTTGAGGCTTTTTTAATTTTTGCTTATCTATTAAAACACCTAAAAATAATACTAATAAAGGAAAGATGCTAATGATAATAGAAACATTGGTAGAACTAGTATGTTGCAGCGCTGTGTAAACAAAGAAATTAAATAATGTCGCTCCTGAAATAGCCATAACAAACAAAATATGAATCTTAGAACGGATAATATTAATTTCAAAAATGAATGACCTAATAGAAAAAGGGGTAAGAAATATCAGCGCTACTAACCATCTATAAAATAATAGGGATATAGGCGAAATATCATTTAACATATTTAGAGCTAATATAACTTAAACTACCCATAAAAGGAGGAATTAAAGCAATAAGATAATAACACCAGATACTCATATTTCTAATCAAAGATTCTATCTTGTTGCAATAATTTATAACAAGCCACTAATGCCATAATAGAGCTAATAGACATAGCAATCCCCAATTTTTTAAAGATACCACACGGTATAAATAGCCTATTAGCTGTACAAATAACGCTGTAACAATTAATCTACCTGAAGATAATAAAGCAATAATTCTACCTCTAGAATCTGGTACGGCTTCTAAAGCAAGCGGCCATAATATATTACAAGGTATTGACATACCAGTAGCTGCAAGGACTGTAACTAAAGTTATTAACAATGGAGCTTTAATATTAAGCAGCACTAAAATTATCGTGGCAAATATAAAAATTATCTGCATTAAAATACTAAAATAAAAACATTTTTTCTTACCAAATATTTTTAATAAATAGCTGTTACTAAAATTTATAACAGAAAATGCTACTGCCATAGCTCCTTGATATAACCCAAAATCTTGTAGCGATACCCCTAAATCTTCCATATATAAAATAGGAGAAATAGCAATAAAAACCCAATAAGCCTGAATCATGAATATGATGGTTATTAAATAATAAACAGCTTTCTTAGATTTTAAAATTACCAAATATTCTCTTATTGATAATTTAACATCAGCGTTTTTTGATTTTGCGGAAGATATTTTATTCCAGAAAGAAAACAAATTATTCCCAATATTAGTAACGCAACAAAATTCCCTCGCCAGCCAAAAAAAAGATTTATATAACTACCTATCACAGGAGCAAACGCAAGACCTAAAGTAACTACACCACCCAAATAACCTAATATAAATTGTTGTTCTTCTACTGAATACAAATCAGCAAGCACCACATAACCAAGAACAGCAACGGCAGATATTCCAACCCCTTGAACAAATCTACCAAAAAGCAATAGGTAATAATCCGTTGCAAAAACACAAACAATACTTCCTAAAATAAATATTATTAAGCCGATAATGATAACTAATCTTCTACCATATTTATCACCTAAATTACCAACTATAAAAGCTGTAAAACAATGCGCTATAAGATTAATTCCTAGGAGTAATTCCACCTTAAAAGTAGAAATTTGGAAAACATTTTGCAACTCGGGGAAGCTTGGAACAAATAAATCTATTTCTACGGAAGACAAAAGTTCCATAAACAAGACAGTAATCAGTATGCTTATACTAACTTTATTAGATTTAGGTTACATGAATTAATATACCTGCAATTACCAAAAACATTCCTACTAAAGCAATTACTTGAGCGGAAATTATTGGAATACTTTTATGTAGAATGCCATAAATTAACCAACTTAAAGTGGCTATAATTATAACAACGAAGCCATCTAAAGATAAATCATTAGCGCTTTTAGTAGTAAATATTTTATAGGCTTGAGCATAAAATAAATATTGCCCTAACATGCCGGCAAATACCATGTATTTGTTGTAAAAAGCGGTAAATTTATTTTTTTTATTTTCTTTTTCTGTCATTAGTAATTCTCTTTTTATTTTAGATTGTAATGATTATAGCTTAGGCTCTGTAAACTTGCCACACATATATAATTTGTATGTTGTTCTTACAGTATTGCTCTTAATATTTGATGACCACCTTTGCGAAAAAACATTATCAACCATCATGGCGAGTGATTACCGACCTTGTTGTATAGAGTGGGGTGTTTTAATTGTCATAGCGAGGAACCAAAAGCTCCCTCTTTCCTGTGGCCATGACGGGCTTTAGACAATATGATCTTCCACCATAGATTTACATGTGAATAGTATAATATAGTCTATATTACTACACTATAGACTCTTACTCGATATCTATATGTTGCTTTTCATAATTTTCATGGCGTTCTTGCGCTTCTATACATAATGTAGCAACAGGTCTAGCTTCTAATCTTTTCAAACCTATTGGCTCACCAGTTTCTTCACAATAACCATATTCATTCTTATCTATTCTAACTATTGCTTCTTCAATTTTATCTAGGAGTTTACGATACCTATCTCTTGTACGAAGTTCAATGGCGGTATCTGTTTCTATTGAAGCACGATCATTAAGATCTGGTTCATTCCAATTTTCTTCTTTAAGATGTGTTAGTGTTTCTTTTGATTCTGCCAACAAATTATCTTTCCAATTTAACAGTTTTTGTCTAAAGTACTCTAACTGCTCAGGATTCATATATTCTTCATCATTTGAAGGAAAGTATCCTTCTGGTAAGACAACTTTGCTAGACATACATATTCTCCATTTTAAATCAATATATTATTATATAATTCAAAATAGTAGCAAGAATATTGTAACATTTATTTATCAGATTTCGACATGGGGTGAGTATTATTATATACAGTTTCTAAGTGTTTTAAGCTAATTTTAGTATAACGCTGAGTAGTTGATAGGCTTTTATGACCTAATAATTCCTGTATAGACCTCATCTCAGCTCCATTTTCTAGTAAATGGGTAGCAAAACTATGTCTAAAAGAATGAGCTGATAAATGTTCAGGTAAACCGTAAAATCTTCGTAGTTTAATTAACTCACGATTAAAAACGGGAGCCTGTAGCTTTTTTCCCATTTTTCCTCTGAATATAGGTTCTCTATCATCTAAATTGTAAGGTAATTTACTTAAATATTTTAATATTAACTCTCTAGCGTCCGGCACCCATGGAATTAACCTCTCCTTGTTTCCTTTCCCTACTATTCTTATGAATTCAGTATTATGTAAATGCATTTTATTTATTGCCAGAGCTTCAGAAATTCTTAGACCAGTAGCGTATATCAAAACTAGCAATGCTTTATTTCTTAATTCTACCCATTCTAATTCAGCAAAATCATCAATATGATCTATTGAAATCTTTGAATCTTCCTGAGATAAGGCTTTTGGCAAGATTTTAGCTTTTTTAGGATTTTTTACCGAAAAAACTGCATGACATGATATATCATGAATTTTCTCTAAATATTTATAAAAATTCTTAATCGCAGATAATCCTCTAGAGTTAGAGACTGCTATATAATTATCCTGTTGTCTTTTTGCAAGCCAACTACGTATTATCCTAATATCTACTTGTTTAAGAGAGTTAATACTAACAATTTCACTATTATATTGGCTAATAAAATCTATAAAATTAATTAGATCATTATTATAAGAAATAATCGTATGTTCAGAACAATTTTTTTGCAACCTTAAATATTGCCGCCACTTATCTATTAATTCTAATATTTCTATTGTTTTAGTCTGAAGCATAATTAATTTCTAGTTGTAAATATATTGAATTTTAACAGAAAAATCTAAAAGACTAAGCAAAAAAATAATTAAATCAATAATATTGCTAATTAAGTAGTTATATGCGTAAAAGAATCGTCATGGAGAATCGATTTGCACAGCAAATCAGCAATCCACAGCAATAATATCTTAAAGCATGGTTTTTAGGTGTTTTTTGGATGACCATACATACTCTCTCGCCATGACGTTTCTTAATAGCTATATTTGGTTAGCAAGACTACTGATAACCTAAAGAAATCAACATATTTCTAGTTTCAAACATTGGTAAACCCATAATATTCGAGTAAGAACCTTTAATAGTTGGAATAAAAGCTTCCGCATAACCAGAAATTCTACATCCTCCAGCCTTATTAAGACACTCTTCTAAATTACAGTAAAATTCTATTTCCTGATCAGTTAATCTTTTGAACTTAACAATAAGTTTCTACTAATTTCTTTCTTATCACTAATTCTTCAGAAATTTTCTTAATTATACATACACCTGTATAAACTTTATGAGTTCTACCAGACAAAATATTAAGACAATATCTTACATCCTCTGTAGTTAAGGCTTTAGGCAATATTTTTTTACCACAAGCCGCTACTGTATCTGCTCCTATAATTATAGCATCTTCTTTTATATTTTTAGCTATTCTTCAGCTTTTTTGTAAGCTAATCTGAGCGCTAAACGATCTGGCGATTCTTTTGGTAATTCACTTTCATCAATATCGGCTGGAATTATTTTACTTGGAGTAATTTGTAATTTTTTTAATATTTCTAATCTTGCTGGTGACTGAGAAGCTAGAATAATTGGGAGATTATTTGTATTAAACATAGTTTACGTTTAAGGATAGTTTAGGTATAAAAATTTTATAGATCAAAATAGTTGCTCTGTAGATAGCACATTTATATAAGGCAAATTTTATTTTGTAAATTAATAACATTAGTATGATATAGGCAACAACTTTCAAATAGAATGTTGTTCTTAATAACGGTGGGTAACGCGACCTTTAGTTAGATCGTAAGGCGTCATTTCAACTTCTATCTTATCTCCAACAAGTATTCTAATACGATTTTTACGCATTCTTCCAGAAGTATGCGCAATGATTAAATGATCATTCTCTAACTTCACTCTAAAAGTGGCATTAGGCAAAAGCTCTAGGACAGTTCCTTTAAAAGAAATTAGCTCTTCTTTAGTCATTTTTCATTTTACTTAACTAGTTTATAGCGCTTATAAAAATTATGGCTCCCCGGGCCGGATTCGAACCAGCGACCGAACGGTTAACAGCCGTTTGCTCTACCACTGAGCTACCGAGGAACAGATAACTAAACCTCTTATAACAAATCTTTTTCTTATGGTCTAGTGTTTTCTTTAGTTTTTTTAATCCTTTTCAAATATTGATACTTTTATATTTCCTAAAAACGCCATTTTCAAGAAATTTCTATCTGATATTGCTTACTTAAATTGATACATATAGCTTCAATAACTAAGATACTGACATTTTTATAAAATAGTAGAATATATCGTCATTGCGAGCCACATTCATGCGGCGTGGTAATCTTATGAGACCTAAAATATTCCTGAGATCACCACGCCGTCTTATAACGGCTCGTGATGACGAATTGTTTTAATATTTTTTGGATGGTAACAAAGCCTTACACCACCTGACTAAGTATTATTATACACTCTAACATACACTTGCTGATATAAATCAAAGCCAGATGCATTTAATTTATAATCAACTTCAGCTTGCTGTAGGCAATTTAAAATTTCAATAGATTTTTCTATGGTGACTTTATTGATAACTTTTTTAAAAACTGGAATATTTTTATAAAAAATCGGCGGTAATAAAGATTTTATTGCAACATCTATATTTATACCATTAGCTAATTTATTAAGCACTGTATATAAATTCAAATAATATCTAATTAATGCTCTGATCATTAATACTTCATTGATATTCTGCTGTTTTAATTTTTCAATCTCTTGTAAAAATTTAGCTACATTCTCTAAAGCAAAATATTGACATAAATTATCACCATTTCCAGCATTATCGCTAGTAATAACAGCTTGCGCATCCTCTATGGTAATTTCATTCTTATCCGATGCATAATATAATAATTTATCTAACTCATTTATTAGTATCTGATGATCACCTGTTAAATTATCCGTTAAATATCTAACAACCCCTTCTTGTACCACCTTACCACTAGACGCTAATTTTTGGTAAATAATCTTAGCTATTTTCTGCTCGTCATCATGATAACAAGCTAAAGACACCAAATTACCTTTCGTTTCAAAAAATTTTCTTATACTAGAATTTGCTGATAACTCATCAGCAATAAAAACTAAAAAATGTAGAAATTTTTTTTCTAAAGCAAGTTTTAGTGATTTATCTATAGATTCTCCAACTGACCTTACTTTAATCAATTGTTTTTGCATAAAAAAATTCTGGGAATTCGCAAGAGTATCTAATGAACAATTTTTAAGATCAGAATATTCTATAGAAGTCTTTAGTAAATTAAATCTTTTTATTAGAGCCTTGCAAACTTTATCTATATACCCCTTATCTGGACCATATAGCAAAAGAGCATTCACCTGACCTGTTTCTATTTTTTCAAATAATTGAGGAACTTGTGAGAGATAGAATTTCATAACTAATTTTAATTTTTATCATTATTCACACTGCTAAAATAGATAACTAACCTTGCAAATATCTCCTCTGCTACTCGTTTGGTTAAATCCTCAGTTGCTTTTTCCCTTGCTACATAGCTATTATAGACTAAAAAATCAATATTATAGGAATTTATATGAGAAAATCTCCCTGATGTAACTTCTTTATTAGTCTTAATATCAATTAGTCTATATTGAACGTCCTGATTAATTCTTTCCCATAAAACATCAGAATTTTTTTGAATAATAGAAGGTAAACTATTACCAGATAATTTTATCTTCAATAAATATTTTGTATCTACCGACTTATCTCTTGGTAAGATACTAGATAAATGATATAAAAGCTCTGCCCCTTCTACTGAATTAATTTTTTCAACTTCAATAGAATTTAATTTACTTAATTTTTGAGTATTATATTTACTGCTATACACCGGCTTCAAGCTACATGAGGCACAAAGAAATAAACATGCTACTATAATTATAGTAAAGCTATTTTTTATAGCAGAATACTTCATATTTTACCCTTCCTTAGAAAAAGCTACAGACTCCTGAGCTTCAGCCTGATTATCCTTGCTAGATCTATTATGTACTTTAGAACTATTATATATTTTTCTTCTATTTCTAGGTTTGGATTTTAGCTTTGCTTTTTTTTCAATATCCTCTGACGTTGATTCTGCAACAGCTTCAATTTGAACCTTATTTTCTGTTTCTATAGTCCCCTGTTGCACTTCATCATTTCGTTCTGTAGTACTAGTACGACCTTTAACTTTCGGAATATTCTTATTCTTTTGCTCGTATATATGCGCTTCTTGAACTAGTTTACTACCATCTTGTTCATTAATAATATTTTCTTCATCAATTTGTACTACTACGCTTTTATTAGATTCACTAACTGATTCTGATTTATTAACAGATACTTTCCATTTTTGTTTAGTTTTATTATTGTTATTATTATTTTTATGAATTCTTTCTTCTTGGTAATTTGAAGATTGATTTTGAATTAAGGGCTTATTATTAATAACAACATTATTAAGTCTCTTTGGTAATTTTACTTTTTCAATTGAATAATTATCAGAAGTTGCAGTTGAATCCACATAAAAATTTAATTTTAAACTATATTTTTCTTCGATTATTGATATTTGAGCTCTTTTCTTATTCAGCAAATACATTACCGTATTGACATTAGCATAAACATTTACCGAATCAACAGTTTCATTAAAAATTTCATTTTCCACTGTACGTAAAATTAGCATAGCATTTGATTCATCAGCGCGAACAATACCTTTGCCATTACAATATTGACAAATAGAAGAATTTGATTCAAGAAATGAAGGTCTTAATCTTTGACGAGACATTTCCAAAAGACCAAATTGACTAATATTAGCAGTCTGAATTTTAGCTCGATCTCTACTTAAAAACTCCCTAAAAGATCTTTCGATAATCCTACGATTTCTAGTGTCATACATATCGATAAAATCAACCACTAAAAGACCTGACAAATCTCTTAATTTAACCTGTCTTGCAATTTCCCTAGCAGCTTCTAAGTTTGTTTTTAATGCTGTTTCTTCAATATTTTTTTCAGAAGTTGCTCTACCAGAGTTAACATCTATTGAAATAAGCGCTTCTGTTGGGTTTATTACTATGTAACCACCTGAAGGTAAAGAAATAACTGGTTGATATAAATTAGCTAATTGCTCCTCTATAGCAAATTTTGTAAAGATTGGTACTTTGTTTTTATACTCCTTTAATTTATTTAGCTCTGTTGGCAATATATCTTTCATGAATTTTACAGCATTTTGATATGCATCGGATCCCTGTATGATCATCTCTTTTACAGTATGATCAAACATGTCTCTAATTATCTTCTGAATTAGACCATCTTCTTCATGTATGAAACATGGTGCTGATGACTTGACCGTAATTTCTCGAATTTTATTCCATAATTTTACTAAATAATTATAGTCACGCTTAATATCTAAAGTAGTGCATCCAGCACCAGCTGTACGGACTATGATACTTGAGCTATTATTATTTGTAGTTATTTTGCTAATTATATTTTTAAGCCTCTTACGCTCCTCAGCATTAGAGATTTTACGTGACACACCATTTTGCAGAGCTGTATTAGGCATTAAAACACAATATTTGCCAGCAAGAGCAATAAAAGTTGTAAACGAAGCTCCTTTATTACCTCTTTCTTCCTTTGTAACTTGTACAAGTATTATCTGACCTTTTTTTATTACTTCCTGAATCTTATATTGTTTTTCCTTATCCTCTTCCTTATTTTGCTCTGAATTTATTGTTTCAATATCGTTATCTAAAACTTCTAGATTAAACTCACTCTGAATTTTCTCATCTACTAATTTCTCTATAGCATTTAAATCAATTTCGTCATTATCAATTATAGGGTTATAGTTTCTCTCAATTGCTGATTCAGAAATGTTATCTTGAGTAATATTAGAAAGAGCAATTTCTTGTAAATCCTCTATTGGAGATAATAATTTTCTTTCAGAGTTTGGTAAATTATAATAATTAGGGTGAATTTCTGAAAAAGGCAAAAAACCACTCTTATCAGCTCCATATTCAATAAAAGCAGCCTGCAAAGATGGTTCTACCCTAGTAACTTTTGCAAGATATATATTACCTTTATTTTGTTGTTTTGTTGCCGTCTCATATTCAATATCATCAATATTGTTATTATGACTTAATAACACCACTCTTGTTTCATTTGGAAAGTTAGCATCAATTATTATTTTTTTATTCATTTAATTTTTTACTCGTAAATAATTTTGTTTCATACTTTCAATATTTTTACAATCCATTAAGAACAAAATATTCTTAAATACATTTTTTATTAGTTATTATTAAAAATTATTGTTTGAATTAACATTTATTAATATAAATAAATAGACAATTCATTAGACAAATCGTAATAAATAATATAGCATCACCGCTGTTTCTATACAGCTTTATACTTAAAATTTATATACGATGTAATTTAGTTTAGCAAATAATTAAATAATTATTTATGAATGGAAATAATAATATTCTAAGAATTTCTGAGCTATTTCTGGGGATATTTCTCTTTGCCTGTGTAACATACATCAGTGCTCGCGTTCTCCCACACTTTCTAATGAGCAAAGGTCTGTCTATAGAAGAAGTAGATAAATTTGAACTAACTGAAATGCTTGGTTATATAATAGCTGGGCTATTTTTAACTTCAACCATCAATAAAATTAATTATCCTATTGTTGCAATTACTAGCTTAACTATATCAGTAGTAGGACTATTGCTATTATTATCTGTTAATAATTATGCAATATTAAAAATTAACTTTATTGTAACATCTGTAGCCTACTATACTTATATTACAACAACAATAATTAGGATTTTAGAAGTTTCAAATAATAAATATATTTCTCTTGTAATTTTATCTATCTCTTGGGTATCAGGAAATTTTATAATATATTTCTTAGACATTTTCCTCATCATAGCATCTCAATATGGTTTATTATCCTGTATAGGGTTATATATTATTATCATTATAACTTATATAAAAAAGCAGGACATTGACTTAAAACCACAAAAATTTATTTCAAAATTCTCTTTTTTAGTCAGCAACATAGAATTGCAACTATTAACTGGTTTTATAACAACCTATGTTACTTTTGAGATATTATGGTTTTATGAGGATTTTGCTATGTTAAGAAAATTTTCCCTGTCTGATACCTGGTCTCTTATCCACTATATACTTATTGCTATATTTTTGTTCATACCACTAATAATATATTTATTTAGTATACTAAATAAATATATTATTAGTTTAATATTAGTAATTATTCTTTTTGCCTCCTTTGCTTTACTACCAAATTATGGCACCATTTTCTTATATAATATATTACTATTATCCATTATTGGCTCATGTTTATGCGCGGTTTTTATTTGCAATATACTAATATTATCTGACAAATTTGACGGGGAAGATTATAGAACGGCTCTAGCTTTATATTTTACTATGTGCGCTATTGGTATGTATAGTGGGGCATTATCAGCTGATATATATTGCGATGATTATAATTGTCAAAACTTTTTATTTTCTACATTCACCGTAGTTGGAACTTTTATAATTTATAATCTTTATTCACTCCTTACTCAAAAATTATATAAGTTATAACTCTATATTTCTAAACCGTATCATAGAAATATTAAATTTTTTCTTTAAAAGAGCATTTAATAAAAATTAATGTATTAATGTTAGTTAAAAAAGATGTTGACACAACTTTAGTTTGGCTTTAATGTCAAAATTAAATCAAAAGTTTAATTTAATTACGAGATATATTATGAAAAGTGTTGATCCTTTAAAAAAATTAATTGCTTCTGATCCTATAATGGAAGCTAAATGGCGTTTGGAACAGAGAGAAGATATTGCTTTTGCAAAACAACTACTTAAAGAAATCTCTCCTTATAATGCCTACGCAGAAGACGCCATTAATGCTATAGATAATAATTCTGGAGCAATTTATTGCGGAATTTCCTATTTATCTCAATATGAAGCTGATGCATTTAGCTCAATTAAAAATGGAGGCGATATATCAAATCATTGGCTTATTCAAACAATACAAAGCTGCGGAAAAAATGTTTTTGAGAAACTACCTAACGTAGCCGCAATTACTTTGGGAGCTTTTGAACTTGCCGGTGTGTATGGTGCAAGTGCTGTAGGGACTGGCGCCACTATAGGCTACTGTGTTAGTGGTATGTTGGGAAGTGGAAATAATGTAGCAGAACGTAATGATAGTAACGACGTTCCATTCCTTGGGGAAACAAAAGGTGGCATTTCACAAATATGTGATATGAAGGATAATTGCTGGAGCTTTAAATAACTCTATATTAAATATTTTGTATAATATCTTGTTCTAAGATATTATACAAAATATTTAATAAAGTTAATCTTTCACTTCTTATTTAAAGCAACTAAATATACTTCAACAGATTCTTTTCTGCTGGCGTTAGGTTTAAAATGCTTAACTATCTGAAAATTTAGTTTCACTTTATTTAAAAGCTCGTTTTCTGCTCCACCGCGAAAGATCTTAGCAATAAAATGCCTGCCTGGCTTAAGAATCTTTATAGCAAAATTTAACGCATGCTCACATAAAGCAGCAGTTCTAATATGATCCGTTGCTGCGTGCCCTATAGTATTAGCAGCCATATCACTCATTACTAGATCAGCCCTATTATTTTCTAGCATTTCTAAAATCGTTTGTTCAGCATCTTCAGCAAAAAAATCTTTTTGTAAAGTCTTTACTCCTGGTATCGGCTCAATTTCTAATAAATCAACGGCTATGATACTATTATTTGAGTTTAATTGATCCGATTTAATAATTCTTGCAGCAACTTGACTCCATCCACCTGGAGCTGCGCCCAGATCAACAATCTTCATACCAGGTTTTAATAATTTAAATTTATCATTAATTTCAAGCAGTTTATAAGCCGCTCTTGACCTATAACCATCAATTTTGGATCTAGATACGTATGGGTCATTTAGCTGACGCGCTAGCCATTGTTTTGACGATGTTTTTCGTCTTTTAGCAGTTTTGACCGCTACAAATTTCCCTCTAAATCCTGACATGTCTATTATTTATTTAAGTATAGCTTAATGCAATTAAGTTGGTACGCAGGATGTCATGCTGAATTTATTTCAGCATCTCCTTAAGTTTATAAAAGATCCTGAAACTAAGTTCAGGATGACTTAAGTCTTTAAGTTACCAACTTGATTGCATTAAGCTATATGTTTTATTAATGAAATATTTTATGGCAAGCTCTACCTTCAGGTTGCTTAACCATCGCTAACATAAAATAGGATATAAAGGAAATTGAAGCAAGAAAATTACATACACTTCTTAACCTCATACCAAAACTAAATAAATTATTAAATTTTTAATATTTATTTTTGCATTTATAATTTCGTCACTATGATACCCTTAATTTAATAAAAATATTAACCTTTTATTAAAATAATTTTAATTAAAACTAAGGTAGAAAATGACGCTGACAAATAAAACAACTCTTGCCGAACAAGGAACCGATATTGCTTACAAAATTTCTAAAGGACCAAAAAGTTATGCTGAATATAAAAAAATATTTACTAACAATTTAAAAGATACAGGTTGAGAAATTTTAACTGATTCTTCTAAGCATAATGCTACCAATCAATACAACTATAAAGCTGTTGCATTCATAATAATACAACTAAAGAAATTCTTATAGCTACAGCTAAAGCCAGACGAAAATATGATATAATAGATGATGGTTTTGTTATGTTTGGCCGTGTTCCTTATAAAATTTACCCAGCCAAGGCAAAATGGTTGAGCAAGTAATTCAATTAGTTGGGGAGAAGCTAAAGCTGCAGAATTGGTCACTCTCTTGGCGCAATTATGTCAGACTTAACTGGGGTAGAAATTATACCAAGAGGTCTTACTTTTGATAAATCAACTACTTTTGATAATCCTGGTATAAAACCTATAGTAGAAAAACCGATACAAAATAATCTTTTTACTAATAAAGTTGAAATAGCTACAGAAGATCTAATAAAACATTGCGAAGTATATAATGCTAAACCTAACTTTATTAATAATATTAACTAGCAACTTGGCAATGCTAAAATTGGTTCTTCCTAAAGAAGCGCTTAAAGTAGCTATTAAAGATACAACTGAATCATCAAGAATTTGGGGATATGGTAAATATTTATATAATAAAAGTAGGCTCTACAGTTAAAACCTGCTCAGATTATTTAGGAATAACTAAAATTAAAAATGACCTTGAAGTTTATAAATTGAAAAATTTTGATTATATGGAAGATTGCGCAATTGTACAAACTGACGATTGCAACAAATTGATAATAAACTAATAGTTGAAAAATTCTCAAGATATTGATAAGATAACTTCTACAGGTGATGATGTTATCTCATTAGGTCAAAATCTACGAGGTTCAATAGTACATGTTAGTAAAACATGAATTTAGTTTTAATGACCTGTTAAGAGCTAATCAAACATGCGCTCAGGAACATTACGATTCAGAATTGACAGGTAGTATCAACTTCCTTGATGACGCTGTTCATGTGTACTAAATGATTAGACTTTCCTAGAAGTATAATTATTTATATCAATATTAACTCTATACCGTATAGTTGTACAACTATACGGTATTTCTTATATAAGGAAATTTATGATTGTTTATCTACTTGCCCATATAATAAAAACCCCTATCACTAATTAAAAAAACTATTGATAAAATTAAAACAGCAACACATAACATGTTTGTTGATCTTAAGGATTATCTTACTGATGATACAGAACTACCACCATCTGAACAGAAATCTCCTAATATTAACGAAAATAATGATTGGTTAGTTGTCTCAGGGGATTCTGCATCTTAAAACGTCATGTAGGATATTTTTAAGCAAAGGTAGCAATATTAAGTAGTAATATGAGTTTTTTGATAAAATTATAGAAGTATTGAAAAGATTATAAGGAAGTGGTGGGCGATGACAGACTCGAACTGCCGACCCTCTCGGTGTAAACGAGATGCTCTACCAACTGAGCTAATCGCCCTTATAACAAGATCCCGCCATATTGCCTTATTTCTTAAAAAAATCAAGAGGTTTTTGTAACTATTTATAATAAAGTTACAATAATTATAAATAAACAACTAGTCAAAAAGGTTTTTTCATATTAATTCTAAATATATATAATAATATTTTAGAAATTGAAATGAAAATATTAATCACAGGCGCCAATGGTTTTATTGGGACATATATCACTGCAGGATTACTAAAAAATAATTATGAAGTTATCTGCGCTGTTAGAGATGTCGAAGCCACCAAAAGGAAATTTCCTAATGTAGAAGTTATACAATGCGATTTCAATAATGATCTAAGTCCACAAGATTGGGTAAATAGGCTAAATAAAATTGATATAGTTATTAATGTCTCAGGTGTATTAACTTCCAGCAGCTCTAACAAAATCGAAAATGTTCATGTCAATGGTCCAAAAGCCCTATTTGAAGCATGTGTTATTGCTAAAATAAAAATGATTATCCATATCTCAGCACTTGGAATAGCTGAGGGAAAAACTACAGCTTACGCCTTAACTAAGAAAACAACCGAAGAATATTTACAAAAGCTAGAAGATATAGATTGGGTTATCCTACAACCATCATTAATTTATGCAAGCGGCTGTTATGGTGGCACCTCATTATTTAGAGCTCTTGCTACATCACCTTATTTTATCCCCTTAATAGGCGATGGACTGCAACAATTCCAACCCATTCATATGGATGATCTAACAAAAGTAATTATTCACTGCACTGAAAGGGAGGGGAAAATCCGCAGATTACTAAAAAAATAGTCGGACCAGAGATAGTCACTATGAAAGATATCTTAATTGGCTTTAGAAGATGGCTTGGAGTCAAACCTGGAACATTAATAAAGATCCCTTTGATATTTATTAAAATAGCTTCTAAATTAGGAGATTTTCTGAAAATAGGACCTATTAATTCTACTTCATATAATATGTTACTTCAGCCTAATATTGCTGATAAGAAAGATTTTATTGATTTCACTTCTATTACTCCAAGAAGTTTTGAAGAAGGACTTGCCACTGAACCTTTAACTGTTCAATCATTATGGCATACTAGGCTTTATTTTTTAAAACCTGTAATAAAGGTTACTCTTGGGTTATTTTGGATAATGACAGGAATTATCTCAAGTATTTTTGCTTATGATGCTAGCGAGCAAATTATAACATCGCTAGGTTTTGACAAGCAAATAGCTCCATATATATTATACGGAAGCTGTTTTATGTATATAATTTTTGGATCGTTATTGATTATATAAAGATAAAATTAGTAAAATTTGCAGCTTACAAATTTTACTAATAATAACATACACTGTAATAATAACATATCTTAAACCAAATTGTGGTTAGACCCACTTGGCTCTATATTTAAGAATATTCCCATAATATTGCTTACTTTAGTGTTAATGGCTATAGAGAGGGATAAATAATGGACTGGTACTTATATCAAAACTATTCATATTATCAGCTCAACTATTTTATTTGGCACTGGAATTGGCACCGCTTTTTTTATGTGGTGGGCAAATAAAACAGGCGATTTAGCCGCTAAAGCATACGCAGCACGTACCACAGTTATTACTGATTTTTTATACTCCAACCATTATAGTTCAACCTGCTACTGGCTTGATATTAGTAAATATGCTTAGTTACAACTATTCTGATTTATGGCTAGTTTTAACTTATTATAGGATATATTATCGCTGGAATTTGTTGGTTACCGGTAGTATGGATTCAAATTCAGTTACGAAACATGGCGGTACAGGCACTGGAAACACAGTCAACTTTACCAGAAAAATACTACAAATTATTTAACCTGTGGTTCTATCTAGGCTGGCCAGCTTTTATAAGTTTAATTGCTATTTTCTTCTTAATGGTGTTTAAACCGTTGTAATAACAGTTTAGGATAAGCTAGCTTATCCTAAACTCAATATAAAATTTACTTTATATCTAAGGCTTTCTTGAAAGAATCTCTTGCAAGTACTTTTTTAGTATAAGCAAGAAGTTTTGGACGCTTAGTACCAATTAAATCTTCTAGTTTTTCGTCAGCAGTATTTAGTGTTGCTAAATGAGAGACAACAGCAATATCTGCAAGAGAAAAATCAGGAGTACCCGCAATCCAAGCACGATTGTCAGAAAGTGTTTTTTCAAGAAAATCCAAAGCGTTTGGCAAATCAGTTTTCAAAGCTTTATTAACAGCTTCTACATCTGTTTCTTGATTAAGAACCTTAGGCTTAACTATTTTTTCAAATAGAATTTTATGGGTAATAGGAGCAAGAGTATAGTCCGCATATTGTATCATAAAATTAACCTCAGCATTTTCAATATGGTCTTTTGGACGCAAAGGATTTGCTGCAACAGAACTATCTAAATAATTCATGATAACGTCAGATTCACTAATCCCAAATTTTTTGCCAGTTTTTTTGTCAATTTCGCTATAAGCAGGGATTTTACCAAATGGACTGATTTTTTTAAAATCACCTGGGACTTCTTGCTTAGTCGCTTCTAGTAATTTAGTTGGCAGAATCTCGTTATTAGTATAAGGAATTTTCTTTTCTTCCAATGTTACAAGAACTTTACGAACATATGGAGATATTTTTGCTCCCCAGATAGTACGCTTAGATTTTTCGTCTTGTTGAATTGTTTCAGCCGTTGTTTTTTCAGCAATATTGCTACTTTGCGAATATGCTGGAAGCTGGAATAACAAAGTACTTGCAAGCGCTAATAAAGTAATAGTATTTTTTATTTTCATAAGTAAACCTTTTTAGTTAATTGTTAAGTTATTAAGAAGACAAATCAGCTGCTTCTTACTTTCTACTTTAAGATGACACTTTTTAGCTGTGTCATTAAAGCAAGTATTAATATATGGCAGTATGCTCTCACCTTCTTGAGTAATCGTTATATAGATTCGACGCTCATCCTTACTGTCACGGTTTTTTTCAAGCAATCCTCTTTGTAATAATTTCTTGAGAAGAGGAGTAAGCGTCCCAGAATCTAACGAAAGCTCCTGAGATAAGTCATATATGTAACATGATTTTTTTTGGTTTAACAAAATTAGAACTAGAGCCTGAGTATAAGTTAAACTAATGCTTCTTAAACATTTCTCATAAGCACGAATAATTTCTCGTGATTTTATATATAAGTTTGCACAAAGAGTTTCCTTAAGTTCAATCATTCTAAATCTCCTTTTATAAAATAATTATATAATAAAATCAAATTGTATAATTAATATTCTTGATTTAATTAGTTTTGACACTGAAACTAACACGGTTTTTTATGACATGATATTTTATCTCGAAAATCCATGACCTAAATAATATGAAAGACCAAGCCTAGAAAATTGCCTATCTTACAAGAGGATTATAATTTCTAGCAAAAATATCTACCCCATTCTTAAGACATGCCGATATTAAATTTTTATCTTTAAGTAGCAATACTTAATCCTTCATGCATGGCTATTAGCAAGTAATTAGCATTATAAGAGGTCAGATTATTACTGCGAGCAACATTTATAATCTCAGACATTGGAAATAATAAATCAGAATTATATATTCGTAAGGAACCTAATAAATCTATAAATCGAATTAAGTCAGCCTTATTTAATCTATTACGTTTCTCAGCCACCAATAAAACATTAGTTATTTCTAGAGTCCATAAAATTGGCACTAATGCTTTAAATTTATTAAGAGAATTCAGCACTACTCCGAATAATCATCAAATTCATCTTCAAAGCACCATGACATAGCAACAGAGCAACCTAATACAAAAGAGTCAGCCATTATTTTCTTCCCTTTGACATCAGATCTTTAAGAGATAATCCAGCCAAAGTTTTTCCCTTACGAAATTCAGAAAGATTGTCTATTACTTCCTGAGATTTCAATCTCTGCTGCGAAGGAACTGGCATAAGAACAGCAATTGGAGTATTGTGCTTTAAAATAGTAAACCTCTCTCCTTCCCCCACTCTTTATTATAAGATTAGAGAAATGCGTTTTAGCCTCAAAAGCACTAATTTTATTAGAAAGATCAGATTTCATATAAATATTATTTTAATAGATCCGCCCTTTTCCAAAGCTCTTGGTAAAGGCTAGGATCAATATTACCACCAGAGATAAGTACTAGCACTCTCTTCTTAGAAGCTTGTTGTTTCAACCAATTCACTACCCCCACCATATTTAAAGCGCAAGATGGTTCACAAGCTATTTTCAATAAATGGGTTAACCGTGTAGTCCAATAATATATTAAATGCTCTTCCGCTAAAAAAAAATCATCCAATTTTTTTAAATAATTAAACGCTCTTTCTGAAACTCCTAAGGTTCTAAGCCCATCTGCGACAGTATTAGGCGAATCTGTAAATCTATATATCGAACCTTGTTTTCTAGATAAATAAGCATCATTAGCTATAGCCGGTTCTGAACCTATCAACAAACTAGATTTAGATAATAACTCTTTTGCTAAATATGTACCAGAAAGCAATCCGCCCCCACCGCAAGAAGCAAAAATAGCGTCTGGAGAGAAATCTAGTTGTTGCAACGCCTCATAGCACATTGTCCCTGCTCCAGCTATAGTAGAGTCGCTATCCGATGGGTGTAAATAATAAAAACCGTTCTGACTGTCGGCTTTAGTTCTATCTTCCGCTTCTTGTCTAGTATCAGTAATTATAACTTCCGCTCCATAATGCTTTGCTGCTTGCTGCTTTATTTGCGAAGTGTTTTTTGGTAAATAAATTCTGGCATGAATATTAAGGATCTTAGACACCCACGCAAGACCAAGACCATGATTGCCTGTGCTATACGCAACTATCTTTGGTGGTAAAGAATCTTTTTCTTTTAATTCCAATAGGTGATTTAATACCCCCCTAACTTTAAAAGCTCCGGTCTTTTGTAATGACTCAGCTTTAAAATAAATCTCATGCCCAAGCATTTGATTCAGAGTACTAGATTGAATTATTGGAGTTAAATATACATATTTTTGTATCCTATCCTTTGCTATTACTACATTATTTATAGATTGAATTGATGGATTATTCATATGAAATTTCCTATATATTTAGCAAAGAATAATTATCAAGCAAATTTCATTTCTGCATTCCACCCAATTTATGATAAAATTGTACTTATAAGAACATGATTCATAGTATTTTAATGAAACTGCTTGAAATCCTACTATGACGATAGTATATAGCTAGCAACCAGTTTAGTATATAAATTTTTAAGGTTTTAATATGATAAAAAACGAAAAATTACCTCTACTTGTGTTAAAAGATACGGTGGTATTTCCTAATATGATCGCCCCTATATTTGTAGGGAGAGCAAAATCTATTCATGCCTTACTTAATACTAAAACTATAGATGATAATAGATACATATTATTAGTATTACAAAAACAACAAAACACGGAATCACCAGATATTCAAGATCTTTATCAAGTTGGAGTATTAGCTAAAATTATTCAAACTGTTAGAATTCAAAACAACGCCAAAATATTAGTTGAAGCAATAGATAAAGTTAAGCTTAGTAACATAACTAACAATGATATGTTTGAAGCTAATTATGAAGTAATACAAGATGAAGAAATAGCTAATGTAGAAGAATTACAAAAATCTACAACAAATGCTATTGAATTATTTATGAATTATGCCAAAAATCATAAAAAACTAAACCCAGAAATTATTGAGGCAATATCTGCGGAAATAGAGAAAAATCCAACAGATTTTAACTATATTGTCAATGTTTTATCTTCTCACTTAAGCTGCCCCTTATTAGTGAAACAAACTTTATTAGTGAAACAAACTTTATTAGTGAAACAAACTTTATTAGAAGAAACAAATCTACAAACAAAAATTAAAACCATAATAGATACAATAGCATCTGGTATGGTGCAGATAGAAACAGAACAATCCTTACAAAAAAGATTGAAAAAACAGATTGAAAAAAACCAGCGTGATTACTATCTACACGAACAAATGAAAGCTATTCAAAAAGAGCTGGATGATGATAAATCAGATTTCACAGAAATAGAGAAAAAAATTAAAACTGTCAAACTTTCAAAAGAAGCAAAAGAAAAAGCTGAAAACGAACTGAAGAAATTAAAGATGATGAACCAAATGTCAGGTGAATCTTCAGTTATTCGTAACTACCTTGATACTCTTCTTGCTATGCCATGGGGCAAGTTTGACAAAAGTAAAACTGAAATAAATAAAACTAAAGAAATCTTAGACCGTGATCATTTCGGCCTTGAAAAGGTAAAAGATCGAATTACTGAATATTTAGCGGTATTACAAAGGTCTCAAAAAATTAAAGGTCCTACATTATGTTTAATCGGCCCGCCAGGTGTTGGTAAAACATCTCTAGTTAAGTCAATCGCTGCAGCAATGGGAAGAAAATATACAAAATTCGCTCTTGGTGGTATTAGAGATGAATCTGAAATCAGAGGACACAGAAGAACATATCTTGGTTCTATGCCAGGAAAAATTCTTACCCTACTAAAGAAAACTAAGACCAGTAATCCTGTAATGCTACTAGACGAAATTGACAAAATGGGTTCAGATTTTAGAGGCGATCCTGCATCAGCTTTATTAGAGGTACTAGATCCAGAACAAAATAGCCATTTTGTTGATCATTATCTAGAAGTAGAATATGACTTATCAGATATCATGTTTATTGCTACAGCAAATTCTTATAATTTACCAAGAGCTTTATTAGATCGTATGGAAATAATTGATGTTTCTGGTTATATTGAAGAAGAAAAAATGCAAATTGCTAAAAATTATCTAATACCTAAGCAGCTCAAAGCGCATAGCATGAAAAAAGAAGAGATAATTATTGATGATGCAACGCTTCTAGAAATAATCAGATATTATACTAAAGAATCTGGCGTTAGATCTCTTGAAAGAGAGATTGCCGCTTCTATGAGAAAAGCTTTGAAAAAGATTCTAAATGATAAAAATATTAAAACTATAACAATTACTACTGCTAATCTTGAAGAATATTTAGGCGTTAGAAAATATAACTTCGGCTTAGCGGAAAAAGAAAATCAAATAGGAAGTACCACAGGACTTGCTTATACAGAAGTTGGTGGAGAATTATTGACTATTGAGGCATTATCATTCCACGGTAAAGGTGAAATTAAAACAACCGGTAAACTTGGGGAAGTAATGAAAGAATCAGCTTTAGCCGCTTATAGCTGCTTCCGTTCAAAAGCGGGTAACTTTGGGCTAAAATATGATGATTATAAAGACCTTGATATCCATATGCATGTACCTGCTGGAGCAGTTCCAAAAGATGGCCCATCCGCTGGCTGCGCTATATTTACCACTATTGTCTCGTTAATGACTAAAACCCCAGTCAAGAAAACCGTTGCAATAACTGGGGAAATCACTTTAAGAGGAAATGTATTACCTATTGGTGGATTAAAAGAAAAATTATTAGCTGCTAGCAGAGGCGGTATAAAAACTATTCTTATACCAGAAGAAAATGTTAAAGATTTAAAAGAAATACCTGTAAATATAAAGAATAATTTAGAAATCTTACCAGTCTCAAATATCGACCAGGTTTTAAAATTAGCTTTAGTAGATACAAATTTCACAAACTAGTCTAGATCCATTCTTACCTGTCTATTTAATAGACAGGTAAGATATAGTATTCACATATAATAACAACAAATATCTTTATTTTATATAATATTTGCTGTATAAAACAGTGGCAAAAAAATCATTATTATCCACATTATATTGCATCCTATAATCAATATTCACCAATATATTTCAATAAATATAGTACAATTAGAAATGGATAATTATTTAATTATCCATTTCTAATTGATTTAACTTTAGCAAAAATTATTTATTAATAAATAGAGTTATTATTATGATAAATAAAATTTTTATCTCTTTATTATTAGCTTTCAACTTAACATCTTGTGTAGATTTAGGTCCAAATAATATAACTGAATATGAGATTATTCCTCCTACTACTGAAATGGGAATGATGTGCGCTAATAATTGTTTAATGATGAGGTCACATTGTGAAAATAATTGCGCTAATATACCTCGGCATGATAGACAAATGAGGAGATATATGAAAGCTCATGACGACTATTTATATGATGATTATTATAGATCTGATAATGATAGATGCTTCCAAAGATGTTTAACGGATTATCATATTTGTCATCAAAATTGTGGTGGAAAAGTCATATCTTACCAGCGTGTTTCTCAATTTTAAATTTTATGCTTACTCATACCTAATTTATATATAGTATACTATATATAAATTAGGTATGAGTAGATATTATGCTTAGAAACACAGAAAACTCTTATGGTTTAATTGCTAAATTATTACATTGGACAATTACTGTTGCTATATTAATCATGGCTATAGCTGGCATATCAATGAAATATTTTATGCATGCTCCTGAAAAATATAAAATCTATACTATTCATGAAGCAACAGGAGTTGTTGCGTTCTTTCTAATATCAATAAGGTATATATGGCATTTAACTAATGTTAAAGTACCTACCTATCGATTTACCTAGATGGCAAAAAATAGCCACAAATATCAATATTAATATGTTATATTTATTAATGTCTCTAATGCCGGTTAGCGGTTTTCTTATGACAATCCTATCAGGTCATAATATTGATGTATATGGGCTATTTACTATTAATTCATTCACCCAAAATAAAGGCGTAGCAAAAATATTTGAAAAAACCCACCTATTTTCAGCTATTCCTCTAGTTACTTTAATAGTTCTACATGTTTTTGCTACTATACATCATCATTTCATAAGAAAAGATGATGTATTTAAAAGAATGTGGTTTTATAAAGAAAATTAATATCAATAATTTTTGCGTTTGATATTAATTTTTCTTATAAAACTTCTACTTTTCCTTCTGTTCTACATATTCCTTATATGCACCAATTATTGTTACAGCTTCTTCTTTTGGATATTGCTCAAATAATTTTTTATAATTTTCTCTCCAATATAAGCTATTAAAACTAGGAACTATACGTACATTATCATAAACTTTATCGAACTCTCTTAATATATCATCGTTCATATTTAGGAAAACTACCGGTATATCAAAACTTAGATTAGAGGACATATTCAAATTTAAGTTTTTGCTAGGAATCCACTTACCTTTCTCATTTTGTATTGACAAATCTTTTGGGTTTGCTGGATGTAAGATTGTTATATTAGGTATATTACGATTCTCTTCATAAACCCATCTATAAATCAATGTAAACAAAGATGCAAAAGATGAACCAGAAGAATTATCCAATATAAATAATTTTTTATCTGCTCCTATTAAATCTTTAGGAGAAAAGCCTCTTTCCGTTACAATTTTCCTAAAAATCATCTCTTTATTATTATTAAGAAGATTTAAATAAGATAATTCTATATTGCCTTTCCCTCTAAGTTTACCTATATAATCAGGTCTACCAGAAAAAGGCACAAAAACTACTTTTGTTGTATTATCATTATTAATCTTTCGTATTTCATCAATCATTATGCCGATATAAGAAGGTGTTTGACCAATTATCAATATAACGTTATTTTTACCAATTTTATAAGCTCTTTGGGCAACCTCATATACATCTTCTTTAAAACACTCTCTTGTAAAAAATACCTTATTGGCGTTCTTTTATGATCATCTCTATATAGCTCACATTCTGCCCTAAAAAATCTCTTTATAGCTTCATCATTCAATTCATAATTAAAATATTTTTTTAAAAGTGGTAATAAAATTTCTTTTGCATCTAATCTATCAAAATGACTTATAGGATTATCTGCTATTGCTAAAATATTATCTAAATTTTGATTCTGTTGAAGGAATTCATATATACTTCTTATCCACCCTATTTATCTACTACTGGCCCACAATATTGTAATCCTTTGGATCTGATCTAAGTAAAGCATTTAATAAAAATTGATTTGCAAATGCTTTATGCTTAATAGAATTATTTTTTAGTTCAGTAAGCCATACAATTTAAAGATTGAGCTAATATTACAAAAGCAAACAAAGACCTTATTAAAAATTTCATGTAAATAATTTAACGATTAAAAATGTGCATGATTATATAAGCATTTTGCGTTACAGACAATATTAATTCAATAATTTACAACTTATTACCTCAGCCTTCTTTGCCAATTTTTCTATGCCATTTAGATCAGTTGCGGTGATCCATGTCTGCAAACCTATATTTAGGAAATATTCTATCAAATAATCTCGCCTTTTTTCGTCAAGATGAACAAAAATTTCATCTAATAACAAAATTGGCAGCGAAATATTTGCTTTAATGGAATAATTAACTTGAGCAAGAATTATAGAAATTAACATAGATTTCTGTTCACCTGTAGAACAAAATTTAGCTAAAGCATTCTTCTCCTTATGAGTAACCATAAAGTCACTCTTATGCGCTCCAAAATTAGTGCGATTAGATACTTTATCACGGTTTCTATAGGCTAATAATTGTTCTTTGATAAAATCAATATTATTACTAATATTCTCCTCAATAGGGCCATCAATTGATAGGATAGCTTTAGGAAAGTTATTATCTAAATCTTCAATAACTTTATTTATCTCTTCTATAATCTTTAATCTATTAATTATAATCTCAACTGACAATTCAGCAATTTTTTCTTCAATAACTCCAAGCCAATTTGCATCTATTTTCTCTTGCTCTAAGAGTTTAATCCTTTCATGCAAATAATATTCATATTTAGAAACTATCTTTGCATGTGATGGAATAAAATTATATACTATCCTATCTAAAAATTTTCTTCTCTCACTTAAGCCAGAAGCAAAAATTCCATCCATTTGAGGAGTAAGCCAAACCATTGACGAAAATTTACTTAACTCATTATTAGATATTTTACTACCGTTAAATTCTGAAAAACGCCTATTAGTATCACGTTTTATTGTTGTTATAATCTCAGCTGGTCCTAATTTACTTTCTAATAGCCCGTAAGTTGAACAATAATTTTCTTCTCTTTTACAAACTTCATCTAATTTTGCGGAACGTAATCCTTTACCAGGAGAAAATAATGAAATGGCTTCTAATATATTGGTTTTCCCACTACCATTATCCCCTATAATTATAACGGAATTATTACCAGAACTAATCTCAAAATCCTGAAAATTACGATAGTTTGATAATTTTAGTTTTCGTAGGTAAATACTAGACATTTTATTGATCTAAATTTATATACTTCTACCATTTTTAAAACTCTTATGAGCTTTTTCTAATTTTTTCAAAAAATTTGGAGAATAATCTTTTAAATCGCTTTTAGATCCACCTTCATAACGACTAGCCAAATCCATCCCACCTTTAATATAATTATTAGCAAAATTTTCTTTTTTTGTTTCTCCAGCAATCCTTTTAGGATTCATAAACTTATATATTTCATATTCTTAGCAATTAATCGTTCGTCTATATTAATAGGTAATTTTTTACTATTAATTTTACCTAAATATTTCTTTATTATAATCATAATTTGGGCTTGTAATTTTGTAAGATCTAATGCTTGTTCATCAAAGCAAGCTAATATATTTTCTATCTCTTGGTTAAAAGATTCATCCGTCTCTAACTCATCAAGCATTTTTATTGCAGCTTCAGATTCAAGATCATTATCTACATTAACGCCAGATAATATGTCTTTAATTTGCTCTTTTAGCTCTTTCAAACTCTGAGATTTTTTATTTTCTTCTGCCATAGCTCCTCTTGTAAATCGTATAATCTATTCTTGTAATAGATTATACTTTTATTCGCTACAGAGAAATAGAAAATAACTTCTTGATAAAAAATATTATAACAAATTAATCTAAAAATTTTGTATTATGAAGTTATCGATAATTATTCTTGAACTGAAAAATGCCCTCTATAAGTTCTATGCAGAACAAGTCCCTTATGTTTTTCTATTAAACCTTGGCACAAAACTGCAGAATCAATAGCTCTCTGCCTCTTAGTGAATTTATATTCTTTATCTAAACATAAATCACTAATGTTAATATTTTGCCAAACTAATCCATCGAAAAGTTTTGCTTTAATATAACCACTTGATTTTAAGTTATCATAATCTCCTTTATATAGGCTAGTAGCGTCATCATTTAATAAAAGCTGAACATCACCTACATTAGGTCCGGGTACATTATCGATATATTTAATATAAACTTTACCAGTTAATTCTATTTTAGAAGGTATCATAATAACTTTTTCTTATTCCGTATAAAAATACGAACGTCTATAAAGGAATATCTTTATAAAGCTTGCGCTTCATTACTAACAGCGTCTTTCTGTTCTTCCATATCATATTCTTTTAACATATAACCACGTGCCCATACTGTATCAATATAGTCTGTACCACCAGCAGCATCTGCTAGTTTTTTACGTAATTTACATATAAAGACGTCTATAATTTTTAATTCTGGCGGTTCACCAGCACCACTATAAAGATGATTTGAGAAATCCTCCTTACTTACAACAATTCCTCTACGTGATATTAATAATTCTAAGATAGCGTATTCCTTATTAGTTAAATGCACCTTCTTACCAGCAACTTCTACTGTCCTAGTATCAAGATGGACGCTTACTTTATCAAATTTAACAACTGATTCAGAATATCCTTTAGAACGACGAATAATAGCATTAATACGAGCAATTAACTCCGCGCGATTAAATGGCTTAGTTAAATAATCATCCGCCCCAATATTTAACCCTTTTATTTTCTGTTCAATTGTTGTAATTCCAGATAAAATCAGTATTGGCGTTTTTACTCTAGCTGAACGTAATCTTAACAACACCTCAATACCATCGATATCTGGCAACATAAGATCTAAGATAATCAAATCATAATTATAAATTCTACCTATCTCTATCCCTTTTGCACCAAATTCTGCCACATCGCAGATAATTCCTTCGGAAGCTAATGTTAATTCAATCGATTCTACTACTTCCTTATCGTCTTCTATTAAAAGTACTCGCATAAATGCTCTCCTTATACAAATTTATTTAAATATTAGAATTACAATTTTGCTTTATTGTCATTTTGTTGTTCTGCTTCTTCTTGCATTTTTTTACTATACAATGCACCAAAATCAATTGGGTCAATCATTAAAGGCTGAAACCCACCATCTTGCGTTACATCAGCAACAATTTTTCTAGCAAAAGGAAAAATCATCGCTGGACAATGAACAGCTAGCAGCATTTGATGCTGGTCTAATGGTATATTAATTAAATTAAATACCCCTGCATATTTTAGATCAACTATAAATAATTTTTGACCTTCATTCATTGCCTTTGCTTCAATGCTCAATTCTACCTCATAAAAATTCTCATTAGGCAAACTAATAATATTAAGATCTAGAAATAAGTCAATCTGTGGGTTATTTTCTAAAGATACTAAAGATTTAGGAGCATTAGGATTTTCAAAAGAAAGATCTTTAACATATTGCGCATTAATTGCAATATAAGGCGTTCCCTGTTGGTTAGTCGTTGTCATAATTTTTAATGTCCTTAATAATTATTATTAAACTTAGTAATTTGTACAAATTAGGTTCTTGGTAAGGTAACACCCAATTGTTTCATATATTTACCATGACGATCAGCGTATGATACGTCACAAACTTGATCTCCTTTAAGAAATAAAAATTGGCATGCTCCTTCGTTAGCATAAATTTTTGCAGGTAATGGTGTAGTATTTGAAAATTCCAATGTTACCTGCCCTTCCCATTCTGGTTCTAATGGTGTAACGTTAACTATTATACCACACCTAGCATATGTTGATTTTCCTACACATACTACTAACACATCTCGTGGAATTTTAAAATATTCAACTGTTCTAGCTAAAGCAAAGCTATTAGGTGGAATAATACAAACATCAACTTCTCTATCCACAAAACTATATTCATCAAAATTCTTAGGATCAACTATCGCTGAATTGATATTAGTAAATATTTTAAAATGTTTTGAAACTCTAGCATCATAACCATAGGAAGACAATCCATAAGAAATAATTTTACTATCGTTATTCAGCTTAACTTGTGTTTCTGAAAACGGAGAAATCATTTCATACTCCTTACTCATTTGCTTTATCCACTTATCAGACATTATAGTCATAATTTTCAACACGAATCTTAATTAAAGTGTTAAATATAAATGATTTACCTAAAAATTAAAAGTAATAAATTAATAAATATTTAATAATATTAAAATAACCCTATAACCAATAGTTTTCCTTACTATATAAGGATGATAAATAATATAAATGTTCTCATATTTTTAAGGTGATGCATTTTTATCACTGCATCTAAAAATAATTATCTATAACATAATTATATTACAATTTTCACTATATTATACAAATAATTATAGGTATTATACTACTGCTTAACCCATAGATATGTTATTAGCATAAAAGGCTAAGGTTTTTTAAACTAGTAATGTAATCTAGTACATAACTTAATAGCTTTTTGGATATAGAATATGAAAATAAAAAAATTACTTACTATATTGTGTATCTCCTGCATTACTGGCACAGCCCTTGCAGAAGATAACAATTTCAAAAAAGGCGATACTGAAATAAAATTAGAAGGTTTTTATGGTTTTCAAGCTGGTTATAGCACTCAAAATCATTTAACTGGACTCGGTAAATATATTACTGACAATAAAAAGAGATTTGCTTTATATTCAGAAGCGGCTTTCTATCTTACCGCTCAACAAGAATTAAACGGTATGACTGTTGGAGCTAAATTAGTGTTGTTACCAACAACAAAACCAAAAACTTCTGTAAGTTACAATGGTTCACACATTTTCTTAGAAACAGACTACGGTAAAGTAGAAATAGGATCTCCTCACGATGCCCAAGCAAAAATGCGCGTAACTGGTTACAATGTTGTCGCTGCTAGCGGTACTAATTGGAGTAGATATATAAATCTTGATAGTGAACATATGAGTTATCAAAAAGTCAAACCTGAATTTGATACATCTGACAGATTTTATATGGAATCATTTGCTAATAGATTCGATGACATGAGCGAAAAAACAGAACCATCAAGAAAAATATCTTATTATACACCTAAAATGAAAGGATTCCAGTTTGGTATTTCTTATACTCCTGATTCTGCAAATGCTGGCGGTAATAGATCATTAAATTACCTAGATAAAACTGTAACTGACAGACGTTTTACACTATCAAAAACTGGTATAGATACAGTAACTTTAGCAGATGGCACAATTGCTATAATTAATCTTAACGTAAAAGATGCATTTTCTGCTGGTATATCATATGAGCACGAGCTTTCAGATGATTTAGCTATAAAAATTGCCGCTACAGGAGAATTTGCTAAAGCTGCGCGTAGCTTTTTAATAATAGATGATAAAACTAAGAGAAATGTTCTTCAGAGAAGTAAAATTTCAAATTTAAGAGCTTATAATGTTGGTGGAGTATTAACTTATGGTAATTTTTCTTGCGCTGCATCCTACGGTAGTTTAGGAAAAAGTTTAACCACTCCTGAATACCACAAGAATGGTCGTAAAACTGAATTTTATAATGGAGCTGTTGCATATAAGCAAGGACCTATTAAAACAAGCCTCTCATATTTTAAATCATTAAGATATAAGAATAAGGTTGATACTGTAGCTCTTGGTACTGAATGTATCTTAACACCAGGTTTAGTGCCTTATGCTGAAATAGCTTATGTCAAAGCAAAAGGAAGACCTGTTCACTATCCAGAAGCTCCTAAAAAATCTACTAAAGGTACTGTAGCTATTGTTGGAGCAAGACTTAAGTTCTAATTATACTATAATTCTAAATGATATAAAAAAAATCCTTATCTAAAACTTAGATAAGGATTTTTTTATATTTTCTTCTGATATTATAAGCTATATTAAGAATCATGAAATCTATTTTACTTACTAGAAGTCAAGAAGATAATTTTAATATCATTCGAACCCTAGAAAATGATAATAATATTATTTTATCTAAGAATAGTAAAAATAATATTTTTATAGGAAAATTCAAATATATATGTTCTCCTTTAATAAAATATAAAAATTTAGAAATAGATAATAATATTGTTGCTGGATATAATAATATTATTATCACTAGCCAATTTGCCAGCAAAATTCTTATCTCTTGGTTTAATCAGCAAGAAGAACTGAAAAAAAAGTTCAATATTTGGGTTGTTGGCAATTTATCATCTAATCTCTTATCTAATAATAACTTCTCGATAGTATATGAAGCTCAAAATATAAATGATCTGATAAAAAATATTCCTAAAGAGATTTATAGACAAAGCATTTATTTATCCTCAAATGAAATCGCTAAAAATTTACCTAAAGAAATCACAAGGCAAATTATTTATGAAGTAGCGTACACTCAAGAATTAAACCAAATCGAAAAAATTAAAAAAGGAATAGATTATATTTTATTATATTCTCAAAATAGCACCAAAATTTTAAATAAATTATTATCTATTAATAATTTATTGCCATATTTATCCAATAGCCTAGTAATTACTATTAGTAAAAACGTAGCAGATAATATTAGATTTTTTCCTAAAAATGTGATTTATTGTGAAGGTGGAAAACCTGAACAAATGTTGAAATTATTATTAGACAACGCTATATAGATTCATAGAATCTAAGTCAAGAGGAGTGATGAAAGATACCGCAATAAAAGTCCATAGCAATAATCCTTTTATTTTCACAATTATTCTTATTATATTATTTGTCATATCAGTCAGTTATATGGCTTTTTACAAGACTGGATTATTCACTAAGAAAATAGCTATAAAGGAACCAGTAGAAAATATAGAAATAAATAATCATAACTCAGAAATAGAAAATCCTAAGACTGAAAAAGAACAAAACATTGCTAGTGACCAAAATCATTTAAAAAACATAGATATTCCTGAAGTATCAAATAATATTGCAAATGATACCATTAAAGCAACAGAACAATATAATCCAACTTTTGATAATTACCGTAGCTATTTACTTAATGCAAATCTATTAATCATCAATTTTTTACAGGATAAAAATTTTTCAGAGCAACTGTTAAAAATTCAATCTATAGAACTAGCTCCTGAGATAAAAAATACTTTAACGGATTTACAAAATTATAATGATAGTTATTTAAAAGATGGAAAGAAAAAAGCAACAAGAATTTTTCCTAAAAATATCCCTTGGATTGAAAAATTTATTAAAGTAGAAAAGCAAGAATCTTCAAACCAAGAACAAGCAAATTTAAAGAAGAAAATTATGGAACAATTAGATAGTTTTGTTAATTTCTTTTATTCAAAAAAACTAGAGCAAAAATTCATAGAGAAACACCATGATTAGATTATTAATAATTTGCGCTATATTTTTATTATTATATTTTGGTTTCTCTTTATTAAGCCAACTTGATTCAATACTAACTATTAAGCTATATAATTACCAAATAGAAAGTTCTTTTTTTACTTCAATTGTTATTTATATATTATCAACTATTATCATTATAGGCGCTATAAAAATAATATGTGCAATTATTGATATTCCTAGCTCTATTAAGGGAATATTTCGTACCAAAAAAGCAAATAGTAATACTTCTCAGCTGATAGAAACTATGAAAGAGCTTATTATTGGCGAAAGAACAAAATCTTTAAGTGCAATAAAGAAAATAAATAAGAATGGTTTAAAACAAGACAAAAAGAAATTATATCATTTATTATTAGCAGAAACAGAAGAAAATACTGACCAAAAAATCAAATATTTTCAAGAATTAGAACAAGCAAAATATTGTCTTAGCTTTGTAACAAAAAGACTAGCTCAAATATTTTATAATAGTGATACATATAAAAAATCTGAAGATTATGCTGTTAAATCTTTTTATTTAAATGAGTACGATAGTGAAAATTTAGAAACTCTACTTAATTGTTACTCAAAACTTGGTGAGTGGGAAAAATTTACTTTCATAGTCCCTAAGCTTCATAAGGCTGATAAGCAAAAATTTGAATCTATTAAAGATAAAATAGTAGATAATTATATATTAGCAGCAAAGAATATGATCGATGCTAATGACAATAAAAAAGCCCTCTATTATTTAGAATTAGCTCTAGGAATATCCCCAGCTAACTATAAAGCGTTAGATCATTATTTAACTATAAATTTCTCTAATAAGAAAAATAAGGATCCTAAAATATTACAAGAAGCTTTTGCTAAAAAACCTTCTTTTGAAATTGTGGAATTATATAAGAAATTTTACTCATTAAAACCAGTAGAAATTTATAAAAATCTAGAATCTATAGTAAATCCTCAAGAGCATTTAGGATTATTTTTATCTATAGCGGCATATTTAGACTTACCTGATAAAATCAAATCTTTAAAAGATGAATCTCTATCGTATGAAACTGAGATACCGTCCTAGTTATGGCGAGAATCCGGAAAATACTAAAACCATACGTCATCATGAGTCAGCAATTTTAATAAAATATCATTGTGAGGCAGCGAAGTTACCATAACAATCTTGTGAGGTTAATACTCATAAAATTGCCACGCCACATAAATGTGGCTCACAATGACGTTGCACAAAGAAGAAATATCTTATTAAAATATTATTCTTGTATTGCTATATAACGGTAAGTATAAATTTAGCGTTCTATAATCATAATAAAAAACTATCAAAATCCACCAAAATTCCGCTTTGTAGAGCTAATAGTAACAAGCTTTAAAGGCAAAAGTGCAAAAAATTTATTTTTTTAATAATTATAATAGCTACTTTTTTAAATAATTTGTTAGGATATTGCTATAACTTGTTGATATTTGTGTATTCTTTAAAATTATACTGAAGATAGGAAGATTGGTAGCCGTTGTTATGTAACAAAGTCTACGTTTGTTTACAATAACCTATTCTTTTTGTAAACACCCAGTACATATAAAAATTTGTTATTAATATTATTGTCGTAATTTTTGTTCTATATATAATTATATGTAATATACTTTTTATATAAATAACTAACTGAGTAAGATATAGTGATAAAGCATTTTTTATTTACCCTAGTTTTAATTTTAAATTTCAACAGCTATGCTATAGAGACAATCTCTATAGAACGTGGACATGTTGATCCGATACCAATAGCTATCAATAAATTTAGTACTGATGATGGCAAAAACAATGCTTTTGCTAATGATATAATTGGGGTAATATCTAATGACCTAAAAATATCTGGCATGTTCCGCCCTATTTCTTCTGCTGCTTTTATAGAAGATGCTATTGGGATATCTCATAAACCTCTTTTTTCTGCATGGAGACAAATTAACGCTACTCTTCTAGTAAATGGAGAAGTTGTCAAACTACCTTCAGGCAAGATAAAAATTAGTTTTATATTGTGGGATACAACTTTAGAAAAAAACTTAGCCGGTGAAATGTTTGAAGTACAACCACATTTATGGCGAAGAGTAGCACATAAAATAGCTGATAAAATTTATGAAAAAATGACCGGTGATGCCGGGTATTTTGATACTAAAGTAGCTTATGTAGCTGAGAGCGGATCTTACCTACATAGAACTAAGAGAATAGCAATGATGGACTATGATGGAGCTAATCATAGATATTTAACAGACGGGAAAAATTTAGTATTAACCCCTAGATTTTCACCAGCAACAGACAAAATTCTCTATTTATCCTATGCCAATAGACAACAGCCACATGTTTATATTAAGGATTTAAAAACTAATCGTGAACAATTAGTTGGTAATTTTCCAGGTATGTCATTTGCTCCAAGATTCTCACCAAATGGCACCAAAGCTTTAATGTCAATGGCAAAAGGTGGAACTACTAACATTTACGAAATTGATTTAAACACTAAAGCAGTCAGACAATTAACCAGTGGATCAGGTATAATTAATACTTCTCCAAGTTATTCTCCTGATGGTAGCAAGATTGTTTTTAACTCAGATAGAAGTGGTTCAAGACAATTATACATCATGAACTCTGATGGTTCGAATGTTCAACGTATAAGTTTTGGTGGTGGAGCCTATGCTGCGCCATGCTGGTCACCTAGAGGGGATTATATAGCTTTCACCAAAATACTACCAGGCAAAGGCTTCACTATTGGAGTTATTAAAACAACAAACTTAGATAATGAAAATGCTGAAAGAATTATAACAAGTGGCTACCTTGTTGAAGGGCCATGTTGGGCGCCAAACGGTCGTGTAATAATGTTTGCTAAGGGATGGCCACATGAAGGTAATTCTGCTGGTAAAACTCGTATTTATTCAATTGATCTAACCGAATATAACGAGAGAGAAATCTTGACTCCTCAAGATGCCTCTGATCCTGAGTGGTCTAGAACATTAAATTAAAAGTTTTATACTATTCCAAATATTTTACCAATCTAATACAAATTCTGGATTAATAATTTTAAATTCTTAATCCAGAATTTGTATATAACTTAATAATTAAGAATTCTTACTGATGATAAAGAACTATAAATGTATATATAAATTAATATTAAAGATAGTTACTATTTTCTTACCTTTATGTTACTCAAATTTTTTATTTGCTATTCCAAACAAGGAACCTAAAAACTTCCTTGTCTCTGAAAATATGAAAATAACTACTATAACAGATGAACAAGGTCTACCGCTAAATGTGGGGCTAATATGCTCTCAAACCTTTAAGAATAAGAATCAAATTATTTTCTGTGACTACGGAAATGTATACTTAATGGATATTAAAACTGGTAAAACAAAAATATTAAATAAGCCAGAAAATGTAGATGTTTGGAATCCGACGGGTGTAAAATGGTGTGCAGATAACCAAAGATTATATATTGCCAATTATAATGGGCACGATATCTTAATTGTTGAACTTGAGAACAAAATAATTTAACTTTAGTTAAAAGATATATTGATCCTGAATTAATAAGCCCAGAAAATATTGATGTTATTGATCAAGGAAAAACATTTGTTATCGCTGATTATGACTCTAGCAAAATTATATTATTTAACGAATCAGGAAAACTTTGGTCTTATCCTGTAGGCAGTGCACATGGAATTGCTTTTAGCAATGATAATAAATTTATTTATGTTTCTGGATTAACACCACCGAAACTCTATAAATTTGATTTAGAAGGTAATTTGATTAATCAAACTGGAAATTTTGGTTGAAAAAAGAAAATGAATATTTATGACCTCTACTTCTGTTTCTGTATTAAGTAAAAATATCTGTATATCTGATGCCCATACTGGAAAAATTTCTTTCGTAGATGAAGATTTAAATTTTCAAAAATTTATAGGAAGCAATGTTCTAGGTATTGATCTTTTTAATATGCCTTATAGTGCTATATGGGAAAATCAAGATTCTTTATTTGTAGCTGATACTTTTAAGAGAAGAATCTTAAATATTAACCCAAAGGAAAATAAAATTATATCAATGTATCAGTATAAAGATGTTCACTCAGCAGATACCAATGAACATAATAAATGGTTATCAACACCTCAAAAACCCTTAGGCACAGAAGAATATACAGAAAGAGACAATCTATCACAAACTATTACCCTTAATTTTAATCAGTTTAATTTTAATATCTTATGGCATCCTAGCTATACTCAATTTAACTCTTACCAAGAAACTATATTTAAGACAAAAAAATTTAAAATGCTACTTAATGGCAGTATAGGACTTTTTTTAACTTCAGAATATTATTGGATTGCAGCTAAAAATTTTGAATATAACGGTAGTAATTTTACGGTTATAGGTTCACCTGAATCAAGTAGATGGATATTACTACATAAAGGTATAACTTGTCCTATTGAAATAGGATTAGACTTTTGGATAAAAGACAACTCTCTAGTTTCTAGTAGAGGCAAAGAAGTATCTTTAGAAACTTTAGCATCAAATAGCTTACAAAGGATAGAAATCTTTATTCAAGCCCTGAAAAATGGCGCAACGCCTTTAGTTGCTATAGAAGACTTCCTCCAAATACCAGATTTATCTTTGAAACTAGAATCATATTTTACAAGTGTAAACGGTAAAAAATTTGCTCAAAACTTAATGAAGGCTCAAACTACTGCTGAACAAC
Source organism: Candidatus Rickettsia vulgarisii (assembly GCA_050920655.1). Lineage (GTDB taxonomy): Bacteria > Pseudomonadota > Alphaproteobacteria > Rickettsiales > Rickettsiaceae > Tisiphia > Tisiphia vulgarisii. The sequence goes on along the minus strand of CP133317.1, from coordinate 181,464 downwards.
AAAGAATAGCTAAACTATTTTTACAGAATTCTGAAAAGAACACAAAACTGTATTTTGCTGAAATTGCTATCGCAAGCATGATAGTATATGAACCTTCAGAAGGTAAAAAAGTAAATAGAATTTTTATACTTTCTTCATTAATAATTATGTAATTATTATATAGCTTTTAACTACTAATTATATGCCGATATAGCTCAGCTGGCAGAGCAACGCATTCGTAATGCGTAGGTCGGGGGTTCGATTCCCTCTATCGGCACCACATACTATTATAAATATCAAAGTTAAAAATACTATTTTAGTTGCAACTAAAATTATAAAAGGATAAGTCTACTTAATAATAATTAAATTTATTGAGGCATAGATGAAAAATATTCTGTACTATTTTATCATTTTATTAGCAACTAATAGCTCCTTTGCAGCTTCAAATGAGCCTAGCAAAATTTAATGATAAAGCAAAAAGTTTAATATAGAAGATTTTTAATGAAAATGCTAGTCACGTTCAAGAAAATTTAGAGGATAAATTAACAGAAATTCAAGATTCTCAAGCCCCTAGAGCTACTATTCTAAGTTGTTCAGAGTTCAGAGTGAAACAATTGATGCGACAGCAGTTAATGACTTATTTGTATATTCGTAATATTGGTAATCAAATTGATACTGCTATGGATTTGGTAAAATATGGAGTAAAATATTTAAATACTTCTGTTTTATTAATTATAGGTATGTTGATTGTGGAGCAATTAAAGCAGCTGTTGGAGATTAAGCAGCAAACCTGAAGCTATTCGTAAAGAATTAGATTTTATAAAACTACCTAAAGATTTTGCTTATAAGGACGGAGTAATTTATAACGTTCATAACCAAGTACATACAGCTTTAGAAATATTTAAAGATGAAATTTAAACTGGCACATTAAGTAGTCATAGGAGCTATTTACGATTTCAAAAATGACTATAAACAAGGATATAAGCGTTTAGTAATTATTAATCTAAATGGTGAAAAAGATCCTAGTATCATCAGCAAAAGTGATTATCTAAGCGGAATAAAAAACTTAGCTATTGGTATTAAATAAATTAAGTTTTTGAATGGTTTATTACTAATTTTTTCTTCACGTCTCTTCAGTTTTGGTACCAATTTAGGATAAGGATTCTTAAATTCTTATCCTATTCGATTCTCTTATTCTACTTATTCAAAAATTAAAAAGATCTTTATTAGCACAATTAAAATAAATTTTAAAATTACCTATTGACATAATTTATTAAAGTGCTAACCATAAAGTTATGGTATATTTTTAGTTAATATTTTAATATATCGTTAAATTTTAAAGATGATTATTTCAATGCAGAAGAATAATGAGAGGATTTAATGTAAGATTATAATGCCACTAAATAAATATTATTAAATATAAGTACCTCTGACGTTACCTCAGAAGATCGCCATGTAGAGTTTAGTAAATAGAAACATATAATCTCCCAGCTCATAATTATACAGACGTATAATATTAAAATTGCAAGATAGCTATAAATATAACTTAAAAAATTTTACAAATTAGTTAAATTAATAACTGCAAATAAAAGCCTATTTAATAATTAAAAATTGTATTTATTATAACTTTAAAAACAACAGGAGGAAATTATGAACTTTAGAACAATCAATATAATGGCAATATTCTTTATATTATTAGGTGTTTTCTGCGTAAATGCCGCAGACACTATTGAAGATAATATTATAACCGTAAAAGTAAAAACAAGGTTGATGGAAGAACAAGATTTACCAGCTAAAGATATAAAGATAGTTATGGAAAATGGAGTAGTGAAATTAGAAGGAAAGTTAGAAACCTGCTTTACAAGTAAATCGTGTTATAGAATAGCATCTAGTATCGATAATGTTATTAACGTAGATGCCAGATAAGCTGAAAGTGAAAGATAGTGGCTCATTAATGGCAGATACGATAATTACGGCAAAAAGTTAAAGGTAAAATTTTAAATTTATTTATGAATAACCGTATATCTGGAGGATAGACCTACATGTAGAAACTACTAACCAAAATGTGCATATTTATGGAGTAGTTATATCTAAAGATGATATAGAAATTATTAAAGAATCCATAAGCAAAATAGTAGGAGTAAAACAAGTAAATACTAATATCAAGTTGAAATAAGCCTATACCTGAAATTAGAGGAATAGTAAACGAAATCGAAGTAGATTCAATAACAATTCATAAAGTAATAGATACTGAGATAGCAGAAGCGACAACTAGATTGAAATTAAGATCTGACAACATTAAGTTATAATTAAAAAAATACTGTGATCTACTTCAATGAATCATCTTGTTTTAGCAACTTTTCCACTTGGTAAGTATTATCGAATCCATAATCATAATGAAATCGAATTTCAGGAGAATATTTTAAATTAATTTTAGAAGTTACAAAACTTCTAATTGCGTATTTAGACTTATCCAGAGCTTCCATCAATTCTTGGGCATTTAATTTTGTATTAAATGGCAAAAAGTAGCAGTATGCTAATTTTAGGTCACTTGTTACCAAAACTTTAGTAATAGTAACTGAACAATTAATTAAATTCTTGTCCAGCATTTTACCATTCCTCAATACTTCAACTATTGCAGAATTAATTAAAGTCGCTGCTTTTTGTTGTCTATGTGATCTAGTTTTATCTGCAGTTTTTTTCATATCACTATAACTGTTTCTTTTCTTCAATAATTTCAAATACTTCTACTATATCACCTTCTTTAATATCATCGTAATTTTCGAAAGCAATACCGCATTCAAAATTCTCTCGAACTTCCTTAACATCATCTTTAAAACGCTTAAGAGTCTTGAGTTTTCCTTCATGAATTACAATATTATCACGTAATAGACGTACCCCTGCTCCTCTCTTGATGATACCTTTAGTAACATAAGAACCGGCAACTTTACCAACTTTTGAAACGACAAATACTTGTCTAATCTCAACGCTACCAATATATTGCTCACGAATAATTGGCGCAAGCATTCCGCTCATTACTAATTTAATATCATCTAATAAATTATAAATAATAGAATAATATCTAATATCTACATTATCCTTCTCTGCCATGATTAAAGCATTATTATTTGCTCTTACATTAAAACCAATAATAATAGCGTTAGAGGCTCTTGCTAACGTAACATCTGATTCCGCTATACTACCAACCGCATGATGCAGAATTCTAACTTTCACTTCATCACTTGGTAATTTCTGTAAACTGGATACTATCGCTTCAACAGAACCTTGAACATCACCTTTTATAATAACTAGTAATTCTTTTACTGTTCCAGCACCCCCTGCAGCTTTCAAGAATAATTCCTCTAAACTTGATCTTTGGTTAACAGAAATTTTCTTTTCTTTAGCAATACGCTCACGATAATCAACAATATCTCTGGCTTGTTTTTCAGTCTGCACTACGTTAAATTGATCTCCAGCTCGTGGCGCTTCGTTTAAACCATAAATCTCTACTGGTACAGTTGGTTCCGCTTCAGTGACATCTATGCCTTTGTCATTATTCATTCTCTTGATTTTGCCGTATTTAGTCCCTGCAACAACTATATCCCCATTTTTTAAAGTACCACGTTGTACTAATACAGTTGCAACGGTTCCCTTCCCTTTATCTACTCTCGCTTCTATAACAACACCTGCTGTTAATCCACCATAATTAACTTTTAAATCTTGCATTTCTGCGACTAATAAAATAGCTTCCTCTAACTTATCAAGATTCATTTTCTTTAAAGCTGAAACTGGTACAACCATTATATCCCCGCCTAATTCTTCAGCAACTAGCTCATGTATTAAAAGCTCGTTCTTTACTTTGTCAAGATTGATATCTGGCTTATCTATTTTATTTATTGCAACTATTATAGGAACGTTTGCAGCTTTCGCATGATTAATCGCCTCTATTGTTTGCGTCTTAATCCCATCATCAGCGGCAACAACTATCACCACTATATCAGTAACTTTAGCTCCTCTTGTTCTCATTTCAGAAAAAGCCTCATGACCTGGCGTATCAATAAAAGTAATAGCCTTACCATTATCTAAAGTAACACGGTAAGCTCCTATATGCTGAGTAATTCCTCCTGCTTCCTGACTTGCAACATCAGTAGATTTTAAAGCGTCAAGTAACGAAGTTTTTCCGTGATCAACGTGCCCCATAATGGTAACAATAGGAGCTCTAGGTTTTAGATCTTCTTCTTTATCAGCTTCACTAATTAATATGTTTTCAACGTCAGATTCTTGTACTCTCTTAACTGTATGACCTAAAGTAGTAGCTACTAACTCTGCTGTATCAGCGTCGATAGTTTGATTACTAGTAGCCATAATACCAAGGCGCATTAGCTCTTTTATTACATCAGCTGCACGCTCAGACATTTTATTTGCTAAATCACCTACAGTGATAACTTCTGGAATAATTACTTCTCTATAGATCTTTTCTGGCGCACTATGTTGTTCAGCTTTACGTTTTACTTTATCTCTTGCTCTTTTTATTGATGCAAGACTTCTAGTTTTACCAGCAGAATCACTATCAAGCATGTGAAAAATATCAGCTTTTTTCAACTTCTTAGGTTCTTCAACTTTTGCTTTTGGTACAACTATTTTATTATCACCAACTTTATCTTTCTCTGGAATATTTTCTATAGCAACGCCGTAATGCGCTCTAGTACCAATTATTGATTTAGGAAAATGTTGTTTAGAAGGTTTAGATTCCTTATCATTCTTCTGTTCTATTGTTTCTTCAACAGAATGATATTCCTCTTTACTTTCTTCTTCAATAGCATCTACAGAATCTTCTGTTGCATCTTCTTCTTTAATCTCTTCTTCAGCTTCTTCCTCAATAGGAGAAGAATTAATGCGCGATATTTCACTTAACCTTGGAATAACTTTATCACTATTTTCAGCTCTCGCTTTTTCTGCTGCTGCATTTTTTAAAACAGCTAAACGTCTATTAAATTCTTCACTAGCTGTAGATTCTACGCCTTGAGAACCTTGATTATTCCAAGCTTTGTTAAAAGATAAAGTGCCCTGTGAACTACTTTTCTTAACTTCAACTATAGTTTTTGCAGAATTAACAGAACTTCTAGTAATATTACTTTGTCCTGCTGACTTATTCAATGTCAGTTTTGAACTGCCAAGTGTTAGTCTTTTCTGCTTAGGTTCTTGGTTATCCGTCATAATTATTTAACTTCTACTAAAAATTTTGTTTTAAAATTAAGCGTTTTGAGAGAGGTAATTTATACCTTCGACTTCATCCCTAAAAAGCAGGGATCTATAATACCTTAAGTCTTTCTAAGATTTTAATATGGATTCTCACTTATATGGAAGTGAGATAGTTTTTCCTTACGTTCTTTAATACAACCGTTTAACTTTTATTATCTATATAGTAATGTTTACATAACTTAACTAATCTGCAGTAGTAATGATGTTTAATTATAACTCATTAAACATCATTACTATAACATTTAAATGACAAATTAATTATATATTTTCATTATTACTGGTACGAGCAGTATCGATTATTAATTCTATATCTTCATCTTTCATATTAGTAGGTACAAGTGATTTAAACTCACTTACTTTCAATTCCCCTAAATCTTCTATGGTTTTTATACCATACTCCGCTAATTTCAATATAGACTCTGGTGATAGTTCCAATATATCTATTAATTCTTGTTCTACACCTAATTCTTCAAGCTTACCTAAAATTTGCTCATTCTTAATATTCACATAATTAATTGCACGATTTTGAATTTCTGCTGCTAATTCTTCTTCAAAACCTTCTATATCCATTAATGTTTCAATTCTACTAGAAGCAATTTGCTCTAAAGACATGAAACCTTTAGCATATAAAAGCTGCGCTATAACTTCTTCAATATCTAAAGCATCCATAAACAATTTTGTAATAGAGCTATATTCTTCATTTCTACGTTTTGATTCTTGCTCTTCTGTCATCACATTAATATTCCAACCAGTAAGTTTGGAAGCTAATCTAACGTTCTGCCCTCTTCTACCGATTGCTAAACTTAGATTATCTTGAGTTACCACTACATCTACTAAATGACGATCTTCATCAATAACAATTTTTGAAATTTCTGATAAAGCAAGAGCATTCATAACAAATTGCGCAATATTTTTGTTCCATAATACTATGTCTATCTTCTCACCACCCAACTCGTTAGTAATAGCTCTAACCCTGTTTCCTTTAAGCCCAACACATGTACCTATCGGATCAACACTAGAATCAGAAGCAAAAACCGCTATCTTTGCTTTTGAACCAGGATCACGAGCTACAGCTTTAATTTCTATAACATTATCATAAATTTCCGGAACTTCTAACTTAAATAACTTCACAAGCATTCTATCATCAGTTCTGGACAAGAAAATTTGTGGTCCTTTAGGTACTAATCTTACATCCTGAACATAGGCTTTAATACGATCATTAACTTTATAACTCTCACCTCTAACTAACTGATCTTTTTTAATAATAGCTTCAGCGCGACCTCCAAGATCAACTATCATATTATTAAATTCTACTCTTTTAATAGTACCATTTAGAATTTCACCTTTTCTATCCTTGAAATCCTCATATTGTCTTTCTCTTTCTGATTCGCTAACTCGTTGTATTATAACTTGCTTAGCAGTTTGAGCTGCAACGCGTCCAAGATCAATAGGAGGTAATGGGTCATGAATCTCATCTCCAATCTTGACGTCCTCTTTCCTTTCTTTAGCGTCTTCTAAAGAAATTTGAGTAAAATGGTCTTCTGCTTTCTTTACTACTTCAAGTACTCTAAAAAGCTTAATATCACCAGTTCTTCTATTTATCTCAGCTCTGATATTATGATCATTTCCATATTTTTTACGCCCAGCAACTTGCACTGCCTGCTCCATTGCTGCAATTAATGATTCCTTAGGAATATTTTTTTCTCTTGCTACAGAATCTATAATTTGTAAAATTTCTATATTACCAGTATTAATCATACAATTTCTTGCCTTACTTAAGATTTTTAATCAGAGTATTTTATTTTTTATTCATTAAATTTCTAAACATCTCATCTGTTAATACCAAGGATGCCTTTTTTATTATATCAAACGCTATAACAATTTCTTGATTATTAACGCTAAGATAAACTTTATTATCTTCAGCTTTTATTATTTTTCCTTGATATCTTGTCTTACCATCAAACATGGTATTTAATTTTATGTTAGCTTCTTTTCCGGCAAATCTAACATAATCAGCAAACTTTACCAAAGGACGCTCTACACCTGCTGAAGATACTTCTAAAAAATATTTATCCTTTATTACATCCTCAACGTCTAAAAGAGCCGAGATATTTCTACTAACACTACGACAATCCGCTATACTAACCTTGTCACCGTCTAATCTATCTATTAATATTTCCAATACCTTACGGTCAGTACCTTTCAAAGTAACTTTCACTAAATCAAAACCTAGTGTTTCCATGGTATCTTGTACTATGTCAATAATTTGTTGTTCTATAGTTTGCACTTTAATAATTAACCTATAGATTTCCTGTATAAATCTAAGATAGTTGAGGAATTTTTAGGAAAAACGAAACCGAGCGCCACAGCGTACATAAGTACATGAGAAGCACAGGTGAGTTTTGACTACAAAATCACCAACTAACTTGGTTTATACAGGAAATCTAATAAATAAAGGTGGGCTAAACCCACCTTTATATTTCATATAATAATTCAACCTTCTACAGTATATGGTATTTTTACCATATTAGCAACAATTAAAAAACTATAACATGGAGGTAAATGTTTATCCTATATATCTTATAGTTTAACTTATTGTAACTTTGCTTAGCGCTCTACCCTCTTAATTGACCTTGAAACTTACTTTCAATAGCTGAAATAATACTATTACTCAAGTTATTTAGGTCATCTTCATTTAAAGTGCGATCATCCGCTTGAAACTGAACTTTAATTGCTACTGATTTCTTTCCTTCCGGCAATTTATTACCAAAATAAATATCAAATAAATCTACTGATCTTATTATCTTCTTATCAATATTCTTAATACAGGCTACTATATCACCTACTTGTTGTTCAGTATTAACTATAAAAGCATAATCTCTAATAGTTGGTTGATAATCGGAAACAATATAATCATCCCTTCTGCCAAATTTTGCTTTCCCCAAAGGAATATTAGCAATATTTAGTTCAAAGGCAAATACATCTTGCTCAATATCAAAATATTTTAATACAGATGGATGAATCTGACCAAAATAAGCAATAATATTTTTACCAAGCTTAATGCTCGCTGATTTTGTTGGGTGATAATAAGGCAAATCAGCTGAACCAAATTGGCATTTATCTATCGATAAATTCATATAATCTAAAACAGTCGCTAAATCTGACTTAACATCAAAAACATCAAAAAATCTTCCTTCTGAGTGGCAATTCTTTGCAACATGCTGACCTGATCTCACTCCAGAAGCCCAAATCTCTTCTATATCATTATTAAATATTGGCCCAACTTCCATCACAGAAACATCCTTAATTGATCTATCTAGGTTTTTCTGCGCTATTTTTAATAAATTACCAATAATGGTTGGTCGCATATAGTCATTATCAACATTAATTGAATTTAATAAAAATAATTCTTCCTTAAGTTGAGCAAATAATTTAGCCGTCCCACTATGCATAAAAGAATTTGTTACTACCTCATCATATCCGCAACTAGCCAAAATTCTTTTTATATCAGGAATTCTTTTTTGTTCTCTAGAAATAGTTTGAGCTATTTCCATTTGTGGCAATTTGATTTGTTCAAGTCTATCATAGCCATAAACACGGACTATTTCTTCAACTAGATCTTCTTTTATTCTTACATCGTTACGCCAAGAAGGTACTATAAGATTTAAGATATCTTGATTTTTGTCTTCTGTAACAAAGCCAAGATTTTCTAAAATATCACAAATTTCTTCCTTACTTAAACTCATACCTGTAAGCTTAGTTAAAAAGCTAATAGGAAATTCTATAGATCTCTGAGCAGGATTAACCTCGCCCTCATATATCACCTGAGAAGCTTCCCCACCACAAATAGAGATAATCATTTCAGAAGCAATATTTAAAGCTTGCACGGTAAAAGCTTGGTCGACATTACGTTCAAAACGATAACGAGCATCTGTATCAATCTGTAAGCGTCTACCTGTTTTAGTAATATAATTAGGAGCAAAAAACGCCGATTCTAAAATAATATTGTTAGTCTCTAAGCTACAGCTACTATTTTCACCACCTATAATACCCGCAATACCTTGCATATTGGCATTGTCTTGAATTACTAAATCACCCTCTTCTAACTGATATTCCTTACCATTTAAAGCAGAAAATTTAGCTTTTTCCTTTAGTAAAACAACCCGCATATTACCTAAAAACTTGTCTTTATCATAAGCATGCATTGGTTGACCAAAACTATATGAAATATAGTTGGTAACGTCTACTATTGCAGAAATAGGTTTTACACCAATATTTTGTAGTAATCGCTTTAACCATTCAGGACTTTTCTGATTTTGCAAATCTTTTATTTCTCTAATAGCAAATAACGGAGCAGCTACTGCATCTTGTACCTCTAAAGTCAAATTGGATTGGAAATTTTCTTTAATCTCTTTCATTTCCAATTGCTTGAGTTTACCTATATTTTTAGCTGCTAAATCTCTAGCTATACCATAAACACCGAGCGCATCACCACGATTAGGAGTAATATTAATATGAAAAACTGGATCTGATATTCCATAATAATTTATCAATGACTCTCCTACTTGCGCAGAATCCGGTAATTCTATAATACCTTCTGAATCAGAACTTAACAACAGCTCTTCTTCTGAGCAAAACATACCATAACTTTTCTCACCACGAATTGCTGATTCCTTAATCTTAAATTTGCCGTTAGGAATTTCGCTGCCAATCTTTGCTAAAACAACCTTAATATTCTCGCGAGCATTAGACGCTCCACAAACTATTTGCAAAATCCCATCTTTAGTCTGAACTTCACAAATTTTTAACTTATCTGCCGATGGATGTGGTCTAGTACTTACTATTTGCGCTACTTCAAAATCTTTTAATTCATCTCTTCTATCAATTATCTCTTCAACTTCAAGACCTAGCATAGTAAGAGTATCCGATATTTCAGCAACTGATTTATCAGTATCTAAAAATCTTTTTAACCAATTATAAGTAAATTTCATCTTGTTGACCCTCCTGCAAGTGATGGTATATCAAAAGCAGCAAAATTATAATGTTTTAACCATCTCACATCACCTTCAAAAAACTGTCTCAAATCTTTAATACCATATTTTAACATAGCAAAACGCTCAATTCCTAAACCAAAAGCAAATCCTTGGTATTTCTCATTATCAATTCCAACATTTTTAAGAACATTTGGGTGAACCATTCCACAACCAAGAACTTCAAGCCATTTATCGCTTCCTTTCATTTTGATATCCACTTCGGCTGATGGTTCAGTAAATGGGAAAAAGCTTGGTCTAAAACGCACTTCTATATTTGATTGCTCAAAAAATTCTCTGATAAATTCAATAATTACATATTTCAAATGCCCCATATTGATATTTTTATCGATTATTAATCCTTCTATCTGATGAAACATTGGGGTATGCGTCATATCATAATCTGACCTATAAGTTCTACCAGGAGCAATAATTCTGAAAGGCGAATTATTATTTTCCATTACTCTAATTTGGATTGGTGAGGTATGAGTTCTCAACAATAAATTATGCCCCTTGCTATCTTTCCCCTTCAAATAAAAAGTGTCATGCATTTGTCTTGCAGGATGGTTCTCATCAATATTTAAAGCAGTAAAATTATACCAATCATTTTCAATACTAGGACCAGTTTTTACTGTTAAGCCAAATTTAGAGAAAACCTGAATCAATTCTTCAGTAGCTTGAGTTATTGGGTGAATACTACCTTGTTTATAGTTCCTTGCAGGAATAGTTAGATCTGTTTTTTCTTCAGCAAAGCGTTTTTCTAATTCTAACTTCTCTAATAATAATTGTTTTGTTTCTAATAAAGCGCTAATTTGTGATTTAATCCCATTAATCTCTTCACCAAATTGCTTACGCTGCTCTTGATCAAGCCCAGCTAATTTTCTCATTTCCTGATTAATTAGACTTTGCTTGCCTAGAAACTCTACTTTAACTTGCTGTAACTCTTGAATATTTTTACTAGATTCTATTTTAACTTCTGCAGATTTTAGTATTTCACTTAAGATATTCATGATATTTATAAATGATGTTTAAATTATTATATTTGCTGGATAGTATATACCTCAATGACAAACGAAGGTAAGCTTTGTTGTACGAATATACTAACAAAGCAAAATAGATTAATTTTTCAAGAAAAGCAATGATGGATAATTTATTAATTTAAAGACATTATAGAATGAAACAAGAAGAACTACTAGAATCTTTATCATCATAACTTGAACTTTCACCCGTTAGTTTTTGGTGTTCATAAAGCATTAATTCCAAATTGATAAAGAATTGCTCTTCTAACTCGTGAAACTCCGTATCGTCAGGAATATTTATCTTAATATCTTCATTATACTTCTCCGAATCAAAATTTTTCCCTTCAAAAAAGCTAATTAAAGATTTGCCTGATAGCAACTTGATTTTTTGATTAACTTTTTCTATTTGATAACCAACTATATCGTCCTGTTCTTCTTTTTCTATTTCCTGAGGCGCTTCTTTTATTAATTCAACTAATTCATCAATTACACCGGAATACATGGATAGATCATCATGTTTTAATATTTTCTTTTTAGAAATCTTCTTATATGCTGCAGGAGTTAACTGTGCCGCAGCGCCTAACATTATAGACGCTAATTCTTGATCACCAATCTTATTACAATATGGGATTAGACAAAGGCGTAGATTCATAATCTCCTAAAGCTAAAGATTTAAAGAAACTATCAGCAGCAAGATGTTCATAATAATTTATATCATTAATGGAATTATCATTTGTTTTAATAGCGTCATAACTTTTATCATCATTTTGCTTTTTAGCAAGCAGGCTATAATATATTCCTAATTTTTTATAAAATTCCTTAGCATCCTTTAATTCTGAAGTCTTAAACTTTCTATCTAATCTTTGCTTTGTCATAAAGACCTCTTCCTTTAATTATCAGTAAATTGCGCAGAATTTATTACAACTACTTGAAGGATTATCCTCTTTCTCCTCTCGATCACCTAATGTCGTAACATTATTTATCCCCTCTATAAAACTAGTATATAAAGAGCATGCTTCTATATGGCTTCCAATATTGTTCTCTTCAATTGTGTTTGGATCAATTTTGATCAAATTTTTATTGGTATCAAACTTATCATTACTTCTTGGGCTATTACTACGGAATTTATTGTGACAAAAATATATATCTCTTAAGTCAGATGAAATACTTGGCAATAGATTTTCTAAAAAACCTCATCTACATTTAAAGCTTTATTAAATTCTTTAATCTTAGCTGAAATCTCCTTTTTAATTGATCCTATAGATGAAATATCTTGGTGAGCTTCTTCTATTAATTTTACTAATTTTTTAACTATGCTATCGATCTCATTACTAATTAACGTTGGTTTCTTTTCTAACTTCTGACATTCTTCAGGTGTAAATTTAAGAGATATGCCAAAAACATTATTATAGCTATTCTATTTGCGCTATTATCATTATTAGAATCTTGATAATAATGTTGGAACAAACAAAAAGGAGCTTGTTTGTTACCTAAAATTAAAGCTTTCCAAAAATAATCAATAGCCAGTTTTTTAGCATTATTTAAATTTAATTGAAATGGATCATTATGGGAGGAAAAATTAGTATATTAGTATATATTTTCCCTGAACAATAATTATGCTCTGCGCATTTTTTCAATGTATTTACTAGTAAATCTTTAGACATAAATTTATTCTAATAAATTAAACAACTATTGCAGCTAGAAAATCCATCATCTTCATGCCCCTTACCAATTACTTCTACATTATCATAATTATTTTTCATAATTTTATATTTTTAACTTATTAATTAAAAATTAACATATAATTGAGTCAGATTTCAATCGGAGATTGATTAACAAATTAAAATAATTAACCCTAATTGTATTTTTACAACAGTCATAAGTTAAAATAACATACTGGTGATATAGAGCAGTAATTGAACTAATTGTATTTTTAAAAATCTAAATCCGCATAACAGGAGGGGGGAGTAAAACCAGCTATTTGGTCTTGCAATAAGGAACGGAAACTAGGTCTGGATTTAATAACAGCGTACCATTCACGAACAGATAGCCATTTATCCCAATTCATTTCTCCGAAATAATCTAAGACTGATATATGGCTGGCAGCTGCTATATCTGCGCAGCTTAATGAATCTGAAGCGATAAAACTGCGAACTTCTAACAAACTAGTCAGATAGTTTAAATGATATGAAAGATTATTCTTGGCAGCTCTTAAAAACTCTGTTCTTGGTCCACCTAATTGGCAAGATGGCCTGACTATTTTTTCGTCAATAATAATCTTAGTTACTTCACGATAAAATTTTTCATTAAACCAATAAAGTAACCGACGAATTTCACATTTAATACCAATATCCTCATCCATAAAATTAAAATTAGGATATTTATCATTTAAATATTCAATGATTGGGTAAATTCCTGCAATAACCAATTGGGAAGATTCTTGCAACGCTGGCATAGTAGCCGCTGGATTAAGAGCTAAAAATTCTTTATTTCTTTGCCAGTAATCTTCCTTTATCATTGTAAACTGGGCATCCAGCTCTTTTAGCAGAATACGAATCTGACGCGATAATGGACAAATAGGATAATGATATAATTTTCTCATTAGGCTTCTTTAGTCTGATTTAGCTTTATATTCAATATATTAGTAATATTGTTAAATAAACATATTTTCATTTCTTAAGCCAATTATTTTAGATCAATATTAAATTTACTAAATCACATTAAGGACTAATTAAATTAATTCTTGGAAAGTATGTCCTATAACGGTTTACATCCCTTGTTATAAGAGGAATATCTAATACAGAAGCGTGAGCTCCTATAAAAAAATCTGACAATATAGAATTCTTTTTACCATCATTTGCCTTATATTTCATAAACTCTTTTCCAGCTAGAAAAAGAGCTTCTTTTGGTATTTAGATAATTTTAATATTTCAGATAATACATCCTCTAATTCTTCAATTCTATCAAATCTTATAGAAATTTCCGTATAGGTATAATCATTAATCACTAGTTCATGGAATTGAACAAGATTCATTAATTGATTGGATGACCAATTATACCATTTATCATCACAAGTAAAAATATCTAATAATATGTTACTATCAACTAATATCCATCTCTGATTAATTTCATTATCTCGTCAGTAGATATCTTCACACCACCTTTCCCAGACATATTATCAAGCAACTTCTTACCTTTTTTCTTATTATTTCGATATTTTTTAATCAAAACTCCATCTATCTTTTCTATAAAAGCAATTTCAGTATTTGGTAAAAACCCAAATTTACTTCTTATATCTACCGGTATTATTACTTGCCCTTTGCTAGAAACTTTCATAATATGTGCCATTTTATTCAACTCTTAATATAATTCAAAGTAACAAATTAGCAAAGAATTTACAAGTAAGATTTTATTATATTTAAACATTAAACCTGAAATGGACTATATCGCCATCTTGCATCTTATAATCCTTTCCTTCTAAACGCATTTTACCTACTTCTTTGGCTTTTACTTCACCACCGAAGTTTATATAATCATCATAACTGATCACTTCAGCACGAATAAAGCCTTTTTCAAAATCTGTATGAATAATACCAGCCGCTTTTGGCGCCAAAGTACCATTATGAAAAGTCCAAGCATGAGCTTCCTTAGGCCCTATGGTAAAAAAGCTTCTTAAATCCAGTAAATTATATACTTCTTTAATAATTTTACTAAGACCGGTTTCTGCTAAACCAATAGTTTCTAAAAATTCTTTCTTCTCTTCTGGACTTTCTAAAATAGCTATCTCTGCTTCAATCTTCGAGGAAATAATCACATATTTAGCATTTTCTGCCGCAGCCTTTTGAGCTACAAGCTCAGTAAGTTTATTACCAGATACCGCATCTTGCTCTAGTACATTACAAGCATATAATACTGGTTTAGAGGTTAATAATTGCAGTTGATCCAATTCGGATTTACTATATGTTCCTATTAAACTACGAACAGGCTTACCCGTATTAAGACAAGCTTGAATTGCTTTTAATAGTTCTATCTGATCTTTTAAAGTTTTATCACCAGTCTTTAAACGCTTTTCAGCATTTGCCAAACGTTTTTCTACTGATTCTAAATCTGATAATATCAATTCAGTTTCTATTATCTCAGCATCATTTATTGGATCAATTTTATTATGAACATGAGTAATATCAACATCTTCAAAACAACGCAAAACATGCAAAATAGCGTCTACTTCCCTAATGTGGGATAAAAACTTATTACCAAGCCCTTCTCCTTTACTTGCGCCTTTTACTAACCCAGCAATATCAACAAATTCAATATAAGTTGGTATAATTTTTACTGAACCAGCTATTGAGGCTAACTTACTTAACCTATCATCAGGCACTGATACTGTACCAGAATTTGGCTCTATAGTACAAAAGGGATAATTGGCAGCTTCTGCTGCTATGCTTGAAGTTAAAGCATTAAATAAAGTAGATTTACCAACGTTTGGTAAACCAACAATACCACATTTCAATGTCATAATTTTTACTTACTTATTTATAAATTTTTTTTTAAATAATTTTACTAGGTTCTAATTTATAATAGAATTTACGCAAACTTCAATAACTTACAGCTAATTCTTGATAAGAAATTAAAAAATATAGTTTTTTGCGTTTTTGCCTTCTAACCCTTATTACCATGCACTCTCCAAGACGGAAATTTCGCGAATTTTGATGGTTTTTTGTTATTTTTATAAAGTTCTAAATTTATATTTAGTATCTGTGACAAACTATTATTCTAACAATCACGTCACCATCCCCAAATAATAGCTTAAAATATTTATAGCACTAAGATATTTCTCTAGATGACTACGTCGACTATTCTCACGCGGGTTGTAAAGAATAACTAACCTAAATTCTTCTTTAAATAATAAGCTTTAGAATTGTTATCATAACCTTCTCTTGTAAATTCTAACTCAAAACCTAATTTTTCGTAAAAAGGTCTAGCTTGCCAATCCATAGTCATTACCGCCATAAATTGACAATTGCGTTTAATAGCTAATTCTTCGGTTTTCTCCATTAATATTTTTCCATAATTTTTGGCGCGATGATTTTCTGAAACCCATAATAAGCTAATATGAAGCTCTCCATAAAAGCTGCGCCCCTTTATACCAGCAATAAAATTTTTATCCTGATCTATAATTGAGAAAGAAAATGGTTTAAAACCTCTTCCTTCACAAATCTTATTATATTCAATTAATCCTTTGTCTAATATCTTTAGGTAGGAACTATTCATTTCATCTTCGTAGATTACATCTACTGGTAACATTTCACTCATAATTAAATCAATTTTTCCTTAAATTCTTCAAATTTTAAAAGCTTTTAAAAGCAATGAATATATAGGATAAATTATTGTTTTTATATTATTTATTTAGGTTCTGTGAACAAAATTTAACTCTTAAAATAATATCAAAGCTAGATTGGTAAAAATTTCAAAATTCATTTCCCTAATCTTAATTCTATATTATAGTTTATTCATGAGATTCTTTTATCTTTAAATTTTGTTTACATACCTAACAAATAAAGCTAGTCACATGAAAATAAATTATAAACTTAAAGAACTTATTAAATCTAAAACTTTTACCGGTTCATTATTAATTACAGCTTTTTTCTTGGCATTAATAATTAGTAATAATTCTACTTCCTATGAATATTATAAAAAAATCGTTTACCTACCTATAACTGTTATTTTAGGAGATTTTTCTATTAACACCTCATTTATAGAGATAATTAACGATAGTCTCATGACTTTCTTCTTTTTGTTAATAGGATTAGAAATGAAATACCATCTAGTAGAAGGAGAATATAAAGAACGGAAAAATTAATATGCCGCCTTATTAAATTCCTCATTATCCTGCTCGTTAACCATTAAATTTAATTGTAATTGATCAGCTAAATATTGAGTTATAGATAAACATACTAAACCTGACGCTTTCCGAACCATGAAACTAATCGCTTCTTCTGTAACTTTCTCTGCGGCAATTACTATATCTCCCTCATCTTCACGTTCTGGATCATCTGTAACAATAATCATTTTCCCATTTTTAAGATCTGATACTACTTGCTCAACAGTAGATCTTGCAAAATATAAATCTATAGATTCTGTGTTTTTATAACAGGAACTCTGATAAAATTTTTCTATATATCTCGCTAATATATCTATTTCTATATTTACTATACTGTTTATTTGGTAATTATTAGCTATTGTATTACTTAAGGTATGAGGAATAAACATTATCTCAAACCAATTATCTTGCTCATTGCAAATAGTTAAACTAACACCATCAATAGCAATATAACTCTTATTAACAATGTAATGCTCTAAATTTTTAGGTTTTAAAAAACGATAATAAATAGATTCACCTACTGATTTCTTACTAATTAAAATAGTAGTAGTTGCAATATGCCCTTGTAATAAATGACCTCCTATATGGGTTTATTAATTGTTAGCGAGCTCTCTAAATTTATAGGATCACCTATTTTAACCGCCCCAAATTAGTTAGCTTTAAAGTCTCATTTCCTACTGATACAAGAAATTTATCAATAGATTTTTCTCTTACCGTTAAACATACGCCATTAACAGAAATACTATCACCTATAGCTAAGTTATTGTTTGTTGCTTTTATAAATAAATCACGATCATATTCTTTATCATGAATTTCCAATACTTCCCCTACTTCTTCTACTATCCCTGTAAACATTCTATACCTCCAAATTTACCTGTTAATAAAATATCTTGTCCTAAATGATTGGTAATTTATAAATTGAGCCTGCTTTATATGATCTGCGCAATTAATAGCCATATCGCTAACAAATGGCGATTTAGCGTTTCTTTCTGCTATAAATTTAGGAGCAATGTAGCAATAAAATTGATTAATTAAATTAGCATCCAAGAATTTAGCTAAAGTGATTCCTCCTCCTTCTACTAATAAACTTGTAATATTTAACTCTCCTAATTTTGTTAACAAATCATTTAAATCAAAAAAGCCATCTTGTTTTTTACTTATCTCAAGAAAATTTATCCCTTGATCCTGTAATTTCTTTTTTCTGGCTAAATTAAAATTATCATCCGTGATTAAATAGGTTTTATCTGGGAAATTAGAAAACAGGTTACAATTATCATTAAATAATTCTAATTCTCTACCAATGATAAATTTGTAAGGATCTTCAATATAAAATAAATCATTACAACGAACATTTAATGTTGGATTATCTATCAATGCTGTATTAGCTCCAACCAAGATAGCATCAACTGAATTTCTTAAATTAATGAGCATTTTTACGCGCTTTATCCCCAGTAATCCATTTAGAATCAAAGTTGCTAGTAGCTATTTTACCATCTATAGTCATTGCCCATTTCGCAATAACAAAAGGTCTGTTATATTGCATATAATGGAAAAATATTTCGTTTAACTCTAACGCTTGTTGTTGTAACTCACCAATAATTACTTGAATACCTGCATTTTTTAACATCTCTATTGACTTCCCATTCATTAAGGGATTAGGATCAATCATAGAAATAGCACTTCTTTAAATAGAGGCTTGAATTATTTTATCAACGCAAGGAGAGTAAGGCCAGAATGACAGCATGAGATATATTATAAGGCATTATTACTGGATGACCACGCCAACTAACGTTGGCTCGCCATGATGATTCTTGTCTGTATCTTAATAATCTATGCTATACTACTGGAATCCATAATGCATAAATGGTGTCATTCGTCAACTAGGAATGACACCCAAGTTACTCATGCAACAAGGTTTAATGATTTTAATTTTTTGCTATATTATTTTATTCTATATAATACCTTTATTTTGTATTTTCTTCTTCCATCTGGACTGTAACCGTCGGCTCTGGTATCTCACCAGATCTGCTAACTTATCATAATAAGCAAGTAATTTATAATAAGCGCTCGCGGGCTCAAATCATTTTTAGTAATGATTTATTACCGCCGATGGGGAATTTCACCCACCCCTGAAGTACATAAATAATATATAATGATGTTATGTCAATATCTTTCATTCTGACATTGCTTTGTCATACTTATTAGATATTTTATTTTTAAATTCTTCAAATTTACCCGTAATTAATAAGCTCATATTGTCATTAATTACTTCTATGCTATTGCCAATAACCCTAGCTTCATCTTTTGAAAAAGGAGCTAAAACGTAATCTGATACATCCTGACGCAATGGCTTGCCTACCCCTATTCTAATTCGGTGATAATTATTTCCTAAATGCTGATCTAAAGATTTTAGACCATTATGCCCACCAGAACCACCGCCTAATTTATATTTTATTCTACCTACCTCTAAATCTATATCATCATGTATTACAATAACATTTTGCAATTGAATATTATAATAGGAGCGTATTGCTTGCACTGCCTTACCGGATAAATTCATATAGGTCTGAGGTTTAGTCAATAATATTTTCTGACCAGATATTATACCTTGAGCCAGCTCAGTATGTAATTTAGATTTTAAACTCCAAGGAAATTGATGACTATCAGCTAAGGAATCTACAGCCATAAATCCTACGTTGTGACGAGTAACTTGATATTCTCTACCTATATTTCCTAAACCAACAATAAGAATCATAAAACTAACAATAAAAACTTTATTTTATTAGGGGGTAATAATATTTTAAAATAATAGATATAAGAATCTAATATATCCCTTCATGATTATCATAACCTGGATAACCTTGACTTTCATGGTAATCTTCTTCTGGTAAATCATTTACTTTAAACGCTTCCATAATATCTCCTCCAGAAGTAATTCTGCCAGATCTTCTATCTACTGGCATTAATTTTATACCTTCTGGAATTTTAAAGTCTAACGATGCAACATCAGCGTAAGCATTTTCCATAAAATTAACAAAAACAGGCATAGCAACTGATGAACCAGTTGCTGTTTTCCCCATATCTTTAGGGATATCATAACCTATATAAGTTCCAACTACTATTTTAGGAGTAAAACCAACAAACCAAGTATCTTTACTGTCATTAGTAGTGCCGCTCTTAGCGGCAATAATTTTACCTAATTTTTTAGCCCCTACAGCAGTTCCTCTTTGAACAGCTCCCATCAATATTGAAGTTACTTGGTAATTTGTTGCTTCATCAAGTATCTGTTGTTCATGTTTTGCTGAGACAATAGGCGTTTCAATACTTGGGCTATCAATATCCTCAATATCTCTTAAATCACAATTTTGGCATTGCCTATCATCACAGCGATATATTATTCTACCGTTTCGATCTTTTATCAATTCCACAAAATGCGGCGTTACTTTCTTACCTGAATTAGCTATTGTCGCATATGCGCTAGTCATCCTTTCCAAGGTACTTTCAAGGGCTCCAAGAACCATCGAAAATACTTTTTTAGGCTCATCATTAACGCCAAATCTCTTCATCATTTCAGCAACTTTATTAATCCCTACTTCTTTAGCAACTCTAACGGTAATTAGATTTCGTGATTTTTCAAGTCCTGTACGCATAGTAATTAGTCCTAGAAAATTCCCGCTATAATTTTTAGGACGCCACATTGGCAAACCAGGACCTTGAGATAACTCTATTGGACCATCATCAAAAATTCTATTAGGTTTTATCCCATTTTCTAAAGCTACAATATAAGGAAATGTTTTACTCAAGGATCCTGGTTGTCTTATAGCTTTAGTAACTCTATCAAATTTACTGGCTGCAAAATCATACCCGCCAACACTGGCTAATACTTGACCTGTTTTTGGATTCATTACCATAATTCCACCATTTACAGCTGGAACTTGCGTTAAACCGTAATTATTTTTCAGTTTTTCTACAACAATTACATCTCCTTTCTTCAAAAGAGTTTTTGCCGAAGTAAGGTTGTATCGTGCCCATTTCATATCAGCTAATAATATTTTACCTTTACTACCATCTTCAAGACCAATTTCTGCTTGACTATCTGTAGAACCTAACACTACTGCTAATTTATATTCTAGCATTCCAAGCGGTCTTGTTACTTTTTGTAAATTCTCCTGCCAATTAGCTACGTCTATAGTAGTTACTTTTCCCTTATAGCCAGCACGATTTCTATCATAAGCTCTGATACCTTTTCTCAAAGCATTTTCTGCAGCTTTTTGATATTTGGGATCAAGAGAAGTTATAATAGTTAATCCACCTGTATAAAAACTATCCTTACTTCCCAAACGATCAATTACCTCTTCTCGCACTTGTTCTGCAAAATAATCGGCTGTAACAGTTTCACTAGAATCACGTTTTTTTAAGGTAATAGGTGTATCTATTGCTTCTTTAGCAGCCTCTGGAGTTAGATAACCATCTTCTAACATTCTTGTTACTACATAATCTCTACGTTCTTTTACCCTTGCATAATTTCTTTCTGGATTAAAATTTGATGGAGCTTTAGGTAAACCAGCGATAAAGGCTGATTCTGCAATAGTTAATTCTTCAATAGATTTATTAAAGTAATTTTGGGCTGCCATGGCAACGCCATAAGCCCCCTTACCAAAAAATGTTTGATTGAGATATAGTTCAAGAATTTGATCTTTAGTAAAAACTTTAGAAATTCTATATGATAATATAGCTTCTTTAATTTTACGTTCTATTGATACTTCGGAAGTTAGTAGAAAGTTCTTAACTACTTGCTGAGTAATAGTTGACGCCCCTTCTACTCTACGATGATGAATAACATTAGAAATATTTAATATTGCTGCCCTAACTATCCCAACAATATCAATCCCCGGATGCTCATAAAAATTCTTGTCTTCCGCGGCAATAAATGCTTCTATAAGAGAGTGAGGTATACTGCTAATAAGAATAAAAACTCTTCTCTCTAGAGCGTATTCTTCTATCAATTTACCATCACGTGAATAAATTCTTGTTACAGAAGGCGGCTGGTAATTAGCAAGTTGTGAATAATCTGGTAAATCTCTAGAATAATAATATAATAAAAATATAGCAGTACTAAGACCTATTAACCCAAATATGATAAATAGTTTAAATAATAAATATAATTTTCTGAACATTTATTTATATCTCACCAGTTAGACTACTCGCTCCAGCCTTAATTATCTTCACATCAATAATTTTTCCTAGCAAACCTTTGTCCAAATTGCTTACATGTACTGATTGCATGTAAGATGTCTTTCCTACTAACTGATCACTTAACTTACCATCACGATCAAATAATACCTGCATTGTCTTACCAACACAAGATTCATTAAATTCTAGCTGTTGTTTTGATAATTCTTGTTGTAAAATTGCTAGGCGTTCTGATTTTATATGCTCAGGCACTTGCTCTTTCACTGCTGCAGGAGTACCAGGTCTTGAGCTATATTTAAAAGAATAGCACTGACCATATCTTACTTTTTTCACTAAATCTAAAGTATCAGCAAAATCTTCGTCAGTCTCACCAGGAAATCCTACAATAAAGTCAGATGAAAAAACCATATCTGGTCTAGATTTTCTTAAACGATCAATAATATCAAGATAATAATCTCTATTATGCTTTCTATTCATAGCCTTTAAAATTTTATCTGAACCTGATTGTATAGGTAGATGCAGAAATGGCATTAACTTTGGTTCAAGACCATGCAACTCTATCAAATCGTCTGTCATATCAATTGGATGAGAAGTAATATACCTAATACGTTCAAGATCAGATATTTTTGCTATATGTTTTATTAAATCAGCCAAGCTGCAATCCATGCCTTCAGGTGTTTTTCCGTGATAAGCATTAACATTTTGCCCTAGAAGATTTACTTCTTTTGCTCCATTTGATACTGATCTAATAGTCTCTCTGTATATTTGCTCTAAACTTCTTGAAAACTCAGCTCCTCGAGTATAAGGAACAACGCAAAAAGTACAGAATTTATCACATCCTTCTTGCACTGAAATTAAAGCGCTAGCGCCCTGAAAACTTGATTGTTCTGGTAATTTGTCAAATTTTGCTTCTTCAACAAAATCTAGCTTAATAACATGTTTCTCATGTCTTGCTATTTTAGCTAGTAATTCTGGCAAATCAAAATAAGATTGAGGACCAACAACTATATTCACATAAGGAGCCCTCTTGAAGATTTCTTCTCCTTCAGCTTGTCCAACACATCCAGCTACAATTATTATTAAATCTGACCTAATATCTTTAATTTTCTTAATCCTACCAAGCTCAGAATACATTTTTTCAGCTGCTTTTTCTCTAATATGACAGGTATTAAGGATTATAATATCAGCTTCATCCATAAAATTTGTAGGTTTATAACCAAATGGGTCTAGTAATTCTTGCATCTTAATGGAGTCATAAACATTCATTTGACATCCATAGGTTTTAATAAAAAGCTTTTTTCCCATCTTTAAAGTAAAAATATTTATTTTTGGTAGGAATATATAGCACAAAATCTATTAGTTTTAAATATTTTTATTTGATGACAAATAGTATTATTATTTCAGACTATGAACATTCTTTGCATAATTATAGATTTTTCCATTCACCCAATACCAAATTAGAGGCGCCCAGAAAGTGACATCTGATCTACATGCTTATCTGCATAAGATTCAGTAGCTGATGCTAAGACAGGATTCTCTGTATTTATATAATTTAATTGATGATATTGCTCTTTATAAACTAACTCAGAGAGCTTTTTACCTTGTTCTAAAATGACATTATCAAAAAATATATTATATTTTTTGATATGTAATGACCCAATAATCTTAGGATATATATTACACTTTTTCATCATTCTCTCCTGTAAATTATTTAGCGACTATCCTCCTAAATAATGTTAAATTAGGGCACTAACCTATAGAACGACGCCTATTTACCTCATTTCTCCTGTCTTTAACTGCGTCTATATGCTGTTTCTTGCCATTTGCTACATCATTCAGTTCTGATAAGTTTTTTCGTAACTTACTTTTTATTGCATCTGGTACTTGAACATCTGTTTTTTATCTAAATTTTTCTCAACCGCTTTTGAAAGGACAGTCTTATTATCCTTCTTAGCTGGTAACTTATAATATGGGTTATTAGCTTGCATAGTTGCTGTTAACAAATCTTTTATGTCTTCTATTCGATTATTTGTTACTAGTTCTTTCTTAGTATCTTTTATTTCATCTCTTATCTTTTGAAATATTTCTCTCTTTTCCTCCTTACTATTCTGCCAATAATCGGGAGAGGTTACTAATTGTGCTATAGATTCAGTTTGAATAACTTGCTTTTGACAAATATTTTCAAGCTCTGTTATATTTTTATTGTATATTGGCGCATCACTTTTACTTAACTCATCATTAATTGCTAATTGAAAAGTATTTTTTAGCTCTTCAAATTGCCTCATACTCATATTTGAGCTAGCTAAAGAATAACCTGTCATAACGCTAGAATATATTAAGGAGTACATGTTCAGATTACCAGCTAAAAAACTCTTGCTCCTTTATTAACTGTATCAGTTATTCCTCCCATATTGCCTAGTACCGTCCATTTCGAATTAACCATTAAAGGAACTTTGGAATTTTGATTCTCAAGCTTCTTTTGAGCTTCATCACCATTTATAATTAACAAATCATTTTTTAAAACAACTTTTAGACTAGTGTCCATTTCCAATAAATAATTTTGTTTATTCTTAGCATTACGATATTTAACTAACAAACTATATTCTTTTTCTAATTTTCTTAAACTATTTACTTTTTTAATATCTATTATTGTTGCCGCTCCTGCTCCCGTTGCCGATAAACCTCTTACCACTCCAGCAACAGCGGCTGGCAAAGTTCCAATAGTTACAGCAGGCTGTTACAGCCGAAGCGCCGAATGCCATTGTAATAGCTCGACTAGCAGGAGTGCTAGTAGCAATTGTAACAATAGGATTTTCTAATATTGGGTTTATAAAAGACATAGCAGCATTAATTGGTACAGATATTGCATTTTTTATAGAATTCATCGGCTGTACAATCAGAAGATTATTAAGATAAGAAGTAGCTCTGCTAAATATAGAAGGTCTATCTATTTTTTCTTCCAACTCTTTATTATACAATTCTCTAGCACTCTCTAACCTCTGTTTTTGAATTGCAGGATCAGAATTATCTTTACTTCTATGACGACTATAATTACTTTTCTCTTCTATCACTCTTTTATTCTTCATATCATATAATTGTTCCCTGATATTCCTATCAACTTACACTACATTATAAAATAAATTTCTAAATAGTATAGCAATTTTGCAATTAATTACTAATCTAGGAATGAAATAATTTGTAACATAATGAACCTTGCATATTAGATATTAAAGAGTTAAAATAAGTTAATACGTATAAGTTAACAAAATTATAGCATGCAAATAACAATAGAAAATCCTGTCAGTTGTTATGGAATTGGGGTTCATTCCGGTAAAATTACTCAATTAACCTTAAAACCAGCAAATGAAAACACCGATATTGTTTTCATTAGAACCGATGTCCGAGAAGAGATAAATTTTATTTATGCTAACCCGCTAAATGTTACTGACACAACTTTATCTACCACTATAGAAAATGAACATAAAATCTCCATCTCTACTATAGAGCATTTAATGGCAGCTATTTGGGGCTGTGGTATCGATAATATAATAGTCGAGATTGATGGTCCTGAAGTACCAGTAATGGATGGTAGCAGCAAACCTTTTGTCTTTATGATAGAATATGCCGGAAGATTGTTACAAAACGCTCCTAAAAAATATCTAAAAATCCTTAAGGAAGTTAGAGCGATTCATAAAGATTGTGAATTAATCTGCACTCCTTCAAATGTCATGAATGTTGATTTAACAATAAATTTTGATAGTAAAGCTATTGGTAAACAAAATCTCATTTTCTCAGAAAAAGATTCTTTTAACAAAGAAATAGCTGACGCAAGAACTTTTGGTTTTGTTCACGAACTAGAATATCTTAAAAGCAAAGGACTTGCTCAAGGTGCTTCTCTTGAAAATGCTATAGGTATCGACCAAGATACTATAATTAATCCTGATGGATTAAGATATAAAGACGAGTTTGTTCGCCATAAACTCCTAGATTTATTTGGAGATCTATATACTACAGGAACGCATATAATAGCTGATATTAATGGCTACAAAACCAGCCATGCTTTAAATAATCAACTATTAAGACAAATATATATGGATAGTAGCTCATATGCTATAGTTAGCTCGAAAGAGCTTGCTCAATAAATAGCGATAAATCTCGCAAATTCTTAATCAAATTATTAATTTGCTGAAGCCTATCATCAGATAATTTCGTAACAGATGATTGCCCAAGATCTTCATCATTAAACTTTGACAAAATATTCTCACGACTTGCCAGTGCAAATAATGGCATATCATCTTCATAAACGCAAGGGGTTGCTAGATCTAGAGATTTTTCTGGTAATTTTTTATCAGTTATTAGCTGGTTAGAAATCACATTATGTTCATTTTGTAAGTAATATGTTGATGTTAACATATCTGGCTCATACAATAACGCTACTCGAACGCTCTCGGTCAATGAAGTAGGTTTTTCAAAATTTTCAGTAACGCTTTCACACCTTTGCGGTTCAATTGGCATAGTTAACTGAACACTATCCATATTTTTCATTATATATGACTTAAAATGCTCAATATCCTCTGCTGTATAATATTTTCTATTACGTATTTTATAGATAGTAATATGGGATAATATTTTCTCCAAATATCTTAATTGATTATGATTAATATTTAAAATCTTACTTACTTCACTATTAGAATAATATTTTTTATCATTCATAGCTGTTAATCAATGATTTTAATTTTTTGAGGGAACAAAACGCATTACTTCCTTTTCAGGAATAGTCATAGTTTCTTTAGTGTGAAAATTTATTCCAGGTCTGGATTTTTTAATAATAGTACGAAAATTGCCAAAGGATGGTATAGTTAATTTTTGATCTTTTGATATTTCTTGAATATTTTTAAAAAATTGCTCTACTATTTCTTTGCATATAACTGCAGATAATCCCAATTGGGACTTTAACATATTAGCAATTCTCTCTTTAGTAATAGTTACCATATTATATTACCTACCTAATTTAGAATTAGTAACATATTATAATCAATTAATATGAATTTAGAGCATAAGTTAAAAATAGTTGTAGGATTTTTAGGAAAAGCGAAGACGAGTACCACAACGTACAAATAGTGTACGTGAGGAACACAGACGAACTTTGACAACAAAATCACCAACTAGATTATGCATCATCACCATCTTACTAAAACCGATCCCCAAGTTACACCAGCCCCTAATGCGCTAAAAAGCAATATATCACCTTGCTTTATCTTGCCTTCTTTTTTAAGGGATGCAATAGCAAGTGGTATAGAAGCCGCAGAAGTATTAGCATGCTTATCAACTGTCTTTATTACCTTACTATGATCAATCTTTAATCTGTCAGCAATAGCGTCGATAATTCTAAGATTTGCCTGATGTGGGATAAAATAATCTATATCCTCTACAGTTAAATTGTTTTTAAACAATATTTCTTCAGCAGATTTACTCATTTTTTCTACTGCATGCCTAAAAACTTCCTGACCTTTCATTTTAATCTTACCACTCTGGCCATTCATACTTACTCCGCCATCAGTGTATAAAATATCACAATAGCTGCCATCTGAGTAAATATTACTATCAATTATGTCAGAATTATCTTCACTATATTGTAATATTACAGCACCTGCCCCATCACCAAATAACACGCAAGTTGTACGATCACTCCAGTCAAGCAATGATGACATTTTTTCAGCACCTACAAGTAAAATGGTCTTATATTTCCCTGATTTCATTAAAGAATCAGCTACTTGTAGACCATATACAAAGCCAGAGCATACCGCTTGTAAATCAAATGAAGGAATAATATTCCCTAGCTTAAGATAACCTTGTAATTTTGAAGCTATGGAAGGAAAACTATTATCTGGAGTTGTACTACAAACAATTATTAGATCAACAGAAGAAGGATCTATACCAGCGTCATTAATAGCCTGTATGCTAGCTTTATGCGCCAAGTGAGACGTAGATTCATTTTCACCAGCGACATGCCTTTGCAATATACCAGTTCTAGCACGAATCCATTCATCATTTGTATCAACTGATAAGGATAATTCGGCATTACTGACAATAGTCTCTGGTAAGTAGGATCCACATCCTATAATTTTACAGGCCATCTTTAAATTTACGCTACTTCTTCATTTTTCTCTTGTTTTTTTACAACTACTTGACGATCATTATAAGTGCCGTCAACTAAAGACATGTGGTGAGGAAGTTTGTATTCACCTGTCTTAGAATCTACTACTACATTAATTTTACCAAGCGCAAGGTGCGAACGTCGCATATTACGTCTTGATTTTGATGTTTTCTTTTTTGGAACTGCCATGTTGCCTCGTAAAAATTAAACTAATTAAAATAACAAAAAGTGTTTGTCAAAAAATGACACGGTAGTATATTATATTTCAATTGCAAAATCTAGGAATTTCAAAAATAAATTTTATGGTATCATTTATAATTAGAGTTGCTTCGGCTATTTCAATGCTATTAGCTTTATCAAATTGTCAGACTATTGAGTCAAGAGGACAAGCAATAGACGAGTCTACACTTCCTATTCTTGAAGGCAAACGCCTAAGCAAATCAGAAGTAGAAAATTTAGCTGGAACACCAACAATCATACCTGATTATACGCCTAATACCTGGTATTATATTCATCGTTCCTTATCAAGACGCGCTTGGTTTGAACCTAAAGTAATTGAACAAAAAATTGTAAAAATTACTTTTAATCAAAATGATATTACTCAAGACGTTACAGTGCTGAGCAATATCCATAAAGATGATTTAAAAATCGTTAGTGAATATACTAAAACCTATGGTACAGAGCTTAATGGACTACAAAAATTTGTTAGAAATATTGGCAGATTTAACAAAACTACAGAAGGTAAGAAGAAAAATAAGAAATAATTTTAATTTCGTGTTGCAATATTTGAAGTATGCTGTATAAACTCCTTTAGCTTCTTAAGCATAAATATTATTAATTATTGTTTTAAATAATAAATATAATGGCCCCTTCGTCTAGCGGTTAGGACGTTACCCTTTCACGGTAAAAACACGGGTTCGATTCCCGTAGGGGTCACCAACTCTACTAAATTATTGTTATTATTAATATTTAACTAATTGCTGAATATGAACAAATTTAAGCATCTCTTCAATAAAAATATCCAAAAACCTTTTTTCTATATTTAATATAGGTAATTTACAAGAACATAAGATATTAAACACTAGAAATTAGCTGTTTAATTTTTTATTTTTATTTATATTTTATTTCTCTCCAAATTTTACTTTATTTCAAATAAGAGTATTTAAATATTTTTTAATTAAGTTATTATATTTATATATGTCGCAAGAAACGAATCTTTCCAATAGACTTCTTTCGAAACTCGCTACTGCTGAGGAATTTGAAGGAGACACGGAACGCAGAACCACAGTGTACTCTAATGTACATGAGGATCCGAGTACCGGATCGACGTACAAATCACCAGCAGAAGTAGAGTTTCAAAAAAAGTCTAACCAAAAACTTGGTTTTTGGTCTGTTTTTTCTTTAGTTACTGGAAGTCAAATAGGTACAGGAGTTCTAATATTACCAGCCAGTCTTGTTCCATTTGGAGTTTTTAGTATAGCTGGATGGGTAATATCTTCCTGCGCTGCTATTATTTTATCTCTTTTATTTGCCATACTTTGCTCAAAATTCCCTCAGACAGGTGGACCTCATGTATATTTAAAAAATACTTTTGGCAATTCAGCAGCTTTCTTTACTGGTTGGACCTATTGGGTAATATCTTGGGTTAGCTCAGCTACTGTAGTTATTTCATCTATAAGATACTTAGCCCCTTTAATTGGCGAGTATAATAGTTCCTTATATCTATCTTTAGAAATAATATTGCTACTTACAATCATGCTAATAAATTTAAAAGGAATGGGAATAGCTGGTCGTATAGAATTTATCTTATCCTTACTTAAGTTTATTCCACTCATAATAGTCCCTATAGCAGCTTTATTATATAAATTTGACAGTAGTAATTTTGTCATAGAACAAAATCCTACAAGTTTACCTTTATCTAAAATTATCGGCCAAGTAGTATTATTAACATTTTGGGGATTTATTGGCTTAGAATCAGCAACTGCGCAAGCTGGTTCAGTAATTAATCCATCTAAAACCATCCCAAGAGCAATAGTAGCAGGAACAACATGCGTGGCCCTTTTGTACTTAATTAATAATATTGGAATAATTGGCGTAATTCCTAAACAAGATTTAATTAATTCTAGCGCCCCATATGTTGACGCAACTCAAATAATTTTTGGTGGTAAGTGGCATATAATCATTTCCGTAATTGCTTCAATTATTTGTATTGGCACATTAAACGCTTGGATATTAACTAGCGGACAAATAGCCTTAGGATTAGCGCAAGATAGGTTTATGCCTTCCTTATTTGCTAAAAAAAATAAAAATGAAGCTCCTATTTGGAGTATTATTATCAGCTGTGTTGGAATATTACCATTGTTAATTATTACAGAAAATGAAAATTTATCTGGGCAAATTACTGAAATAATTGATTTTTCTGTAGTTGCATTTTTGTTTGTATATCTAGCTTGTAGTATTGCTTTTTTAAAATTATTAATAACAACAAAATCTTCTATTTATCAATGGCTAATTGCTGGTGGATCAATTATTTTCTGCCTTTGGACCATTTATGAAACCCCATTTAGAACAATCCTGATAGCTGGTTCATTTGTCTTAAGTGGAATTCCTGTTTATTATTTTTGGTATAAAAGCAGTAATTTGCTTGATAACTGCAATAAATTTAAGATAGAAATAATATGATCTATTTTAATTTATTGCAGTTATGGCTAAATGGCGCTGTGTATATAATTTATATATTCCCATAATAAAGACAGGGTGGCTTAATATCTTTAAGCTTTTTCAACGCTTTACTACAGATTCCCGCCCTATCTTAAATGTCATCTATTTTTCCTTACAATCCCTGCCCCATCGATTAATTTTTTATCTACAAGAGCAATATTTATCTGGATATATAAAATATCAAAAAATTTATCTTGGTATAATATTATTTATAATTTCAATAATACTACAAGGCTGTGGTGGTAATAGAACATATCTAAAATCTACCGCTGAACAATTACAAAAAGATTATAAATTAAATCACGGAGCTGTGATTGTTAGCTATGATTTAGCAAAATTAAACAAAGATAGTTGTATTTTTGCAAAAGATTTTGGTCGAATTGTTAATGAGGCTCAATATAACAAATATTTTCTAAGAAAATTCAAACGTTACTCTCGTAATAATATCAATAAACAATCTGCCATAAAATTAGCTAAAACTAAAAATTTACTCATGAATTTAGATAATAAATATCAATTTCTAACCCATGAGCAACTCTATCATGTTAATAAGCAAAATAGCTCTAATAGTCTTAGCGATCTAGCCAAGTTAGACAAAACTATATCTTCGATTCCTATAATGATACCAGAATCTAATATTAGAATTACTAGTCACTATGGTATGCGTAAACATCCAAGGAAAAAATGCCAGAAATTTCATTGTGGAACTGATTTAATAAGCTATAAAGCATCCCCTGTTTATGCTGCTGCAGAAGGAAGAATTATAAATGTTGGTAACAAAAATCATTATGGTAATCTGGTAGAAATCAAACATTCAAATAAATTTATTACCAAATATGCTCATCTTCGGAAAATTTATGTAAAAACAGGAGAGCATGTAATTAGAGGTCAACTTATTGGTTTACAAGGTAACACTGGTAACGCTACAGGAGAGCATCTACATTTTGAAATTTTACTCAATAATCGGCCTATCAACCCGATAGACTTCATATCACATGCTTGCAACTGCTAAAAGCTTTGTTATAATTTATCAAGGAGAAACCGTAGCTCAGCAGGATAGAGCGAGTGATTCCTAATCACTAGGTCGGAGGTTCGAATCCTCTCGGTTTCACCAAATATAGCAAAAAGATTTTAGCCATGATCTATGAAGAAGACCTAACGAAAATAGACCAATTTATAGGCAAAAGAATTAAATTATCAAGAAGCGCTAAAGGTCTGTCTAGTAAAGAATTGGCAAGATCATTGGAAATAACAGAAGATCAATTACTAAGATACGAATTAGGTACAGATAGAGTACCAATGAGTGAGTTAGCAAATATTGCTAGACTGTTAAAAGAGAATATAAATTTCTTCTTCCCAGATTAAAAGATATAGCTTAATTTAATAAGGTAATGATATTAAATTTGTTATCCTGAACTTGGTTCAAGATCTCTTATGTTTTATTAGATGCTGAAATAAACTGACGCATGACATCCTTAATCAACAAATTAAACTATATCTATCAAGATAAAATAAACTTATAAAGCTACTAAAATGTCTATTTCCATATCCTGTTGCTCTTGGGCAAAACAGCCTCTTGACATAATATATCATGATACAGAATGGGGCGTACCTATTATATAATGATAATAAATTATTTGAATTTATTATTTTAGAATCTGCTCAAGCAGGTCTTAGTTGGTCTACTATCCTAAAAAACGTTCTGCTTATAAGGAAGCTTATAATGAATTTCAACCTGAATTAGTTGCAGCTTATGATAGTAATTACCAAAATTGTTTAATTCAAAATGCAGGAATAGTAAGAAATAAATTAAAAATAGAAGCTTCTAGTAACGCTAAAATTTTTCTTGATATACAGCGATAATATAACTCATAGAAGCTTCTATTTTTAGCGATTATCTATGGAATTTTACAGATGGCAAGATTATTCAAAATCATAGGAACTCACTTAGTGAAATCCCTTCATCTACAATATTATCAGATAAAATTAGTAAGGACTTAAAAAATCGAGGATTTAAATTTTTTGGCTCTACTACTTGCTATGCTTCCCTGCAAGCAGTAGGCGTAGTTAACGATCATCTAAAATCTTGCTTTAGATATCATGAGTTAGAATCTACTAATTAATTTTGATCTGCGCCCAAGCATAGAAGCGTCATGGCAAGCGATTGCCTTTAGCGATCGCGTGCCATCCAGTTTTCCATATTAATATTTTCTGGATGACAACTAGGTCTTATGACTCCTCGCCATGACATTCCTGATTTTAAATTAATTGACGATTAGCCCTATTCTGCACTAACCTTAGATTTCTTCTTCTTTTTATGAGAATCCATTTCTTCAAAGGCTTCTTCCCAAGTTCCAACGGTTGCGGCCTTGGTATAATCGGTCACCCTGTTCTCAAAGAAATTAGTATGATCTTGACCGTTTAAAATTTCATCAAGCCACGGCAACGGATTATTATCTACTAAGTAAATTTCTTTTAAACCTAACTGCATTAACCTACGATCAGCTATATAACGTATATATTGTCTTACTTCTCTAGCCGTTAATCCTTGAATATCGCCAACTTCAAAAGCAAGCTCAATAAAAGCGTCTTCAAAATGGACAATAGTAGCGCAAGCTTCATAAAGATTGCTGCGTAATTCTTCAGTCCAAACCTCAGGATTTTCTCTAATAAAAGTTCTGAATAAAGCTATAATAGAATTAGTATGTAAAGTCTCATCACGTACAGACCAAGTAATAATCTGCCCCATTCCTTTCATTTTATTAAAACGTGGGAAGTTAAGTAAAATAGCAAAAGAAGCAAATAATTGTAACCCTTCAGTAAAAGCTCCAAATACCGCTAATGTTGTAGCTATATCCTTCTTAGTTTCAACGCCAAAACGCTGCATATAATCATACTTATCCTTCATTTCCTTATATTTAAGGAACGCTTGATATTCAATTTCTGGCATTCCTACTGTATCAAGCAAATGTGAGTAAGCGGCAATATGAACTGTTTCCATATTTGAAAAAGCGGACAACATCATTAACACTTCTGTTGGCTTAAATACCCGAGAATAATGCTTCATATAGCAATTATTTACCTCAATATCAGCTTGAGTAAAAAAGCGAAATATCTGGGTTAATAAATGCTTCTCTCCTGGAGTTAGATTATATTTCCAATCTTTTACATCATCAGCCAACGGCACTTCTTCCGGTAACCAATGGATTCTTTGTTGAGTATGCCACGCCTCATATGCCCACGGGTAAGAAAATGGTTTATATATTGGACTTGCATCAAGTAAAGACATAATACTTTCCTTTTAAATTATTCTAACCTAGATTTTATGAATTTTTCATTTATATGAGTAGATTTATAGGAATTTTTGCTCGCAGGACCACAGCGTACTAAAGTGTACGTGAGGATTCGAGAACAAAAATGACAAAGAAATCGACCATAGAAATGAAAAATTCATAAAATCTAATTACTGACAAGCTAAACACTCATCATACTTATTAGATGAATTTTCTAATTCTTGTTGTTTCTTATTATTCATTTCTATATCATTAAAATCTGCTTTTTGTACATCGTGAGATACTTTATCAGCTGATTGAATTGAAGTTGATCTACAATAATATAGACTTTTTACACCTTTTTTCCAAGCTTGGAAATGAATATTATTTAACTCTATCTTACTTACATTTCCACACAAGAAAATATTTAAGGATTGAGCCTGAGATATATAAGGCGTTCTATTCGCCGCTAGATCAATAAGCCATCTTTGATCAAT
The DNA here is from genome assembly GCA_050920655.1 of Candidatus Rickettsia vulgarisii. Lineage (GTDB taxonomy): Bacteria > Pseudomonadota > Alphaproteobacteria > Rickettsiales > Rickettsiaceae > Tisiphia > Tisiphia vulgarisii. Next base: position 146,453 of record CP133317.1, on the reverse strand, counting down.
TTCATAGGCCGTTTTAAATACAGCCTTTTCATGCTCAGATAAAAATGTTAAATGCTGCACTGAACCTTCATTTGTTGCAATTGACGACCAAACTTGCTCATTATTGAAACCTTTATCACTCAGAACTCTTTCTAAATATTTATTCCTTACATTGAATGAACCACTAAGAGTTTTTTGAATAAAGCTATTGGCAGCAAATGGCTCAATCCCTGGGGAACTATTACCATTAATAATAGAAATTGAGGCGGTAGGAGCAATTGCCGTGGTATTACTAAATCGTACTTTACTACCCACCTCTTTTGCGTCAGGACAGGCTCCTCGTTCCTTGCCAAGCATTTCAGAAGCTTTAGTAGCTTCTTTTTCAATATGCTCGAATATTTGCTTATTCCAAACCTTAGCCATTACCGATTCTATAGGAACATCCTTCAATTGTAAAAATGAATGGAACCCCATAACCCCAAGACCAACGCTTCTTTCGCGCATTGCTGAATATTTAGCCTTACTCATAGTATCTGGAGCTTTCTTAATGAAATCTTCCAGGACATTATCTAAGAAACGCATTACTGTAGGGATAAATTCCTTGTCTTTTTTCCATTCATCAAAATATTCCAAATTCACGGAAGATAAACAGCAAACCGCCGTTCTATCTTTTCCTAAATGATCCCGACCTGTTGGCAAAGTAATCTCACTGCAAAGATTAGAAGTCTTAACATTTAACCCTAATTTTTTGTGATGTTTTGGGATATGTTTGTTAATAGTATCAATAAATATAATATATGGCTCTCCTGTTTCTACCCTAGTAGTCAACAGTTTTATCCATAAATCTCTTGCCTTAACTGTACTAACGACTTTTTTAGTAGCAGGGCTAATTAGATCAAAATTTGTGTCATCTTCAACCGCTTCCATAAATGCGTCAGTTAAAGCAACCCCGTGATGAATATTTAAAGCTTTACGATTACTATCACCGCCAGTTGGACGTCTAATATCTATAAACTCCTCTATTTCTGGATGATCAACCGGCAAATATATAGCAGCGCTACCTCGTCTAATTGACCCTTGAGAAATAGCAAGAGTCATTGAGTCTACTACCTTAAGAAATGGGATAATTCCAGAAGAATTACCTTTACCATGTATTACTTCGTTAATTGACCGAACATTCCCCCAATAGCTCCCTATTCCGCCACCACGTGAAGCTAGCCAAACATTCTCTGTCCAAAGGTCAACAATACCATCTAAACTATCATCTGTTTCATTCAAGAAACAAGAAATCGGCAACCCTCTATTGGTTCCGCCATTGCTAAGTATTGGAGTTGCTGGCATAAACCAACCTTTACTTATATAATCATATAATTGCTGAGCATGCTTCTCATCATCAGCATAATAGCTAGCAACTCTAGAAAACAAATCTTGGAAATCCTCACCTGCAAATAAATATCTATCTTTCAGAACGGCTTTACCAAAATTAGTTAATAAATTGTCACGTTTTTTATCGATTTTTACCTGAAACTTAGCTTTTTTTGGTGTTGTCATTGGGATATTAGATTAATTAAAAATTTACTTAGATTTGTTCCTTAGTAAATACGAGAATGACATTTTATTCAATGAAAATATTTTTCATTTTTGCAGATTTTTTTCTTTACATTGATATTTTAGGCTTTGCGTTACATCGCTAAAAAACAACAATTCTTATAAAAAATTTTATTTTACTACTGTGACAAAATAACAAAAAGATAAATTATTATAATGAAAATAATATACCTTGTTTACCTTTTAGGAGCCTAGAAAAATAGATAGTCCTAAGCTGTAATATCTATGAACTTTCTGGTAAATTAGAACAAACCACCCAGAAAATATTGAAACTATACATCATCACGAACCGATTAGTCGGCGTGGCGATCTCATAAGTTTATCCTCAGAAGATTGCCACACCACATAAACATGGCTCACAATGACGACATAACTTCTAGCCCCTAGTCAAGTTGGGATAACATTATTTCGTTAAAAATACTAACTAATTACTACGCATCATGATGTTCTTCTATCTTACCCCCGATTTTTATGAAATCATCACTATACTCTTCTTTAAGTTCAATATTACCTTCTCCTGAATAAACAGCATTAGGTTGATCGGTTTGAGCTATTTTTTTGTTAACTCTAACATTTTGTTAGCATATTCTTTTTTATCTCCCCATACATCTTTGACATTTGTTAAATATTTTATTACTTCAGCATTTCGTCCTAATTCTTCATAACATTCAACCACTGCCATAATATCTTTTAATAAAAAAACATCTTTGCTATTACTAATTATTTCAATATAGACTGATTTCAGCTTTTCATTATCCAGATAATTTTTAATTGACTTTATATCATCATAATTTATAGCTTTTATAACATAACCATTATCAAATGCTTTCATATAACACTCTGTCATTTTGTCAATTTGACCACATTTTGTATAGTAATCCTTTGCTTTAGAGTATATTTGCGCTTTTTCGCGTGGAGAGTGTTTACCAAAATCACCATCCTTCTGGTAATATAAGGCAAACTTTTCATAAAATGCATTTTTTACTGATTGCTCTACTTTTTTACCAAGTCCATTATAAATCTCTTCAATTTTTTCATAATAGTACTTAGGGCCAAAATTAGTGACATTTTTTTCCAGTTAAAGCTAAATCTACTAGTTTTTCATAACATGAAATTAATTTTTTATGCACTTACTTTTATATTCTTAAAATCTTTGGATCCATCAACTTGCTCATAATAATACACAACCGCTTCATATTGCTCTTTATCAAAAAAGGTATCTCCTTTCTCTTCTTCAGGGTCTTTATATTCTCCTTACATAAAGCTAATTTTTCATCCATTTCTTCTTTTTTATCAGACGATATTTGAGGAGATTTCTTAACTTCTCTATACCTGTACATAGCCTCATCATACTTACCCTCTTCAAAAGCTATATCTCCTAGCCTTTCATTATATAAAGCTACCTTTATATTCATTTCCTGTTCTTTTTCATTATTTTCAAGATCTTTATAGGACTCAGCCGCCTTACTGTAATTTTCGATAGCTGCATTATAACATTTATCACGATCTTTTTTATATGTGTCGGACTTTTTATCAAGCTCCCCGATTTTCGTTATATATAACTGTGCCAAAATTTTATGAGTCTTAGCTATATATCCATCAGTTGTTCTTAGATTATCATTCGTCTTACTTTTCATATTTACTCCTTAAATTATATTTTATTTTATGAAATAACTGAAAAGTTGGGACATTTTTATGAAGCCACCATGGCAAACGATTGCTAGTCTTGTTACGTGGGTATCTAGACTAACAATCATGGCAAGCGGTTTGCGACAAAGCAAATCCGCGTGGGCCATCCAGTGTCTTTATATAAAATCGTTATGAGCTAAGGAATCTTTAGATTCCGTGACAATCTTATGAGAATAAACTTATGGGAGATCAATCACCATGCTGCTTAAAAGTGGCTCTTAATGATTATAGTTCAATATTTCTGGATGGTCACGGAGCCTTTTACAGCTCCTTGCCATGACGATTAGTGATACTTCTACGCTTATGCAACAAAACTGTGATTACTAAATGCAATCACTCGCCATAACAGCAATGACTTATGCTATACCACTCTTCAGTTGTGAGTAGATATAAAGCATGATTTAAGGAAAGTAAATAAATTAATGCTTGGTTAACTAAAATTTATAACTGCAAAACTATTAATGTTTCTTAAGAAATTCTTCTAATTCCGATAAATTTGACACATTAATTAAATTAAACTTATGGTTAGCTTTAGCCGCCATATTAGTTAGCACTTTTCCAGCGCCAATTTCAACTAGTTCTTGCACATTTAATTTCTCTAATTCAACTAGCGTTTCCCGCCATCTAACTCGACCACAAATTTGCTTAATTAAATTTTCTTTTATCTCCTTTGTATCAGTTACAGCTTTAGCTGTAAAATTCTGAATAACAGGAATTTTTGGCATATTAATGATTGCCGTATCTAAAGCTTCAGCCATCTTTTCTTCGGCTTGTTTCATTAAATCACAATGGAAAGGACTGCTAACTTTTAATTTAATAGCCTTGTACCCCAAATCTTTTAATATTGCTATAGCGTAATCTATCGCCTCAACCTCACCGCTAATTACTACCTGCCCTTCTATATTATCATTAGCAATTTGACAAACCCCAACATTGCTTGCGTCACGCACTATTTTTTCAAGCTCGTCTAACTTAACTCCTATACAAGCAGCCATCGCTCCTTCTCCAGTATAGGCTTCATGCATAGAGCGACTACGAGCTTCCAATAATTTTGCAGCTGTTGGCAAATCTATACTGCCTACTGCGCATAGGGCGCTATATTCTCCTAAAGAATGACCCGCAACATACGAACAGAAATCATTAATATCTTTATTAGTTTGTTGTTTTATAACGTTAAATATAGCCATAGATACAGTCATCAAAGCTGGTTGAGCATTAGTAGTTAATGTCAATTCATCGCTAGGACCATTAAAAATAATATCACTTAATTTTCTGCCAAGAATATCATTAACTATTTCAAATGTTTCTTTTGCCACAGGAAAATTATCGTAAAATTCTTTTCCCATCCCAACTACTTGTGATCCTTGACCTGGAAAGATAAATGCTCTATTCATATTATTATATGCCCTGTAATTTAAATTAATGCTGATTATGAGAATTTTACTAATACTGTCAATTATATTCATAAATTGCAAGCTATTAATATCAGGCGCAATAGCATCAGACGCTACGCAAGAAATCTTTACCTGTCTTGGCAGAAAAGACTGGCAAGAATGCGATGCGTTAGTTAGATCCTCAAGAAATCCAGTACTTACTAAAATAATAACGTCTCAAAAATTTCTTGATAGTAATTATTCAAATAATCGCTTTGAAGATGTAGTGAAATTCATTCAAGCAAATCCTCATTGGCCGCAAACCGGTAAATTAAAGACTACAGCAGAAAAATACTTAAACAATAACACTAATCATTCGGTAATTGTTAATTGGTTTAACAAACATGAACCATCTACAGGACAAGGCTATAAATTCTATGCTTTAGCAAGTGGCGCATTAACCAAAGATCCTAAAAAAATAGAAAGAATCATTAAAAATGGTTGGGTCTATGGTGATTTTACAACTGAAGAAGAAAATAAATACATAAGTAAATTTAAAAATATTTTATCAGAAGAAGATCATATTAAGAAAGTTGATGAATATTTATGGAAAGGAGACGTTACCAACGCTAAGAAATACATGCGTTATGTAAATAATAACTCATACAAACAAAATTTTACGGCCCAAATAGCTACTATTAACAAATCTAATAATAGCGAATCCTTATTTAAACAAGTATCAGCAAAATATTATACTCAGGGCTTATTATATAATTATCTAAGCTCAAGAAAGAAAGAGACACCTACTAATCGTAGCATAGAATTATTTAAAAAAGTAAAAGCCGATAGACTTCATTCTCCGGAATGGTATAAATTACAATCTTACTACGCTCGTGAGTTTATTGACCATAAAGATTTTGCTAGTAGTTATAAAATCATCAGCTTACCTATTACCACTCATCATGAAGGAATTAGAGAAACTGAGTGGTTTAGTGGTTGGCTAGCTCTGAGGTTTTTAAATAAGCCTGATGCTGCTTTATATCATTTTGGCGAATTTATAAAAGTTGCCAAAAGGCCAATGAGTGTCTCAAGAGGATTATATTGGTTAGGACGAACATACGCAGCAAAGGGAAATAAGGGGCAAGAAAATCAATATTATCATAAAGCCGCTGAATATTCTTATACCTTTTACGGGCAGTTAGCAAATGTTGAGCTTAAAAAAAACCAAATAATCTTACCTAATAATCGATCTTCTAGTAAACATGATGGAAGTAATGAAGTAATTAAAGCGATAAAATATCTCATTAAATATGACAAACCTGATTTAGGATTATTATACGCTAAAGAAGCAATGGAAAAATCAACAAAACCGTTGGAAATTGCCTTAATTACTGAAATAATTGGCGATAATTGCAGTACTTACCACAAAGTAGAGGCAGCAAAAACTGCTTGCCAACAACATACTTTCATAAAAGAATGCGCTTACCCTACTCCTCACGTAGCAGCGGCAAAGAATGCTCCTGTAGAAACTGCTTTAGTCTACAGCATAATTAGGCAGGAATCAGTATTTAACCAACATGCAGTTAGCAGCGCAAAGGCTATGGGGTTAATGCAACTCATCGAAAAAACTGCTTGCGATACTGCAAGATCTATTAGCCATAAATGCGATGTTAGGAAACTCACTTCTGACCCGCTATATAATATTAAATTAGGTGGACAACATCTTCGAGAGTTATTAGATAAATTTGATAATTCTTATATCTTAACTATCATTTCTTATAACGCTGGAGCTCATAGAGCTAAGCAATGGGTTGAGCGATTTGGAGATCCAAGGCATATTAAGAGCTTGCAACATGCTATTGATTGGATTGAATTAATCCCATACTCTGAAACTCGAAACTATGTTCAACGAGTATTAGAAAATTTACAAGTCTATCGAGCTATTTTAAATAAGAATAATACTCTAAAATTAAAAAGTGATCTTTTAAGGTAAATATCATTTTACGAATTAAAAATTAAACTATAGCACACTATTCATAAGGTAACAGTGATGTCATTCCCGCGAAGGCGGGAATGACATCGATTTTTCATTTTCTACTTATGGCTTAACATGCACGAAATTATTACTGCAAGTTTACACGGTATCTTCTTAGCTTTTGGGCTTATTATTCCTCTTGGCGTACAAAATGTTTTTGTTTTTAACCAAGGAGCAAGCCATAAGGACCTTAAAGACACTCTCCCTAGTATTATTACTGCTGCATTATGTGATACAATTCTAATATGTTTAGCGGTACTAGGAGTATCTTTACTGATATTAGAACTTGCCTGGCTTAAGCTGACTATATTTATCATAGGATTTTTCTTTTTAATCTATATGGGATATGTTACATGGAAATCCGCTACTAATGATTTTTCTCAAAAAGGACAAACTCTCTCCGGCAAGAAGCAAATTCTTTTTGCTGCTTCTGTTTCACTACTGAACCCCCATGCAATAATTGACACAATTGTTGTTATTGGCAGTAACGCCATCAACTACGAAAGCACAGCTAAGATAGCTTATACTATCAGCTGTATAATAATTTCTTGGTGCTGGTTCTTTGCGCTTGCCATGGCAGGTCATTATCTCCATAAACTCGATAACAGCAGTTACTGGATTAAGAATATTAACAAATTAGCCGCATTAATTATTTGGGGAATAGCTGCTTATATTTTACATAATATTCTACTTATGGTAACCTAATATTAATAAGATTATTAGTATTTGAAGTTATTTATGACGAAAAACGCTAACCAATTCCTAAATAATAAACCAGTAAAAATAGGAATTACTGGTTTGAATAATAATAATGGTATGGGTGATTTAACCCATATTTTAAATGTTGGACAAGCTTTATCAAGAGAAGGAGTAACTGATGTTACTTATCATATAAATTGGAGTTTAGTTGATTTTTATAATGAAGAATTAATTAATCGTACCGCAAATGCTAATAGGTTAAACTAATTAGTTGATAAATTAAAATATTTAAATATCCTACCTCAAAATCAAGAAATAACCGGCAAAACCATTAATGAATTTATTGATAATATTAATAAAGCGGCTAATGGTAAATTTGAAATTATAGGAAGAGGTAAATACCCTAAAATAAGATCAGAAAGTCAAGACTTATGGATTAGCGTTTCATGTGGTAGTTTTACAAAAAATAAAGAAAAATATTTAGATTATATTAAATTTATCGCTATTAATGAGCACGAAGCTAATAATCCTCTAGTTGAGAGTGGTGATAAAACATATAATATGGATATTCCATTAGGTCTTCATGGTAATGATAACGTTGGAATAATTCTAAACGATCATGTTTACAGAAGTACAGAAGATAGAATAAAGACTTTACAGCAAATTCACAATCCTCAATTTCAGCAATTACTAACAGAAGGAGTTAAGGAACATAGCAATGTAGAGGATCTAATAAAAACAACAGAATTTATTCCTGCATATCCCCTCAACATACACCAGATATAATACCTAAAGGTGAGAAAGGAGCAACGGCTAGTGATCTAATTATAGAGTCCATAACGAAAATAAATAACGATAAATAAGTTTTTGTTAAACTTGGTGGTAAGTATGATTTTAATGATTTAATAAATGATAAAAATATTAAAAAGCTACAACACTGGTTTCACAAATATTCAATATTTTAAAGATGGCAAAATAGAAAATATAGATATACCTCAACCAGAAAATATTCCTAAAAGAAGTTTGAAATTACTAACTAAATGCTATTTAGATGAAAAAGAAAATCTTGAATTTACCAAATTACCTGGTTCTTTAAATGTTCAGGTGATAATACCCTGCAAGATACTATTTCATATGGAGCAATCCCAATATTTATTCCTCATATGGAAGGGAAAGAAAATGTATTATCTCATTTAACATCTTTTTTAAAAAATAAAAATTTTCCTGCTTCTGCAAAATTTGTTAGCACTTATCATGAAAAGAAATTATTTTGGCCTGGAAATTCTAAAATTAATAACTATAGAGTTATAGAAGTATGTAATCAAATTACTCCAGAATTACTCAACGAATGGCCTAAAGCGTGTAAAGAAATTGTAGAAAATTTTAATCTGAATAAGTTATTATCTCTTTATGTAGATAGGTTAGAATCAGGGCAAGAATATAGAACAGCTGGGGATTTACTAGCAAAATATCTAGATACTGCTTGTCAAAAAGAAACTTTAAATATTATAGAACACCCTAAGTTAACTAAAGAGGATTTGAGACCAGTTAAACAACATAACATTCTTAAAGAAGAAGAAGTAATTAAGAAGTTAAAAAGTGAAATGGAAATTTATATCGATGATATTAGTAAATCTTATCTCGTAGATCCTATTGATTATGCGGAATATTATAATATAACTTTTGAAGGCAAGCCACTTGTACATTATGCTATAGAACATAACCTAAAAATTAAGCATAATAATCCAATGAATTATGCTATAGATGAGTTTAATAAAAGTGGAGATCATAAATTTTGTATAAAAGATTCTAAAACTGGTATTGAAAAAACTCCAATTCATTATGCTATAGATAATAATATAAAATTAGGTCTTCAAAATAATCAAGATCCTGTTATCTATGCAATTGAGGAAGAGTCTTTTTTTACTAGTAATGGAGCTGAAATCAATAGTTTGTCAACATTAGTAGAATATGCTTTACGAACTCGAAAAATAGAAGACAACAGGGAATTAATAAAATACGCTATTGATAATGGCATAAAAATACAAAATAAAGATCCTATAGTTTACTTTCAAGAAAAAGGTAAAGAGTTCTATATAAAAGATAATAGGAATAATTTAATATCCCCCATAGAATACGCCATAGTTAAACGTAGGAAAAATTAATGAAAACGATGCAATAATTTATGCTCAAGAAGAGCTAGAACTAAAAGGGAATAATAATTTTTATATTATAAATTCAGGAGATAATAGTAAAAAAACTTCTATTCAATATGCAATAGATAATAATATTTTAATCAATAAGCAAAACCCCAAGACTTGGTACGAAGAATGGCAGAAACAACAAAGCCAAAATACGTTTAAAGATCAAGCTAAAGAAATTGCTGGAACTGTAAAAAATGTAATATCTAGCAATATTCCTCAAGAATCATCAACTAAAACCAATCTTGCTACCATTAAGAGACAAAGTTCGAGAAGTATGGAATAAAATTCACTATGAGTAATTTATTGTTCTGTTATCCTAAACTTGCTTCAACCTTGTCGCATGGAGATGGAAATTGTATAGTAAGGTGCTATAGAAAAGCAAAATCGATGTCATTTCTAGCCAGCGGGAATCTAGAAAAAGTATCAGGGGATGTCATGCTGAACTTGTTTCAGCATCTATGAGATCCCGAAACAAGTTCGGGATGACAGATAAGTTACTGGATCCCCGCCTTCGCGGGGATGACATCAACTTTATCTTACTTAACCTTTAACCTTAAATTAATTGATAACTAACCACCTTACTTAAGATTTCTTGCTTCTTGATAAAATATTGGCAACCATCTTTCAGGATCATCGCCATATTTTTCTCTGAGTTGATTTAATAATATTACTGTTTCTACACGGCCAGAAAGAACATTAATAATATTTGTCATTCCATCTAAGCTGATTTTTGCTACAACTGCGTCAACCCCCTGTTTAATCAAGAAATAACGAGTCGATGGATCAGTAGTTTTTATTAATGTATATTCACGCTGACTAAGCATGAAAGCGCTGCGATAAACACTTGTTGCTTTAAGATTTGGTAAAAAGATCTGAGTAGCGGTTTGTTGAATCAGCGTATCACTAATTTGACTCTTTGCCGCATCTTCAACAGACTGAGTAGCAAAAATTACAAAAGTATTTAATTTACGCAATACTTTTAACCAATCTTTAATCTTAGGAGCAAAAACTGGATTATCAATTAAGGCCCAAGCTTCATCGAGCACTATCATTGTTCTATGACCGTCTAAAGAAATATTGATTCTATGGAAAATATATAATAGCACAGGAGATAGGCTGACTGGATCTTTTAATAATTCAGTCATATCGAAACCAAATATTCTCGCTTTATTTAAATTGATATTATCTGTTTCATTATCAAATACTTTAGCATGAGACCCATTACCAACCCACATAGCAATTCTACCTACTAAGCTTCCTGGACCATCTATCCCTAAGAACGCTACAACATTCTTTAATCTTCTATCTTTCTTTTCTAATCTAAAATTTCCACTTACTGCTTGCGATAAAACTTTATTATCTTCAGATGTTACTTTCTCACCATTAGAAGATACTAATACTTTAAGCCATTCTAATATGAAGGTTCTATTTTCTGGTGTATCATCAAGCTGTAATGGATTAAATCCACACCCAGCGCCAGGATCAATTACAGTATAGACTCCCCCAAGAGCTCTAATAAATATCTCAGCCCCACAATCTTTATCAAAGAAAAACATTCTAGGTTTAAATTTTTGTGCTTGAGCGCATAAAAAATTCATTAATACTGTCTTACCAGCACCAGTTGGACCAATTATTAAACTATGACCAACATCTCTAACATGGAAATTAAAATAAAAAGGTGTTCCTGAAGTAGTATCAAGAACAGTCACATAATCTCCCCAATGGTTATTAGATACTTTACCAAGCGGATAATTATGCATAGAAGCAAAGCTGGCTAAATTTAAAGTATTTATAGTAGAGCCTCTAACTATATAATCCATATTTCCTGGAAGCTGTCCCCAATAGCTTGGCTCCATATTAATTCTTTCTCTAACAGGCTGAATACCACAATTTGATAGCTCAACAGAAGCCATAGATAAAGTCTCTTCTAAAGTCTTTAAATTACTATCACAGCATAATAACGAAAAATGATGATTACCAAAACCAATTTCACCGCTAGTAGCCATATCTAAAGCTTGAGAAATTTCAGCAATTTGCGATACTGCCTTATCACCAGATTGAATCATTCTATTTTGTTGAAGCTGCATGTTCTGTATTGCAATAGTTCTATTAGCAAAAACAAAACTTTGAGTCATAATAAACTCAAAAGGCATTTGTAAAAAACTATCAAAGATTCCAGCTGATGTATGGGGTGAGTATTCTTGCACGCTAATTATGCCAGCATATCTTCTACCAGTTGGACCACGAGCTTCTATAGATCTAGAACCAAAAAACAGTCTATGTGTTGAAAGATATTGATCTATAGTATTCTTTGGAACAACCATTGGCATTGAAGAGCCACAATTTACTAAGGTCCCTAAAAACTCTAATATTTCACAATAATATCCATTTTTAGATTTTTGGACACCTAACAACGAAGCTCCATAACTACAAAATGTATTAATAACCCTTGCTGACATTTCCTGCAAACTTTCATACATCTCTTTCATATCATTCCCCCAAGCCGATTTATCGGACTTTTGCCTTAATAGCTTAAGAAAATATTCAATTGCTGCAGCTCCTGCTTTATCGGGTTTATAAAGAATACTAACATATAGCTCATTAAAAAATGATTGAGCTCCTGCATGTTTTTTATGCCATTCATTTGATAGATAAGATGTGAAATCGTTTGGAACTTGTATAGTTGGATCTATAGTATGTTCTTGGTCTTCAAAGAATACTGGTTTGTGTCTTCTAATAGTATGGAAATACATAACAATATTTCCCGATGACATATTCTTAAATAAAGAATTTCTAATATTCTTTTTTATATCTAAATCTTCATCATCCGCTGTTTCAAAGGAGAACCCGCCTACTTTTATTACTTGTAATAATTCATTATTTTTAGTGATGATAGTATTACTATCCCAATGACATCTATATGGAATAAATAGTGAAACAGGTTTTTCTTTCCTAGATCTTGATTCTTTAGCTGTTGTCGTGACAGATAATTTTATCATTTTCTCTATTATCTTCTTTTTTTATCTATGTTGTCTATTGTTATGGCAAACCAATATTAATGCTTATACTATCAAACAACGTGTCATTACGGAGGTCGTATTAGTTTTAGGAAGTACAAATTATCATTAATAGTCATGGCGAAGAGTCACAAGACTCCGCGGCCATCCAGAAAAATACTTAACATTACCTAATTATTTAAAAATGCTATGTACTGGATGGCCACGCAATTGCTAAAGCAATAGCTCGCCATAACGGTTAGTCTACATTCCCACACAAAAAAACCAAGGCTTTCTCAGCTCATGATGTGTTTCTATTACTACTAAACTTCAATAAACCTAGAACCCGTAAGAATTTGCCCCATAATACGAGCTATTAGGACAACCACTACATTTAGAAGATTTATTTAACAAAATTTCAATAAATCTAGGTTCTTTGAAACATATGATATATCCAACCAAATGTGCTATACCACCAAATAGTAGATTATATATACTATTACCATAAATAAATAATGACATACATAAAATTATATTAAGAGCAAAAAACTTTATACTTACTCCAAATATCATTGCTGGTCTTGTTAATCCAACAAATAATGGGTCAGATGTTAGCTTACCTGCCATAATTAACTCTCCTTATTTATAAACATACTCAATAATATAGAGTCAGGATTAGTGGCATTAATAAAATGCACACTATCTGTACTACCTTGAATAGCATTTACTGCAGCTTCTAGCAAGCTAATTATTTTAGATTCGTTATTATCATTAAGCATTTCTCTAAGCATATCAATATCTCTTACTCTTAAGCTTTTCGTCCAAGAAAATTCTGATTCTTGATATAGTAATACTAAATGATCAGCATCTAGTGAAGAAGAAATTACTGATGTTGTCAAATTAACATCTAACAAATGGGTATTACCATTCTCATCACTAGCTACTGGGGAAATTACTGGGATAATATTATTATCTTCAAAATGTACTAGGATTTCAGGATTTATTATAATTGGCTCGCTAATAAAACCAAGATCTATAACATCCTGATCACTAGCTCGCCTGTGTGATAATTTTGATTTTCTTGCTTGAATAAGGTTAGCGTCTTTACAGGAAAGACCAATGGCGTAGCAACCCAAATTACATAACTTTGATACTATTCGTTTATTAATATACCCAGATAAAACCATCTCCATAATCTGAGAGCTTTTATGGTCAGCTACCTGTATATTATTAATAAATTTTTCATCGCAACCAAATAATTTCAGCGTATTATTCACCAAATTAGTATGATCATGAACTATAAAGATTTTTGCTCCGCAGCTATCAAGCAAATGTACTATTTCTGCGAAACCACTCAACAATTCATCATTATCAATAATTAGCGATGGTAGCTTAAATACTAAAACTTGGTCTCTAATCTCACTACTACGCCTTATTATATCTTTAATTAGAACTGTATTTCTTATGCGAGTAAAACCTTTATTTTCCTTCTCCTTATAATTTGATGCATTTTGCCAGACTAAATTGCAACTCTTTTGCACCTTCCTTACTCCTGCTACTTGTATAAATTAGATTACATGAGTAGCTTAAAGTTGCAAGAAAATTCTGTATTTCAGCAAAAAGGTTTTCTCGAGCACGCAATTTATCTGACTTAGTTAAAACAATTTGGAAATTTTTATTGTAAGAAAGCAATAGCTTCATAACTTCCATATCGTTCAGCTTAATACCTCTTCTAGCATCAATTAGCAAATTCACTAATCTAAGGTTAGTACTAGTTTTTAAATAGTGTGATATTAATATCTCCCACTGCTGTTTTACTTTTGCTGGAACCTCAGCAAAACCATATCCAGGCAAATCTACTAATACCAATTTATCCGCAAGAGAGAAAAAGTTTATCTGCCTTGTACGACCTGGAGTGTTAGAAACTCTTGCAAGCCCTGAATGGTTACAAATACTATTAATTAAACTTGATTTTCCGACATTAGATTTACCAACAAATGCTACTTCTGGCAAATATGATTTAGGAAATTGGTTTATCTTTGCCACTCCAGCAATAAATTTTGCTTCTTGGCGAAAAAGTTTTTTAACCTTATCAACTGACATTTTTTTCTAATTTATTAATATAATATTGTTGTATTATCGATAAAATATTATTCCAAGACCAATAAATTAACAAGCCAGCTGGGAAGCTACCAAACATCACCAAAAATATTAAAGGCATAAATTTCATAACTTGTGCTTGAACGGGATCAGCAGGTTCTGGACTCATTCTCTGTTGGAAGAACATAGTTAGAGCCATAATAATAGGCCATACACCAATCATTAAGAAACTTGGTAAGCTAAATGGCAATAAACCAAATAAATTAAAGATCGATGTTGGATCTGGAGCTGACAGATCCTTTATCCAACCAAAAAATGGCGCATGACGCATTTCAATAGTTACATATAAAACTTTATATATTGAAAAGAATACCGGTATTTGGATAAGTAAAGGCAAACAACCAGCTACTGGATTTACTTTCTCCTTTTTATACAACTCCATAATTGCTTGATTAAGCTTCATTTTATCATCAGCATATAACGCTCTTATTCGCTCTATTTCCGGCTGAAGATTTTTCATTCTCTTCATAGAACGATATGATTTACTAGCTAAAGTAAACATTAATAACTTAATAATAATTGTAACAATTAATATACTAATACCAAAATTACCAACATAGCTATAGAAAAAGTTCATAGCATTAAATACTGGCTTGGTTATTACATAAAACCAACCAAAATCAATTGCTCTATCAAATAATTTGATATTATATTGCTTTTCATACTGATCTAGTAAGTCTACTTTTTTTGCTCCAGCAAATAATTTCTGAGAAATAGTAAATTCTTTTCCCGGCGCTATAATTTGTGACGGTGAGATAAAATCTGTTTGATATTTTTCTGCACCATTTTTTACGGCATAATTAAAATTCGAGCTATAGGTACTAAATTTATCTGGAATTAAGGCAGCTAGCCAATATTTATCAGTTATGCCAATCCAATCAACTGTTCCTTGTGAAAATTTTTCAGTTTTTTTATCTTTTATATTGTCAAAAGTACTTTCTTTAAGCCTACCATCAATCACCCCTATTGGCCCTTGGTGCAAAATGTTAACTGATTTTTCCTTGCCATCATATTTACGATTAATTAACCCACAATATTGAACAGAAATCGGTGCATTATGATTATTAATTACTGTTTGGTTTATAGTAAATAAATAATTACTATCCATACTTATGGTAACAAGGAACTTAACACCATCTTTATTAACCCAAGATAAATCAACTGAATTAGTAGGAGTTAACTGATCACTATCAGTTTTCCAAATAGTTTCACTATTAGGCAAGTCAGTATTGGAATTATTATCAAACCAACCAATTTCCGCAAAATATGCTTCTTCTGAATCAGAATAGGAAAACAACACTACAGGTTTACTATTTGGCGATAAATCTTGTTTATATTTTAACAAAATTAAATCATCAAATCTTAGGCCTTTCAAAGAAATAGAACCAGAAAGCGCTTCAGAATTAATCTTAACTCTCCCAGCACTAATAATCTGTTCCTGTTTAGGTTGCAGTTGCTCTACTTGAATATTATTTTTCTTCAAGGCTTGCGCCTGCTGATATATTTTATTCTGCTCCTCCATTTTTTTTAATCTTGGTCTATCATAAAAATATTGCCAACCAAAAATGATAGCTATTGATAATATGATTGCAGCTAGTAAGTTAGATGTATTGTGATTCATTGCACGTTTTCTTAAAAGGAAATAATTAATTGAAGAGTTTTATAAGATTTAATGAAAATAAGCAAGAAAATTGATTTATTTTCAACGAATGATTAAAGTTGATAATATAATTAATATTTATGAGAACTATTAGTATAACGAACCAAGTTATTGAGCAACAATTAAAAATGACATATATTTCTGCTGAACAAGACAAAGAACGTCAATTAGAACTACAAGAATGGCATGATATAGATTAAAATATTCTTCTGGATTCCTGACTTCGTGTTATATAGCTTAATTCAATAAGGTGGTAACATTGAAGATTTAAGTCATACAACCCGTCAGATTGCTTTCAGTCATCCGTCAGCATGTTTCAGGATCTCTTACATATTTATTAGATGCTGAATTTATTTCAGCATGACGTCCTATGCAAACTACCTT
This sequence comes from Candidatus Rickettsia vulgarisii, assembly GCA_050920655.1. Taxonomy (GTDB): domain Bacteria; phylum Pseudomonadota; class Alphaproteobacteria; order Rickettsiales; family Rickettsiaceae; genus Tisiphia; species Tisiphia vulgarisii. Next base: position 129,666 of record CP133317.1, on the reverse strand, counting down.
ATTGCACTAACCTATATTCCATATAACAAAAGCAAAAAATCCATTAAGTTAGTTCTTAACCTAGAGTAATAACAAAAATATCTATATTAAAAAATAATTTTTCTTGCTTTTAAATTCAAAAAAATATAACACCAAATTTACCGGCTTAATTAAAGAGCTAAATATTCATTGATTAAACTTCATCATGAAATTTAATAAACTATTCTTTTACAATTTTTTAAGAAGATTACTTTAATGTTCAAATTCATTAGTAAGTATTTTAGCTGTTTTGGGGGTAAATCTAAACAGACCTATAAAAATCGTGACAGCATAACGTATCATACACAATCAGAAGAAACAGATATTACTTCCCATGAAGGAAAAGATAACATTTTAGTAACACCTTATTGGAAAAATGCTAATGCTAATGATCAAGATGACGTTAATGCTCTAGGGGATGATAATGCTCTAGGGGATGATAATGCCAATATTCCACCTCCTTTTAATTTAGCAAAATCCTAATTCATTTAAATTTTAATTAATTACTATTTTTATCACCTTGTATTATGACTTACCAATTATTATATGATAATATAGTTAGTAAGACATTTTACGAGGTATCAAATGAATATCGATAAATTCACTACCCATGCCAAATCTGTAATCTCAGGCGCCCAAAATTTAGCAGCAAAAAACGACAATCAGCAAATATTGCCGTTACATATATTTGCCGCTTTATTGCAAGATGATAGTGGGGTTATTAATAACCTCGTAAATATTTTACAAATTAATCTCGATAATCTACATAATATTTTAACTAAAGAACTAGATAGGCTTCCTAAAGTACAAGTCCAAGGCGGTGGACAACTCTACTTAGCTTCAGAAACATTTAAACTGCTTGATAAGGCTACTGAACTTGCTAAAAGCAATGGCGATAATTTCATAACAGTAGAACGAATTTTTGAAGCTTTATCTTACGATAAAACGACGGCTGGAAAAATTTTAACTGACCAATCAATTACCGATAAGAAAATAAGCGCCGCTATTATTTCTCTTCGAAAAGGCAAAAAAGCTGATAGCGAATCTTCAGAAAATAGCTATAACGCATTAAAAAAATATGGAAGGGACGTAACAGAATTAGCTGAACTTGGAAAATTAGATCCAATAATTGGTCGTGATGAGGAAATAAGAAGAACCATTCAGGTTTTGTCACGCAGAATGAAAAATAATCCGGTCTTAATAGGGGAGCCAGGAGTTGGTAAAACGGCAATAATAGAAGGACTCGCCCAAAGGATATTTGTCGGGGACATACCGGAAACATTAGCAAATTGCCGAATTATTGAACTTGATATGGGAGCTTTAATTGCTGGAGCTAAATATCGTGGAGAGTTTGAAGAAAGGCTGAAAGCTGTATTAAATGAAATTAAAACTTCTAGTGGTGAAATTATTTTATTTATTGATGAACTACATCTTCTAGTAGGAACTGGTAAAACAGATGGCGCTATGGATGCCTCAAACTTACTTAAACCAATGCTAGCTCGAGGAGAATTACATTGTATTGGCGCTACTACCTTAGATGAATATCGTCAATATATTGAGAAGGATCAAGCTCTTGCTAGAAGGTTCCAACCAGTTTATGTCAGTGAACCAACTGTTGAAGACACTATTTCTATCTTGCGAGGAATAAAAGATAAATACGAATTACATCATGGAGTAAAAATTTCTGATAGTGCTATAATTGCCGCAAGTACCCTATCTAATAGATATATTACTGACCGTTATCTACCGGATAAAGCAATTGATCTAATTGACGAAGCATGTTCTAGGCTAAAAATAGAATTATCCAGTAAACCTGAAGAGCTAGATGAGCTTGATCGCAGGATTATTCAAATCAAAATTGAGCTAGCAGCTCTTAAAAAAGAAAATGATGAACATTCAAAAAAGAAAGTTGTTAGCTTAACTGAAGAACTTACAAAACTTGAAGCTCGTTCTTATGATATGAATACAAAGTGGCAAGCGGAAAAAGATAAGATTCAAATTGAACAAAAACTAAAAGAAGAATTAGAAAGAGCTAAATTAGAACTGGAAAGAGCAGAAAGAAATGGTGACCTTGCCAAAGCTGGCGAACTAAAATATGGCATTATTCCTGATCTTACTAAAAAACTTAGGCAAACAGTAGCTCAAGAAAGCAATATCGTATCAAAAGAAATTGTTTCAGATAATGATATAGCAGTAATTATCTCAAAAATTACTGGAATACCTATTGATGCAATGTTATCAAGCGAGAAAGAGAAATTATTGCAAATGGAAGATCAGCTTCGTAAATCAGTTATCGGTCAAGATGAAGCTATCCAAAGTGTGAGTGATGCAGTACGTCGTGCACGGGCTGGAATTCAAGATAGTAACAGACCTCTTGGCTCGTTTTTATTCCTTGGTCCAACTGGTGTTGGGAAAACTGAACTAACTAAAACCTTAGCCCATTTTCTATTTGACGACCGTAATGCTGTGCTTCGAATTGATATGTCTGAATATATGGAAAAACATGCTATATCACGGTTAATTGGCGCGCCTCCCAGGCTATGTTGGTTATGAGCAAGGTGGAGTATTAACGGAAGCAGTACGAAGAAGACCTTATCAAGTTATTTTGTTTGATGAAGTAGAAAAAGCTCATTCTGATATTTTTAATATCATGCTGCAAATCTTGGATGAAGGACGACTCACTGATAGCCAAGGAATTACTGTTGATTTTAAAAATACTATTATCATCTTAACTTCTAATATTGGAGCAGAAATATTAATTAATCAAAAGGAAGGAGATGATGATGATAAGATTAAAGAACAAGTAATGGAGTATGTTCGAGTAATCTTTAAACCTGAATTTTTAAACAGGCTAGATGAGATTATCATGTTCCATAAATTATCTCGTCATAATATCCATGATATTGTCAAAATACAGTTAGAGCATTTAAAAGAAATTCTTGCCAAGCAAAATATTATCTTATCCGTAGAGGAATCAGCAATAAATTATCTTGCTGATAAAGGTTATGATCCAATGTTTGGAGCTAGACCTTTAAAAAGGCTAATTCAGCGAGAAATACAAAATAATTTTGCTAGACTAATTTTATCTGGTGAGGTACAAAATGGTAATATTGTTAATATAACATCAAACGATAAGGAATTAATTATTAAAAAAGCCTGAGTAAACTGTTTTATGGCATATAGTTTTTAAAAACCGTCATGGCGAGCGGTTTGCGTAGCAAATCTGCGTGGCCATCCAGTTTTACCTAATTAACCGTCATTGCAAGGGAGTGTAAGCTCCCGTGGATCAGAAAGTGTTATCAATCGTCATGGCGAGGAGCGTTAGCAGACGCGGCCATCCAGAAATATTAATGACGTCATGCTGAATTTATTTCAGCATATATAGATCCTGAACTTGGTTCAGGATGACAATAACTGGATGGCCATGCAATTGCTCGCCATGGCGTAATTTTATCCACGAGAGCAATTCCTTCCGGTCAAATAGTTTTGTTGTATAGAGATTTTAAGATATCATTCTTACTGATATTTATCATAATTATGGTATCAAAATTCACCAAAATTCCGCCTTCTAGATATAATAGCAATGGGGTCTGGAAGCAAAAGTACAAAAAGATTTTTTTAGTAGCTATTTTAGCTAATTTTTAAAAGAAATTTTTTAGAATATTGCTGTAACTTATTGAAATTTGTGTTTTATACGACTTACTGCTAATATTAATACAAATATTTATTTATGAATAACAATATATCACTAAATGATTACCACATATTTATCTGTCAGAATCAGCACCCTAACGATTCACCAAAAGGCTGTTGTATGTCTAAAGGAAGCGCTAAATTACTAGAGCATTTTAAGAAGCTTACAGAAAATCTAGGCATACAAGTAACTAAATCTGGTTGCCTAAATAAATGCGCTCAAGGAGTAGCCGTGGTTATTTATCCTTCTGGTATTTGGTACAGTATAAAAGAACTTGTTGATGTAGAAGAAATAGTAACGTCACATATTCAAGAAAAACAAATTGTTAATCGATTATTAATGAAGACATGATTTATAACAAAGAAGATAAGGTAATATACACAAATACTCAGAAATCGTGTGGAACTAATTCACAAAAGAGTATAAGACCTTTTTTGAAACTCGCTTATGCTGAGGGATTTGAAGAAGACACGGAACGCAGAACCGCAGCGTACTCTAATGTACGTGAGGATTCGAGTACCGGATCGACATACAAATCACCAGCAGAAGTAGAGTTTCAAAAAAGGTCTAACGTATGGGTATTAGCTGATAGTAGAATAGGCAACCTAAATCAAGCTATAGCTCTAGCCGAAACTATTGGACTTTCCTATGAGTCAAAAACAATAGCTTATAATTGTTTAGGTAAATTACCAAATTATTTACTTGCTTTAAGTACTTTATATATAAAAAATGAATCTTTAAAATTATTAAAAACGGATAGATTCCCTGACATAATTATTTCTTCTGGTAGAAGAACTGCGGCTTTAGCAAGTTACTTAAGAAAAAAATCTGGCAATAAAACTAAAATAATTCAAATAATGAATCCAAACTTACCCTTTCAACAGTTTGAATTAGTTATTTTACCAGAGCATGATAAAGTAAACAAAGATGAAAGTAATGTAATTAGAATTACTGGCGCTTTAAATAATATTCAAGATAAAATAGTTATTGGTGGCATTGAGCTACAGAAAAATTACCCTGATCTTAAAAAATTTATTTCGGTAATTATTGGTGGTAATAGTAAAAATTATAAATTTACTAATGATGATGCTCTAGAGCTTGCTTCAATATTAGATAATATTACTAAAACCCAAGGGTATAGTCTTTTTATCAGCTTTAGTAGACGTACTCCAAATCACGCTAAAGAAATTATAAAAGAAAAAATTGGATGTCATTCCAGCTATGACGGGAATCCAGTGCAATACACTTGTCATGCTGAACTTAATTCAACATCTAATAAATTTGAACCTGCCTCTAAAATGACTAAAAATATTATAGATTCCCGCTTACGCGGGAATAGCAGTACAGTAATAGTTTATGATCCTATAGATGAAACTACTAAACCCAACCCGTATTTTGGCATGCTTACTAAAGCTGATTATATAATTGCTACAGCAGATTCAATTTCAATGTGCAGTGAAGCAGCATCTACAGGCAAACCTTTATATATATTTTGTCCAGATAATTTTAATTCTTCTAAACATTTATCTTTCCTACAGCAGTTAATAAAATTAGGAATAGCTAGAACATTAACTAATTCTATAACCACTTTAGAAAATTATGATTACACTCCTCTTAATGAGGTAACGAGAATATCTAATATTATAACATCTAAAATATGGCCTAAACTATGATCTTAATTGATTCCCATTGTCACCTAAACATGTTAGAAGATTTAGATAATTTAGTAAAAAGAGCTAAAGATAACAATGTCCTGTACATGCAAACCATTTGTACTAATCTTGAAGATTTACCAAATATTCTCAATATAGCAGAAAAATATGATAATATCTTTGCTTCATGCGGCATTCATCCAAATGAAATAAAAGAAATTATTCCTCATGATCTTATTATCAATCATTGTAAACATCCAAAGATTATTAATATAGGCGAAACTGGTCTTGATTATTATTACCAAACTACCGATAAAGCTAAACAAATTCAATCTTTAGAACAACATATCCTAGCTTCCCAACAAACAAAATTGCCTATTATTATTCATACTAGGGATGCTGAACAAGATACTCTTGACGTTCTAAGCAGTGAGATGAAAAACTGTCATTTCCCTGGTCTAATTCATTGCTTTACTGCTTCTAAAGATTTCGCAAGAAAAATGCTTGATCTTGGTATGTATATATCTATTGCTGGCATTGTCACTTTTAAAAACGCTACAGATTTACAAGATATAGTTCGTTATATACCATTGGATAGACTCTTGATTGAAACTGACTCCCCTTATCTAGCTCCAATTCCTATGCGTGGTAAACAAAACGAGCCAGCCTTTGTAAAATATGTTGCAGAAAAAATAGCAGACCTCAAAGAAACAACTATAGAAAGTGTTGCAAATACCACCAGCAATAATTTTATTAATCTATTTTCTAAGACAAAGTTAAATAATATTGGCTAAAATTCTACCATACGTGGTATCACTATATAGTGAGGTAATGTTAATCTAAAAAGGGGTACTTATGTCAAAGACATCAAATATTAAAGGTCCAGACTTAGATCAAGCAATAAATCAGCAAGCAGAACAAATTAAAAAAATCCAAGAAAATATAGAAAGAATAATAATTGCTAATCAGGAATTAAGAGAAAGTAAAGATTACAGGCCAAAGTAGCTGATTTTAAGAAGGAAAATCAGCCTACATCTATAATTTAGAAAAATGCTCAGAATTTACCCAACTGTAAAACATTGGTTTGTCAAATCAACAGCAGAAAAGATTGAAAGCAAAATAGCAAAAAACCATGAGATACTAAAAGAAGTTGATAAAACATTAGTAAAGATGGGAAAAGAATCCTCTGTTTTACAAAAAGCAATAAAAGAGGAGTTAGCAATTGGTACTTATGAACTTCAAAATAAATTAGTAGATGGCATCCAATCAGAAATTCCTGACAATATCAAAACTAAGCTAAATGCACTAAAACTCTCTCCAAAAGAATGGAAGCAAGCAACACAAATAAAGTTTATAATAAAAATGAGTTTAAAGAACTAAAGAATCAAAACCGAGCTCTAAATGGTATAAAATCAAATATTAATAAATTATTAGATGATAATAAAAATATCCCTCAACTTTCCCCATTACAAAAACAATTAGATATTGCTCAAGATAGCTTAAAAAAAATCTTTTGCTGAACACATGAAAGATACTTTTAAGAGCATAAAAGGTATTTTTAAAGATAACAACATTCAAAAAATGCCTTGGAGAATATTAAAAAATTAGACACTATTGATAAAGACTTAAAGAAAAATCTAAATAACCCCGATTATGGATAAGGAATAGAGAGGAAGGAAGGTTGCAAGAGTTATTAAACCTTATATAAATAGGGCACTGAAGGAGTAAAATAAAGGTTTAATAACATGTGTAAATATACTACAATATTTTGTATAGTCGATGAATTTTGTAAAATTTATGAGAAATGGGTAAAACATCAATTGCTGAAAAGTAATAAGCAAAGATTTAGAGAAGTTAAGCTTTCCTTAAGTGAAGAACTCTCAATAATGATTTTTTACCATTTTAGTGCATATAAACATTTAAAAGCTTATTACCAAAACTTTATTATTAATGGTAATTTGTTCAGGAATCCACCTTGTTATGAGAGATTTGTTCAGCTTATTCCTTCATTATTTCTGCCATTGATTGTGATGTTACATTACTTAAGTGGAAAAAGAACGGGAATTTATTATGCAGATTCCACACATTTTGCAGTATGTAAAAATATCAGAATTAATTCTAACAGAACTTTTAATAATCTTGCAAAAAGGGGACGTAGTTCTGTCGATTGGTGTTGTTGATTCAAGGTTTATATGATAATCAATGATAAGGGAGAAATTATTGCTGTTAAAATTACCAAAGGTAATGTTGATGACAGAATTGCATTTGAAGCAATGGTTATCAAAAAAGGTCTAAAAGGTAAGTGTTATGCTGATAAGGGGTTTATTTCAGAAAAAATGTTTACAAAACTTTATAAGCAAGGTTTAATAATAATTACCGGTATAAGAAAGGATATGAAAAACTATTTATTACCTCTTTTGGATAAAATCCTTTTAAGGAAGAGATTCATTATCGAAACCATTTTTGGCTACATAAAAGAGAATTTTAATATTACTCCTTCCAGACATCGATCACCTATTAATTTCTTTACTTCTCTATTCTCTGCTCTTATTGCTTACCAACTTAAACCTAATAAACCATGTATTTCTTATCCATAATCGGGGTTAAATAACATCGAAAAATCATTAAAGCGCCACCAGGAGAAGCTATTAAAAGAAATTTATAATTATAAAGGTTTAAGATTATAAGGGGCTAGATAACTTACAAAAACTTCAAAATAACTTAGAGGAACCAATAAAACAGTTAGATGCAAAGTTTGCAGCTGCTATTAATCAAGTTGGTCAAGTTATTCTGCCTGAATTGCAATCTGAAGTAAAAGAAGCGTCTCTAACACCTAATATGGAAACTACACCTTCACTAACACCACAATCCAATAGAGTGAATGCTAATGAACAAGTTAATTCATCAGAACCTATATATGAAAATATTAACAGAACAACCTCTCCTACATCTTCTTTACCAAACAACCATACAGGACAAGAAAAAACTCCTAGAGGAATTCATTTTCCAGATCAATTAAAAGAGGGAAAATTAGCGCCTTCAAGTATAAAAGAAATAGATTTATTAACTCCAGAAGAGTTAGAAGAAAGAAACTCAAGGTGGAAACAGATTAGTGACACTATGAAAACGCATAGACGTACAGGAAAAGTAGAAACCAATTTAGCAAATTATATCAACGCATTAGACAATAAACCTGACAACGAAACGATTGCTAGGATCTTTGGTAAAACGGCAGCAGATTTGCACTATAATCAAGATGGAAGTATAATATTTAATAAAGGAGAACTTGATGAACTTAATACATCCCAATGGAATGATATTAAAAATCTAGCCACAACTACTAACGATAAAAGGTTCTTTAATACACTACTGGCAGATAAAGAGTTAGAGTATGGTCAGATACTTGGGTTTGAACCTAATGAACTTATAGATTCTAAAGTACAACAAGAATTTAAATCTCAAAAAGAATCAACCGAACATCAGCCAGATGATTCTCAACTATCTGCATTTGCTAAGGCTTTAAAAGAAAAAAATTAAATAAAGTTGATCCTAAAGATATAAAGGATAGATCAGGTCCTGATCTTAAACCATCGACATCTCAGACATCTGAGAACATATCTGAAAGAGAGCAATCAGCTCAACAACAAGGTAATATGCCACCACCACCTCCTCCAACGTCCAATACTATCGGAGGAAAAGAACAAGCAAATACTCAACAAAAAAGTAATATACCTGCGAATACAGAACAACCTGGCAGAGATGCTTTAATGGCCGCTCTAAATACTGATAACCCTCTGGCTAGACTTAAAAAAGCAGATCCAACTAAAAATAAAGAAAAACCTCTAACTGAGGAACAGCAATTGGAGAAAACTACAGAAGTTCAAGACAATTTGTTTAAAGACCCAACCTTTAAACAACGATTCAGTGCTATACTACAACTTGAACGCCCAGAACTCAACCATGAAGTTGAAGAATTTGGAAGAAAGCTCGCAAATCAATTAAATAAACAATTTAAAAATATATTAGGTCCAGATGTTATTGTAGATAATGTAGATCTTTCTGAATGGGTCGATAATGATAAAGACCGAATCAAATTGAAACATATCCAAAAGGACCTACTACAACAACAAGCACAGCAAATAGCTGGAGGAGTATTATCTGATACTACCCAGCTTGCGAGTAACGATAGCATGAAAACACCTCAAGAAACAATTAAAGAAGCAGGTGCTGCTATCAAAAATGCTGAGAATCAACCGCCAAAACAAGTTAAATATAATGATAAAATGTCAACTACTGCTAAATGGGTTCTAGTGGGGAATCGTATATTTCTAAATGCCTAAAAGACTGTTACTTTTCTCAAGAAAATATCGTTTCGGAAAAAAATACGATTCCCCACTAGAACCCCATCTAGGTTTTTATAGACATTCTCTTTTTTCTTAGTTGAATCTTTCCTGATGGTTTTAATTGATTCAAGCGTTACACCAGGTTTAAAACCAAAAAATGAATGAATAGTTTGTCCCTTGATGTTTACAGCAGCAGTCCCAGTAGGAGCAAGTATACTATACTATTTGCTTTTTAGTAATCTCTCTAAAATGTTTTAATAAAGTAGATTTACCTGTACCTGCTTTACCAGTAACAAAAACATTCTTTGTACTTGATTCCATAAGATCAAGTGCTTTAATGAACTGCTCGTTTAATTCTATATTTGTATTTATTTGGCTATTTACCACATTTGTCCATATAAAATATTAATTTGGTATTATAGTCACCTTATTTCTTCTTACTATTGCAGGCATCTTTTAACTTCTGTCCAGCTTTGAATTTTACTTGATTATATGCTGCTATCTCTAGTGTTCACCTGTTTTTGGATTTCGGCCATTTTTAGCTGTAACATAAGAAACTGAAAAACTTCCAAAACCTAATAATGATACTTCCTTTCCTTCACTTAATTGATGAAGTAAATACCTCAACTACTTTTTCTGCTTCTGCTTTAGTACAATTATTTTTCTCTGATATATGCTTTTAGTTCGCCTTTATTCATTCTACTTTTCTCATTTTTATTATTTAAACGCTAGAAAAAGCGTTTATGTTGGGCAACATACCTAAAATTATCTTATATGTCAGTAATTATCTTTTATTTCCTATTATTAATTGAGTAAATTAATGAAAAGTAAAGCTCATTATGGATATTAATATCTTAAAACACCCTTTCATATATAAATCAATTAAATTATAATCTTGTCCTAAAGCTTTACCAATTAACGGCATAAATATTATTAAGGATGCCAGTACACCAAAACCATAATATCCAACTTTCTCAGCAAGCTTTGGATTTCTATCAATAATGCTACTCATGTAAATTATACTACCATCTAATGGTGGAATTGGTAGTAAATTAAAAAAGCAAAGAATCAGATTCATAATCATCATATTGCCCAGTATTTCATTAAAGTAGTCCATAGAAATTGCTTGTAGCGCAAATAATATAACAAATGCTATAATAGCTAAAATAAAATTAGAACAAGGACCTGATAACCCAACAAGTATCATATCTCTTTTGGGTTTCCTAAAATAAACTGGATTATATATTACAGGTTTGGCAAAACCAAACATTGGCACTCCAGCTAAATATAATCCTATGGGAATTATTACTCCCAATAAAGAAATATGCTTTAATGGATTCAATGACAAACGCCCCATGTTTTTAGCAGTAGGGTCACCTAAGTAATAGGCACAGCGTGCATGAGATACCTCATGTATTACTACTGAAAATACAAAAATTGCAAGATTGGCTAAAAATTTAATTATTTCAACAGGCATGTCTTATCTTTTGCTTCTATCTGCTTTTTTTAGAATATTTATGTTACTACTATCTATAGTAATATTGTTAGGATTATCAACAAATACTTTTGTTGGAAACTATTGAACCATAAAATAGCTAGCGGATGCTCCAACTATTGCTGAGATCATTGCTGTCACAGCAATAGTTAAACCAAGTTGCTTAAAATAACCTCTATCTATCTTTTGAGATTTAGTAATTAGTGAATCTAGAGACTTACTACTTATTTCCTTAAGTTGTTCTATTGAAGTAGTAGCTTTATTTGTCATATTAATTAAAGTAGCATTGTGTTCCTCTATCTTATTATCAATCGCCTGCAACTCCTTTTGATAAGTCTGCTGTATTTCATTGCTAATCTTAGGAGCAATTTCTTCTACTTCTTTTGTTATATTCCGGAATATTTTTAGCAACAGAGCGAAGTAATAATACTTCAGAACGTAGCTCATTAATTTGCCCTGTTAATTGCTCAATTATTCCTTGTACTTTTGTATCTATATTTCCAGCTACTGGCTACTGCACTAGCATCTTTGATTTGAAGAGCAAGCTCTTTACTGCTGCCTATTATCATACCTTGATAGTTAGTAAATTGCTGTAACATATTATCTGTAGACTGCCCTGATAATATTTCATTAGCCTTGTTATTATTAATATCTTTCCTGCTATAGTTACTAGTTTCTGATTCTGACATATTTCCCAATTGAATTCTTAACTCTTAATATTAACTATGTATTTAATTTAGTAATAGGATATTCACCGCATAACCTAACAAAGAATGTTCTAGTAGGTAAGTTTAATATATCTGTTGCAGGATTAAAGAATCTATTGACAAAACCACCTGTTAAGTCAAAAATTATCGCTCTATCTTGTTGATTTCGAATTTGTGGTAGTAATTCATTTAGCATGTTAGTTTTACCACTACCTGTTAGCAATATGTGTTGTGTTTCACTATCTTTAACGAGTGGCAAAACCAGATAATACTATTTTAGATGCTTCTTTAGCCTTCTTAAGCAGGTTGGGCTAGCTGTTTAGACGAGACAATTTCTCCACCTCTAAGTTTTAATATACCAATAACATTCTCGCCAGTTGTGGTGAAAAATATTGTGGTTAATACCACCCCAACAATAAAAGTTAGTAATAATTCAAAAATGGCGTAACCACCAAACCATTGCAAAAACTCTCTCATTTTTTGCCCATGAGGCGTGATATACCAAAACTTATAGATAAAATCTGTTGCGCTTCGATGAATATATTGATTTTTCTCTAGATAATAAAATACCTATCCTAGAAATAGGATAAAACATCTCACCTATGTAAAGTTTTAATTTAGCGTAACGTTCAATTAAAAAATAATAAAGAATGATAAAACTAAGCTTATAGCTATTCTAAGCAATAACCATCCCACGCAACATATACAAGTCCAACCATAAAGGAGTAATTCATCCCTTGGTTAAACATACGAAACTTGTGAGCATATATTTGCAATCCTCTGGTAAAACTTCCTTGGTTTTGCATATTATAATTATTATGGATTAACTATTTTTCGAGCTCTTTGATTTGTAGCAGATCTTTAGATAACTCTGCCTCTAGTTCTTCTATAGTTGGTAATTCTGTTTTTATATTCTCTGGCAGGCTTTCAGAAATTCTATACTCAGCAAGACCTATTGGTTTATTTACATCACGAAGAGCATATTCTGTTTAATATTATCTCCTTTATCTTTACATAGAATTAAGCCAATAGATAAATTATCAGTAGGACTCCTCAATTGATCGTCTACAGCTGATAAATAAAAGTTTAACTGCCCAATGTCACGTGGTGAAAACTTACCAGCCTTGAGTTCAATAACAACAAAACACTTAAGCTTTAAATGATAAAATAAAAGATCAATATAATAATCTTCATTTGCTATTGATAATTTGTATTGTCTTCCAACAAAAGCAAATCCCACTCCTAATTCTATTAAAAATTTTTCAATATGTGCAAAACCAGCTCTTTTTCTATCTCTCTTTCATGTGCATTTTTCCCTAAACTTAAGAAATCAAATAGATAAGGATTTTTTAAAGTAACCTGAGCTAAATCGGAATGTGGTGTTGGTAATTTTTCTTGAAAATTTGTAATTGCTTTTCCTTGTCTTTGAAATAAATTAGTTTCTATTTGCATAGATAAAATATTTCTCGACCAACCATTTTCAATAGTATCATTAATATAAAATATTCTCTCCTGTTGATTTGGAACGGAATATATTAGAGTAATAATATGACCCCAGGGCAATTGGTCAATAGCTTGTTGACTAATTGCCTTAACACTATACTCTTCTGCAAAACGTCTCATATATTTAAGATTCTGAGTGCTAAATCCTTTCATTTCTGGAAATTCTGATTTTAAGTCCTTTGAGATACGATCTATAATTTTACTACCCCAACCTTCTTGAGATTGAGAAGTTAATATTTGCTGGCCTATTGCATGGTACAATAAAGTAAGTTCTTTATTTATTTGTAGAGCAGTCTTATAGCAACTCTTAGATATCAAGCTTTTTAAATATCTAAAAAGGTAGCATATTCTGTTGTCAATGTATTTTTATTCATAAAATTTACTATTTAATTGTCTCGACGCTATCGAGGTCTGTAACTTTATCCAAAAAGAGTAATATTATAGTACCAAGCCACCAATTGTGCAGATACCTCTTGCACAATTTAATCATCAAGACATATAATTTATTCTTTAATATACCACCAGCTTAATTATTGCGACAATGTCGCAACAATTCACTTACCTGAAAATCATGCCTAACTACTAACGATCTAAACTATTACTACTTGAAGAATTCCAAATACTTGCGCTAGTATGGTTATGAATATTTTGTGGCATGGCATATAGTTATATGCAGGATCTGTCACAAAATTTGGAGAGGATACATTAGAATTATTCATACTATCTAACATATTGCTTTGGGTATTATTGTTTAACGACGTACCACTTGTTGAATTACTAACAACTCTTCTATTTGATATATTCAAGTAAGTAATCAATAAATGAATATGAAAGAACATAAATGCTGTTATTATACAAGCCTGTACTTCATAAGTTTAATATTATTGCAGAACGTAAAGGCATGAAAATATAGTAGTGCAAAAGATACACAAAGAAGATATAGTTATTATTTTTAAAATAAAACCCAATTTTTTTAATATCACTTTAAACATTTTACACCCATTTTTTAAAATTTATCTGCAATCTTCTGTACAATTTCAGATATCCCTTCACCAACCTCAGTACCTCTCTTTCCTACCTCGTTTATAGTTCTAAATACTGTTGAATTAGTAACATCATTATTTCGACGTTCTAAGTTTTTTACATTTTGCTCTATTTCTTGAGGTATACGTTGTAATACCTGTTCATTACTATTATTATACACCATTTTTGCTGAATCTACTGCATCTTTTACATGTTTTTCTAGTAGTATTTCTTGCAGAAGCGTCATACTCATTTCTTAGACTATCCCGACTCTTAATAGACATGTTACCTATTTGAGAATCAATATTAGCCAGTTCCTGTCCACTACTATAGCTATTACCCCAATTTTAGTAGGCAATCCACCATGTATAGGCATTAGTTCTCTAGCTAATTGATCTGCTTCTCCTTGATGTGAAGTAATCCATCTTGCAGCTTGTGCTTTGCTACCTATTTCAGGGTGTACATCCATAATTCTCTGCAATATTGCATCATTAAAGTTACGATCTATAGTTGCTGAATTATTATCAACATAACTCTTACTATGTTGTAGTGATTGGATAGTTTGGGTAGTTCTAGCTATTTCCTGCCCCACTGATTGCTACTCATTCCAATTATTACTTATTCCTCTAGTCAATGATTTAACTTCATCGCTAGTACTGTTAATATTATTCATTCTTGCAGCATTCTTAAGTTTTTCAAATGATTCATTATAGGCTCTTCGTTCAGCTGCTGACATCTCTTTAGAAGACATACTTTCACTGTTGCTAGCGGAAACACCAGTTTTTATGCCAGATCCTGCTAGCTCAAAACTAACATTTGCGCTGCTACTAGTTGATGTATCCTTATTATCCCTATAACCTAACCCTAGTTTATCAAGCTCACTTCTTCTACTTCTTGCAACGTACTGTTGGTACTCATTGTAGCAATCTATTGCCTTGTTATACTCTTCCAAATACTTGTGACTATTAGCTTGTTTTTCTAATAGCTCTACAAGTACCAATTCGCTTAAACAATCTTTCTTTCTAGCTAAACTGAAATGATCTATAGCTTCTTTATATTTACTAGCAGAATAACTAAGACTTCCCTTTAACCAATTGATTAGCTGGTATTTTGGGTTAATTTCTTCTATCTTTGATATTGTTTCCTTTGCCTCTTCATATCTACCTAGAACTATTAAGTTTAAGCATTTCTCATTCAGTAACCCAGTAACATTGAGATCTAAACTTAAACACTCATCTAATATAATTAGAGCTTGCTCATGCTCTGCTCTACGCCTTAAAATTATTGCTTTGCCTGTTAATGCTGAAATGCATTTACTATCTATCTTTAAAGCATCTTCTAATGACCTTAAAGCAAGCTCCTGTTTCCCAACATTGTTATAAGAAGCTGCAAGTGTTACATGATATTTTGTATTGTTAGGTCTATACTTTACTACCTGCTTATAACAATTAATTGCTTCTCGATATCGCTTAAAATTCTCCTCTAACAACACACCTTTCCCAAAATGATACCCTCCTGTCTTAGGATGCAATATCAACAGCTCTTCTATTAACTGAAGTGTTAGGCTATAATCACCTACCGCCTTTGCTTCAATGAACTTGTCATGTAGTCCGGTTTTCTTTCCGATACTCATCATTTTTTACTCATTACTACTGTTCAAACCTTCACTTTTTATTATTCCACCCTTATTTCTTTACTTCTTCCATGAGAGCTTGCCGCAGGCTTTATCCTAAAAATGGTGACATTTTTAGGATATTATACGCATCCTGTTACTCGCTTCTTCTACTCAGGAAAGCATACTCACATGTCAACACAACCATTAGCTCGCTAAGCGAGCTTCTAATCCATAATTTTTGTTATAACTGTGTCTTTATAACACGTGTCATATAATATGAATTATTTTTTGCTACCGCAGGCGCTCATGTTAATTTCTATAAACTATTAGTATTATTTAGGCACACAGTTTTATAGAAATTATTACTCTTAAATTAGGGGCATGATCTGTTTAATTCCGCCCCCTTCACTACTCCCCTACTTCATATATGATACTATTATTATATATAAATTAATATATAGTATTGGACTTTTTATGGCAACAAAACCACTCTCTACTTCTGTTAAGATTGCTAACTTAGAAAAAGTTAAATCTCAAAGAATTGCTAAAATTGAAGAAGAACTTGATGCTCAACTATCTTCTCTTCTTGCTAAAAGAAAAGAGGAAATCTTTAATATTTTCTTTAATCATTCCGCTACTGATATTGACGATAAACTTCTTATCGGCTTTATTAAGTTTATTAACGATATTGAAAACAAAAATTATCCTATCATTGGTTATTTCCTAAAACTGGCTTCTAAACCTATTTCTAAGAAAAAATAATATTATATCTATTAGTTAAACTTTGGCTTAATTGAGATGTTATATGAGTAAAGTTATACAGTTTCCAGATACTAAACAACGAGTTGCCTTCAAGAAAAATATTGCAAAAAATAAAAGAAATAATTTCTTCAAAAACATTCTACAGTTTGTAGGCAAAATACTCTCTGGAGTATTCTTTTCTATAAGGCTTGGTATTGCAACAGCTCTGCATTTTTTCTCCTCTTTAGTGCTGTTATAACTATATTAGACAAACTTACCCTTGTTGCTCTTCTTCGTTATAGCTTTTGGCTGTGTTATACCTACTTCCATTTGGGTAGGAATTTCCCCTCCCCTACTAACTATGCTATACCTTTCTTTACTTGTTTCTGTATATTCTGTTGCTCTACTCCACACATCATTGACATGATTAACGAATACTCTCCTTTCCACAGAATGTTTAGAGTAGCCGAAAACAGGCAAATCTTACAAAACAACTAAGGAGCAAATCACTATAAGAAACATAATTATTTAAAACTAGTATTAGTGGTTCTTAAAAGTAGTTTATACTCTTTATAAAAGCGCTTATAACCTTTTTTGTTTTCATAGATAAATCCTAATTTAAAAAATATAGACGTTAAAAGTTTAGAAGCTTTTAGTGTCTATATTTCTCCTCTATACTAAATAGCTGTAATTTACTTGATTTTATAAATAGAATATAATAATAGTAATTATTAGTTGTATTAAGATGATTTACTGCTAGTTATAAATAATATTTAATAATTCATTATTTGGCTCCTCAACTTATTTAAAGTAATTTATTCATAACTATAAAAACGGTTTTTAACATGGCGTCTAATAAACCAAAACACGATGTGAACTAATCAAAGCAATAATGACTTCTCCAGAAGCAGCAAAAGAATTCCTAGAGTATTATTTGCCTGAAGGTTTCAAGAAAAAAGTAGATCTATCAAAGATCAAGGTTGAACCAGAAAGTTATATCGAGGAATCTTTAAGAAAAAAATACAGTGATTTAGTTTATTCCGTTAAAACTAAAAATAATGAAAAAGCTTTTATATACATCCTACTAGAACATCAGTCAACCGTTGATTATTAGATATCATTACGATTATTAGAGTACACATTACTACTTTGTAGAAGACATAAAAAAGGAAATAATAAGTTACCATTAATATATAATATGGTGATTTATAATGGAACGAAAGTATATACGGCTCCAAGAAACTTATGGGAGTTATTCGAGGACGCAAGCTTAGCTAAAAAATTAATGACTGAAGATTACCAACTCGTTGATTTACAAAACATATCAGACGATGAAATAGTAAAGAAAAATCACTTAGGGATGCTTGAATATATGTTGAAGCATATACATCAACGGGATATGTTTAAGCTATGGGAAGATTTTTTTACAAAGTTTAAATACCAAATATTAGTGGATAAAGAAAGAGGTTACATTTACATAAAATCTTTTTTATGGTATACTGATGCTAAGTTAACAAAAGAACAGCAACCAGAACTAGAAAGGATATTAACCAACCATTTATCCTTAGGGGACAAAGATAATCTTATGAGAACCATTGCACAAAAATATATCGATGAAGGTAAAGCTGAATTAGTAAAAATGATGTTAGCTAAGGGTGTTTCTATTGGAAATATTTCTAAAATAACAAGGGTGTCTATAGCTAAAATCAATGAACTATTAAAAATTAGTGCTTAACATTAAGGCTTTAAAAAATAAGATAAAACTTACTCATTTCGAACAAAGTTAATTATAATAATCATTTTCATATACCTGATTTGGATACAGCAAGCAGGTGCCAATCTATAGTATTCGGATCTATTTTTGGTTCATAACCAAAACCATTATTAAACAAATATTTTTGATGCGCACTTACTAAGTTTACCATTAGATCTACAAAAGAGAGAACAATTTTACAATATCCTTCACTCGGTGATTTAATGAGAGTTTTTGTTGCTTCATATTGGGAAAGTCTATCTAACTTTTCATACCATCCAGGATTTCCTTTCATATCTGGAAAAGGAATTTTCTTACAAATTCTATAAATGTTTTTTAAAACTTCGGTTGTTGAAGGTGTGGCTGAGGGGGTAATAATAGCGTTGTTACTGATATCATGTGATGTTACGATGTTGTTTTAAGAGTTAAATTGTAGAAGTCAAGATTTGATTTTACAGGCACTATAAATTTTGCACCTGGTTGTCAGTTAAATTTTGACTGTCAGAGGAGTATTCAAGATACAAGATTTCATTATTCTTTTCAACAGCTAATTTCTTACTATCTTGAAAAGTTTGCATAGGAGTTTTCCCATAACAATATTTTCCTGAATGTGGTCGCTCATTATTGAAATGCTCTAACCAAATATCAAGATCTAATTGTAAATCGTCAAGTTCAGTATAAATCTTTTTACGCATAGCTGCATCAAAGAATTCTTGTTTCATTGTTTTATTAAAACGCTCACACATACCGTTTGTTTGAGGAGAATATGCCTTAGTTGTAGTATGTTCTATACCTTCTATGCTAAGAAATAACTCAAAAGCGTGATGCTCTATATTTCCCTTATATTCTGACCCACGATCTGTAAGAATACGAAGTATTGGTATCCCTTGGGTCTCGTACCATGGTAACACGCGGTCATTAAGCATATCAGCAGCAAGTAATAGCTGTTTTATAGTTTAGCATCCGCTACCCTAGTATAGCTATCAATAAATACCTGAGAATAAATCTTACCTATCCCTTTAAAATTTCCTACATAGTACGTATCCTGACATCCTAAATAACCTGGATGCTGAGCCTCAATTTCTCCATGAGCTTCTTTTTCATTACGACGCTTCTCTAGCACTTGTAATTGAGCTTCAGTAAGAACAATACCATCCTGAGCCATCTTTGCTTCTAATGCTTTAAGCCTTTTACTGATATTGTTTAAATCATTACGTAACCAAATTGACCTCACTCCTCCAGGTGATACAAGAATACCAGTCTTTTTAAGCTCATTTGATACTCTTAGACCATATACTGGATATTCTATTGCCCCCATTATCCATTACTGCTTTCTCCATCACTGGATCAACTCTATTCGCTATTATTGGCTTTCTTCGACTAATTTCATACAATGCTTCTTTGCCCCACCAGTTTCATACAGTTCTTTAAATCTGTAATAACTATCTCTACTATATCCCATGGCTTTACATGATGATGATATGCTACCAAGGCTCTTAGCTAATTCAAGTAAACCTAATTTGGCTTTATTATTTTTTGATGTAAATTCATTGTGACCTTCCATTTTTTTATCTGTATTTTTAATACGTTATTTTTTATTAAATGTAAAATCAAATATCAACTACTGCAGGTCATAACGTAGAGATAGCCTACTCCAGCATTTTTTAGTATCTTAGAACATTTACTAATTGTTGTACCAGTAGTTAATACGTCATTAATAATATTTTCTTGCCTGAAATTTGATATTTTTTATTTAGTATAAGACTACCAGCTAGATTTTTTTCTCTCGCTCTTTTGAATAAATAAGTTTGAGACTTTGCCCATTTTGATTTAATTAGTATATCAGGCACAACTTGTATCTTAAGCAGCTTCCCTATTTCTATTGCTAGAAGAAAGGGCAGATTATACATTCTAAATAATCTCTTAAATCTATTCATTGGTACTGGAGTTATCCAATCAATGTCACGAAGCTCTTGGTGATATTGCTTATAAAGCAACTTAGCAAAGGTTTTAGCTAAAACCGTTTTATCTTTATATTTAAAAGCATGAATGATTCTTTTGCTATGTTCATCAAATTTCATTAAACTGCGAGAATTATCATAATGAGGTTTACTTCTTAAGCACTCATTACATGATACCCCATGTAAAATTGAGATATCAAACCTACGACCACAAATAATACAATATGGTTTGCTAATAAAATTGAGATTTCGCCAACAATTAGCACAAAAATCTTCTGTACTATTTGTCATTTCGCAGCAAGATAAACATCTTGGAGGCAAGATGTAATCTATAATATAATGATAAATTTTGCTGACTATATTAATGATACGCACATGAGTAAGCCGTTGTGCTTAGATTCTAGAACGAAATCTAAGCTATATCTAAATTCACTGGCCTACGTACGCATGGATTCTTAAGAAGAGTCGATGGATCATCATCTGGGAAGTTTGAAACGCAAGGACTCCTCACCTCGTAAGGAGCGCCAGGAGTACATGATAATAATTGTAAGAGTATAGCAAAAAATAAAGAAAATTTTAAAAATCTTATCATAGCCATTAAAACTAATTTATTACCTTAGAAAAAAGATTAACCTAATAGTTAATAAATCACAAGTATATTTTTAAAAAATTCTATTTTTCTTTCAAAATATGAAATCTACCATAAAAATTCTACTTGATCTAAGATGACCATAATGGAGAAAGTATCTTAGCTAAATATTCTTTGTGCTTCTCTAATTCTTCTTTGGTTGGTTTTATAACTACAATATCCTTTTTATTAGCCGCATTGGTTTTTACAACTACCCCATTATCCAGTTGATTTTTATTAGAACTAATATTGAAACTTACCTGCCTACCACCTGTAAGTTCAACATATACTTCTGCAAGTAACGCAGCATCCTTCAAAGCTCCATGTAGCTGGCGGCTTGAATTATCAATTTTATATCTCTTACATAAAGCATCTAGATTAGCTTTCATGCCTGGGAATAATTTTCTAGCCAAGGTAAGAGTATCAATAGTATTAGATAATTCCAAAAATGTTATTGTATCTCGATTTAAAAGCGATAATTCATGGTTAATAAATTTAACGTCAAAAACTGCGTTATGAATTACTATTTTACTATCCTGAATAAACGCCAGAAAATCATCTGCTATTTCCTGGAAAAGTGGTTTATCTCTTAAAAATTCACCTGATATACCATGAACGCGATAAGCTTCTGTTGGCATATCACGCTGAGGGTTGACATAAAAATGGAACTGCTTACCAGTCAATACTTTATTAACCATTTCAATGGCGGCAATTTCAACTATCCGATGTCCAGCTTTAGGATCAAGGCCTGTTGTTTCAGTATCTAAAATTATTTCCCTTAATCGAGACATCTTATTTTCTTTATTAATTCAACTATTTGCTTATCTAAATTTACTAAATCGACATCTGTATCAATAGCAAAATTTGCTTTATTCATTTTTATCTCTTGTGATAACTGAATCTCTGATATTTTATTATAGGTTTGCAAGCTAAAGCCTTCTCTTAATTTCGCTCTTTCTAATCTAGTTTTTTCTGAACAGAAAGTAGTTATATGAAAATCAAAATATTGATCAAACCCAGCTTCAAACAATAATGGAACTTCAACAAAAGTAATGTCAGATTCACTATTTTGCTGTTTAAAAAAAGATAATTGTTTTACTACAAATGGATGAATAAAATCTTGTAATTTTTCTCTTGCTAAATCATCATTATAAATGATTTCAGCAATTTGTTTTTTATCAAAAGTTTTTATACCAAGTAATTCAAGAACAATATTTTGTATTTCTGGTTTTTTATACAAATCCTTAATATGTTCATCAGATGAAAAAGTTATATATCCCAGATTAGCCAAATAATCTAGGACAAAGGTTTTTCCTGAAGCGTAACTACCAGTTATTCCAGAGCAAATCATAATGATTATATATTAATTTGATAAATAAAAATTCCATATTTATTTGCTAATTCCTTTGTTAACTCAGAATCAATAACAATTACCTTGTCTTTCTGAATAGCTAATCCTTTATATCTATATTTATTCAAATTATTAATCGTCTCTGGACCGATAGTTGGCATATCCATTCTACTATCTTGTCCATCTTTCATTATTTTAACCAGTATAGCTCCCGTAACTTTTTTGCGCAAATCAGCGCATCTTTTTATTAGATTATCTGTCCCTTCTGCTGCTTCAATACCGAGTATATAACCATCTTCAACAATTACTGACTGACCTACATCAATAAGGCCAATATTTTTCAATAATTTTACCCCTAATTCTATATCACCTAAATCACTTTCTGACGGCAACGTTTTAGTAGTAATATCATTATTATTTGTAGTTAATACATCCTTGCTAGAAATCACTTTAAAGCCTTTTTCTCCTAAAAAACCCGCTATGATAGTCAATATTTTATCATCACCTAAGAATTTTTGTTTT
Organism: Candidatus Rickettsia vulgarisii; assembly: GCA_050920655.1. Classification (GTDB taxonomy): domain Bacteria; phylum Pseudomonadota; class Alphaproteobacteria; order Rickettsiales; family Rickettsiaceae; genus Tisiphia; species Tisiphia vulgarisii. The sequence goes on along the minus strand of CP133317.1, from coordinate 106,660 downwards.
AATATTCGAGCAAGTAATATTGATCCAGTTAAATCTACTTTAATTGATTTTAGATTAACTCTTTTTATACCACCAGCAAAAACAACATTTTTTACATTATGTTGCTTAAAATATTCAATTAATGATCCAACTTTACCAATTTTAAAAACTTGATGAGGTAAATTTTTATATAAGACTATATCCACCTCATCTGATACTATAGCAATACAATATTGTCTCCCTTGACTAAGGCAATTATTAGCTATTGAAATCGGCAAATCACCGGTACCAGCTATAATACCTAATATATCATTAGAGCTTTGATTTAACATTATCTATTTCCTTTGGTCGACAAAAAGCTCTTGTGCTATTCTGTTGTAAAAATTGAATGATCTGCTCTACAATAATATTATTTTGATATTTTTTTGATATTAACCCTATTCTTTCAGCAAATACCCCTTTACCAACAAAAAGCTCATCAACAGCTTTAACAGCGTCAAGAGCTTGCTGTTGATCAAAACCTCGTCTTTTTAGACCTACCAAATTTATTCCTTCAAGATAAGCCCTCTCATTATTGGCAACACCAAAAGGTATTAGATCTCTTGCTATCCCAGATAATCCTCCTACCATAGCATGCGCTCCCACGCGAACAAATTGTTGTACAGCCGAAAGTCCGCCTATAATAGCATAATCACCAACTGTAACATGCCCACCTAAGCTAGCGTAATTTGCTAAAATTATATTATTTCCTACGACACAATCGTGACCTATATGCGAACCAACCATGAATAGGCAATTATTCCCAACTTTCGTCACCATGCCACCATCTTTACTACCAGCTTGAATCGTTACATATTCTCTAATAACATTATTATTACCAATGATAGTTTCAGATTTTTCTCCTTCATATTTAATAATTTGCGGAGCCTGACCTAACGACGCAAATGGATATATAATATTATTAGAACCAATTGATATTTTACCATTTATCACCACATGCGACTTTAATTTGGTATTATCGCCTATAACCACATCTGGACCAATAATACAAAAAGGACCTATCTTAACGTTTTCACCAATTTTTGCCTTAGGATCCACTATTGCTGTTTGATGTACCAATGCTTCTGTCATTATTATTTCCTATTTTTAACCATTGCGGTGAACTTGCTTTCCGCCACTATTTCATCATCTACTTTTGCATAACTAGAAAATTTCCAAACTGGTCCTCTATTTTGTTCTATTTTAGCATATATATATAAAGTGTCACCTGGTTGAACAATTTTACGAAATTTTGTTTCTTCAATAGACATAAAGAGCACATCTTTATTTTCTGTGGTACTCATTGATTTCGCTACCAAAATAGCAGAAAGCTGCGCCATAGCTTCGATAATCAACACTCCTGGCATTACTGGATTATTTGGGAAATGCCCGGTAAATTGCGGTTCATTAAAAGTAACGTTTTTAATGCCAACTATTGACTCATTAAGCGTTAATTCCTCTACCCTATCTATCAATAAAAATGGGTAGCGGTGTGGCAACATTTCCATTATTTCTATAATATTAATTTTCATCTTTCATTCTCTGTTTTTATTTATCAATCTCAACTCTAAATTATTTTTTAATCCAGAATTTAAATTATTATATACTATTTAATCAACTACTTATCCTTATTTATCAACTGCCTTAAAACAACTGTCTGCTTAAGCCATTCTTTTATTGGCACAGCAGGAGATCCACCTACTGCAGTGGACGCTTCTACATCTTTCATAACTCCAGCTTGGGCTGCTACTTGAGCTTGATCACCTATAGTCAGATGACCATCAAGCCCCGCTTGTCCTCCAAGAGCACAATAGGAACCTATTTTGGTACTACCAGAGATGCCTACTTGAGCAACGACAATTGCTCCCTTGCCTATTACAACATTATGCCCTATCTGCACTAGATTATCTATTCTTGCTAAATCTTCAATTATAGTATCATTAACAGATCCACGATCTATTGTCGTATTGGCTCCTATTTCAACATTATTGCCAATTTTTACTATTCCTGTATGGAAAATTTTCTTATGCACTCCTTTATCTGTTGCAAAACCAAAACCATCTTGACCGATTCTTGCACCAGATAAAATTACTACATAATCACCAATGGTACTATAACTTATCGAAACATTTGAGCAGATCATAGCTCTTTTACCTATTACTACTCCATGATCTATAAAGCTACCTGATTCTATTACAGAATCATCACCTATTTGAACATTATCTTCAATGACAACATTATGACCTATATAGCAATTATTCCCTATAGTAGCGAAATCTGAAATATAGGCTGATGGCATAATTTTATTAGGATATAGTTTAGCTCTTTTATAAAACAGATCTATTAACTTAGCGTAAGCAAAATATGGATTTTTAGCTTTTAGTAAAATTACCTTATTGTTTGAATTTTCCTGAATATTATCTGGAACAATACAGCATGACGCGTTAGTTGTCTGTAATTGCTGTAAATATTTATTATTGCTCAAAAAGCTTATATCTCCAATTCCAGCTTCTTCTATAGATTTAACATCATTAATTAATATATCCTCATAATTATTAGGTACTGATATTAAATCCTTATCTAATAACTTAATAATTTCTAATAATTTATAAGGATTAGATTTTTTATAAAAACGAGAATTTATCATAATTTTATTTCACAAATTCTTTATTTATTATCTCTTCTGCTTCAATATTTGTAATATTTGCTTTTGAGTTAAGTAAAAATTTAGCATCTTGCAAATCATTACCAATATCTTCTTTTCTACCACCCAAGATATTCGCTAGAAAATATTCTACCATAGCATAATATGAAAGTCTATTTTCTGGTCTGGCAAAACCATGCCCTTCATTTTCATACAAAGCATAAATAACCGGTATCTTCTTATTTCTCATCGCTGAAACTATCTGATCAGACTCAGCTTGCTTAACTCTTGGATCATGAGCTCCTTGAGCTATAAATAATGGTTTCTTGATATTATCTACATAAGTTATAGGAGATCTTTCCGCTAATTTCTTTTTATCTTCTTCAGTATCCCATGGACCAATTCTTTTTTTCATTACTCCCAAAATTGGCTTCCAATATGGTGGAACGCTATTAATTAAGGTTAATAAATTTGACGGTCCTACCAAATCAACACCACAAGCAAAAACATCTGGCGTCATAGTTAAACCAACCAAAGTTGCATATCCACCGTAACTACCGCCCATAATCGCTATTTTTACTGGGTCAGCAATATTATTGTTAATTGCCCAATTTACTCCATCAAGTAGGTCATCATGCATTTTCCTACCCCATTCCAAATAACCAGCGCTAATAAGACTCTTACCCAAACCGGTTGAACTACGATAATTAATGCTAAGAACCGCATAACCTCTATTGGCAAACCATTGATGAGTTGGATCATATCCCCAGCTATCTCTTACGCAAGGACCGCCATGAACATAAATTATTAAAGGTAATTTCTTATCAGGAAGATTGTTCTGATCAAGTTTTACATCTAGAGGAAAAGTAATATAGCTTACTAAATCTAAACCATCACGAGATTTAATAATTACAGGCAGCATTGAAGCTAATTTGTAATTCTCTAAATCATCACGATTATTAAATAAAAACTCTGCATTAATTTTAGAACGATCGTATTTATAATATTTAACTGGTCCATTATCTATATCAAAAGCTACAAGCCAAGTTGTATCATCTAAAGTTCTAGAATTAATTATTAAACTCCCTTTACTTAAACTTGTTAAATATTTAATATCTTTTTCTATTGATTTATCTAATATATTATATCGCACCTTGTCATAGTTAATTGTAACTGCTTGAACGATATCTTTTGTCGGATGAAATGTAAAAATTTTAACATCTGCCTTGCTATCTTCGGCAACAACATTAGATTTATTATCTTGTAAATTTATAGTCTTTAAAACGGCGGTATTTCTATCTTTACTATCTACTAAATATAGCACTTTTCCTGTATCATCAAAACCTACCAATTGACTATTAGTAGTATCTTCTGGAGAAAATTTAGTAAATAATTCCCATTTATCATCCTTTAACTGGTAATATTCCGATCCCCCTTCCTCATTAATTAAAGAGGCAAAACGTATCTTTAAATCATTATCTACTACAAAACTAGCATATTTCTCATTTTTAAAAATTAATTCCTTTTTTGCTGTATTAAGATCAAACTTATAAACATCAAAATATTTAGGATCACGATCATTCATACCTATCAATACTTCATTTGGTATTTTATGACTAATTCCTAAAATATGAGCTTTAACTCCCTTTTCTGGAGTTAGAAGCGCGGTTTCTTTAGTTTGAATATTATAGTTATATACTCGAAAATTCTCATCACCATCTTGATCCTGAGAATATAAGATATTGTTATTATATGACCAAGTATAAGATCTTATCCCTCTCCCCTTATCATTTGTTATAGGGCTTGCCTTAGATATATCATTTGATGGAGCAAGCCAAATATTTAATACATTATTAACTGGAGCTATATAAGTAATATATTTACCGTCATAGCTCAGCTTTACCCCTATCTTATCAGGGTTACCAAATAATATTTTACGTGGGATTATTGGATTATTAGATTCAGCTAATAGCGTAGCACTTTGCATAATTATACTCATAAAAAAAATTGTAAATAAATATTTGATTTTCATAGGATTAATTCCAATTTCTTTTTTCTGACCCATTATCCAAAGAAACTGTTTGAATATCAATGGAGAATTCCTCATTAGAATCCATGTTTAAGAAAAAATACTTGCCTTGAATTAATCCAGAATCTGAAAATAAGCGAATCACATTTGTGCATTCAAACGATTGGTCTGCTTTAATAATACAAGGATTATCAATTAAAACTTTATCTTCTAGCTCTGATTTACCATATTTGTCATAAACTTCCCAACGACCTGATATTAATTTGATATTATTATAGGTGAAGTTATCAATCTTAATATTATACAGCCAGACAAAAGCGCTATCCTTAGTATTAGAACTTTCTTTATCAAATATAGATTGAGCAGTAACTTTTACTTCTCCTTCATTTTTAATTAAGCATGTTCTTTGGTTATATATTTTACTCATTGTTAATTTACCCTTGCGTAAAGATAATAATCTTTGTGAATTCCTTGAACTATTTCGTATTTTTTCATAAAGCCTTCTTTCACAAAATTACATCTTTCTAACAGATTTATTGAACGTATATTATCATTTATTACTGTAGCTTGAATACGAACTATTCCAGCATAATCAATAAATTTCAAGATATTTTTCATAGACCTCAACATAATCCCCTTACCCCAAAAAGCGGGATCAAGATCACAACTTATTTCTGCTTTTAAATGAGGTACTGAAATACTATTAAACCCTGCTGTGCCTACAAGCTGATTACTGTTTTTTAGGGCAATCCCCCAATAAAATCCTTGACGATTGCGAAACAAACTAGACCAATATCTTAATTCTTCAGCAGCATGTTCAACATTTTTAGGAATATTGCCATCAGTCAAAAAAGATGCCATTTCAGGTTTGCTCATATAGTTAAAATACTCTTGCGAGTCATCTGTCGTTAACTCTCTAAGCTCAATATCACCCAAATCTAGTACTGGAAACTGAGAATATAAAGAATAATTAAACATATAGTACTCTGATCTATTCTAATAAAAACCAGCTGATTATAACGTAATTTCGAGAATGTTCAATTAGGAAACTAATCAGAATAATATTCTAATAATTTGAAGAATGTCTTAATTTTTATTAATTATATTCTTGAATAAGAACAGGTTTTATGGTATGATGCGTCCATTACAACCGTTTGTTACGGATTTAATAAAAATTGGAGAATATATGAGAAGAGAATTTGCAAAAATATACCAAACAGCATCAACTCAATTAGAAAATAATCATATAGTATTTGATTTTATAGCAGAAAACGAAAAATTTAAATATTTTCTTAATAGCCCAGCAATACAAACCCTATATATTTCATGTTATAATAGTATAAAAACATATTTTTTGCAAAAAAATATCACTATACCGCATGACTTTAGTTCTTATATCTACAAGGTAATATTTCTATTCCAAGCTAAAGATCTATCTCCTGAAATCACCTTAGAAAATTTTGATACATTTGCTAATATAATTTATCAATAATGATGGAGCGCTAAAAAGCTTTTTATCAGGAGATTCCTATCTTGCTTCTGATTTTCCTGATAATACAAATTTTGCAGAATTTGATTATGACGTTAATGCTATGCGTAATAATCTTACCAAGATTGGTTACCCAATCCTCAAAAATTTGCAAACCTATCAAAAATACAAAAAACTAATCAAGGTAAATTCCCTAAGAATTTAGAAGAATTTAAACAAGCCACCATTAAAGCAAAATTTCCATTTGCTGAAAAAAATATGCAACTTGCTAAACTTGTTAATTACTACGACGGAGACAATAACGATTTTCAAGAAATGCTCAATCTTATAAATATTGAAACATTACCTTCTATTAAAACGAAAGATAGTAGAGTTCTTATCTCAAAAACTATCGACAAGTTACCTAATGTAAAAGCGAAATATACAAACCCTGAAACAAACAGCAAATATCACTTAGTTAAACTTCCATCTAATGACTTTCATGCACTAATGCTTGGTAATATAACTGGCAATTGCCAAACTTTAGGTAATAATGATGCAGATGCATTTATAATAGATGGAATAACCCGTCCTAATAATGGCTTTTACGTCATTATCAAGCAAGGTAAAAAATCTTTTGACCCTATGTCTATTAATTGGGATGGTTTAGAAAAAGATGGTCATAAAATTATAGGTCAATCCTATGTATGGGTAGGTAGAGACAGCAAAATTATTACATGGGAAGCTCCTCAATTAATAAAAGATCATGCACCAAATATTGATATAAAGGAAATATTTACTGCCTTTGGAGAAGAGGTAGCAAAAGTAGGTTTTGATAGGGTTACCATAGGACGTCATGATCAAGGGCTTAAAGGAGCAAAAAACTTTAAAGAAGATACATATACTCAGACTACTGACAATAATATTATTATGGAAGGGTCTAGATATCACTATAGTTCTACCAAACAATATGAAGTATATGCTAGTACGAACTTAATGAAGTTAGAAATCAGTTAAATATTATTATAGGTAATGAATATAATATAAATTCTATTACCTCTGTTGCCCAAGGCCAAGCTCTGGTAAATTTTTTGAAAGATAAGTCTTTTGACCAATCTCTTATAAAAATATTAATATCTTCCTATTTAACTAAAAACTGGAGTATAGAAAAAATAGAGTCAATATTATCATCTATCAAATCAACCTCACCTGAACAATTAGAATTGATATTTAATAATGATATGCAGAAATTCTATAAACATGGCTTGACTATAGAATATGCATTAAAAATGCCCTATGAAGTACTATCTTTACTTATATCTCTACCTTCAAATGACATTAAACAAGCGCCATTATTTTTAAAATCTGGAATAAATCTTGATGAGTTAGTAGAAAAAATTATTCCTATTACTTCTGTAGATCAACTGCACAGAGAAATAGTTAAGCTAATGGCAAAACAACTATGCAATGATACAGGAGACTTAGGGTACATAGATACCATGTCGTCAAACAAAATTGTGATTTTCTAGTTAATAGTCAGTATTCTAACATAGATATACTTTATAAAAAACATCATACAATAAGAAACCTTAATGAATTAGATAACAAAAAATTTGATACATTAGTAACCAATTATTATTTTGTAAGAGCACTATGTAATGGCCAAGGAATCTCAATAAATAATTTTGTTGATAAATATGATTCAGCCTTAGCTTTAAAATAAAGCATCTTTAAATTTGTCATTCAAACGATTAACGCATTCAAACAAACTGATCTTGCAATAGATGACAATACTATCAACAATTTATCTTTAGAAAAGCTGGATTTACTGTTAAAAGAAGAAGTAATAGCGTTACCAAACTATAATGATCTTTTAAAAATTGCTCAAACCGAGAACATTGAAGATTTGCAAGAAATTATATCTCAATGCTTAGAGCAAAACTTAGAAGTGCAAGATGACCCTACATTTGATATACTTAACATAGATATTCATTCAATATATGATACATCTACACTCTTAGGACAAAATTTGGTGATAGAAGGAGAGAATATAACTCCTCATAAATCCCTAAGCTTTGAGTATATTATACTCCACAAGATCCTGCATGCCATTCTCTTCAAAGGCTTTTATCCTTAGTAAACAAGCATGGCATGTACCACAGGATACACCATCATCTGATGGGTCATAGCAGGAAATAGTCTTAACGTAATTAACGCCAAACTCTAAACCAGTTTTAACAATCTGGGTCTTAGTCATATTAATTAAAGGAGCGTGAATTGTTATTTTTTCTCCTTCTACTCCCTCTAGCATTGCAAGATTAGCGATCTTCTAAAAAGCTTCAATATATTCTGGACGGCAATCTGGATAATTAGCATAATCACTTGCATGTACTCCTAGGAAAATATCATGAGCTCCTATTACCTCAGCAAAACCAAGCGCATAACTTAAAAATATAGTATTACGAGTAGTACATAAGTTACAGGTATCTCATCGCCTAAATCACTATGGTTTTCATATTTAGGCACGTCTATATCTTTATCAGTTAAAGCAGAACCGCCAAAACTAGCTAAATCAATATTTATAATCTTATGTTGTTTAACATTATAATCTTTAATTAGCTCCTTTATCTTTTCAAGCTCAATTTTATTACGTTGAGAATAATTGAAACTGATAGCATGAATTTCATAGCCCATCTTTCTTACCATTGCAAGAACAGTTGAAGAATCCACCCCACCGCTAATTAAAATTACTGCTTTTTTCATAAAATTATTATAATTTGTTACTAAATATTTTGATTAAATTATCAAAAGACGGCTTTTCATAAACATCGCTATTCTCAGCTTTTTTTAGGAAATTGACAAATTTTACCGTTAATGGCAAGGCAATTATTTCATAAGCTACTTTTATAATAGTTAATAGGCATATCATTTTCATTAATTCCCATTGAGGGATTCTTCCCCAAAAGGTAATATAGCTAAATATACAAAAGTATCTATTAGAGATCCTATAAAAGTACTAAAAACTGCTCGTAAAGCATAAATTTTACCATGAAATTTAATTTTTAACAGTGACATTATTATGGCGTTAATTAACTCGCCGACAAAATAACTAACGATAGAAGCTATTACTATCCGCGGGGAAATCAAGAAAATTGTTTCAAAGGCTTGTTGATCATGCCAATATGGAGAGGCGGGTAGTAAAGCTACAATATAGATAAAGGCACTAAATATTATATTATAGAAAAGAGCCAATAATATTGTTCTTTTACTTGCTGTAAATCCGTAAACTTCTGTTAGCACATCATTTAGAATATATAATAACGGAAAAATTATCGTCCCTGCGTCAATAGAATAGCCAAAAAAATTGTATATTTTAATCGCGCCAATATTTGAGAACAGCAAACATACTACGTAAGCAATGATTATATTATTGTAATATTTCTTATTAATCGTTGCGTCCATATAATGTCTTTTCTGAAAAATACTCTACATATAATAAACTTATTATACAAAGCAAACATTAGTTGAAGTTCTAGGTCAAATTATCTAAAATAGTCATATTATAATACTATAATGACTATAATAAGTGGTGTTGAAGTATTTTAACAAGTTATTTTATTTGTATTAATATATTTTAAATTACAATTAAACCATAAGTTGATTGATTTAATGATATGAAAGAGATAAATAATCAAATTTCAGCCACTGAATTTAAAAAACATTTTTTAAGCTTAATAGACGAAGTTAAAAATAATCACAGTTCTTTTATTGTCACAAAAAGAAAGCTGCCGATAGCTAAAATAGTTCCTTTGAATTCTAATAAGCCTGATAATAATAAAAGCTATTTTGGCTGTTTAAAAGGAACAGTAAAAATAAAAGATGATATTATAAATTATAGTTCAGAAGATGATTGGGACGCTAGCGATGACCAATAATTCAACGATTAACTTAAATAAACTAACTTTAGATACTCATGTTTTAGTTTGGTATGCTGAAGAATATAAATCTATCAGAAACACAAGTTAAAATAATTGATTACGCTAATGATGGGTATCTTAAAATTATAAAATAAAGAACCACTATTGTGACACAGGCTGCAATTTATGCCACTGTCCATCATCTTCTAAATCTTTCTCTTCCTCACTACTCAGTTCAAAATAAGTTTGCAGAAAATTTATATTTTGCTGCATTTCATATATTTTATCAGTTATCACTCTGAAATGGCTCTCTAATTTTCTCCTATCCTGATATAATTCATATTTTAAAGCTAATACCATACCTGAAAGACTACCTATTTTATTTTGTAATTTCTTTATTTCCTCATTATCTACGAGGTAATTATTGTTCTGATTTTCAATATTATTATTATTGTTCATATGCTCTTTATATAGTTCTGAATTTGCTTCCAAGTTTTTACCGACACACAAAATACTACAGTAGTAATTACTGCTAGTAATAAAAACAATAAATTAATAATCTTTCTAGTCAAGATTAAAAAATTAGTATAAATTAACTCTTTATAACATCAGGAAATAATATGAAACATAAAATACAATGCACAAAAGCTCTGACAATTAATAGCACTATTAACAAAGTATTTTTAGGTTTATTTATATTATGCCATCTATACACATATTTTTTACTAAGCTTATAAGGTATGACACCAAACTCCAAGAATAAAATAATAATTAAGCTAGGCGCAGAGATGATTTAAAGGAGAGTTTTTCCTCTATAAGAAACACGCCTGGCTTTTTGTAATAGCTAAAGATCTAAAATCAAGATACTCAGCTATTAGTAAAGACTACGCTCAGCTTCTTGGCTGGAAAAATCCTGATCAATGCGTAGATTTAACTGACTTTGACATACCTTGCGAAGCGGCAAAGGCTGCCGAACAATTTGTATAATGCTCGATCAAAAAGCTATTGATAGCAATAAAGCCGTATTAAGCTTATATATCTGCAATTATTCATTTGGTTGGAAAACTTTAATTAGCAGCAAAATTCCTATCCAACAAGAAAATGGAGAAATTGTTGGAGTATATGAACAAGTTTTAGACATATCCAATACTAACCTATTTAAATGGTGTCTTGCCTTGAACAAGTTTGACCAAAGACTAATAGATTCAACAAATAAACCAGCTATTTATGTTTTAAATCAAGAACATTCTCCTATAGAACTAACTAAACGTCAGCAAGAATGCGTATTTTTATTGATGAGGGGAAAATCTATGAAAGAAATAGCTGAGATATTAAATTTATCTGTACACACCATTGAATCATATTTTGTGACAATTAAACTTAAATTAGGATGCTCTAATAAGTCACAAATATATAGAAAAAGCTATCAATACTGGTTTTTTATATTATATCCCAGAAGATATAATGAAAAATAATAATATTAAGTTGCTGGAAGAGTCGATATCATTTCTAGTCATCCTGAACTTGTTTCAAGATCTAATAGATTCCGGATCAAGTCCGGAATGACTAAAGTTTCTTGATTCCTACAACTAGAAATGACATCCTTTTCATGATTAAAATTTTTATTCAGCAAAGGTTACAGACCAGCAATAGCAGCTTTTAATTTAACAAACCACTCTCTTGTTTCTGCTTCATTGTGATTTTCTGAACCGTAATGCAGAGCTTGTACTGATTCATCTAGATTATCTAAGGCAGCTTCTTGCTTCTTATTATTCTCATTTTCTCTTAAATAATCTACAGAAGCTTCTAACGAATAACTCATTTCGTGTATTTCTTCAAGGTCGCTAGAGGAAAGATTTTTATTTAATAAAATCTTTTCTATTTCTTTGCTCTTACTTGTTAATACTGAAAGCGCTTCTTCCTTAGTCTTAGGTTTTTCTACTTGATAATGTTGAACCTTTTCTTCATTATCAATATTATTTTCATGAGCATATACTTGCCCCATACCTATAATTACAAAAACTACAAATATTAAAAATGATTTCATTATACTTCTCCTACAGCTTTTTAAATTTATTTATCATGTATTAAAGGAGTAGAAAGTTCTATAAATTAGAAGCTATTTAAAAAGAGTATCATTCTAATTTGAATCAACAAAACTCTATTACCGTCATGGTGAGTGAACGTAAGCGAGCGGTCGCTATCCAGAAATACTAATCGATGTCATGTGTCAGCTTGTTTCAGCATCTATTAGATCCCGAAACAAGTTCGGAATGACCAATAACTGGATGGTCACACGATTACCAAAGACAATCGCTCGCCATGACGGTAAAATTATGTACTATCTTGCTAATTTAAGCTGCATCTGTTTCCTTATAGCTTTTTATACTAGATTAGTTATATATAGAATATTTATCTTAACCAGCTTTCTTACCTAAATTTAAATATGGCTTTAAATAACGTCCTGTATGACTTTCAGCGCAAGCCGCAACATCTTTAGGAGTTCCAGCGACAACTATTCTACCGCCTTTATCGCCACCTTCAGGACCAACATCAATAATATGATCTGCTGTTTTTATAACATCTAAATTATGCTCAATGACTACTACAGTATTCCCCATATCTACTAGCTTATGCAACACTTTAAGCAATTTATTAATATCATCAATATGCAAACCTGTTGTTGGTTCATCAAGTATGTATAAAGTTTTACCTGTTGAACGTTTTGACAATTCTTTAGCTAATTTCACCCTTTGAGCTTCACCACCAGATAAGGTAGTTGCTGATTGACCAATTTTTATATAACCAAGCCCCACTTCATGTAAAGTCACAAGCTTGCTATAAATGTCAGGTACTTTTTCAAAGAAACTCATTGCGTCTTCTACTGTCATCATTAGGACGTCAGAGATAGATTTATCTTTATATTTGATTTCTAGAGTTTCTCTATTATATCTAGCACCATTACACACATCGCATTTAACATAAATATCAGGCAAGAAATGCATTTCTATTTTTATTAACCCATCTCCTTGACACATCTCGCAACGTCCACCTTTCACGTTAAACGAGAATCTTCCCACCTTATAACCTCTAGCTTTTGCAGAAGGCAATTCAGCAAACCAATCTCTAATATGAGTAAACGATCCAGTATATGTTGCTGGATTTGACCTAGGAGTACGACCTATTGGCGATTGGTTAATATCAATAACTTTATCGATATACTCAAGACCAGTAATTGATTCATACTCCCCTGGAGAAATTTTTGAACCTGGCTCTAAATGTTTTATAGCAGCTTTATATAAAGTCTGAATTACCAAACTAGACTTACCACCTCCTGATACTCCAGTAACAGCTGTAAAACTACCTAAAGGTATAGTAATATCAACATTTTTCAAATTATTAGAAACGGCTCCTGTTAATGTTATCATCTTATCAGGATTAGCAACCCTTGTAGACTTAGGAACAGCAATAAATTGCTTACCGCTTAAATAACTCCCAGTTATGCTAGCTTCATTTTCTTTAATTTCTTTTAGCGTTCCTTGAGCTACTATTTTACCACCATGAATACCAGCGCCAGGTCCTACGTCTATAATATGGTCTGATTCTTGCATTGTTTCTTCATCATGCTCAACAACCAATACTGTATTACCAAGATCTCTAAGATTTTTCAAAGTATCTATTAATCTAGCGTTGTCTCTATGATGCAAACCAATAGATGGTTCATCAAGTACATATAAAACACCGCTAAGCCCAGAACCAATTTGTGATGCCAATCGAATACGCTGACTTTCACCACCTGATAAAGTACCTGATTCTCTAGCTAAATTAAGATAATCTAAACCAACATTTAACAAAAATTGCAATCTTTCGCCAATCTCTTTCAATATACGCTCGGCAATAGCCATTTGCTTAGTAGTTAGCTTTCTGTCTAATTCATTAAACCAGTGCTTTAATTGAGCAATACTCATATTAGACACCTCTCCAATATGTAGATCAGAAATTTTAATGCAAAGAGATTCTTCTTTTAACCTATGACCGTTACAAGCTGTACATTTTGCTTCAGATTTATATTTTAATAAACCTTCTTTTACTAAAGCGGAATCAGCTTTACGTTCCTTCTCTTCTAGACTAGGTATTATTCCAGCAAACGGTTGTTGGATAATTTGTGATTTCGAATCGTCATGATATTCAAATTTTATCACATCATCACCTGAACCATTTAGCAAAATATTTTGCACCGAATTTGATAAAACTATAAAAGGAACATCTAATGAAAATTTATAATGTTCTGATAAAGATTTTAAAGTTTCCAAAAATAGTTTGGAAGATATTTTTTCCCATGGCGCAATTGCTCCGTCCCTGATAGTAAGCTTACTATCAGGGATAATCAGTTCTTTATCAAAAAATAATTCTTTTCCTATCCCCTCACATTTAGGACAAGCGCCAAACGGGCTATTAAACGAAAAGATCCTTGGTTCAATCTCTAAAATCTGAAAACCAGAAACAGGACAAGAATATTTTTCAGAGAAAATTATCCTTTGATCTTTAACAAAATCTGTTGGTATTCCTTCAGGAATATCAACTATTTGAACATAAACTATTCCATCAGCAAGCTTTAAGGCAATTTCTAAACTATCCGCAAGCCTATTGCCCATTTCTTCTTCTATAGCGATCCTATCGACAACTACTTCTATGTTATGTTTCTTATTTTTTTCAAATTTTGGTAGATTATCTATTTCATAGGCTTCATTATCAACTACCATACGACTAAAACCTTGTTTTTTCAAATCAAGTATTTCACGTCTAAATTCACCTTTTTGCCCTCTAATAATTGGCGCTAATATATAAATCCTAGTACCTACAGGAATATTTTTAATTGCGTCAACCATTTCAGATATAGTCTGATTTTTTATTGGTAAACCTGTAGCAGGAGAGTACGGAACCCCTACCCGTGCATATAATAATCGCAAATAATCATAAATTTCAGTTATAGTACCAACTGTAGAACGCGGATTTTTAGAAGTCGTTTTCTGATCAATAGCAATTGCTGGAGATAATCCAGAAACTGATTCAACATCTGGCTTATTCTGAAGATGTAAAAATTGTCTAGCGTATGAAGACAAACTTTCAACATATCTACGTTGACCTTCTGCATAAATAGTATCAAAGGCTAAAGATGATTTACCAGAACCACTAAGACCTGTAATAACTACAAACTTATTTCTTGGTATATCAACGTTAACATTCTTTAAATTATGCTCCTTAGCACCCCGAACTTTAATATATTCTTGCATAATTATTTTTTTATAAATTTATTTAAGCTTCTAGGTTTTGTGAAATCCTTATTTATATTAGTAGATTTATAGAAACTTTTGTTCGCAGAACCGCAATGTACTAGAGCATACGTGAGAATTCAATAACAAAGAAATCAACCATAGAAATAATAACTTCATAGAACCAAAAAAACCTGTAGCATTATAGGTTGTTTTCAACTATTATTGCAATAATAATATTCACTAAATCGAGTAATAATTTGTGGCTAATAGTTTAAATAAGGCAGTACTAATAGGTAATTTAGGGAAAGATCCAGAAATCAGGAGTACCAATGATGGCAAAGAAATAGCCAGCTTCAGCATAGCTACTTCTGAAACATGGAAGGATAGAGCTACTGGGGAGAAAAAAGAAAAAACCGAATGGCACAGGGTTGTAGTATTTAATGAAGGCTTAGTAGCAGTTATAAAAAATTACGCTAAAAAAGGTACTAAAGTTTACATAGAAGGTAGTTTGCAAACTAGAAAATGGGTTGATAACTCCGGTCAAGAAAAATACACTACAGAAATTGTATTGCAAAATTTTAATTCACAATTCATTTTATTAGATTCTAAAGCGCCTGGTGCTAGATCTTCTGATACTTTCTCACAAAAAGCTTCAACCAGTAACAGCTTTGATCACAGTGATTTAGATGATGAGATACCGTTCTAAGTCATGATCTTGCTGCATGTAGATAAAAAGTAATTGATAACGTATGAAGGCAAAGTAAAATCGATGTCATTCCCGCGAAAGCGGAAATCTAGAAATTATGCTTTCATTGCAAGAGAGCTTTAGGCCCCGTGGCAATTTTATAAGGATAAACTCATGGTATCACGATGCCTCGTGATGATGAATTGTTTCAACATTTTTATGTTACTACTTCCCATAAAACATACTAAATAACAAATACACTATGCATAGACTACAAATAATATTTCCTGTTCTTATATTATTTCTATTATCCGCTTGCTCTACAACGCTAACTTTAGAAGAAAAAATTTCAGCAACAGAACAAACAGCCTCATTAAATAATTTTGACAAAAACTAGTTACTGCTGGAGATTTTGTTTTAACAACTTATCAGCGTACTTCAAATAAGCATAGTCCTTATGTATTTTATATAGAAGGCGATGGAAGTATTACGTCAGATCATATGATTTCCTCTAACCCTACCCCTTCTAAAATTATGCTATTTAAGACCTAATGTGGTGTATATTGCACGCGTCCATGCACAATATACACCAATGGAGCTAAATCCTAATTGTAACAAAGAATATTGGGTTAATAAAAGATTATCTGAAGAAATTATAGAATCAATTAACATAGCAATTAATAAAATAAGTAATAATAGACCTTTCCATCTAGTTAGATTTTCCGGTGGTGGCGGTGTTGCAATACTGGTAGCAGCAAGGAATAATAATGTTAAAGATATCGTCACTATTGCTGGAATCTTGATATACAAAAATTTAGTAATCACCATAAAATATACGCTTTAAAGCAATCTCTGAATCCTATAAATTATGCTAGGAAAATTAATAATATACCTCAATTGCATATCTCTGGCAGCAGTGACAAAATTGTACCTAGTAATATCACAGAAGCCTATGTAAATCAAAGCACCTCGACTTGCGTACATTCAAAAATTTTCCCTGGAGTTACCCATACTATAGGCTGGGACAAAATATGGCAAAATATACTGTCAACGGAACTAACTTTCTCCTCGAAAAATTTTTAATAATCAACTTAATAGACTTCTTGCATAATTAATTTATAATCAGGAAGTTTTAGGAAAAACGAAGGCAAGCAGTGCAGCGTACGTGAGCAGCGGAGCAGAGTTTTGACAACAAAATTACTATTAGAAATTAATTAATATATGACTAACAATATAATTACTAGATTTGCTCCATCCCCTACAGGGTTCTTACATATTGGCGGAGCTCGCACCGCTTTATTTAATTATCTGTTTGCTAAACATAATAATGGCAAGTTCTTACTGAGAATTGAGGATACTGATAGAACCAGATCTACCAAAAAAGCCATGGAAGCAATTTTCTCTGGATTAGAATGGCTTGGTTTAAATTGGGATGGAGAAGTAATATTTCAGTCAAAAAGAAATGATTTATATAAAGAAGCCGCTCTAAAATTATTAAAAGATGGCAAAGCCTATTATTGTTTTACACCTCAAAGCGAGATTGATAGGCAAAGAGATGAAGCTGTAGCAAATAAAAGACATTTCTTATTTAATAGCCCATGGCGTGATGCTGATCCTACTACTTACCCTAAGGATACTCAGCCTGTTATTAGATTAAAAGCTCCTAGAACTGGCCAAACAATTATTCATGACACATTACAAGGAGATGTAGTTATTGAAAACTCACATCTTGATGATATGGTATTATTACGTGACGATGGTAATGCTACTTACATGCTTGCTGTAGTGGTAGATGATCATGATATACAAATTAGCCATATTATCAGAGGTGATGACCATCTAACAAATGCTGCCAGACAAATTTTACTTTATCAAGCCTTTGGTTGGTCTATACCGAGCATGACCCATATACCTTTAATCCATGGCGATGACGGAACAAAATTATCTAAGAGGCATGGAGCTTTGGGAGTAGAAGCCTATAAAGATATGGGATATTTACCAGAAGCCTTATGTAATTACCTACTAAGACTTGGATGGGCTCATAAGGATGACGAAATTATTTCAAGGGAAAAAGCTATAGAATGGTTTACCCTTGATGGGCTTGGCAAAGCGCCTTCTCGCTTAGATTTTGCTAAAATGAATCATCTCAATGCTCATTATTTACGACAATTAGATGATGCAATTCTGACAAATATGATTTGTAATATTCTAGAAAAGGACTATCAAGTAACACAAAAAGAAAAAAATTATATTAACCAAGCAATGGCAAACTTAAAAATTAGAAGTTCTAATTTGATTAAGCTTGCTGAACTAGCGAAAATTTATTTGGTAAATTCTCCTATTAAATATTCTCAAGAAGCTACAGATATAATAAATAATTGTGATAGAAATTTAATTAATCAGGTTATTGAGAAATTGCAAAATTTAAGTGATTTTAATAAAGATATTATTCAAGCAGAATTTAAAGAATTAGCTAAAAATAATAATATTAAGCTCGGAGATTTAATGCAACCAATCAGGGCTCTCATGACTGGTTCATTATCATCTCCTAGCGTATTTGAAATTATTGCCATCATTGGTAAAGAAAACGCTATTAATCGATTGAAAATTTAAATTAAAATTCCAATAGTTAATATTAGTTTTGATCTATAGTTGTTCAAGTTTTTTGTCACCTGCTTGTATATCTTTGCCAAAACCTTTTACAGTATTATAACCAGCAAGGATAAAAAGACTACAGATTAGTAGTATAATAATACGTAACATTTTATTTCTCCTTTTATTAAAGTAACGTTAGTTACCAATTAATTTAAAATCAAGAACGTCATAACTAAGAGTTGTAGAATCTCTGTTTTACTACACGAAGATTTATAATGTCAATTTTTCACACTATCGATGTCATTCCTAGCTATAATTTATTTTTCATCTATATACAAAAACTCGTATATACTCATAATTTCTTTCCAATGCTTATGCATCCTTTAAAAAATGGGGCATCTGCGCAGAATAGCTTGTTTTTTAGATTATTTTTTGCTCCACAATAAGAAAATCGATTATCATGCTTTAGTATAATATCGCTTATTTCTTGACGTGAATTTACATCATTATCACAAAAATTATACTCAACACGTTTCAGAAACTTTTCTTTTGTTATACTCAATAACATATTCATAAGCAGTTTTATTTCACGCTCATCTTCAATAATATTCAAATTATTATCTTTTGGTATACTAGTTATCATTGGGTAAGATAAAGAATAATATACTAGATCATTTCCCTTTATTTTTGTAGGTTGCATTATTGTTGGTATATAATCTTTAAGCTGGTAGCAATTAATATATACATCTTGCAAAAAATTCACAGGTAACATTTCTTCATCAGTTGCTGGCTTAAAAGCTACACTAGTATCATCAGCTATAGAAACAAGATATTTTAGAGTATCAATAATATAAGGTTTTGGTTTAATCTTTTTTTTATTTATTTCCTGATCAAAAGATAGCCATAATGACTCAGATTTTGTTAAATCACCATGCATTTGCAACTGTGGCAAATAGGCTTCAGATAAATATTCATAAAATTTTAACCAAGACGAATCTTTATAATTATTTTTATCAAACCATTTATTTGCAAAAACAACTATAGTGTTACTCCATTTATCCGCAACAGAAGCATTCTTATAAATACTAGAAAAAACTTTCCATTGATCTAACCATTTTCTTGGTGGATCAATATTTATACCAAATTCCTTTTTTATCCTATTGTGTCCTTCTATATCAGAAATTTCAGGTAACATAAACACTGACAGACCACCTGCCGAAACACTCCATACAGGTTTTGTCTTATCATCGTATTTCATGTTCATTACTTCAAATAAGCCAAATAGTTCTCCTACTTTCAAGAGATTAAGGGGAATAACATTACCCTGTACTTCAAAAAATACTTCATTAGTATTTTGTAAAACCAATGATAAAGGAATAGGGCAATAATTTAGCTTTTCTTGAAGATAAGAAGGTACGCTGGTATCATCTATTGGAACTAGCACGTTATTAGCGTTTGCTATATGAAATTTTCCTTTATCAACTATAGTAGCGCCATAAGGATAACATAGTTTAAATAATGTATGTTCTGGAGTTAAATTAAGCTGATTGCATATTGCTGCAAGCTCTGGGTTTACCTTAAATACTTCAGACTGTATCTGATCCCATGAAAATTCTTCTATTTTAAAAGTTGAAACATTCAAAATTGTCATTTATTTAATTAAAATTAAAGTTATAAATGATGTTGTAGTTATTTATTAGTATATCCCAACGAATTAGTATTTACTTAAATCAACTTTCTATGTTTAAGGTATAGGAAAACAGCATATTGTGTCAAGCAGATTCATTACAGTTACAGAAAACTGAATAAATATCCGATATGTTAAAATTGCATGAAGATAGAAATCAAATGATAGCTATAATGGCACTATTTTGAGGTATATATTTTTTACTAACTATCGAAATTATCATTGTTGCAAATATATTACTAATTTTACAACAATGATAATTATTAATTTAATAACAACTTAGATATAGTAACAATTGATGAAGATGGTTATTTAACTGTTAAATAACCATCTTCATCAATTGTTACTATATCTTTAGTCTGACACCACCCTATCCCTAGTTCTCCTGAAGATATAGGATAAATAACTCCTGGATCATCGGAGTATATATAACCAAGCATAATATTCGGACCTTTAACAAATAACTGCCCTGCTTCTTCTCCATCTACTTGCTTTATATGATATTCTATCCCCGGCATTAATCTGCCACTAGTGCCAGAACGATAGTGCATTGGAGTATTAGAAGATATTATTGATGTAGTTTCCGATAATCCATATTCTTCAAAAATTCTTATCCCAAACTTATTAAGCCATAATTGCCTTGTTTCTTCCTTTAACTTTTCGGAACAAGCAAAAACATATCTTATAGAATAAAAATCATATGGATGAGCATATTTAGCGTAATTACTTAAAAACGTCTGAGTACTAAAGATAATTGTTGCCCCAATATCATATATTACTTCAGGAATATTGCGATAATGCTCTTGAGAAGTATATAAAAATGTTTCAACGCCGCTTAAGATCATAATCATTGTTTTAGATAAACCAAAACAACTATGAAATGGCAAAACCATAAAAGCAAGGTCAGAGGTACTAAATTGCAATTTTGCTAAAATCTGGAATCTAGCGGCCTGCAAATTCCTATGAGACAATGCTACAGCTTTTTCTGTCCCTGTAGATTTAGTAAAAACCACAACTGATAGATCATTATCATCATGATTACTGCATATATTACTATAATAACTTTCAGGAAAAAACTGACAAATATATGATTTAACTTTTAAATATAAACCTATTCTTTGTTCTAGCTCTTCAATATAAATAATTTTTATACCAGATTCCTCTATGCTTGCTATAAGATCCTGCAATTCAGATTTTTCAATAAATTCCTTAGAAGTATAAATAATTTTTACTTTCGTTGTCTGGCATCTAGCAATTATATTCTCAATGCTAGCCATATAATCAATCATAACAATTTTACGACCACAAGCTTGCATTGCATAAAACATACTAATGGTTTTAGTCGTATTAGGCATCATAAATCCTAAACAACTTTTCTCTTCAGTATCTTCTTTTATTAGCTCTGCAATTCTAAAAGATTCCAATAATAATTGCTTATAAGTAACTGGCTTAAAATTAATATCTTGAACTATTTCCTTTTTAACACCATGAATTTTAGCTGATTCAATCAATGACTGGAACAGAGTAGTTTTATAATCCGCACTTTCAAACATCATATCAGCCATAATATCATAAAGCACTTGCCCCATATATTTACGCTTTTCTCTGTTATCCATACCTTGAATTTCCTGGTTTTCAGAAAATTGTATCGGTGGCAGAATTGTAATAGTAATCTTAGGAAAAATACGTCTTTTAAGAATATTTTTAAGCTTTGAAAAATGAGTGAATTGTGCGCCATCTATTCTAACAGGTAAAATTGTTGCTCCAGATTTTTCAGCAATCATTCCAGGCCCTTCATAAACTTTCATTAAAGAACCGGTAATACTGATTCTTCCTTCTGGAAATATGGCTATTTTTTTATTTTGCTGTATTTCTCTAATCAATGTTTTAATAGCCATAGCGCTGGTAGTATCAACAGGTAAAGTTTTATTTAATTTCAAAAATGGTCTTACCCATGCGGCTTTAGCAACAGTACTATTAATAGCAAAAGTCATTTCTTCAGGTAAATATGAAGCAAGCAACGGTGGATCAATGTAGGAAATATGATTGGCTATAATTACCGATCTTTTGCCAGCTTTACGGAAATTTTCAATACCTTTTACTTCAACATTATACATAAAGTCAAAAATAAACCTAAAGATAGCCCTTTCTACTCTAAAAGGAATAATCTTTACTTCAGGAGTTAATTCATAAATATAACAAGCTACCACTATATTAAGAACGCTTATAAACAATATTACAAATGGTATTGAATATTGTAGGTAAAATAACAAAGAAAGAATTACCGTAGACCAAGCCATAAATAAAGAATTTATCAAATTATTTACGGCGATTATTCTGCTACGATGAGCAGGCGAGCTAAAATACTGCAATACTGCAAAAAGCGGCACTATGTATAGACCGCCAATAGCTGAAATAAAGAATAAATCTATAATAATTCGCCAATTATGCTTCTTAGATAGAAAAATAAAGATACTTTTTAATTGCTCAGGTTCATAATGAATTCGACCAATTCTACTAGCAAAAAATAAATCTATTCCAAAAATACTAATACCAATTGCCGCCAAAAAAACATATTTACTAGTAATTTCATTTTCAAAAATTTTGCTAGACCAAAAAGAACCAACCCCCACTCCTATAGAAAATGTAGCTAAAAATAAAGTAGCAACATTTGCGTCAGCGCCAAAGGTTTCCTTAGCAAGGGAAGGAATTTGAGCAATGATAGCAGCGCTAATAAACCAAAACCAAGAAATCCCTAAAATGGCTAAATATACTTGCTTCTTAGTTTGAGAATATTTAATCAATTCAATAGTTTCATGAACTAAATTGAAATTAATTTTTATTTCAGGATTAGAATTGCCTGATTTAGGCATAAATTGCGTAAATATTAGACCAATAGCTGAAATTATCGCCATAATTGTAATTATCAGACTGCTGTTTATAGTATAATAAGCGCCTATAATTGTACCAACTAGAATGGAGAAAAATGTTCCTGCTTCAACAAAACCATTAGCTCCCAATAGCTCGTCTTTATGTAAATGGTCTGGTAAAACACTGTATTTTATGGGACCAAAAAATGTCGAATGTATCCCCATAAAAAATATAGATAAAAACAATATTACTAAACTATCATGCTTAAAACCATAAGCAGCTAAAGCTACTATCAAAACCTCAAATAATTTAATAATTTTTACTATCGTAGATCTTTCATATCTATCAGCTATTTGTCCAGCAAGGCTAGCAAATATAACAAAAGGCAACACAAAAATAGTATTAGCTCCTAATACTAATAAATAAGATATTTCTGATAATTGACTTGATAATTTGTAAGTGATTAACATAATTAAAGCGTTCTTCATTATGTTATCGTTTAAACAACCACAAAACTGTACTATAAAGATCGGCATAAAGCGCAAATCTCTAAATAGATATAACAGGTTTGATTTCATGCTTTCTCCCAAATATTATAAATCATTGCTTAATTCCAACGCCGCTTCTTCTAAGAGGTTAATTTTATCCCTTATCTTTGCGGCTTCTTCAAATTCTAAGTTACTTGCAGCAACATGCATTTCTTTCTTTAATTTGTCAATATGAGCTTTTAATTTTACTGAATTATCTAATAGTAAATGAATTTGCTTTTTATCATCTAGCTTATTATCTAATTTTTCTAACTCAATCAACGCGTGGATATTATGATTAACTGTTTGCGGCACTATAGAATGTTTTTTATTATATTCCTCTTGAATTTTTCTTCTTCTACTGGTTTCTCCTACCGCCTTCTCAATAGATTTAGTAATATTATCAGCATATAATATCACTCTACCTTGACTATTTCTAGCGGCCCTACCTATAGTTTGAATTAACGAAACTTCTGAACGCAAGAATCCTTCTTTGTCAGCGTCTAATATGACGACAAGAGCGCATTCCGGGATATCTAAACCTTCCCTAAGCAAATTAATACCAACTATAATATCAATATTACCCTCACGTAAATCTCTAATTATTTCTATCCGTTCAAGAGTATGAACATTAGAATGTAAATAGGATACTTTATACTCTAATTCCTGTAAATAGGCCGTTAAATCTTCTGCCATTTTCTTAGTAAGAGTCGTCACTAAAACGCGAAATCCTTTACTAATAGTAAATTGAATTTCGCTTAACAAATCTTCCACTTGTTTAGTAGCGGGTCTAATAATACATTCTGGATCTAACAATCCAGTAGGTCTAATAATTTGCTCTACTATCTCTCCATTTGTTTCTTCTAATTCAAATGGGCTCGGAGTAGCTGAGACAAAAATTGTCTGCGGTCTGAAATCTTGCCATTCTTCAAATTTTAATGGTCTATTATCCAATGCAGATGGGAGACGAAAACCATGCTCCACTAACGACTCTTTTCTAGCCCTATCACCATTGTACATCGCTCTAATTTGAGGAATAGACACATGACTTTCATCAACAAATAACAACGCATCTTTAGGCAAATATTCAAATAAAGTCGGTGGTGGCTGACCACTTGCTTTACCAGTCAAGAATCTCGAATAATTTTCTATTCCTTTACAACTACCAGTCTCCGTCATCATTTCTAAATCATATTGAGTACGTTGATTTAATCTCTGAGCTTCTAGTAACTTATCATGTTTTTTTAGAAATTCTAAGCATTGTTGCAATTCATCTTCAATTTGCCCTATTGCATTTTGCACTACTTCTTTAGGAGTAACAAAATGCGAATTACCATATATTACCGCTTTATCTAATTTGGCTAATCTTTCTCCGGTTAATGGATCAAACTCACTAATATATTCAAGTTCATTACCGAAAAACGATAATCTCCAAGCTTTATCACTATAGTGCGATGGGAAAATATTGATATTATCACCTTTAACTCGAAATGTTCCTCGTTCAAAACCTATATCATTACGCTCATATTGCAAATTTACTAAATCATTTAGTAATTTATCTATATTATAGGTTTTTCCAGATTCTAATAATATTGTCATTTGATAATATAGATCTGGCGATCCAAGACCATAAATACAAGACACTGATGATACTACTATAACATCTCGACGTTCTAACAAAGATCTAGTAGCGGAATGTCTTAATAAATCTATTTGCTCGTTAATTGAAGAATCTTTTTCGATATAAGTATCAGTTCTAGCAATATATGCTTCAGGTTGATAATAATCATAATATGAGACAAAATACTCAACAGCATTATTAGGAAAAATTGCTTTCATCTCTGAATAAATCTGAGCAGCTAGAGTTTTATTATGAACCATAATCAGGGTTGGTCTAGCGGTTCTTTCTATTATATTTGCCATAGTAAAAGTCTTGCCAGAACCAGTAATACCAAGCAACATTTGTGACCTTTTACCTGATTCAAGACCTTTAATTAAAGCGTCTATCGCTTTTGGCTGATCGCCAGCTGGAGTATATTTAGATACAATAGAAAAATTACTTGCCATTCATTCGCAACTTTTATTGGTATTAACATTTAAATAAATTATAATAAGTTTTAAATATAAAAAACAGGACAAATATGAATAAAGCATTTTTACACGCAGTAATCATCTACACAATAACAACTTGTCCTTTTTGTCACAACGCTAAAGAGTTGCTTGACAAAAAGCATGTAAAATACGAAGAAATAGTTGTAAATAAAATGGATGAGAAAGAACAAGATGAAACTAGAGAAATGTTATTTAAGAGAACAGGTCAAAAAACTGTCCCTCAAATATTTATTAACGACAAATCTATAGGCGGGTTTAGTGATCTAAAAGCTTTAGATGAAAGTGGTAAATTAGACGAATTATTAGCTGCAGATAAAGAAAATAAGTAGTAAATATAATTGCAATAATACTTATTTTTATTGCATAGTTAAGCAAGTATTAATGTCTAATTCTTGCATGATCGATGTCATGAGCTACGAGGACGTAGACTTTGTTACATGGGAGATTATATTAATATACCTATAGTAAAATAAAGAAGGATGCCATTTCTAGCTACGGCGGGGATCTATCCTCATTACTGTCATCCCGAACTTGTTTCGGGATCTATTAGATGCTGAAATAAACTGACGCATGAGAGAGACATCACTAATATTTTCTTCTGGATTCCCGACGTAGCTAGAAATGGCATCTAGGGCACGAATGACGATATATAGATCTCTACGCAACAACGCCTGCGGCTTCTATTTATGACAATTTTGATGTTATTTTATATAATAAAACCTAATCTGTAACTAGATATAATTTAAATTAAAAATCTATAATGGACTTCCAAGAAAAATCGTACAAAACTGGCCCTATAAGAACACTCCTATTTTATATATGGTCTGATAACATAAATATTCGCTTGCGAGTAATATTATCAATTACTTGTTTGATAATAGCAAAAATTATTAGCTTAGCCATCCCTATTGCCTATAAGCATACAGTTGATGCGTTAACCAATAAATCTACAGAATCATTATTTATAGGATTACTCTTAGCTTATGGAGCCGCTCGAATATTCTCAATAATATTTTCAGAATTAAGAGATGGGATTTTTGCAAGAGTAGGTCAACGAGCAACTCGCATGATAGCTCTTAAAGTTTTCCAACATTTGCATAGCTTAAGTTTACGATTTCATATTAACAAAAAAACTGGTGGAATTAGCAGATCAATTGAACGAGGAACTAAAGGAATTGAAACTATTTTACGCTTCTCAATTTTTAACATCATCCCAACCAGCTTTGAAATTTTACTAGTATCTATAATATTATGGTGGGTCTATGACTTCTGGTTTGCCATGATTACCTTAAGCACTATGGTTATTTATATTTTGTTTACCCTATCGATTAGTAATTGGCGTATTTCTTTTGTTAAGCAAATGAATGAAAATGATAATCACTCTAGTACTAAGGCGATTGATAGTTTATTAAATTTCGAGACAGTCAAATATTTTAATAATGAAAATTATGAAGCGGAAAGATTTAATTCCTCTTTGATAAAATACGAAGATGCAGCTGTAAAAAGTTTTTCCACTTTATCAGTTTTAAATATTGGCCAAGGCATTATTATTGCTCTAGGACTCATTAGTATTATGTTATTGGCTGGTTTGTCTATCCAAAATGGTATTATGACCATTGGAGATTTTGTTTTAGTTAATACTTACATAATTCAATTATCTATCCCTTTAAACATGTTAGGTTTTGCTTATCGAGAAATTAAGAGCGCCATAATTAACATGGAAGATATGTTTAATTTGTTGAATATTCCACCAGAAATAACTGAAGATCTAAATAGTAAATCTCTAACAATTTCTAAGGCAAAAATAGTTTTTGATAATGTTAATTTTTCTTATAATCCTGATAGATCTATTTTAGAAAATATTAGTTTTACAATTGAGAGCGGCAAAACTTTAGCTATAGTTGGTCGAAGTGGCTCAGGAAAATCAACAATCTCTCGATTAATATTTCGATTTTACGATGTAATAAGCGGTAGTATTACAATTGATGGGCAAGATATTAGGCAGGTCACTCAGAAATCCTTACGAGAAGTTATAGGAATAGTTCCACAAGATACTGTATTATTTAATGATTCAATTTACTATAATATAGCTTATGGAAACATCAACGCTAGTTATGATGAGGTAATAAATGCTTCAAAAAAAGCTCATATTCATGAGTTTATCATGTCATTACCGGAAGGATATGATACTACAGTAGGCGAACGAGGATTAAAACTTTCAGGCGGAGAAAAACAACGTATTGCTATAGCTAGAACAATATTAAAAAATCCTGCTATCTATATTTTCGATGAATCTACTTCATCTTTAGATACTAATACTGAAAAATCTATTCAAGCAAGCCTAAAAGAATTATCTTCAAACCATACAACCTTAATCATAGCTCACCGCTTATCAACCATTGTCTATGCTGATGAAATTATAGTTATAGATAATGGTCATATTGTTGAACGCGGTTCTCATAATCAACTTCTAGCATTAAATGGTCGTTATTCAGAATTATGGTATAAACAACAATTAGAGAAAAATAAAGAATTAGGTTTAACAACCTAAAATTAACAATACCGGTTTGGAAAAGATCTAATTAAGATATAACTTTCATAGTTATAATAGTTGTGCTATAAAGACCGCTTCTGTAGTTTTGGCTATAATGCATTAAAACAAACTATTATGACATATTACAATACATAAAAAGCCTTTGATTATTGCTAAAAACTTCAAGTTCATTTAATTTAATTCTTATTAAGAAGAAATATTTTGCTTTAGGAAGTAAATTAATACTAGTAACTTATATTATTATTAGTAAAATTAACTACGAGTATAAATACATGAATATAAACAGTACTATTCAAGCAGATAGTCAGACTATAAATTCTCAAATTAGGTTAACTAAAAAGCAAAAAGAAGCTATTGGTTTAATGACTATAGGCACATTCTTAGAATATTTTGACTTTATGCTTTATATTCACATGGCCGTATTATTAAACGAATTATTCTTTGCGCCTTTTCATTCTTTTACTACTTCTTTAGAAATAGTTTTTGCCTTTTGTTCAACATATCTTTTAAGACCTCTAGGAGCTCTAATATTTGGTTGGTTAGGAGATCATATAGGTCGCAAACAAACTGTAATAATCACTACTTTTATGATGGCTGGATCATGCTTTACAATGGCTATTCTCCCCACCTATGCTCAAATAGGCATAACAGCCACTTGGTTAGTAATAATTTGCCGTAGTTTACAAGGATTATCTTCTGTTGGAGAATTTACCGGAGCTAGTCTTTATTTAACAGAAATAATGAAACCTCCCATCCAATACCC
This sequence comes from Candidatus Rickettsia vulgarisii, assembly GCA_050920655.1. GTDB lineage: Bacteria > Pseudomonadota > Alphaproteobacteria > Rickettsiales > Rickettsiaceae > Tisiphia > Tisiphia vulgarisii. Next base: position 77,514 of record CP133317.1, on the reverse strand, counting down.
TATGGTATCTATAATTGGTATTGCTTCTGGTCTAGGAAGCTCAGTCGCATTGGGAGTAGCATCCTTTTCTATTTCTTATGGATTTAACTGGCGGTACGCTTTTTGGTTTGGCGGGATAATAGCAATCATTGGCGCAGTAACAAGATCAAGATTACGAGAGACACCTGAATTTATTGACGCCAAAAAAAATATTCGAAAAAATCATAGCTTAAACCGTAAAGAAATTACTAAAAATCAAATAATCAATAAGAAGACTAATAAAACCTCTTTAGCTATGTTTTTAATGCAATGCTCAGGTCCTATAACTATTTATTTTGTATATTTTTATTGTGCAAATATTTTAAAAACTAACCATCATTATAGCAGTGAACAAATTATTCATAATAATTTTATAGTTTCTTGTATATCTTTAATTGGTCATTCATTACTTGGATACCTTAGTTATTATATTTACCCACTAAAACTTCTTAGGCTTAAACTAATTATATTTTTATTACTGACTACTACTGCTCCTTATATATTAAGCAACGCTAATTCTGGTATTGAAATATTATATTTGCAAATTGCCATTAAGTTCTTTGGAATGGATACCTCACCAGCACTGCCAATCTTATATAAGAATCTTCCTATTTTTAAACGTTATACTTACATCAGCTTTACTCAAGCAATGTCCCGCGTCATGATGTATATTACAACAGCCTTTGGTTGTACCTATTTACTAAAATACTTAGGAGATTATGGAGTATTACTAATTACTCTACCTATATGTATAGCCTATCATTGGGGATTAAATCATTTTATAAAATTAGAAAAACATAAAATAATAGCCTGATAACCATCTCCAACTAAATATAAAATTGCCAAAGTTGCCTTAGCAACTTTGGCAATTTTATAAGGCCACCTCTCAAGCCATCATAAAACGATGGCAACGTTATTGCATAGAGATGAAAACTATTGTCAATCGTCATGCAACAAGACCAAAACGATGGTTCGTGATGACAATTCTATAGTTAGTATAGAAGAGTTAGGATACGAAGTTAAACTTGAAGAAGAAGCTAGGCGCCGCGCAGCTTTTGACCGCAGCGTACTTAAATGTACGTGAGGATCAAAAGCGAGCAGTAACGACGCCAATTCTTTAAGTTTAACAAGTAATACTTATATCTTTTTATAATTGGATAAAGATGCTTTATATGAGCATAGATGCTATCGCCTATTATTTTAGTAGTTTCATTTATTTTAACCTCATTAGATTCTAGGAATTGAGAGTAATACGCCCCCACTTTTCCTACACAGTGGATATAATAGAATCTTCTTCTAATGCATGCTTAATAGCGTAAGAAAGTAATTTATCAACAGGCAACCCGCCTGTTCCTTTGATTAACCCTATAGTATTTAGCGCTAAATTAAAATGTCTTAACCAAAATTCTGCTGTTGACGATTGTAATTCACGAATCGAGGATATTAATTGATTTAATAAGCAATTATTCGAATTTTCATATAAAAAATTTTGCGTTTTAATAATATTCATTAATTCTGCTGGAATTACTAAATGCATTGATAAAATTAAATGGCTAAGATTTCTCAGAGAAGCTGAATCACCTCCAGATGTACCAACTAACGCTTGTCTATATCTTACGTAGCTACCAGTATCCATCTTTGTAAGTAAGCACATATGATTCGCAAGTTGATTAAAAATCTTAGTCAAGCATGCCATTTAAGATCCTGGTCATTATCCTTTTTCTGCTCAATTAAAGTCATATGATCTTTGATTTTTTCTAGTACAGCAAAAGAGAAATTTTCTTGGTAATTGGTTAAACTCCTCACAAAATTTATAAAAAAATGGCTTAGTTGATGATAAAGGTGAGTATTTTGGCAGAAACACATATAAAGAGTAATCTTGTCTCTCCCGTTTAATAGCAAGATCTAACAAATTATGTAACACTAAATGCCAATTAATAACATTTTGCTGGAAAGAATCAATTAGATCTAATTTCTTTAAATTATCTACTTGTTTAAGCAATTGTTTATGAAGAAAAGAATTTAAGATAGTTATACTTAATTCATCGATATAATTAATTGTTCGTAATATTAAGATAACTTCAGTTAAGGTGGGTAACTTTACTTAGATTTTGTAGATTATTCTCTAGGGCTTGATTTATTTTATTAACATACACCCATTGGTGATATAGGTTCATGGTTAACCTCTGCTAATAATATTTGTGACAATATTATTAGCAAAAACTAAATATTAATCTAGTGGTAATATTAATAATTTTTAATCAGTTTTAATTTTACTACCCCTCTACCGTTTCTTATATATTAAATTAATATATTCTTACTTACCTGTTACCTATTTTTAATTCCTTCAACCACTTAGTGCAAACTCATAGCATGCTATATTTCTGAGATATAGTTTATTTATTCAAGAAATGTAAAGTATGAAAATCAAGCCTATCATAAAGCATTTATGGAATGTTTACGATACGGCTTGAAGTTAAAGAAGTATATACATCTAATAATAATGAGTTACTAACGTAACTCATTATTATTCTATAGTTTTTATTATCTCCAAAACTTTCTTAAGAACTACATTTAAACCAGTCCTGGCAGCAGCAGAAACAATAAAAATTTCTCCTTTAACTATTTTTTGTAACTCATGAATTTTATCTTCAATTTCTTGTTCTGATAAATTATCACATTTATTCAAACAAACTATTTCGATCTTTTTTTCCAATAAATCAGAATAAGAACCTAGTTCATTTCTAATAGTTGTATAATCAGCACTTACATTCTCACTTGTTGCATCTATCAAATGAATTAATAAATTACATCTTTCAATATGTTTTAAGAATTTGTCACCAAGACCATGCCCCTGATGCGCTCCTTCAATTAAACCAGGAATATCGGCTATTACAAACCCTTCTTCATTTACATAAACAACGCCTAAATTAGGAGAAAGAGTTGTAAATGGATAATCAGCTATCTTAGGCTTTGCTGCTGTAGTGGCGGCCAGAAAAGTTGATTTTCCTGCATTAGGCAATCCGATAAGTCCAACATCAGAAAGTAGCTTGAGTCTTAAATTGACCCACACTTCTTCTCCAACTCCTCCTTCGGTTCTGCGTCTTGGAGCTTGATTGATAGATGACTTAAAATGGCTGTTACCTAACCCCCCTTTACCACCTTTTAATATCTCGAAATCTTGTTCATCCTGAGTAAAATCAAATAGCAAAAATTCTCCATCTTCTGAAAAAATTTGTGTTCCTACTGGTACTTGCAATATTATTGGCGCTCTAGATTTACCGCTTCTATTTGAGCCCTTGCCATTTTCGCCATTTTCAGCCTTAAAATGCTGCTTATATCTATAATTTACCATAGTATTAAGATGGGAATTACTTCTAAAAACTATACTCCCACCACGACCACCATCTCCTCCATCTGGTCCACCCTTATCAATAAATTTCTCACGGTGAAAACTTACAGCTCCATCACCACCATTACCTGCTTTCAGGTATATTTTAGCCTCATCAATAAAATTCATAAATTCTAGCGTACCTTATACATATCGTAATTAACTTTATTATCAACTGCTTCTACAAAACTATCAGACAGGTTTTTAGCAAAATTTTGCTGAGCCATACCTAAGTTCTTCTTGATCCATGACTGTTTAGCGGAAATATGTTTAATTGTTGCTTTACCATATTTTTGATTAATAAAATTATACATATCGTCTATACCATCAATTAAACCATAATCAACGGCTGTTTGACCTGCCCAAAACTTACCATTAAACAAAATATTATCTTCTTGGGTTAATTTACCAGCCCGACGCTCCTTTACATAATCTATAAAATTCTCATGTACTTGCTTTTGTAAATGCTTAATGATTTTCACATCTTCTTCTTGGGCTGGCTGAAATGGATCAAGTATTGATTTATTTTTTCCTTCTGCGTAAACTCTTCTTTCTATTCCTAATTTCTTGATAGCTTCATTAAAGCCAAAACCAGCGGAAATAACCCCTATACTACCAATAATTGAACTTCTGGAAGCATATATTTTATCTCCTATACAAGCAAGCCAATACCCACCGGAAGCAGCCATATCTTCTATAAAACTATAAACAGGTATTTCATTCTCTTTAGCTAAAGACCTAATGCGTTTTGCTATTAAATCAGATTGGACCGGTGATCCACCTGGTGAATTAATAGTTAAACACACTGCTGTCAAGTTTTTAACTGCAAAAGCTCTTTCAATTAAATCATTTAGCGATTCAATACAAAGCCCTGATTTTACCGCGCTTACTTTACCGATAACGCCATTAAGATGCAAAACAGCTATCACTGGCTCTTTAGGACCTATCGGCAATATTGAAAATAACCATGATAATTTGCTGGCATGACGCCTAGAAATTCCAGAATCAAAATCAACGCTAGCAATTGAATTATTATTATTTGTTTTGCTCATTAACTGACTCCTTATTAACTACAGTATTTTTTCTTCTTTAGAATTATTATTTTTATTATCAACTTCAATAGCTTTTTCTTCTTTATCCTTTAGCTGTTCAGAAGGCTTTAAATTTCCATTATTCACTGGTTGGTTAAGAGATTGCTCTTGATAGCTATTTTTAGGCTCATGGTGATTCCCTGGTATATGCTCCAAAAGAACATCACGAACTTCCTTTTCATACCAATTAATATAACCAACAAAACTTACCAACATCTTCCCTTCTGGACTGATTAAAATGGCGGTTGGCAATCCTACTATTGAAAAAGCTTTAAATAGCTGATTTTTAAAATCATGATAGATTGGCAGATATCTTAAATTATTATCTTGATAATATTTCTTTACCACTTCTATTCCTTGATAATCTTGAGATACGGGAATTATTTCAAATGGTAGTTTTCTAAAATCTTTTTGCAATACATCTAAATCAGGCATTTCTTTAATACAAGAAGCGCACCAAGTTGCCCAAAATACTAATAATATGGTTCTCCCTTCAAACTTATCTAAAGAATATTTTTCTCCTTTTTCATCAAAAAAAATTATTGAATCCGGAACATTAGATAAATCTAATTTTTTTATCCCTGGTCTAATTTGCTCCATTGCGAAACAATTACTTACCATATATAAAAATATTATAATTAAACTAAAATATTTGTATTTTTTACTATTCATACAGATTATATTATTATAAAGTTTACTAATTATCTTATTATGCAAAATAAATATTTTTTATCTATAGTTCTATTAACTTATCTAACTTTAACCTCTTGTGGCATAAAAAAACCTGTAGAAGCACCAAGTACAACAAATAATCACCAAAAACAAGAAACTAAAAAGATTGCAGAGTAATTAAATCTCAATTCTGGATCAAGAGGATAGCCTTGTTGTATGGAGATTTATAATGTCACTTTTCACGCTATCGATGTCATTTCCGCGAAAGCGAGAATCTAGAAATACACTGCCGTCATTGCGAGGGGGAGTGTAAGCTCCCCCCCCCCCCCCCCCGCGTTGGCAATCTCCTGAAATAAAACTCATGAGATATCACCACGTCGCTTAAAAGCGGCTCGTGATAACGATTCTTTCATCACCCATTCAAAGACATTAACAATATATACAAATCAGTATCTTCTCAAAGTTCTTCCTGGCATTACTATATCAAAATCATAAATAGTGAAATTTTCTACAACATTTCTTAATGCGTGATTGATTTCACCACAATTTTTACGATTAATATGGCTATTAGTTAAAAATAATTTTGTTTGTAATTTTCCAAGGTCACGATGCTCTACTCTAATATTTACATTACCAGTTTTTCTTGAACCACCTGGATATACAGTAACAAAATAAAATTCTCCTTTATTATTAGTAGTGGCAATACCTGATCCAGTAAAAGTCCTATTGTCACATATCTTCCCCTTACAAATACTTCTCAGCGGGACATACGGATATTTCCCATCATGTCCAACTTGCCACAAATATATCTTAGCGTCTGATATTGGAATGCAATTTTGATCTAATAATTTACCTTTTATTACAATCCTCTTTCCATAAAGTACAGTACTTTGCCCAGGCTTTCTTAATAAATTATTAGACGGCTGAAACTCTTCAGGCTCACAATCATTCATCGCGCTTTTAGTAATTTTACAATGATTAAGATGCTCTTCTTTTTTAAACTCTACTACAGGCGGCTTATTGCATGGTCCACATGGTTTGCATTGACTTGGGTTCTCAGGTAAGTTACAGCACTTATGACACGCCAAGGATTGCGCAGAATATAAACATATTATGAATAATAAAAATTTTTTCATTTTATTGCTGCTCATTATTTTGTTAACTTATATACTCTAGTAAGTGAAGAGTTGGAATACGAAGTTAAATTTGAAGAAGAGCTAGGCACGCCGCACAGCTTTTGACCGCAGCGTACTTTAAACGTACGTGAGGATCAAAAGCGAGCAGCAACAACGCCAATTCTTCAAATTTAACGAGTATATTATTAATAACTTCTTGAAGCAAGCTGGAATAACTCCCTGTTTCCTTCAGATTTTCGCACGTTTCTACTAACGCATTCTCTCGTATTATTGATATAAATAGTATGACATAAAAAATTATTGTCATCTCTATTCGAGTAATCACTTCGAAAGTGCGACCCTCTACTCTCTTGGCGCCAGATAGCTGAATATATTGTAGCCTCGGCAGAAATAATCATGTTACCTAATTCTAAATATTCCTGCAATTCTACATTCCATAATAATGATTTATCTCTTATTCCACTATTATTATAAATTTGCTTAATATTATCAAAGGATTTTATTATATCAATTAAATTATTTTTAGATCTAAATACCCCAACATTTTTTTGCATTAATAATTTTAACTGACTTTTTAATGCGCTTATTTCTTGTTGTTCTCTATCAAAATGCCCTAGGAATCTACTGATAATAGATTCCTCTATCTCCTTGTCCATATTCCCCTTTAATTGGGTTGAGTGATTAATTATATTCTCAACTGCTATCTTACCAAAAACTACTAAATCAAGCAATGAATTACAACCTAAACGACCAGCGCCATGAACAGAAATACTTGCGGCTTCGCCTATAGCATACAACCCATCAACTAATATATCTTGTTCATCAAATTTGATAACTTGACAAAATTTATTAGTGGGAATTCCTCCCATTGTATAATGGGCGGCTGGCGCAATTGGTATAAGAGTTTTACTCGGATCAATTTTCAGGAAAAACTGACAATTTTCAAAAACAGTTGGTAAATTATTCTTTATATATTCAGTTGTTAGATGAGTTAAATCAAGCAATACATGATCTCTATTTTCTCCACAGCCTTCTCCAGACGCTATTTCACTAGCAATTGCTCTTGCCACTATATCTCTTGAAGCAAGTTCCATAAATTTTGGAGCGTATTTTGCCATAAAACGTTCATTATTTTTATTAAGCAAAACTCCACCAGCGGATCTCGAGGCCTCTGTTACCAAAACGCCAAATTTATTAATGGCTGTTGGATGGAATTGAATAAATTCCATATCTTGTAAATTAATACCAGCTTTGACGGCGAGTCCATTACCATCACCTGTACAAATTGCTGAAGAAGTAGAGGTTTCATAAATTTGACTATACCCTCCTGTTGCAATTATAGTGTGATTACCATAAATAATATTTAGTAATCCTTGTTCTATATCCCAACTAACAACCCCAAAACATTTATTTTCATCCATTATTAATTCAAGAACAAAATTATAGTTAAAAAAATCAATTGTCTTCAAACTTATAGCAGCATCATATAGTTTAGTCATAATAGATGAGCCTGTACGATCATCTGAATAGCAAGCTCGATAAGCTAATTCACCCTTTCCATAATTAGTGCTTTGCCCACCATAAATCTTCTGATCAATAAGACCATTATCAGTCCTATTAAATTGAACACCTATATCATCAAGCATCTTTATAGCGTCAGCGGCATTACTGCACATCATTTCTACTGAATCTTGATCAGCGAGCCAATCAGAAGCTTTAATCGTGTCATAAGCATGCCATCGCCAATTATCTTCAGTTATATTGCCAAGAGCGGCGTTAATACCACCTTGAGCTGCAACTGTATGACTATTCATAGGATGTACTTTATTAATTATTGCTACCTTCAAACCATTCCTTGCAGCGCAAATAGCGGAAGTAAGACCACTTCCTCCTGATCCAATAATTATTAAATCATATCTATAGTACTTTTTTAATATATTATGCATTTTATTTTAGGGTAAATTTTTAATTAGTCTCAAGCTTAAGATAACCCCTTATCTCCAGCGTTATCCGTTGTACAAGGGTTTATAATATTGATATAGAATGACATCAATTTTTCCTTTACAAAAGGTATATTACCGCTCAAATTTCCTATCTATACAACAGAACCATCCATAGTTTATATTAATTAGCAAATCTTGTAACAATTCTTTCCATATTGACATTTTTATGTAATATATCGATTATCTATAATTAATTATACTGCAAAAACGCTAATAACAAAATAACTATGTAAATTATATGCAAAAATCTTTAAGTCTTATAATTGCCGTAGTAATTATTTACTACATTGTACAAATGAAATTTCAGCCATCGCCAGAAGAATATAAACCTATTACAGAACCTAAGAATATTGCTCAAACTAACAATGAAGTAACTCAGGCTCCTGAACAACAAGAACTAACCGGTAATTTTCTTGAAAAATCTATCTCTAAAGTAGTGATAAACGCTCTTAAAACTGAACAAGGAAGAGCTTTTTTTGAAAATCTGATACAGCCAAAAAACCAATCACTAACAAGTGGCGAATATAGTATAGAAGTTAATCGTGATTTTATTCAACCATTATTTAGGATAAATACTCTTGGTACTGGTACCGAAGGACCAGCTACTTGCGGTCAAGTAGCGACAATCCACTACCAAATATTAGATACTAACAATAATTTGATTTCCGAAGAAACCAAAACATTTACTCTTGGCTCTAGATCAATTATACCAGGTATTGATATTGTAACCACTGACATGAAAATAGGCCAAACAAGGCAAGCAATAATCCCAGCAAAATACGCCTACAATGAACCACCTTACAAGAAAGATAGTTTAGATCCAGACGCTTCATATAGAGTTAATATAGTACTAAACTCAATATTGCCTAATAATTTTATTGATCCTAATGAGGTCAAAATCTTTGATGATGAAATAACTTATAAAATACCATTATTATGTGGAGATAGGGCGGAATTTGACGCAAAAATAACTAGGTTATCAAATGGTGAAGTACTTTATGATTCCAAACAAGACAATAAAAATATTGTTATGAAAATTGGCGATATTACCTACCCTCTAATCGTTTCCTATGCTTTACATGGTAAAGTACCTGTTGGTACTAGAACAGTTATAGCAAAGGGCCAAGCATTTAAGGCTCCTGGATCAAATATTAATAGAATGCTTAATCAAAGTAAAATTCCTAATGATGAATATTTAATGCTTGAACTAACTAATTTCAAAAATGTAAAATGAGGGAAAAATGGACAATAATTACAAAACTAAAAGAGCTACTGTACAATCATTAGAAGATATATTATTAGAACCCATAAAAGTATTAGATCATGGCTTTATTAGAGTTATTGATTATATGGGCGATGATAGCGCCATAGTTCAAGCTGCCAGAGTATCCTATGGAAAAGGGACAAAACAATTAAACCAAGATAAGGGCTTAATTAATTATCTGATGAGACATAGGCATACTACGCCTTTTGAAATGTGCGATATTAAGTTTCACATAAAATTACCTATCTTTGTTGCAAGACAATGGATACGCCATAGAACAGCCAGCGTTAATGAATATTCAGCTAGATATTCTATCCTAGGCAATGAATTTTATATACCAGAAAGGCAACATCTTACCGCTCAGTCTACTACAAATAAACAAGGTAGAGGAAACGAAGAGCTTCCTAAGGAAATTACTGATAAAGTTTTAGCATTATTAGAAAACGACGCTAAAATATGCTATCAACATTACACTGAAATAATGAATCAAGATGAACATGGTAATATTATTGATGAAAATACTATCGGTATTACTAGAGAATTAGCTAGAATGAATTTAACCCTAAATTATTATACCGAGTGGTATTGGAAAGTTAATCTTCATAATTTATTACACTTTCTTGCCCTACGAGCAGATCCACACGCTCAATATGAAATTAGAATATATGCAGAAAAAATGCTAGAGATAGTAAAAAACTGGGTTCCTTTTACCTATGAAGCCTTTAATGAATATAGGATAGAAGGCCATAATATTTCTAAAAAGGGGATGGAAGTTATCAAAAAATTAATTAATAATGAAGATGTTTCCCAAGAATCTAGCGGAATGACTAAAAGAGAATGGGAAGAATTAATGAAAATGATTAAGTAAAAATTTAATTGCTATTAGGAACCTTTGGTAGACTTTAAATTATGTGGTAATGAGTTTTGTTACATGAAGATCTAGATTATCCGTCATGGCAAGGAGCGTTAGCGACGTGGCTATCCAGAAAAACTTAAAACAACTCATCATCACGAACCATCGTAAGATGGCGTGATGATTCTTACGGAGTTTATCCTCATGAGATTGCCACGAGAGCTAAATCTCCCTCACCATGACGATTTTATCTTTATATTCTTTACTGGATTCCCGCCGCAGCTAGGATAACGTAGGCAATGTGAAAATAAAGAACAAAACTCTTAGCGTTACACATATTTTAAGATATTATTCTTACATAGTTACATAACGGCTAAGTATAAATTTAGAGTTCTATAATCATAACTAAAAAACTATCAAAATTCCGCCTTGTAGAGCTGATAGTAACAAGCTATAAAGGAAAAGTGCAAAAAAATTTTTTTAGTAATTATAATAGCTATTTTTTCAAAGAATTTGTTAAGATATTACTGTAACTTATTGATATTTACGTATTTTTTAAAATACTGAAGATAGGAAATATTAAAATGATTATTGATAACACAACTTACAAAGCTCCATCCTTTAATGAGCGAGTTAAGTCTTTAGTATTACATTACACCGAAAGGAATCTAGAAACTTCCTTAAAATTATTATTAGGGCAAAATGTAAGTGTTCATTATCTAGTATCTGATATTAAACCATATCCGATATTTCAGCTAGTAGATGAGTCAAAAAGAGCTTGGCATGCTGGGGAAAGCTGCTGGCAAGGAAGACACAATCTTAATGATACGTCTATTGGTATAGAAATAGTAAATCTAGGCTATAAAAATAATCTTGATGGCAATATTCAATGGTATCCTTACCCTGAAGAACAAATCGGAATAGTTACAGATGCCAAAATTATTATAAACAATTATAATATCCACCCTACTTGCGTAATTGGTCATTCTGATATTATTCCAGGTAGAAAGGTTGACCCTGGTCCTTTATTCTCATGGAAAACTTTATATGACAATGGCATAGGTGCTTGGTATGATGATAAAGACTTAGCTGACACCAAGAAATCTGTAGATTTATCTAATATATTATCTATTCAAGAAAATTTTAATAAATATGGTTACAATCTAATTCCTACTGGGATAATAGACCAGCAAACAACTGATGTAATAAAATCTTTCCAGATGCATTTCCGCCCTGAAGATTATTCCGGCAAATTAGACGCTGAAACTGTAGCAATATTAGAGGCTTTATTAAAAAAATATAATAAAGATCATTAAATTATATTGTCTATTGTTAATCGTCATGGCGAGCGATTGTCTTTAGCAATCGCGGGCTATCCAGTAAAATAACTTAAAAATATTAATAGCTTTAAGGTATTTCTGGATAGCCACGGAGTCTTGCGACTCCTAGCCATGATAATTAGATTATGACTATATTTTCAGTTCAAATCCTCCGTCAAAATATAATTAACTTTTTGATCGAAATCCTCTACTGGCAGATCATTTAACAACTGCCCTTTAAGACAAATCCCAACGCTAATTATTTCTGAACTATATTTACTTAGGTAACGATCAAAGAACCCTCCACCATAACCAAGTCTATACCCTTCTATATCAAAAGCAAGACCTGGAACACAAATTAACTTAGGGTATGTTTGTATGGTATTTTCAGATTCATAAACATTAAACTGATTTTTTACTAATTTATCTCCTAAATGATATTGGGTATAGATAATTTCTTTGTCAACTATCTTAGGCAATGAAAATAATAGATCTGTTCTCGTTTTAAGCAAACCCAATAAATTTATCTCATACTGACTAGGGTAATATATTCCTATATGTTTTACTTGTAACTTGTCTACTAACTGATTTAATTTATTGATAATAATTAATTGAGTTTCTGCTAATTGAATTTTACTTATATTTTCTTTTATTATAGTCTTATAATGAGTTCTAAGATTTTGTTTATGGATTTTAAACATAAATAATTTAATATAAAATTTTGTTTGCAAATTACCCCTTATGTTATACAAATAAATTTTTATACTACGTTAATTTACAATATATAGGGATCTATGTTCAATAATATTAAATTTCTAGGCAAAGAATTATCAAACAACCAAGCTACTGTAGTTTTTATTAATGAACAGTTAAAACTAGATAGCGAATTATTAATGCTTGATCAACAACATCATGGCTTAATTTCTAAGACTATTCATAACAAATTAATCTTCACAGGTAAAATTGGTCAAATTAAAGTTGTAAACTCTATCGGTAAAGATAGGGAAATAAAATATTTAATAATAATTGGCATGGGGAATGAAATTAAACTAGAAGAATTCCAAATAGAAGAAATGGGAGCAAGAATTTTTTCAAGCTGCAACCGTTATAGAATCCAAACTGTTGGTTTAAGAATTTCTCATAATATAGCTCAATTCGATATGAATGTTTTTGCCTCATTAATAGCTAGCGGCTTTATTCTTGGATCATACAAATTTGATAAATATCGCACTACTTTAACTGAAGCAGAAAAATTTACGGTAGATTCACTTGAAATATCAACAGATAATCCATTAAAAGCTGAGGAATTATTTAACGAGAAAAAATCATTAGCGGAAGGAATATTTTTCGCTAGAGATATTAGCAATGAACCAGCAAATATTAAAAACCCGAAATCTTATTCTGAAAGAATTTTAGAATATCTTGAGCCTTTAGGAATAAAAGTTACTGTTATTGGCGAGCGAGAAATGAAAAACCTTGGTATGGGAGCTCTGCTTGGGGTAGGACAAGGATCACAAAATGAGTCTAAATTAGTAGTAATGGAATATAATGGTTTAGACAATGATACCTACTCTGTAGCTTTTGTCGGTAAAGGAGTTACTTTTGATACTGGCGGAATTTCTATTAAACCAGCAGCTCGCATGGAAGAAATGAAGCATGATATGTGTGGTTCAGCGGCAGTAGTTGGAGCGGTGATGGCTTTAGCAAAACGTAGCGCTAAAGTTAATGTTGTTGGAGTAGTAGGTCTTGTAGAAAATATGCCATCTGGCAATGCTCAAAGACCAGGTGACGTCGTGACAACTATGTCTGGCAAAACTGCTGAAGTATTAAATACTGACGCAGAAGGAAGATTAGTACTAGCTGACGCAATTTGGTATACTCAAGAGAAATTCCATCCGAAATGCGTGATTGACCTTGCTACTCTCACAGGAGCAATTGTTATTGCCCTTGGCAAAACTTACGCTGGGTGTTTCTCCAATGATGATAAGCTAGCAAATCAATTAATAACAGTTGGCAATAAAGTTAATGAGAAATTATGGAGAATGCCACTACACCAAGATTATCGAGAAATGATAAAATCTGATATTGCCGATGTTGCTAACATCAGTAATGTATCAGGCGCTGCTAGCAGCTCTACTGCAGCTCATTTTATAGAACATTTTATCAAAGAAGGAATAGCATGGGCTCATCTTGATATTGCTGGCGTTGCTTATAATAACAAAGAAAGTATTACCGCTCCTAAAAAAGGCGCTGTAGGATATGGAGTAAACCTTCTTAATCAATTTATTAAAGATTATTATGAACAATAATAAACAACCTTACGTTTTTGTAATTGGTAATGAAAAAGGAGGAGCAGGTAAAACTACCTGCTCCATGCATCTAATAGCCAGTCTACTTCATAATGGCTATAAAGTAACGAGCATTGATACTGATGTTCGCCAAGCATCATTAACCAGTTATTTTAATAATAGGTTAAAATATAACTCTAATAATCCTAATCATATAGTACCCTGCTCACAACATTTCCATATAACAAAAAGTAAGCACCAAACTATAAGCTCTAAAGAAGAAGAGGAAAAAAATAAATTTCAAGAAATACTAGAACAAGCGCAGAACGCTGATTATATAGTCATTGATACACCTGGTAGTTATTCTTTCTTATCTAGACTAGCTCACTCTTATGCTGATACTATTATTACTCCAATTAATGATAGTTTTTTAGATTTTGATGTACTTGGCAAACTAAACCCCGATGATTTATCAATTACTAGCCCTTCAATATATAGCCAAATGATTTGGGAACAGAAAATGCAAAAGGCCGGTAGAAATGGTGGAACAATTGATTGGATAATCATGCGTAATAGATTAAGTACTTTAGACGCTATCAATAAAAGAAAAGTTTTTGCCGCTCTTGAAAAATTATCAAAAAGAATTAGCTTTAAAATTGCTCCAGGATTTAGTGAAAGAGTAATATTCAGAGAATTATTTTTACAGGGATTAACTCTACTCGATCTTACAACTGCTAATCATGATAAAAGCTTTAATATATCGCATGTAGCTGCAAGACAAGAATTACGGGATTTCCTAAACTTTCTTGGCATAGCAGCCACATTAACAGTTTAGTGAGCTAGAATTTCAAAGTTATTACATACTGCTCCTACTACTTCAAGATCGGCAAATTGAGTTTGACCGTATGTATCAATTGTTGGTGTCCAATCTGAAATAATATGATAATTTTCATTGAAGGTTAAGATAACTGCATTACCAATCGAAGTATCACCAGTTTTAATATCTTGACCTTCATTATTATTTTCTAATGATTTAACTTGATAATTTGACTTCACTTCATGAAAACAGACTTTTGACTTTCCACTATTTGCAAAATCAGATAACAAATCATAAATATCATCTTGATCACTTGCTTTTGATACTATCCTCACAGCTTTATTTAGATTTATTCCTTGTTCATGTTCTTTGTTTCTACCTTCTGGAAATACCATACAATTGTTATCTTTATCATTAGATGGCGGATTGACTGGCGTGGTAGAACCCTCCTTTTGCTCTATCTTAAACTGTCCTTCTCCACTCTCCTGATCTTTAACTTGATTAATCTTAATAGCTTCATTATAGCTTCATTTTTAATAACAATAATCTCTTTATTAAAATTTACCTTTCTTTATTAATGATTCTACTATATCGTAGTGCCCCATACCTACTGCAGTAAATAATGCCGCATTTCCCTGTTTCGTCAAATAATTAGCGTCAGCACCTTTCTCTAATAAAAAATCCACTATTTCCTTACTTCCCTTATGAAGTTGCTGTAAGTAATGGTGTTTTTTTAGCCCAACCACCATAAGGACTAACGTAATTAGCATTAGCGTGCCCATTTTTTATTAAATCCTTAGCTTCTTCATAATGCCCCTTAAGAATTTCAGTAATTAATTTTTGGCTATTATCTTCATTAAAATCTTTATTTTTCATAATTTCCTTAAAATATAGTTAGTTAAATAACCAGTATGCTATTCAAGGTTATTAGAAAAACAATCTATGAAGAGCATGTACCGTTTTGTACGAGCCAACATACATTATTTATATATTCTTAGCAAGCATTTAATTAATTAATAATCTTTGTAAAGCTGCAATATACTTATCAGGATTTTATAATCAATACTGCCATAGATTGTAAATTGATTGACCTATGTCAATCAATTTGATATAGTCTAAATTAGATCAATTTATTAGATAGTAAAATGGCCACTTCTGAAAAGAGAAAATTAAATGCTAATGTTAACAAAAAAGAAACTACACCTAATAAATAAAGTAAAAATTGCTACTGACACTCCCCAACCATCAGTTTTTAATAATCTTGCGTTTAAAGGCAGTAAAAGCTCAGGCGCTAATGATGGCGGGGTATATACAGATAAAGATGGCAATTTATCTATGATAAAGCGTGAAAGTAATTTTAGTAAAAACATCTCTGAATTTTTAGGATCGCAAATTTTTCAAGAATTAAGCCCAGACTCAGGAGCCAAAGTTTCCTTGATCGCTCCAGATTATCTTAATAAAGAACTAAATCAAAAGAATGGTATTCAAAATGATGGTTCTGAAATATACGTAAAATCTGATTATATTAAAAATTACAGCGCTGATATGTATGTTGACATGGACAAACATATGTCAGAAAAAACCAGACCGTCTAGATTATTCCGAAAAGAAGACAATTTACAAAGATTAGGTCGCCCTCTATTTGCTAGCTCAAGAAAACTTTTAAATCGAGCCTTTAAGGAAATACCTTACCAAAATTTTGAAAAAATAGCGCCGGCCAGTTTAGTAATTGGCGATTTTGATATGCATATCGGAAATATTGGAGTAATTAGAGATTCTGTTAGCACATCTACTAAACCTAAGTTAGTTCGAATAGATTTTGCTGGCAGTCTTGATAAATTAGAGAAAAATATCCATCCTCATTCCTGGTCTAGACATTTACCATTACTTGGTCCAACTAATCATTTTCGGGAATTCCCTAGCTCATTAAAAAATAATGACATTTTTGCAAATAGTTTGCTAGAAACTTCAAAGATTGATCTTGATAAAACCATTGATAAATCTTTTGCCGAATTATCTAAATATTATAATGATCAAGCTCTGATTAAATGGGCAAAAATGGCTATGCCTTCTAAGTTTAAAAATATACCAGCAGGACAGATCAAAATTGAAGATATCAAAGATACATTCAAAGAAACAATGAAGGAAAGGCAAAAATCAGCAAAAGAATATGGTTTGCAAATTAAATTAGGCCTAATAACCAAAAAGGGTCGTATTAATGGTCCTAAATTAAAAGAATTAATCCAAGAACACCCAGACTATTTTAACGATTTAGTAAATAAAAAAAGAAGATTAAAGTTACGCGGGAATACTAGGTCTAAAATTGGGCATTTATTCTTTAGTACTAAAAAATTGTTATTAAAGGAAGTTAGAAAAACATTACAAGAAGAATCTAAGGGAAAGAAAACTAATAAGATTTCACATACATCTATTAAAAAGACGCCTAAGAAGATTGAAAAAAATCCAACTGCTAATAACGTAAATACCAATCAGGTTTCCATCCCACAACCTTTGCAAGAATCTCTTGCAACTATAAAAAATGGTATTAAGAAACATATAGAACCTCCTGTTACTAAAAGCAATGAAGATCTTATAAAAATAGCTGAAAATCTCAGCAAAAATTTAAAAAATAAGGACAATATTATCAGAAAATCTCTTATTAATGAGACATTAAAAGACAACTTAACTCCTAAAGAACAAATATCAATATTAAAACATCTATTAAATATTGAGGAAACAAAAATAACAGATCCTGCTAGCAAAGCTTCCGCCACTAAAGGAAATGTTGCGACAAAAGTATTTATCTTTGATAAGATTGCCGATTTAAACCAAAAAATACAGCAAAATGACATTGTAAAAAATAAAAAACCTGCTGTTAAAGGTTTTATAGTTAAGTCACTAAGTTAAAGATAATGGTATCATGCGTCAGTTTATTTCAGCATCTTGCTAAATATATAATAGATCCTGAAACAAGCTGACGGATGGCTTCGTATTGGTAAATCTTTATCTTAAGGACTTACCTGCTATAGCCATTAGTAATAGGATATCTACGATCCTTGTCAAAACTACAATTAGATATTTTTACACCTATGACTGATTGTTTTCGCTTAAACTCAGAGTTTTTTACCAATTTAATAATTTTTTGCACAATTTCTTGGTCAAAGCTCTTAGCTATAATTTCTTTAGCTCCCAAATTTTCTTCTATATGTAAATTAAGGATTTGGTCAAGTATTTCATATTCTGGCAAAGAATCGCTATCTTTTTGATCATAAGACAATTCAGCCGAAGGAGCTTTAGTAAATATTCTTTCAGGAATTATTGATACATCCTGACTTTGAACTGAAATTAAGCTTGAAATATCCTGATTACGGAATCTTGCTAATTTATAAACATCAGTTTTATATAAATCTTTTATTGGATTAAAACCACCACACATATCCCCATAAAGCGTTGCGTAACCAACAGCGTTTTCACTCTTATTGCCAGTAGTTATTAACAAGCTATTAGTAGAATTAGCGATAGTCATCAGAATATTTCCCCTAATCCTAGCTTGCAAATTCTTATAAGCTAAAGGCGAAATATTGGGAATAGTATTTTTAGCTAGCTTAAGCATTTCTACAATAGAAATGCTTTGATATTCTACCCCTAAATTTTTAGCTAATGCTTGAGCATCTTCTAAACTATCTTGACTAGTAAATTCAGAGGGCAACATAACTAATTTTACATTGCTTGCTCCTATTGCATCTACAGCAATAACGCTAACTAAAGCGGAATCCATCCCTCCTGACATTCCAAGTAGTACAGATTTAAAACCGTTATTTATAATATAATCCCTAAAACCTAAAATCATTGCGCTATAAATCTCTTCATTTTCTAATCTAGATTTTAGCTTATATATTATTTGTTTATTATCTGTAGAAGTAATATTTATAGTAGGATTACTAGAAGAAACAATCTCAACTATACAAGAATCTTCATTAAAAGCACTAAGTACATATTGAATACCATTGTTATAAACAAAACTCTGCCCATCAAATACTACGCCATCTTGACCTAATACTTGATTACAATAAATTATTGGCAGATTATTATCCCTGAAACAATTTTCAGCTTTTTCAATCCTTCTATTAAATTTACCTCTTTCATAAGGTGAAGCATTTGGTACTAATAATATTTCAGCACCCATAGATTTCAGTTCCTTAGATACATCAGGAAACCAAAGATCTTCACAAATTGGTATTCCAACTTTAATACCATTAATCTCGATTATTTGCGGAACACCTTGCTCAAAATATCTTTTCTCATCAAATACTTTATAATTAGGCAAATGTCTTTTTGTAGTATAACCAATAGATTGACCATTTTGCAAAGCTATTACCCCATTATATAATTTTTGTTCTTGATATATTGGTGTTGGAAGTAATAAAGCTGTATTTTTAATAATTCTTGTCAATTCTTCAATATAATATTGTAGATCATTACTAAAAGCTGAGTGCAAAAATAAATCTTCGCATAAATAACCTGTAGCCATTAATTCTGGCAGTAACAATACATCTAAATTTTGCTCTAACGCTAGATTATAATATTCTTTAATCTTGGCAAAATTATAATCTAAATCACCAATTTTAGGCTTGAGCTGTGCAATTAGTATTTTCATTTTTCTTCTATTTTAGGTGGATAAAAAATTCCAATAATCATAAATGGATTCTTACTTTTTCTTATATACCAATATTTATTACTGCCAAGAAAAAAATATACATCCCTTTTACAATCAATGTCATAAAAATATTTATTTTGTAATATTTTAGATATAGTAAAAATATTATTATTGTAAACTTTTATTAATTTGCAAACTAATTCATATAACTCCTAATCTATTAATTGCAATGTACTAACTTTTCCAACATAATCAGTAAATGTATAAGAAAATTTATAAGGTATATCCTCAACTAGCTCTTTATTCATATCAAGTTGGTGCATTAATGTTTCTTTTTTCCTATTAATATTATCAATAAGATAATTTCTAAAATATTAAATTTTATTATGTTAAACGGTTTGAATATAAATAAGGATTGCCATTTACTTTGGTCGTAAGCCTTATCAATCATTTCCTGTAAATTATACTGTATGTTTGAGAGTATTATTGAACGACGATTTATCCATTTCTTTCTGTCTTAATAATGTCTTTAAGAGTTATATCACCCATTAATCTATAACTTTCTTTTCTTAGATCTTTAAGATCACGAATAGCCTTATAAGAAATCCATTGATATTTTTTAAATCTTTGTATTTAGGTAGAGATCTAAAACAAATTGGGTATATCCTCCTAAAAGAACCAGTAGAAGTAATACCAGCCGTACAAACAGTTTCATTATACTTAGTTGAAATAATAGGATATGTTTTTGCTGTTACCAGCATAGTAATGTTTTCAATTCTCATATATGAGTAACCATATTTTTGGCTATAAGGATTATGTCTAACATCACATAATATTTTATTTGATATTTTTGTAACTTATTTAAATATTGCTCTAAACTAACCCCCTCATAACCAATAGTATAAAAAGTCATATGTTCATTGTAACACTAACAACTTTAAAATAATCATTATATGACTCCCTAACTATTTCATCAGTTATTAAATTTTTGTTCAATATCATTTCTCAATTTTTGTAATGATAATTTTTCAATCATATCTAGTTTTTTAGCAAATCTTGAAATATCTGATAACACCTGCCAACCTTTTGTATCTTGCAATATATTTTTATTAATCAGAAATTTTTTGTCTTCATATATGGTAATGCAATATGGTTGCTTATTAAGTAAAATAAAATCATAGGAATTATTACAAGCGTATTTATGACAATATAGAAAAAGATATTTATGGATATTTTCTTCTGAAATAAAATTTTGCAGCTCTTGAATTATCGATGTCAGAACTATTAAGCGATGTGGTAACTTCATAAAATATATTATAATCAACAGTTATACTTTTGATTATAATATAAAAATATTTACTATTAATAGTTTATTTAATTTTTTACAATATTCCTTGTTAAATGACTATAATCATTACTAAATTAAATAATAAAATATTCTAATTCATATAATTCCATAAAATTTTTAATGTCATTTAAAACATTTTCAGGAAAAATAATTTTAATATTTGGTCCAGCATCTTGCGTAAAATATACTGGTGTACCTAATTTACGCAAATTTTTAATTTCTTGCTTAATAATTTTAGTTAGTGGTAAATCATAGGTAATCGATGGACTTGGATTCCATAATAACGAGTGTAAACGTTCAGCATTTTTCTCAACGATTTCTCCTAACATAAAGAAATCATTACCCTTTAGTGAATCTAAAGCTATCTTTAAATCTTGCTCCTGCTCAGTAACCCATCTTGTTCTTATCATAGGATCTAACAAGAATATGTTCATTGCCTCACGAGATGATATAGATTTCTGATCACTATCAATTATAATTACCGCCATTTTAAATGAGACAGAGTCAAAAGACTGAATAGCAAAACTATCAAGCCCATCTTGCCTCTACATCCCTTATCCCAAAAAGCTATGCCATTTACAAAACTGCGACATGCGCTACCTGAACCTAATCTGGCTATTAACGAAAGTTCTACTTCATTTAATTTCCACTCTTGTAATAAATTTAATGCGGCAGTTAGAGCGGCAAAACCACTTGCTGAGCTTGCAAGCCCAGAAGAAGTTGGAATATTATTTGTGGTTTCGATATAAAAATATTCTCCTTCCTTTCTGAATAAATCTAGGAATTCTATAATTTTCTGGGCTTTATAATCCTCTACTGGCAATAAATTATCATTAAAAATGATTATATCTTTATCACTATCTGTTGAAATACTAGTAAAGGTTCCCAAATTATTAAAACTATATGATAAAGACGATACTAATGGTAAGTTTAAAATATTACAACGTTTTCCCCAATACTTAATTAAGGCAATATTAGCTGGTTTAAAAATCTTAGACCTTACTAATTCAGACTGTTTTTCATACCGATCTTTTAAAATATTCTTGATATATGATTTACGTCTCAGAAACACTTCAGTTTTATAATTATTTGTTATGGTATTAACTCCTTATGCGAAAAAAATATAAATTCTTCCGGTAATAAATTTTGCATATTATCTATTGGCTTACTACCCATAATTATTACACAATCTCCCTTAGACCAGAGCCAGAAATTTTACAGGCAGAATCAACGGATTTTGTTAATTTGATAGCTTTTTCAGTTGCAGAACAACTAACTTCTAATTCTCTTAAGCAATCTTGGTAAAATTCAATCAGACTTAATAAAGGCTTTTCTATAAATTCCTTAACTATTTCTGTCATTAATTGAAATAATTCTGTTCTTTTCTTGGATTGAATATTTATCCAAACATTTTCTAATACTGTCTTAGTTATAGTTTTATATCCTATTGAAAACGGTATTGAGAATGGTTGTATACTAGGTTTACTCGGATCAACTATAGGCTATTGAGTAATCTGACAATGATGCTGCAAGATCTGCCCCAGAACCAATTTTTTGAAACTGTAAAATACTATATATCCAATATTAAAAAGTTTTTCAAAATCATACTCTAATTGATAAAATTGTGACAAAGCTTTTAATAATGCTGCATTTAATGCTGCTGACGACCCAAATCCTAAATTACAATTAATTTCTGATTTAATATTTATGCGCCATGAATTATCTTGCCTAATATTATATTCATAATGAAACCGATCAATAATTTTCTTAATTAGTTGTACGTGTTTTGGCTCAATTACATTAATATCTGATTCAATAAAAGCTGGAAATCTATCAGAATAGATTTCTAAATTAACCAATTTAGTCAATGTTATATTAAGCCTAGTAAGAATTATAGCCTTAGACCCACTAAGTACGGCATATTCTCCTAATAATATTAAGCTACCTGGAGCACTAGCTGTTGATTGTGAAATATTGCATGTCATAGTTATATTTTTTACATAATTGCTCAAAAGCTAATTTTCCTTCCTTACTTGGCATACTAACTAGAATTGCTCCTGCTGATGAACCAGAAACAGCTCCAGATCCACATATTTTTGCTGCTCCACCAAATAATTCGCAATAACTAATAAATTCCATTATTTTCTTAGGAACAACTCCAAGATCTGATAACAATTTATGACTAGCCTTGATTAACTCTATAAAAGACGCGTTCGAAGATTCTTTTAAAGCTTCCTGCATTTTTAACGTTATTATAGTGTATTCTTGCCAAAAAGATAAAGGTAAATTAAGAGCATTAACGTGGTTAAGACATTCTGCCGTACTATTTTTAGATTTACCTGAAAAAACTACTGCAATTTCTTGTGAATTTATAGTTAATGGACTGAAAACTAAGTTATTTTTTTGATAAAATAATGGTTTACCGCTAGAGATTACTAATAAATCAAGTCCTGATGATTTTCCATGTTGGTAATGTTCAATTTCAATAGAATGCTCTAATATTTCTGACTCAGAAAGATTCCATTCATAATAAATATTTAAGATTTGTGCAATAGAATAGATCAAGGCACTAGAGCTACCTAAGCCATAATTTGATAGAATCTGCAAATTAATATTTAAAGTTAAGCCATCAAAATTTAAAGAAAATTTTTGAGCAAAATAATTAAGAGCTATAATAATTAGATCATTTTCTTCTTGTTTAACAGATTTAGTAAGTAAATTAATTGCTCGCTTTTCTAAATCAATATTTGTATAGGATATCTGAAGTGAATTAATGCATATTGTAAAATAATTGTTAGAATTTTTTTCCAGTGAGACATATCTAAAAATAACGGCAATGGTACAGCAAGTGCTGGAGCACCGTATATTAACATTAATATTCACCTGACAAAATTAGTTTTGCGCAAGCTTTGAATTGAATATTTTTAAACTGCAAAATCTTAGTTGATGACAATCTTTATTCCCCAATACTCACAGATGCGATAGATATTAAAATCACTTGGCATATTATATAAACTATTTATTTATGACTTCCTTGCTAAATGGCTATAATCATTATAGGTAAGCAAATCAATGTCGTAGGGAAAATTTTTATTTCTGATATAATATTCCAGTAATTTAATCATAGCTTGCTTATGGTGGAATAATTCTTCTTTAGTTAAATTAATCTCCATTACTTGAATATAAGGCTTAGAGCTAGATAATTTAACATAAATAACTTGTTTTACATTCTCAGCTTTTATATTAAAACCTCCTTCAGCCAATATTAGAGCTTCAATAATCAATTGTGGAGACAATCCTGAATCTACATCCTTCTTTGTTGGTAGAGTCCCAGTTTTATAATCTATAATTACTGCCTGACCATATTTATCCACTTCAATTCTATCAGCAACCGCTATAATTTTTAATTCTTGATCAGCAATATTTAAGACAATTTCTCCACGACATTCTGAATAAATAGATTGGCAATTCTTTCGTCTCTGCTCATCAAATTCTATAAAATCATCTGCTATTGGAGTAAATTTTGTCTGCCAAATCCTCTTAGTATAATCTGGTAAAATTATAGATTGTAAAATATTATTGCTTATATCTAATATTACCTGAACCTTATCTTGTTCTAACTGGTTATAATTTTTAGTATATTGCTCTAAAATCCGATGAATAAAAATTCCAAAATCCGATATTTTAGGATCTTCACCTATCATATCTTTAAATCTTAAATTTAAAATATTTTTTGCGTAAAAACTATAAGGATTCCTGATTAGCATTTCTATACTAGTAACTGACAACACTTCAGGAAAAATTGGACTATGTATATAAGTCTTATTATTAATTGGTAGATTTTGGCAATTTTTTATTTCTAACTTTTTAGGATTTAATTTCTTTCCTAAAATAAACTGCAGCTTAAGCAACAAATCAGATGGCAATAAGCCTGATTTGCCATTTTGCCTTTTTGATCTAGTAATTATTACTTGATTATTATGCAGGGCTAAATAGAAAAAATATTGATAAATTGAAGATTTAATTTTACCCGAATCTATATTTAATTCTTGCAATATTTTCTCATTAATCCATTTATTCATTGATGAAGAAAATGCCCAACTACCCTGATTAAAATCGGCTAATATTACTATATCAAATTTCAATAATATTAGATCTTCTATTTTACCAATAATTATATTTTTAGAATAATTACTGGTGTTAAAATATTTATGTCCTGAGATCAATAATTTAAGAGTTTCTGGAAAATATTTATTATTTTCTAGCACTAAACTTGGATTGTTTTTAATCAGCTCCGATAAGAAATTTGATAATTCAATAGCCGATTTCTCATACCAAATATCTGGATAGATTTTTTCAGCAACTTTTATAGAAGATTTTAATAGTTTTACAAAGTTATTATCAATATTTTGATAAAGAATATTCAGTAAATTTTTACTCCATTCAATTAATTGTTCATTACCAGTTTCTTCAATTAGTGATAATAATTGACTTGAACTTAAAATAAAAAGCTTTTTGTTAGTAATTAGTAATTCTAATTGCTCTACTAATTGACAATTAATTAAGGGATGTTTTAGGAGTAAAAATAATTTTTTAATATCAAAATTATTACATAATATTTCACTAACAGAAATGATTAATGAACTAACTAAAGATTGCGATAAATCATTACCAAATAAATCACGATACTCTAAAGAATATTTATTTAAGAAATTGCAATAAATATCTTTTGTTTGCAATTTATTAACAATAATAGCTATTTGCTTGTCACTATGTTTTTGACATAACAAACTAATTTGCTCTGCTTCTTCAAAAATATCCTCAAGTTCAAAATATTTTACTCCAACATCGTCCAATCTCTTGATGTTTGCATTATTATCTTCAGCAATTAATTTTGTTAAAATAGCATTATATTGACTTCCCCCACCCAACAACTGAAAATCTGATAGTTTTTTATCTAAGTATGTTAACAACCTCTTTAGAGAATATAAACAATCTTCTTCTGGTAAAGCTGGTTCTTTTAACAACTCATCGGCTATATGATCAACAGGCGGTAAAATAATAAAAGCTGAAGAAAATTTAGCAATATTTGCTAGAAATTGCCATGATATGGGATCATACCCTATTATCCCTGCTATAACTAAACTAGTGTTAGGATTATTCAATCTTGATACTTCTGCATCCATCATAACGCTTTGATACCGTAAACGATCTTGCGTTTTAAACAATATTAGTCTTTTTTCCCACTCTTGATAAATATATTTAAGGAATTGATAAAGATTTTGCCAGTGCTGCGAAAAATTTCTTTGTTCTATTTCGTTGATATCATCTAACGATATGTTATGCTTCTTAAGCTCATAAAATAATTCAGCTATATTAGAAGAAAATTGCAAAGCCTGATTAGTAGTAAATTTTGATTTAGGGTAACCAGTAATTATTTCTGATAAAATAATTTTTTCTTGTAATAATGTTATTGGCTCTAAAAAACCTGAAGAAAGTTTAAATATCTCCTCACCTTCAACTGTAATATTAGAAATTGGTATAATATTTGGCAAAATTGCAACATCTTGCCTTTTAATCAAAATATTTTTCAAGTTTTGGCAATCAATACCATTTGGTAATATAATTCTAAGATTATTGATAGAATTTTTATCATCAAATTTATCTAAAATAAAATCAGCCAATATTTCTAAAAATGACTCAGACGGGCTAATTCTATATAAATTCATCAAATTCCTTATTTTACTTAACCTAAATTATAAACTACGCAAATATGATAGCATAATTTAATTACTGCAATAATAGATAAGATGCGTAAAAAATCTATTTTAAAAAAACCTAACATTACAGGAATAAACTTTCCCCAAAAAGGTAATATTATTAGAAAAACTATCCATATATAATATTTTGCAAAAAATTGAGAAAATAATTGGTATTTTTCTTCAAATTTCTCTGTTTTAAAACGATAAAAAACCTTTAGTAAAATTCTTCCTAATGAATAATTTATACCAACAGCTATTAATGAAGCTATAGTCGCAATAATTACTATTAAAATACTACTATAATTATTAAAAATAAGCATCGAATGAATAATTATTTCATTATCCAAATTTATCGCTAAATTACCTAGTACACTATCAATAAACAATACTAAATATGCTTCTAATTGGTTCATATTTTTATCTGAACAACACTATATATTAATATGAATTAACTATATTTCATTTGATAAAAAATCAATATAATTTTATCCCTTAAAGTTAATTTTTCAATAAATTATGATTATTCCTATGGAAAAAACTGTATCTTTTAAAAAACCACTTGTTTTATGGGGGTTGACTAGCTTGTTTTTTTGCATTCCAATTTATACTAAGATTATCTACCGGAATTCTTAGAGAAGAAATTATGCAAAAATTTGCCATTGATACTATAGCGTTTGGTACTCTTGCGGGATATTATTATTTAGGTTACGCAGGAATGCAACTACCCATTGGTATAATGTTAGATAAATTTAATTTTAGAATAGTCATATTCTTTTCCATTTTACTTACTTCTTTAGGGGCTCTTGCTTTTGTTGCAAGCCCAAGTTTTAATTACTTATTAATTGGTGTTTGTGGTGGATTAATGGTTGGAGCCCTTGAAGGTTTTGCTGACCTATGGGCAATACCATTTTTCAAGCAAATATATAAAATGACTAATATGGAAAGTAATTTAGTTACTTCCTGCGTTTATATAGGAATGTGTTTTGGTAGTCCAATACTTGCAATGACTGCTAATTTAATAAAATCCTTCAATAAAGTTATAGTTGTTACTGGGTTATTAACTATAATGATTTTTGTTATTTTACTATATTGCTCTTCACTAGAATTTTATAGCGGTTGCTTATTAATGTTCTTACTTGGTATATTCTGCTGTTACCCAGGTGCTTGTCTTTAGCGTAGTAAGCAAACATAGTCGAGAATAGATCTTCTGGCCTTGCTATTGCCATAGTAAATTGTATTAATATGTCATTTGGTCATTTCTTCCATAAGATTATTAATAATGCAATATCATATAATTGGGACGGTTTAACTAATGAATCAGGTCTAGCTATTTATTTATAGCCGATATGATTTCCTCTGGCAATATCCACAATTCCTATTTGTTGCTTATTTGGAATAATAGGGTTTATTTACTTATCAAAAAGGAAAACGATACGATTATTCAGTAAAGTATAGCTTATTAGAGAGATGCCTAACATCTCTCTATAAAACGACAAAACATAGTCAATTCAGATGAATTTGGAACTAGGAGCAAGTAGCGAAACTTATATAAGGTAAGCAACAAGCGTCCTAAGTTCATATCAATTGACATACTAAAAAACAGAACAAATATAACGCCATATTCTTGTAAAAAATCCAACCTGAGCTATTGATTCTTTAGCAAGCAAGGCTACTTCTTGCACTTCATTATCAACTATTACTTTGATTTTTCCTACAATATCACCAGCCTTAAGAGGAGCTTTAATAGGAGAAGCTATATCAATTTTTACTTCAGCTTTATTGGCTCCAGTTCTGGTTACAAGAGCTGAAACATCCTCAGCAACTATTAATTTTACTTTATCTTTTACCCCTAACCATACATCAACATCAGTTACTTCATCGCCTTTATTATAAAACTGCTTGCTAGTGAAATTTTGTTTTACCCATTGTAGTACTGTTAATGCTTCCTCTGATCTTTTTTTCATCGAATTAAGACCGTTAATAACTATAATATACCTACGACCATTATCGACAAAAGAACCTACCATACCATATCCACCATCTTCAGTATTTCCGGTCTTGATCCCATCGCAACCAACGTCTTTATATAATAATGGATTACGATTTCCTTGGGTAATAGGCTTACCCTTCAGATCTTTACCAAAAGTAAAATCTTTTATACTATAAATATGATAAAATTCTGGATGATTTTTAATTAAAGCAACACTAAGAATTGCAAGATCATACGCTGTGCTGTAATGATTTTCTGCAGGCCAACCACTACTATTGACAAAATGAGTATCTTTCATGCCTAATTCCGCGGCTTTTTGGTTCATGGCATCAGCAAAATTTTCTTCACTGCCATATAACCCTTCTGCCGCTACAATACTAGCGTCATTCCCAGACTGAATTATTATGCCATATAAAATATCTTTTAGGCTCATCATCTCCCCAAGAGGTACAAATGTCTTAGAACCTTGTATTCTCCAAGCTTTTTCGCTAACAATAAATTGAGAATCCAACGATACTTCACCTTTTTGAATTTTATCTTCAATAATATAAGAAGTCATAATCTTCGTCATTGAAGATGGTACCATACGTTCGTAAGCATTTTTTTCTAATAAAACCTTACCTGTGGCAACATCCATTACTACAATATGTTTTGCTGAAGACGTTAGAGTAGTAGTATTAGGATAATTAATAATATTATCTTTCTGTTGTTCTGTTGCTTCATTATTAGACTCGGCTTTTACGGCAATAGCAAAAAATACTGCTATCAAAAAAATAGTAACATTCTGGAAAGAAGTCTTAAAAGATCTACAAATACTAGCCATATATAATCATACTCAAATATAAATTTTAAAAGGCATAAGAATAACCTTACGCCTTATATAATATAATAATAAAATTAAAGAATAAACCTAAATCTATATCTTCTTACTAATGTAAGCCTTTTTAATAAAATATGTACCAAAGAATATGATTCCATAAATTGCTGATGAATATAGGACTTTAAATAATACTTTTTTTGAAAAAATTGAGATAACTTTATCTAAAGGAAATTTATTTATAAAGAATTCTGACATTACGATTGCATCAACTATAGCGCAAGTTGCTAAACTAACAAAATTCCTATTATTAAAACTGTATTTAGATTTTAAATGTAAAAATACACTAGTGCTGCAATATAATGATAACAATACTGCTACTAAAGAAGTAAACACTACGCCGCTAACGATATTACCGTGAATATAATAATCAAAATTCCATAGTAATCCAAAACTCACTATTGAACTAAATAGCAAACTAATCATAGCTGTCTTTTTACTATATAATTCAGATATCACATTAGTAATCAAAGCCATAAATATAACTACTAAAGAACACTGATATATTTTATTAAAAAAATTCAATAAATACGTAAATGTGCATAACGAAACTACCAACAGCGGTAGAAATTTATTATTATTGGTGGTACTCATGATCTTCTCCTTAATACTAATTCTATTATATTATTTATAGCTAATCTAATCAGATTTATCCAGATTATTATTTATGCGCAATACTAATTCCCAGCAATGGTATGATCTATATAATCAAAAAATTGATTTTTTAATAAAAGATCAGGATCATATTTTCTTTTGATATTAATCCTTAGACCAATATTAGGATAAGATTTAAGAACTTGTCCAGCTGTATAATGCAATCTATATGGTAGATAAAAAGTTCCACCTAACTTTAGAGCTTCTGTAATAACTGATTGGGTAAAATATTTCATATTCTCCTCCTCTTCTACAGTACGATTTTGGAGGAATAAGCAAACAAAACCAAAAATATCTCTTTTGCCATATGCAAAAGAGATATATTATATTTTCTCACTTCACGAATAGTAACATTCAATATGTTGTATTATATTGTATAATCTTATTCTTTAACGCCTTTATAAATTGATAGGTATTTTTCTTAGAAAATATTCATGAAGAATATCTTTATTATTACCATAAAGAGGCCATAATATATGTATATCTGTATTCATTGCATCATTCCGGCGTATAGATTTTTGACTTG
Source organism: Candidatus Rickettsia vulgarisii (assembly GCA_050920655.1). Classification (GTDB taxonomy): domain Bacteria; phylum Pseudomonadota; class Alphaproteobacteria; order Rickettsiales; family Rickettsiaceae; genus Tisiphia; species Tisiphia vulgarisii. The sequence continues at coordinate 46,848 of CP133317.1, read as the reverse complement.
CATTAAGTATAGATGAATATGATTTTTCTAACTGCCATCTAAATTTCTTTCCTAAGTTGAAATATTCTGATAACCTGAATATACTACGTTTTAATGCAATTAATTTTTCTGCTTCTAATTGATCTATTATGCATTATATCTCCTTGTTTTTCATACCAAAACAATCCTGCTTTATCAAATAATCTATTTTTATCAACCGATAATCTTGCATATGCCAGTTCTACATTCGGATTATTAGTAACTTTTTGTTCATAGATACTGCTTAAAAATTTAGACGGAGTAAAAAATGCATGAAATTTAATCAAGGAATTTGGTATAGTAGTTAATTCTACATTACTATAACAGAAAATATTCCATATCCACCAATAACTGCTTTAAATAATTCTGGATCATTAGTTAATGAAATTTTATGCTCTATTCCATCTGGGGTTATAAGAGTGTCATATTAACAATACTTGCTGCAATAGGGGGAGGCGATCCTACTTGCCATCCATGAACATTAACGCTTACAGACCCGCCAACAGTAAAAATATTGTCAGATTGCATAATTTTAATACTTCTTCCATAATGCGCCAAAATTTCTTGTACTTTTTTCCATGTCACTCCTGCTTGAACTGTTACAGTTTGGCGATCCGCATTATATTTAACTTGATTGAAGGTTAGCATATTTAAAAATATCCCATTTTCTAAAAGAGCTTGACCTCCCATGGAATGTGCCTACGCCCACCTACAACTAAACCTTTTCCTGTAGTTTTAGCTTCTTTTATTGCGGCTAAAATATATTCCTTCTGAAAAACTGAAATAATTTTATTTACTACTACCTCAGTTCCTCCGACATCAAACAATTTTTTATTGTCTCTAGAGACAATTCCTTCAAGAATTGAGGCCTATTGCTCTGTATACCTTTAACCCCTAATTTATACAAAGAGTTTGCTATATTTGGATCATCAACTGTCCAACTAATTATTGGATAACCATGCCATATAAGTTTTTCTAATAGTTTTTGATTAATATTAAACCTACAACCCAAAACATCTGGTCTAATAATTCTTCTAACTTGTTTTTGTAGCCAATAATTTTTTAAAAACCATGGAATTCTATTAAATTGTTGCTGGGATTCCCATTCTAATGCCTTTGAATCATCTACAAAGTCGTACATTAACATAAATCACGACTGTACAATCTCTTTAATAAAAGTGTAATTGGATTAAAAGACTCAACAAAAACATTTTCTTGTAAATCATATTTTTTTATTAGGTTAGCTATGTTCTTTACTAGCCGCTTATTAAGTTTATCATTTGATTTAATATCAAGGAAAATTACTTTTTGGGTTACTCAACCATACTCAGAAAATCATCTAATAAAACTAAATTTTCTGTTGTATTTTTATATAAAACACTAGATAGCTGGTTCCATGTATAATTTTCTGAAATACCGAAATGGTCTATATATTCTTCTAAAGTATCACCATGATATAGGAATAATACCCCATCCTTCGACATACGTACGTCAACTTCTATGCCATCAACTGTACTTGCTAAAGACTCATTAATGGCGGATAAACTATTTCCTGGAAATTCTTCTGATATCATAGATTTATGAGCTATTATTTGCGGGAATATATGATGATCTGTACCCGTAACAATGGCTGTAGGAATGTATAAAGGTTCAGTTATAGAATAAATTATTCCACCTAAAGAGAGAAGATAAGTATTAATTTTGTTATGCTAATTTTTATTTTCTTCATAATAAAACATATAATTTTTCTCTTAGTATTCTAGGATAGGAATACGAATTTATTATATTAAAACTAAAAAATTCCTGCATCATACAGTATAAAAACTAATTTTTATTATTTGATGCAACTCAATTGTTATTAAAATTATAGAATTAACTTATAACAAAACAAGCCTATATAAATTCAGAAATTGAAAATAAGGAAAAGTTTGATGAAGAAGATAAAATTTGCATCGCAAGCTTGGCAGCGACTTACTCTCCCATGCCTCAGGGCATAGTACCATTAGCGCAACGAGGTTTCACGTTCGAATTCGGGATGGGATCGGGTGTTTCACTCGCACTATAACCACCAAGCTAGCAATGCAAATTTTATGTAATATAAGATATTACATAAAATTTGAATGTTGATAAAATCAAAAACGCTATATATTACAAAATTAATGCTGCACACACGTACAACCTCAGCAAAGTAAACAATCGAGCTATTAGTATCAGTTAGCTACACACGTCACCGTGCTTCCACACCTGACCTATCAACGTGGTGGTCTTCCACGGCTCTGATAGGGAAGTCTAGTTTTAAGGTGGGTTTCCCGCTTAGATGCATTCAGCGGTTATCCCTTCCGTACTTAGCTACCCAGCCATGCCGCTGGCGCGACAACTGGTACACCAGAGGTACGTCCACCTCGGTCCTCTCGTACTAAAGGCAGATCCTCTCAAACTTCCTACACCCACGGCAGATAGGGACCGAACTGTCTCACGACGTTCTAAACCCAGCTCACGTACCACTTTAATCGGCGAACAGCCGAACCCTTGGGACCTTCTCCAGCCCCAGGATGTGATGAGCCGACATCGAGGTGCCAAACGATTTCGTCGCTATGGACGCTTGGAAATCATCAGCCTGTTATCCCTGGAGTACCTTTTATTCGTTGAGCGATGGCCCTTCCACTCGGAACCACCGGATCACTATGACCGACTTTCGTCTCTGCTCGTCTTGTCAGACTCGCAGTCAGGCTAGCTTATGCCATTGCACTCTAACAGTTGATTTCCGACCAACCTGAGCTAACCATCGCGCGCCTCCGTTACTCTTTGGGAGGCGACCGCCCCAGTCAAACTACCCACCATGCATTGTCTCGGACCCTGATTCAAGGGTCGCGGTTAGATATCAAGAATCAAAAGGGTGGTATCTCAAGGATGACTCCACAATGGCTTGCGCCACTGCTTCATAGCCTCCCACCTATCCTGCACATCTAATTCCTAATACCAGTGCAAAGCTATAGTAAAGGTTCACGGGGTCTTTCCGTCTAACCGCGGGAACTCCGCATCTTCACGGAGAATTCAATTTCGCTGAGTCGATACTGGAGACAGCGGGGAAATCGTTACGCCATTCGTGCGGGTCGGAACTTACCCGACAAGGAATTTCGCTACCTTAGGACCGTCATAGTTACGGCCGCCGTTCACTGGGACTTCAATTCAGAGCTTGCACCCCTCCTCTTAATCTTCCAGCACTGGGCAGGCGTCAGACCCTATACTTCGTCTATTGACTTTGCAGAGCCCTGTGTTTTTAATAAACAGTCGCTACCCCCTGGTTTGTGCCACCTGTAAATGGTTGCCCATCTACAGGTCATCCTTCTCCCGAAGTTACAGATGCAATTTGCCTAGTTCCTTCAGCATCGTTCTCTCAAGCGCCTTGGTATACTCTACCTGTCCACCTGTGTCGGTTTCGGGTACGGTCTTTAATGAGGGTGTTATTTCCTGGGAGTTATTCACTGCATACACAATCCAATAAGTGTATACAATTTACTACCTCCGTCACATCCCTCAGGTTCAGGAATATTAACCTGATTCCCATCGATTACGCCTTTCAGCCTCATCTTAGGGGCCGACTAAGCCTGCGCAGATTAACTTTACGCAGAAACCCTTGGACTTTCGGCGAGAATGTTTCTCACATTCTTTATCGCTACTTATGTCAGCATTCTCACTTCCGATACCTCCAGCAAACTTTGCAGTTCACCTTCACAGGCTTACGGAACGCTCCGCTACCACTTGTACTCTAAAGTACAAATTCGCATCTTCGGTACATGACTTGAGCCCCGTTACATTGTTGGCGCAGAAAAACTTAATTAGACTAGTGAGCTATTACGCTTTCTTTAAATGATGGCTGCTTCTAAGCCAACATCCTAGTTGTTATGGTTTTCCCACATCCTTTAACACTTAGCCATGATTTAGGGACCTTAGATGGCGATCTGGGCTTTTTCCCTCTCGACTATGGACCTTAGCACCCATAGTCTGTCTGCTATGCTGTACTCATCGACATTCGGAGTTTGATTGAGTTTGGTAAGCCGGTAGGACCCCCTAGCTCATTCAGTGCTCTACCTTCGATGGTAATCGCTATAACGCTCTACCTAAATAGATTTCGCGGAGAACCAGCTATATCCGAGTTTGATTGGCCTTTCACCCCTAACCACAGCTCATCCCCTACTTTTTCAACAGTAGTGGGTTCGGTCCTTCAGCGGATATTACTCCGCCTTCAACCTGGCCATGGCTAGATCACCCGGTTTCGGGTCTAATTCACCTAACTATGTCGCCCTATTCAGACTCGCTTTCGCTACGCCTACACCTCACGGCTTAAGCTTGCTAGATAAACTAAGTCGCTGACCCATTATACAAAAGGTACGCCGTCACAGAACAAGTCTGCTCCGACTGCTTGTAAGCATTTGGTTTCAGATACTATTTCACTCCCCTCATCGGGGTACTTTTCACCTTTCCCTCACGGTACTTGTTCACTATCGGTCACTAGAGAGTACTTAGGCTTAGAGGGTGGTCCCCCTATATTCAAGCAGGATTTCACGTGTCCCGCCTTACTCAAGGACTTCAAAACTTTTTACCTATAAGGGGCTATCACCCACTATGGCCAACCTTTCCATGTTGTTTTAGTTTTTATTTTGAAGCCACTGGCCTGGTCCGCATTCGCTCGTCACTACTAGCGGAGTCTCGGTTGATGTCCTTTCCTCCAGCTACTGAGATATTTCAGTTCGCTGGGTTTGCTTCATATAACTATGTATTCATTATATGATACCTGCTAGGCAGGTGGGTTTCCCCATTCGGAAATCTTCGGATCAAAGCTTATTCGCAACTCCCCGAAGCTTATCGCAGCGTATTACGTCCTTCATCGCCTTCTTGTGCCAAGGCATCCACCAAATGCTCTTATTTTTTACTTTGATTCTTATAAGCTTGAGATTGCACGATGTGTGCAGAACTAATTTCGCACTATACAGTATCAACTCACTATCATAAATTTTTATTATATCGCAAGTGTATTATTGTTTCAATCTTATCAACTTTTCAAACAGCTACAGGCTTTCGTTTGTCGTCGTCCTGTATGAAGTTTATATCTATTATTCTCGACGATGTCAAACACTATTTTGCAAATTTTTGCTAATTTTTGTATTTTTTTGCTTAATTCCCTTTTTAATTTATTTTCTATGATATTTTAGCTATCTACTATATCCTCTTTTGCTGTTATTTTGTTGTTTTTTAGATTCAATTAAAGTCGCTTCACTAAAATCTGCATTACTTAACATTGGATTAGATTTCACTTTATTACTAATTTTACCAATAATTTTTATATTTTTTAGGCTAATTATTTTATTTGAATTACTTTTATTATATTTTTGGATTGCAGGAAGAAGCGTCAATAATGTTTTTTCATCAATTGTGACCCCATCAAAATCAACAGGTTCTTTGAAAGAAACATCTTTAAAAGAACAATCTTGTAGTAAAGAATTCTTAAATGAGGCCTTAACAAATTCTACTTTATTAAAATTAAAGCTTTTAATTTCATAATTATCTAGTTTCATATCTGTATTAGTAAAAGATATACCTTGTAAATCTTTATTCCTTAAAGAATAGTCAATAATAGACGATTTATTATCTCCTTTAATCTCTTGAAGCTTTTCTTGGAATAAGTGATCTAGATTAGATCTTATGTTAGATTCAGGTAGTGAAGCAGAAGATTTCAGTATATCCTCCATTATCTTATTCATTTTACTACCAACTAATTTTTCACGTACTGGATTTGATACCAATTTTTTTTGAATAATATAACTACAAAAATTAACCCCTCCTTGTACTACTAAACTTAAAACTTTTGTATCAGACAGCACATTCCATAATGGCTTAATCATCTTGCCATATTCTTTTTTATTATATAAAGTTGTTAACACTCCAAGCTCAGTTGTGTGTTCACCTATTGCTTTAACTACCTTCTCTCCTTTGAGCTTTAAGTTTCTACCTACTTCAGTTTCATTTAAAAGTCTTTCAGTAATGGGACCAAGAGATTCAGAATGCTTCACTAATAATTCCGGTATTTTTTCTTGTAAAATGCTAGCAACTTCAGGATTATGATTTTTAAACTCAATCAAAGAATTAACTAATTTCTTGAGTTCTTTTGCTTTTTCTGCATCTAAAGAGTTCATAACAATCTTAGTTTGTGTAATTATCTGTTCCAAGCCTTCTTTATCATTCAAACAATTTTCAACAAAATCTGATACTATAGGCAATATTTCTACAACAAAAGGCACCGTAGCTTCTGCCACATCATATACAAGCTTAGGATCCACTCCATATGATCTAATATTTTGTTGAATTTCTGTTTTTGCTAAAAAGTTCAAAATATTATTTTGACTTTTTTCAAAATATTTTGGTAGATCTGACTTTAAGATAGAGGATATATTTTTAATAATTTTCTGACTATTATCTAAAATATCTGAAACTATAGGCTTTTGTTGCTCTATTATTGTTTGTTTCTGATCATCAGATAGATCTTTTCCACTCAACAAATCAGCACTTAATTCTTGATGTTTCATATAAGATTGATAAATCTTCGGTAGATCCTTTAAAAGTGGTGGAGTAATACTTGCCGCCAAAGAAACAGTATTTGCAAATAACTCCTTTGACATAAATCTAGTAACCCTATCATCCAGATAATTCCCAGCAATCTTTGTAATTTCTTTATGATTTTCTGGATTTTGTAAAAATGCGGCAAATTCATTTTGCAATACCTCAGCAACTTTACTATCGGTAAGTATTGCTGCAGCATTTTTAGTAATATTCTCTATTGTATCTTTATTTAGAGTTATCAAATCTTTATAAATATCCTTTACTCTTTTATTACACTCCCCATCAAGTACAGCAGCTGATAAATTTATTAAGACTGGCATTGCCCTTCTGGTAAATTGCTGATCCACTCCTTCAAATATATCAGGGTTAACTCTTTCAGGTTTAGTAGGATCAAGCATAGGAGTTGGATTCAACAATTCCTTTAGTACTGGCAATAAGGCGTAGTTAGCTATAGTGTCTTTTAGAATATTTGACTGATCTTTATTTAAAGTAGGAACATATTTATTTAGTACTATACTTGCTCCTTGAATTAAATTTGATCCTGCTTCTATCAAAGAACTTTGTAAATTTTGCCTCTCATCTACTAATAATTTATTACTTAGTAATTTCTGATTTATATCTTGGAACTTATTAAAATTATCATATAATTTCTTTATTTCTGGGATAGATTTAGCAGTTGGACCTAATACTGATATTAAATCAATACAAGAAGTAGCAAACTGATTAAATTTACTAGGAGCATTTTTATTTTTCTCTAAATCAGCCTTTTCTTGCTCTATTTGTAATTCTTGCGGTTTAACTTTTTGACCATTCTGGATAAAATCACCTTGTACTGCTTTAAGATCCGCTTCAACAATATTAGTTTCAAGATCAATCTCAGCTCCTGCTATATTTGCTTCACGTAATTTAGCTTTACGTAAGTTTACTCCTTCTAATCTAGCTTTCTCTGCCTGTACTTTTTCTAATATGACAGATTGTAATTTTGACCTAGTAAGATCAGTATTAGTAAAATTAACTTCTGTAAAATCAGCGTTTTTACCCTCAATACGTCTTGCCACACTATCTGAAAAACCAGCTCCTCTTGCCTTAACATTTTCTAATATACTATAGCTAACATTAATTTTATAGGCATTTGCGGATTCTAGAACGGCTCCTTTTAAATTAGCAAACTTCATATCTACTTCTTGTAAAATTGCTTTTTTAAAATTAGCATTTTCAGCTTTTATCTGATTTAAATTAGCTTTAACAAAACTAGCTCCTTCAGCATTTATTAACTCTAAAATCGCCCCTTCTAAATTTGCTCCGTCCAGTTTAGTTAACTTATTTAATTCCGCTTTTGATAGATTTATACCTTTTGCTTCTATTTTTTCTAAAATACTATTCTTAATCTTTGCTTTATGAACATCAACAGATTGCATAAAAGAATTTGATAAATCACTCTCAACAATATTACATTCCGCTAATACAGCATTATTTAATATTGCGTGCTGCATTTTAATTCGACGCAAATCTGCTGAAATTAAAGAGATTCCTTCTAGATTTGCATAATTAAATGTTGAATCAGCAACTTGGGCATAATCCCACCTTGCATTTTTTATATTTGCGTAATCAAAGTTGGATTGGTCTGTAATTTTTATGTCCAAACCATTAGAACGAGGCATGTATGCATGAGTAAATTGACAGTGATTTATACTGGTTTTACTTATATTACTATTAAAGAAATTTGCGTTATCTGCTTTTACATTAACAAATTTCGCTTCTTCAAGTTCACAACTCTCAAAATTTGCTTTACTAATATTAGCGCCGCTAAATTTACAGCCTGATAAAATAGAACCAGAGAATAATACTCCTTGTAAATCTGCTTCTGCAAAATCTAATCCCGATAAATCAACTCTATCATGCCATTTATTAGTAATATAATCGATCCTGCTTGAAAGATCAGCAATAACTCGAGCATTTGGTTTTATCTCTGATTCCTTAAGTTTAGTTTTAACAAAATCATTTAAACTTAGATCTTTATTAGTTTTTCTTTTTTCTAAATATTCTATTACATCTTCTCTACCAAGCTTAACAAGCTGATTTTCTCTATCTCTTTCTTCTTTAGTTGAACCACGTACATAGCTTGGATCAAAAACATAGCTTTCACTACTAAAAATATTCTGAAAACTCTTATGCATTGGATTATCTTTTTCAGGAAAAATTTTCTTTTCCGTCATTAATTTTAATTCTTTATGTAATCTGTCATATTCTGCATTGCCAGTTTCACGTCCTAAAGCATAATATACCGTCTCTCCCATGCTCAATTTTCCATACGCTTCATCTAAAGCTTTCTGAGCATTTTTTATCATCTCTTTTTGTCCTTGCGCTCGGATCATATCACTTTTTATATCGGCGTATTTTCTTCCCAAATCAGCAGTAGTACTAAATTTTATTCCAGCAATATCTTGCTCTTTACCAAAATTAGAATAATCCTTATATTGATCAGAGAATCGACAACTAGCAAGATCAGCTCCTCGAAAATCTATATTTCTTAAAATTGTTTCTTCAAAATAAGCATTATCAAAATCTACATCACAAAATACTGAATTAGCTAAATTGCATTTTTTAAAACTAGTGTTTTTAAAGATACAACCAGTAAAATCTCCACCGCTTAAATCTACCTCACTAAATGCTCTATCGGATAAATCTGCTGCCACTACTACATCAGTATTTTTAAAATATTGTTCTTTTAAATATTGATTGAGGGTTAAATTTGCTGTGATGTTATTACGCTGAACTTGAATATATTTAGCTATATCATCATCGGAAGGAACATATTTCTCAATTTTAATGTCACTAATTACTATCGCCATATTAACCTATAAGTCTATATATCTACTATTTATTAGTTTAACATAAAACTAACATTGTTACTAAATCTTTTATGTATGAGATAAAAATTAATTAAATACGCATTTTTCAAGCACTCTTCTTTAAAAGAAGTTGAATAGGTAATTAATTTAATCAAGAACGTTATGGTGAGAAACCGTAAGCTTTGCTGTACATAATGGAAAGTAATAGTCATGGCGAGAAGCGTTAGTAAAATGATCATCCAGTCTTTACTTATTAGTCATCCTGAACTTGTTTCGGGATCTACAATAGATGCTGAAACAAGTTCAGCATGAGACACACACGTCGTTGGTACTTTCACTTTATAGCCACACTCATTTATAGACTCAATATAATATGATTTTTAGTGACTGTCGGAAAAAATTGTTTGTTGAAGGGAAATAATTCTATTTTTTGATTATTAATGAATTTTATTTCAATGATATCCCCTGCTCCAAAATTAAAAATATTTTTAACATTCCCTATTCGAACTAAATCATTATCTAATACGTCTAGCCCTATTAGATCTTCAATATAAAACTCATCGTTATTATTTAACACTGGTAGATTTTCTCTATAACAAAAAATCTCTAAACCTTTTAATTCTTCAGCTTCAGTTCTATTATTAACGCTATTAAATTTACAAACTAAATTATTATTAGAATTTCGACGCACTAATTTTAGAACTATCTTTTGTCCGATTTTATCAACTAGTTCTAATTTCATTATATTCTCAACCGGCTCAGTAAAGGACTTAACCATTACATTGCCTTGTATACCTTGAGCAGATACAATTTTCCCAACTAGAACTAGTTTTTCCTTATTAGACATTAATTATTTACTGCGTCCTTCTATAATTAGAGATAATATTTTTTAATTGCTCAAAATCCATCATTCCTGGAACTAATTTGCCATTAATAATATAAGCAGGTACTCCTTGAATTTTCAGATTTCTTGCTAATTGGCCATTTTTAGTAAGCGCTTCTCTAATATTTTCTTTACCAGCTTCTTCTTCAATTACTACAGGATCTAAATCATTATCTAATAATAATTTTTCTACAGATTCTTTTGTAATATTTGACATTGCCATTAAACCGTTATGAATATTGCTAAATTTACTAGGTTCTAGTTTATATACAGCTAAAGCAATAGAAGAGACATAAAAAGATGAATCACCTAAAATAGGGAAAGGTTTTAAAACTACTTTAACATTTTTATCTGACTGAATTAGTTGCTCAATATAACTATCGCCTTTTTTGCAATAACTACAATTATAATCATAAAAAGCTACTATAGTTATATTTCCTTCTGGGTTACCAACTATTGGAGAGGCAGAGCTATTACTTACTTCCGCTTGATTATTTTTTATATATTCACTAGCCTTTGCCTCCATCTCATCTCTTTTACGATGCTGAAGTATTTCTATAGCTTGAATAATTACTTCTGGATTTTTGAGCAAATATTCTTTAACAATTTTTTCGGTTTTAGCTACTTCATCTTGCTGATTTTCTGATTTACTAATTTCAGAATTAATTACCACCTTATCAGATACAGCACTTGGAGTCTTAACAGTTTTATAAGCAAATAATGCTACAAGGAAGATTATAATAATCAGTAATACTTTGCTAACGACGTTATTCATAAATATCTTTATATTTAAATTAATAAATAAGTTATAAATAACTTATTTATTAAAGTAAAGGCGAACCTACTTTAAACCTATTCTATTACATGTTATTTAATTTTCTATATAATTCATGCTATAAAGAAAGCAAATGTTCAACCTAGTATAAACCATAATAAAACCCAATGACTAATAATAAACTTATAAACAAAATATTTGATCAACTAGAAGGGGAATATTCTATTAAAAGAATTATTGGTAATGAAGGAATTGGCGAAGGGTTTGCTTGTTTTGTAAAATGTAATAATTCTGACAGAAAAACTTTACATTATTAAAGAAGAACTTAATATTCATTACTATAATAGTACAAACAAGGTAAGAGCTATTAAGGAATATTTATATATCCTAGAAAATAATGAAATTAGTAAATATTTTTTTGAAGAAAATAACAACTCCCTATTTTATAAAATGGATTTTATTAATTAGTAGTAAACCTTTACAGGCTATCGCCAGCCATAAATGTAATTTAGATTTATATAAAGCTAACTATATATTTTATAACCAAGATTCTTTTGATTTAAGTTATGAAATATCAAGACCAAAGAAAGATTATACTATAGAAACTAGCTTTAATAAAATAAAGGGATGAGTTAAAGCAAAGGACCGCTACGAGGAGCTTTGATCTTGTTGCATGGAGATTTATAATGTTATCTTTTTGTACTTATTGATGTCATTCCTAGCTAAAGGCGGGAATTCAGAAGAAAGTATCAGCGACGTCATGGACTTGTTTCAGCATCTATGAGATCCCGAAACAAGTTCGGGATGACTAGTATCCCCGCCCCCACGGGAGGGAATGACAATAACAACTACTCGTAATGACTAATAGAATCTAATCTCTTCTATTACCGAAAAATCTTAAAAGAGATATAAACAGATTAATAAAATCTAAATATAGAGTGAAAGCGCCCATAATAGACATTTTTTGTCCAGCTTCACCGCCACCATACATAAAGTACATAGATTTAATTTTCTGAGTATCCCAAGCAGTAAGCCCCATGAATATTCCAACGCCAATTATAGATGTTGCAAAATTAATAGCTGAACTTTTCAAGAAAATATTCACTAGAGAAACAATAATTATACCAATTAACCCCATGATAAGAAATGATCCCATAGATGTTAGGTCCTTATTAGTAGTATAGCCATAAAGACTCATTCCACCAAAAACTGAAGCGCAGATAAAGAAAGTACGAGCTATTGACTCACCTGTGTAAATTAAACCTAAATTAGCTAATGACATACCCATTAAACCGGCATAAACCCAAAATAAAACTTTAGCAGTTTGAAGGCTCATTTTGCCAAATCCAAAGGAAAAATATAAAGCAATTCCAAGAGGAGCAATCATTATCAAAGTACCTAAGCCTGTATTCCCTGCAAATTGCCCATTTGGACCAAATGCAAACATTAACCTTGTTAATGGCTCAAAGGAAAGTGTGCCAAAGGCAAGAAACCCTGTTAGAGCAAGAGCTAAAGCCATATAATTATATACTTTCAGCATATAGCTTCTTAAGCCATCGTCATATGTTCTTTTGCTGGTATCTGCAAAAGAGCTTGTTTTTGTGTAATCAATCATAGTAAACCCCATGAATTCTAATATTTTGTTATATATAAGTATATAACTCAAATATTACTTTTTCAAGTCTAGATATATTTTTTTCTTGAAATTTTTATATAAAACAATATAATCCGTTCTCAACGGTGTTAATTAATAAAAGTTAACTAGTTTTTCATAAAAGATCATGAGTTGAATAACTATAGAATATACTAAAGAAATTACACTATACAGTAAAAGTTAAGAATTTACTCTCTAAGAGTAAAATAAACGTAACACAATCTGAATTGTTACTTTCTGACAATGCATTAAAACTTTATAAAGATAATTTAGTTAATCTAAAAGAACTTGCAGAAACTCTCAGTTTAAGGTCATTATCCGATGAAAAAGCTGAGCTTTTACTTTCCGACACGGCACTGAAGGTTTATCAAAATAAAATAACTAATTTGCAAGATTTAAGTAAAGATATAGAAGATCTTAATTTTCAAAAAGCTAAAAATATTATCAATATAAAATATAATCATCATAAATATATACACACTAATGGTAATGATGATAACTATGATAGTGATGATAATGCAGAAACTACTAATTATGATAATATTGGATCAAGAACCCTTCCAACTGCTCCACCTTTTTCAATAGCTGACATTAATCCTTCTTTTTTCATCTCTGATTTCGATAGCGTTAACCTTCCTGGTGATGGTGAAACAAAAATAGCTGGTGATACTTATCACCTAACTGGTATTATTTATCTCTTAACTGGCGATACTAATTGCCTCTAAGAGTAAAGAATATTAACCATTTTAAATATTATAATTTAGAGTTAAATAAATTTGACTTTGTTTGCAAGTAATAAACATATTTGCAAGCAAAGGAATAAAGTAAAAAATTAAATAAGCTTAATGGCTTTCAGTATAAAAAATTATTTACATATAAGCTCTATATAGCTATTTTGTAGAACATGCCTCTGTGATGGAATGGTGTAGACACGGTAGACTCAAAATATACAGTCCAAAAGACATGCTGGTTCAAGTCCAGTCAGAGGTACCAAATATACCAATACTTTTAAATAAAGAATTGGTTAAGTCAAAGCAAGGAGCTTCAAACTTTAGTTATATGGAGTTTTGATATCATTTTTCTATATCATTCTAGCGTATAGTTTAATGCAATAAGTGGTAACGTAGGACGTCATGCTGAATTTATTTCAGCCTCTCTTTAAAGTTTATAAAGGATCCCGAAACAAGTTCAGGATGACAGGTAAGTTACTAGATTCCCGCCGTACTAGAAATAACATTAATTTTACCTTATCTTTGTACATTATCAATTTAATTACATACAACAAGACCTATATTCACTGCCATGATGATTAAAAATATCTTAGCACTATATTTTTAAGATATTTTATTCTTGAATAGTTACATAACGGCTAAGTATAAATTTAGAGTTCTATAATCATAATTAAAAAACTATCAAAATCCACCAAAATTCCACTTTGTAGAACTGATAGTAACAAGCTTTAGAACTAAAAGTGCAAAAAAATTTTTTAGTAGTTATTTTTTCAAAAATTTTAAATTTATTAGCAAGAATTAGCTGTAAGTACTTGTAGTTCATGTAAATAGCAATATATCCGTGATGTAATTTTTATTACTGTATTTAAACTAAAAAATAATAATCTTTTAATAATTCTTCATTATGAGAGTATAGTTTAACAATATAAAAAATAACCTTGTATAGCTACTAATATTTAGTGTATAAAACTATTAGGTTTAAAATATTAAGATATATATGAAATTCAGAAAATTATTGTCCTTAATTACTATAAGTTTGGTTGTATCTAGCTGTAAAACTAAAAAAGTGGATGAGGATTTAGTAACTCCAGCCAATGAATTATATAGTAAAGGTATAGAACTGTTGCAAAAGCAAAAATACGCTAAAGCTGCCGAGGAATTTTCTAATATTTTTTATCAAGATCCAGGCAATAAATTAACCCCTCAAGCCGAGTTAATGCAAGCCTATTCTTTATTCTTAGCAGGACAATATGATGAAGCTGTAGATGTATTGGATATGTTTATCAAACTTCATCCTTCAAATGAAGATATAGCCTATGCATATTATCTAAAATCATTATCTTATTACATGGAAATATCAGAAACTCAACTAGATCAATCAAGGACTGTAATGGCTAAAGAAAGCTTTGAAGATGTTATCCAATTATTTCCAAATACCCGTTACGCTATTGATTCATCTTTAAAAATCGATTTAGTAAATGATCATTTAGCTGGCAAAGAAATGGATTTAGGACGTTATTATTTGAAAAAGAAAAATCCTACAGCGGCAATCAATAGATTCCAGTTAGTTATTGATAATTACCAAACTACTTCTCATACTCCTGAAGCATTATATCGTCTAGCAGAAAGTTATTGGATGTTAGGACTTAATGATGAAGCAAAGAAATATGGAGCTGTGTTGGGACATAATTACCCAAGCAGTAGCTGGTATAAATATTGCCATTCTTTAATTAACAAACCTTTAAAAGAATAACATGCTACAAAGTCTTTCAGTTAAAAATTTTATCCTGATAGACGAATTAGAAATTGAGTTTGAAAAAGGCTTGTGCGTAATTACTGGAGAAACTGGTGCCGGGAAATCTATCTTACTTGATGCAATTTTATTTTCACTAGGCAACAAATCATCAAATAATGTCATAAAAAATGGCTGTGATTATTGTGAAGTCACAACCATTTTTACATTAAATAATAAATTACAAACTTTTTTAAAACAATTTAATATTGAATATGATGAAGAGTTAATTATAAAGCGTATTCAGAAATCAGGAAATCGTAAAAAATTCCTTATTAATGATCAGATAGTTACTCAAAATACCATACAACAAATAGCAAGCCACCTATTTGAGTTACACGGGCAAAATAATCATACTTCTCTTCTATCCCCTTCTTCTCATATTAATATTTTAGATGATTATGGAAATCTTTCATATTTAAGAACTGAATTATCTAAATATTTTTACGAATTACAGGCAGTAATAAAAGAAATAGATAAAATCAGCAAATATAAAGATGAGATAAACAAAGAAATAGATTATTTATCCTTCATTACTGATGAATTGGTAAAGCTCAATATTCAAGAAGGAGAAGAAGAAAAGCTTATAGAAATAAGGCGTAATCTACAAAATAAAGAAAAAGAAATACGCGCCTCCCAGGATATTCTAGACTATCTTGAACATCCTGAATTAAATAATCTAATTAATAGCGCCCAGCGTTTAATAACTGGTAATATACAGCAAAATGAAAAATTAGCTTCTATATCATCAAACCTAGATGAATGTTATAATCTTTTAGAAGAATCCCGTATCAAATTACAAAATATTATTAATGATTATGATTTAGATGGATTCAATATAAATGAAATTGAGGACAGACTATTTTTGATACGTGACAAAACTAGAAAATATAATATTTCTTCTACTGAAATACCTGAGTTTCTTGAAAATTCTCAACAAAAATTAAAAAACCTCAAAGATACAATTAATAATTCCGAAAGTCTGAACTTAAGTAGATTAGAAAAGCATCAAAAATATTTTGAACTAGCTTTAACTTTATCAGAAAGACGTTCCATTAACGCTATAAAACTTGAATCAGCTGTCCAAGCAGAACTTACCCAGTTAAAAATGGAAAAGGCTATTTTCAAAATTGAAATTATTCCTAAAGATAATCCCCTTAATCAAGAATTAAATTCAATCAGTTACAATAATAGGAACATTTCTTATAATGGGGTTGATAATGTACGATTCACTGCTTCAACTAATCCAGGAATGAAATTATCTCCCATCGATAAAATAGCCTCTGGAGGCGAGTTATCAAGATTTATGCTGGCTTTGAAAACTTGTCTTCTAGATAAATTATTATTAAATACTATTATTTTTGATGAAATAGATACAGGAATTGGTGGTATCATAGCTGACAAGATAGGAGACCGCCTCAAAAAGCTTAGTAACTTTTCTCAAGTGATAGTAATCACCCATCAGCCACAAGTAGCAGGAAAAGCTGATCAACATATCTTGGTTAGCAAAAAACAATATGAAAAAGATACTAAAATTACTATAAAAAATCTTAATCTTGAAGAAAGACAATCTGAACTTGCTCGCATGATATCAGGAAAATTAATCACTGAAGCAAGTTTAAAAGTTGCTAAGGAATTACTCCACATTTAATAATTAGTAACTATTATAAAATAACTCTCCCAATAACTTTCCTTGCCTCTTAAATAAGAATTTTAACATCTCCCTATACGTTCAATAATTTGATTAATATTAGTAGTTTTTTTACCACAAATATTATTTATTAATTTCTCAAGTTTGAAATAAATATAAAAATATTACAAATAGTATGCAAAACTTTAACTATTAAATAGTTAATTATTTTTAATGGTATTTAGTATGGCAGCAAAAACAAAATTATTTAAGGGGCTATTAACTAGTGTATTTTTGGCTTCATTGATGACTTCTATAACTATAGAAAGTAATAATGCTTTTGCTACAGCTGTTCCCAATGAAACTATACTTTCATCTATTGGAGGAAGCCCAAGTAAACTTAGTGATACCGCAGCCGATCAGCGTTGGGTTGCAGTACGAGCAGACGGTACTTTTATTCCTCTTAATTTTATTGATCCACCAAGCAATAATGAAGCAGTATTAATGGACCAATATGATATAGCGTGGTTTGATGTTTCTGATAGGATTCTAGCTGGAATAAATGTTAATGCAGGAGCCGCGCCCCCCGTTCCCTCTCTCCCTATAAATATTATAGAGAATGTTACAATTGGTTCTATTATAAATACACTAGGAATACAGACTGTAGATTTTGATATTAGCTGCTATAAAAATTTGATATTAGCAATGCTATAAATGTTACATTAAATGGCACTCAAGCAACTGCAACTCAACATGGCTTTGATTCCAAAGTTAATGATTATTCTGGTTTAGGTAATATATTATTTAACGCTAATGACAATCCTACATTTATAGTGCAACCAAATGGTGGCGGAACTACAACCATATCAGGCAAGATTGCTAGTAATTGGAGTAGCAATAATGGTACCGTGAATACTCAAGGCAACGTTATTTTTAATAATACCTTAGGATCTGTTGGATTAGAACTATTTGGCATAACTTTTAGCAATGGCAATGTAGTTTTAAATTCTACTAGCAATATTAACACTTATACTATTGGAGAAGCTGGAGCAAATGTAACAATTAATGGTATTGCAACCGGTAATGTTAACTACATATCTTCTGGTACATTTAATATAAATAATACAAATCTAATAGGAAATGTTAGTTTTGCGTACAATTCAGGTAATTTAAATTTAACAAAAGGAACTATACAAGGAAATGTAGACGGTGGTAATGGAAATTTAAATCTTTTTGATGATTGTGTTGTTACGGACAATATTGGGGTTAGTAATCCTATTAATATTATCAACATGCTTTCAGGAAAAAATTTTATAGTCAATGAAACAATAATCAATAGCAATAACTTAACTTTTGACCCTGCAGGAGGAACTCTTATGTTAACTAATCCCTGGTGTATCTTTTAATAATAATACAAATCAAATAACCATAAATGCAGGATCAAATAGCATTATTGATGCAACAGCGTTGACTGCAGGTAGTCAGTTATCCTTTAATGGAAAATCGGTAGCGATCCTAGCCAAGGTCCTACTACTAATAAATTAAGTAAATTATTATTAAATGGCGCTGATTTATATTTCCAAAATGGCTCTTCTAATATTGACACACTCGATTTTGGTATTGGAAGCACTGCAACTTGGGCACTATTTGGCAGCAATTTCCAATTTGGTTCAGTACAAAATTCCAGTCAAACTAAGTTTAGAGTAGAAGGAGTATTATATAATACTAATATAAAAGTAGCTATAGTTGATTGTACTGAAGGTAATAAAATAGAACTTTCTAACAGTAATGTTTCCACCAATTCTCTAATTGCTTCACCTAGCGGTTCTGGTGTAGTGTTTTTTAGATCTAGAGCAGGAGATAGCAGTTTTCATTTCCTATGAACGCAAATAACCAACTACTTGCAATAGTAACCATAGATGACAATATCGTAGGACATGTTTTAGGCAAATCCTACGTTCAAGCAATTGGTGTAAGTAATAATTCAACGCTTACTTTTGATAGTGATTGTAACTATGCATATGGTATTTTAGGAATTTCATTTTCTGGTCCTAATCAAATGACTCCTACTAATGGGATAATAAAATTTGTCAATAATGCCCCTGCAACTATGACATTTAGCAATGCTTCTATCCCACCGAATACTTTACCACCTGGTTTTCCACAAAAAATAGGAACATTAGAGATAGTAGGATCTGATTTAAAATTGGTTGGAAACATGACAGGAGAAAATTTATTTTTCAAGAACATCAGATTCAGTAACGTAGTGAGTCCATCAAAATTAACATTAGATCCAAGCATGAAATTAAGATGGAATAAACGTTAATAGTAATTATGGATCAAAGGATGCAACAAAAGCTCCAAGAATAGTATTATCAAAAGATAGTACTATTTGATAGTGGTTATGATTCAAATCATTTAGTCAATATTCAGCTTGATAGAAATGCTACTTTAACTGTAAAAGAAGGAGCAAAACTATATTCATCTGTAACAACGACAACAAACTTGCAAGGCACAGCAAATCTTGAAGTTAGTGATATATATGGACCCGGATCAAAGGAAGTTAGATTAAAAGAAGTAAATATCAAGAATAATATTGCCAACCATGGTGATTTATAAGTAGGTAATCTAAAATTTAGGATCAAATACTTTAACTTTGAATGGTTCTAATTCTCCAAAATGGGGTGGTGGAGATACTATTAATACTGTTTTAACATCGGAAAAAATTTAGGGCATATTGATATTCAGGCGCCAGTTACAGAAGACGGACAGCTATTTAGTAATGTTATTATTGATGATAAAGCCTCATTCCCTTAAACAGAAGAAGATTATACCTTAGTAAAAACAAATGGTAATCTATCAGTTAGTGAAGATATATCGTCAATATTAGTAAGGACAAATAAACCTTATGTGCTTTATTTGTTAAAAATTTCTAATGGGGATATTCATTTATATCGTCAAGATGATGCAGAAAGTCAAGCTATAGCTGATATTAGACTAGCGGGAGGAGATGACTTTGATGTTGAGAATGTATCATTATTAACTCAAATAGGTGAAAGAAGCGTTTTGTGGGATAGTCTTGGAGATTTCACAGATTCAGAAGAAAGGGGTAAATTATTAAGATACATAGTAAATAATGCAGATCCACAGATAAATGAAATTCTTGCTCATGTTATGAATAATTTTGGCGATCAGGTTAATAATAGAATGTTGAGTCAAAATGTTCCATTAGCTCCTGTAGCATCTTGTGATAACGATATTAGCGGCAAAAAATATGGAGTATGGTTTAGTCCATATTATAGTCGATCAAGTCAAGGTATGCTAGGAGGTTTAGAAGGGTATAGCACAAGATCTCAAGGTGGAATAATAGGGGCTGATACTACAGTAAATGATGATCTAACAACAATTGGTTTAGCGGTAGCAAGAACTAGAACAGACGTAAAACTTAAAGATTATATGCTGGGAGTAAAAAGTAAAGTAAAAGACTGGATCTTTAGTATATATGGATTGCAACAACTAAAAGATCAATGGTTTGTTCAAGGAGCCGCTATGTATTCTACAGCAAGAGTTTAATGAATTAGGAATTTTTAAAACAGCCTTGTCCAGCTATAAATATAGAGCGTTAAGAGGTGAGATATTGTTAGGCTACAATGCAATGTTGAATGATAAGACGGTTTTAACTCCAACAATAGGAATCAGACATAGTAGGTATAAGAATAGTAGTTATGATGAAACAGGTACAAATTTTTTAAATACTCACGTTTCTAATAAGTTAAGCCATAAGACAGAAGGAATTATTGGAGGAAAGATTTTAACAAATATAGATAGAGAGAATATAGTTATTACTCCTGAAGCTCATACAATAATCTCACGAGTTCTCTGAGCAAGAAGAAAGGAAAAACTAATTCGATATTTGATGGATGGCTGTTCCATTCTTTAATAGACCAGATAGAACGGCAAAAACATTGTATAACTTGGGAGCAAGCGTTACTGCTAAAAGAGGTAAAATGGAGTACAGTGCCGGTTATGATTCATACCTAGCTAAAAAATATACTGCTCATCAAGGAACACTAAAAATAAGAGTTAATTTTTAGTCGAACTCCTCACTCTTAGAAATAAGAGTGAGGATACATTAGTTTTTTTAAGCAACTTTCTTTATTCTAAGCTTTTCTTTAATTCTAGCAGCTTTCCCGCTTAATTTTCTTAAATAATAAAGTTTAGCACGACGTACTATCCCATATTTAACAACTTCAATAGAATGAACTATTGGTGAGTAAGTCATGAATCTTCTTTCTACACCTTCACCATGGCTAATTTTACGAACAACAAATGAAGAAGTAACTCCTGTATTTCTTTTAGCAATTACTACGCCTTCATAAGCTTGGAATCTTTCAACTATCTTCTCTTTAGAATCTTTTTCTATAGATCTATCAATTAGCTTTACAGTTACTTTAACAGTATCCCCAGCTTTGAAATCAGGAATTTTTTTATTCTCTGTTAATTTTGCAATTTGCTGTTGTTCAAATTTTGCAATAATATTCATCAACTTACTCTCTAAATTAAAAATCTAATAAATCTGGTCTACGCTTTTTAGTAATTTCCATAGACTGCTTTCTCTTCCAATCACTAATTAATTGATGATTACCAGAAAGCAAAACATTTGGAACTTCTCTTCCTTTCCATTTAACTGGTCTAGTATATAAAGGACACTCTAACAAACCAGAGAACTCTCCATTTTTTTCAAAGGATTCTGATTGCAAAGTATCTTTATTTACCAAGACATTTGGAAGTAATCTAATCAGACAGTCAAGGATAGCAAGAGCTGCCACCTCTCCACCAGACAGGATATAATCACCCACACTAATTTCTGTGACATTATACTCTTTAATTATTCTTTCGTCAATCCCCTCAAAACGCCCGCACAAAATTATTATATCTTTTTCCTGAATAATTTCACGAGCCATCTCTTGAGTAAACAGTTTCCCTCTAGGCGAAGGATAATATATCTTGGCATTATTTCTTGATGATAAAACATGTTCTATACAACTTCCAGCGACATCTGGACGCATTATTAAACCATTGCCACCACCACATGCTTCATCATCAACATGTTTATGTTTAGTTAATCCAAAATCTCTAATATTTACTATATCATAGGACCAAATTCCCTTCTTTAAGGCTTGTCCAGCAAGAGAATATTGCAAAGTTCCAGGGAACATTTCCGGGAATATTGTTAATATTGATGCATGTAATAAAGACATTTTATAAAATATTTAAAATAAAAAATTGATTTGCTTTATATTATAGTTTATATAATTAGGCAATGTAGGTCTAGTTTAAGTTTACAATATTAATAATTGATCCACACTTATCATGTATTCGGGGCATGGCGTAGTCTGGTAGCGCACCTGGTTTGGGACCAGGGGGTCGGGAGTTCAAATCTCTCTGCCCCGACCATTAAGTTTATTTCTTATCACCTTCCACAAAAATGATCTTAGAAAATAAATTTATTGTTTTACAAAATGAGCAAGAATCTATTTCTTTAGCACAAACTATTGCTGAAAACGCTAAACCAAATGATATTATTATATTTTCTGGAGACTTAGGAAGCGGCAAAACTTTCATGTGTCGAGAAATTATTAAAACTCTCTGTGATTCTGATACTAATATTACCAGCCCTACTTTTAATTTATTACAAATTTATCATACTTCTAATTTTGCTATCTATCATTTTGACCTCTATCGCCTAAAACATTTAGAAGAAATCTATGAATTAGGATTAGAGGAAGCTTTAAATGGCAATCTTTGCCTAATTGAATGGCCAGAAATAGTAAAAGATATCTTACCTAAACCAATTACTGAAATTCAATTAAGAATAATTGAAGACACCAAGAGAGAATGTATTATTACTAATATACATTAATTCACAATTCCATTCTTATTTATTATTTGTTTTTTCAATATATTTTTTAAGCCAGGCTATTATTTAAATAATAAAATTCCACATTTAAAGGAATAAAAATATCTTATAGGATTAACAATGAAAAATTTTTACAACTTGAACAGACTATTAGCATATATGATAATGCTATTCATAGTTACAGGATGCCATAACGACCATAAAATAAATAATTTTAACTATCAAAATCAAATCAGCTCAGGATATATTGAAGTTGACAATGGTAAATTATTTTACCAAAAATTTGGCTCAGGCAAACCAATGATAATAGTACATGGTGGACCTGGTTTAGACCAAAGTTATTTACTCCCGCAAATGCTAGAACTTGCCAAAGACCATGAGCTTATTTTTTACGACCAAAGAGGCTCCTCTGGAAATTCATTAGAAGCAAGCCTTAACCCTAAATATGTGAGTCTAGATCAATTCTCAGAGGATTTAGAAAAACTAAGATTAGGACTTGGGTTAACAAAGTTTACATTAGTAGGTCATTCTTGGGGAGGATTGCTTTCCATGAATTATGCAATCAAACACCCAGAGAATGTTTCTTCTTTAATATTATTAAATTTAGTTCCAGCCGATTATAGAGGACAAAAATCCTTTATAGATGAATTAACCAACAGAACAAAACCTATCCAACATAAAATCTCTGCTTTATTTAACTATAAAGAATTCCAAAATTTAGATAATGAACAAATCAACAAATTATATAAAGATTTCTTCTCCGTATATTTTAATGATCCTTCTGAAGTCTTTAAACTTAGTCTTAAAATGAATAAAAATCTGCCGTAAGCGGTTTCCAAGTAATGGCTCTTATGTCTAAAACTTCATGGATCAGACCTGAGGTTATCTTATTCCCATACTTGAGAAAATTGCAAGTACCAACCTTAATAGTTCATGGTAACCAAGATTTAATTCCGGCTTATACTGCTGCTCAAGAGATAAAAGACGCTATACCTAATTCAAAGATCATCTATTTAGATCATTGCGGCCACTTTCCTTATATAGAAACCCCAGATGATTTATTTAAATCTATTAGATTATTTTAAATAAAGTATCAAAGTAAAATAATCCAAATATGGATAAGATTTTAATAAATCTTATCCATATTGAGATTTAATATAATAAATTATATAGACTAACAAATAAGCTATTGCATTAATTAAGGCTATTATAGGAGATACCGGTATATCAAGATGATATGAGGCTGTCATCCCAATAAGATTAACAACTAAGCTAATAATAACAGAGTTAATAATCATCCCAGCTGGAGTACTAGAAATAATTCTAGAGGTCATGGCTGGTATTAATAAAATACTGGCAACCAAAAGAACGCCGACAACTTTAATAGTTGAAAATACTGCCAAAGATAACAATATTAAAAAAGCTAATTCAATCCTACCTACTTTTATTCCTTTAATCTTTGCTATATCCCTATTTATAACAATCAAAACAATTTGCTCATAAAAATACCAAATAAAAATACTGACTAGAGCAAGTATACCTAGCAACATTATTATATCATTAGACGATACCGATAGAATATCACCCAATAATAAATTATTAATATTAATATGCGCTGGATTTAAATAGCTTATTACTAAGGCTAATGATAACATAAAGCTTGATATTAATACTATAACGCCGCCTGTTGCTGATTTATTATTTAGCATAAATACTAAAATAGCAAAAACGCTTGCAACAATTAATCCTGAAAACACTACTGGAAAATTAAGAAGAATACTAATACTGCCAGCAAGCAAGCTAGCATGAGCTAAGCCATCGCTAAAATAGGCGTATTTTTTCCACAAGCTAATACAACCAAGCGGGGAAAAAATTAAACTAATTAAAATTATTGTTAATATTATTAAAGCCATTAAATATACTCTTGAGAAACTTTAATCCCTATTATATTCAATGCAATAAGGTGGTGCCTAAACAACTACGCTATCCGTCAGCTTGTTTCAGAATCTTTTATAAACCTAGAGAGATGCTGAAATAAATTCAGCATGACACTCCTAATGACACCTTATTGCATTAAACTATACATAAAATTAATAATATTTTTCTAGTTACAACTATTAGCTGTAACTTATTGATTTTCATGTCTTTAAGAAAAACATAACTATTTTTTACTCTAAAAAATAAATTTTTTGCACTTTTGCTTATAAAGCCGGTTACTATCAGTTCTCTATGGTGAAATTTTAGTGAATTTTGATAGTACTAAATTTATATTTAACTTAGTCATCATGTAACTAATATTAAGAATTATATATTAAAATATTTATAGTACTAAGATTTTTTCTTCTTCATGTTGTAATAAAGCTCACGAAAGCAATCTTGTTGTATAGAGATTTAAAATGCTATTTTTTGCGCTATCTATGTCATTCTAGCTACGGCGGGAATCTAGTTTTCATGACTGTCATCCGTCAGCTTGTTTCAGGATCTCAGAGATGCTGAAATAAATTCAGCATGACGTCACTCATACTTTTCTAGATTCCCACCGCAGCTAGAATGACATCCTTCATCACCATCTTACTTCTGGTGGCAATGACACCAATATCGCTTCAACATTGCCACCCGTCATTAAACCAAATAAAGTACCGCGATCATATAACAAATTAAACTCTACATATCTACCACGGCGCATTAATTGATAATCTCTCTGCTCTTGCGTCCAAGCTAGTTGCATTTTATTCTTAACAATTTCAGGATATACTGATAAAAATGCTTTTCCAACATCTTTAGTAAAAGAAAAATCTTTCTGAAAATCACCGGTATTTAAATAATCATAAAATATACCACCTACTCCCCTTGGTTCCTTTCTATGCTTTAAATAAAAATATTCATCGCATTGTTTACTAAACTTAGGGTAATAATCTGCATTATATTTATCACAAGCTAGTTTAAAACCATTATGGAATTTTATTTTTTCATCTTCATCATGGTAAAATGAGGTAAGATCTCCACCACCACCGAACCAATGATTAGCAGTTTCAATATAACGCGTATTAAAATGAGCTGCTGGTACTAATGGAGAAGCCATATGGGCAATAACTGAAATACCAGTAGCGTAAAATTGTCTATTATTTTCTGTACCTGGTATTTTTTTGCTAAATTCTTCTGAAAATTCTCCAAAAACTGTAGAAATATTAACCCCTACTTTCTCAAATAAATTACCACGCATAACCGACATAACACCGCCCCCACCACCTTCTCTATCCCAAGGAGAACGGATAAATTTTCCTGGTAATAAATTTTTTGTTTGGCTATATTTAAACTCAATTTTTTCAAACTCTTGACATATTTGATCACGCAAATCCGTAAACCAAGTCTTCGTTATTTCTCTATTATTCGCCATACTTAATATGAATTTCTTTTAATTAAAGATCTTATTTCGTTTCTCATGAAATAAATAATTATTAAAAATATACTAGAAGTACCCATAATATAAAAAGCTGGCGCATAAAATAACCCTGTTTTCTCTACAAGCAAACGTGAGATAATAGGAGAAGTCCCGCCAAATATAGCTATGCCTAAATTATAACTAAAAGCAACTCCTGAAAATTTCTGCTCAGGAGTAAATATAGATATGATAAATATATAGGCTGAGCTAGATATTGCACCACTAACAGATGCCAGTACGGTTAAAGCCATAAGTTGCTGCCAACTCGCTGATAATGACATAGAAACTAATGTAGGCAAAGCTAATATAAATACTGCAATAGCCGCCAATGCAATCATTCTAAATTTACCAATCACATCAGCAAGCCCACCAAATAAAGGCATAGTTATCATTGCAATAAAAGATGCGTATAATAGGTAAATAAGAGCAGTAGTGTTATTAAGATGCAAAACATTATGATAATAAACATTTACATAAGATTTTACTAAATACATAACGCTACTAGCAACTGCTCCAGCGCAAAATGTTAAGAACATCGCTTTCCATGCTGTTCTAACAACACTAGAAAAAGGAGCTTTTAGAATTTTTTTCTGATTAGCGAGCATCTTAAAAATAGGAGTTTCTGATACACGAAGACGTAAATAAAATCCTACAAGCCCCATAAAACCACCAAGTAAGAAAGCAAAACGCCAAGCAAAATCAATATGGAAAAAATATTGCTCTATAATTATTCCGAGTAACGTAGCGATTAATGTACCAGCGATATTTGAACCATGTACTAAACCAGCTGTTAGACCTGGTCTTAAGTTCTGATGATGTTCTAAAATAAAAATAGCAGCTCCTGCCCCTTCTCCACTAATGCATAATCCTTGCAAAAGTCGCATTACTACTAATGTAATAGGAGCATAAATTCCTATATCATAATAAGATGGAACTAATCCCATAATAAATGTTGGTATAGTCATACCAAGCATGGAGATAATTAAAGAGGTTCGTCTACCATATTTATCACCTATACAGCCAAATAATATTCCACCTATTGGCCTAGTGACAAATCCTACGGCAAACACTCCTAAACTTAATAATATTTGAATAAACTCTGAATCGGATGGAAAAAATGTACGACCAATAACAGATGAAAATACTGAATATACTGTAAAATCATAATATTCTAGTATATTACCTGAAATAGCCGATAAAAAAACAGATTTAGGTTTGCTCATCTAGTTTCTGATCAATCAAATTTAATAGACTCGAATTATAAACAACTTACACAACTTATAAAGTAGAAAATAATTTTATTTTCCTTGCCTAAATTTCCTTTGACGCAAATAGATATCTATTAATGAGAATCTTTATCTTTCAAGCTCATTATTTTGTGGATGTTCAAGATTCACTTGCGCAATAATACGGTCTAGTTCCATTTGACTACAAATACCAAGTAATACAGGATCACGAGGGCGAATATTTTTCATATTCCAGTGACTACGATCACGAATTGCTTCTATTGTTGATTTGGTAGTTCCAATTAGTTTAATAATCTGACTATCCGAAATCGCTGGACAATTTTTAAGTAACCAATATATTGCGTCTGGCTTGTCTTGACGTCTAGCAATAGGAGTATATTTAGATTGCTGCTTTTTCTTAGCGCTAACTAATTCATAAGCAGTACTAACAGAAAGTTCTAATTTGCTCTTTGGATTTTTAGTACAACGTTCGATTTCTTCTTTGGTTAATTGACCACCAGCAATTGGATCTAAACCTTTTATCCCTTGCGATACTTCCCCATCAGCCATACTTTCTATTTCTAATTCATGCATACCGCAAAAATCACCTATTTGCTCAAACGTTAAGGCAGTATTTTCAATCAACCAAATTGCTGTTGCCCTCGGTAATATAGGTAATTTTTTTTGTATACTCATTCGACTAATATATTAATATGGTTAATTATTATGGGGCGCTAATTCATTTCTGAATAGCAAAATATTTTATAAAAGATATAGTATTTTATGATCGATAAGTCAATAACAGACTTTTTTATAGATTTATTCTATTTTCCTAAAACTTGAGTCTTTTTCTTATTTTGATTATGACTCATAACAGGAGGTTTTATAACTTTTGAAACATTATGGGTATTGATTGGTTAAATTCTTTTACACACCTAATTTTATATACAATAAACTTATAGATTTATTGCAACAATATACCAAAAATAAACTTACGTATCTACTATAAATTGTAGACCTTTAAGTGACTGATATCTTACAATAAATTATTATAGCTTCTTTAGAAATGGTAAGGTTAGTGATTCATCAGTCATCCTGAACTTGTTTCAGAATCTTTTGGTATTTATTAGATGCTGAAATAAACTGACGCATGACGTACTTCGTAACACCTTATTGCATTAAACTATATAGATTTTCTCTATATTAATAAACCTCTTTCGAAACTTAATGTTGTGATAAGATTTGAAGAAATCATCGAGCGTAGTAGAAAATAAGGTAATAATATATACCTTAATGATCTGAGCCTAGAAGTAGCAATCTACTATAAATAATTATTTTGGAAGAAAAAACATGACAAAACAAGAAACTGATAATTCTAAATCTTTCTATAACGAAAAAAATATTAATAATATTATTAAAACAACAATTGATAATTATGAGGTTTTTGATGAAGATAAAAATATCTCCGTTAATACTTTCTCATTAGGCACAACTACTAAAGAATTAACAGAAAATCTTAGTAATACTGTAAATGATTTAATTGATAATAAAAGAAAATCAGCTCTAATTGCTCTCTTGCTAGTAATGGAAAACCTTCCTGCAATCTAATGATCACAAAAGACGCAAAATAAGATAGTGTTTACTTATTGCGACCCTCAAGGTGTTACTTTAAATGACGAATCAAGAAAAAGCTTAAAATATGCAATTAATAATGCATACTACGGGGCTGTTAATGCAGCTAATAAGGATGATAAAATAACAATACTAGATTTAAAAATTAAACAGCAAGATCAAGATAGTTCATTAGATAAAGGACCTTTCGTAGTAGATAATTTAATTGAAATGGCAAAAGGTAAAGTTGGAACAATTAAAAAAACTTCCAGCTATGAACAATTAGCAAAAGTTTGTCAAGAGTTGCATGCTCAACATACTGAAATAGTTACTCCAATTACCCAATTATCAAAAAATGAATTACAAGCAACAAATGAAATGGTGAAAACAACAGAAAATTTTTTAGATGATCCAACCGTAAAAAAGAATAGGACAAGTATCAACAATTAATCGAAAATAAGGCTAAAGAACATAATTTACTTCCAAAAGAAAATCGAGATACATCTAATTTAAATCCACCTGTCATTGGATCAAAAGAATATGACGAATATATGAAAAAAACAATCAAAGCTCCACAATCTACTAAAGAAAAAACCTACAAAATATTACGTACTGCTACTTCAACTTTAGATCTAACAAAAATAACAGCTTATTTATCTAAAAAGATTTCTGAAATTGAAAAAGGCATAAATAAAAGTAAAGAAATAGGCAGTAAATTAAATAAAAAGAATTTTCTTAATAAACCTACAACTATATCTACCAATAGACAAACTACTAAAGCAGCAAAAAATACTATTTCGAAATAAAGATATAAACCAATCTATTTAAATTAAGCATCTTATTCATTTAGATGCTTAACTATTTCTTCCGTAACTTTCTTAGCGTCACCAAAAAGCATTAAAGTATTATCATTATAGAATAATTCATTTTCTATGCCTGCATAGCCAGGCGCCATAGATCTCTTAATAAATAATACTGTCTTTGCTTTTTCTACATCAAGAATCGGCATACCATAAATAGGACTGGCTGGATTATTTTTAGCGGCTGGGTTAGTAATATCATTCGCGCCAATAACTAAAACTATATCAGTATTAACAAAATCACGATTAATTTCTTCTAGTTCAAATACTTTTTCATAATCAATATTAGCTTCAGCTAATAAAACATTCATATGACCCGGCATTCTTCCAGCTACAGGATGAATAGCAAATTTTACATCAATATTTTCAGCTTCTAGCTTATCTACCATTTCTTTAATTATATGCTGCGACTGAGCAACTGCCATACCATAGCCTGGAACTATTATAACAGAATCAGCATTTTTTAATAAATAAGCCGCATCTTCAGGACTACTTACTTTTGCTACTTTATCGCTATTATTATCAGCAGAAATATTTTTAGGTTGTTTTAGAAAAGCTCCAAATATTACTTTTACTAATGACCTATTCATAGCCCCGCACATTATATAGCTAAGTATAGCGCCACTAGCTCCTACTAAAGCTCCAGTAATAATCAACAGGTTATTACCTAAAGTAAAACCAATGCCAGCTGCTGCAAAACCAGAATAAGAATTTAGCATTGAAACCACCACCGGCATATCAGCTCCACCAATAGGTATTATTAATAATACTCCAAGTAACAAAGCTAAAAATACAATAGCATGGAATGAAATTAACTCTTCTGTTCTAATAAATTTTATTACTAAAACTAATAAGATTACGCTAATTATTAAACACACATATTGCTGGCCAAAGAATTTTATTGGCGAACCACTCATTAACCCCTGTAGCTTAGCAAAAGCAATACATGATCCACTAAAAGTTATCGCTCCTATAGTTACTCCAATAGAAATCTCTATTAAAGAACTTACCAGTAAACTACCTGAAATTCCGATAGAAAAATTTTCTGGCGATAATATATTAGCGTACGCTACCATTACCGCACTTAAACCTACAAAAGAATGAAATCCAGCAACTAATTGAGGCATAGCTGTCATAGCTATCTTTTTTGCAATAAAGCCACCAACTATTCCGCCTAATAAAATTATTAATATTACTGACATCTTATTAGTAAAATTTGGCAGATAAAAAGTAACTATCAAAGCTATTACCATACCAATTATTCCAAGCATACTACCGATACGAGCTTGTCTTGGAGATGAAAGAAACTTTAATGAAAAAATAAAACAAACTGCAGATACAAGATATGATAGTTGAATAGATTCTAATGATAGGTTCATAAATTACTTCTATAAAAGTTTTTTACATATACTAAAAAATATATTTTGTACAAATGACTCTTAAAGCCTGTTACTATTAGCTATCCAAAACGGAATTTTCACGGATTTTGATATCATTTTTTATACTATTGAATGTCATTTCATTCCTAACTAAAGACATGTATCATAAATGCCATCACAAGCCACATTTATGTGGCGTGGCAATCTCATGAGATTGCCACGGTTGCTAACGCAACCTCGCAATGACGGGTGTCTAGGACTCACAACCTAAAATTTAAAACCTATACCTATTGATACCACTAGTGGATTCATTTTGATCTTAGATGATACAGCATCACTATTTACTAAAGATCTTTTATAGTGAACTTTACTTGTTAAGAAATACTGTCTTATATCAAGGTTAATCAAAGTATCATCCTTGGCATAGAAATCTACACCTGCCTGCAATACTGGGCCTAAACCATTTTTTATTCTAAATGATTTAGATCTAGTAATCATATAAGTATAGTGACCACCAGCTCCAACATACGGTCTAATCGCTCCAAAAGGCGCTATGTGATACTGACCTAATACAGTAAATGGAATAAAGAAAAGATCTCTCTTTCTAGAAAGACCAGTAGATGTGTTACCGTTATTATTTGCAACGTTAGTTAAAAAAGTTGATTTAGGACGTAAGACATTAATCCCAACTGATAATTCCGCAGCAAGATTGCTAGAAAAGAACATTGAGATAGAAGCGTCTCCACCATAATTATATCTATTTACAAAATTACCTACTCCCACAGAATTTGCAACAGTAGAGCTCGGCTGACTCTTAGGTTTGCCATCAACGCTAACTAACGAACCTCTAGCTTTAAATACTAAATTTCCTTCATTTTCGTAATAATTTGTCTCATTATCATAAACATTTGAGCACTCACTAGCAAAAGTATTAATGCTTACACAACCTACAAATAAAAATAACCCTAGTTTTTTAATAGTTCTTAACATAATTACAACCTTTCCTTGCTTTTAATATATTGATGTATATTATACATACTCTTCATTATTAGAAAATCAAACGATAACTTATAAGTTTTTCAAAGCTTATTACTATCCGTGACAATAATAACACTGAAATATATTTTTACTAATATAAATTTATAAAAAATTGTTGATTGAACAAAAATTTGATAATGGGTATTATGATACTGTTTCATAAATTCACTAGATCATGAGGCTTCATTTAATTACTAGAAACAATTAGGTTTAGTATAATGAATAACAAATTAAATAACTATTTTATTGGAATATCTTGGTTTGTATTAAGCTTATTAGTAAGCTCTTCCAATGATATAGTAGCAAAATATCTTGGTATTAGATTACATAGTTTTGAGGTAGCGTTTTTTCGATTTCTCTTTAGTGCTTTAATATTAATACCTTTTATTTTTTATTTTGGTAAACAAACTCTTAAAACAAATCGTCCTCTTATTCATATAGCTAGAGGAGTTTTATTATTTTTGGGTATGACATCGTGGACCTATGGCTTAAGTATTGCTCCAGTAACTACTGCAACAGTTATTGGTCTTTCTACTCCTCTATTTACCTTAGTTTTAGCTGTATTTTTCTTAAATGAAAATATTATTTGGCAAAGATGGACAGCAACTATTGTTGGATTTATCGGTATCATTATCACTTTAAAACCACACGCAGCAGATTTTAATCCTCAAGTATTATTTCTTGTATTAGCTGCTATATCATTTGCAATGCTAGATATTATTAACAAAAAATATGTTATTAAAGAATCTATGATAAGCATGTTATTTTATTCTGCTTTAGTAACTTCTGTAATTTCAATTCCACCATCAATTATCTATTGGCAGACTCCAACTATTTCAGAATTTATTTTACTATTTATTCTAGGATCTAGCGGAAGTTTAATTTTATTCTTTTTATTAAAAGCTTTCTCTTTAGTTGATGCTACCGCTACAGCACCTTATAGATATATTGAATTAATATTATCCAGTATAGCTGGTTATATAGTTTTCTCTGAAATTCCTGAATCTAGTACTTTATATGGAGCTCTAATAATAATCCCCACTACTTTATTTGTAATATATTCTGAAAAAAAGCATATCACAGATAATAAGAAAGTCGTAACCGTATGAATAAGCGTAAATTAGTTTTTGCTAGCGGCATAGCAAATGCCTTTGAATGGTATGATTATGCCTTATTTGCTCATTTTGCTCCTATTATAGGAGAAAAATTCTTCCCTGGAGTTACTCCTAGCTCATCATTATTACACGCCTTTTTTGCATTTGCAATTGGTTACCTAATGAGGCCTATTGGCGGTATATTCTTTGGCGTACTTGGAGATCGCTTTGGTAGAAAAACCGCTTTAAGCACTTCCATATTATGCATGTCCCTTCCAACAGCCTTAATAGGAATTATTCCTACTTACAATGAGATAGGTCATATTGCTACTATATTAATGATTCTAGTTCGTATGCTTCAAGGTTTATCAATGGGTGGAGCCCTTACAGGCTCAATTTCATTTGTTATTGAACATGCTAAAACAAAACATCGGGGCTTTACTGGTAGCATTTCAATGGCAAGTATTTGCATAGGAATATTATTTGGTTCATTAGTTTCAAGCTTAATTCAAAGCATTTTATCTGCTGAACAATTTAATGACTGGGGATGGAGAATACCATTTTTACTGGGAATATTTATTCTATTTGCTGGCTTATATATAAAGAAATATACGACAGAAACTCCTGTTTTCCAAGGAATTAAAGATGGCGGTGAAGTTTTAAAATCCCCTTTTAAAAAGGTTATTTCTAAATATTGGTTTGATATATTAATATCAATATTTATTAATTCTACAGGATCGGTAATATTTTATCTTCAAGCTATTTATCTAATGTCTTTTTTAAGGATAAATCGTGGCTTCACAGATGGGGAAGTTAATAATATAACAAATTTTTGCTATATTATCATGGCTATTGCTAGTCTATGTTCTGGCTACCTATCCGATGTAATTGGTCGAAGAAAAATGTTCGTAGTAAATTTACTAGTAATCATACTAGTTACCCCATTTCTAATGAATATCATAGAAAATAGTAATTTTTACTTTATAATTATTGCCCAAATTATATTATCAATTTTAGCCGCATTTTATATTGGACCAGAACCAGCGTTACAGGCTGAATTTTACCCAACTAATGTCCGAAATACAGCTTTATCACTATCATATAATACAGCAACTAGTATTTTTGGCGGCACTACCCCATTAATAGTAGAGTATTTAGTACAACAGACTGGCACTATTACTTCGTCTACTTATTATGTAGTTGCCTGTTCTATTGTTAGTTTAATATCTTTGTATTTTTATAAAGATAGAGCAAAACATAAAGCATCTATAAAATAAGAAAAATTTTATAGATATATTAGAAAAACTATTTATAAAATAACTTATTAAACTTAATATACTAATAAATAAATTATGACAGAAGTAATAGCTAAAGACCAATTAGAGCAATTTATAAGCCAAATAGAAGGACTTGAAGAAGAAAAAGCAGAATTTATCAGAAGCAATAAAAGGTATATTTACCGCTGCTTCTTCTAGCGGTTTTGATAAAAAGGCAATGAAAGCTATTTTGAAACTAAAGAAAGCTTGATAGAAATGAGCTAGCTGAACAGGACGCTTTGTTAGATTTATACGGACAAGCTCTTGGTTTATAGTTAATTCAATAAGACAGTTATTAAAGATGTCATGCGTCAGTTTATTTCAGCATCTCTCTAAATGTATAAAAGATTCTGAAACAAGTAACATGTTGCATAATTATTAGCTTATAGTGAAGTGAAACAGAGAGGGATGTCATTCCTAGCTAAAGGCTGTGGAATCTAGGGGTGACGTTAGCGTCATCCCGAACTTGATTTGGGATCTCATAGATGCTGAATCAAGTTCAGCATGACATTATTGATATCTTCTGAATTCCCGCCTTCGCGGGAATGACATCGATAATGCATAAAAAATGATATTATAAATTTCCGTGTAATAAAGCTAAAACAAATTTAAGAAAAGAAATAACTTAATTTACCCTTATTAAACTTAAACTATAAAATTTTTAAACTTAATATTTTAATTAAATTATGCAATTATACCCTTTAAGATTATTACCCGATAAAATCAATTTTGATTTTATGAAATTTAAAAGTAAGTTATACCATATCCATTCTTCTAACGCTTATTAGCATTATTTGGATAGGTAAGTTTGGCTTTAATTTTGGTATAGATTTTATTGGCGGGATTGTTATAGAAGCGCGCGTCGACCAACAACCTGACCTAGCAAAAATGAGGGAAGTTCTTAATAATCTTAAAATTGGAGAAATAACTTTACAAACTTTTGGCACAGAAGGTGATATATCCATAAAAGTTGGTAGTAGTAATGAGGATTCTTTAAGACAAAATATAGATCTTATAAAATCAGCTCTCCAAGAGCAATTTCCTTATAAATTTGAATATCGTAAAGTAGATTTTGTTGGTCCACAAGTTGGGAATCAATTAATAGAAGCTGGTATAACGGCTTTAGCATTAGCTTTCATAGCAATAATGCTTTATACTTGGATTAGATTCGAATGGTATTTCGGACTAGGAATACTTGTAGCTCTATTGCATGATGCCGTGTTAAGCTTAGGTTTCATGAGTATAATGAAACTAGATTTTAACTTAAGCACAGTAGCTGCAATACTTACTATAATAGGCTATTCTGTAAATGACTCAGTTGTTATCTACGACAGAATAAGAGAAAATTTACGAAAATCACATCAGAAAGTAATGTCCCGAATCATTAATAATAGTATTAATGAAACTTTATCTAGAACAACTTCAACAGTAATTACTACTTTACTTGCCAATCTAGCTCTCGTTATTTTTGGCGGAGAAGCTATTTATAGCTTTAGCTTACTAGTTTTTGTTGGGATAATAGCAGGAACATATTCTTCTATCTTTATATCTGCTCCTATCTTAACATTATTTATTTCTAAAAAGTTAAGTACTAACTCAATCAAGCAGAAATTAGTTTAAAATATAGCATATTTTGATGTCATTCCCGCATATGTAGGAATGACATCTGCATGTTAATTATCAACTTTTTCTAAGCAATACTATAATTTTCTTCAAAAGTTGACCCTTGCCCTATAAGGTCAGATCCTTCTGCTAATTGTTGATCTAAATTGGTTTGCTAGATTCTTGATTGATGTTTTGTGAATCATTTAATTTTAAATCTTTATCAAATAAATGGCATGTTTTAGGATCTAAAAAACTAAAGACTTCTTCTCATAATGTTCAATTCTTGTTTTTATAGAAAATAAAAATTCCATAAAAAGATTTTTTATTTTAGAAGGTTCTAAATTAGAAGTATTATCTATTTTCTTATATTTACAAAATTTTCTAAAATCCCTTTCTGATATTGATGAATGATTAATAAATTGTTGAGCAACATCTGATGCTTTTTGGTTGTCACATATCTTGTTATACGAATCTTTAATATGGTGCAAGTTATCAGCCAATAGGTTATTGTTAATAAATTTACAGAACTTATTAAATAACTCATTATTACTTTTCTGCTTCTTGAAAAAATCGCTTATTTTTTCAAGATCATATTGCATATTATCATGTCAATATTTACCTTTGTCATAAGATAATCAGATATAATATTATTATGCTTTAATATGTCTACATGACCGTAATTTTGTATATTTTCCTTAATAACATTATCATCAATACAATCCTTATATGGGTAATTTTTGTTTATAAATTGTTTAAAAGCGTTCTGCCCCACTTTTGTTATAATTTTTAATTCTTTTATAGGCTTATTATCAAAGTCATTAGGATCATAAAAAATTGCAGGACTAAAACCATGAGATATTAATTCTTTATTAAGCCTAGTAATAACTGCTCTACAATTCCCATCTTTAAATATATGTATATTTTCTAAATCTTGAGCCATTTGTAATATGACCTCAAGTTTATCATTACTATCCGATATTTTCTGTAAATAATTATTAATTAATCTAGGCAAGTATTTTTCAACTTCTTTAACCGTCCAGTTTGTTTTATTCTCACCTTTTGTACAAATCCATGGAACATTTAGAGATTTTGTTAATTGCTGTATATCTAAAGCACGTTTATTAATTAATTTTTCCTTATCTTTATTATATTTTCCAAAAAACCTAACGTCTTCAACTAAAGTAGATTCCCACAAAAATAATAAATGATCTTCATAAGGAAATGTTTTTTATGAATTTCTTTCAATAAATCTAAGCTCAAGGGTTTATCAATATTTTCTTCTGTAAATAACCATTTCCAAGCATCTTGCATATATTTCAAACTACTCGGTTCTCTAACTATACCCAATCCAAATAACCATGTTTAGATTCCTTCTCGCCTTTTCGCTGAAGCTTACCATCTATAAAAAGTCGCCAAAAATTATCTTGATCCAAACTTTTTGTTATATCCTCAATATATTTACTTTTACTCATGTATATATCCAGTCCGTTAAAAACGGACATAATATATTAATATGACAATTTTGTAAACATTATTTAAGTTTTATGAATATTGGATAATAAATAAAGAAATTTATCAATTGGTGCATTCGATTGATTCGAACCAACGACCTTTGTCTCCGGAGGACAATGCTCTATCCAGCTGAGCTACGAATGCTTAATATATAGTAAATTATTAACGTATAATAACTATAAAATCATCATGCAAGCCATCGTAGGTGGTGTGGTGTTGTTGTGTGGCCATCAGTTTCCATTACTATCACAAAACCTGTTCGAGATCTATTGGATGCTGAAACAAGTTTAGCATGACGTTTTATATTAACTTCTATATAGGACGCTTACTTATGTTCGCAATGACATATACTTACAAAAAATCATACCCTAATAATTTAGACTATATTTATACTAAGTGTAATTGATATAAAAAGAATATTGATAGCACATGGGGCGAATAACGGGGTTCGAACCCGTGACCTCCAGATCCACAATCTGGCGCTCTAACCAGCTGAGCTACATCCGCCATAATTTTACTTATAGTTAAGTGATTTGAATTTGCCTACGTTGTCACTCATCACTCTCCTAGTTTTCTAAGCTTCGCTCCTCGTTCCTAGTATACAAACTCAACTGACTTAACTATAGCGCACAGTAAATTATTATTTCGTACAAGTCAAGTACATACTTCATTAACCTGAAGAATTGTTAAAACTATTGTTATTTTTTATAGTTAATTCAGATGGATTTGGAACTAGACGCGACAAACGAAGCCTATATATTAATAGGTAAGCGAGAAACAACAACATCCCAAATCTATATCAATAACTATAAATTAAAAGATTGTCCTAGATACACTTCCTTTACTCTAGGGCTAGAAGCTATTTGTTGAGGAGTTCCTTCTAACAATACTCTTCCATCATAAATAACATAAGCTCTGCCAACTATATTTAAAGTATCTCTAACATTATGATCAGTAATTAGAATTCCTATATTACGATCACGCAGGTGGGCGATTAAATTCTTAATATCTTCAATGGCAAGTGGATCAATACCAGCAAGCGGCTCATCAAGCATAATAAATTTAGGATTTAGAGCTAAAGTTCTTGCTATCTCCAATCTACGTCTTTCTCCACCAGAAAGACCCATTGCTGGGGAATTTTTTAAGTGATAAATAGAAAATTCTTTTAATAAATCTGACATTTTTTGTTCTATAATTTCTTTATCACTATTTAAAACCTCCAACATTAACCTTATATTATCCCCTACAGACAACCCTCGAAAAATTGATGGTTCCTGAGGTAAATAGCTAAAGCCAAATTGAGCTCTTAAATAAATTGGCAAATTAGTTATATCATGATCATTATAAAATAACGCTCCACTATCTGGCTTACTAAGGCCTATGATAATACTAAAACAAGTAGTTTTCCCGGCGCGATTTGGACCAAAGACCAACTATCTCTCCAGCTTGTAATTGCAAGGAGACATCATGCAAGATAACTCTTTTATTATAAGACTTTGAGATATTTTTTACTTGTAATATGTCTATCATTTTACTAAATTTTTAAAAATCTACATTATTTAGTTGCTGCATATAATAAACTAATTTATCAGTTTTTATAATATGCTCATCTTTTTGTATTACTACATCACCTAGTAATATTAATTCTTTCTTCTTTACAAAATATTCTGCAGAATTAGCCATTAATAATTCTGCAGAATTATTTTTTTTACCAGTAAGTTTTGACGACATAATTATCCGATCAATAGTTTTTTTATCATCAACTATTTTATAATAAATTTCTAAATTAGTTGT
Organism: Candidatus Rickettsia vulgarisii; assembly: GCA_050920655.1. Taxonomy (GTDB): domain Bacteria; phylum Pseudomonadota; class Alphaproteobacteria; order Rickettsiales; family Rickettsiaceae; genus Tisiphia; species Tisiphia vulgarisii. Next base: position 7,098 of record CP133317.1, on the reverse strand, counting down.
TTTAATCATTAAATCATCAAACCATAATATCACTTCTCCAGTAAACTCAGCTTGTTTCTTAGCTTGATTAATAACTAAATTATCAGAGTTTATATATAGTTTATGTAGATTATTCTTCTGTTCATCTGCTACTGCCAAGCAAGTTACTAATAAACAGCAAAAACTAATAATAATTTTAAATTATAGATCATAAATTAAAAATCCGATGTCTCAATAACTGTAGATACATTACCTTGAAAATTAATAATATTATTATCATCCATAGACTTAAAATTCTCAGATTTAAGTGTAGAATTTTTATAAAATAATATTACCCCTGCATTACTAGACGCTTCTTTATTTAATAAGTTTAATTCAGCTTCCGGAGTTTTTAATGTACCTTCCCCTAAAAAAAATTGTACATTATTTTGTAATGTCAATATTTGAGTCTCTTCATTCAATATACCATTATCTGCGTTAATCACTAACTCCTCTTTTGAATTCATTGCATATTTAGCGTCAATAATTTCTAATAAATAGTTATTATCCAATGTTCTAATCGCTTGGAGACTATTAATTTGATATGGTTTTAGCTTGTCATTTAGACCTTTAAAAGTAGAATTTAAAATTTTTATTTCATATTTAGATTTATCATGTTTATCAGTAACCTGTTCACTAGCACTATTTGTAGGTTCCTTTAAATTATTATTAGATGTTTTTAAATTCATATAAAAATAATATATAACTATAGAAATTCTATTAAAGTTATAATTTTTAGCAAACTTCTAAAACGCCTATAAGAGGAAATAGTAAATTTACTCTCTCTAGATAAAGGTGTATAATTTCTAATTAACTCAACTTTAGGAAGACGTTCATCTCCTTTCATCAACTAACCCCTGCTCTCAGTACATCATGAATATGAATCACACCAACAACTTTATTATCTTCAACCACTGGTAAACTAGTGATAGATTTTTCATTCATTACCGCTAACGCTTCTCCTGCTAATTTTGAAGAAGAGATAGATTTTGGGTTTGCGGTCATCACATCAACAGCAAATTTCATACCAACCTGGTCATTAATATGTCTGCGTAAATCACCATCAGTTATAATACCAATTAAACTAAAATCATCTCCTACCACTATAGCACATCCTAAAGCCTTTTGATTCATAACTAATATCGTATCAGTAAACGACGTCTTTTCATATACTACAGGCATTTGATCATCTACTCTCATTAAATTTTCTACTTTTAGAAGATTTGTACCAATTTTCCCTCCTGGGTGGTAGACATGAAAATCTTCTGCCGTAAAACCTTTTGCTTCATGCACCGAAGTAGTAAGGGCATCTCCAAGTGACAACATCATTATTGAAGAAGTTGTAGGAGCCGCAATATATGATGACGCTTCTTCTATTCTCGGTATCAACAATAAAAAATCACTATTTAGTGCTATAGTAGATTTTGCATTCATAGTCATAGCAACAATTTTTATAGAGAACCTCTTACAATATTTCATCATATCAAATAATTCTCTTGTTTCACCTGAATTTGATAACATAATAACTAAATCACTCTCTGTTACCATACCAAGATCACCATGACTTGCTTCAGCTGGGTGTAAATAAAATGCAGCTGTACCAGTAGAAGCAAAGCTTGCAGCTATTTTATGAGCTATATAGCCACTTTTCCCTATACCTGTTAAAATAACTCGCCCCTTAAAATTAATTATATGCTCTACAACATTAGAAAAATCATTAGATAAATTATTTGATAGTTCAACTAATGCTTCAGATTCTTTTAATATAACACGTTTAGCAATATTATTATGATGTTGCATTAGGCCTCTTTTAAAATTTCATTTAATTGATGATTAAATATTAATTCACTGCAACCATAAATATGGCACAAATCGTTAATATCGGAAAAATTTGCTTATTTTAATATAAATAAAATTAATTTGATATCATTTTATTTGAAGGAAAGTAGAATATAAAAAAGGAGCCAATGGCTCCTTTTTTATGAAATAAGATTTATTTATACAATAAATTATATATCAAATCTTACACCAGCGATGATATTATGACCTCTGTAACGGATCTTGTTTTTCTCTTGACCTTTTTTAGCTTTAACTTTACAAAAATCAGACCATCTCTATGATAATTCAGCTGTAACACCATCAAGTACTTGAGTTGAAGCCCCCGGCTGTTACTTGATAAGCAAAATTGTTAGCTTTCTTAGATTTCCCTTCTAATAATTTATTTCCATTAGCTGAAACATTTACTTTCTCTTTCACTTGAGCCCAACCAATACCAGCTCCTGCAAAAGTTTTTACTGGTCCTGAATCAAATAAGTCAACATAACCATTTAGCATTAAAGACATTACTTTACCTTTAACTTTTGCATTTGCAGATTGTCCAGCATCAGTAAAAGATTTTTTAAGTTGTGGATTTGCTAAGAAACCAAGAGTTAAATCTACTCTAGCTTTATCCATAACATTATAACCAACACCAATAGCAAAGGTACCTGTAATTTTTGATTTGAATTTTATCTTATCACCAAATATAGCTTTAGCTGCTGAAGGTGTATTTAATTTTGCTTTTGCATGAATAATGCACCAGCTTCACCTTTGATATAGAAACTTTCTTCCGCAAATGATGTAGCAGAAGCTAAAATCGCAGTACTTATAGCTGCAATTAAAAGTAATTTTTTCATATTATCTTCCTTAAAAAGTTTAAAAGTTTTGAGTTTGCATTATAGTAACATATAATTTTATCCACAACTAATTTTATAGTTTTTATGTTATTTTTGATTAAAAATCTTTTGAAGTAACATAATTGTTGAAAAAATATCACACACACCAAAAATTAATAGCAGGACTTATTGTATAATAAAAAAGGAGGGCGATGCCATCCTTTTTTAACTTTTTATAACCTTAAGATAATTACATGCTAAATCTTAATCCAGCTATGATATTATGAGCAGCATAACGAGTTTTACCACCTTTTTTACCATCAACTGCAACTTGATTTCTTACATGTTTTGTTTTACCATAATCTACCCATCTGTATGATAGTTCACCTTTGATACCTTCAGCTATATCAACAGAACCACCAGCACTTAATTGGTAAACAAAATTATTAGCTTTTTTTGTAGCACCAGCAAAAAGTAGTTCCTGTAGTAACATTAACAGAACGGATCTTCTTTTACTTGCCCCCAACCAATACCAGCTCCTACGAAGGTTCTAAAAATACTGATTTCCCATAAATCATAGTAACCATTAACCATAACAGACATTATATTATCACCTTTATGTCTTAAGCGATGTAAATTACCTGTTGCTGAATCAGTGAAAGTTTTCTTAAATTTTGCTTCAGTTAGGAAATCAATGGTTAAATCTGTTCTAAGATTATCCATTACATAGTAACCAACACCAACACCAAAAATTCCAGAAGTACTTTTACCTTTCATTCTAGTACCCCAGTATTTGTTTTTGCTCTATTTAAGAAACCTACTCCAGCTTCTACTTTTCCATAGAACATACCAGCGTTGCTAGCAATATTAGCGCAAGGAGCAACTACCGGTGCTTTCTCTTCACATTTATGGCAAGCTAATGAAGAAAAAGAAGTTAAAAGAGTACTTGTAGCTGCTGCGATTAAAAGTAATTTTTTCATAATTTATTTCTCCTTATATTTTTATTAAATAAAAGTCTATTATTAGTACTTTATTGTTTAATAATTAAGCGACCTTATTTATAGTCACCTAAGAACTTAACACAAACTTACTTTTTTGACTAGAAAACTTATAACACGAGTTATAATTTTTTCGTACTCTGTGACATAAACTTACAATATGTAATATACCAAATCTCACAATGCAAAGTTTATATCATATTATCTTCCTAGAGCTAAACAAAAAATGTCAATTAATGCTACATCTATTTTATGGTGTGATAATATAACCACAATCCTACTTTTAATACTGAATGCTCTTATAGTTTCATATATTTTTCAAATTTATTTTTTTCGTCTTTATACTTGTCAGCATCTGGTGGCGGAGCTTTTTTAATAGTAATATTCGGCCATTTCTTAGAAAAATCTTTTGCTCTCTCTACCCAATCAATCAACTCTTCTGATTCAGGCTTAATAGCTTTAACCGGACATTCTATTTCACATACTCCACAATCTATACACTCATCAGGATTAATAACTAACATTAATTTCCTTCATAGAAACAATCTACCGGACATACTTCTACACAATCTGTATACTTACATTTTATACATTCATCCGTAACTACATAAGTCATAATATTACTACTATTTTTATTTATTTTATAAATGCTGAATTGTCTAAACCCTGTTATATGGAAATTTATAATGCCATTTTCATAATATCAATTTCATGCTAGATATGGGGAAATCATTGCTCTTTAAGCTTAGCTATTAATACAGATAATCTAAAGGCTAGAACTAGTAAAAAATATAAGATTACACTTGAAAAACATCAACATTAATGGCAATAACATTGATTTATGAATAGTTGGGCTACCCAATCTTAAAACACTTGCTGGCTGATGCAAACTATACCAAATATTTACTGAAAACTTTACTATAGGTATGTTAATAAAGCCAATTATCGCAATTGCAGAAGCTGGTTTTTTCTGCCCGCCAAATATTATCTCCACTATTAACAACTATAATATAACTTAAATATAACAAAAATAAGACTAGCATTGAAGTAAGTCTAGCATCCCAAACCCACCAAGCTCCCCAAATAGGTTTACCCCATAACGCTCCGGTAAACATACTGATCATACAAAACACAGCGCCAATAGGAGCGCTTGACACTGTCATTAAAAACGACATTCTTGTTTTTCCATATTATATTACTAAAGCTACAAATAGCCATAAAACTATAAATCGCCAAAGCCATCCAAGAAGCAGGAACATGAATATACATAATTCTAACTATTTCACCTTGCTGGTAATCTGCTGGGGAAATTATCAAGGCTTGATATAGACCTATACCCATTGTGATTAGCATCAGAGCTAATAATATTGGAATTATAAAACGTATCCACTTACTAAAATAATAAGGATTTAATAGTTTAAACATCGAGTAACTTGATTAATTATTTTTAAATATTGATTATAAAATAATTCATTATTTATTTTATCTACTTTCCAATTTTCACTTTCTACTTCAACTATATTAGCTTTTAGGCTTTGATAAACCAAAGGATCTTGCCCTATATTTAATACTAAACATTTACTATTTAACTGGCTTAACATCTTCTCTAGATTATTTATATATTTAAGACTTTTTGATTAGGACTATATAATTTTGCTACATTACATTTATCATCAAAAAAATACTCTAAACTATCAGTAAGTAAAATTACATCTTGTAAAGATGATAATTGTTGGTTCTTAATTTCAATAAGCCTATCTATTTGTTTTTTTGATTCCTGAAGATTTTGTTTAACATATATACTTAAATCAGGAAATTGCTCTATTAATATATTAGACATCCTCTCCAAAATAATCTGAACATTGTATAAATCAAGCCAAATATGCCAATTATTATAATGATTATCTTTAATGAGATTTAATCTAGGAAAATCACTAACTCTAACAATATTCTTATTGTTTTGACTCATTAGTTTACTAACAAAACCATCAAACTCTTCATTGATATATAATACAATATCAGCATCTTGTACTTTTTGCAGATCACTAGGTTTCAGATTATGATAGTGGTGCGGACAATCAATTATTATTACTGGCAATAGCAACTACTTCTGCTTGATCTTTGTACCAACATGGATACAATACCACTGCTAGCGGGAGATTAAATACTAGTAACATAATTTTAATTTTGCTATTGGCAAAAGTTTGGCAACGTTAAATAATAATATAATTGTAACAAAAAACTTTTTAATCATTATCTTTTAACATTTGTAATAAGCCTTCTTCATCCAAGAGTAAAATTACTCTCTATCCATATCATTTTTAACTTTTGGATAACAATACCAATATCTTTACCTTTAATATTGAATTTTTGTAAATCTTTTGACCTGCTGCATGGAAATATTGGTTTTTGACGCTGAGAATAATCTTTTAATAAACTGTTTTACTATTGGTAAATCCAATTTTCCAAGCGCCACAAGAATATTTAAATTCTGCAAGTAATCTTCATTTTCTAACCAATTTTCTCTTAAAATATATTTATTAATATCCTTCTCATTAAGTAATTTAATTATGGAAATAATTTTAGTTGCTTCATGTTTAGAGAATTTTAAGTCTATTAATTCTCTATATGTTAGGTTATTAATATGATAAAATAAAAGAACATACTTATGACTTAGGTATATAAAGGTAAAATTTAAAAAATATTATTTATTAAACTAATTAATAGGAAAAATTATTTGTAATATTTTATATATCGAACATTTTTTGTAGAATATTGGGACTATTATCAGAAATGAGTAATTTATCCCATTTCCCATTTTATTCTTTCTCTCGTGATAACACTAAATATTATCTTTAAGATCGACACAAGCTTTTATTCCTTCTTGGTCTAAATCTTTAGTGTAATAACAAGAAAAACGAAAAAAATCGTAATATTCTTATGCAATCTTCTTGGATTCTATCAAACGCTTTTCCTATAAATACAAGTTTTTTATCTTGTAAATCCTGCACTCCATTAAAATAATCATAAATTTTATGCTGAAATGGACAATAGCTTAAAGCATTAATAGTAAAGTCTCTTCTAGCAGCATCAACTGCAAAATCATCAGTGAAAGCGACCCTGGCGCGCCTACCGTCTGTATCAATATCTTTTCGAAGGGTAGTAATCTCAAACTTCTCATCACCTAAAAGAGCTGCAATTGTTCCGTGCTTTTTACCGGTTGGTATTACTTTAATACCTGCTTCTGATAATATCTTTTCTGTTTGTTCAGGTAATAAATCCGTTGCTATATCAACATCATTATTGATTTTACCAATAATTGCGTCTCTAACCGCTCCTCCAATAATCCTTGCAGCTCCTCCACCATTTTGTAATATTGACAAAATTTCCTTATAATGGTTCGAAGGAATATTTAATTCTTTTATCAA